>JAZKFH010000089.1:0-3648 GCA_040386535.1 Myxococcota bacterium | reverse complement strand
CGTTCACAGACAGGGCGCGGCACCGTGCGGGCGTTTCTCCGCGCTTTTACGCACGTCTATCACATTGGGCGCGAGCACATCTCGGTTGTCCAGTGGCGGTGAAGCGGGGCAGGTTGCCACTTCGCAACGCGGGGCACGGACACTTGCCTCACTCCGTGCGGCGCCGCGACACAGTTGGGTCCGCTGCGCGGAACGAGCCTCGGCCATGCGGCGCGACGCGTGCCCCGCGCTCCCGATGTTGCGCGACGTCGCTCGAGAGGCTCTGCCGGGGGCCCCGGATCTCTCCCAGCACCATCGGCGCCGCGCCCTTCGTGGAGCGGACTCGGTCGCCCAATCGGGGCCCGCACTCGGCGAGGTCGCTGGCGGCCAACACCGTGCGGGAGGCTCTCTGCGCTTCGGGACCCGGTTCGTCGCAATGGGCGCATGCACATCTCGGTGGTCCAGCTGCAGTGAAGCGGGGCGGGTTGCCACTTCGATACGCGGGGCACGGACGCTTGGGTGACTCGGGGCGGCGCCGCGACACAGTTGGGTCCGCTTCGCAGCACGCACCTCGGCGTTGCGGCGCGACACGTGCCCCGCGTTCCTGATGATCCGCGACGTCGCTCGAGCAGCGCTGCCGGAGGCCCCGGATCTCTCCAAGCACCATCGGCGCCGCGCCCTTCGTGGAGCGGGTTCCGTCGCCCGATCGGGGCCCGCACTCGGGCGAGGTCGCTGGCGGGCGACACCGGGCGGGCGCGAGTTCGCGAGCCCGGCGGTCCTCATCGGACCAGGCGGCGCCTCGCGCATCGACGCCGCCGTTGAGATCTGCCCGGCGCCACCCGGATCGTAGACCCATCCGCTTCGACGGGGGCCCGCCCACCTCGGTGCCGGCGCGCAATCCGGGCCGCTCGCCGAAGACCAGCCCGGGTCGATTCGGGTCGAGGTGCGGCGAGCCTCGACGATCGAGCGCGCCGGCACCCTGCGACGCTTCGGTGCGCCAGCGACCTGCGGCGCTTCCGTCCGCCAGCGACCGACGTCGCCGCGCGACAACCACCGCGAGGGCGACCGGCGCGAAGAGCACCCCTTCCCCCACCGCCGCCGCGCAACGGTGGTGGGATCGCTCGACTCCAACGTCGGCGGCGACAACAAGATCCCTTCGCGCCGGCCACCTTGCAACTTCGAGGCGCGCGGCGACTCCATCGGCGTAGGCCGCCCCATCTGTGAACTGGCCGACGTGCGGCGAGCCCGGGGCGCACCAAACACCGGCGCAGTTGCGAGGCCTCGACGTGTGCGCCCCGGGACATGCGATGCCCGGCGCGGACGCCGGGCACCGGCGGCGAAGACGCCGCCTTCGCACGTCCGCAGTCGTCATCCCGTTATCCGAGACGACGACAGCCCTCGGCGCGCCTCGTTGCATGGTTCGAAGAGGTACTCCTTATGGGCGTCGCAACAAGATATTGCTCAGCGGCATCCCGAGAGGCGACTTCCGCAGGGCCACGGTTCCGCCTTCGCGTGCAGCCAGAACCCGGCGTCGTCGCCTGCTCGTGCCACCTCATGGGCGTTTCCTCACAAGCCGGCGCCCGAGTAGACGTAACAGGCGCCCGCGTTGGTCCCCTCGGTGTCGTCGCGCGGCGCGCCAATAGCGAGCTCGTCGTGGCCGTCCCGATCGAGGTCTCCCACAAAACCTACCGAGACCTCGTCCAGCCCGGCCCCGCCAATGCGGAGCGCCGCGCCTCCGAGGTCGAACAAGCCGCCCGTCCAGGGTCCGTACCGCACGAATACGGACCCGGGCACATCGACATACGTCGTGTGGTCGGGCGCGAGCAGTGCCTCTGACGCCGACGCACCGAAGAGCACGTCGGAGACACCGTCCAAATCGAGGTCGCCTCCCGCCGCCACTTCGACCCCGGCGTTGGCGTAGAGGCCCCCAGACGTGACGACGAGCTCCGCGCTGGCGAGGTCCACGGCGCCGCTGAGGGGCCCGAGGGCGCCCCACGCCACGGCGTCGGTTGAGCGATCAGACTCGATTTTGCTTCCGGCGATCAAGTCGACGGTTCCGTCCCCGTCCAGGTCGGCCAACGCGAGCGAGCCGAGCTGCCCCCCCTCGATCGTTGGCGCGAGCACGCGCACGCTCGCGTCCGAGAGCTGCACCGTCCCCGAGGGACGCCCGGTGACGATCCACGCGAGGCCGCCCGTCGGGTCGAGCACGGCGAAGTCGGCGTATCCGTCGGAGTCGATGTCGCCCGCACGGTACACCCGGTCGCCGGCACGCCCGCTTCCCTCTCCAACCAGAATCGCGTCAGCATCTGCGAGCGAGACGCTTCCAGAGGGCGTGCCCGTGACGAGGTACGCGCCGCCGCCACCCGCGCGGCCGGGAGCACCCACAACGACGTCGTCGTAGCCATCCCCGTCGACATCTCCCGGCCCAGCCACCGAGGCGCCCGCGCGCTCTGCGTCCGCCGTCCCAACAAAAATGGCGCCGTCACAGAAGGGCTCACACCCCGTCATCTGCGGGCCGTATCGAAGCCAGGCCGCGCCGGGGGCGGTCGCACCGTCGGCCTCGAGAGGCGCACCAAAGAGCACGTCGGCGAGACCATCGTCGTCGACGTCACCCGCCGCGGCGACCGAGGCTCCGGCTCCGTCCCCGGGGGCCAATCCCTCCAGGTGAGCGTCCGCCAGGCCAAGCCCCAGGGTGCCCGAAATGGGACCGCGCGCCCAGTACGCGCCCTCCGTCCCGGCTCCCGTGCCGCTGGCGCCGACGAGCAGATCGTCGTAGCCGTCATCATCCACATCGCCCGCGCCGGACACGGCGGCGCAGGCCTCCTCGTCCGCCGTACGGCCAACGAGCGTGGCGCTCGACGCCGTGAGCTCGACCGTTTCGTAGGTGCAGGCGTCGCCGGTGTAGGCAGCGCAGTCGTCGTCGAGGCCATTGCCACACACCTCCGAGTAGCCGGGGTGCATGAGTGCCGAGGTGTCGTCGCAGTCGTCGTCATTCGCGACGTACCCGTCTGCCTCCTCGCAGGCCCCGTAGCTCACAGCGGAGTCTCCGTAGCCATCCCCGTCGGCATCGGCGTACCAAATCGGCGGGTCCGCGGCATCCGCGTCCACACGACCGTCGCAGTCGTTGTCCGCTCCATCGCAGCGCTCCGTCGCGCCCGGGTGGCTCGACGCGTCGCGATCATCGCAGTCCCGCCCGTTCATGACGTAGCTACGCGGCGGATCACACTCGACGGTGGTGCCATCAGGATCTCCGTAGCCGTCCCCGTCCGCGTCCACGTGGCTCTCTGCGGCGTCAACCGCGTCCTCGTCGATGCTCCCGTCGCAGTCCTCGTCTACGCCATCGCAGTGCTCGTTGGCGCCGGGGTTGACCGAACTGTCGTAATCGTCACAGTCGTCCCAGTCGTCCCAACCGTCGCGGTCCGCGTCCTCGGGCTGCTCATCCTCTGGGGAGTAGCCGCAGGTGCTCATACACCCGATGAGGAACAGGACGTGGGCTCCCAAAATGCCGCGAAGCAGGTTCATGACCCCTCCGCCGCAGATTGTAGCCGGGCTTGTGGACGAGCGCTGGGCGGAGGCAGTGTTCACGCGCGCACCCTCGTCTCGGGCCGTCGTCGCCTCGGATAACTGGCCGATGTGCTGCTCAGTTCCGCCGGGGACGGCGGAACTGGC
>JAZKFH010000088.1:0-24515 GCA_040386535.1 Myxococcota bacterium | reverse complement strand
GTGCAGGGTCCCGACCCTCCCCGGCACGTGGTCGACCCCCCGAGGTGCAGGGTCCCGACCCTCCCCGGCACGTGGTCGACCCCCCGAGGTGCAGGGTCCTGACCCTCCCCGGCACGGGGGCGACCCCCCGAGGTGCAGGGTCCCGACCCTCCCCGGCACGTGGTCGACCCCCCGAGGTGCAGGGTCCCGACCCTCCCCGGCACGGGGTCGACCCCCCCCGCGCGCGCGTTCCCACGCACCCGCGCCTGACGACACGGTCGTCTCGACGCTGAACCACTTAATGTCTGGGTTTCCGGCTTGACGCGCTCCAGGCTTCTCCCGTAGTGTCCGGTTGCATTCCCAGGAGAAGCATCGTGAGCGATCCATCCACCGATCAGCCCGCCCCGGACCGTGACCGCGCCTCGTTCGACCGCACCGCGAGCGCGCGCGCCGCTGTGGACGTGTCCTCCCTGCCCGCGTACGGACTCGATGCCGTGTACGCGTCCGCGCAGGCGCTGGCCACGGCCCGGCGCCTGGCCCCGTATCGGAGCGACATCGCCGCGCTGCCCGGCTTCGACATCGGCCACCTCGACCAGCTCGAGGACCTCGCGAACGCGCTCCTCTTCACGCAGGTCACGCTCGTCGCGCGCGCCAACCGGGTGCGGCAGCTCCCGACCCTCGCCACCGAGGGCTACTCCCTGCGCGCGCTGCTCCTCGCGTACGCGGACCTCCTGGTGCTCAAGGGGCGCACCCCCGCGGAGCCGGTGGCTCGGCTCCGCGAGGGGGGCGGGTACCGCGATCTGGTCGAGGATCTCGCCGCGCTCGTCCGCATCCTGCGCGAGGCCCCGGACGCCGTCGGCCCGGCGGCGCCCGTGACGGCGGCGGAGATCGACCGGGCGGCCGAGCTCGCCCGCGCCATGACGCTGGAGCTCGGGGCGGACAGCGACCCGGACCTGCCCCACCACACGATCCTCCTGGAACGTCAGAAGCTCGGGATGCTGCTCGCTCGCGCCCAGGGCCAGCTGCGCCGCGCGGTGGCGTACCTGCGCTTCGACGAGGGCGACGCCGTGAGCCTCGTCCCGTCGTTGTACATCCGGGGGGCGCGCGGGCGGCGGGCCGGGGAGCCGGACGAAGCGCCGGAGGAGGCGGCGCCGCTCTCGGCAGGCCCCGATCCGAGCGCGGCCGCGTCCGACAGCCCCTTCGAGACCTAGCCCGTGCCCCGTGCCCTCGCGCTCGGGCGCGCCCTGCCGCTCGACGGGGCGGGCGCTCCCACCCCGCTCGACCTGTTCGCGCACCACCTGACCACGCACGCGGTCGTCGTCGGCATGACCGGCAGCGGCAAGACGGGGCTGGTGATGGTGCTGGTCGAGGAGGCCCTTCGCAACGGCATCCCCACGCTGATGGTCGACCTGAAGGGGGACCTGCCGAACCTGCTCCTCTCGTTCCCCATGGGGTCGCCCGACGCGTTCGTCCCGTGGATCGACGCCCAGGCCGAGGAGCACGAGGGGCGCTCCGCCGGCGACATCGCGGCCGCGCTCGCGGCCGAGCGCGACGCCGGCCTGGTCCGCTCGGGCGTGTCGCCCGCCCAGGTGGAGGCGTGGCGGGCGGCGGTGCGCGTGCGGGTCCTGACACCGGGCAGCAGCGCCGGCGAATCGGTGCATCTCTTGAGCGCGCTGGAGCGCCGCTCGCCCCTGTGGGACACCGACCTGGAGAGCGCCCGCGCGGCGTTGTCGTCCTCGCTGTCGCTCGTGTTGCGCCTCGTCGGCCGGAACCCGGAGCCCGCGCAGAGCCGCGACCACGTGCTGCTGGCCGTGCTCGCGGAGCGCCGCCTCCAGGCCGGGCGTCCGGCGGATCTGGCGGGGCTGCTGGCGGACCTGGAGGAACCGCCGATCGACGAGGTGGGGGCCCTCGCGGTCGACGACTTCCTGCCCCGCAACGAGCGCCGGGCCCTGGCGGCCGCGCTCAACGCGCTGCTCGCGTCGCCGTCGCTCGCGACGTGGCGGGAGGGCGCCTCGCTCGACCCAGGGGCATGGCTTACCCCCGCCGAGGGCCGGACGCCGGCGGCGATCCTGAGCGTCGCCCACCTCGACGAGGAGGATCGGGCGCTCGTGCTCGGCCTCGTGCTCGAGGAGGTGCTGGCCTGGGTGCGCAGCCTGTCGGGCACATCGGCCTTGCGGGCGCTGCTCGTGTTCGACGAGGTGTACGGCTTCCTCCCACCCCATCCCGCCAACCCGCCAACCAAGCGCCCGCTCGTGGCGCTGATGAAGCAGGCGCGCGCCTACGGCGTCGGCGTGGTGGTCGCCACGCAGAACCCGATGGACCTGGACTACCGCGCGCTGTCCAACGCCGGCATGTGGTTCGTGGGCCGCCTCCAGACCGACGCCGACCGCGCGCGCGTCGTGGAGGGCATGGCGGGCGGCGGCGCCGGGTCCGGCCCCCCGAGGGCGCTCCTCTCCGCCACCCTGAAGCGGCTGGCGAAGCGTTGGTTCCTGCTACGGAACGTCCACACCGGCGAGGGCGCGTGCCTCGTGCAGCCACGGCACGCGATCTGCTGGATGCGGGGGCCGATGACGCGGGCGGAGCTGAGGCGGATGAGGGGGGAGGGGGGCGGGTAGCGATTTGGGTCCGGTCGGGCCAACCCCTGTTGAGTCAGAGTTTGAGCGGTCGCCCCCTTCATCGCGAACGCCGGGCCCCGCCTCGTCGGTGCTACGGTATGCCATGTTCGTCTGGCTCCTCGTCGCCTGCCTCACCCCGCCCCCTGCCGAGGACTCCGCGCTTCCCGACGCGGACCACGACGGCACCCCTGACGTGGAGGATTGCGCGCCGGGGGACGCGGCGATCCCGGCGGAGGTCGACGGGTGCGACGGCATCGACGAGGACTGCGACGGCCTGCGCGACGAGGACGCGGAGACGGTCGCCTGGTACGGCGACGCGGACGGCGACGGCGCGGGCGATCCCGGCACGACCGTGACGGCGTGCGCGGCGCCGGAGGGCTACGTCGCGGACGCCACCGACTGCGACCCGGGAGACGCCGCGGTCCACCCCGGCGCGCCGGAGGCCTGTGACGACGTGGACCAGGACTGCGACGGGGACGTGGAGGACGTGACCGACACCTCGGGGGATGTGGACTGGTACCTGGACGGTGACGCCGACGGCTGGGGCCTGACGAGCGCGGTCGTGTGGGCCTGCTTCCAGCCGGAGGGCCATGTCCACCGGGACGGCGACTGCAACGACGCCGACCCGGGCGTGAGCCCCGGCGCGGCCGAGGTGTGCGACGACGCCGACGTGGACGAGGACTGCGACGGCGCCGCGGACGACGCGGACTGGGCGGCCGGAGCGAGCGCGGGGTGGACAGATCGGGATCTCGACGGCTGGGGGGAGGAGCTCGTGTGGGTGTGCGATCCCGCCGAGGGCGTGGCGACGCAGGGAGGGGACTGCGACGATCGCGACGCGACGGTCGCGCCCGGCGCGACGGAGATCTGTGGAGACGGTGTCGACAGTGACTGCGACGGGGAGGATCCCGCATGCTGACCTTGCTGTTCACGCTCGCGATGGCCGCGGCGCCCTGGGAGTGCGCGAGCGTCGGGACCGAAGATCACAACTGCAACGGCATCGCCGAGCAGGACGAAGAGCTGGTGGACCTCACCGACCCGCTGTGCGCCGCCGAGCTCGACGACGACGGTGTCCCCTACGAGAACGCCGACTGGTACTACGACTACACCGCGTTCGGCTGTCGGATCCCGGTGGCCGCTTACGACGCCGACGAAGACGGCTTCGGCTCGGGCGGCATCGAGCTCGGCGGCGAGGACGGCGACCCCGACTCGGTCATCTCGCTCGACTGCGACAACTGCCCCGACATCCCGAACCAGGATCAGGCCGACCTCGACTGCGACGACGTGGGCGACGTGTGCGACCCGTGCGTGGCCGTGCCCGGCTCCGCGAGCAACAGCGACGGCGACCCGTTTGGCAACGACTGCGACACCTGCCCCGGGGTGGCCGACCCCGAGCAGTCCGACCGCGACGGCGACGGCGTGGGCGACGCCTGCGACGTGTGCCCCTTCGTGGCCGACGGGCAGACCGACGTGGACGGCGACGGGGTGGGGGACGGCTGCGACGTCTGCGTGCTGGAGGATGACCCCGCGCAGGACGACGCCGACGGCGACGGGCTCGGAGACGTGTGCGACAACTGCCCGGCCGACCCCGACCCCGACCAGCACGACTCCGACGAGGACGGCATCGGGGCGCCCTGCGACAACTGCCCCGAGGACGGCAACGCCGACCAGGCCGACGCCGACGGGGATGGCGTGGGCGACGCCTGTGACCGGTGCCCCGACGCCTACGACGTGGATGGGGACGGGGACGGCTTCATGGACGCCTGCGACAACTGTCCCCGCCTCCCCAACGAGCTGCAGAAGGATCGGGACGCCGACGGCTTCGGCGACGGCTGCGACGACTGTCCGCAGGACGCCGACCCCGGCCAGGTCGACTTCGACGGCGACACCTGGGGGGACCTCTGCGACGTCTGCCCGCTGGTCTTCGATCGCCAGCAGACCGACGAGGACCGCGACGGCATCGGCGACGCCTGCGATCGCGACGAGCTCACCGGCGACGGGTGCCGAGGCCCCGAATCGATGACACACGCGGGCCTGCTGCTGCTCCTGGGGCTGCGGTGGCGGTCCGCGCGCCGCCCGCGCCGGCAGATGACGGGGCGAGGCGCCGCAAGCCGCTGAGGAGGGCGAGGATCGGGAGGAGCCCGGCGAACACGCCGCCCGATCGGCAGCCATCCCCGTAGAGGACCCGGGCGCACGCGTCCCCCTGGTCGCCGAGCATGGCCTGATCCGGGTCCGGCGTGTCCGGGCAGACATCACACGCATCCCCCACGCCGTCCCGATCGCGGTCGGCCTGGTCTGGATCGGGAACGGCGGGGCACAGGTCACAGGCGTCGCCTACGCCGTCCGCATCCTCGTCCGGTTGCGCGGGATCGGCCACGCCCGGGCACAGGTCACACGCGGTGTCGATGCCGTCGCCATCCTCGTCCGAGCCGCCGTCCACGTCGCGCGGACAGCTGTCGCAGGCATCCCCGATGCCGTCTCCATCGGTGTCCGTCTGGTCGTCGAAGAGCTCGACGCAGACATCGCAGGCGTCGCCGAACCCATCTCCGTCCGTGTCGGCCTGGTCGGGATCGGGGACGTCCGGGCAGAGGTCACAGGCGTCTCCCACCCCGTCCCCGTCGGCGTCGGCCTGGTCCTCGTTCTCCACGTCCGGGCAGTTGTCGCAATCGTCTCCCAGGGGGTCGAGATCGCCATTGGACTGATCGTTCGCGAGGTCCTGGCAGTTGTCGCAGCTGTCTCCGTGCCCGTCGCCGTCGGTGTCCGGCTGCGCCGGGTCGAACGAGAAGGGACAGTCGTCACAGTCGTCCCCGACGCCATCGCCGTCGGTGTCGAGGTCGGAGGCGCCCTCCATCTCGGGGCAGACGTCGCACGCGTCGCCCACGCCGTCGCAGTCGACGTCCTCCTGGCCCGGGTTGACGGTGTCCGGGCAATTGTCACAACTGAGGGTCACCACCCGGTCCGGGTCGCCCACGTCGGCGAGATCGACCCTGCCGGCGGAGAAGCCGTCGCCGTCGGCGTCGTAGTCCGCCACCGGCACCAGGCAGCCCCAGGACGTGTAGTCGTAGTAGTAGTCGGCGTTGGGGTACGGCTCGCCCGACTCGTCGGTGGTGGCGAGGCAGGCGGGGTCCGTCAGGTCCACGGGCCGCTCATCTGCGACGCCGACCGTATTACAATTGAGGTCCTGGCCGAGCGAGCTTAGGCACGGCTCCGGGGCGGCGGCCGCGGCGGCTGCGAGGAAGATTACCATTCCTCCTCCTCTTCTTCGAAGGTGGACCGGTCGGGGATGTCGCTCTTCGGCGGCGGTGGCTCGAGCTCCGGCGGGGGCGGCGGCTCGGGCAGCGGCGGCCCCTCGGAGATGTTGGCCGGATCCCCCGTCCAGGGGACGCGGATGCCTGGGGTGTAGACCGGCAGCGGGTCGCCGGGCTCGAAGCGGCGGGTGATGTGGAAGACGACGCGCCGGCTGCGCGCGAGCTCGGCCTCTTCCGTGCCGGTGCCGACGGGCTCGACCTCCCCCATCGAACGGCACGCGAGCCGCTCGGGGTGCACGCCGGCAAGCACGAGCTCCTTGAAGATGGCGCTCGCGCGGCGGAGCGAGAGGTCGTAGTTGTAGAGGTAGCCGCCCTCCTCGCTCGCGTGGCCCTCGATCACGAGCTCGAGGATCTCGGAGTGCTCCCGCATGATCTTCGCGACCTCGCCCAGGGTCGGCATGGACTCGGGGAGGATGCGATCCGTCGCGAGCTCGAACTGGATCGGGTCACGGATGACGATCTGATCGTCCTCGATGCGGGCGCGCGGGACCTCCGGCGGCGGGGGCGGCGGGCGCTCGTCGGGCACGTCCTCGAGGATCTCGATGTCGACCTTCTGCGGCCGGTTGAGCGGCGGGGGCGGGGGCGGCTCGGGCGGGGGCGGTGGCTTCACCACCGGCTTCGGGGCGAAGTGCGTGGAGATCCCGAGCCCTACGCGGTAGTCGCTGGCGCCGTAGCCGATGTTCACCCCTCGGCCGACCCACCCGTCCAGCCGCACCCGCGGGCCGGGCGTGGAGCCGGTCGCGCCGGTCTCGAGCTGCACGCCCGCCAACAGCTCGGCGCTGTTCGCGCCGGCTCCCGCACTGGAGAGCCCGGTGCGGGTGACGCCCGCGAGGGTGACCCGGGCGCGATCGGTCCAGACCTCCCAGGCTACGCCGCCGTCGGCGCGGAGCTCCATGCCGACCTCGAGCCCCACGTCCGTGTCGATGGGGGAACGGGCCACGAGCGCGGCGTCCGCGGCGACCGTGAGGCGCCCGATGCGCAGATCCGCCAGGACGCCTGGGACCAGCCGCACGCCGGCCTCCCCGCGCCAGGCGTCCTGGGTGCCGGACGGGATCGCGAGGTCGAAGGCGGCGCCGAGCCGGACCGGCCCGAAGCGCGGAGAGCCGAGCGTGCCCCCCACCCAGAGGTCGCCGAGGCCCACCCCCGGCGCGGCGAGCGTCTCGTCCTGGGTCCCCCAGTCGGTGAGGACCGGAAAGCCCGCGCGGATCACGAGGCCGCGGGTCGGCTGCCAGGCGCCGCCCACGTCGACCGCCATGCGGTTCCGCTGCACCCCGTAGACGGTGTACGCCTCTCCCACGAGCAGGAGCGGGTCGTGGGTGTAGCTGACGAAGGCGCCCACGTGGAGGGCGCCGCGCGGGCCCTCCGCCAGGGTGTCCACGCCCATCACGGTGTGGTCGACCACGCGGGGGTGCACCAGCTCGATGTCGAGGGAGCGGTCGGCGGCCTCGGCGCTGAAGGCAACGAGGGCGATCATGGGAGCACCCAGGCGAGGCGCACCCGGTCGGGCGCGACGGAGACGGCGGGGGTGAGCGCGCGGGAGAGGTTGGCGCGGTCCCACAGGAGGGCGGGGTGCGTGGCCCGCGCGCGGGCGTCCTGGCCGGTCAGCGGCACGAGGGCGCCGGCGAGCACGGCGCCTGTCAGCAGCGTCACGCCGGTCCACACGCGCTCGTCACGCGCGTCCGCGCTCGCCATCTTTGCCTCCCAGGCGTCTGCGTCCCTGCGCCAGTCGGGGTACTCGGGGTAGTCGACCGGGTTCGGGCGCGTGCCGATGTCGACCGGCGGGCCGGCGAGGGTGATCGCGAAGATCCCGCCCGCCGCGAGGCCGAGGCCCGCCCCGATCAGCACGCCATCGGTCACGACGGCGAACGTCCGCTCCCGCCGCAGCTTCGCGAGCGAGGCTTCGTCGCCCAGCGCCGTGGCGAGGGCCCGCGAGTCGAGCGCCATGCCGTCGGCGTCGATCACCTGCCAGCCGCCGCGGGTGGGGGCGTCGACGATGCGGAAGCGCGGGGCCTCGACCGGGACGGGCATGTCCGACGGCGGGGCGTCCGCGGCAGGGGACGGGACCTCGGCGACGGATGGCGGCGTGCCGTCCGGCGCGGCGAGCGCGATCTGCCAGGCGGCGGCGAGGAGGAGGAGGAACATGCGTGCCACGGTAGCGTACGGATGGCCGGTCTGCGTTCAGGAAGCAGCGCCGCGCGTCGGCAAGGCGATCCAGAGGGACCTGGGCACCCGGTCCGCGCGGACGCGGCCGGTGCGGCGGCGCTGTCACGCTGGCCACGGACGAGGCGGGCGCGGTGTGGGCCGGCCTGGACGGCGGCGCCGCGCACGTGAGCGCCACCGGCGTGGACGTCGGGCGGTACGCGTGGTGCAAAGTGGCGCGGCTCCACGCCTGGACCTGCGCCTCACCCTGTCGGCGCACGCCCTACGCTCCAAAGGCTGGCGGACGATTCGTCAACCGGACACACGACAACCCGTCGGTGACCCCGGCGGGAGCGGACTGGCGCGACCGGCACCCTGCAGAGCCGACGAAACGGGACACCCGCGTGGGACATGTGCCGATGTTCTGTGCGGAGGCACTCATGGTCATAGCTCCGCCCCCGTCGGTTTCGGGCATCCGCGCCAACGGCCTGTCGCCCGGCGTCCAGGCGCCCGGTTTCGCGCTCCCGGCAACACCCGACACGCGCCGGCTGTCGCTCGCCGATTTCAAGGGCTCGGCAGTCGTGCTGGTGTTCTACCCGGCCGACTTCACGCCGGTCTGTTCGAGCGAGCTCGCCATCCTCAACGAGCTGTTACCCGAGTTCGCGAAACTCGACGCTCGGGTCATCGGGATCTCCACCGATTCGGTTTGGTCGCACATCGGCTTCGCCGCCGACCTCGGCCTGCAGGTTCCGCTCGTGTCGGACTACCACCCGAAGGGCGAGGTGTCCCGACGCTACGCCGTCTACCGCGAGGAGGACGGCTTCTCCGAGCGCGCGCTCTACGTAATCGACAAGCAAGGGACGATCTTCTGGAGTCACGTCTCCCCGATTGAGGTGAGCTCGGGCGTGGACGGCGTGCTCGACGCACTGGAGCGGCTGGCAGGGCGCCCGATCGAGGGAACGTCCCCGCCGGAGCAACGCGAGCTGGAGGTGACCCGATGAGCGCGCTTCGACGTGGCATCGATCAAACGGACTGGACGAAGGGCCCGCCAGACGCGCCCGTGAGCCTGCTCGAGTACGGCGATTTCCAATGCCCATACTGCGGGGCTGCGCACATGTACCTCAAGCGGCTCGAGGCCGAGGCTGGGAACGAGTTCCGCTTCACCTTCCGGCACTTTCCGCTCACCCAGATGCACCCCGACGCGATGCTGGCTGCCGAGGCTGCCGAGGCCGCCGGCGCCCAGGGCACCTTCTGGCCGATGCACGACCTGTTGTTCGAGCACCAGGACCGGCTCGACCCGCACTCGCTCCTCTCCTACGCCGGGATGCTCAGGCTCGATGTCAGGCAGTTCGCGAGCGATCTGCAGTCGCATCGGCACGCCTCGAAGATCCGCCGCGATTTCATGGAGGGCCTAAGAAGCGGGGTGAATGGCACCCCCACGTTCTTCCTGGACGGCGTGCGTTATGATGGCCCGCACACGTACCAGGCGCTGCTCACGGCCATCCGGGAGGGTGCCTCGGCTGCGGGCATGCGCGAGACGATGGTGACAACGCCCTGGTGACGTAGAGCCCTGGTGACGTAGGAAGGGCCTCCGCCCGCCCGTGCGGAGCGCCCCCGTAAGACGCCTACGGCGAGAGCGAGGGGTCGAGCACCACCTTGGTCCAGCCGAAGTCCCGCTTGTCGAAGTGCTCGTACGCCTCGGGCGCCTTCGACAGCGGCAACACGTGGGACACGATGAACGAGGGCTTCGCGCGACCCATGTGGATGAGGTCGCGGAGCTGCCGGTTGTACGCCTTCACGTTGCACTGCCCGGTGCCGATGCGCTGGCCCTTGAACCAGAACAGCCCGTTGTCGAAGACGATCTCGCCCTCCTTTGCGAGGGGGTCCGCCCCGCCCGGATCCTTCGGGATGAAGACGCCGACCACCCCGATGCCACCTGTGTACCGGACCGAGCGGACGAGATTGTTCATGGTCAGGTTGGGGTGCTCGTGGCCCTGCGGGTCACAACATTGGTACCCCACACACTCGGCGCCGCGGTCGGCCCCGGAGCCGTTGGTGAGGGCCAGCACCTGCTCGATCGGCGAGCCCTGGGAGTCGTCGATGGGGATCGCGCCGATCGACGCGGCCAGCTTGAGGCGATCGGGGCACCGGTCGACCACCATCACCCGGCTCGCGCCCTGGATCATCGCCGCGTAGGCCGCCATGAGCCCCACGGGACCGGCGCCGTAGATGACGATGGAATCGCCTGGCTCGAGGCCGGCCAGCCGGGTCGCGTGCCAACCGGTGGGGAAGATGTCCGCCACCATGACGTAGTCGTTCTGCTTTGCCTCCGCGTCCGGGGGCAGGCGGAGGCAGTTGAAGTCTCCGTAGGGTACGCGCAGGTACTCGGCCTGGCCGCCGTTGTAGGGCCCCATCCCCGCGAAGCCGTAGGCGGCGCCCACCCCGCCCGGGTTGAGGGTCAGACAATACGCGGTCAACCCTTTCTCACAGTTGCGGCAGTGGCCGCAGCTGATGTTGAACGGCAGGCACACCCAGTCGCCCACCTTGATGCGGTCGACCGCAGGGCCCACCTCGACGACCTGGCCTAGGTTCTCGTGCCCGAGGACGCGCCCCGGCTGCATGTCCGTGCGCCCTTCGTACATGTGCAGGTCCGAGCCACAGATGTTGGTGCGCGTGATCCGAACGAGAACGTCCGTCGCCCGCTCGATCTTCGGCTCCGCCACGTCGATCACGGCCACGTTTCGCGGGCCGTTGTAGACTAAACCCTTCATGTTCCTGCTCTCCACGCAGGGGAACGTAGGGTGGGCGGGAGGCGGAGCAAGCGGGAACCCTTCATCATCGCGGTGGGGATCGTGGGGCTGGTGCTCACGATGATGTAGGCGTCCACGCGCCGTCGCCGCTACTTCGCCAACGGCCCGAGCGCGTCGAGATCCGCCTGGATCGCGGCCAGAGCGGCCTTGCCGTTCGTCGGGGAGGACGGCTCGGACGGCGCCGGCGGCGCGCTGGACGCGGGCGACCTCGACGGAGATGGCCTCGACGACGTGCTCGTCGGCGCCCGCGCGGCGGGGCGGAACACGGCGGCGCGGGTCTACGTCGTCTCCTCGACGAGAGATCCCGTCAGGATGGCAACACCTCGGGGCATGGGTACCCTCACGGCGCCACACGAGGTACCGATGCTCCTCTCTCTCGTCTCCACCGCCTTCGCGCTCACCGTCCCCGTCACCGCCAAGATCTCCGACGAGCTCAACAACAATGGCAACGAGATGCGGCAGACGATCACGGGCACCGTCGCGGTCACCAACCCGGCCACGGGCGCGGTCTTCCGCGTGGGCACCGAGGAGCTCACCGTGAACAAGCGGGAAGGCAAGGGAAGCGGCGGAATCTTCTTCGCCGGCGACACGGCGAACTCGATCCGCACCTGGGCCGTGTACTACCTCGACGCGAGCGGCGCGGTGCTTGGCGACCCGGAGGTGGTCACCGTGGTGTTCGACGCCAAGGGCAGTGTTTCCATCGCGGCGAGGGACAGCGGGCGCCGCACCGCGGACTTCTACAAGGGCCCGGACTCCCCGTCCTCCCAGGTTCCGGTGATCCTGCGCGTCGACGTGCAGGACTCGGGTGTCGACGCCAGCCTCGTCGGGATCGTGGAGCTCACCAACGACCGGCCCGGAAGCGACCTCCAGACCGACGCCGACATGGGCATCCTCGATGCGGACACCTTCGCCACGTTTCAGGAGCTCGGGCTCGACGCGGTGATCGCGATCGACAGCCGCACGGTCACGCTCCAGGGGGACGTCAGCGTCTCGGGGCTCTCCGTCGCGACCGACGGGACCGTCGAAGGGGGCGCCGAGCTGCGGTGGGACGTGACGCTCTACGATCCGTCGGCGGTCACCTGCACGTCCCGCGTCTGCGACACGCCCACGCTGTCGCCAGTCGCCACGGTCTCCTACCTGGAGACGATCGGCGCCGTGAAGAAGAAGTCCGGCCAGCCCGCCGCGGTCAAGCTCCAGCCCCAGGACGTGACCTACGACTCCTGGGAGCTCGGCGTGGGGCTCGTCCTCCCCGGGGAGCAGCGGGATCTCGAGATCGCGGCGTCGCTGGACTTCGAGGGAGGAGCCGGCAGCGACATCGTGACATTGGATCCGGGCACCCTCGGGGTGTGCTGGGAGCTGGGCGGCTGCGGCGGCAACAAGGAGCCCTGCAACGAGCCCGGCGGCTGCTGCACCCTCCCGGACATCTTCATCGACGGCGACCACCCCGACCTGGACTACGCCAGCCCGGACGACGTGCCGGACTGGGCCGACATGGCGGACGAGCTCTTCGAGATCGAGGTCCTCGACAGCGCGGGCGGCTTCGTCGCGAGCCACATCTGTACGATGTCGCCCACGGCACGCACCCTCGCCGGCACCGGCAAGTACGACGTGCTGGTCGGCGAGTGTACCGGTGGCGACTCCGGCACCGAAGTGCGCCGATTCACGCTGAAGACCCCCAATACGAGGTGGACCGGCGGCACCGACGACGACACGGTGCCCTGGGAGTGGTCGGCCGGGAAGATGCAGTTCGAGGTGGAGATGGCGGGCGCGGCCTTCACGGCGGAGCGCACCGGCGGCGAGTGCTCGCGGCTCGGAGGGTGCACCGAGGAGACCGTCAGCGTGCTCGGCGGGACCATCAGCGTCTGGCACGACGGCGCCCTCCTCCGGCAGCCCGGCCCCATCGCCGTCACGGAGGCCGAGTTCTCCCTGCCCTTCTCGTTCGCGGAGGACGTGTCCGGGATGACCGGCGAGCTGCTGATCGAATTCGACGACCCCACGTACGACCTCACCTGGGTGACGACCGACGAGGCGCTGCTCGGCTACTACGGCGACCGGCTGATGCGCACCATCGCCTTCGCGGACGTGGATCTCGTGTCGGACAACCGGGAGCTCCGGTGCGGTGCCTTCGGGGCCTCGACGTCGAGCCGGCCGCGGGCGAACGTCATCTGCAAGTCCTGGGCACATTAGTCCGAGGCGATGAACGATCCGGACAGCGGCGGAGGCTGGAGCGGGGGAGACCCCGCACGGGCATCGCCGCCCGAGGGCCCCCGCTACGAGCGTCGCCAGCGCCTCGGACGCGGGGGCATGGGCGTCGTCACCGTCGTGTGGGACCGCCTCCTCGAACGCGAAGTGGCGCTCAAGGAGGCCATCGCGCCGGACGGCTCGCTCCTCCACGAGGCCCGCCTCACCGCGCTGCTCGACCATCCGAACATCGTGCCCATCTACGACGCGACCACGGAGCGCGACGGGCGCGTCACGTACACGATGCGGCTTCTGCGCGGCCGACCGCTCGATCAGGTCGTCGCGGGTACGCCGGCCGAGCGCCTTCGCTGGCTCCGCGCCCTCCTCGCGGCGTGCGAAGCCGTCGCCCACGCGCATGTGTCGGGGGTGGTCCACCGGGACCTGAAACCCTCGAACATCGTGGTCGGTGACCTCGGCGAGACGCAGGTGGTCGACTGGGGCCTCGCGCGCTTCGCCGGTGACGCCACCGCGGGCCGCGCCGGCACGTCCGGCTACACCAGCCCCGAGCAGGCCCGTGGCGATCCGCCCGTGCCGAGCGACGACGTGTGGGCGCTCGGGCGTACGCTCGCGGAGGTGCTCGGTCCGCAGGCGTTTCCAGAGCTGCGTGCGATCATCGAACGGGCCACGGCGCCGTTGCCAGCGCGGTATCCGGACGCCCGCGCGCTCGCGGCGGACCTCGCGGGCTTCATCGACGGGCGCCCGGTCGCCGCGTACCGGTACTCGTCGTTCGAAGTGCTGTCACGCTGGATTCGTCGCCATGTGGTGACGGTCGGAGTCGCGACGATCGTGGCGCTAGGGGGTGTCACCGGCGTGGCGTGGCAATGGCGAGAGGCCCGGGTGGAGCGGGATCGCGCGGTCGTCGCCGAGGCCGACGCGCGCCGTGAGCTCGCGACGTCGCTCGGCGGGCGCGCCGCGCAGGCCCTTCGCGCGGGAATGCTCCCGGAGGCGGAAGTGCTCGCCATTCATGCGCTCGAGCGTGGCCGATCTCCCGAGGCCATGGGTGTGCTCGCGGGCCTCGCGGCCGGAGCGCGGTTGGTGCCCGCCGAGTCCGTGGCGCTGCCGCCCGGTTGCCACGATCCGCTGCTGGCGGGGGAGACCGTTCTCTGCTCGGACGACGAAGGGGTCAGCGCCTGGCAGCGCGGGGCAACCGCTCCGCGATGGCGGTCGGCACGGAAGGCCTCCCAGATCGCCGTGTCGCGCGATCGCGTGCTCGTGTTGGATCGCGAGAACGCGACGACGCTGCTGCGATTGTCGGATGGAGTGGAGATCCTTGCCGGAAAACGACCGCAGGCGCACCGCTTCCGGTCCTTCGGCGACCGCATCGTCGCCTTCGGAGCGCAGGGCGTCTGGACGTGGAAGGACGATCAGGTCACGACGGCGCCGTCACCGTGTCCCACAGGGGAGATCGTGCAGGATCTCGTGGTGGACGCCGCCGCGTGCGACGGCGGGAGCCTCGTTCTCGGCGGCGTGACGTATCGGACCCCGTTCACCCAGGCTCCCGCGATCCCGGCGTCGATCGTCGTCGATGGGGACACCGCGTGGGTCGGGACGTTCGGAGGGGAGGTCTTCGCGTGGAGCGTCGGCGCACCTCCTGTCGAGACGGGGCGCGTGGTGTGGAGCACCGACGTCGGGGTCGGCGCCGTCCTGACCATAAGGAGGTTGGGCGGTCGGATCCTCGCCGTCGGCTCGCGCGGCGCGCGCCTGCTGGACCCTGTGACCGGCAGCCCCGTGGCGGCGCTCCCAGCCGATGCTCACCCCGCCGAACCCCAGGGCGACGGGTTGTGGACCGTCGGCGACAGGCTCGTGCGGTGGGACATCCCGATCGAGGCTCCGGTGCGGGAGTTGGTTGCGGGCGTGGGGCTGTCCGGCGGCGCGATTTCGCGCGATGGCTCCCGCATCGCGCTTGCCGGTGGCGCCGGGCACCTGTCTGTGTGGTCGGTCACGACGGGACGCCGACTCGGCATCGCGCAGGACGGTGTCGAGCCCCTCAAGCCCCCGATCTTCCTCGCGGACGGGTCGGTCGCGCTCGCGGGCGGGACCGCGCATCTTCAGGGAGGGCATCTCCAGGGAGGATTGCGACGCGTCGGGGCCGATGGCGAGGTGCTTCCGCCCATTCCACCTCACAGCGGCGTCAGGCGCCTCGCGCCGCTTTCGGATGGGAGCTTCCTCACGATCCACTACGGAACGAGCGGGCCGCATCGTTTCGACCCGCGCGGCGAGCCGCTGCCCCTCCCCGAACACGTGGGGCCGCTCATGGTCGATCTGGCGGCCGCCCCCGATCTGCGGGAGGCCCTCGCGGTCGACGAGGCGGGCGAGCTCTGGTCGATCGGGCCGGATCGGCTGGCGTCCGCGGGCCGCGCCCCCGGTGCCCACGCCGTCGCGCTCGGGAACGACGTGCGGGCCTGGGCGAGCGAGCGAACGATCTTCGTGGGGCGGGAGATCCCGCATCCGTGGAGCATCATCCTCGATCTCGCGATCACGCCGGACGGCCGCCACGTCGTGACCGGGGCGATGGACGGCACCGCGCGGGTGCTGGATGCCGCGACGGGCCAGCTTCTTGCGGTGCTCACGGGACACGACGAGAGGGTGAGTGGGGTGGCCGTCTCGCCTGACGGACGCTGGGTGCTCACGACGAGCTGGGACCACCGGGCGCGGCGGTGGGACCTCGGGGTGCTCGACGCCCCGCTGCCGGAGCCCCCTGCCATGACGCTGGAGGCCGCGTTGCAAGCGACGGCGCGGTGAGAGCTGGTACAGTGCTCCATGAACTGGCGCTGCGCGGTGGGGCTTCGGGCCTCGGACGGGAGCCTGGTAGAGCTCGGCCCGGGCGACATCATCGGACGCGGCTGGAACGCCTCCCTGCAGCTCGATGACCCGCGGGTGTCCGAGGCGCACGCGATGGTCAGCCACCGGGACGGCGCGTTGTGGATGCTGGCCCTCCGGCGACGCGTAGCGGTGAACGCCGAGAGTCGGACCGAGGTGGAGCTCGAGCCGGGGCTCACGATCCAGCTCGCCGATGGTGTCGCCGTCGCCGTCGAGTACGTCATTCTTCCCGACACGATCCTCGGCCTGGAGGGCCCCGGGCTCGGGGCGCGCCCCCTGTCCGGAGTCGGGGCCCTCCGCGTCCGTCCGCGGGTCGAGCTGCTCTCCCGCTTCGATGACGACGCAGCGGTCCTCTTCTGGTCCACCGGCCTCGGCATGCGCGCTCGAGCCGCTGGCGGGGAGGTCGTGGACGTGGTGCCGGGTCAGGTGTTCGAGGTGGAAGGGCGGGCCTACGCCGTCATCGAGCTCTCCGGGACACGGGCCGCCGCGACTCCGACACGTGCCGACGGCGCCGTAGACGCGCCGCTTCGTATCGTCTGTCGCTACGACACCGTCCACATCGTGCGAATCGGGCGGCCGGTCGTCGTGTTGTCTGGACTGCTCGCAAGGCTGTTGAGCGAGATCGCCACGGTCGGGAAGCCGGTCGGCTGGGAGGGGGTCGCCATCGCGCTCTGGCCGGAGGTGGATGACCGCTCCCAGCTTCGGCGGCGCTGGGACGTGCAGATGTCGCGGCTGCGGGCGCGGCTGCGGGCGGCGGGGGTGCGTGGCGACCTGGTGCGTCCAGATGGAAAGGGCAACTTCGAGTTGGTGTTGGGTGCGGAGGACGTGATGCTGGACGAGACGTAGGGCGCGGGAAGTGCTTTGCCTCCGCCGGGCGACGGGAGCGGTACAGTAGTGCCCACGAGCGGCGCCTCCGCCCTCCAAGGAGCTTCCACCGGTGCGTGTCCTCGTCGCGGCCCTGCTGCTCGCCCTCGCCTCCCCGGCCCACGCGAAGTACCCCATCCGCCCGGCCACCTACGCGGACCTGCTGGAGGGCGAGAAGATCGCCGGGTTCCGGTACTACTTCACCACGAAGGGGCGGTACCGCGTCGAGGGGGAGTTCTACGAGCTGCGCGAGGTGCTCAGCTACGAAGAGCGGTACAAGGCGGAGGAGCGCGGGCTCATCACGGGCTGGGAGGTCGACGACGCCAACACCTTCTGGCGCTACGAGGGGATCAAGGGCGGCGATCTGCGCAGCATCGAGCTCCTCGCGGCGGGGCACGACGATCCCGTGTGGGGGATCCGAGCCGAGGTCCGCTGGCCCGCGGGCGTGTCCGGGCTGGACGCGCAGCTCGCGCACCTGGGGCTGCGCCTCACGAAGGTCCGCGGGGTGGGCGCCGCCGAGGGGAAGTACGAGGGCCGCTTCCCGGGGGTGGTGCTCGTGGAGACCGACGATCCGCGGATCCTCGTGGGCGTCGCGGCCATCGGCTCGCGGATCCGGCGGGCCCCCGGCGGCTCGCACTTTTACCCCGCGATCGTGGCGGTCGAGGCGGCCGCCGCCGCGGCGAGCGTCGTCCCCGCGGACGCCACGAACCTGGAAGTGGCGTGGATCGTCCGCGAGGTGACCGAGGTGAAGCCGAGGCACCTGGATCTCTGGGAGTGGGACGCCTTCGCCGCCTCCACGCGCAAGCGGCTCGCCGCCGGCGACGCGAAGGCGATCGACGCCCGGATCCCCGTGTTGGCCGCCGCGGCGGTGGTGCAGCCAGACGGCGCGGCGCTCGCGGACGAGGTGGCCGCCGGCCTGATGAAGGAGCTCGCGGCCGCGGGGGCCGCGCGTGCTGCCACGAGCGGGCCGACGGCCACGAAATGGATCGCGGCGCTGGAGCGCGAGTGCTTTGCGCTCGCGACGATCGCGTCGGTACGCCCCCCGCGGGAGCAGGAGCGCGCGCCGGTGGTGGCCGCGCTCGGCGCGCTCGCCGACACCCTCGACACCCTCGCCTCGAAGGACACCGTGGGCGGCGCGGCCACGCTCCGAGCCGCAGGAGTCTACGCGCGGGAATTGGGCGAGGTGGCCGCCAGCGGCGGGAGCCGGGAGCTGGCGGCCCTCCCCGACGGCGCGCGCCGGGTCGCGCCGCTGCTGGACCTCACGCGGGACGCCTCCGAGCCGGTTTGGACGCGAGCGGATCGCCTCGCCGCGAGCCTCGCCACCGTCGTGCGCGGCCACGCCGAGGATCCCCGCGTCGCCGCGCTCGCCGCCCCCACCTTCGCCCTCCTGGAGGCCTGGGCCGAGGCCCTCCTCGAGCGGGGGATGGTGGGCCGGGCGCTGCCGGTCGGCCTCGCGGTGGACCACGCGGTGGGGCGTTTTCACGAGCATCACAAGGGGTTCCTGGGCGCGATGGAGGACGCGAACGCGACGCGCTGGCAACGGGAGGCCGTCGCGCTGTTCGGGCGCGTCGTGGGCGCGCCCCCTGCCAACGCGCCGAGCGCGACGGCGTTCGTCGAGTTCGTGAGGCGGAGCGCCTTGCTGAGGCCCGCCGACGACGGCCCGCGCGTCGTCCTCGTGGACCCGGGCGACCTCGCGCGGGTCCGGGAGCGCGTCGGTGGCCCCGAGCTGGCGTTCGAGCGCTGGAAGCCAAAGGTGAACGTCCGGGAGGGGGTCGTGGGCTACGCGATCGCCGAGACGCGCACGAAGACGGTGGAGCACGAGGTCGACAACACGGTCGCGTACGCCGCGATGGACGCCGAGCTCGTGCAGCTCGAGCGGCACCTCGCGTGGATCGAGGCCGAGCGCGCCAAGGTGTTCTCGGACATGCCGATGGCGGTGCGCGACGACCAGGTCGTGCTCGACCGCGTGACGGGCATGGCCATCGGACCGAACACCGGGTCGGGCGAACGGCTCAACGACAAGCGCGAGGAGCTCCAGAAGCGGCTCGACTCCCTGGAGACGAGCCGCCGGGCGTCCATCGAGAAGTACCAGCAGCTCACCGGCACGGTCCTCCCCGAGACGCGCAAGGAGCAGCGCACGGAGGTCGTGGACGTGGTCCACAACGTCATCGTCTGGCAGGGCGAGGTGCGGATCGTGCACGCCCTGCGCGGCGGCGGCGCCTCCTCGCTCTACGAGCAGGTCCGCCGGGTCCCCGACGTGCAGGTGCGGTTCGAGCCGGAGAAGGCGGGCCTGATCGCGCGTGAGGTGGAGGCGATGCAGAAAGACGAGCCGACGGCGCTCGTGCCGCTGTTCCGCCGCTGGCTCGACGCGCGCCTCGAGATCGTCCTCGAGGAGCGGCGGGTGGCGTACGGGTGGACCGCCGCGGAGCTCGTGGCGGAGCGGGAGGCGCTGGTGCGCATGCTCGCCACGACGAAGTAGGCGGCGACTCCCTTGTCGCCTGCTAGTAGCTGAGCCCGCCCGAGCTCACGACGTTGAAGTGCCAGCGATGCGCCGCTTGCTCACTCTCCTGCATCGCTGGTTTGGGCTCTTCGGCGCCCCGGAGGGCTGTGTCTGGATTGTCAGCGGTAGACGGTCAGGGACGCGAGGACCGCCCTCGGCCATCCGGGCGTGAAGTGGATGTCCTCCACAGCCTCGATTTCGTCGGCCAGACGCGACTCGTTCGCGAACTGGACCTCCTTCCACTCGGTCCCGAGCACGTTGTTCACCTGGACGCGGAGCTGCACGAAGCGCCAGCGGTAGCCAGCCTCCGCGTCGAGCACGGTCCAGCCCTCGGCGACGAGGGAGCCGTCCTCGGTCGCCGGCCGGTCGCCGATGTGACGAATGCGGGCGCCTCCCGACGCGCCGCTCGGGTGGTCGATCTCCACGCCGCCCGCGAGCGTGAAGGTGGGCGCGAGGGCGACGGCGTCCCCATTGCCGGCGTTGCCCGCGTAGACGGCCTTCGCCAATGTGACATCGGCGTCCACGTGCAACCAATCGAGGATCGAGCCGCGGAGCATCGCGTCGATCCCCTGACGATGGGTCTCGCCCCGGAGCTCGGTGGTGCCCTCGTCCCCGACCCAGACCGTCTCGGCGTCCATGTCCAGGGCCCACGCGACGACGGCCACCTGGCCCCAACGGTCGTTGTGCAGGCGGACGCCCGCTTCGTAGCCGGTGGCGGGGGTGACGGGGGTGACAGGGTCGACCGAGCGCACGACGCCGCGCGCGTCGTTGGAGTGGAACCCGCGGCCGAAGTTGACGAACACGTCCAGCCACTTCGTCGGCACGACGACGAGGTTGGCCTTGGGTGACACCAACGCGGCGGTTTGGACACCGCTCGTGGAGACGCCGTCCCCCTCGATGTCGAGCGCGTCGTCCACGGCGAAGGTGTAGTGGTCGAAGCGCGCACCGCCGATGAAGCGGACCCAGCGATCGAAGGCGATCTCCTCTCGCACGTAGGCGCCGTTCCGCGCCTCCTCCACGTCCGCGTCGACGGTCGTGGAGAGCCGCTCACGCTCGTGATCCTGGAGGAGGAGGGTGTGGATGCTGTCCGAGCGCCCCTGGGCCCCGAGGCGCGTGCTGAAGCGGAAGTTCCCGGCGTCGAGGCGCGTGGTCCAGGCCGCGTCGTACCCGCCGAACGTGCGGCGGTCCTGCTGCTCGATCTGGTCGCCGTTCAACGGGTCGCCCGCGAAGAACGTGAAGTTCGAGTAGAGGTTGAGCCCGTAGCTGCCGTACCAGGCGCGTGCCGAGACCGACGAGACGTCGCTGCCGGCGTCGAACGTTCCCCAGACCTGCCGCCGCGTGCTCGCGCCGCCGTCGCTCGGATCCTCGGTCCCCCAGTAGGAGAGCGAGCCGTCCTCCACCGACCGGAGCGGGATCTGCCCGGAGGCGTTCCAGCCGCTGCCGTAGGCGGACCCGGCGAGGCTGAGCTTCGCGGTGTTCGCCACGGTGGTGGAGACCTTGGCGTAGGCGTTGAAGCGCGTGAGGTCCTCGGGGGTGTCGAAGGGGCCGTCCGTCCCGAACGCTTCCGCGGCGAGGACGGCGTGGCTCGGTCCCTTGTTGGCGCCCAGGAGCGCGACGCCCCGCCACGTCTGGAACATGCCGTAGGTGCCGGTGACCGAGCTCTCGCGCACCTCGTCGACGAGGTGCATGTCCACGGCGCCCGCGGTGGCGAGGTCGCCGTCGAAGACCTCGTAGGGGCCCTTCCGTACGTCCACCGACCGCACGGTCTCGGGGATGAGGAAGTGCAGGTCGGCGTAGCCCTGCCCGTGCGCGTGGGACACCATGTTCACGGGCACGCCGTCTACGCCGAGGGCGATGTCGGTGCCGTGGTCCGCGTCGAAGCCGCGGATGAAGAACTGGTTCGCCTTGCCGCCGCCCGCGTGCTGGACGGCGAACATGCCCGGCATCACCTCGGCGACGTCGCCGGGGCGGGTCAGGGGCCGGAGCTCCACGTCCCTGGCCGAGGCGGTGAGGGCGGAAGCGGCGGTGATGGGCTTCGGGGCGGTGACGACGAGGACCTCGTCGACGTCCTCGTCGTCGGCGGGCGCGGCGGTCTCGGTCGGCTCTTCGGGGGGCGGCGTCGGGTCCACGGTATCTCCGGCCCGTCTTGTACGGGCCGGGGCGCGTGCGCGGCCATGCGTCATGTTGTCGCACCCCGGCGCGACATCCTGCCGTTCAGCGCGTCGAAGGCAGCTTCTGGAGCTTCCGCTGGAGCGTGCGCCGGTGGAGGCCGAGCCTGCGCGCGGCCTCCGACACGTTGCCCTCGCACGCCTCGAGGATGCGAACGATGTGCTGGCGCTCGGCGCCGTCGAGCTCGTCGGGGAGGCCTGTCCGCGGGGAGTTGTCGCGGAGCCGAAGGACATCGTCCGACCGACGGAGGGTTTCGACGAGCTCGGCGGTGGAGATGGGTTTGGTGCGGAAGTCCACGGCGCCGGCGCGCATCGCCTCGACCGCCGCGGGGATCGTGCCGTGCGCGGTGAGCAGGAGCGAGCGACAGCCCGGGGCGCGCGCGGCCAGCGTGTGGAGGACGTCGATGCCGGAGCCGTCGGTCAGGGCGAGGTCGACGACCGCGTAGGTCGGCACGACGTCCGCGAGCACGGCGTTCGCTGTCTCGACGCCGTCGGCCTCGATCGGCACGAACCCCTCACGGCGCAACGCGCGCGCCAACGCGCCTCGGTACACCGCGTCGTCCTCCACCACGAGCACGGTCGTCATGGGCCCTCCACCGCCATCGAGAGGATCGCGCGCGTCCCCGTGTCGGCGCAAGGCTCGAGCATGACGTCCCCCGACGCCGCGCGCGCGAACGTGCGCGCCACATACAGCCCGAGGCCCGTGCCCTTGCGGCCCGGCCACGCGCTGAAGAAGGGCTGGCCAGCGCGTGCCAGGCGCTCCGCTGGCACCGGGAGACCGCTGTCCTCCACGGCGACGACGACGCGCCCGGCGTCGAGGCGCGTGGTCACGCGGATGGGCTCGCCGGCCGCACGAGCGTTGTCGAGCACCGTCCACGTCGCGTCGCGCCACCCGTCCTCGCCACCCAGCACCGACGCGAGGATCGGCTCGCCCACCAGGGTCACGCGCACCTCGTCGGGCTGGCCCGCCCGCCATGCCTCCACCCACGCGGCCACGCGCTCGCCGATCCGGTCCGTGCTCCCGTCCGCGCCGCCGTCGCCGGCGAGCATCCGGTCGAGGATCGCCCGGCAGCGGCGGACCTCGCCACGCAAGGTGCCGAGCGTCTCCGCCGACGGCTCGATCGCGAGCTCCTCCCCGAGCAGCTCGATGGCGCCGAGCGGCGTGCCGAGCGCGTGGGCCGTCCCGGCGGCGAGCGTCCCCAGGGCCGCGAGCCTCTCGCCGTGCGCCCGTTCGGCCTCCGAGGCGCGGAGGGCCGCCTCGCGCTCCCGGAGCGCCGCCGAGAGCCGACCAACGAAGGCCGTCACGGCGACCGCGGCGAGGTCGAAGGCGAGGACGTGGCCGGCGAGGTGCCCGAGGTGGTGGTGCGGCTCCTCGTCGAAGCCGGGGATGTCGAGCGCGAGCAGCGTCGCGGCGGCCTGAAGCACCAGCGCGGCCCCTGTCGCGGCCCACGCGGCGCGCCCGGGGAGCACGATGGCGAGGAGCGCGACCTCGACCAGGTAGAAGGCCTGCAGCGGGTTCTGCGCGCCCCCGGTCACGAGCAGGATGCCGGTCAGGGCCGAGAGATCCACGGCCGCGTGGGCGATCACCCGGCGCGCGGTGGGCGTTCGGCGGCGCTCAGCGAAGTCGAACGCGGCCAGCCCGCCGAGGAGCGCCACCAGGGGCGTGAGCGGAGGGCGCACGTCGGTCCCCACCCACGCGATGGCCAGCAGCAGGGTCTGGGCGAGGACAACGCCGCGGCGGGCCTGCGAGAGCCAGCGGAGCGCGAGGGCGGGGTCGACGGTCGAGGGGCGGTTCACGAGGCGAGGCTATCCGCCTCGGCGGCCTAGGTGCGGGTCACGCCTGTGACCCTGGTGGGGGCGAGGTGTTCGCCACTACTCCCCGCCCAACCCGGCCCACACGTAGAGGGATCCCGATCGATTGCTGCCGGCGGGGTCCGCGTTGTCCCCGGGCGCGCCGAGCACGATGTCGGCGAAGCCGTCGCCGGTAAGATCCCCCGCTCCGAGGGAGCGCCCCAGCTGGCCCTGGGTGGAGGGGCTGCCGAGGAAGGTGACGTCGGCCGTGGCGGCGGACATCGTGCCGCTCACGGGCCCGTACCAGAGGCGGGCGGCGCCGGCGTCGTCAACGCCGCCGTCTTCTTCGTAGGCGCCGACGAGCAGGTCGGATGCGCCGTCGCCGTCGAGGTCGCCGGGGGAGCAGGCGCCCGCTCCGAACCGGTCGCCGTCGTTGTCGCCGTGGAGGGTGGCAACCGCGTCCACGGTGAGCGAAGCACCGCCGCCGAAGACCCAGAGGGCGCCCGTCTGGGCGGCGCCCACGTCGTAGCCGTACCCGTACACCCCCGCGTCGGCGTAGCCGTCTCCCGTGACGTCGGTGAGGGTGTACACGGCCTGGCCGGCGCCGTCTCCGCTCGCGACGCCCGTGTAGACGACGTCTGCCCCGCTCGCGACGTACTCCCCCGAGAGCCTCGTCGTGTCGCCGAGGAACAACAGGGCGGATCCCCGCTCGTCGGCGGTGCCGCCCACCAGGAGCTCGTCGAGGCCGTCGCCGTTCATGTCGCGGACCAGGGCGACCGCCCCACCGAGGTAGCCGCCCTCCTCTTCGCCCAGGATGACCGCGTCGGCGACGCTGCTCGCTTCCGCCTCGCCGGAGCGCCGGCCGGCGGAGCCGTACAACACGAACGCCGCGCCGCTGTTGGCACCGTACCGGTCCAGGAGGTAGGCGCCGACGAAGATCTCGTCGGTCCCGTCGCCGTCGAGGTCTCCTCCGGACGCGACGTCGATCCCGAGGTATTCGTCGACATCGTTGCCGGTCACCACGGCGTCGGCGGCCGTGGCGATTCCGTTGGTGCCCGAGCGGCGGACGCCGCCATAGAGCAGGTACATCGCTCCGACATTGTAGTCGCCGACCCCGTACCCGCCGACGATGAGGTCGTCGACGCCGTCCCCGTCGTGGTCTCCCGCGGCGATGGCCTCGCCGACGACATCCCACACGCCTGGCGCGGTGAACATCGCGTCCCCGTCGTTACTACCCCGGCGGTCAAACAGTGTCCTCGTCAGGCGGCATAGCGCACATGCCT
>JAZKFH010000087.1:0-9276 GCA_040386535.1 Myxococcota bacterium | reverse complement strand
CGGACACGGACACGGACACGGACACGGACACGGACACGGACACGGACACCGACACCGACACCGACACCGATACGGACACGGACACGGATACCGACACCGGCGGGGGTGCCACCGTCACGATCAGCGGGTCGATCACCTACGCCGCCACGGTCAGCGCCGAGATGAGCTGCATCGTCGCCGCGTTCGACAGCGCCTCGTTCGACAGCGAGGGCTTGCCGAGCGGCGCGCCGCTGGGAACTGTCACCGTCACCTGCCCGTCGGCGTCCGCGACCGCGACCGCCTACTCCGGCATCGTCGACATCGCGGCGTCCACCTCGGTCCAATTCGTGGTGTTCGTCGATCCGGACGGCGATCCCGCCACGTTCAACGCGTCGATCGGCAACTCGAGCGCGGGGACGGTCGAGGTCGTCGGCAGCGGTACCTACACCGGGATCGATTTCAGCTTGTAGAGGTGCGGATGAACGGGCTGTTCTCGGTGCTGGGGCTCGCCGCGTGCGGCCTGTTCGCCCTGCCGCTGCCCTGGCCGTGACGCGCGTCCTCCGCAACCTGCTCTTCAGCCTCCTCCTGGCAGTGCTCGTATTGGGTGGCCTCGAGGTGGCCGTGCGCGTGTCGGGCTGGCCCGATCCCGGCCTGTACGACGGAGACCTTGCCTCGGTCTGGACCCTCCGCGCCGGCCTCCCTGCCCGTGACGTCCCGTTCCCCGAGCGCGGCACGACCTTCTCCGTGCGAACCAACTCGGCAGGGTACCGCGGCGCCGAGCCGCTGCCCGGCGCGATCCTGTGCCTGGGAGACTCCACCACGTTCGGCTGGGGCGTCGACGAGGAGCAGGCGTGGCCCGCGGAGCTCGCGGCGCAGCTCGTCACACCCACGATCAACGGCGGCGTGCCCGGGTACAGCACCGTGCAGGGCCTCGCCACCCTCGACCGCGCGCTGGCCTTGCGCCCCCGCGTGGTCGTCCTCGCCTACCTCGTGCGCGACGCCGAACGTGCCTCAGCTCCCGATGCCGAACGTCCCCCGTCCCGCCCCGTGCCCCCGCTCGCCCTGCTCCGGGCCGTCCGGACGCTCCGTGGCTCCAAGCCGCCGCTGCCGGGCGACGTGTGGCGGGTTTCCCCCTCGGACTACGTCGCGAACCTGCGTACGCTGGTGACACGTGTGCGCGACGCGGGCGCCGAGGCTTGGGTGCTCGCGTTTCCCATGCGCACCCCTGCCGCGGAGCACCTCGCCGCGCTCCAGGCGCTTTCGGACATTCAGATCGTGGCACCAACATTGCCGCCCGACGCGTTCTTCGCCGAGGATCCAATCCATCTCACGCCGGCGGGCAACGTATTGGTCGCGGAGGCGATGGCCGCCGCGCTCCGTCCCGGGGGTGCGCCGTGACGCGGGCGCTCCCTTGGCGCGCGCTGTTCGTCCTGACATCCGCCGCGCTTGCGTTCGGGCTCTGGCAGGCCGCCACCCGCCTGCTTCCGGAGGCCGACCCTGCCCGGTGGACCCTCGGGGCCGGCTCCGTCCCCATGGAGGTGTCCCAGCTCGGCGGCGCGCTCCGGCCGCGTCCCGGCGTGCTCGATCTGTCGTTCTACCGGGTCGCCTCGCCGCGCATCCCCGCGTTCGTCGACGGCACCGTCGAGCTCGTGGCCCGTGTCCCGACCGACGGCCAGCTGTTCGTACGTTTGGGCGCCGATACGGTCACCGGGCCCCACAAGCCGGTGGTGGGGGAGGGGAGGCCGGGGACCGCGCCGACGGCGGGGGCGGCGCTGGCGGGTCCGCCTCCGTCTGGAGCGACTCCCGGGGGGGCTCCTGGGCGTCCGCCGGTCGGTGGAGCGCGCCCTGGCGGCCACGAGCGCGGCGTCGGTCTCCTCATCGACCGGAGCGCGAGCGGCGGCCTGCGCGGGCGCGGCCTCACCTGCGCCGACGCCCCGGCGCCCGTCGGCGAACGCTTCGCCCTGCGCGTGGTCGCGCGCGCCGGCACGCTGGACGTGTCGATCGACGGCATCCCCGCCACCCGGTGCCAGGGCCAGTGGAGCCCCGGCGCCGTCGTGTTCGGCAGCGGCGTTCGGCGCGTCCAGATCGAGTCCGTGGCGCTCACCCCCGCCGGTGGCGCCCCCTTCGTGGAGCCCTTCGGCGGCGTCACGCAGAGCCCGCTGCTCGGCGCCTTCCTCACGCTCCTCGGCGGGTTGGGTGGCTTCGTGTGGTCGCGACGCGTCTCCGTTCGTGCCGTCCTCGCCGCCTCGCCTTTGCTCACGCTCCCCCTGCTCGGCCTGCTCGACCTGCGCGGCGCGCTGGACACCCTCCGCCTCCTCGACCTCCCCGAGGCGTGGGGCCCGCTGCTCTTCGCGGGGGTGCCCGCGAGTGTGGCGCTCGTGGCGGTCACCGCCGTCTCGGCGCGTTCGTGGTGGATCGCGGCCCTTCGCGGGCTCGCTCCGGTCGGGATCGTCGGGTTGTCATCGCTCGCGGGCGGCGCCTCCGCCTGGTTGGGACTCACCGTGCTCGCCGGGTTGGGTGCCCCCTGGGCCGTCCTGGTCTGGGTCAACACGCACCCGGTCGCGCGGAGGGTGGTGGTGTCCTACGCGCTCAGCGCCGCGCTGCTCGTGGGTGCCGAGGGTGGCTTGCGTCTCACCTCGTTGGACGAGACCTGGGCCCGCACCGAGGGGTGGAAACGTGCCAGCCAGGAATTCGCCGAGCTCCTCGAGATCCGCCGCTACCGCGCCTACCCCGACGAGGGCTTCCCTGCGCGCCCTCCCGAGCCCGACCCGTCACGCCGCCGCATCGTCGCGTTGGGCGGTTCGAGCACCGGCGGCGCCTTCCAGATGGACGACCTCGACCAATTCTGGCCCCGCCGCCTCGAGGAGGGCCTGGCAGGAACCAACTGGCAGGTCGTCAACCAGGGCGTGGGCGGCTGGAACACGCTCCACGTGCGCCTGTACGTCGAGAGCCAGATCGAGCGCCTCGATCCCGACATTCTCGTGCTCTACGTCGGCCACAACGACATCCTCTCGCCCGCGCCCGTGCCCTACCGCGACCTGTACGCCCAGTGGCGGGCGCCCTCCGCGGCGCTGACCCAAGTCTCCGACGTGCTCAACTCGTTTCGCCTCTACGGTGGGCTCAAACACGCGTTGTTCGCGTTGCGAGGCGCGGGTGATGGCGTGGCCGTCCCCGTCGAGGACGCCCGTGTCAACGTCACCGCCATCGTCGCCGCCGCCACCGCCCACGGCGCCCGTGTCCTGCTCGTGAACGAGGGCCTCAACCCCGATCCCGTGCCCATGCGCCCCTACGGCGCCATGTTGGCGAGCGTGGCCGAATCGACCGGCAACGCCTACCTCGACGCCGCCGAGGCATTGCGCGCCGAGGGCCTCCGCGCCGACGGCGAGCTGTTCCTCGACGACTGTCACCTCTCCGTCGAGGGGCACGTACGGCTCGCGGGGTGGGTCAGGGGGGTGTTGGAAGGGGAGGGGTGGGTGCGGTAGGGCGGCTGGTCGGCCCCCTCCGGGCGCGCGCTTCGCGCTTGGCTGGCGGCTCCCGTCGCCTCGCGGCGCCGGGAGCCGCCGAGCCGGGCGCAGAGCCGCCCGCCCTCCGGTCTCCGGCCGCGATCGTGCTCGTTTGCTCGGCCCGGCCTCCCGGGGGATACACTCCGCGTCCCGCCTGGAGCATCCATGTCCGACAGCGTCCTGACCCGCCTCGCCGAGTTCGCCCCCACCGACGCCACCCCCCGCCTCGTCAACGCGGTGCTCGGCGCGCTCCCCGGCATCGAGCCGCTGCCCGCCTACCCCGCGCTCGCCACCGTCGTGGCCGCGCTCGGCGGCACCGCGGCGGACATGCCCGGCGCCACCGCCAAGCTCGCCGACGAGAACACCGCCGACATCCTCTGGATGAGCGGCCTCGTCGACACCGGCGACAAGGGCTACGCCGTCGTGTCCGGCGTCAGCACCGCGCTCAAGTTCTTCTTCGGCAAGTCCGAGAACCGCGCCGAGGCGCTCGACACCGACGACCAGCAGCGCAACGACGCCGTCCTCAAGGCCTTCGCCCTCGCCTACCTCGCCTGGAAGGCCTCCGACGGCCCCATCGCCGCCCGCGCCACCGCCTTCGCCTCCCTCCCCGCCGGCCGCGCCCTCATCGCCTGGTACGCCGCGATCGAGGTCGCCCTGCCCTTCGCGGACAACGCCGCCACCGGCGGCGCCAACGTCGTCGACGACCTCTTCGAGCGCTACGGCCCCGCGCAGTTCGCCCGCCTCTCCGCCCTCGCCGGCGGCCGCGACCTCGGCGGCGTGCAGGGCGCCCTCGCGGCCCTCACCGGCCCCATCCGCACGGCCGTCGCCGCCGCCACGCCCCACGTCGGCACGGTCGCCGACGCGGCCGGCAAGTACCTCCCCGGCGCCCTCAACGTGGGCGACAAGCTCGCCGGCCTCGTCGCCACGGGCGCGGACGTGATGCCTGTGTACCGCTACCTCGGCGGGCGGCTGGCGGCGGAGTCAGTGGTGCTTCGGGGGCGGGCCGGTAACGTGGCGTGAGGGCTCGGGGGGATGTGTAGTTGGGGGGCGGCTGGGGAGGGTTTCCTGGCCGCGGTCGACGCGTTGAGTACCGCGGTGTAGCATCCGGACCGGAGGCCAGATGTTCACCCTGCTCGCGACCCTTGCCCTTGCGCAGAGCACCTATTCCCTCGACGACATCGTTCTCGCCACGCGGCGGGGCTTGTCACCGGGTGCGCTCGCCAGCATTGCTGAGGGCGGTGCTCCGTGGACACTCTCCCACGAGGAGGTCGTTACTCTCCTTCGCACCGGCGTATCGGCGGAGGTGATTTCGGTCATGACCGAGGGCCGGGAGCCTACCGCGGAGACGCTCGCTGCGGCGAAACAGCCGGGGCCCAGCTACCAACCCAAGCCACCAGCACCGGCACCAGCACCAGCGCCCGCGCCGGAGGCGCCCCAGAATGGGCTGACAGGCGGGACCGGCAGCGGTCCGCTGGAGTGGCAGCTGATCGGGGAGGCACCCGGTTCGGCTGACGAGCTCTACTCCCGCGCTCGCCGTTGGTTCTCGACCTCCTTCGTCAACGCCGACGCCGTCCTCGACTTGGAGGACGCGGCAGGCCATCACCTGATCGGCAAGGGAAGCGAACGGTTCTCGCAGAGCTTCCTCATGTCGAGCGGCGCGACGAGTGGTGCCGTCCGCTACGTCGTGAGCGTGGATACCAAGGACGGGCGCTATCGGGCACGCGTCGGCTCCTTCGAGCACCGCGCCTACGGGAGCAGCGCGGGGTTCGCGGTCCACTTCGGGCTCCTCAACGGGCGTTCGGATCCGGGGAAGGATCAGTGCGCGACTCCAGCGTACTGCGTATCCGAGGAGTGGCGCGTCCGCGTTTGGGGCGAATTGAGGACGCTCGCGGACCGGGTCGCCCACTCGCTGCTTCGTTCGCTCGAGACGGCGATCGCAGCAGGGGGTGAGGGCTCAGGGAATGATGATTGGTAGGCGCGGCAGGCGCAATGCCAACGGAGACGCGTGGATCCAAATCCCCAAACCGCCCTCGCGCGATGCCCTCATGCAGGAAACGAGTCCGCCATGAACTGCACGAGCAGCCCCGTGCACTCGGCAATCCGTACGAAGTCCCGGTCGGACGTGAGCAGCGTCCCGTTCCTGCGCACCGTGCACGCCGCGATGAGGGCGTCGGGGGCCGAGGTGGCAATGCCGCTTCCTCGACAGGTATTGCTCATCTCCGCAGCCAGGAGGTGGTCGTCGCGCTCGGCGAGTACGAGGGGAAACGGATCCAACGCGGCCCGGAGCCGCTGCAGTTGGTGCGGGTTTCGCACGCCGCTGAGGATCTCTTGGTAGACGATGCCGAGGAGTCCGATGGGTTGGTGTTGCTCGATCATCGACCGGAGCACCCCGGCCGCGGGATCCGGTCGCCCCTCGGGCGGGCGGCGGAGCGCACGTGACCATACGCTCGTGTCGACCATGATCACGGGGACTGCCGGGTACGCGCCTGCTTGTAGTCATACGCGGGGTCGAACTCGACCGTGCCGAAAACGTCGAGGGCTTCGAGGCGCCGGCGATAGGCGACGTACTCACGGAGCGCCTCGTTCACGGCCTCCCGCTTGCTGGAGTGACGGCCGAGCGCCACGGCTTGGTCAATCAGCTGATCATCGAGGTTCAAGTTGGTCGCCACGTACCCTCCCTGATGCCTCACACAAGGTATCACACATCGTCGGAGGGTCAAGCGACGCGTCGGCGGCCCGACCCTCCGCGCCCTACGGCGTCCCCAACCCCAACAGCGGCACGATCACGTCCCGCTCGACCGGCGCCAGCGCCTCGGCCCGCGCGCGCAGCGCGGCAAAATCGGGGTCCGCGGCGGGCGCGGTCGTGATCGTCGAGCGCTCCAGCATCACGCCGGGGCCGCGGCCCGGGTCAGCGGCCCGCGTGTAGACGGTCGTGTCGACCAGCCGCGTGGGCAGCCACACGCTCGGCGGCGCCTGGAGGTTGTTGCCGGGCGCCACGAGCACGTCCAACGTGTCGGTGAGGATGGTCGAGCGGCGGAAGGTGACACCGTCCGGCGGCCACTTGGTCTGGAGAAGGTCCCTCGCGCCCGCTGGCAGGGCCAGGACGCTGTCCTCGACGAGGATGGTGTCCGCGATCCCGATGTAGAACGGAGGGCGGTCGGTGTCCGCGACGAGGGTGCGTGCGATGGTGACGTCCCCACTGGGGGCGACGATGTGGAACGCCGCGTACGCGCCCCGTGCGCCCAGGAGGGACAGGTCGGAGAGGTGCACGTCGCCGCCCTTCTGGGTCTTGAGCTTCACGACGTAGTCGAAGGGGATGACCCCGTGGCCACGTGTCGTATAGGTGCCACGGTGGTCGAGGAAGGAGATGTTGTGGAGGGTGATGTGTTGGGTGACGTCGAGGTTGAGTGTCTCGGCGTGGAAGGTAGAACCCGTCGCGAAGCGGAGATCGCGAATCTCCACGCTAGCGGCGTCACTGACCTCAATCGTGCGGCGAAGGACCGTCGCGGCCCCTGCGCCGCGCACGATGACGTGGACGCCGGGAACATCATACACCTCGATGGAGAAATCGATTACGCCGGCGGGTAGGACGAACTCGACCACCGCGGGTTCCTTTCCTTGCTCGATTACCTGCGTCACCGTGTCGAACATCTGCTTGAAATCGTTGATCGCATAGCTGTGTCTCGGCAATTCGGGCGGGATCACCCAAGTGTTCACCGCGACGGTGGGATCAGGCGGGGACGGCACGGGTGCAGCTCGTTGGCAGGAGAGGAGAAGGAGGAGGAGAGTCATTGGAGCGCGCCCAGGTCCAGCTGGGTGAACATCGTCAGGAATTGGTCCAGCGGCATGCGAAAGGTGCCGTCCTCCACACCGTCTGCCGGCCCGTCTCCCTCCATGTCCGGTTCGTTCCTTCTGTGGGGGTTACGAAGCTCGACTTCTGACCGCAAGCCGTCCACTTCGCCGATCCGCGCACGGAGGTCCTCCGGGCGCAGGTCGAGAACCTGACCCCGTCCGCCGCGGAGCACAGCGCCCGCCACCGAGTAGGCGTGATTCGCGTAGATCGAGCGCGGCGCAGTGCCATCGGTGGCGCCGAGATCCATCAGGACGGTGCACACGTCCCGGGCCCGCCCAAGCTCACCTCCCGAGTCGGCGGGGACCGCGTCGACCAGCGCGCGTGCATGCGACGCCAACACCGCGGGCGGAACGGCGTTCCCGGCAGCGGCTACGTTCGCGACGACGAGAACGCTCCGACAGATCGCGAGCGCGTCCGGCGGCACCGCGTCGGGGTTGGCGAGGACCCGCTCGAGGATCGCCGCGAGCCGCTCGGGGAGCTGGTCGGACATGCCGCTCGCTGCGCCCATCGTGCGGGTGCGGGGATCGCTGATGCGCAACAGGGCGGCGACCCGCGTGGCATTGTTCCCAACCACGGTGGTCCCCTCGGCATCCTTGATCCTCACCTGCTGGTCCACCACCCCCTCCCCATACAAGACCCGCATCGCCGCGGAGGACCAGCCGCCCTCCGCGGCGTCGTAGCCGGAGCCGCCCGCCTGCTCATCATTCATGTGTCCGGGGTGACCCCCGTATTGCCCGTACATCTCCGAGTAGCGCGCATACGCCTTCTCGATCAGTGGCACCCACATCGCGGCTTCGTGCACGCCCTTCCGCACGATGACGAGCTCTTCCTGGCTCGGGTTGATCTCGGCGTACCACGCCGCCGACACCGGCTCCTTCGCCACGCGGAACCCCGCCCCGAGGAGCGTGCCGCTGTTCTCCTTGTTGCGCGCGAGGGTGGTGGTGATCGGTACCGGCACGGGCACCCACGTCTGTGATGCCTCGTCGTAGCGGTGAAACATCACCACCGCCACGCCGCCCTGCACCGAGATCATCCCCTCGATGTGCGCCGGATCCTGGCTCGCCATCGAGACGAGGTCAGCCAACAGATAGCAGGTTCCGAGGCCGCCCTGTTGCACGTCCTCCGCGTGTGGGGTCCCACCGATGAACAACGCGTCGAGGGCCAACTCGGGATAGGCGAAGGGCTGCTCCACGGATCCGTAACGTTTGGTGACGCGCGTCGCGTCGGGGGCGACTGCCGTGGCGGGGAGCAGCTCCACGAGCTCCGCCTCGGTCGAGGGGCGCAGCGTCAGGACCGGGTCGGCCTCCGTCGCGCGCACCCGCGCCAGCGAGTCCATCGGCCCCTGGGCCGGCGTGGATTCGGGGCCGTCGAAGCTGCCCGTGGAGGGGTCGGTCTCCCCGGGCTCGCTCAACGCGTTTCCGGCCACGTCCGTCCGATCCAGCGGATCGCGCGCCGTGAACCAGTCGGCCACATACGCGTTGCCGCGCGTCTGCCCCTCCTTCCTCCCTTGCGTGCTGGAATCGGCGCGCTCGCCCGCTTGCAACATCCCTGGCATCCGATCACTCGAGCTCTGTTGCTGCTTCTGCACGGTGCCGCCCCTTGTTGGTGCATCGTACACAATCTCGGGGTCGCGCGGAAGGGCGGGACAGCGCCGTGTTCGATTTCGCCGTCCAGCGGGTTGCGACGGGCTCCGAGCGTCACCAGCGATAGGGGGCTGGGGCGAGAGTCATCGTGCCCCGGGTGGCCGACGCCCATTCATAGGCTGAGCATGACCCGGGCGACCGTCCAAACTCGGAGGATGCGCGCTCACCCCGTCACCTCGGACGGTATATCCGTCCAAACTCGGGGGATGCGCGCTCAATGCCTATGCACCTCGCTCAGCGCTTGAGTACGAGCGCATCGAGGGCGGGGTCATGCCCCCCTCAACGCCGCTAAATCGGA
>JAZKFH010000086.1:0-20386 GCA_040386535.1 Myxococcota bacterium | reverse complement strand
TCTTGGCCGCCGTCCCCCCGGCGTCCGCGACGGGGGGCGCATGTCCCGGGCGCACACGACACCATTGGGAATCACCGCGATGCTTCAGGCGCCCGGGCCAGTTCCGCCGTCCCCGGCGGAACTGAGCAGCACATCGGCCAGTTATTGGACGGAGCGGCGTCTTGCGGGCGATGAGGTTCACGATCACGCGGTTGGCCTACACGGGATGTCCACCGAGCGGTCCGCCGCGAGGAGGGAGTTCATGAAAACCCGGATGTCGACCGAGCGGTCCGCCCCGAGCGCCAGCCCCGCGCTTGACTCTCCCGCGAGAGCGAGTGAAACCAGCGGATGGGCCGTGGCCTCATCATCGCCGCTCTGGTCGTCTCGTGGCCACTGGGTTGCGTCCGCTGGGAGAAGATCGCCACGGAGCCGCGTCACCCGGTCCCGAGCATTTGCCTGTCCGGAGTGGTTCCGCGAAACGTGCACCCGTGGGCCCTCACCGACTACCCGGGCGAGGTCGCCCTGGTCGATGCGCACGGTCGGCGTGTCCGTGCGACGCGAGAAGTCGTGAGGTTGCATCCGGTGGACACCCCGTCGCCCCTTTGGCTGGTGCGCCTGGACCCGGGCGTGCTGCCGACGGGGGACTATGAGCTTCAATGTGGAGAACGTACATCGGTCCTTGCGGTCCAAGGCGGGCTCGATACGGACGCGCCCGAAGAGGGAGAGGTCCTTGCCGTGAGCACCCGCCAGCCGATCCCGGCATCCTGCGGGGCCGTGCTCTCGATCCTCAGTGAACGCCCGACGGACCTCGCGCGCGTTGTCCTGTGGGAGGCGGAGACGCGGTCCGCTGATGGCGCCAACCCGGCGGTGATGCTCGACGCGCGCGGGGTACAGATAGGCGCGCTCGGGAATCCGCACCTCGGGATGCGGTACGGAGACGGGCTGCATTGGCTGGCGCAGGACTCCACCGCGGATCGTGACCCGCACGTTGCCGACCTCGGCCGTTGCGTGGGCGAGCTTGCGGATTCGAGGCACCATTTTCCCCCCGCAACCTGGGACGGCGGCTTCTGTGTGCGGACGCGCTGGACCGACGACGCGGGGAACGCCACTCCGTGGTTCGGACCCTTGTGTCTGACAAACGGTGGGAAGACGGAGTTTCGGCCGGCGCCCTGAAGCGCCTCGTGCGCAATCGCTCGATGGCCGCTCGTGGCAAGTTCGACCTGCCCTCCGGACGCGCACCCGGCGACCTCCGACGCCGATATCGGCACCAAGCCGGCCGGTGTCCGTCCCGATACAGGCGAGCGCCGGCGCCGAGACTCCTGTGCGGTGGAGTAAGACGGGACCGCGGGGTAACCGGGGCGGGAACGACCCTCGCCAGCAGGATCGGCCGCTGACCATCGATGCAAAGAGTGAGCGGGAGCCCTCGGCGTAACGAATAGCGCGGAGAGGGTCGGTGACGACGCGAAAACAGATGTTGTACGCAAGATGTCGTTCTGTCCAATAACCACCAAACATCCGACCGTGGTCAGGCCACCCGTCATCCACCGCTCCCCCTCCCAAGTGACAACCACCCCCAAGCCCCAAGCCCGAATCCCCACCCCACCCTGCACCGGGCGCGGCCGGCGCCGCTCGGGGCGCCGGGGCACCGCGCCCTGCGGTGGTCGCCCAAAGCCCGGCCCCGCGAAGCCCCGCCCCCCGAAGCCCTCCGCGCACCCCCGGTGATAGAGCGCCCCACGATGCCGTCCCTCTCGCTCGCGCCGCTCCTCCTCGTCCTCGTCGGGTGCGCGTCGGACGCGCCGCTGCCGCCCGCGCCCACCGGCCCCGATCCCGCCTGGCCGACGGTGCCCGCCGAGGCGCCCGCCCCGGCGGGGTACTCCTGGAAAACGCTGCGGCACGAGACCGTGCACGCGCGCCTGCTGGTGCCCGACGATGCCGCGGTGACCGAGGTGACCGAGACGGACGCGGGCGCGGCGCGGCCGGTCGTGCGGGTGGCCCACCAGGCGGTGACCGCCGAGCTGACGTTCAGCCCCCACGCGGCGTGGCTCGCGCCCGGGGTGCTGCGCGCGCCGGTCGGGGGCGGGGGGACTGCGGTGCGGCAGACGCCCGACAACGTGGCGTGGCAGGCGGAGCTGCCCGACGGCGGGGTGCGGGTGTCGGGGTATGCACGCGGGGTGCAGTGTGTGGTGGAGCTCGGGCCGTTCGACCGCGGGGCGACGGAGGCGGCGTTCACGATCTGCGCGAGCCTGCGCCCGCCCGCGCTCGGGGAGTGGGGGCCCGCGGTGGCCAAGCCCAACGGGACCGCGGTGCCCGCAGGCGCGTGGGTGGAGGCCACGCGGGGCGAGCTCATCGGCGACAGCCTGCTCGGGCCGTACGCGCCGCGGCTCTACGCTGGGTGGTACGGGCTGGCCCACACCAACTGCCCCGCGGACTACGCCACGCTCGGCACGGCCACGGCGGGCGAGGCCGAGGCGGTGGTGACCCGGGTGGACTCGGCCGGGGGCCCGGCGCACCTGCGGCTGGGACGCGCGACGCGGGACGGGGTGACGTTCACCAGCAGCGCCCGGCTGGTCGCGCCCCGCGGCGAGGGGTGCTGCTCGGTGGAGCTGTTCCCCTTCCGCACGCCGCCGTCCGACGCGGAGGTCGCATACCTCGTGCGCCTGTGTGACACGACGGGGCGGTAGCCGGCATCGCCAACCGATGACGCCCCGCGGCAGGGGCGCGCAAGGCGGCCGGCCCGGCCGGCCGGTCCCGCCCGCGTGGCGTCCTCGCCGCGTGGGCGGACCAAGCGCCTCCGGCGCGCGCCTGGAGCCGACCCGACGGCGCCGTCCGTGGCGCCGGGCCGCCCCGCCGCTCTCGCGGATCGCGGTGCCGCGCGCGACCGCCCCCGAGGTGCACCCCAAAACGAAGCGAGCCCGGGAGCAAGCTCCCGGGCCCACGACGAACCGAGGGCGGTTTAGCCGCGCTCGACCTTCTCGACCGCGATCTCGATCTTTTCGATCGCCATCGCCGAGGAGTCGGAGTTCATGTCAGGCACGTACCACTTGCAGGGCCAGCCTTCGTAGAAGTTGTAGCGGGCCACTTCGGTCTGGCCGTCCTGGTCGAGGATGATGATCGAGCCGGAGCGGCGGTCGATCTTGCCATTCTCGATGTTCTGGCGCCACTGCCAGAGGTCGTCGGTCGCGGTGTAGCCGCGCTCGAGGACGATGTTCGCGTAGGTGGTGCGGCCCGGCTTCTTGCGGACGACCGTGTCGTTGCCCTGCTTGAACTCGACGATCTCCGTCTCGGAGTCCATGCCGGACATGCTCTTGAAGCCGCCGACGATGATCTTGTTGTCGCTAACGATGCCCTGGACTTCCAGGAGGAAGTTGTAGGCGCCGAACAGTTCTTCGGTAGGCATTGCAGACTCCTTGGTGTTCCCACGGCACGAAAGCGTGTGGACGGGGGAGAGACGCCGGGAGCGCACGCGAGATGCGAAGCTTCCACGCGACCGGCCCGAGCAGAATGCTCCGGCTCTACCGGAAGATCAAGGCGGGGGACGAGAATCTTCGGAATTTCCGCGGACGCTCGGAACGCCCGTTCGCCGGGCCACGTGACGATCTCGACCGGGCGCCGATCCCCAGCGTGAAGGGGCGGCCGCGCCGGTCAGTACACGTTGTAGCGCCGTCGGAATCCCTCGTGCTCGGCCTCGGAGCGGGAGGCGTGCAGGTTCTGATCGGCGTCGTGGAGGTAGTACCAGAAGTCGCTCGCCACGGGCGCGGCGGCGGCTTCGAGGGCCACGACGCCAGGATTGCCGATGGGGGTGGGCGGCAGGCCGGGGCGCAGGCGGGTGTTCCACGGGTCGGTCGGGTCCCGGAGCTGCTTGAGGAAGGACTTGCGATCGTTCCAGTCCTCCAGGGTGTAGCGCGAGGTCGCGTCGACCCCGAGGTTCCAGCCGGCGTCGATGCGGCGCCACAAGATGCCGGCCACGAGCGGCCGGTTGGTGGGCCGGGGCTCCTCGCGCTCCAGGAGGCTCGCCATGGTGACGACGGCGTGGAGCGAGCGGGTGCCGAGCGGACGGCCCTCGCCGAAGCGCGCGGCGAAGGTGTCGAGCTGCCGCTGGACGAGCTCCTTCGGCTGGAAGTTGTCGGGCTCGACCTTGTAGGTCTCGGGGTAGAGGTAGCCCTCGAGCGTGCCGTTCGTGGGGAGCGGGAACGGCGCGGTGTAGGCGGCGATGTCCCGCGTGGCCTCGAGGTAGGCGCCGGCCTGGATCCAGCCCTTCGCGGTGAGCGCGGCGTCGATGTCGCGCGCGCGCCAGCCCTCGGGGATGGTGAAGGGCTCGTCCTTCGGCACGGGCGCACCGCACAAGGCGGCGAGGAGCGTGGGCGCGTCCATGTTGGCGCGCACGCGGTGGCGGCCGGCCTTGATGCACGAGCCGTCCGCGCCGAGGCGCAGGAACCACTCCCACTTCCACTCGGCGGGGAGGAGCCCGGCGGCCACCAGGTCGTCTCCCAGGCCGCGCGCGGTGGAGCCCGCGGGCACCTCGAACATCACCTCGGTGGTGGCCGACGGATCGGCGGGGGCCTCCAGATCACAACCCAGGAGCAACACGAGCATCACGTCCCCATCTCCCAGAGAGCGGCGCCCTCGATGATCTGCCCGTCCCGCGGCGCCTGGAGCGTGCGCACCATCGCGCTCGCGAGCACCTCGATCGGGATGGCGCCGTAGTGCGCGATCAGCCCGCCGATGCCGGGCACCCCGCGCAACGCCGCGGTCAGGGCCGTGGCGCCCGGCGGCACCCAGCGCTTGCCATGTGTCCCCTCGGTCCCCGTGCGCGGGCTGGCCAGCGCCGAGGGCCGGAAGATCGTCCACCCGAGCCCGCTGTTCCGCACGAGGGCCTCACACTCCCCTTTCATCTGGAGATAGGCCCCGCCGCCGCCCGCCCCCACCGACGAGAGCAGCAGGATTCGGGGCACACCCGCGGCCCGCGCCGCGTCGACCAGGGCGCGGGTGGTGCCGACGTCGCTGGTCGCGTAGGTATCGCCCGTGCCGAAGCGGCTTTTCATCGTGCCGATGAGCGACACGACGGCGTCGCAGCCTTGGAGGGCCTGACGCAGCGCGTCGGCGTCTCCCAGGTCGAAGATCCGCGCGCGCGGATCCGCGCCGAGCGGACTTTTTGTAGCCGTGGCCGGGCGAACGTGCAGGCGCAGCTCCACGCCCGCCGCCGCCGCGATCGGCACCAGCACTTGACCCGTGGCCCCGGTGGCCCCCGCGACGAATACGACCATGCGCCCGCCTAACCGGAAGCCCACGGAGCGCGACCGCCGTCGCGCGTCGAACACGCCCGCGTACCGACGAAGCGCCCGGACGACCGTGACGCGGCGATGATGCGGGCAATAGCGCGGTAAGGTTGATCTCGGCTATGCCAGTCATCATGCTGTACCTGCTCTCCTCCCTCGTGCTCGCCTCCGACTGGCCCACCGCCCGCGGCCCGGCCGAAGGCACCCAGTTCTCCGCCGGTCGCGGCGACATCACCGGGGCCGACGGCGGCTACCCGATCTACGCGTGGCGCTCGGACTACAGCACCACCAGCTACACCACCGGCTACTCCGTGGTGCTCGACACGGATGGGGACGGCCGCCCGGAGACCATCGGGATCACCCGCGCCCGCGTGCACATCTGGGACGAGGACGGCACGCTGCTCGCCGTGTCCGACAGCATGGCCACGCCGTACATCCACGGGCTGTACGACCTGGATGGGGACGGCGTCGAGCAGGAGCTCGTCGTGGTCGGCACCGGCGTCGGCGGCGGCGTGTTCATCTACAACGCGACCACGCTCGCGCTGCTCTGGCGCAGCGGCGATCCGGGCCTGAACGGCGGCGGCGCGATCGCCGAGACCGCCATCGTCGACACCGACGGGGACGGCATCCACGAGCTCCTCTGGAGCACGTCGTTCACCGGCTACGCGGACTACCGGTTCCTCTCCTTCCAGTTCGGGTTCGGCGCGCCGATCGAGGTCACCTTCCCGCTGCCGACCACCTCGTCGGGCCTGCTCCCCATCGTGGCCGGCGCCTACACCGGCGGGCCGGGCGGCTTCATCGTGGAGCAGGGCACCTCGTTGACCTGGATCGAAGCGACCGACCGCACCGCGACCGGCGCGGTGTGCAGCACGGACGAGAGCCGCTGCCTGCGCCTCGTCTCGCAGTTCACGGGCGTCCACGCGTCGGGCACCGGCGGGGACCGCATGTCCTTCGACGCCGACGGCGACGGCGACGCCGAGTACCTCTCCGCCTCCGCCAACGACCTCGGCGCCGTCGATCTCACCGTGATGGATCCCTCCGCCGGCCTCACCACGGCCGAGGCGCTGCTCTGGCAGTACCGGTACGGCGTCGGCACCATCGCGCCGCTGGACCGCATGGTCTACGCCTCCGAGGGCCAGGGCTTCGCCAGCAGCGCGGGCGGCCGCGTGGTCGTCGCCACCGTGTACGGCGCCACCACCACGGAGACCGACGAGGCCGGCCAGGCGGCGGACGACTGTGTGGACGCGCCGGAAGACTTCGCGGTCATCGCCTTCGACGCGATGACCGGCGTGCCCCTCGCCAACCTCGTCGGCGCGCGCGCCCGCGGCATGGTCGACGCCGATGGCGACGGCATCGTCGAGGTGCTCGCCGTCGACGACGTGCTCGGCGAGGTGTCCGGGTGGGAGCTGGTCTGCGAGTCGGCCGACCTCGGCGGCACCTGGTCCGGCTGTGACGACACGGGCTGCACGCTGGAGCAGGCATGGGCGGTGAGCGGCACGCTCCCGCTGACCCTCCCCCAGCAGATCACGGCCGAGGCCGCACACATCGATCCCGACGTGATCCCCATCACCGCGGACCTCGACGGCGACGGCTTCCCCGACGTGCTGGTCGACGAGGGAGACGACCTGGTCGCCTACCACATCGACGCGGACGGCTCCGCCACCGAGCTGGGCCGCCACACGCAAGGCAGCTGCGGCACCGTGGGCGGCATGACCGGCGAGGGCGCGGACACCTGGATCCTCCTCGAAGGGGTGGGGTGCCACGTGGTGCTCGACGCCACGCTCGCGGTGCTCTCCTCGCCCACGCTGTCCGAGGACAAGCAGGGCGTCGGCCTGGCGCTCGTGGGCGATGTCGGCCGGAGCGTCCCCGTGGTCGCGATCGGCAGCCGCATCTACGGCGATCCGTCCACTGCGGGCGGGATGTCGACACCGCTCCAGAACCTCTCCGACGTGCCCGTGCGCTTCGAGGATCTCGATGGCGACGGGCGCGACGAGCTCGTGACCTACCGCCAGGGCGCCAACGGCGACTGGCGCGTGGTGGTCTACCGGTGGACCGGCGCGGCCTTCTCCGAGCTCTGGCGCGTCACGTCGGCCGAGCTCGGCGGCGCCGACCGCAACATCAGCCCCACGTGGGCGCCCTACCAGTTCACCGTGGGTGACTTCGACGGCGACGGCGGCAAGGACGTGGCCTTCTACACGTCGGACTTCGTCCGCGGCGCCACCGCCTTCGAGCTGCGTGGCAGCCTGTTCTTCCTCGACGGGACCGACGGCGCGCTGCTCGGCAACTACATCGCCCCCGAGGTCGGCACGTCCACGAGCTTCGCGGCGCCCATGCAGGCCGCCGATCTGTGCGCGGGCACCACGTGCCCCGGCACCGACGGGGTGGACGAGCTCGTGTTCGTCGGCGCCACGAGCGTGAGCTGGTACAGCATCGCAAACGGGTACATCCTCGGCTGGTCGTCGGATCTCACGTCCGAGGCCGTCTGGGGCGACTTCGACCGCGACGGCGAGCCCGAGCTGGCGCTGGGTGCCGGCTTCACCTCGACGACCCTGTACCGCGTGCAGGTGGTCGAGCTCGACGGCACCGTGCGGTGGGAGGCCACCCCCGGCAGCGCGTCGGGCCTGCCCTACACGATGCACGCGGCGGCGGACGTGGACGAGGACGGCGGGCTCGATGTCGTCATCGGCGGCGGCTACGGCGAGGTCGACGCCTACGCCGGCGCGGACGGCGCCACCCTCCCCGGCTTCCCGGTCTACCTCTCGGCGGGCAACGCCTACGCCGAGCGCCCCGGCCCGATGCGCCGCGTCCTCCAGCTCGCGCTCGCCGATGTCGATGGCGACGACCACGTCGAGGCCCTCGTGGCCCACGACGAGGGCTACCTGTACGCGGTGAACCTCGCCCCCGCCGAGGGCGGCCCCTCGCTCGCGTGGTCGCTCTACCTCGGCAGCCCCGTCTACACCGTGCGTCCGATCGACGCCGACGGCGACGGCACGCTCGAGGTCATGGTGCTCGCGAACGACGGCACGGCGCGCCTGGTCGACGGCGGCGAGACCTTCGTGGACATCCTCGTGCCGGAAGAAGGCGCCTGCTCCTCGGACGACGAGCTGAACCTGTCGGGCGTGTCCCAGGACGCCGACGCGGTCGAGGTGTTCCTCCAGGGCCTCTCGCAGGGCCGCGTGCCGGTCGCGGCGGACGGCAGCTGGTCCGTGAGCTACCCGTGGCCGAGCGAGGGCACCTTCCGCGTGGAGGTGTGGGCCGTGAAGGCGGAGGAGCTCGTCGCGAGCGACGCGATCACCGTCACCTGGTACGACGACGCCGACGGCGACGGCGTGACCGAGTGCGACCTCGACTGTGACGACAGCGACGCGGCCCGGTACCCCGGCGCCGAAGAGGTGTGCGACGGCATCGACACCGACTGCGACGGCGCGATCTCCGACGAGGCCGACGACGACCTCGACGGCTTCCTCGCGTGCGACGAGTGCAACGACGGCGACGCCAGCGCGAACCCCGACGGCGACGAGGTCTGCGACGAGGTCGACAACGACTGCGACGGCGACGTTGACGAGGGCGAGGTGTGCGAGAACATCGGCACGTTCCACGGCGGCGGCGGCTGCGGCTGCACCACCGGGTCCGGGGCCGGCGGGCCGGGCCTGCTGGTCGCGGGGCTCGCGCTCGCGGCGGCGGTGGCCGGTCGGCGGCGCACCATCGGGTGATGCCCGATGCGCCGACAGAGGCCGCCTCTGACGAGATCGCGCTTCACGAGGAGCCCTCCGCGCCCGCGGGGGGCTTCTCCGTTTCGGTGCCGGACCCGCGCCGGGGCCTGTTGTGGGCGGGGGCCGCCCCGATGGACGCCGGCACCGGGCGGCTCGGCGGCGGCGTGGCCGGAGCCTGGTTTGCGACGTGGAAGGGCCTCCAGGTGGCCGGCGGCGGCGCCGAGGTGGACGCCGCGTGGGCGCCGACCCGTCGGATCGCGGTGGCGCTGACCGTGGGCGTGGGGACGGGCGGGGCGCGGCCCGAGGACGCTCCGGAGGTCGAGGTGTGGTCCGGCCAGATCGCGGGCTTCTTCACGCTGGCGCCGGCCTCGGCGGGGGCGGCGTTCGCGAGCGCCCGCTACCTCGCGGTGGACGCACCGGGCGCGCGGGTGGCGCCGTTCCTCGCCGGCGGGATCGGGCGCGTCGGCGCGGGCGGGCCCATCGGCATCGTCGGGGGCGGGGTGGCGGTCGAGGTGCCCTTCTACGATGTCGTGTTCGACCTCGCGCTGCCGCTCGGCGGCTGGCTGGTCATGGGGGAGCTGCCCGACACGATCCCCCTGGCGATCGGCCCCTTCGCGCCGCTGTTCCTGCTCGGCGAGGCGGGCTTCACCTGGACCCTCGGCCCGCACACCTCGTTCCGGCTCGGCTACGTGGCGCTCGCCACCAGCTACTCGTGGCGGTACCACCACGGGCCGCTCACGGTCGAGGTCTCCGGGCACACCAACTTCCTCACGGCGAACGCGTCGACCCGGGTGGGCTGGGCGTTCTGAACGGCGGCTGGCGTACACTTCCGCCGCATGTCCCCCCTCCGCCGCTTGCCGCCCGCCACGTGGTCTATCGCCACCGGGCTCCTCGTCGCCGCGCTCTGCGCCGCGCTGGCGCAGCCCGCGCCGGGCGTGGGGGACCAGGCCGAGCTGGCCGTCGTGGCGTGGTCGTGGGGGGTACCGCACCCCACGGGCTACCCGTTGTGGACGCTGCTCGCGCACGTCTGGGTCGTCCTGTTCGGCGGGGTGGATCCGGGGACCGCGCTGCCATGGCTCTCGGCCGTGTTCGCGGGCGTCGCGGCGGCGCTGACCGTCGAGGTGGGCGCCGCCTGCGGATCCCGCGTGGCCGGCGTGCTCGCGGCGTTGCTGTTCGCGTGCTCGCCGGTCGCGTGGCAACAGGCGACGCAGATCGAGGTGTACCCCCTCCACTTCGTGTTCCAGGCCGGCGTGGTCCTCGCGCTGCAGCGGGCCCTCGTGGCGGCGGAGGCACGGGGGGTGCGCCGCGGGCTCGCCGCCGCCGCGCTCCTCGGCGGGCTGGGCGCGAGCCACCATCTGCTCATCGGCCTGCTCGTGCCCTCGGCGCTCGTCGTCGTCGCCCTCCGGCGCGCGGCACTCCGGCCCCGCGATCTCGTCGGCCTCCTCGGGCTCGCGGTCGCCCCGCTCGCGCTCTACGGGCTGCTGCCGCTGCGCGCGGCGGCCGACCCCGCGATCAGCTGGGGACGCCTGTCGACCGTGGCGGAGGTGGCCGCCCACGCGTCCGGGCGGCTGTACCACGCGTCCGTCGGCTCCGGAAACGCCCACCCCGTCGAGGCCGTGCTCCTCGCGACGGGGGGCGCGGTCACGCTCGGAGTGCTCACGCTGCTCGCGGTCGCCGGCCTCGCATGGATGCGCCCCCGGGCGGCGGCGGGGGTCCTGGGCCTCTACATCGCCACCGCGGGCACGTTTGCAGCCAACTACTGGGTGTTCGACCAGGAGGTGTTCTTCCTTCCCCTGGTGTGGGCGCTCACGCTGGCCGCCGCGCTCGGCGTCTCCGCCATCGCCGCGCGGGTGCCGGTCGCCGGCGCGCTCGCCTTCGGCCTGCCGTTGGTGCAGCTCAGCAACGTGGCGCGGCTCGCCCCCGGCCTCGCGGGCCACGACGCGGCCATGGCCGTGCTCGCGGCCGCCCCCGCGGGCGCCCTGATGTACATGAACGGCCCGGCGGGGACCACGCTCGACTACCCGCTGCTCGTGCACGGCCTGCGCCCGGACATGGAGGCGGTCGACCCGGTCCTCGCCGCGCGGCCGCGCTACCCCGACTTCCTCGAGCGCATCCGCGGCGAGCTGCCGGCCGCAGGCGCCGCCGCGCCCACCCGCGTGGTCGAGGCGCTCCTCGCGTCCGGCCGCCCCGTGGTGATGCACCCCGACGATCCGCTCGGCGTGGTGGACGGGACGAGCGCGGTGCGGGTGCGGGCGGGCGCAGTGGACCTGCTCTTCCCGGGCGCCCAGCCGCCGGCCGCGCCGGGGCCCGGCTGCGGCGAGGTGCGCTTCGCGGCGGCTGTACTGGGCCTGCCGTGCCCGCCCGCCGCGTCGGTCGCCCGTCTCGACGTGCTGGCGGCGCCGCTCGCCTGGACCACCTCCGACGCGGCGGGGCTGACGCTGCTCGTGCTCGACGCGGCCGTCGGCGAGCCGCTCGAAGGCGGCGGGGCGCGCACGGTGCTCGTCGCGCCCGTCGGCATGGGCCGCGCGTCGGCCACGTTGCCGCGGGACCGCGCGTGGAGCGATCCGCTGTGGGTGGCGGCGCCGCGTGACGTGCCGCCCGGCCCGCGCCAGCTCTGGATTGCGCTCCAGCACGCGGGCGCGTGGGTGCCCATCGAGGACGCCGGGGCGGCGCCGCGAGCGGGGCCGTTCGTCGGGCTGGTCGCGTACGCGGTGGCGGACGCGCCGGTGGCGGGGTTGTGGACGTTGGGGGAGTGAGCGGGGCTACGGCGCCTCCCCCGGCACCACCCAGTCCTTCGCCCCGGGCACCGTCGCGAGCAGGTACGCCTCGGTGGCCCCGATCTGCGCGATGGGGCGGGTGAGGAACACGCCCACGCAGCACAGCAGGACCCCGAGCAGGCTGAAGAGCTCCATCACGCCGAAGAACACGCCGAGCCGGAGGCGGTTGCCGCGCGCGAGCTCCCACGTACGGTCCAGCGTCGCGACCGGCCCGAGGTTCTCCAGGGCCACGGCGAAGTCGCCGAGCACGAGGCCGAGCCACACGTAGACGAGCACGGGCAAGGCCAGCACGATGAGGAGCAGGGCGCCGACGGCCCCGAGGATGTCGTTCTCCTGGGCCGCGCCCAGCGCCATCAGCGCGCCGCCGGGCAGCGCCGCGACGACGAAGGTGCCCAGCAGGATGACCTTGTTGAGGATCTGCCAGCCGAGCATGCGGAGGAAGACGTCCCCACCGCCGAAGAGGGTCCCCAGCGCGTCCTGACCGGTCTGGAGCACGTGGCGATGCAGGCGCAGCCACCCCGGGAGGAGCCAGCAGCGGAGGAAGAACGAGGCGATGGCGACGACGGTGAGGAGCCAGGCGAAGCCGACGACGAGGCGTGCCTGGGCCTCGTCGAGGTGCTGGGTGACCTCGGCCAGATCGCCCTGGTTGCCGCCGGAGCCCGCGCACGTGTCGAGCAGGAGGAGGAGGGCGCCGCCCACCAGGAGCCCTACCGGGGCGCGCTGGAGCGCGTCGGCGCCGTGCCGGAGCGCGCGGACCGGGGCAAAGGCATCGGTGATCGGCGAGGTTTCCATGGGCTGTTCTACCCCGTGCCCGGCCCGTGGGCCCGGCGCCCGCCCGTGGCTCCCTCGGGCCCGCCCTCTCCGCCGAGCGACGAAGGGCGACAAAAAAGCGGCGCGGCAATACGTCAGCGCGTGCGCCCCAATCCCCGCCTCGGCCAGCTCCCGACCTACCCCACCGTCGCCCTCGATCGGGTCCGCGACCGCCTGCGCGCCGAAGGCCGCCCGGTCTACGACTTCGGCACGGGTGACCCCACCGAGCCCACGCCCGCGTTCATCCGCGACGCGATGCGCGCCTCGGTGCCCGACAACTGCCGCTACCCCACGGTGCTCGGCGAGCCCGATGTCCGCGAGGCCTTCGCCGGCTGGGCCGAGCGGCGCCTTGGCGTGTCGCTCGATCCCGCCACCGAGATCCTCCCCACCTCGGGCAGCAAGGAGGCGGTGTTCCACCTGCCCCTGCTGGTCATCGATCCCGACGCGCCCGACCGCGGCGTGATCTTCCCCGACCCCGGCTACTCGGTGTACTACCGCGGCGCCGTGCTCGCGGGCGGCGAGCCCATCCCCCAGCGCCTCTCGGGCGATTTCGTGCAGCGCATCTGGGAGATGCCGGAGGACGTGCTCGCGCGCACCCGCATGGTGTGGATCAACACCCCGCACAACCCGTGCGGCGCGGTGATGTCCCACGAGGATCTGCGTCGCACCTGGGAAGTGTGCCGGGCGCACGACATCCTGCTCGTGTCGGACGAGTGCTACATGGACACGTGGTTCGACGAGCCGCCGCCGTCCATCCTGCAGGTCGCGCGGGAGGGGGTGCTCGCGGTCTTCAGCCTGTCGAAGCGCAGCGGCATGACGGGCTACCGATCGGGGATCATCGCCGGTGATCCCGCGGTCATGCGCAAGCTTCGCGAGCTGCGCGCCAACCCCGGCCTCGCGCCGCAGGACTTCGTGAACACCGCCGCCGCCGCCGCCTGGCGGGACGACGACCACGCCGAGGAGCGCCGCCACATCTTCGCGGCCAAGCGCAAGGTGCTCCTCGACTTTCTCCAGGAGGCCGGCATCGAGGTCGTCGCGAGCGCGGCGAGCTTCTACCTGTGGGTGCGCGCGCCGGCGGGCGTCACCGGGATGGCCTACGCCGAGAAGCTGCTCGAAGCGGGGATCCTGTCCTACCCGGGGGCCTCCTTCGCCGTGACCGACGCGGGAAACGAGTACGTGCGCCTCGCGCTGGTACCCGACGTGGAGACCTGCCGCGCCGCGGTCGCCGCCTGGCGCGCGATCCTGTAGGGGCGCGAACCGCGAGCCCCGCGCGTCCCGGTTAGGAGCGCTCCATCTGGTGAGTCCCATGTTGTCCCCGACCGAGCTCGACCGCCTCCGCCAGGGAGTGGACGCCCAGGATTCCGCCGCCGTCGAGGAGACCGTCGCGGCGCTCGACCGCGGCGCGCTGCGGGTGGCCGAGAAGATCGACGGCGCCTGGGTGGTCAACGCCTGGGTCAAGACCGCGATCCTCGCCTACTTCCGCCTGCGGAAGATGGAGACGATGGAGGTCGGCCCGTTCGAGTTCCACGACAAGATCCCGCTGAAGAAGGGCCTCGCCGCCGCGGGCGTGCGCGTCGTGCCCCCGGGAACCGTGCGCTACGGCTCCTTCCTCGAGGCCGGCGCCATCGTGATGCCCGGGTACGTCAACATCGGCGCGTGGGTCGGCAGCGGCACCATGGTCGACACGTGGGCCACGGTGGGCAGCTGCGCGCAGATCGGCCGCAACGTGCACCTCTCCGGCGGCGTCGGCATCGGCGGCGTGCTCGAGCCCGCCTCGGCGCGCCCCGTCATCGTGGAGGACGGCGCGTTCATCGGCAGCCGCTGCGTCATCGTCGAGGGCGTGATCGTCGAGGAGGAGGCCGTGCTGGGCGCCAACGTGGTGCTCACCTCGTCCACCCCCATCCTGGACGTGACCGGCCCCGAAGAGGTGCGCTACACCGGCCGCGTCCCCGCGCGCTCCGTGGTGGTGCCGGGCGTGCGCAACAAGCAGTTCCCGTCGGGCGAGTACGGCCTGCCGTGCGCGCTCATCATCGGGACGCGCAAGGCGAGCACGGACAAGAAGGTGTCGCTGGAGGCGGCGCTCCGGGACCACCATGTCTCGGTCTGAAGGGTCTCCGTCTGAAGCGGCCGCGGAGGCGCATGCGCGTGTCGAGGCGCTGACCCTCGCGCTCTGCGCCATCCCCAGCGTCACGGGAAACGAGGCGGCGTGCGCCGCGTGGGTCGAGCAGGCGCTCGCGCCCACCGGGCTGACCCTCTCCCGCGTCGGCGCCACCGTGCTCGCGCGCGGGCCGGACCGCGGCCGCCCGCTGATCCTGCTCGTCGGACACACCGACACGGTGCCGCCCAGCGGGCCCGTCAAGGGTGTGATGGACGCCCCCTACCGCGAGGGCTCGCGCATCGTCGGGCTCGGCTCCAGCGACATGAAGGGCGGGCTCGCCGTCATGTTGGCGCTCGCCGAGCGGCTCGACTTCGCGGCGCTGCCCTGGGACGTGGGGATGGTGTTCTACGACCGCGAAGAGGGCCCCTGGGCCGAGAGCGGCCTGGGCCCCACGCTCGACGCCGCGCCCTGGCTCACCAGCGCCGCGCTCGCGTTCTGCCTGGAGCCTTCGGACAACGAGGTCCAGGTGGGCTGCCTCGGCACGCTGCACGCGAAGGTCACGTTCCTCGGCCGCGCGGCGCACTCGGCGCGGCCCTGGCAGGGCGCCAACGCCATCCACGCCGCCGGGGGCCTGCTCGTGGCGCTGGGGGCGCTCGCCCCGGTCGACGTGTGGTGTGGCGACCACCTGTTCCGCGAGGTCAAGAGCGCCACCCTCGCGAGCGGCGGCCGCGCCCGCAACGTCATCCCCGACCGGTTCGAGGTGAACGTCAACTTCCGCTTCGCGCCGGGCCGCTCCGTGGCCGACGCGGAGGCCGAGATCCGCGCGCTGGTTGCCGCGTCGTTGCCCGCGGGCGCCACTCCGCCCGAGATCGCCATCACCGAGCGCGCGCCGTCGGGCCGCGTCGTGACCGGCAACCCGCACCTCCAGCGTTTCCTCGCGCAGACCGGCAACGCCGTGACCGCCAAGCAGGCGTGGACCGACGTGGCCCGCCTCTCCGAGGTGGGGGTCGACGCCGTGAACTTCGGCCCCGGCTGCTCCGCCCAGGCCCACCAGGCCGGCGAGTACGCCGAGGTCGCGCTCCTCCACACCGCGTACGACCAGCTCGCCCACTTCTTGAAGACACCGCTGACCACACCGTGAGCCCCCGGGGGCGCGAGCACCAGCGCCCCGGCGACGCAGCGCCCGTCGAGCTCGTGCGCACCCGCACCGTCGCGACGCCTCCGTATTGGTTGATCGCGGCCGCCGTGCTCGTCACCCTCCCCTTCCTCGGCAAGGCGCCCGCGATCGACGAGGAGGGCTACCTCTGGATCGCCGCCCACCTCGATGTTGGGCGCCCCTACGACTGGGTCCGTGCGTGGCCGCCCTACGACGCCGACGCCTACGCGTGGGCCCACCCGCCGCTGCATGTCCTCTGGCTCAAGCTCTGCGCGGTGGTGGCGCCGACGCCGGGCGTGGCCCTCCGCGCCGTGGCGGGCCTGCCGTGGATCGTGCTGTTCGCGTACAGCGTCGTCCGCCTCGCCGCGCGCACGTGCCGGCACCCCGATCTCGCCGCCGCCATGTGGCTCGCCAGCCCCATCGTGCTGCTCGCCCTTCACGACACGTGGATGATCGACCTGCCCGCGGTGGCCCTCGCCACGTTCGCCATGGCCGCCTACCGCGAGGGCCTCGTCGACGAGGACCAGCGCTGGTTCGTCGCGAGCGGCCTCGCGCTCGGCGCCGCGATCGAGACCAAGTACTCCATGGCCGTGCTCGTGCCCGTGCTGGCCTTCCACATGACCCGTCTCGGGCCGCGCCCGTGGTTGTGGTTCGCCCTGTTCGCCGTGGTCGCGGCCGTGGAGGGCCCGCTCTGGGCGCTGTACGGCCGGCCGCACCCGTGGGAAGTGTGGCTTCGACGCCACGAGATCGAGGCCGGCGATCTTGGCGCGCGCGCGCTCGGCACCCTCGTCCGCGGCGCCCTGCTCGCCCTGCCGCTGGTCCTGGTGCGGGCGGATCCGCGCATCCTCGCGGGCGGCCTCGCCCTGGCGCTCGTGGCGGTGCTCGGCGCGCGCCCGACCGAGATGCCCATCGTGATGTCGACCATGCTCGTCGGGCTCGCGGGTCTCGGCGGCGCCTTGCTCATCCGGGCGGTCGTCGCGGTGTTCCGCAGCCCCGTCAAGCGCCGCAAGGGCGACCGCGGCGATCCCCTCCTCCTCGGCGCGTGGGTCGTGGCGACCGTGCTCGGCGTCGTGTTCGTGCACAACTACGCCTCGGCCCGCTACCTGCTTCCGGCCGCCGCCCCGCTGGCCCTGATGTTGACCCGCAGCGGCGAGGAGGTGCCGTGGGGCAAGGGCCTCCTGCGCGCCTCCGCGGCGCTCTCCGGCGTCGTGGCGCTGGTCCTCGCGGTGGCGGACTACCGCTTCGCCGCAGCCGGAGTGGAGGTGGCGCGGGCGGCGATCGGGGCGGTGGGGGCGGTGGTGGGTTCGGGCGCGGGCGGGGGGACCACGGGCGCTGCGGCCGGCGGGACGGCAGGCGCCGGAGGCGCGTCCAACGGGCGTTTCGCGGGCGAGTGGAGCTTCCGCGGCGAGATGGAGGCGGCCGGTTGGGCCCGCTACCGCCCCGACGAGGTGTTGCCCGCGGGCACGTGGGTCGTCGTGGCCGAGAACGCCTCGGCGGGCACGGTCGACCTCACGACGCTCGAGCCCTACCGGCACGTCGCGTCGGCCGACACGTTCCCCGTGCGCATCGTCGACCTCGACGCGGGCATCGGCCTCTACGCCGAGACGCTCGGTCCGCTGCCGTTCGGGTGGGGGCGCGGGCCGTTGGAGGGGGCGACGGTGTATCGGGTGCGGGGGGGTGGGTTCTAGGCTTGTTCCACGGGCGCCTCCCGCCCGCCGAGCCGGGCGGGTCGGGCTCCTCCGGGCGCGCCCTCCCGGGCTTGGTCGGCCGGTCGCAGACGCCCGGCCGGACCGGCCGGCGGACCGGCCGCCCTCCGGAGCCCTGGCGCGGCGGGGCGTGTGATCGGGGCGCGCGCGCGGCGCCGGCGATAGCGTCCCAACACATGGTGTACGAGCAAGCGCCAGCTGACGACGCGGTTCTCCACCGAGGGGGTGGAGAAGGTCACGAGGGTCTCCTAAGGGGTCTTTACACGTCAACCACACCGGAGACCCCCGATGCCCGATCCGCACGTACATGCACCCGAACTCTTTCGCAAGTTCGCCGAGGGCGTGCCCCAGGACTTCTTTCGGCAGACCCTCGTGAATGCGCTGACTCAGTTCATGGAGACCGAGGTTTCTGCGCTCTGCGCCGCGGCCTACGGAACGCGCACCGACGAGCGTCAGAACAGTCGCAACGGCTACCGCGAACGGGAGCTCGAGACGCGGCTCGGCACCGTGCCGCTCGAGATCCCGCGGGTTCGACACGGGACGTACTTCCCGAGCTTCCTCGAGCCGCGCCGGCGCTGGGAGCAGGCGTTCGTGAACGTCGTGTCCGAGGCGTACGTGCTCGGCGTCTCCACGCGGAAGGTGGAGGAGCTCATGGAGGCGATGGGCGCCAAGGGCGTGACGCGGTCAGAGGTGTCGCGGATGTCCGCTACGCTCGACGCGGACGCGAAGGTGTTCCGGGAGCGGCCGTTGGACAGGGCGTACCCGTACATCTGGCTGGACGCCCTCTACGTCAAGGTCCGCGAGGGAGGTCGGACGATCTCCAAGGCGGTGCTCGTGGCCACGGCTGTCGCCGCGACGGGCGAGCGCGAGATCATCGGCGTGGGCGTCGCCGCGGGCGAGATGGAGAGCTGCTGGAAGGCATTCCTGGAGAGCCTGGTGACGCGGGGGTTGAAGGGGGTGCAGATGGTCATCTCCGACGCCCACGCGGGCCTGCGGAAGGCCGTGGCCAGCGTGCTCATCGGGACGACCTGGCAGCGCTGCAGCGTGCACTTTCTGCGCAACGTGCTGGCGCTCCTGCCCAGGTCTGCCCAGCGGCTGGCGGCCGGGGCCTTCCGCACCGCGTTCGACCAGTCGAACCTGGCGTCCGCGAAGGAGTTCTTCGGCAAGGCGATCGAGCTCTTGGAGGCCAAGTACCCGAAGGCCGCCAACTGCGCGCGGGAGGGCGAGGAGGACGTGCTGGCCTACATGAGCTTCCCCGAGCTCCACTGGCGGCAGATCCGCTCCACCAACCCGCTGGAGCGCCTGAACCGGGAGATCCGGCGCCGGACCGATGTGGTCGGCATCTTCCCGAACGACGCCTCGCTGCTGCGCCTCGTGACCATGCTCCTCGTCGAGCAGCACGACGAGTGGTCGGTGGGACGCCGCTACTTCAGCATCGAGTCGATGCAGGCGGTGGCCGCTCCATCGGAGAACGCCCAGATCGCCGCGAAGTAGATCCCCGGGGCTCGTCCCTGCCCACTACTGCCTCCCGACGTCCGTGTTGCTTCACACCGCGGGCGAAGGCGGCCCTGCGTTCCACCTTCGCCGTTTATCCAGATTGGTCCAGCCTGACGGCTGTCCAAGACCCCCTCCACCCAGTCCATGAGGCCCCTGACGAGCACCCCCGTGATCGTCGTACACCACTTGACGGGACGCTACTGCGCCGGGCCACCGTCTTCAACCACGTCGAGCGGACACCGAGGGGGTATGTGCTCGTCCGGGGGTGGGCGCCTGGGGGTGTGATCCCCTTCCTGCGGACCCACCTGCTCGACAGAGGAGCGGTGGTCGCGAAGGTTGCGCCTTCGGCGAGTTCGGCGCGTCCCGCGCGCCGAACTGGGGGGATAGCGTCTCATCCGGACAGTTCGGCGCGTCCAGCGCGCCGAACTCGGGGGATAGCGTCGCATCCGGCGAGTTCGGCGCGTCCAGCGCGCCGAACTCGGGGGATGGCGTCTCATCCGGCCAGTTCGGCGCGTCCCAGCAGGCCGTGGCTCCCGGGGTCGCTGGAGCCCACGGGCAGCTCCGATCGCGGAGGGCGCCGCGGGAGCCCAACCGCAGGGTCATGTCCCCATGAGTGCACGCGGCACGGAGTCATGTCTGGTTGAATGCACGGATCCAGGCTGCAAGCGCTTGCCCCAGCGCGAAAAATGCCGCTTGCTCCGTAGAGGGCGTGCGGAGTGAGCCTCGATTTGGGCGTTCACGGGGGCATGGCTCCGATTTAGCGGCGTTGAAGGGGGCATGACCTCGGACCTCGGCGCTCCGAACTGGGGGGATAGCGTCTCACCCGGCGAGTTCGGCGCGTCCAGCGCGCCGAACTCGGGGGATCCGGCGAGTTCGGCGCGTCCAGCACGCCGAACTGGGGGATAGCGTCTCATCGGGCCAGTTCGGCGCGTCCAGCGCGCCGAACTCGGGGGATAGCGTCTCATCCGGCGAGTTCGGCGCGTCCCGCGCGCCGAACTGGGGGGATGGCGTCGCATCCGGCGAGTTCGGCGCGCTGAACTCCGGGACTGCGCCGATGGGCGCCTCCCGCCCGCGGAGCCGGTCGGGTCGGGCTCCGCCGGGCGCGCCCTCCCGGGCTTGGTCGGCCCGTCGCGGACGCCCGGCCGGCCCGGCCGGCGGACCGGCCGCCCTCCGGAGCCCTGACCCGTCCGGGCGGCTGATCGTGGGCGGACCGCCGGGTAGCGCGCCCCCCAGCCACCGTCTTCAACCTCGTCGAGCGCTCGGCGGCCACCGAGCGGGTACCTGCGCGTCAGGGGGTGGCTCCGTGGCCGCTGGGCGGCCACCGAGCGGGTACCTGCGCGTCAGGGGGTGGCTCCGTGGCCGCTGGGCGGCCAC
>JAZKFH010000085.1:0-30125 GCA_040386535.1 Myxococcota bacterium | reverse complement strand
CCCGGAAGTCGGCCGCCCGCCGCGGGCGGCCGGTCCCCGCCGCCGCGGCGGGACCGAGCGGCAGCGAGACTGGAGGGGGCCGACGGGGCCGCGTCCGCGCGGGCCCGGGGCGCCCCCCGAACGCCCTAGATCAGCTGGTACCCCTCCGTGAGCCCCACCTCCCGCAAGTACGCCCCCGCCGCGCGCGCCGGGCGCCAGCCGGGGCGGAGGCGCTCGATGCGGACCACGCCGCGGCCCGTCGCGAGCTCGACGCCCTCGTCCAGGCGCACGATGGTGCCGGGGTCGAAGCCGGCGGGGGTCACGTCGGTGACGACGCGCGCGTCGAGCAGGTAGACGGGGTTGTCGCCCACGTGGGCGCGCCCGCCACCCCAGGGCCCGGCGCAGGCGCGGACACGGGCGGCGATCCGCGCGGCGGGCTGCTCCCAGAGCACGTAGGCCTCCTGGGAGCGGAATCGGCCGGCGATGAGGGGGCGCTCGAGCGGCTCGGCGACGGCCTCGGCGACCAGGGCGTCCCAGGCCTCGTCGAGGGCCTCGACCGCACGGGTGGTGGCCTGGTCGAGGAGGGCCTCGGCGTCGGCGTTCTCGGGCAGGTCCAGCGCGCGGCGCGCCCACGACGCCGTGCCCTCGGGCGTCACGACGGCCATGGCCCAGGCGCCGCCGTCGAGCAGCGCGCGGTTCACGTCGGGGGAGCGGGCGCCCGGCGGCGCGAGGACGCGCAACATGGGGCCCTCGCCGCGGGTGGGGCGGGCGTCGGGATCGAGGTCGAGCACGAGATCCGCCGCGTCGCGCCCGATCGGGATCCCGTTCGCGCGCGCGAGGCCCCGCACGGGGGCGAACCAGGGGAGCGACTCGTCCTCCTCGCCCGGGTCGAGCGCCACGATGCGCGCCCCGCGCCGTTCGAGCAGGTAGGGCACGACGACGCGCGCGAGCCGCGTTGCGCCGAGGATCTGGACCCGTAGCGCCATGGAGCTCCCCCGCTTTCCCTCCTAACCTCCACGGTGTATAGGGGCGCCCCCCCGACGTACCCCCGACGCCCCCCCGATGGACCACGACCGCCGATGAGCGCCCATCCCCCCGGCTTTTACGGACGGCTCGCCCGGTGGGTGCTCGGCCATCGCGGCGCGACGCTGGCGCTCGTCGCGATCGTGACGATCCTGGCCGCGATCTTCGCGATTCGCCTGCGGGTCGACAGCGACATCCTCACGCTCATGCCCGAGGACGAGCCCTCGACCCAGGCGCTCAAGCGGCTCGACGAGCAGGAAGGAGGCATCAACTTCCTCACGATCGCGGTCGACGCGCAGGACTCCACCAAGCGGGACGCGTACCTCGCCGACCTCTCGAGCCGGCTCGAGGCGATGCCCGAGGTGGACTACGTCCTCTACGAGCTCGATCCCGCCGTGGCTTTTCGCCTGGGCCTGCTCCAGGTGCCGAAGAACGACCTGGAGCTCATCCGCGACCGCCTCCGCTCCGCCGTCGCGCTCGGCCCCGCCGCGCTCTCGCCCTTCATCTCGGCGCGCCTGCTCGGTGACCTCGGTCCGCTCACGACGAAGCTGCAGTCCGCCTCCCAGCCGATCCAGCTCAACAGCGGCGACCGCATGGGCCGGATGGTGGTGCGCCCCACCGGCTCGGCGCACGACCTGCCGTTCGCACGCGTGTTCATGGCGAAGGTCGACGCCGCGATCGTCGCGTCCGACCCCGCGGGCCACGGCGTCACCATCCCGTGGATCGGCGGCGCCTACCGCCACAACGTCGAGGACTACGAGGGCATCGTCCGCGACATCGGCTGGATCACCGCCGCGAGCTTCGTGATGGTGCTCGTCATCATCGCCGCCGCGTTCCGCTCGCCGCGCTCGCTCGCCATCATCTTCGTGCCGCTCGTCATCTCCAACCTGTGGACGCTCGGCCTCGCCGGCGCCACCGTCGGCTCGCTCAACACGTTCACCTCCTTCGTGAACGCCGTGCTCATCGGCCTCGGCGTCGAATTCGGCGTGCACCTGTACGCGCGCTACCGCGAGCTCCGGGTGGCCGGGCATCCGGTCGAGGAATCGGTGGTCCGCGCGTGGGATCTCGTGGGGAGCGCGTGCACGTCCGCCGCGTTCACGTCCGCCGCGGGGTTCGCCGCGCTGCTCGCCGCCCACTTCGACGGGTTCCGCCAGCTCGGGTGGTTGTTGAGCTTCGGGCTGGTGTTCTGCCTGATCGCCGAGCTCGTGTGCATGCCGCTCCTGCTGGCGTGGCTCGACCGCGAGCACATCACGCCGCCGCACCACACGCGTCACCGTCACCACAAGAACCGGCGCCGCCGCCCCGCCTCCTACGCGATGGCGCCAATGGTGCTGATCGTCCTCGGCTTCTTCACGATCGCCGCGGCCGTGTTCATCCCGCGCATCCAGTTCGAGTTCGATCTGTCCGAGCTCCGCCGCTCCGGCCTCGCCTACGAGGACCTCTCGGACAGCGAGAAGGCGCTGGCGCGCGACTCCTACTCGCCGCTCGTGGTCAGCTTCCCCGACGCCGCGGCGCTCGACACCGCGTACGAGGCCATCACCGCGCGCATCGCCGACGGGCGGTTCCCCGAGGTGGCGACCGCGCTGTCGATCCGCTCGGTCATCCCCGCGGACCAGGAGGCCAAGCTGGTGCTCCTGCGCGAGATCGTGGCGCTCGGCAAGGATCCCAACGCGGCCTACCTGCCGCCGCAGGTGCGCGAGAACCTCGCCCGTCTCGCCGACGTGCCGCTCGACAAGCTCGCCCCGGCCGACCTGCCCGCCGCGCTCCAGCACGTGCTCGGCGCGAGCCACGGGCAGCACCGCCTGCTGCTGCTGCCGTCGGGCAACATGTGGGACATGCGCGAGGCCGCGGCCCTCGCCAAGGCCGTCCAGCGCGAGCTCCCCGGGGTCGAGGTGGCCGGGGAGTACCTGACGCTCGGCGTCCTGTACGACCTGATGTTCCGCGACGCCCCGGTCATCGGCGCCATCGCGCTCGGCCTCGTCATCCTGTTCACCCTGCTCGACCTGCGCTCGATCCGCGCCACCGCGGGCGCCATCGCCGTGCTGCTCGCGGGCGTGATCTGGTGGGGCTCGCTGCTGGTGGCGGCGGACATCAAGATCTCGATCGTCAACTTCGTCGGCATCCCGATCGTGCTTGGCATCGGTATCGACGTGATGATTCACCTCATCCACCGCATGAAGCAGGAGGGGCCGGGGCGCATCCAGAAGGTGCTCGCCACCACCGGGTGGGCGGCCGCGCTCGGCACGTTCACCACGGTCGTGGCCTTCGCGGCGCTCTCCCTCGCCTCGTCCCAGGGCATCCGGTCGCTCGGCCTGCTGGTGCTCCTCGGCGAAACCGCGGTGACCATCGCCGGCTTCGTGCTGGTGCCGCTCGGGTTCGCCACGGCGTGGCGGCTGCAGGGGCGTCAACCGCCGCCGTCGGAAGACACGAACCCGGGCTGACTTCGGGGTACCATAGGGGGATGTTCGTACTCCTCTCGCTCCTGGCCTGCACCGACAAGTCCGACTCCACCGACGACAGCGCCGCATCCGGCGTTTGCCGCGGCAAGCCGGTGCTCACCCTCACCGCCCCGGCCGAGGGCGACACGTTCGCCTTCGGCGAGCGGATCACGCTCACCGGCTCGGGCACCTCGTCGGTCGACGACGTGATCGAGTTCTTGTGGGCGATCGACGGCGACGTGGTCAACCTCGGCGCCGACGGCGTCTGGACGGCCGACCTCTCCGGTGAGCTGCTCCTCACCTTCCAGGGTGAGGACGAGTGCGGCATCACCCAGACGCAGATCCACATCCGGGTCGAGGAGCCGCTCGACACCGACACCGACGACACCGGAAGCGACACCGACACGGTGCCCGCCGTGGAGGGCGTGACCCCCTTCGGCCCCGAGGCCGGCCTGCCGACCGGCGCGTGGTCCGGGCTCTCCATGGGCCCCGACGGCATGTTGTACGGCGCCAGCAGCGCCGGCCTCGTGCGGCTCGACCCGACGCTCGGCACCTCCCGCGTGTACGGCGTCGCGGACGGCCTGCTCTCCGACAGCCCCCGCGCCGTGCTCGCCCACAGCGACGGCACCGTGTGGGTCGGCCACGTCGGCGACGTGGAGCGGCAGGGCGAGCAGGTCTCCTTCGGCGCCGACGGTGCGCTCACCGTGATCAAGCCCATCGCCATCACCGTGACCGACGAGGTCACATCGGTGGTGCGCCTGGCCGAGCAGCCCTGGGGCCCCGGCGCGGGGGACGTGTGGATGGGCACGAACGAGGGCCTGTGCCTCTGGGACGCCGACCTCGCCGCGTTCGAGGAGCACGCCCACCCCACCCACCCGCACGGCTACACCAGCGGCGTGGCCTTCTCCCCGGACGGCGACGTGTGGAACGGGGACGCCTACCAGCTCTCCCGCTGGCGCTACTCCAACGACGGCAGCCTCTCCTCGAGCGCCGACCTGTTCGAGACCGTCCCCACCTGGCCGGTCCAGGTCGAGGCGCCCATGGCCATCGCCGACCTCACCGTCGACGGCGACACGTTGTGGGTGGCCTCGAGCATGTTCGGCATCGCGAACGTCGCGATCGGGGCCGAGCCCGGCGGCAGCCCGGTGAACCTCTACGTCGAGCCCGCCACCGCGCGCGCGGTCGGCGCCGACGGCCTCGGCAACGTGTGGATCGGCAGCGACACGGGCCTGTACCGCTGGGACGGCGCGCTGCTGCACGTCGTGACCGGGGACTGGGTGCCGGCGGACGGCGTGCAGCAGATCACGGTCGACCGCGCGACGAACCCGCCGACGGTGTGGTTCGGCACGTCGGCCGGGCTGGTGCGGGTGGTCGGGGTGCCGGAGTAGGGCTCGGTCCCTCAGCGGCCTGCGCCGCGGATCGCCCGGTCCACCGCCCCCGCCGCGAGCACGCCCACCGCGTAGCAGCCGAGATCGCTCCACAAAAAGCCGCGTCCGAGCACCAGCGCCACGAGCCGGTGCGCGCGCAGCGCGTCCAGCCACGCCGGGTGCCAGGCCTGGGAGGCCTCGATGAGCGCGCAGGTGGCCCACGCCGCGAGCGCCAGCCGCATCACGGGGGCGCCGGGGCGGACGAAGGCGAGGAGCCAGTAGATCAGCACCGCGTAGAGGGCGTCCCCGACGTAGGCGACCACGAACGGCGGGGCGCCGGGCAGGCGCGAGGCGAGGCCGAGGGCCACGGTGACCCCGGCGGCCACGACCAGGATCCGACGCGACCGCATGCCTGCCTATCCAGCGGAGAAGTCCGGGTAACACAACACCGCGTCCCCGCTCACGACGCGGAACCGGAAGCCGCTGGCGCCCGCTTCGAGCTGGCCGAAGCGCAGCTCGACGGGGAACTGGCCCGCGCGCACCGGCACGGTGTAGACCTGGGCGTCGAGCGTGCCCGCCTCCGCGGAGGAGACCTCCACCGCCGGCTCCCCGTCGATCTCCAGCCACGCCACCGACTGGGCGCCGAGGACCACGTCGATGCTCGACCCCGACGTGACGCGCATCCACGCGGTCCACCGGGTGGCGAAGTAGGCGGGATCACCCTCGATGCCCTGCTCGACGGGCCACCAGTTGGCGCCGAAGTCGAGCGAGGGGTCGTAGCGGCGGAAGGCGAGGTGGTCGTCGGCCCACCAGTCGACGTCGTCCATGGCGGGCACGTCGGCGGCGCCTGTGTCAGCCGTGGCCGCGGGCTCCAGATCGGGGTGGTCGCCCGGGAGGTTGTAGTACTGCCCGTACCAGCCGGAGGAGCAGGTGCTCCAGTCGGGCGGATCGCCGAAGGCGGCGTCGGGATCGTCGGCAGGCGGATCCGCGGGCGGCACCACCGGCGGCTTGCGCAGGACGAACTCGGAGCACGCGGCGAGCAGCAGCAGGGTCACTCCGCCTCCCGGGCCGGGGTCACCGCGCAGTCGAGCCACTCCGCGAGCAGGCGCCGCTCCTCCTCGGAGGGCCCCCCGCCCGGCGGCATCGTGGGCGCGTCCCCGAGCGAGCGGGCGCCGATGCGGCCGCCCCAGAACACGGCGTCGTCCCAGGTGTCGAGGTTCACGCTCGGCGGCGCGCCGTTGCGCTGGTCGTCGCGCAGCAACGAGGAGTGGCAGCCCACGCAGTGTTTGTCCATCCAGCCCTGGCCGAAGTTGGCCCAGGTGAGCGCGGGCGTGTGGTCGCAGGCGCCGGTGTCGGCGGTGTCGCTGACGGGGGCGCCGGTGCAGCCTGCGAGCGCCACGAAGAGCAGGATCCGCAGCGTCACCCCAGCACCGCCTCGAGCACCTGCACGTCGGGGAGGTGCTCCTGCGGGTCCAGGCCGCCCAGCGCCAGGATCGCGGTGCCGAGGTTCTCGCAGCCGAGGCGGCTCCCCGAGCTCGACGGGAGGCCCGTGGTGAAGTCGATGCTCTGGGCAACCAGCGCGTCGTCGGTGCTCCCGACCACGCGGTTGCCCGCGACGCCGCTCCCCACGAGCAGGCCGGAGAGGTACGGCCAGTGGTCCTTGCCGCCGCCGCCGTTGAGCTTGGGGGTGCGGCCGAACTCGGAGAGCGCCACGATGACGACCTCGTCGATGAGCCAGCTCGCGTTGTCGCCCGGGGTGCGCGCGAGGTGCTCCATCAGCGCGTCGAGCACGGTGTAGAACTCCTCCTGCTGGGGCGCCTGCGCGGTGGCGTCGTCGTGGGTGTCGTAGCCGCCGTCGATGCGGATCATCGCGCAGCGGGACAACCCGAGGCGGAACAGCTCGCTCGCCTGGGTCGCCTGGTCGAGCACGCTCCGCCCCAGGTCGGACAGGCCCGCCTCGAACGCGCGCCCCTCCAGCTCCATGGCGCGCTCCAGGTTGGCGAGGAGGCCCTCGGCGCGCACGCGGCCCTGGCCGGTGCGTGTGGCGGCGTACGACGCGACGCGGCCGTGCACGAAGGCGTCCACGATCGCGTTCTGCGGCTGCGCGGGGACAGGCGCCGAGCGATCGGCGCGGCCGAGGATGGAGCCGTCGATGAGCTCGAGCAACGTGCCGCCGCCGGCGCGGACCAGCGTGGCGCCGTGCGGCCCGGCGTAGGAGGGCCCGGAGAACACGACGTGGGGCAGCGGATAGGCGGCTTGCCCGTGCGCCGCGAGCAGGGTGGGCCAGTCCGCGAAGCTCGACGCGGAGGTGCCGGTCATCACGAACTGCTGGGCCGAGTCGTGACCCACGCTGTGCACGTCGATGCCGTTGACGATGCAGGCGCGCCTTCCCCAGCGGGAGAAGAAGCGGGAGACGGCGGGGCGGTCCTCGCCGGCGGTGAAGCGCAGGTTGCCGACCTCGCCGAGGGTGGTGTCCGGATCCATGTCGACGCTGGTGCTGCCGAAGTGGGGATCGAGCACGGTGGTGGTGTCCCACCCGCCGCCCGCGAAGAAGAACAGGAACTTGCGGTCGGGCGCGGCGGCCATCGCGCGGGGGACGCGGACGCCCATGGCGGCCCCCGCGGCGAGCGCGGCGCTTCCGGTGAACAACTGACGACGGGACAGACGCATGGCGGGTTCCTCCCGGATCAGTAGAAGAGCACGGCGGGATCGCGGAGCACCGCCGAGACCACCCCGGCCCACGCGGCCGTGGGCGAGGCCTCGACCTTCATCAGCTCGCTCCAGAGCGCCGCGAGCGCGGCCGGCTCGGTCGCCTCGGCGGCGAGGGCCTCGCCGGTGACGCGCAGGTACAGGAAGCGGATCTGGGCCTCGAAGGCGGCGGGGGCGCTCTCCGGCGTGTCGAGGGCGGTGACGTACCGGAGCAGGATCGCGTCCCCCTCGCGGCCCTCGGCCAGATCGTGCTCGGCGACATGGCGCCCGGCGGCCTGCGCGAGCCGCTCCTGCACGAACGCGAGCCCCAACGACGGCGTGTACGACGGGATCGTGACGTACCGGCTGTCCACCCCGCCCGCGAGCACGGGCAGGCCGATGTCGTTCGTGGTCAGGCCGGGGCGCCCGTCGAAGGTCCAGCGGTAGGTGGTCAGGTCCTCCACGACGCTGGCGAGCTGCGCGGGAGAGACGACGCGCACCGTGGCGAGGCGATCGTCCAGGTCGGCGTCGTCGGTCTCGCCCGCGCGGTACTCAGCGGAGGTCACGAGCGCGCGCACGACCGGCTTCAGGCGCTCGCCCTCGCTGGCGTACACGTCGCGCAGGCCCACGAGCGCGGCCCAGTCGTCGTCCGTGTAGGTGCGCTGGCTGAACCCCTCCCACACCGTCCGCACCGCGCACTCGGCGAAGCGCGGATCCGCCGCGATGTTGGCGCCGAGCTCCACGAGATTGGCGGTCGGACGCCCGAAGTACCCGGGCTCCTTGCCGGAGTAGTCGCGCCACGCCTCCTCGTTCTCGGGGCGGTAGGTGATCGCGTCGTCGATGCCCTCATTCGCTTCGTAGTGGAAGAACCCGAACAGGGTGCCCGCGAGCGGATCGAGGGTGGAGTGGCACGACTGGCAGGACGGGGTGACCGCGATGGCGTTCTCCGGGTCCAACGTCAACAGATCGACCGCCGCGCGGTTGAGCACGATGGGGCGGGACAGGTAGTCGTCACACAACAACATGCGGGAGATGGCGTTGGCGCGGTGCCGGTTCGCGTTTCCTCCCATCGACGGGTAGCGCTGCCAGATCGTCGTCATCGACAACATCCCGGCGGCGGGGCGGCCGTCGCGCCAGGTGGCCGGCGTCCACGCGTCCTCCTCGCCCGCGGGGCCGGGCTCGCGGTCCAGATCCCACATGCGGGCCAGCACCGGATCCGCCATCGTGTGCGGCGCGGTCACGATGTAGTCGTAGGGGAGTTCCTGCTCCACGAGGTAGGTGAGGAGCCGCAGGGGCTCGTCCCCGATGCTGTCGCCGACGGTGCCGGAGGCGATGTCGCCCACGCCGGCCTCGGTCGGATCGAAGTACGTGTCGCCCGTGCGGGTCAGGTAGCGGAGGTTGAACACCTCGCGCATGCGGGCGGCGAAGCGCGGGTCGTCCAGGTACCGATCGGCGTACTCCGCGTACAGATCGGGGTTCGCGTCGATCGCGACCAGCTCCTCCTCGGAGGGGTGCACGCCGCGCAGATCGATGGACAGGCGCCGAAGCCCCGCGCGGGGCGACAGGCCGAGCATCGTGTCGTCCGGCGCGGCGGGCTGGCAGCCGAGGAGGGAGAGGAAGAGAACCATGGAGCCCTCCCGGCGTCAGAGATCGTGGAGCGAGAGCGCGAAGTCGGCGATCGACGGGGGCGCGAGCCGGCCGTCCCACGCGAGCGAGAGGTCGACACACACCTGGCCCGCGGGCACCCCCCGCACGTAGAGCTCGCCGCAGCCGTCGCAGGCGGCGGAGACGCCCGTCTCAGGGGCTTCCGCATCCGCCGGCAGGAACACGAGGTCGTACCAGTAGGCGTCGGCGTCGCGCACCGAGAGCCATCCGGTCGGCTCGAGCGTACAGTCCGTGGGCGCCGCGTTCGTGGGGCCGACGTACGACAGATCCATCGCGACGCTGTCGAAGCGGTCGGCGATGCGGTCCTCGTAGAGGTACAGGTTGCCGCGGGCCTCGAGGCGCTCGGCGTCGCCGCCCTCCGCGTAGAGGTACAGGTCCGTGCGGTAGCCGCCGGGGGTCGAGGTGCCGACGAACACCTCCGAGCCGGTGACCGTGCCCGCCACGAGGCTCGACCACGTGTACCGCGCGTAGCCGGGCGCCTCGGAGAGGCTCACCGCGTCGCTCGCCTCGCCGTCGAGCTCGAAGCGGGCATCACTGCCCTCCCCCACCGTCGCGTCCCCGACGAGCGTGCGCTCCGCGGAGCTGGTGCGGCCCTCCTCCGAGGCAGGATCGCCCTCGACCGCCACCGCGGTCTCCCAGTAGAGCGCCCCGCCGAAGTCGACGCCCTGGCCGTTGTCGCAGTGATCCGCCCACGACACGCCCGGCGCGTCGTCATCGAGATCGAGCGCGTCCCCCGGCGCGCCCACCCACAGATCGGGGCACCCGGCGGTGCGCATGCCGAGGGTGGCGACGTGCCCCGCCCACGCCGTGGCGGTCCGGACGTTCAGCGCCATGGCAAACGCATCGGCGTAGGCCACGGGCAGATCGATCCCGCTCACGTCCGGCAGGAACAGCGGATCGACGGGGCGCCCCGGATCGACCGGTTCTTCCTCGGTCGGAGCGCAGCCCCCGAGGACCGCGAGGCCGCACAGGTGCGCCCGGAACAGGCTGGCCCAGAGGGTCCGCATCGTCGCTCCACGGAGGCGGACGATACCAGACCCCGGCCTCCCGGGGAAGGCCGCGGGGCCCGCGCGGAACGGAGAGTAAGCGGGCCGTAACGGGGGCCGGGCGGGCGCCCGGGAGCCCGATGGCTGCGCCCTACTTGGCCTGCTCCGCCTGCATCCGGGTCACGACGCGCATGGCGATCTGTTGCCCCCAGGCCTGCCCGACCTCCATCGACTCCGACATGATCATGGGCTGCACCTGGATCATCTTCTTGCCGGCGGGGCTCTGGTAGAAGGCGATGAGGGCCTTGACGTCGTCGTGGCTCAGGTGACGCGCGTAGATGGGCACGACGAGGTTGATGAGCTCGTCCGCCTTGAACTCGCTCTTCACGCCGTCCCAGAACGCGTCGGGGAGGCCCGGCGCCATGGGCTTGAGCGAGACCATCATCTGGTCCATCATCTGGATGCCCATCGAGCCAGCGCCGGTCGCGAGGAGGAGCGCGCGGATGTCGGCCTCGAAGGCCGGGTCGATGGCGGGCGCGGCGGGGGCGGCGGCGACGGGCGGCGGGGACGGCGCGGCGTCCTTCTTCTTTCCGGCGTGGGCGGGCGAGACGGCGAGGAGGAGGGCGAGGACGGCGGTGCTGATCATGACGGGTGCTCCGAGCGGGAGGTGTTGGTCGGCAGAGTTTAGGACGGCCGGTCCCGTCGCGCCTCCCCCCTTCCCTCGCCGACGGCGCGGGGCCGCCGGATCGGGATCCCTCCGGTTGCCCCCCGAATGTTCGCATACTTACACGGGAGTGTCAGGTTTCGGGCGTTTGTCCGATCTTTCGGACACGACACGTCCTGACAACTTTCCGACATCTGTTTCTCTTAGTGAGGGCATTCGTGTCGAGAAGGCGCTCGGTTGTGACCTTCCACCGGAGCGCTCATGCGGTACCTCGTCCCTACCCTCGCCCTCGTCCTCACGGCCTGCACGGCCGAGCCCGACGCCGCGGTGGAGGCGTGCACCGACTGCACGCTCGTGAACGCGAACAACTTCGCCTACACCTCCGAGCTCTCCATCGGTTCGAGCCCGCTCCGCGCCGAGACCGACGCGATCATCCGCTGGGACACGTTGACCCACGACGTGCGCGGCGGCGAGATCGATCCGCGCACGGACTTGAACGAGGCGCGCCTCATCGCGTTCCGTGACCTCGAACCCGCCGAGGTCTCGTACGCCCTGGCCCATGACGAGCTCGCCCAGGCCGACGTGAGCGTGTTCGTCACCTGCACGCCCACCGACGCCTCCTGCGTGCTCTCCGACTTCGGCATGTTCGGCAACACGATCGACATCCAGCAGTACTTCCAGGAGGGCTACGGCACCTGGCTCCTCGCGCTCGGGATGAGCGGCGAGCCCGGCGCCGACGCGCTGATGTTCCTCGAGGCCGTCGCCGAGAGCGACACGTCCGAGGCCCACCTCACCGACACGACCAGCACCCTCGCCGTCGATGTCGACCTCGACTCCCTCACCTCCGTGGTCGTCCCCACCGGCAGCGCGGCGCTCACGTTCGACTGGGCCGGGCTCACCCGCGACGGCCTGGGCGACGAGCTCGATCACGCCACGCTCGACGAGCTGTGGGTCGCCCGCTTCGAGGAGACCCCCGAGGAGCTCGCGCAGGACGTGTTCTCCCTCGAGGAGCGCGCGCAGGTGAGCTGGACGCTCGACGTGTCCGGCTACTCGAGCGCGACCCTCGCCGACCTCGAGGGCGAGGGCGCCTTTGCCGGGATCGACAGCACGGGCACGTGGCTCCTGGCGCTGCGCTGCCGCACCTGCACGAACCCGGCCCCGCGCTTCGTCACCCTGCTCGAGGGGTCGGCCGAGTGACCCTGTTCGGGCTCCTCCTCGCCTGTGTGGCGCCCGGCACGGACAGCGGCAAGCCCCCGGGCGACGACACCGGCGCCCCCGACGACACCGGCGATCCCACGGCCCTGGTGGTCCCGCCGTGGGTGCCCGACTTCACGTTCTCCGCCGAGGCCCCCGAGGCCGGCGAGGGCGGCGTGCTCGTGGTGCCCCTCATCCAGATCCCGAGCGGCGGCATCGTCGTGCTGGACGACACGGGCAAGGTGATCTGGGCGTACCCGGACAACGACACCGGCCTCGCCGCGCCGCCGCTGCGGGCCGCCTTCTCGCTCGACGGCACCGCCATCCTGTACAACCACCAGGCGGTCTCGGTCGACACGCCCTCGCAGATCGTCCGTGTGCCCCTCGACGGCGGCGCGCCCGAGAACGTCGGCATCACGAGCGGGCACACCGATTTCGTGGAGTACACGCCCGGCGGCTACGCCACGCTCGGCTGGGACATCCGCCCCTACGGCGACCGCAAGATCCTCGGGGACACGATCGTCGAGCGCTCCCCCGACGGGGTCGAGCGCGTGGTGTGGAGCGTGTTCGACAACTTCGAGCCCAACCTGGAGGAGACCTACGCCTCCCTCTACGTGCCCGATCGCACGGTCGAGGACTGGTCCCACATCAACGGCATCACGTACTCCGCGGCGGAGGACGCCTACTTCGTCAGCATGACGTTCAACAACGGCGTCGCGAAGATCGACCGCGCGTCCGGCACGATGGTCTGGTTCGTCGGCGATCCCGACGGGGGCGACTTCACCAACCCCGACCGGGACCGGCTCCTGTCGTTGCCCCACAGCGTGCAGCGCCTCGACGGCGGCTTGCTCGCGTTCTCCCGCAACAACCCGGCGGACCCCACGTCCTGCTCCGATGCCGTCGAGCTCGCGCTGGACGAGACCACGCGCGAGGTGCGGCGCACGTGGAGCTACACCTCCCCCGACTGCCTGCTGGTCACCTTCCTCGGGGGCGCCGAGCGCCTCCCCGGTGGCAACACGGTCATCACGTGGACCTCGTCGGGCCAGATCGACCAGGTCACGCCGGATGGCCGCGTGGCCTGGCAGGTCAAGACCGCCATCGGGACAGGCCTCGGCTTCTCGACGTGGGCGCCCGCGCTCGGCGCGCCCTGACGGATCAGCCGCGCGAGGGGAAGATGCCTTCCGTCGCGATGATCCAGTTCAGCACCAGGAGGGGCTGCAGGATCGAGGTCGGCTGGCTCCCGCCGGTCGGCGCCACGGCGCCCGGGGCGAGCGTGGTGTTGGCGTTCGCGTTGGTGTAGGGGCCCTCCGGGGGCATGGAGCTCCCGTACCCGGCGAGCACGGCGCCCTCAGGGCTGTTGGTGTTTCCGGTGCCGTTGTTGGCGAGGATGGCGTGGTTGTGCGCCGGCAGGTTCGTGGTGAGGATCGTGACGGTCTCGCTGCCGGTGGACTCGCCCTGGACGTAGTTGGACAGGCCGGGGCCCTGGCCGAAGTGCAGGGGCGCGCGGCCGCGCAGGTCGGGCAGGGCGAAGGTGGTGATGCCGTCGCCGCCGTAGGTGGTGCCGAGGAGGCTGAACAACGCCGTGTTCTGCGCGATGGACATGAGCTGCCCGTTGCAGAAGGCCCAGCCCCGGGGCGCGAAGTTGAAGCCGACGAGCATGAGCTGGCCGAGGTACGGTTCCATGGAAAAGCCTCCGAGAGTCTGGGAAGAGATCAGCGCAGTCGCGACGATCGTTCCCAGACTATCGGAGGCGTCCTCCCGATGGTATCACCGGCCATAACGGGCGGTTTCGCCCCCGGAACCAGCTACCGCACCACCATGTAGTGGCCGAGGTACTGGCCCGTGTAGCTGGACGCGGAGCCGAACGAGGTGGGGAAGGCCGCGGCACTGCCGAGGAGGTTGTAGATGACGGTGTTGCCCGAGGCGCCGCTCGTCGTGTAGTTGAAGTAGATCCGGCCGCCCGTCGTGTTGATCATGATCCAGTAGGTTCCGGCCGGCAGGGAGATCGGCCCGCCCACAACGTCCATCTCCACGTTCGTTCCCGCGGCGTAGGGGCTCAGCGCGGTCCACGCGGTGTAGGCGACGAGCGTGCCGGGCGCCCCCCCCGAGTTGGTGTACAGCGCCATCCGGATCGAGTCGGTGGTGTTCGTGAGGCGCAGGCCCGCGCCGAGCGAGTAGAGCTGCACCGCCGACGAGACCGTGATCGCCTGTCCGAGGCTGTAGGTGCTGGACCCTCCGCCCGAGTACCCGGTGCCCGGGGTGGCGAAGGGGGTCGTGTAGCCGATGGTGTAGCTGGCACCGAGCACCGTCACCGTGTCGGTCGCGGTGGACGACGTGGTGGTCCCGTCCGACGCGGTCACCCGGCAGACGAACACGTTGGTGGCGGCCGCAGCGGAGGCCGGCACCGTGCTGGTCGTGCTGGTGTCCGTGTCCCCGGTGTAGCTGCTGCCGTTCTTCGTCCAGGTGAACGCGTAGGTGAGGCTGTCCCCGTCGGCGTCCGTGGCCGCGGTGTCGATGCTGCACACGAGCGGGTCGAGGGCCGCCTCGGGGTCCTCCGGGTTGATGGAGACCACGGGCGCCGCCGGCGTGCTGTTGCCGATGGTCACGGTGCTGGAGGTGGACGCGGAGCCCGACGTGGTGCCGTCCGTCGGCGTGACGCGCACATACACGGTGTTGGTCTTGCTGAAGTACGTGGCGCCGGAGAGCGAGGAGCCCGTGGCCGCGGAGAGCACGCCGTTGACGTACCAGGCGTAGGTGTAGGAGATGCTGTCCGCATCGGCGTCGGACGCGCTCACCGAGGCGGTGATCGTGTCGCTCGTGTAGACGAGCGTGGGCGAGAGCGTGACCGACGAGACGACCGGCGCGGTGTTGGAGATCGTGACGGTGCTGGAGCTGCTCGCGGTGCCCGACGTGGTGCCATCGCTCGGGGTGGCCCGGCAGTAGACCGTGTTGCCGCGGCTGAAGTACGCGCCCGTGATCGTGCTCGTCACCGGGGCGATCAGCGAGCTGTTCACGTACCAGGTGTACGTGTAGGTGGGCGTGGTGCCGTCGGCGTCCGTCGCGGTCGGCGTGCACGTGAGCGTGTTCGCCTCGTACGCGGTGGTGGGGGTGAGCGTCACCGAGGTCATGACGGGCGCGGTGTTGCCGACGGTGACGGCGGAGGCGCTCATCGCCGTGCCGCTGCCCGACGAATCGCTCGGCGTGACGCGGCAGTACACGGTGTTGCCGGACGAGAAGTACGTGCCGGTGAGGGTGGAGGTCGTGGGCGCGATCACCGCGCTGTTCACGTACCAGGCGTAGGCGTAGCTGATGCTGTCGCTGTCGGCGTCCGCCGCGCTGGGGGCGCACGTGAGCGTGCTCGCCTCGGTGGCGGTGGTCGGGGTGAGCGACACCGCGGAGAGGACGGGCAGCGTGTTCGCCACCGTCGCCGTGGACGAGCTCATCGGCGTGCCCGCGTCGGTGCCGTCCGTCGGCGTGACGCGCACGTACACGGTGTCGCCGCGGTCGAAGTACGTCGCGCCCGAGAGGGTGGTGCCCGTGGCGGCGACCACGCTGCCGTTGACGTACCAGGCGTAGGTGTAGGAAACGCTGTCGCCGTCGGCGTCCGAGGAGGTGACCGTGACGGTGAGCGTGTCGCTGGTGGCGGGCGTGTAGCTGTTGAGCGTGACCGTCGCGAGGGCCGGGGCGCTGTTGCCGATGGTGACGGTGTTCGACGTGGTCGCGCTGCCCGCGCCCACGCCGTCGCTCGGGGTGACGCGGCAGGCCACGGTGTCGCCGCCGCTGAAGCTCGAGCCGGTGAGGGTCGTGCTGGTGGCGGCGATGGTGGAGCCGTTCACGGACCACGCGTAGGTGTACGAGAAGCTGGTCGTGCCGTCGGCGTCGGTCGCGGTGCCGGGCGTGCAGGTGAGCGTGCTCGCTTCGGACGCGGTTGTGGGCGTGAGGCTCACGCTCGCGAGCACGGGGACCGTGTTGGCGATGGTGACGCTTGGGGAGACCGCCGGGGTGCCGGTGGTGGTGCCGTCGTTCGGGGTCACGGTGCACACCACCACGTCGCCGCGGGCGAACCCGCTCGAGAGGGTGCTGCCGGTGCCGGCCGCCACGCCGTCCACCGTCCACGCGTAGGTCGACGCGCTGGCGTCCCCGTCCGCGTCGCTGTAGCCGGTGACGGTGCAGGTGAGCGTGTCGTCCGCGTAGGCCGTGGTCGGGGTGATCGCGACGCTGGTGATCGTGGGCGCCGCGTTGGTGACGGTGGCGGTCGAGGAGGCCATCGCCGTGCCCGCGTCGGTCCCGTCCGTCGGCGTGACGCGCACGTACACGGTGTCGCCGCGGTCGAAGTACGTGGCGCCGGAGAGCGTGGCGCCCGTGGCGGCCACGACGCTGCCGTTCACGTACCAGGCGTAGGTGTAGGAGAGCGAGTCCGCGTCGATGTCGGAGGCGCTGACCGAGGCGGTGAGCGTGTCGCTCGTGCCCGGGGTGTAGGTGGAGAGGGTGACCGACGAGAGGACCGGCGCCGTGTTGTCGATGGTGACGGTGGCCGAGGTGGCCGCCGTGCCGCTGACGGTGCCGTCGTTCGGCGTGACGCGGCAGTACACGGTGCCGTCGCGGTTGAAGTACGTGCCCGTCAACGTGGTCGACGTGGGCGCGATCACCGCGCCGTTGACGTACCAGGCGTAGGTGTACGTGACGGCGTCCCCGTCGGCGTCGGTCGCGGTGGCGGGCGTGCACGTGAGCGTGCTCGCCTCGGTGGCCGACGTGGGCGTGAGGCTCACGCTCGCGAGCACCGGGGCCGTGTTGGCGATGGTGACAGAGTCGGTGCGGGCGGTGCCCGTGTCGGTGCCGTCATTCGGGGTGGCGGTGCACACGACCACGTCGCCGGCGCCGAAGCCGCTCGCCAACGTGGGGCCGGTGCCCGCGGCCGTGCCGTTCACGGTCCACGCGAAGCTCGTCGCGTCGGCGTCTCCGTCCGCGTCGGCAAAACCGGCGCCGGCGCACGTGAGCGTGCTCGCGACGGTGGCGGGATCGGGGCTGATGGTGGCCGTCGTGAGCGACGGCGCGCTGTTCACCACGGTGACCGTGGCGGAGGCCATCGACGTGCCGCTGTCCGTGCCGTCCGTGGCGGTGGCGACGACGTACACCTCCTCGTCACGCGCGAAGAACGTGCCCGAGAGGGTGGCGCCGGTCGCGACGACGACGCTGCCATCCACGTACCAGGTGTAGGTGAACGAGACCGCGTCCCCGTCGGCGTCCGCGCCGGAGGCCGAGGCGGTGAGCGTGTCGTCGGTGTCGGGCGCGCTCGGCGAGAGGGTGACCGAGGCCACCGTGGGCGCCGTGTTCACGATGGTGACCGCGGCGGAGGTCATCGCCGCGCCGTCGTCCGTGCCGTCGTTCGGGGTGATGCGACAGCGCACCACGTCGCCGCTCTCGAAGTCGGCCGAGGTGAGCGTGGCCGAGGTCGCGGCGATCGCGCCGCCGCCGATCGTCCAGGCGTAGGTGTACGAGAAGGTCGTGGTGCCGTCGAGGTCGGTCGTGGTGCCGGGCGCGCACACGAGGGTGTCGGCGACGGTGGGCGCGGCCGGCGTGAGCGAGACGCTGGCGAGCACGGGCGCCGTGTTGTCGATGACGAGGCTGTCGGAGAGGGCCGGGCCGCTGGTCGTGCCGTCGAACGGGGTGGCGGTGCACACCACCTCGTCCCCGCCGACGAATGCGCCCGCGAGCGTGGTTCCGGTGCCGGCGGCCGCGCCGTTCACGGTCCACGCGTAGGTGGTCGCGTCCGCGTCGCCGTCCGCGTCGGTGAAGCCCGACGCGATGCAGGTGAGCGTGTCGTCCGCGGCGGCGGAGGCCGGGGAGATCGACACCGACGTGATCGTGGGGGCGAAGTTGTCGATGGTGACGCGGTTGGAGACCACCGCGGCGCCCGCGGTCGTGCCGTCGGTCGGGGTGACGATGCACGCGACCACGTCGCCGGCGGACCACCACGAGTCGGCCAACGCCGCGTCGGTCGAGGCGATCGTGAGGCCGTTCACCGTCCACGCGTAGGTGGTGGAGACGCTGTCCCCGTCGGCGTCCGAGGTGCTGCCGGGCGAGCACGTCAACGTGCTGCCCTCCCACGCCGGGTCGGGCGAGAGCGTGGCGTCGGCGAGCACGGGCGCGCTGTTCCCGATGGTGACCGAGGCGGTGCCGGGCGCGCCGTCCCCCCAGCCGTCGTTCGGGGTGACGGTCATCTCCCACACCTCGCCGCGCGTGGTCGCGGCGGCGGGCACGGTGTCGGTCGTGTAGGCGGTGGCGGCGCCGTCACGGGTCCACGCCCAGGTGTAGGCGACCGGATCGCCCTCGGGATCGACGGCGCCCCCGTCGAGGATGCCGACGAGGGTGTCGGTCGTGACCGGAGAAGTGGGCTCGATGTAGACGGTGGGCGCGGTGGGGAGCCCGTTGATCGTGAACGTGACGTCGGCCTCGGCGTACAAGCCGTCGAGATCGAGCACCGCGAGGGTGACGACGTGCTCACCGGGCGTGAGCCAGTCGGCGTCGAACGTGGCGAGGCCCGTCGCGTCGGCCGGGGTGCCGTCGAGCAGCCCGTCCACGTCGCTCTCCCAGGTCAGGACGAGCGCGTCGGCCGAGGTGCCCGAGTCGGACACCGTCGCGAAGAAGGAGACGAGGTCGCCCTCGTTGAACAGGTCCCCGTCGAGCGGCGCGTCGATCGTCACGTCCGGGGGCGTGCCGATGGAGAACACCACGTCGGCCGAGCAGGTGGCGCCCACGTCGTCGGTGCCCGTGACCGTGAGGAGGTGGGTGCCGAAGGAGAGCGTGTCGAGGACGAGGACCGACGTGCCGTCGGCGTTGACCGTGGCGGTGCCCAGCGCGCCGTCGAGATCGCTCGACCACGTGGCGGAGAGCGCGGTGCCGTCCACGTCGGGATCGGTGAGGAGCGCGGCGAGGTCGACCGAGGCGCCCAGCTCGGCGTTGGCGCCGGCCAGCGGCGCGGTGATCGCGCAGGTCGGCGCGGAGTTCTCGGCGCCCACCGTGTACGCCACGCTGGCGCGGCCGATCTTGCCGCTGCCGTCCGTCACGCTCAGCGTGAGCGAGTGGTCGCCCTCGAGGAGGGTCAGCTCGCCGGTCAGCGCGCCGTCCGCGTCGGGGCTCGCGTCGAGATCGACCGTCGCGCCCGCCTCGTCGGTCCACGCGACGAGGAGCGCATCGGCGTCTTCCTCCGTGTCGGCCACGAGCGCCGACACCGACACCGAGGTCCCGGCGTAGTACTGGTCGGCCGCCGTCGGCGAGAGGATCTCGGCCGTGGGCGCGTCCGTCTCGTTGACCACGAGCGCCACGCGCGCGGTGCCGGTGGCGTTCTCCGGGTCGCGCCCTTCGAGCAGCACCTCGTCGTCCCCGACGCCCAGCACGGCCTCGCAGAGGGACTCGCCGCTCTCGGCCACGGGCGCCTCGGCGCAGAGCTCGTCCGCCCCGACGAACCAGGTGGCGACGAGCTCGTCGTAGCCGTGGTTCGTGTCCGACACCGTGCCCCGGAAGGTCACGACGTAGCCCTCGTCGACCGGGTCCCCGTCCACGTGGGAGGTGATCGTGGCCTCCGGCTCGTTGTTGAACTTGGTGATGCCGGTGTCGGGGCGGCAGCCGACGAGCAGGACCAGGGCGAGGAGCGGGCGAGCGGACATATCGGCTTCCTTCCTCGGACGCGGAGCCCGGGAAAGGCGGGGGTATGGCGCCGGCTCCCCGGCGGCCATGACAGTCGCTTACAAGCGTCACGCGACTCCGGTCGTTCAGAGGCGGTCGATCCAGGCCGTGAGCGCGGCGACGGCGGCGGGGTCGACCTCCTCGGTCGCGAGCGGGGGCATCGAGCTGTTGTCGCGCGTCGAGATCCGGTGCAGGACCACGCTCCCGTCGGCGTCGCCGAGGAAATCGCGCGCCGTCGCGAGCGCCGGGGTCTGATCGAGCGGCGGCGAGCCCGCGAGCAGCGAGAAGTTGATGGGGAGCTGCGGGTCGTAGCAACGCGCCCCGTCCCGCTCGGGGCGATCGGGATTGTGGCAGTGGCTGCAATTGGCGTGCAGGTAGCCGAGGGCCTCCTGGTCGAGGTCGTCGCCGGGCACCGTGGGGGCTGCAACCGTCGCGCTCAGCCGCCCCTCCGCGGCGAGGTCTTCCAGCCCGTACCCCTCCGCGCCCGAGAGCTGGACCGCGGAGAAGCCGAGCACGAAGCTGCTCCGCCCGCCGTGGCACGCTCCGCACGCCTCCGCGGCGGGGACGTCGTGGGCCGTTCCGCGGGCGTCGGGCACCTCGGTCAGCGTGGCGACGGCGTCGGTGGCGTCGTCGTTCCAGACGTAGGCCACGCCCACCCACGCGTCGTCCTCGGCGCCCACCTTCTCGAGCATCCGCGTCTCGACGCGAACGCCATCGCGCACGAACTCCTTCCACGCGCGTGTCCCCTCGGGGAACCGCCACTCGTCGGGATCGGTGGTGTCGATGACGGTGTCGACCGGGAGCGAGAGCCACCGCGTCTTGTCCGCGCCGTCGCTCCAGAGGGCGAACCGCGGGGTGTAGGCGATCACCCCCTCGGCGAGGAGCTCGTCGGGCCCCGCGTAGAGGCCGCTCTCCGAGAGGCGCTCGGGCAGGAGGCTCACCAGCGCGGCGTCGACGGGGTCACACGTGCGGAAGTCGCACGCGGGCATCAGGGCGAGGAAGCAACCGAGGGGGCGCATGGGGATTCTCCGGTGTTGAAACACCGACGGCGGGGCCAAGCGCTACCTCTCTCCCCACACGATCTGGTCGAGGAGGGCCTGGAGCTTCGCCCCGCGGGACGGATTCAGGAACGCGACCCAGGCGACGCGCCCGGCGAGGTGGGCCCGGAAGTCGGGGCGGGCCTCGCGGTTCTGCTCGGACGGGCCGTGGCGGACGCAGTTGTGGAGCGTGGCCTTGAGGAGATCATAGTCGGGGCGGGGCACGTTCGGCCGCTCGTTCACGACGATGCCGCCGAGGATCTGCCGCTGCGAGGCGCGCATCACGCGGGTCTTCCGGTGGTTGACGGTGTACCCCTCCTCGGCGGAGATGGCGGCGACGCGGGCGGCGAGCCCGTCGGCCGCGTGGGCGGAGAGGGCGCCGGAAAACGCGAGATCGTCGGCGTAGCGGGTGTAGGTGAGCCGCAGGGCGCGGGCGAGCCCCGCGAGCCGGCGATCCAGGCGCCATGCACACAGGTTGGCGAGCGCGGGGGAGGTCGGCGCGCCCTGGGGGAGGTGCGGGCCGGCGAGCCGGGCGGCGGCGCGATTTCGCGCGGCGAGGAGCGCGGGATCGGCCGGCAGCGGCGCCGCACGGACGTTGGCGGGCGCGACGTTGGTGCAGAGGCCGGCGAGCGTGTACGCGACCTGACTCGGGTAGCCCGCGGCGCGGAAGACCCGCACCACGCGGGACCCGCGGGTGGTGAGGAAGAAGTCCTCGAAGTCCATCCGGAGCAGCACGGGGGCGCCGACGTGCGCTTCGGCGTGGTCGCGCACGGAGCGGCCCCGCCGGAAGCCGACGGCCGCGGGGTGCGGCGGGATGGCATCGAGCACGCGGTGCAGGATCCGCCGCTGGAGCTCTTTCAGCCGCGGCTTGGGCGTCTCGAGCATGCGGTGCCCCCCCGCCTTCTTCGCGGCCCAGGCGTAGCGGTAGTGGCGGAGCGGCCCCTCGACCCGACTCTCCCACCCGCGCCGATCCGCGTACCAGGAGAGCTCACCGGGCGAGTGCGCGAGGGCCGCGGCAACCTGCCCCGTCGTCGGCCACGTGGGCACGCCCCAGCGCGGCGTCATCGTCATCGTGGGCGTGTACCAGCGCACGATGTGGGGGCGGCGCTCCACCCAGACCCGGCCCAGCCCGCGGTCGGTGCAGAGCATCCGCCACAGCTCGTCGTCGTCGCCCGGCCGCTCGGGAAACCGCGTCCGCACCCGCCGCACCAGCGCCGCGATCCACGCCGCCGGCGCGCCCACGGCCAACTCGACGCGCGCGCGGGCCGCCTTCGGGGTCCACTCCCCGTCCAGCAGCGCCAGCGCGATCCCGTGGGCGAACCGGCGCGCGCGTCGTGAATGGAGTGTGGCCGGGCGCCCCGACGAGTCCTGTGCTGCGTGACCGGCATCGCGTTTGGGCGCGGCACGGGTCACGTGACGAATCGGGGAGGTCGAACGAGATCCCCGGGGTAACCCCGGAGAGGCACGGCGTGCCCGAAGGCACGACCATCACCAGCTCGGGACGCCTGGACCACGGGGGAACGGTAGCACGCGAGGGCGGGGGGGGCGCGTGTCACTCCGTGATGGAGATCGTGCCGCCGATGTTGGCGACGCCGATGGCATCGCGGAGGGCCTCGGCTTCGGCCTGGGTGAGCTCGTCGTTGCCCCACATCGTGAAGTCCCCGGTGACGGAGGTGACGTTGTGCAGGTCGGTCACGCTCCCCAGGCCCCAGTTGTTGGCGACGGTGAGGTCCCCATCGATGGTGTCGAGCGTGGTGAACGCCGTGGAGTAGCCGAGCACGTAGTTGGAGTGGACCGTCAGCCCGCCGACGCTGCGCAGGGCGCCGAAGCCGGTGTTCGAGCTCAACGCGCCGTTGCTCGTCAGAGTCAGGAGCCCGCCGACCGACTCGAGCGAGGCGAAGCCGGTGATGGAGGTGAGCGAGTAGAACCCTTCGATCGACATGTCGCCCCCCACCGTCCGGAGCGCGGTGAAGCCCGACAGGCTCTGCGACGACCCGTAGGAGTCGTAGAGCTGGAGGTCTCCGCCGATGGTCTCCAAGCGGCTGAGCCCGCTCAGATCCGTCGGAGTGAGGATCGCGACCCGGCCGACCACCGTCGTGAGGCTCGAGAGCTCGGTCGGCCTGGCCGACCTGGCGTAGAGGGACCCGGCGCTCACGAGGGAGTTGAGGCCCACGCAGCCGTAGTAGTAGCAGTCGACCTCTCCGCCGATGGTGGTCACGCCCTCCAGCCCCATGTACCCGTGGATCATGGGGTTCGGCTTGCCGCCGATGTACACGAGCGCGCCGAGGTCCGCGAAGCTCGGGATGCCGCTCAGCCAGAGGTCGCCGCCGATGTGTGTCACGTTCGCGAAGCCGGCGGCGGTCGATCCCCCAGCGACGACCAGGATGAGGCCGCCGTCGATGGTGGTGACGCCCTCGAAGCCCGCGAAGTCCGTCACGCCGGCCGGCTCGTTGATGCTCAGCTCCCCCCCGACGTGCGTGAGTCCGGAGAAGCCGGTGAAGTCGTAATCGCCCGGGTAGTAGTTGTTGATCACGTTCAACCCCCCGACGGACCGGAGGGCCTCGAGCCCGGCGCTCGACGAGAGCAGGGAGTTGAAGTTCCAGATCATTGAGCCGCCGATCGTGGTGAGCGCGTCGAGCCCGTCGAAGCTGGTCTGGGCATCCTGGCTCTCCACCCGCAGGTTCCCGCCGACCGTCTCCAGCCCGTTGAGCCCCTGCATGTCCACAAGAGCGTCGACCGACGAGAGGGTCAGGTTTCCGTCGATCTCCGTGAGCTGCTCCAGCCCCGCGAGCGTCGGCAGGAAGCGGTTGTTGGTGAGGCTCACGTCCCCGCCGACCCGCCTGAGGCCCGAGAGCCCCGCCAGGCTCACCAGGCTCTCGTTGCTGGTGAGCGTGAGCGCGCCCGCCGAGGTGAGCGCCTCCAGCCCGTCGAGCGACGTGAGGTTGCTTCCCACCAGCGAGAGCGCCCCCACGTCCCTGAGCGCGTCGAGCCCGGTGAAGTCCACCATCAGCGGCGAGCCGGCCAACGAGACGGTCCCGCCGACCATCGTGAGCGACTCCAGGCCCGTGAGCGAGGCGAGCGTGGAGTTGTCGGCGAGGATCACGTCCCCGCTCACCTCGCACAGGCACGCGAGCGCCGTGACATCGGTCAGATCGGTGCGGTCGAGCGTCAGGTTTCCCGCGATCGCGTTGTAGCCGCCGCAGAAGGATTCGAGCGAGGCGGCGGCGCCGAATCCGGTGGCGTACACGTCTCCCTCGTAGGCGACGAGCGGGCCGCATTCGTCGGTCTCGGTGTCGGTGCCGTCCGTGTCGGTGTCGTCCGTGTCGGTGTCGTCCGTGTCGGTGTCGTCCGTGTCGGTGTCGTCCGCGTCGGTGTCGTCCGTGTCGGCCACGTCGGTGTCCGTTCCGCCGGTCTCCTGCTTGTCGTCGGAGGTGCACGCGGCGAGGAACAGGAAGAGCGTGGCGAACATCGGCCGATCCGGGCGAACGCGCAGCCTACCTTCACCGTCCTGCTTCCGCTCGCGTTCGCCTGGCGGGTGCGCACGCACGCGGCGAACGCACGCGCGCGGCACTGCACGCGTCGGTGCGGCGCTGCGGGGGGATACCTGCGCTCCCGCGGCGGACGCGGCGTACCGCACGACAATACCGGGGAGGCATGAACATCTCCCGCCATCTCCTCCCCTTTCTCCTGGCGAACGCGATTGCCTGGCTGCCTGCGTGTGACGCCCCCGCGGACGGCGAGACGGGGGAGACGCCCGAGCGCACTGTCGCGCAGCTCGGCGGCGCGGTCGCGCTGATCCAGCTGGAGGGGGAGAACGTGCTGAAGCGTCAGCTCGCCGACGACACGCTCGAGCCGGTGTTGCCCGCGGAAGCGCTGCTCGCCTGGTTCGTCACCACGGAGACCCACGCCTACGCCCAGCTCACGACGCCAATGTGGGTGCAAGGCGACGCCGGCGGGCAGTGGTGCACGCTGCTCGACATCCCGCTCGACGCGGGCGACACCGCGCCGGTGCGCTGCATCGCGCGCACCGTCGAGTCCGACCCCGACGTCCCCCCGGTGAGCGACGAGCTCCCCATCGAGGTGAGCGCCTATGACGAGACCGACGTTTGGGTGCTCTGGAAGATCGAGCACGCGGAGAACGAGCAGTTCTACGAGGTGTGGGGCCACCGCGACGGCGTCGGCGCGTTCGTCACCGGGGTGGGCGTGACGAGCCTCGGTCGGGCCGTGGAGGGCGGGCTCCTCATCGAGAACGCCTACTGGACGCTCGACGGCGGGCTGTCCGTCGATGCCCTCGCGGCCACGCCGAGCGCGACGCGGTGGGGGCCGTACCAGTTCGTGGACGAGTGGGAGTACGCGCTGTTCCGCGGCGCGGAGGGGATCGTGCAGCTCCGCGACGTGATGGCGGGCGACCCGTACTGCGCGACGTACCTCTCCGACAGCAGCACGCGGATGATGAGCGACGGGCCGAACCTCATCGTGAAGATCGGGACCCAGTGGGACGGCGCCCCCGACGTGCCGCCCAGCTACTGCCGGTGCGCGCTCGACCTCGACTGCCAGGTGGTCTCCGACGACGAGAAGGCCGCGCTCCAGCGCACCTCCTTCCGGTTCGAGAGCCCGCTCCACCCCGACGGCATCGCCTACGAAGCCGAGGGCGAGAGCGTCCACCTTATGCACGACGGGGCGGTCAGCTCGGACCTGGGCGCGGACTACGTGCCGGGCCGGTTCTTCCAGTGGGGACACGACCTGTACTTCACGGAGGTCGGCGTGGAGCGTGTCCTGTACCGCGCGGACTGGGTGGAAGGGGACGCGGTCGTGACGAAGCTCCCGATGTACGAAGCGAACGTGGCGCACCTCGTCCGCCTCCGGTGAAGACAGGGGGGCGGCGCGCCCCGGACGGATCCAAGCCACAATTCGCGTGCGATTCAATCGCACACGATGTATATGTCGCGCGGAGGTCCACATGGAACACATCGACTGGAACACCCCGCTCCGTACGCTCCGGGGCGAGGAGACGACGTTGGCCCGGTACGAGGGCAAGGTCCTCATGGTCGTCAACACCGCGAGCAAGTGCGGGCTGACCCCGCAGTACGAGGGGCTCGAGGCGCTCCACAAGGAGCTCGCGGACGCGGGGCTGGTGATCCTCGGCTTCCCGTGCGACCAGTTCGGGAACCAGGAGCCCGGCAGCGCGGACGAGATCGGCGCGTTCTGCACCGCGAACTACGGCGTGACCTTCCCGATGTTCGAGAAGACCGACGTGAACGGCGAACACACGCACCCCCTCTTCCAGACGCTCAAGCGCGCCGCCCCCGGCTTGCTCGGCACCGAGGGGATCAAGTGGAACTTTACCAAGTTCCTCGTCGGGCGCGACGGCGCGGTGCTGCGGCGCTTCGGCCCCACGGAGACCCCCGAGGCGATCGCGCCCAAGGTGCGCGAGGCGCTGGCGACGTGAGGGTCCGCCCCGAAACAATGTCCAGCACCGAGGCTGACCCTGGGCCGTGGGCCCTGAGCGCGCCGCGCCTCGACGACCAGCTCTGCTTCGCGCTCTACGCCGCGAGCCGGCTCGTGGTGCGCGCGTACGGTCCCGTCCTCGACGCGCTCGGGCTCACCTACCCGCAGTACCTCGCGATGCTCGTGCTCTGGGAGGCCGACGACACGGGCGCCTCCCTCACCGTGCGGGACATCGGCGCGCGCCTCCACCTCGACTCGGCCACGCTCACGCCGCTCCTCAAGCGGCTGGAGGCGGCGGGCTTCACGACGCGCACCCGCGATCGCGCCGACCAGCGCGCCGTCCGCGTGGGCCTCACGGAGGCGGGACGCGCGCTGGCCACCCGCGCGGCCGGCGTGCCCGAGGCGCTCCTCTGCCGCTCGGGCGAGGAGCCGGAGCGCCTCGTCGCGCTCCGCGACACGCTCGCCGCGTTGACGGGGCGGCTGGCGGGGGGCTGATTTTGGAGGGGGTCCTGCGCCAAGGGCGCGAAAGCCCCCACGACACCGACCCTCACCCCCGAATCGCGTCCCAGATCATCCGCTCGCTCGACGCCGCCACCTCGTCCGTGAACACGAAGTAGCCGCGCCGGCACGACTCGAAGACGCCATCGTAGGCGCCGAGGACGAGCCCGCCGAGCAGCTCGGGGCTCTCGTCGCGCACGCGCCTCTCGGCCCGCCACCGCGCGAGCGCGCCGACGAGCAGTCCGTGCACCTGGTCCTCGAGCGTGCGGCTCTGCTCGTCGAGCCAGGAGGCGTGGCTCGCGCGCCGGAGGAACGCGGTGACGTGTGGCAGTTGGCGGCCGAAGTCACACGCGCGGTACCAGAAGACGCGGAACTGCTCGCGCGGCTCGGCGGCGATGGGGAACTCGCCGAGGATTGCGCGCGCCAGCTCCCCCTTCCAGGAGCGGTACAGCTCGTTGGCGAGGGCCTCGGGGGTGGCGAACAAGACCGCCGCGTCCCCGACGGGCACCTGCGCGGACGCGGCGATCTCGGCGAGGGTGACGGCGTGGGGCCCACGTTCGAGCACGAGGGGGAGGGCGGCGTCGAGGAGGCGGGAGCGGGCGTCGGTCATCGGGCGAGCGTAGCACCGCGTCCGTTACACTCGCGCCATGACCCCGTTCGTGTACGTGCTCGGCGTCGCCCAGGACGGGGGCCACCCCCAGGCCGGCTGCACCCGCCCGTGCTGTCGCGGCCTCGCGCCTGGGAACGGCCACCTGCCCTCGTCGTTGGCCCTTGTCGACCCCGAGAGCCAGGAGCGCTGGCTGCTCGACGCCACCCCGGCTTTCCCCGAGCAGCTCCGCCGCCTCGACGCGGTGGCGCCGCGCGCGGAGGGCCGCCCGGTCCTCGACGGCGTCCTCCTCACCCACGCCCACATGGGCCACTACACCGGCCTCATGTTCCTCGGCCGCGAGGTGCTCGGCGCGCGCGACGTGCCGCTCTACCTGATGCCGCGGCTCGCCGGCTTCCTCCGCGACAACGGTCCGTGGAGCCAACTCGTGGCGCTCGGAAACGTGCGCCTCGTGCCCGGCGCCGAGGTCCGTCTCAACGCGCGCCTGGCCGCCACCGCGCTCGTGGTGCCCCACCGCGACGAGTACAGCGAGACCGTCGCGTGGCGTATCCAGGGGCCGACCGGCGCGGTGCTCTACCTCCCCGACATCGACCGCTGGGACCAGTGGGCCCTGCCCCTCGAACACGTGCTCGCCACCGTCGACGCCGCCTGGATCGACGGCACCTTCTGGACTGACGGCGAGCTCGGCCGCGACATGCACGAGGTGCCCCACCCCCGCATCGCGGACACCCTCGCCCGCCTCGCCGCCCTCCCCGCGGCGGAGCGTGCCAAGGTGCGTTTCACCCACCTCAACCACACCAACCCGGTGTTGGATCCAACGTCGCCGGAGGCCGAAGCGGTGACACGGGCGGGGTGTCACGTCGCGGTGGAGGGGGAGCGGTTCGGCCTCTGATTTCGCGTGGTGACATCCCCGTCCCGCGGATAACTTCCCCCCATGTGTGGACGCGCCAAACTCGATTCGGACTGGAGCGAGATCGTGCGGGTGTTCGACCTCTCCACGCTCGCGCTCGCCGACTACCGGCCCCGCTACAACCTCGCGCCGACCGATCTTGCGCCCGTGATCTCCGGGCCCCGCGGTGACCGGCAGGCGCGGTGGGCGAGCTGGGGGTTCGTGCCCTACTGGGAGAGGTCGACCAAACCCAAGTCGCGCCCGATCAACGCGGTGGGAGAGACCGTGGCGTCCAGCGCCCTGTTCAAGGGCGCGTTCGCCCGCGGGCGCTGCGTGGTGCCCGCCACCGGCTTCTACGAGTGGGCCACGGGGCCCGAGGGCAAACAACCCTACCTGTTCGCGCGCACCGACCGCAAACCCATGGCGTTGGCGGGGATCTGTTCACGTTGGCGGCCCGATCCCGCCAACGTGGCCGAGGCGGTGCAGGCCGCGAAGGACAAGGGGCGCGAGCTCCCGCCCTGGCTGCGCCTGCTCGAAGCGGAGGGGAGCCTCGTCACCTACGCGGTGCTCACGACCACGCCCAACGCGGTCACGGTCCAGGTGCACGATCGCATGCCCGTGGTGCTCGCGGACGACGCGGAGATCGACGCCTGGCTGGACGAGCGCGTCGAGGTCCGCGGGCTCGTGCGCCCCGCGCCGGACGCGCTGCTCGACGCCCGGCGCGTCAACCCCGCGATGGGAAACGTGCGCGTCGACACCCCCGAGGGCTGCGCGATCCTCGACTGATCCGGGACAGCCCGGGCCCGCTCTGCTACCGTCGGCCCGCCCTGGAGCGCGCGTGTCCGCACCTGTGTCCCCACCTGTGTCCGAGCCTGCCAACGTGTTCGCCCCGCTTCCCATCTCGGGCCCGCCGGCCCGCTCGATCGTCGTCGTGCTCGGCAGCGGCCTGCTCACCACGTTCCTGACCCTGCTGTTCGTGCAATGGCTCGGCACCCAGGGCACGTACCCGATGGGGTGGTACGTCAACTTCATCATCCCGGCGGGCGCGCTCATCGTCGGGTTCGCGGCCACGTCGGGCTACGCGCTCGGCTCGTGGTTCGGCGGGTGCAAGCTCACCGGGCGGGTGGCGGCCATCGTGGCCGCGCTCTCGTTCGGCGCCTACCTCGCGGCGCAGTTCCTCGACTACCTCGTCCAGATCGACGCGGTGGGCCTGACCCCCGCGGACATCGGGTTCCTCGCCTATTTCGACGAGGTGACGCGCGCGTTCGTGTGGGAGGAGCGCGGCGAGGTCGGCGAGCCGCTCGGCTGGGTCGGCTACCTGCTCCGCCTGGGCGAGGTCGTCGGATTCGTGGGCGGCGGCGCGCTCATTCCGCTCATCCTCCGCCAGTCGCCCTATTGTGAGCCGTGCGCCCGCTACTACCGCGGGCACGCCCTCGGAGTGCTCCCCGCGGGGCTCAAGGCACGGGGCATGCTCTCCGGCATCTCGAAGGAGGACTGGGCGCAGCAGCACGAGGCCGCGTTCCAGCGCGGCCTGAAGTGGTTGTCCGTGCTCGCGGCGGCGGGCGAGGTGGGCGACCACGAAACGTGGCGGAACATCGTGCAGGAGAGCAAGGACGCGCCGGGCGGGGACAAGCCGAACAAGCTCGACTCGCGCATCGTGCTGCGCCTGCATGCGTGCCCGCAATGCGACGAAGGGTTCGTCCGTGCCACCCTGATGTCCGGGCAGGGCCGGAGCATCCAGCAGCAGGTGGTGCTCAACCAGGGCGTGCCGATGGAGATGGTGCGGGAGCTGCGCAGGAAGTGAGGCAGGGCATCCGGAGCTGGGCAGCTGGACCGCGCGCGGCGCGCGGCCACTGCGGCGGCGGGGCGGGCGGGGCGCGGCGGCGGCCGGGCAGTCATGCCCCAATGCCGCTGACTTAGCGAAAAAGCGATCGTCCAAATTCCATCTTGGGCGAC
>JAZKFH010000084.1:0-73190 GCA_040386535.1 Myxococcota bacterium | reverse complement strand
GGAGAACGCTCGGAAGGGGCTCGGAATTCCCCTGAAGTGATCAAACGTCAGCCCTCAGGCCTCGAGTACGAGGGCGCCGAGGTCCGAGGTCATGCCCCCTTCAACGCCGCTAAATCGGAGCCATGCCCCCGTGAACGCCCAAATCGAGGCTCACTCCGCACGCCCTCTACGGAGCAAGCGGCATTTTTCGCGCTGGGGCAAGCGCTTGCAGCCTGGATCCGTGCATTCAACCAGACATGACTCCGTGCCGCGTGCACTCATGCGGACATGACCCTGCGGTTGGGCTCCCGCGGCGCCCTCCGCGATCGGGGGAGCCGGCCGCGGGCTCCAGCGCCCCCGGGAGCCACGGCCTGCTGGACGCGCGGGCGCCTGACCGACGTGCATGGCATGGGCGTCGTCGCGCGGCCGCGCCCAGCAATTCCCCACCGTCGGACGCCCACGCGGGGGCGCCGATCCTGAGTCCCCGCGGCAGGGGGGCCGGAGGGCGGGCCGCGCTCCGGCGGCCCGGTCCCGCGGCGTCCGCGCCGCGGACCAAGCGGCTCCGCCGCGCGCCCGAAGGACACCCGGCCCCGCCCGTCCGCGGGCGGGGGGCCGCCCGTCGAAGCGTGGTGAAGCATCGTCACCACGGCGGCCCCCGAGGAGATCGCGGCGCTGGCGGCGCGGGAACGTGAGATTGGGCGCTGTTGTTGCGTGGCGGGGATCGGGGCGGCACGATACACCTGTTCAGTATGTCGCTCCTCTCCCTGCCACGCCTCCTCTTCGAGGACACTCGCCCAGAGGCGTCCGTGCTCGTCGATACCCTCCCCGAGGCCGTCCCGGCGGACTTCGAGGCGTTGTGGGCGCTCCACCCGGCGGACTTCCACCAGATCCGCATGATGGGGCGGCTCGTGCACACCCCGCGCTGGCAGCAGGCCTACGGGCGGGACTATCGCTACACCGGCTCGCTCAACCGCGCGTTGCCCGTGCCACCGCTGCTCGAGCCCTGGCTCGAGCTCGCCCGCACGTTCGAGCCGGGCGCCAACTCGCTGCTGGTGAACTGGTACGACGGCGCCCTCGGCCACTACATCGGCCGCCACCGGGACGCGCCGCACGGCCGCCTCCCCGGCACCAACGTCGTGACGATCTCGTTCGGCGCGGCCCGCACCTTCCGGTTCCGCCCGTGGAAGGGCATCGGCCATGTCGACATCGACACGTCCGCGTGGCCGATCGTCGTGTTCGGGTGGGAGGTCAACGAGCGGTACACCCACGAGGTGCTCCGCGGCGAAGGGCAGCGGATCTCCATCACGGCGCGCGCGTTCTCGGCCGAGGGTCCTGGCTGAATGGCATCCCACCTATACTCTCCCGATGCTCCTCTCCCTGCTCGCCGCGTGCACGTGCCCCCCGTTCTCGGACATGGATGTCACCGGCGCGGGCACCCCCGACCTGCACGCGAACGTCGCGCAGGCGATCGCCGACTTCGCCGCGTGGACCGGCCGGGACGGCGTCTGTGTCCCCGGTGTGGACGTGCGGGAAGAGGTCCGGGCTCGCGGCGAGGAGGTGGAAGGCTCCTACGGCGGGCCACACACGTGGATCTGGATGGCCGCGGACACGGACGATGTCGAGCGTACGGTGCTGCACGAGCTCTGCCACGCAATCGACGCGGAGGAGGGCCACTCGAAGGCCCATCCGGACCTCTTCCCGGGCGACAGCATCAGCGACACGAAGCTCTATCCGACCAAGGCCGCCCGGCAGGAAGAGAGCTTCGCGCAGGCCTGCTCCACCGGCGCGTCGGAGATGGACCTCTCGCTCACGCTCGACGCTGTCTGCGGCGGGAGCCGGTGGGGGCTCGACATCGCGTACGCCCAGACCGAGATCTACTCGGCCTTCCCGCGCACGCCCGTGACCGACGCGGGCGTCGATCTCCGTGTCACCACCCGCACCCTCGACGTGGGCGCGGACCTCACGGTCGTCGACGCCGTCGCGGTAGAAAGCACCCTGCTCCTCCTCGTCGAGCGGAGCACTCCGGAGGGCACGATCTGGGGCCTTGTCAGCATCGACCCGGCGACCGGCACACGCCTCCGCACGCTGCCCCTGGGCACGGGAACCGCCGCGGAGGCAGGGGTGCAGCTCGTGCGCTCGGACGGCCCGGCGCGGCTGCTCGTGGGCTGGACCGAGGGCGACCGCGACCTGCTCGACGTCGACCTCGCCACGGGCACGACCACCGCGCTGGTGGAGGGGCTGGACATCCCCTACCACTCCACCCACGCAGCGTGGTCGGAGGGGGCCTTGTATGTCACCGGCCACCGCGGAGACGGGACACCCCTGATGGTCGAATGGGCGGGAGACACCCTCGTCTCGCTGGACCCCGCGGTGAGCGGCTACACGATCCGGCCGATGCCGGGCGGGGTGGAGGTGTACGCGAGCGGCGCGGTCCTCCACTACGTCGGCGGGGTCGGCTCCATCGTACTGGCGCGGAGCATCGGCACCACCGACGTCGTGCCCGTGGGCGACACCTGGCGGCTCGACGTGGGCACCGCCGGGATCGGGCGGGTTTGGGTGCTGACGGACGTGGAGTCCGGGAGCCAGGGCCTGCTCGCGGAGCCGTGCCAGACCCTCGCCCACTACCCCACCACGCTGGTGACAGTCGGGGTCGACATCTTCCTCTTCGATCCGGTGACAACGGACGCCACGGGCCGGGCGATAGTCCCAATGCTCCAGCTGGGAGCGTGACTGCCACCTCCACCGCCGCCCCGCAGCGGTCGCGTCCGCGCGAGCCGTCTGCCCGCCTCCCCCACCCTCGCCACCCCCCACCCCCCGAAATACGACGCCCGCATGAACCCCCGCGCCGGCCACCTCCTCAACACCCTCCGCGAGCGCGTCGCGACCTGGGCGCACCGCACCCACCCCGCCGAGCTGCGTGCCAACGTGCGGCGCTCGCTCGGGCGCGCGCCCGCCACCGAGGGCGAGGCCCGCGGGGCCCTCGCGTTCGCCCTGATCACCGCCCCGGTCGGCGGCGCGTCGCTCATCGACCGGTTCGTCGCGCAAGCCGGCCGCTCCCCGCGCGCCGAGCGCCTCTGCTTCGAGGAGTGGGCGCGCACCCGCTTCTGCCTGTTGTGCGTCACCGACGTGGCGCCTGGTGAGTGGATCGAGGCCCACGACGTGCTCGCCGACCGGCTCCTCGTCATCCCGGAGCGGTCGGGCTCCGAGTCCATCGATATCGGGATGTGGCTCGCGGCGTTCGTCTACGAGGCCGATGGGCGCGAGGTGTTCGAGGGGGCGCTGTCGCTCGTGCCGCTACCCGCCCGGGTCTACGCCGTGCAGGCCGCCCTCCAGACGTTCGCCGCCCTCCGCGCGGTGCCCACGGACGCCCCGCCCGCCACCACGCGCCAGGTCGCGAACGCGACGCTCGACGCGATCCACCGGGCGATCCGCCCCCCTCGCTTCGTGAACGTCGATGGAGACCCGGTCGAGGTGATCGTCTCCACCCTCGCGGAGCCCTGGGACGCCGTGCGCCGCGTCCTGTCGTCCTGGCCGGACATCACCGAGGACCCGAACGTCGTCGACGTCTACGGCCTCCAGCCGGCGACCCACGGGGGCGGGGAGGTGGTCCGCGCGACCTTCCTCGCGGCGAACGGCGCCGTGACCCTCCAGACGAACAGCCGGGCGCGTCACGACGAGATCCTGGCGCGCTGGACGGCGGCCACGGGCACCGCGCTGGTGGTGCGGTCGGAGTCCGTGAAGGCCGCCGGCTCGAACCCCGACGGGCCCGAGCTGATCGTGGAGCAGACCATCCTGTCCGGGAACGCGGGCGCGACCCCCGAATCCCTGACGGACGCGATGTTCGAGCAGATGGACGCCGCCTGGCCCGACGATCCCATCCCCGCGCTCGACGGGCTCACCCCGCGGCAGGCCGTGGCCGCGGGCCGGCGCGCTGAGGTGTGGGCGTTGGCCGCGGCCCCCGACGGCGGCCTGTGGGCCTCGGCCGAGGTCCTGCTTCGGCGGTGACGTCCCCGCGCCGCCGATCCATCCCCCCCGCTCCGCCGTACACTGGGTCGGCGAGGTCGACATGAACCGCTCCCCCCGCGACCGCTCCCCCGCCCCCAGCTCCCCCCGCGTCGGCGGCCTGCGCGTGCTCTCCCGGCGCGACCTGATGGTGGGCGCGGCCGCGGCCGCGGGTGTCGTGGCCTGTGACCCCGGCAAGGCCGACACCCCCGCCGTCCTCGCCGGAGCGCTCACCCCCATCACCGCCAACGACGACTTCTACGTCACCAGCTCCAACGGCAACCCCGAGGTGGACGGCGCCACGTGGGCCCTGACGGTACGCACCGGCGGCGAGGTTCGCGCGACCATCGACCTGGTGTGGCTCGAAGAACAGGCCGCCCGCGACCGCGAGCACACCCTCGAGTGTATCGGCGCCAACCCCTACAACCTCGCCATCAGCAACGCCGTCTGGACCGGCCTGCCGCTCCACGAGCTGCTCACGACGTTGGGCGTCGAGGTGCCCGACGACGCCGTGGAGATGGTGTTCACCGGCGCCGACGGGTACACCACGTCCCTGCCCGTCGGCGACCTGGACCGCCCCGTGTGGCTGGTGTGGCGCATGAACGGCGAACCGCTCCCCTTCCCCCACGGCTACCCGGCGCGGCTGCTCGTGCCAGGCCGCTACGGGATGAAGAACCCAAAGTGGATCACGGACTTGTCGTTCTCCACGACGCCGCACGTCGGGTATTGGGAGAGCAACGGCTGGTCGAACGACGCGACCTACAAGGCCAACGCGCTCCTGCACGCTCCGGAGCGCCGGGAGATGGTCGAGGCCGGCCCCGCGCGGATCCTCGGCATGGCGTTCGCCGGGTCGGATCCCATCACGAAGGTCGAGGTGAGCATCGACGGCGGGGAGTGGGCCGTCGCGACGCTCGACTACGCGCCGGGCGCCGACATCTGGACCCTGTGGCACTTCGACTGGGAGGCCGAGGGGGGCGCCCGCGTGATCCAGGCGCGCTGCACCACGGCGTCCGGGGCCATGAGCATCGAGGACTCCAACGGCACGTCCGGGCTCGACGGGTACAACGGCAGCATGGAGGTAGAGGTAGAGGTCGTGGGTTAGCGGCTCCCGAAGAGGTCGCATGCGCGTTCTGCTCGTCGGTGCCGGCTCGGTCGGACAGGTCTACGGTTGGCACCTGCAACAGGGCGGCGTCAGCGTGCACGTGTACGTGCGGCCCAAGTACGCCGAGGAGGCCCGCGCGGGCTTCGTCCTGTACCCGCCCGGCACCCGCACCCCGGTCCGCTTCGTGCCCGACGGCGTCGTGACCACCCCGGCGGAAGTCGCCGCCTCGACGTGGGACCAGGTGTGGTTGTGCATCTCGTCCACGGCGCTGCGCGGGGAGTGGCTCGCCGAGATCACCGCCGCGATGGGCAACGCCACGCTGGTGTCCCTCCTGCCCGGCCTGCGCGACCGTGACCTGCTCACCCCCCTCGTGCCGCCCGAGCGCCTCGTGGTCGGCCTCATCAGCTTCTCGTCGTGGCACGCGCCGCTCGGCAACGAGCCGCTCCCCGAGCCCGGAATGGCGTGGTGGCACCCCCCGATGACGCCGAGCCTGTTCGAGGGCCCCGACGCCCCGGTGACCGCGATCGTGGCGGCGTTGAAGAAGGGCGGCTGCCCCGCGGCGAAGGGCGAGGCGACCGCGATGGCGGCGCGAGGATCCGCCTTCCTCCTCTCGATGGTGGCCGCGCTGGAGTGCGCCGGCTGGAGCTTCACGGGCCTGCGCCAGGACAAGTGGGCCACCCTCGCCGCGCGCGCCGGCAAGGAGGCGATCACCATCTCGACCACCCACCTCGGCATCGCGCCCGGCCCGATGAAGCTGCTCATGACGCCCACCGTGGTCCGCCTCGCCACCCGCGTCGTGCCGCTCGTCGCGCCGATGGACTTCGAGGCGTTCCTGCGCGCGCACTTCTCCAAGGTGGGCGACCAGACGCTCCTCGCCTTCGACACCTGGATCGCGGAGGGCAAGGCGCGGTCGTTGCCGGTCGAGGCGATCACGACGTTGGCGGCGGAGCTGCGACGGGCGCGGGGGGCGCAGGGGTAGGCGCGTCTGGGCGGCCCGGCGGCAGAGCCCGCCGTCGGCGCCCTTCAGGCTCGCGCTCCGCGCTCGGTTGGCGCGGCCGCCGCCTCCCGGCGTCGAGGCGCCGAACCGGCCGGCGCAGCCGGCCGCCCTGCGGTCACCTGCCGCGGGGGAGGGGGTCAGGACCAGCGGAACCTCAAATGTTCCACTGACATTCCAGTCGCTTGGCGGATCGCGCATCCCCGCGGGGGTCAGGACCTGCGGAATGTCAAACCCCCGCCCCGCCCCCTGACGACCCCCTCCGTGGCCGCACAGCGGCCACCGAGGCGAACCCTGACGAGCAGGTACCGCCTCCGTGGCCGCCCAGCGGCCACGGAGGCGAACCCGGCGGCGGATCTGCTACGTGGCGAGGCACTTCCGCGCCCAGCGGCCATCCGGGCACCCCCTTTCGGCAAAGGTGCCCCGACCTTGGCCGCATGGCGGCCATCCGGCCACCCCCTTTCGGCAAAGGTGCCCCGACCCTGGCCGCATGGCGGCCATCCGGCCACCCCCTTTCGGCAAAGGTGCCCCGACCCTGGCCACGTGCTGCACGGCGAGGACCACGCGGGCGAGGAGCGACAGCGCGTCGAAGGCGCGGCCGATGTCGTCGCGAGCTGGTCGCATCAGCGGTGGAGGGTCGGCCGCGGCGGCGGAGCGGTCGCTTCGGCCCGAAGCCATCGCGCACCGCTTCGCGAGCATCCACCGCTCGATCGGGCGCACCCCGCGGAGGCACCGAGATGGTCACTGGAGAGTTGACATCCTGCCGAGCCTGACCCCCATCCCGCAGGGCCTGCCCCCTGCGCCGTCTACTTCCCCCCCGCCCCGTCACAAACCGCCGTCATCCCCAACGCACACGCCTTCTCCAGCGCCACCTTCGCCTTGGCATCCCGCCCCGCCTCGAGGTGGAGCGCCGCGATGCCCGCGCAGCCGAGCGCCTCTTTCGCGTCACACGCCTGGCCGTAGCGGACCGCGGCCGCCTTGGCGTCGACCGCCGTGCCCTGGCCCTTGCGCAACGAGGTGCCAGACCAGACGCAAGCGTGCGCGATCGCCTGCTTGCACAGCTCCTCGGAGACGCGGAAGGCCCGCTCCGGGTCGCCCTGAGCGCCGACCACCCAGGGGAGGCGCCCGCACGCCTCGGCCTGGCCGTGGGTGCACGCCGCGAGGTACGCGTCCTCGGCCTTCAGCAGGTCGACAGCGCCGCCGATGCCCTGCTCGTACACGCCGCCCACCTTGGTGCAGAAGCTCCACGACTGGCCGGCACACGCGCGTTCGAACAGCCCGCGGGCCGCCACCGCGTCCGCCGCGACGCCGTACCCGGACACCAGCATGTCCGCCGCCTCCCCGCAGCTCGGCGCGTAGCCCTTCTCGCACGCCTCGCGCGTGTATCGATAGCCGCGCTCGGGATCGGCGGGCACCCCCTCCCCCCTCGCCAGCACGAAGCCGAGGTCGCCGCACGCGAGTGCCCAGCCCGCCGTGCACCCCTTCTCCAGCAGCGCCGTCGTCTCCGCTACCCGGGCGGGGCCGCCCACCCCCTTGCGCAACAGCGACGCGAGGTTGCCACACGCGAACCCCACGCCCGCGTCACACTGCGCGGCGAGCAGCGGCAGCGCCGTCGTGTCACCCGCGAGCGCGGCCCGGGTGAGCCGCATCACCTCGTCGGCCTCGGGCGTCGCGAGCGGGTCGGCAGCGGAGGCGGTCGCCGCGAGCAGCGAAAGGAACCACATAGACGCTCCGGAGCCGGGTGGCCGCACGGTAGCACACCGGCCGGACTGATACATTCGGCGCCAGATGTATCACCGATACATCCGGCGCCCATGTATCAGATGTATCACCTCAGGCACGCCCCTTGCTGTGGTCCCTGCACCCGAGCGTTCCATGACCCGACTCTTGCTCCCCCTCTGTCTCCTCCTCACCGCCTGCCCCGCCTCCGAGGTAGGCACCTGCGCCACCGTGGCGGAGAACGCGGTCGCGCTGCGGCAGTCGTTCCAGGCGTGCGACAGCGACACCACCTGTGTCGTGGTGGCGATGGCCGACATCATCCCCGACGGCGGCAACGTCGGCGCGTTCCAATGTTTCCACGCGTTCCCGGACGACGCCGACCTCGACGCGCTCGCGGACGAGGCGGGGCCCTACATCGACAAGCACGACACCTGTGGCCTGGTGAACTCGGCGAAGTGCAACACGCCCGGCACGGGGCCCGCTACGTGCAACCTGACGACCGGGCTGTGCGAAGAGCCCGAGGAGTGACACTAGCGCCGCACGTCAGGCGAACGACGCCGAGGCCTCGTCCAGCCGGGTGACCTCGTCCGGCGTCAGGCGGAGCCGCGCGGCGGCCAGCAGGTCCGAGAGTTGGGAGGGCCGTGACACACTCGCGAGCGGCGCGGTGATCGCGGGCTTCGCCAGCAGCCACGCGAGCGCGACCGTCGTGATGGAGGCGCCATGCGCCTGCGCCACGGCGGCGAGGGCGTCGATGACCCCGAAGCCCTCGTTCGTCAGGTACTTCGCCACGGCGCTCCCCCGCGCGGCGCCGCGGGCGTCCTCCGCGGAGCGATACTTGCCGGTGAGAAACCCGCTCGCCAGCGAGTAGTAGGGAAACACCGCGAGGTGGTTCTCCGCCGCCAACGGCGCGAGATCACGCTCGAACAAGCCGCGGTGCACGAGGTTGTAGTGGGGTTGCAGCGCCACGGGGAGCGCGAACCCGTGCGCGCGCGCGATGCGGAGCCACGCGGCGATGCGGTCGGGGGTGTAGTTGGAGATGCCGACGTGGCGCACCTTTCCGGCGCGGACGAGCTGGTCGAACGCGCCCAGCGTCTCGAGCAACGGCGTGCCCGGGTCGTCGAAGTGCGCGTAGTACAGGTCGATGCGGTCTGTCTGGAGCCGCTTCAGCGACGCATCGGCGGCCGCGAGGATGGTGGCGGCGGCGAGCCCCTTGAACTTCGGGTGCGCGCCCACCTTGGTGGCGATCACCATGCGGCCGCGGTTCCCGCGCGCCTTCATCCACGCGCCGAGGATCGTCTCGGACTCGCCGCCCTGGTTGCCGGGGGCCCAGGCCGAGTAGGCGTCGGCGGTGTCGACGAAGTTGCCGCCTCCGGCCACGAAACCGTCCAGGATGGCCTCGGCGGCGGGTGTATCGGCGGTCCAGCCGAAGGGGTTGCCCCCGAGCGCGAGGGGGAAGATCTCCAAGTCGGACATTCCGATCTTCGGCATGGGCAGGCTCCGGGTGCAGGAATGTACGCACCCGCCGCGCCCCCGTCGCACCGCGATGTCCACCGGGCGCGGTCGGCGCGGCTCGGCGCGCCGAGGCACCGCGCCCAGCGTCGGTCGCCCAGAGATCCTCTCGGATCCACGCGATCCCGCCCCCCGCCGGAGTATCCTCCGCCCGATGCCGCTCCCCGACCCCCTCCTCCGTGCGCTCCACCGCCTGATCGCGCATCACGACGGCTACGTCATCCACAAGTCCGCGGATGCCTTCGGCGTGCGCATCGGGGACGACGCCGTGGTGCTGCTCGCCGCGCACGGCCAGGCGCTGCCGCCCAACGCGCGCGCGGTCGTGGAGAGCGTGCGGGGCCGGCGCCTGCACATCGTGCTCGTCGGCGGTGGGCGCGCGGCGAAAGGTGCGCTCCGGGGCGCCGATCTCGGCACCGGGGCGCGGCACTGGGGCATCCGCTCGCACCTCGCGGAGGACGGCACGGTCTGGAGCGAGGGCACGTGGACACACGGCTGGCTCGCCAAGGAGCTGGGAAACCTGGCGCATGAGCCGGCGATGGACCCCGACAGCGTCGACCCCGCCGACGACGAGGCGCGCCCCGAGCTGCCCGAGCACCCCGAGGACGTGCCGCTGCCCGGCGAACACCGGCCGCTCCTCGTCACCCCGGTGCTCGCGGCGGTGCTCGTGGGGATGTTCGTGCTCCAGACGGTGTGGGGCGGGTCCGAGTTCGTGCCGACGCTCGTGCGGATGGGCGCGAGCGTGCCGGGCGCCAACCTCTCGGAGCCCTGGCGCTCGTTGTCCTCGTCGCTGCTGCACATCGGCGCGCTGCACCTGTTCCTCAACGTCGTGGGGCTCGTGTGGCTCGGGCACCTGCTCGAACGCCTCCTCGGCCCGTCACGTTTCCTCGTGCTCTACGTGCTCTCGGTGATCGGCGGCAGCGTGCTCTCCGCCCTGTTCACCGGCGGGGTCTCCGCGGGCGCGTCGAGCGGGCTCTGGGGGCTGGGCGTGGCCGAGGTCGTCGTGTTGTGGCGCCACGCCCACCTCGTCGAGCGGCGCTACGTCAGGAGCGCGCGTGGCAGGGTGGCGAAGAACCTGGTGGTCAATTCGCTGGCCTCCATCTCCGGGGGCGTCGACCTGTTCGCGCACCTCGGCGGCGGGCTGGTCGGAGTGGCGCTCGTCGGGAGCGGGCTCCTGCTCCGGGGCCTGGAGAGCGGGATGGCGCCGCCGCAGAGCCGGGCCCTGCGCGGGTTGGCGGTCGCGAGCGGGATCGCGCTCGGCGTGGCGGGGGTGACCGCGATCGGGGTGGGGCGCCCCTGGGCGCTCGTGCGGGCGCCGGTCCTGATCGAGCACACGTGGGAGGGCGCGACGGTGTCGATTCCGGCGGAGCTCGGGCCCCTCGCGGCCCCGCGGCGGGTGAGCGTCCCCAAGGGGCTCTTCGGCGCGTCCGTCGCGGGCGAGGCCGAGGCGGGCGCGCTCTACTACGATCCCGCCGTCGTGGGCGTCACGTTCGCGCCGTACGCGGAGGGCCCGCTGTCGCTGAAGGCCGCCGAGGCGCGCGCCCGTGCCGAGGAGGACCGCCCCGCCTGCCGGGACACGTCGTACCGCCTCAGCGGCACCCCACGCCTCCTCCTCGCGGACTGCTCGAGCTGGGGTGGGTTCCGCGGCCAGAGCGCCCGGTACTACGGGACGACCGGGACCACCGACGTCAACGTCCTCATGTGGGCCGACGCCCCCGCGGCCTGGCTCGCGACGATCGGCCGCATTCTCCGGTCCGTCGAGGGTCCCGACGCGTCGTCGGTCCCGGTGATCGTGGAAGCAGGCGGATAAGCCCCCCCGTGCCCCTCGATCCCTACGGCTTCCCCACCGACGCGGTCCCCACCACCCGGATGGGCCTGTTCGCCCGCTTCGGCGTGTTGGCGACCTGGCTCGCGCTCGACCTGGTCGTCGGCATGTGCAGCGCCGCCTTCACCGCCTTCGCGTGGGACACCCCCGAGGATCCGCAGTTCATCGCGTTCTTCTCCTCTCCCTTCTGGGGCATGGCCGCCGCGGGCACGGCGATGGCGATGCTCACCGCCACGCTGAAGCTGCACCCGCTCGTGCAGGTGCTGCTCAGCGGCCTCGCCGCGGCCGCGGGCTGCGCCGTGCTGCCGGTGCTCGCGTTCGCGGGGATCGTCGTCGCCAGCTGACCCACGGGCGCCGCGACCCGTTACGCCCGTCGCGATGTCCGGCGACCACCCCCAGGACGACGGGCCTCCCGCTCCGATCCCCGCGCTGCTGCTGGCCGTGGCCGCGCTCGGCGGCGCCCTTTCGCTCGGCGGCCTGCGTCCGGCGGAGGCCGCGCTGCTCGTCGGGCTGGTGCTGCTCGTGGCGCTGCGGGCGACAGACCGGTTCGGCGCGCCCACCCCGACCCGCACGGTGCCCGCGTGGGTGGACACGCTCGTCGTCACCCTGCTCACGCTCGCCTTCTTCGCGGCCGTCGTGCCGCTCGGCAACCCCGACCAGCCCGCCGGCACCGACTGGTTCGCCTACCTCGGCAACGCCGTGGCCGCGGGCGACCGCGAGTGGGCGCAGTACCACGACTGGCGCGGGCCCCTGCACGCGTGGGCGTGCCTCGCGCTCGTGCCCCTCTCCAGCGGGCTCATCGCGGCCTCGCAGCACCTCTCCCTGCTCTGCGCCACCGCGCTGGTGCCGCTCACGTGGTGGATCGGCCGGATGTTGCTCGGCCGCTGGCCCGCGCTCCTCGCCACCGCGCTCCTCGCGGGCTGGGCCGATTTGCGCCTGTTCGCCGTCTACAGCACGCCCTACGCGCTGCTCGCCGCCACCGGCACCCTCGGCATCGCGCTCACCGTCGCGAGCCAGAAGCGCCCGGTGCTCGTCGTGCCCGCCGGGATCGCGCTCGGCCTCGCCATCGCCACCGATCTGCGCGGGGTGCCCTTCGCGGTGGCGGTGGTGCTCGCGGCGCTCCTGGCCGCCGTGCCGCGCTCGGAGAACGCGTGGCCGCGCGAGCGCCTCCGCCGCGTCGCCGTCGTCGGCGGGCTGGCCCTCGCCACCACCCTGACCGGCGCCGGTCTGCTCGGCGCGTTGCCGGTCCGCCTCGTGCCGCTCACCGAGCAGGTGGCGCTCCAGCGTGACCTCAACGCGCGCGAGGGCGTGGGCGCCTGTGATCCGCAGGGCGACACGCTCCCGACGCTGGCCGAGGTCTTCGGCGAGTGCGGGCGCACCACGCTCGCGGGCAACCTCGCCGTCGGCGCCGCGGCGCTCCCGATCGAGCTCTCCGCCCTCACACTGCTGGTCGGGCTGGGCCTGCTCGTCGCGCGCGGCGGCCGCGCGTTCCTGCTGCTGCCGCTGCTCCCGACGCTGCCGAGCCTCGCGCTCATCGGCGGCCAGCACCGCTACTTCGTGCCGCTCGCGCCCCTGTTGGCGCTGCTCGGCGCGGCGGCCCTGGCCTGGCTCGCGCGGGCGGCGGGGCGTCGGCGGGCGCTGGGCGGCGCCACGGTCGTCGCCATGGTGGGGGTGTTGGCCGTCGCGTGGAGCGTGTGGCCGGGCACCCTCTGGGTGCGCGCGCACACCGGCCGCAGCGTGGATCCGGGCTCGCTCCTCGAAGGCCCCAGCACCTTCGGGCACCTCCGCACCGCGCTGATGCCGCGCCTCGAAGACACGGACACCGTGGTCGACTGTGCGCGCGCCGGCTTGCGCATGCGTTTGTACCCGCACCCCGTCGACACGAAGAACACCAACGCCGGCGCGCTCAGCAAGGAGTGCACGCGGCTGCTCCACAACGGCAGCCGGGCCCGCGGGGTCAAGTGGCTCGTGGTCGTCGTGGCCCCGACCGAGCCCGTGGCGGCGAGCTGGGAGGTGGTCTGGCGCGCCCCCGAGTCGGCGGGCCGCGAGGCGCTGCTGCTCCGTTCGGCAGGAACGGGGGACAAGTGACCACCATCCACCGCGGCGACCTGTTCTGGATCGCCCCCGACGACGCGCGCGGCTCCATCCCCGGCCACCCGCACCCCCACGTGGTGCTCCAGGACGACGTTTTCAACCACTCGCGCCTCGACACCGTCATCGTGTGCGCGCTCACCTCGAACCTGCACCGCGCCAACGAGCCCGGAAACGTGCTGCTCGACCCCGGCGAAGGAAACCTGACACGCCACAGCGTCGTCATCGTGTCGCAGGTGTCATCGGTGGACAAGGCCCGGCTGGGCGAGCGCATCGGGGCGCTCTCCGAGGCGCGCGTGGAGCAGATCCTGACGGGGTTGCGGTTCCAGCAGGTCTCGTTCTTCCGGCGGTGACCCGACTTCTGACCTGACTTCAGGCGAGAGATGTCTGGGCGACCGACGCTGGGCGCGGTGCCCGGCGCCCAGAGCGGCGCCGCCGCGCCCCGGTGTCACCTCGGCCCGGCTTCGATCGGGCCCCGCTCACAGCCCCGCGCAGACGTTCTCCGCGCACGAGAACGTGGCGTCCGCGCCCGCGGAATAGGCGGTGCCGCCCTCGTCGGTGTAGTTGGGCGCGTAGATGTCCTCGGCCACGTTGCCGCTGAAGTCACACCCCGTGCCTTGCACGACCGACTCGTAGTACACGAACAACCCGCCGCCGCGCGGCGCCACGTTGTCGGTAAAGGCCACGTTCTCCAGCGTGCCCGTGCCGTACAGGAGCAGGCCGCCGCCGTCGGCGTTGTGGTTGGTGTTGCGCTCGAACGTCGTGTCCGCGATTGTGACCGTGCTGTTGTAGATCCAGGCGCCGCCGGCCACGTTGATGGCCGTGTTGTCCGCGAACACCGAGTCGCGGATGGTTGCCGTGCCGTAGAACACCGCGAACGCGCCGCCGTCGAGCCCCTCGTTCCGGGTGAACGTGACATCGGTGAGCGTGGCGTTCGAGTACCACAGGGTGAACGCGCCGCCGTCGTCCTCCGAGACGTTGTCGGAGAAGGTGGCACGGCTCACGGCCACCTCACAGTCGGTGGCGTAGAGCCCGGCGCCGTCGTTCGCACGGTTGTTGGTGAACACGGCGTCCTCCACGGTGACCGTGGCGAAGTCCGCGCAGTACACCCCGCCGCCGCCCGAGTTGTGTTCGACATCCAACCCGGCGCCCCGATCGAGCGTCACGTTGCGCACCGAGAGCGCGGCGCCGGACACATCGAGGATCGTGCCGCTCTCCCCGCCCGACAACACCGTGTCCGCCGGCGTGGCGCCGTGGCCCACCACCGCCACGTCGGCGCGGACGAGCATCCGCGCGAACCAGACGCCGGGGCAGACGTGGAGCGTGCCCGGCACGTCCAGCGTGAGGTAGGCGCCGGTGAGGAGCGACTCGGTCACGTCCACGAGCGTCGTGTCTTCGTGCTCGTACGTCACGCTCGCGGTGACGCACCAGTCGTGCGTGTCGGTGTCGGCGTCCGTGTCGGTGTCCGTGTCCGCATCGGTGTCGGTGTCCGTGTCCGTGTCGGTGTCCGTATCGGTGTCGGTGTCCGTATCGGTGTCTCCCGCGCCGGTGTCCTTGGAATCGGTGTCCGGGCCGGCGCAGCCGAGCACCGCCAGGATCAGCAGCCGTTCGAGGTTCACGGGCACTCCACGGCCATGATGTAGTCGATGCGGACCTCGGAGCCGTCGCTCGGGTACTCGCTCTCGTCGAACACGATCGCCTGGGCCGCCTCGTCGTAGGTCCAGCCGGTCCGTAGCCGCGCGCCGTCGAGGCGCACCTCGATGCTCCACACCGCCGGGTCACCCGTGACGGCGAACACCTGCTGCGGCCCGCGCGAGGCGAGCGCCAGGGCCTCCATGTGAGGAGCCCAGTCGGCGGTGCACCAGCTCAAGAAGGTGCCGTCCGTCTCCGTGGCGGCGTTGTAGAGCAGCTCGGCGGGCTCGGCGCCCGAACACCCGCGCGGGAAGTCGCCCGTGATCGCGTGCACGGCCACGTCCTCTGCCTGCTCCTTGTACGACTGGTAGCTCATGACGTAGACCGTGGCGTTGCCGAGGCTCTGCTCCTGGTCGCTGTTCATCGCGATGAAGTTGAGCCGGGAGGCCGCCCACGCCTCGCTCTCGTCCAACAACCACGCGCGGTTCACCGCGAGGGCGTTGTCGAAGGTCTGGAGCAGGTAGTCGTTGTCCCCCTCTTCGACCGCGCGCGCCAACATCCGGTCCACGATCTCCATCGCCTCGTCCGTCGAGATCGTCTGGTCGATGTACGGCTCGTCCCCCACGACCACCCCGTCCTGATCGGTCAGGAACGACACGCGGTAGTCCGCCCGGCCCTCGCTCAGGGTGTCGAAGAAGACGGGGAGCGCGGGGACGAGGCGCGCATCCTGCACGGCGATCGCGTTCAGCGCGAACACCACCGTGACGTTCTGCGCCGGGAGCACCTCGTAGCGGAGCGTGGCGTCCTCCTCGACGAGCCCCGTGCCCCCCACGCGCACGTTCGTGACGGGCGACAGCGGGTCGTCCGAGGTGATCTCGAGGATGTTGGCGACGACGGCCTCGTCCATCGGGGCGTAGGCGAGGTGGACCTCGCGGTACTCGGACGGCGCCAATGTCCACGGGAACGGCGCGAGCTCCCCCTCCTCGCCGAGGACCGCCATGTCGCTCACCGCGGTGAGCGCGATGTTCTCGATCACGAGCGGGCTCGTCCCCACGTTGGAGAGGGTGATGGGCATCACGCTCTCGCACCCCACGCTGACCGTGCCGAACGCGGCCTCCGTCACCGAGACCGTGAGCGCCGGGCCGCTCGCGATGCCGGTGGCCTCGATTTGCAGGTCCTGCAGCTGGTCCTCGCCGCGCATCGACACGGCGATCGTGTCGGACAACGTGGCCGGCGAGACGGGGGACCAGGTGACGCTCATCTCGGCCATCCCGCCCGGCGGGATCGTGGTGTTGAAGGCGGCGTCCAGCCCGATCGCGTCGGAGTTGGCCGACGCGGTGGAGAACACCACCTGGCCCTCCCCGCGGTTGTAGATCGCCACCGGCAAGGTGGACGACTCTCCGAGCCCCAACGCGCCGAAGTCCAACGTGGCGGGCACCACCTCGACGTCCATCACGGCGGGAGCCGACTCCGTTTGTACGGGCTCGGGCTCGTCAGCGGGGGGGGCACAAGCCACCAGGAGGAGGAGGAGGAACATGGCGGGCTCCACTGATGCGATTGTGGAGGAGGAACCGGCGCCCGTCTACACCTCCCGCCCAGTCCGCCGTCACGCGTCCGTCACTCGCAGATCTGGAGCTCGACGTTGCAGGTCTGATCGTCGGGGCACTCGTTGTCCGAGACGCACGGCGTGCTGCCCACGACGTCGACCGTGGGGACGTGCGGCGAGGTGACCACGAAGTCCAGGCACCCCGCGCCGGCGGCGCCCTGGTCGACCGTGCGCCGCTCGATCGAGGCGGCGGGAAACCCGGTCACCCCCACGTCGACCAGCGCGGAGAGCACGGCGCCGGGGATGGTGGCCTGCCCGTCGTCCGCGAACACGCAGCGCAACACGCTCGGCGAGACGCCGTGCTGGTCGATGGAGATCTGGATGGCGATCTCGGAGCGCACGACCGCGCCGGCCGGCGCCGGCCAATCGAGCACGTAGTCGACGCCCCCCTCGATGACCCACACGACGTCGGGCAGATCGAGCGGCTCCACCCCCACGCCGTACAGCTCCAGCGGGCCGTACACGCCGCCGGGCATCGACAACGTGAGCAGCTCTCCGGGTGTGTAGGCCGGGTGCGGCAGCGAGGTGTCGTAGTAGGTGTTCCCGGGGAACACCGGCTCCATGACGACGGGGACCACGAGCCCATCGAGCGTGACCGTCCCGAGGCCCTGGTTCGCAGGGTAGGGCACGCAGGTGCCGTCGAACGCGCAGGTCTCGCCCGGGGGGCACGTCGGCTCACAGTACGGGTTGTTGCGACGGAGCACGGCGCAGTCGCCCTCGCGCACCAGCTCTTCGAGCACCGTGGCGGGGACCACCCCGTCGGCCACGGTGCCCGCCACGGTCGTGGCGTCCTCGAGCACGGTCACGTTGAAGCCGCCGTGGTCGTCGGCCAGCGCGCAGGCCCCGTTGAGGGGCACTGTCGCCGGGTCAAGTGGCGCCGTGGCGGTGTCCGTGTGGGTGTCGGCGGTCTCGGTGTCACCCACCGATGTGTCATCGGGCTTGCCGCCGGTGCAGCCGGCGAGGGCGAGCAGGATCAAGGTCGGGAAGCGCATGGGGGTCAGTGTACGTCGGCGCCGATGCGCGCGGCGACGTCCGGCGCGAGCGCCACGGCCCTCTCGACGGGCACCTGCAGATCCGGAGTGCCCACGCGGCCCCGCTGTGCGACGACGAAGGGCGTGATGTCCTCGATCGCGAGGGGCCACTCCTGCGCGAACCGGCCCAGGACCTCGCCGCGCAGGCCCAACTGGATGGCGCGGCGGGGCGAGGCGCGGCCGTCGGGGGCGTGGTCCGGGTCCCAGGACATCCGGGTCAGGCTGAACCCACCCCCGCCGAGCCGCTGATCCGCCACCGCCGCACTGGCGATGGCCGGGTTGAACGCCTGGTAGACGATCAGCGTCTCCGCGTCGTGTTGTGCCAGGATGTGTCGGCCTACCGGCGGCCACTGCGTGACAGCGTGCGCATAAGGTTCGATTTGCAACGGGACCTCTACCGACTGGGCCCAGGCCTACCCTGTGCACGGCGCGGCGCCTATCTCTGGCGCATGGCGACTTCGCGCATCTACCTCTCGCCCGGGCTGTTCGGCTTCGAGCGCATCGGTACGTACGTCTACTTCCACCACCTCGAGGAGGGGCTGCTGCGGCGGTTCGCGGACGCCGGCCGGGAGGCCTCCGCGCACCGCGTCGACGCGTGGCCCACCGCCTCGATCCGCCGCCGCGCGCAGAGCCTCGTCACGACGATCGCGGCCTCGGCCAAGCCCGGCGACCGCCTGCACCTCGTCGGGCACTCCACGGGCGGGCTCGACGCGCGCCTGCTCGCGGCGCCGGGCGCGAACGTGGGTGACCCGCGGGCGCTCGCCGCGGTCAAGGCCGACCTTCGCTCGATCACGAGCATGAACACCCCCCACCACGGCACGCCCCTGGCCGCGTTCTTCGCGACGCTCTCCGGCCAGCGCCTGCTCTACTTCCTCTCCGCCGCCACGGTGCCGGTGCTCCACTACGGCTCCCCGCCGATCGCGCTCACCTCGGCGCTGGTCGCCGCCGTGCCGCGCCTCGATCGTGCGCTCGGCATGCGTGTCGCGCTGCTCGACCGTGCCTCCGAGGCGCTCATCGGCACCCTGGACGATCTGTCCAGCCACGACCTGCGCGCGTGGCTGAACGGACTCCGCCAGGATCAGGCCGGGATCATCCAGCTGGCGCCCGAGGTGATGGACGTCTACAGCGCCCTGGCCGCCGACGATCCGAACGTGCGCTACCAATGCTCGGCCTCCTGGGTGCCGCCTCTGGGCGTGCGCGGGTGGGCCCGCACCGCCGCGAACCCCTGGACCAGCGCGTCCGCCACGCTGTTCGCGACGCTCCACCGCCTCACCGCCGCCCAGGATCCGCTCTACGGCTGCGAGCCCCGGGGGGCCGCGTGGAGGCAAGCGGTGCTCGGCCGGCTCGACGAGGTGCCACCCGCGGGTGCCAACGACGGCATCGTGCCCTTCCGCTCCCAGCTCCACGGCGAGCTCGTGTGGGCCGGACACGGCGATCACCTCGACGTCGTGGGCCACTTCGCGGGCGCGGAGGGGCACCACGACTGGATGACGTCCGGTGCCGGGTTCAACCAGGAGCGGTTCGACGGGCTGCTCGACGCGGTTGCCACGGGGATGTTGCAAGCCGATTTGGATCGGTGAGCGCGTGGGCGCCGGATGGCGGTCGGGCGTGACGACGGATAGGACGCGCGGATGTCCGACACCTCCCTCGACGGCGGCGCGCCGGGCGCAGTGGCACCGGGTGCAATGGCGGCGCCCGTCAGCGTCGTGGTGCGCCGCACGCTGAAGGCGGGCGCGCGCGCGGACTACGAGGGCTGGCTCCGCCGGGTGACCCCGATCCTCGCGGGCTTCGACGGCCACATGGGCACCACGGCGCTGTGGCTGTCGGAGCGAGAAGTGGTGCTGGTCTTCCGCTTCGCCACGCTCGACGCGCTGTTGGTGTGGGAGCGCTCCGAGCAGCGCGCCGCCTTGCTCGCCGAGGTCGCACCCCTCACCGAGGGGGAGGTCGGCTTCGAGCGGCTCACCGGGCTCGAAGCGTGGTTCCGCATGCCGTCGGCGGGCCCGGGCGCCGGCCCGCCCCCACGCTGGAAGATGGCGCTGTTGACGTGGTGCGCGGCCTTCCCGACCATCCAGCTCCTCAACGCCGCGCTCGGGCCCGTCCTCACGCCCCTACCCACGCTGGTGCGGGGCGCTGTCGTCGGGGCGGCGCTGGTGTTCCTGCTCACCTGGGTGATCATGCCGCGCCTGGCCGCGTTCGCGGCGCCCTGGCTCGCCTCTCGCGTGCCGACGGACACGACGCGGCGCGAGGCCACGTTCCCCGTCGCCCCCGCCGCCGTGCACGCGCTCCTGGCCGACCCGCGCCGCCTCACGGAGATCCATCCCCTCATCGACAGCGTCAACGTGAGCTTCGACGGCGAGGAGGCGGGCGTTCGCGTCATCCGTTTCACGGTGGTCGAGCTCATTCCAATCGGGCCGTTCCGCCTGCGCAACCACCTGCGGGGGGAGGCGCGCTGGGCCTCGCTCGCGGAGATGGAGCTCACCGGGTGGAGCCGGCCGGGGGTGGTCGTGCGCTCGCACTGGCGGCTGAACGCGGTCGCCGCGGGGACCTACGCGGTCCAGCGCGTCGATGTCGAGGCGCCCTGGTGGGTGGCAGGCTTCGTGTTCCGCACGGCGCGCGCGGCGCACGCGGCCCTGCTGGAGCGCGTGCGGGCTCGGTTGGAAAAGTAGCGGCGGCTGCTACGACAAACGAGGCGAAACCAACTCGGCGCGCCACCTCTCCGCGACGGGTGACACCGCGCGCATGGTGCGCACCGCGGGCAGGATGACCTGCTCCCACACCGAGACCGGCACGCTGGCCGGGCGGCGCACGAACAGCGGCGCGACCGCGTCGTGGACGGCGGGATCCACGGCGATCGCCCAGCGGAGGAAACGCCAGGCGAGCGCGGCGTGGCGGGTCTCGTCGCGGGCGATCGTGCGCCACACGCGGCGCTCCTCCGGAGTAGCGGCGGTCCCCGCGGCCTCCATCGCGGCGAAGGCGGCGGCGGTCTCGACGATACATCCCTCGCGGGCGTTGGCCAGGGCCAGCGCGAGGAGCGAGACGGGAACGAGGTCGTCGACGGTGTCGAGCGCGCCGAGGGTGCCGCCGCCGGCCATCGCGAGGGCGAGCGCCGCGTGGCGCGCCTCGTCGACCTGGGCGGCGAGCGCGTCAGCCACGAGGGCGGCGGGGGCGCCGAGCGCGCGGAGCTGCCGCGCGAAGCGGGCGAACGCGGCGATGGACGCGTGCTCCTCCTGGGCCTGGCGGAGCCAGCGGGGATCCGCGTGGTCGGTGTCAGCGGGGAACACCGGCGCGACACGGGCGGCGCCCTCCACGACGTAGGGGCGCCCGACGTACTCCGGGCAGCTGGACCGCTCGAACTGCTCCGTGAACCCGTGCTCCACCCAGCCGAGGACCAGCGCCTCGGGGCCCGTTCCGGCGGCGAGGTTCAGGTCGCCCGCGTCGGCGATCGTCGTGAGCGCGGAGCCGTCCGCCGTGCGTGCCTCCTCGTGCCACGCGCCGCCGTCGAACGACCACACCACGCCGTCGGGGCCGGTGGCCCACCGCACCGGCTCGTCGGCTGTGCCGACGTACACGAGCGCGTGGATGGTGCCGGGCGCGGGCGCGGCCACCCACGTGGCGCCCCCGTCGTCTGTGCGGAACACCGCCCCGTCGTTCCCCGCCACCATGCCGCGGCTCGGGCTGGCGAAGGCGACGTCGTGCAGATCGGCGTCCGTCCCGAGATCGACCACCTCCCAGCCGTCGTCGGCGCGATGGAGGACGAGGCCGCCCTCGCCCACGATCCAGAGGGTGCCGTCGGAGAGGAGATCAGCCGCGTACAGCGTGGGGGCGGGCGCGCCGAGGAGCGCGGCGACGTCGGGGTCGGCAGCCCATGTCACGCCGTCCGCCGTGGTGAGCACGGTGCCCTCGGTGCCGACGGCCACGCCGCCGAAGCCCGCGTAGGTGGACAGGTCGTGCAGATCGGCGGTGGTGCCGGTGGTACCCGGCGCGAAGCCCTCGTAGCGCCACACCCCGGCGAGCCCGCCGGCGCCCACCATCCAGCGCTCCGCCCCGCTCCCGGTGGCGATGGCGCCGAGGCCCGCGGGGAGCCCGGAGATGGCCGCCCACGTGGCGCCGTCGTCCACGGAGCGCGCGGCGCCCGCGGGGCCCACCAGCTCGATCGCGGGGCCGCTCCGCCACGACCCGGTGAACGGCCCGCCCGGCGCGGGCGTCGTGAACCATTCGAGCTCGGCGGCGAATCCGGTCTCGGTCACGGTGTGGGTCTTGTTCGAGTCGCAGACGAGGAAACACCCCGGGCCGGCGGCGGCCGCGATGCCACAGGCGCGGGCGAGGCGGGCGAGGTCGCGGGCGGCGCGCCGGCAGGAGGGCATTGGGGGAGTGTAGCCGCGGATCCGTGTACTCGGAGGAGATCCGCCTCCATCGTGTGGTTCCGTGCGCGAGGCGCCTGGAGGGCGGACGCGCCCGGCGCGGCCGGTCCGGACGGGCGCCCGGGCCCGGCCGACCGAGCGGCTTGCCGCGAAGCCTGGAAGGGTCCGGCCCTGGCGTCCGCGCCAGGGACGCGCCCGGGGAGCCCAACAACGCCGGACCTGACCGGCAGGTGGCGCGTTGCTGGACGCCGGGTCCCGGAGAGACGCGCGAGCGGATACGCCCCCCAACCCGGAGGTCCCGTGCGCGGACGTATCGTTTTCAATGGAAATGGCGGTTCGGAGATGATCGAGCGCGTGGCGCCGTGGGTGCTCGGCTCGGCCGGCGGGCGCGCGCCGCGGGTGCTCGTGGTGACCGCGGCGTGGGGGCCCGGCGAGTACGACGAGGGGCCGATCAAGGAGGCGCTGTACCAGGTGGGCGTGCGCCACACGCTTGACGACGGCGAGACCCAAGCGGTCGAGAACCTGTGCGCGTGGCACGTTTGGCAGGCGTTCCTGGCCCGCCGGGAGGAGGTGGCCGCCGTGCACGCGGAGATCGACGCCGCCCGGGAGACCCTGCGCGCCTGGTACCTCGAGCGCACCGGCTTCGACGCCGACATGGTGCGCACCGCGGTGGGCCTCGCGCGTACGAACGCAGGTACGTTCAAGCTCGGCGGCCTCTCCCTCCGCGAGTCCGTGCGCCCCGACGCCGTACGCACCGGCCCGCAGATGCTCGCGCAGGCCTTCGGCAGGGAGATCCTCGCCTCGATCGACACGCTCGTGCAAAACGACGAGCGCATGCTCGAAGCGTTGACCCAAGCCGAGCAACAACTGCTCGCGCGCACCGGCCTGCGCCACGACGCCGAGTGGCAGGCGGAGCGGGAATCGCTCTCCCAGCGCATCCTCGCGGCCGACGTGATCCTGCTCTTCGGGGGCAACCCGATGTCGTTGCTGGAGCCGCTGCGCTTCTACGATCTGCAGCCCGCCTTGCTCGAGACGCTCCGGCGCGGCGCCACGTTCGTGGCCTCCTCGGCGGGCGCGCTGGTGTTGTGCGAGCGCATGATCGTGTTCGACGACGGCAGCGACGACCCGCAGCGGCGCCACTTCCAGCTGCTCGACCGCGGCCTCGGCCTGGTAGGCGGCCTGCAAGTGCTGCCACACTGCATGGACCGCATCCACACGGACGACCCGGACAACCTCGCCTACCTGTCCCGCCGCTTCGGCGACCGCCTGTGTGTAGGCCTGAATCGCGAGTCGTACCTGCACGTCGATTTGGCAGCGCACACCGCGACAAGTGTCGGTGAGCACGACGGCGTGTACGTGTTCGGGGTGGACGGGGTGAAGCGGCGGTATGGGGTTGGGGAGGGGTTGGTGTTGGATGGGGGGTGACACGCGCGCCGCGGCATGGAGTAGGATGGGTCACGCCGGAGGTCCGCATGCTCGTCTCCCTTCTCCTACTCCAGGGTTGTGATTGGCTCTCACCGGACGAGCCGACGCCGCCCGCCGAGCCGGCGCCCCTCGCAAACCGCGGCGCCGTCGGCGTGACCACCCTCGCGCCGCCCGATCAGCTCTTCGGCCGCACCCCCGCGGAGAAGTTCGCGGCGGGCGTGCGCGAGTCCGGCGCGTTCAGCGTGTACGACGGGCAGCGCTGCGACCGCGCGCCGCTCGACGCCGCGCTCGCCGCGGTCACTGCGCAGAGCCAAGGCACGGCGCTCGCCATCATCCCCGCCGCCCAGCCCGTCTTCCCTGTCGGCGACCAGGTGTGGACCGCTGAAGCGCTCAACGCCCGCGTCGTGGAGGCGCTCGGCCGCGTCTACCGGCTGCTCTCCCTGGCAAACGACCCGGACGCCGCCACGCGCCACGTTTGCGTGGCCCCCTACCTGACCGCCGGGGACGGAGGCGGCGTCGCCACCTCCTCGGGCTACATCTTCTACGACGCGAGCTCCCTGGGCGCGCTGCTGCGCCTGGACGGCGGAAACGTCGTGAGCCTCGACGCGCTCGCGGCGCACGAGTTCGGGCACCAGGTCCAATATTGGCTGGGCGACCGCTTCCGCGGCGAGGTCACCGTGCGCCGCACCGAGCTCGTAGCCGACTGCCTCGCCGGCGCCTTCCTCACCATGGGCTCCACTGATCTCGGCGAGGCCGCAGCCACCTACGCGGGCGTCGGCGCCGCGGTGAAGAGTTGGGCCGACACCGCCTGGCGCAACCCCCAACACCACGGCTCGCCGATCGAGCGCGAAACCGCCTCCGCCCTGGGTGTGTCCTACGCGCTCGAAGACCGCTCGCGTCAGGGTGGTCTGTTCCACGCGACCGCCCAGGAGCTGCTCACGGCCTGCGAGGACGCTGTCGCCAAGAACGACGCGGCGCAGGTCTTGCAGTCACCGGCGTACTTGTTTGGGGTCGAGGCGGGGCGGTAGGCGCTGCTCGCGTGGGCTTGCGATCGTGCCACGCAGGACAAGCACGGTCTGCGAGCGCGGCGGGCCACCGCGAGGGAAGGAGCGGCCGCAAGTGCACTCGCAAGCGCGGTTGCGGCCACGCCCGGGGTATACGGAGCCGCTTCCCCGAGCTCCCATGGCCCGACTCCCCCTGTTCTTCGTGTCCTGCCTCGCGTTGTCCCTCGCCTGCGCCGGCGGGCGGGACGGAGGAGCGGAGGAGGAGACGGCGGGCGGGGACACCGACGGCGGGGACACCGACAGCGGGGACACCGACGGCGGCGACACCGACGTGGAGCCGATCGACCACCCGGCGTGCGACGCCTACGTGGCCTGCGTGGCGGACGTCACGCCGGAGGCGGCCGCGAGCGCGGTGGAAGAGTACGGCGACGGGAGCGTCTGCTGGGACGACGCGGATTCGGTCGCGATCTGCGAGGCCGCGTGCGCCGCGGCGATGACGGAGGCCCACCTCACCCATCCGGCGTCCGCGGCGTGTGACGACGGCACGCCCGTTCCGTCGGATCGCGCGTTCCGGAGCGAGAGTTGGGTCCTGGGGGTGACCGGCTCGACGGGCGAGCTGTGCGCCGACATCGGGGGCCTCCCCTCGTACCGACTGGAGCTCGAGACGAACGGCACCATCGCGTTCACCGGCGACCTGTCCTTCGACCACGTGTTCGCCTACACGTTTCCCCTGACCTGCGACAACGACGGGCTCGACGTCACGTGCACGCACTCCGACGGCGACCGGGGCGTCGACGGGACGTTCACCGCGCGCATCGACGACGATCTGCTTCGCCTGGCGGGCACCTTCACGCTCGGCTTCCGCGGCGCCACCTGCGCCTGGGACATCGACAGCGACGCCGATCCGGACGAGGACGCCGTCTACGACATCCGCGCCGACGCGGACGGGGACGGGCTCTCGAACGACGAAGAGCGCGACCCCTTCGATCCGGACTCGGACGACGACGGCCTCGACGACGGGGACGAGGTGGCGCGCGGAACGAGCCTCTACGACGACGACAGCGACGGCGACGGGGCGACCGACGGCGACGAGCTTGCCGCGGGCACGAATCCGTTGGACCCGAGCAGCAGACCGTAGGCGTCCGGGCTGGCGAAGGGCGGCGTTCACAGCGGCGCGTCCGCGACGCGGGACCCATGCCCCCGTGAATGAAGCGATTTGGAAGCCATGTCACCCCGAACGCCGTTTCTCACCCCTTCTCGGGATGGCCGCTACGGACGAAGCATGATTTTTCGAAAGCGCGGGCCGTCGGAGGTGGCGTTCTGCTCACTCACGGGCACATGACTCGCCCAAACGTGCGTTCGCGGGCACATGACCCCGTTTCCCGAGCGCCGCGCCGCCAGCCTCCACCGCCCGCCGAAAGTGTTCACACCGCGTGAACGCTCAACGCGCGCGTGGCAGCGACGCGTCGAGACACGCACGCTACGGGAGGAACCCCGCCGGGCTTCGGTGGGTGTGAACGTCATCCTGGAGCCTTCATGCTGTCCTTCCGTGTTGGTTCGGTGGTGTTCTCCCTGCTGGCCCTACTCGCCGCCTGCGGTCCCGCCGATGACGACTCCAAGTCCACGGCCGACGCCGACGGCGACGGCTTCTCCGCCGACCAGGACTGCGACGACGACGACGCCTCCGTGAACCCGGAAGCCGCCGAGGTGTGCGACGAGGTCGACAACGACTGCTCCGGCGCCGTGGACGACGCGCCGGAGGACGGCCGGACCTACTACTGGGACGCCGACGACGACGGGTACTACGGAGACATCGACCCGATCGTCGCATGCAACCTGCCGTCCGGGTACGGGTTCGCTCCCGACGACTGTGATGACACCAACGCCGCGATCTACCCGGACGCGGCCGAGGCGTGCGACGGCATCGACAACGACTGCGACGGCGCGCTCCCCACGGAAGAGGCGGACGACGACCGCGACGGGTTCATGGCGTGCGCGGAGTGTGACGACGCGGACGGAGACACGTTCCCCGGCGCGCCGGAGGTGTGCGACGCCTTGGACAACGACTGCGACGGCGCGGTGGACGAGGACGCGACGTGGTTCCGGGACGCCGACTCGGACCGGTACGGCACCGGGGCGGACACGATGGCAGCGAGCTGTGACGCGCCGCCCGACGGATACGTGGCAAACGACGACGACTGTGACGACGATGACCGAGCGGTGAGCCCGGCCGCCACGGAGGTGTGTGACACCGCGGACTTCGACGAAGATTGCGACGGGGTTGCGGACGATGACGATGACTCGACGTCGAGCGTTGGGAAGTCGATCTGGCACGTGGACGCGGACGGGGACGGGCATGGGGACGAGGCGGACGCGGGGACCCGGTTGTGTGATGCTCCGGAAGGTTACAGCAACAACGCGGACGATTGTGATGACACGACCGCGGCGATCAGCCCCTCCGAGGCGGAGGTGTGCGGCGATGGACTGGACAACGATTGTGACGGGGGGGCGGGGGCGGAGTGTGGGCCGGAGGGCGAGATGAGACTGGCGGACGCGGCACACGCGCACCTGATCGGTGGAACGACCTACTCTTTCGCCCGGTACGTCGCGGCCTCCGCTGGCGACGTGAACGGCGACGGGTACGACGACCTTATCGTCGGCGCGGACGGAGACGACGAGGGGGGGTACGTCGCAGGGGCGGCGTTCCTGGTGTACGGCCCGGTCAGCGGAGACCTGGACCTGTCGCTGGCGGACGTGAAATTCGTCGGGGAGGATCAGCAAGATTCGACCGGCAAGTCGGTGGCGGGGGCGGGCGACGTCGATGGCGATGGCTACGACGACCTGTTGATCAGCGGGGAGCAAGACAACTCCGGCGCGGCCTACCTCGTGTACGGCCCGGTCAGCGGAGATCTTGACCTGTCGCTGGCGGACGCCAAGCTCTACGGCGATGGAGAGGGTGATCGGGCTGGCGCGCCCGTCGCGTCCGCCGGCGACGTGAACGGCGACGGCTACGACGACCTGATCATCGGCGCGAGATACGACGACGATGGCGGCACGGACGCGGGAGCCGCCTACGTCGTGCACGGTCCGATCAGCGGGAGCGTGGCGCTGTCGGGGGCGGCCGCGAAGTTCATCGGCGAAGACCGGTACCAATATGCCGCCACTTCAGTGGCACCAGCCGGTGATCTGAATGGGGACGGCCATGCGGACCTGATCCTCGGAGTCCCGAGCAACAGCGAAGGTGGTTCAGGCTCGGGCGCCGCCTACGTGGTGTACGGCCCCGTGAGCGGCGACATCGACCTGTCCCTCGCCGACGCGAAGCTGTTCGGAGAAAGCGGCGACAGAGCCGGCTGCTCCGTGTCGGCAGGCGACATCGACGGGGACGGGGTGAACGACCTGATCATCGGCGCGTATGGGGACAACTCGAGCCCGGGCGCGGCCTATGTCGTGTTCGGTCCGGTGGTCGGAGACCTCGACCTGTCGCTCGCGGATGCGACGTTCATCGGGGAGGACAACGCCGACGCCGCTGGCATTTCCGTCGCGTCCGCGGGCGACGTGAACGGGGACGGGTTCGACGATGTGCTCATCGGCGCGGTTGAGGATGACGACGGCGGCGAGGATGCCGGCGCCGCGTACCTTGTGTACGGGCCCGTGAGCGGCGAGCTCGACCTGTCACTGGCGGACGTGAAGCTCACCGGAGCCGGCGCAGGCGATGGCGTCGGCTGCGCCGTCGCCGCGGCCGGAGACGTGAACGCGGATGGATATGGCGACCTCGTCGTCACGATGTGCTTCAACGAAGGCGGCGCCTACCTCGTCCTCGGCGGCCCCGGCCTCTGAACGAGCGCCCAAGAGCGACGGCTACCCCGCGGACCGAGCGGAAACGCCCACGCCCGCAGCGCCCGCGATGAGGGCGTCCGCGTCCGCCTGGGTGAGCAGCTTCGTGCGGCGCGGAACGAACGTGCGGGGGGGCAGGACCACGCCCGCACCCACCACGGAGCCGGAGCCGACGAAGGTCAACACCCCCACGCGAGCATTGGCGCCGATCACCGCGCCGTGCTCGATGGAGCAGTTTGGCCCGAATTGGGCGCCCTCTCCAATCGTCACCTTGATGCCGATCGCGCAGCCCACGCCGATCTCGGCCCGAGCGCCCACGACCACACCCGGGGCCAACATCGCCAAGTGCCCCACGATCGCGTCGGCGCCGACCTCGATCGAATCCACGAGGATCTCCCCGCCCATCAGGACGATGTTGGTGCCGATGGTCGCACGATTGGAGAGGTAGGCGCCCCGCCCGAGCACAAGCAGCGGCAGATCCCGAACCCAGGTGTCCGGATAGGTCGTGAACGCGGTCTGGCCGCGATATCCGAACAGCCGGAACAAGGCGTGTTTCCCCCCGGGCAGGGAGAGCCAGAGGAAGTAGGCGGGGGTGAAGTAATACACGGCTGTCCAGCAGAGCCCGTACAGGCGGCGGTGCATGTAGGGGCGGCTGGCAAGATCTCGGGAGAACTTGCCTGCCACGACGTGCGCGCGGTGAAATCGGCTCAGCACCCCCGCGACGACGCCGGAGCCGAGCGCGTAGGCGATCGGAGCAAAAGCGAGCACCACGATCTCGACGAGCGTGTTCCCCTGCGCGAGTTGGAGCGCACCCCAGAGGGCAAGTGCCGGGAGGCCGAAGATGGCAACCGCGTACAAGGAGGACAACAACGTGAACAACATGATTGGATCCCGGGGCCCCGCAAGTAAGGTGAAGGGCCCCGGGCGTCGTCGCCGCGCTCGACCTACGTGTTCACGCGTGGTGAACACTTCCGGCGTTACTCGTCGGTCCCGGGCCACAGGTAGACGGAGTTGATCCGGAAGGAGACGCTCACCACGTCCAGCAACCCGTCACCGGTGAGATCGTGCGCGCCGGACGCGATGGCGCCCCCGACAAACGTGTGCCGATCGCCGCCGAGCGTGGCGTTGGCCGTGGTGAACGGGATGCTCCCCGAGAGCGGGCCGTAAAAGACGGAGACCCTGCCGAGGTGGCCCTCGAAGTCGGCGTACGGCGCGCCGACGGAGATCTCATCGAAGCCGTCGCCGTCGAGATCCCCGGGCGAGGCCACCGACACCCGAGGTACCCCAGCTCCCGTTCCGTGTTGAGGACGAGGTCGGCGATGCCGTCGCCATTCACGTCCGGGACCACCGCGGCGCTCTCGCCGAGGCCCTCGCCCTCCGCCGTGCCGCCCACGATCGCGTCCACGTCCGCGTAGGTGAGCGCGGCGCCCGAGCGGCGCGCGGCGCCGCCGTACACGAGCCACGCCGCGCCTCCGTCCTCGAAGGCCAGCGCCGAGTACACCCCGGTGACGACGAAGTCGTCGAAGCCGTCCCCGTCGAGGTCACCCGCCGAGGCGGCCGACCCGAGGTTCTCGTACGTCTCGCCGTCGCCGAACCAGGCGGCCGCCGCCTCGTCGCTCATGCGGTCGCCGCCCCGCGTGCCGCCGTAGAAGAGCCACATGCGGCCGCCCTGGTCCGCGCCGACGACGATGAGCTCGTCGGCACCATCCCCGTCGAGATCACCCGCCGCCATGTGCAGGCCGACCCCGTCCACCCTCCCCGAGCCCGAGATCCGCTCGTCCGCGTCGTCGAGGGTGCCACCCGCAGTGACGGGGCCGTACCAGAGGCCCACCTGCCCCGGACGGCCAGACCCGCTGAGCAGCCAGGGATTCCCGAGCGCGAGGTCGTCGCTGCCATCCCCGTCGAAGTCGCCGGCCACGGCTGACGAGAGCTTCTCCATCTCCTTCTCGATGTCGGGGCCGTAGAACCGGAGCGCCCCCTCGGCCTCTCCGTAGGTCCCGCTCATGCGGCAGCCGCTCACCCCGTCGCAGTTGTCGTCCACGCCGTTGCACCCCACCTCGGCCGCCATCGGGTTCACGGCGGCCGCGGCATCGTCACAGTCTCCCGGCTCCGCGACGTAGCCACCGACGGGGTCGCACGAGGCCACCACAACGTCGTCGTTGCCGAACCCGTCGCCGTCCGCGTCCGCGTACCAGTTCGTCGGCTCCGAACACCCGGTGTCGGTGTCCGTGTCCGTATCGGTGTCGGTGTCGGTGTCTGTGTCCGTGTCGGTGTCCGTGTCGGCGTCCGCAGCGCTCCCGGAGTCCGCGGCCCCGCCGGTGTCCCCCGCGCCACCGGCACAGCCGACGAGGAGCAGGGGAAGCAGCAGGGAGGCAGGTTTCGCGAGGCGGAAGTGGCGCATCGCCCCAGTGTGGCACAACCGTGCCCTCCGCATGCGCGGCAGGGGGGCCGGAGGGCGGGCCGCCGCCGCGGCGGTCCGGTCCGGCCGCGGGCTCGGGCGCGGCCGACCGAGCGGCTCTGCCGCGAGCCCGCAGGACACCCGGCCCCGCCGCTCCGGGCGGGGCGCCGCCCACCGTCAGTCGAGCGGCCGGTCCACCCGTGCCGCCTTGCCCTGGAACTTGCCCCGCGCGCCGCCGCCCCGGCCCTCGAACGTGGCCGCCACCTTGGGGCCGAGCGCCGCCACCCGCGCGTCGGGCCCCGCCACGAGGAACACGCCCTCGCGCACGCCACCGGTGAGGACGCACACCACCTCGGGGAACCGGGCGCGGACGGCGTCGGCGACGGCGTTGAGGAAGGCGGGATCGGCGTCGTCGCGGTGCCAGCGCAGGGTGTCGCCGGTGGGGAGGAGCGCGCCGCCGATGGCGTGGGCGAGCTCGGCGGAGAGGGCGCGGGCGGCCTTGGCCCAGGCCCGGGTCTCGTCGAGGGCGCGGGCCACGCTGGTGGCGTGCTCGGTGGGCGGGCACGACAGGAGGCGGACGAGCGCGGCCTCGCGGGCGAGCGTGTCGCCGAGGAGCCCGAGCACGCGGCCACCTGCGACGAACGGGATGCGCGTGCCCCGCTTCATCCGCTCGACACCGAGGAGCTTGATCGCCTGGAGGCGGCCGGTGCGATCGACGTGGGTGCCGCCGCAGGTGTTCAGGTCGATGCCGGCGATCTCGACGAGCCGCACGCTGCCGACGAACCCCTCGGGCAGGCCGCGGGTGCGCACGGGGAGCGCCGCCATCTCCGCGACCGTCACCTCGCGCACGTGCACGGGGCGGTCGTCCCGGATGGCCTCGTTCACCGCGGCCTCGAGCTCTGAGAGCGTGTCGGCGACCACCTCGCCGTCGCCGTCTACCTCGATGGCGCACCGCTCCGCGCCGAGGTGGAACGCGGTCGTCGGGAGCCCGAAGCGATCGTGGGCGATGGCGGAGAGCAGGTGCTGCCCGGAGTGCTGCTGCATGTGGTCGAAGCGCCGCGCCCAGTCCACCTCGACGGTGACGGCGCCCTCCACGGGTGCCGCGAGCCGATGCACGACGGCGCCGCCCTCCTTGCGGAGCCCGAGCACGCGCTGGCCCGCGACCGTGCCGTGATCGTCCGGTTGGCCGCCGCCTTCCGGGTAGAGCACGGTGTCGGTCAGGGTCACGTCCCACCCGCCGCCCGCGGGCGTGCACGCGAGGACGGAGGTGGCGACGGAGCGGGCGAAGGGATCGGCGTGGTAGCGCATCCGCCCGACGTAGCGCGGCGGCGGGCTCGAATCGCAGCGGCCCCGAATCGAAAGCGACGCCGCTCGGAGCGAAAACTGCGCCCTCGCCACGCCCGGCGCACCCAGCTACGAACGTGAGGAGAGGCGCACGACATGGCCGAGTTGTGGGAGACCGCGTTCACCAAGAACCAGATGATGTGGGGCAAGGAGCCGAGCCGTTCGGCCCTCTTCGCGCGGGACACCTTCGCGCGGATCGGCGTGAAGGATGTCCTCGTTCCGGGGCTTGGGTACGGTCGGAACGCAAAGCCGTTTCTCGAGCACGGGATGTCCGTGACGGGGATCGAGATCTCCCAGACGGCGATCGGCCTGGCACGCTCGCAAATGGGTCTGGACATCCCGATCCACCACGGCTCCGTGACCGACATGCCGTACGACAATCAGCACTACGACGGCATCTTCTCGTACGGCCTGCTCTACCTGCTCGACGCGCCCGCACGCGCGAAGCTGCTCGAGGACTGCCACCGCCAGCTGCGGAAGGGCGGCGTCATGATCTTCACCGTCATCGCGAAGACGGCCCCGATGTTCGGCCAGGGGCCCAAACTCGGAGACGACTGGTACGAGGTGCATCCGGGCGTGAAGATGTTCTTCTACGACGCCGAGTCGATCGGGCGGGAGTTCGGGAAACACGGCGCGATCGAGCTGGTCGAGATCGACGAGGCGGCGGGCGGCGGCGGTTCGCTTCCGTTCATCAATGTGGTCTGTCGGGTGGGGTGAGGGCGGGCGGCGCACGGCATGATCCACGCCGAGCTGGGTGCCCCGGGGACGGGCATTGACAACCTCGGGGTCGAGCGATAATGAAAATGAAACTCATTATCAACAGGTCGGACCCGCATGCCTCGCTCGCCCAAGCACCTCTCCCTGTCATTCGGCCTGCTTTGGGGGAGCGCCTGTCAACCGGGCGCCGAACCTGCCAAGGACACAGATGGGCACACCCCGGTCCTCCTGAGCATGAGCGACATATCAGTGCTCTACCCGCTGCCAGCGACCTCCGAGGATCCGAACCACCTCCGCGCCTCCGACGACGGCGCGTACGGCACGCTCTTTCCGCGGGAGCTGTTCCTCCAGATCCCCACCTTCCCCGCCACTACAGACGAGACGCTCGTGCTCCGCCTGCTGCGGGTGGTCTCGCTCCGCTTCGACGCTTGCGGCGGTACGCCGGACGACTGTCGCCCCGAGGTGCGGCTCGTCATGCAGCCGATCGCCGAGGACGGCCGCGCCGCGGACTCCGCGCTGCACCTGTTCTACGCCATCGACGACTTCGACGCGGCGGTCGCGGCGCTGCGGGAGCTGCGCGCGCTGGAGCCGGAGACCGCGGTGGACGCGCCGCTGGACGTGCATCCCTCGCTCGTTGCGCAGGGGGTGGGCGGGGCGTATGGCGCCGCGCTCCGCGAGGTGGTGTTGGGCCTGACGGGGGAGGATCGCCTGCGGCGAGTGACCTTCTTCCTGCGCGCGCCGTCGACCACTCCGAATTGGTTCATGGGCGGCTTCGAGGTGGAGGAGGGGGTGATGACCACGCTCGACATCGAGGGGGTGGCCGATTCCATCCAGCAGGTGCTCCTGACCGAGACGGGCACCACCTTCGCCTACGATGTCAACCCGCCGGGCGCCTCCCCGGAGGACGGCCGCGCCTTCTTCTCGACCGAGGCGATGGCCGCCGCGACGGACGCCGAGCGCCAGGCGACGATGGCCTCGTACCTCCGGGTGGACAACCCCGCGGTCTACGTCCCGGACCAACTCTCGTGCGTGGGCTGTCACCTCTCCACCGTCGTGACGACGGCGGCGGAGCGGGACTACGGCCTCCAGGCCTCGGACTTCCCCGACGACGCCTACACGTCCACCGCCCGCGATCTCCAGCTCCGAGGCGGCGCGGGGGCCAACGCGACCTCGCTCCGCGGCTTCGGTTGGTTCGACTTCGATGCCATGATCTCGCGCCGCACGGTCAACGAGACTGCGCACACGCTGGACAAGATCGAGGCTGACTATCCGGACGTCCGGTGAGCAGAGCGCGCGTGAGCGGCGCGACGCGTCATTGCGTCCCCGGCGCGGACTCCCAGGCGAAGATGCGGTTCCAGTCGTCCTTCATGCTCACCACGATCCACCCCTGCTGTTGCGCCTCGTCGTAGAGCGCGGTGGGGAACGTGCCGACCTTCGTGTCGGGCAGCCCCTGCGCCGGCCCGTAGGCGTACTCCCGCACGGCGTCGTCGTGGAGCACGAGCAGCGACAGGCGTCCGCCGTCCCCCGCGGACGTGTACTCGAGCATCTGTTGGTCGCCCGTCGAGTTGCCGACCGCCAGGGCGGGGCGACGGCCGATGACCAGGTGGATGGCCTCGGGTTTTCCGGTGGCGTCGTCATCGAAGAGCAGACGGGGCTCCTTGGTGAGTGTGGGCTTGCCGTCCTCGCCGTACCCAAACCGGGTCTCGGCCGCGCTCCCGACGACGTGGTCGACGGGGACCCCATACACCTGCTCGGAGTAGACGCGGACGAAGTCCTGCCCACCGCCGGTGACGATGTACGTCTCGTAGCCGCTCGTCCGAAGGTAATCGAGCAGCTCGAGCATCGGCGCGAAGGCGAGCTCGGTGTACGCCCGCTTCCAGCGGGGATCCCGCGCGGTCGACAGCCAGCTTCGCACCTCGGCCGTGAACGTGTCCACAGTCATTCCGGACAGGGTCGCCCCGAAGACCTTCTCCAAATCCTGCTTCGAGAGGGCCTCGATCGCCTTTGCGTTCCCTGTCAACACCGTCTTGAACGGCTCCTCGTTCGCGAGCTCGGGTTTGGCCGCGACGAGCCTGGGCACCTGATCCAGGCAGTAGGCCACCTGCGCGTACATCGGGTGTTCCACCCAGAGCGTTCCGTCCTGGTCGAACGTGGCGACACGCGCGTCGGGTGGCACGAAGCGCGGGCTGGCCGGATCGGTCGTCTGCTGGACGAAGTCGAGGATCGCTTGTCGGGCAGGGCCGTCGTTCCAGGAAGGCAGCGGCTCGGCTTGCGCGAAAGCGACCGGCGCCGAGCACGCGACCGCGAGCGCCAGCAAGGTTCCGACGGCTCCCGAGAAGAGATTGCTCATGGCATGCCTCCTGAATTGGTAGCTGGGACCGGCGCGCGCACGATGCGGAAGCCGATGTGGGACATGCCCGTGTCGGGCTCCTGCGGCTGCCGTGCAGCGGGGCGGTAGCGCCCACAATAATCGGGCGAGCACAGGAACGAGCCACCCTTGACGACGTGTTTGGCGACGGAGGGCTCACTTGGGTCGTACGCCGCCGTGACATCGGTCAGCGACGGATCCACGCGACCGCCGGCGCCGTCATGACCGGGCCGATACCAGTCCGAGGTCCACTCCCAGACGTTCCCGGTCATGTCGTAGAGCCCGAATCCGTTGGGCGCGAACGAGCCCACGGGCGCGGTCCCCTCGAACCCATCCTCGCGGGTGTTCGCCCACGGGAACGCGCCCTGCCAGACGTTGTGTCGGCCGGGCACGTACGCGTCTCCCCATGGATAAGCCGCGCCGTCCAACCCGCCGCGCGCCGCGTACTCCCACTGTGCCTCGGTGGGCAGCGATCCGCCGGACCAGCGCGCGAACGCGACGGCGTCCTCGAACGCCACCTGGACGACGGGGTGGGCGTCCAGGCCGTCGAGCGTGGTCGCCGGACCGCCCGGAAACCGCCAGCTCGCGCCCGGCACCCAATGCCACCAGCCGAGCTCCGGGACGGGCTGGCCAGCGGGGACGGGCCGGAAGACCATCGCCCCCGCCGCCCGGAGCTCGCGCGGCAGCGAGCCGAACGCGTCGCTCGGGAGCTCCCGCTCCGCGATCGTGACGTAGCCGGTCGCCTCCACGAACCGCCGGAACTCGGCGTTGGTCACCTCGTGCACACCGATGCAGAGCGCCTCGACGCGCACCTGTTCGGCGGCGCGCTCCTCGGCGTAGGTGTCATTCGCGCCGAAGCGGAAGGTTCCGCCCGGAACGAAGGCCATCCCGGACGGACACTCCGGCTCCGTGGCGCACCCCAGCGCGCACAAACACGACGCGACGTGCCACGGAGCGCGCACGACCTACTCGCCCTTCGCGGGTTGGTTGCGGATCTGCTCCATCACCGCGTCGAGGTTGTAGGACGCCGGGTTCTGCATCGGCGGATACTGCTTGAACGTCATCAGGTGCTGCAGCGCGAGCTTCTGGCCGATTGGCAGCAGGTTCCAGTCGTACTGGAAGAAGTCGCCGTAGTAGAGCGCGGACTTCTCGTTGTTGGTCGCGGCCTCGAACGGGTCACGCTTGAGGTTCTCGATCAGGGTGAAGTTGTACTTGACGAGCGGTTCGATCCACGCCGTCGCGCCGGAGGCGGGCATCTGGTAGAGGAACTTCCAATTCTTCCAACGGACCGCGGAGAGGGTCGCGCCCGAGTAGTAGAAGAAGGTTTCCCGTGCCGACCGGGACTTGCCCTCCAACATGTCACGCTGGTCGTAGCCGTCGAGCGTCGTCTTCGTGAACCCGGGATACTTCCCGGCTTCGATGGTGCTCTTCAGCTGGTCCCCCTTGGGGCCCCCCGCGATGTTCACGAGTGTCGGCACCCAATCCAAGGCCACCATGAACTCGGCGCTCACCTGCCCCGGCTTGATGTGTCCCGGCCAACGCGCGATCATCGGCACGCGGTAGCCGCCCTCCCAGGCCCCTCCCTTCTGCCCCCGGAACGGGGTGGAGCCCCCGTCCGGCCACGTGATGACCTCTGCCCCGTTGTCGGTGGTGAACACGATGAGGGTGTTATCCAGCACCCCGAGCTGCTCGAGCTTCTGCAGGACGACACCGACGTTGTCGTCGAGCTGCTTCATGCCCGCTTCCTGCACGCCCCAATCCTTCCCTCCCTTCACCCCCAACATGCTCTCGTACTTGGGAGAGAGCTGGGTGACCACGTGCATCCGGGCCGGGTTGGGCGTCTCGGAGCTCATGAGCCCCTGGTGATATGCCCCGAGTTGCATCCAGCCGACATCGTCGGCCATGATGAACAAGACATTTGGTTTCTTCTCGGCCTGTGCCTGGGCCTGGGTTGGGAGCGCGGCCGCTACGAGAAGCGCGCACGCCGCGGATTTACAGAACAAGCGCCGGGACATCGATGCCTCCAGGGGGGAGCGCCCCCTCCGCACCAACATAGGCACCCCCCCGTATCTACCCTCGGACTCGGCGGGGGCGTCCTCGTGGGTCGCTCGCCCCAACGAGCCCGCCCTCCCCCATAGACGCTCCCGCCCCCACCCGCGTACCATCCCGCCCATGCCCGCTCCCCGCGCTCGTCGGCTCTCCATGGGCACGCTCCTGCTCCTCTCGGGGTGCGGCGACGACCGCCCCGCCTGCGCCCTGGCGTGGTCGACCGGCGCGGCAGACCCCTCGGTGGCGGTGTCCGTGGAGATGAGCCGGTTCGCCGGGATGTCCGGCACCAGCCGCCTGCTCGGCACGCGCCCGGTGACGCTGGAGGCGCCCGCCGGCGCCGCGAAGGGGACCCGGGTGACCATTGCCGGCACCGGCGACATCACGGTGCTGGACAAGGACGGCGCGCCGCTCGATCTCCCGTTCGCGACCGACGCGCTCCCGGTCACGCTCCACATCGAGGGGAGCACGGTCGGAGAGGCGACGCTGACCGCCTCGGTGACGGGGTGCGAGCCCCAGCCGCTCGCGCTGCGCGTGGTGCCGGTCGCGCCGCTCGCCGGCCGCACGCGGGAGGAGGCGCCGGGCTTCGGGTTCGATGACGTGTACGCGCTCGGCGAGCCGCTGGAAGTGGCCTTCGACAAACGCGCGCAACCCGACGGGGTCGGCGCGGCCCAGGCGTGGGTGGTGGCGCACCGGAGCGTGGAGGCGTGGGGCGAGGATCGCGCGCTGGTCGATGTCACCGGGGAGGTGGAGGAGCTGTCGCTCGACGACGCGGAGCTCGCCACGGCGGGGCGGACCGTGTGGCCGGCGGTGGCGCCGGACGCGGGCGTGCTCGGCGCGGCTTACGACGTGGTGCTCGATGTCGACGGCGACGCCACGTTCTCCCCCGGCGACCGCCTCGACCAGGGCGCGGACGGCGCGGGCCTGCGCGTGGCGGGCGACCTCGCGGAGGCGGGCCCGCATGGCGTGTCCCAGGCGGACGTGTCCGGCGGCGACTGGCTCGGCCAGCGGGTGTACTGGCCGGACGACCTCGCCGCGCTCGGCCCGCGGCCGCTGGTGGTGATCTCTCACGGCAACGGCCACCAGCACACCTGGTACGACTACCTCGGCGAGCACCTCGCGAGCTGGGGCTACGTGGTGATGTCCCACGAGAACGAGACGATGCCGGGGATCGAGGCGGCGTCGACCACCACGCTGACCAACACGGATTGGTTCCTGACACACCTGGACCAGGTGGGCGGCGGCGCGCTGGTCGATCTGGTGGACCCCCACACCATCGCGTGGATCGGCCACTCCCGCGGCGGCGAAGGGATCGTGCGGGCGCACACCCGGCTGCTCGCGGGCGGTGGCGGCACCGGGGATGTACCCGAGGGCTTCACCGCGGACGACGTGCGCGTGCTCGTGTCGATCGCGCCCACCGTGTTCAACTCGGTGACGATGTCCGACCCGGGCGACGTTCGTTATCACCTGCTCGCCGGCAGCTCCGACGGCGACGTCACCGGTGGCACCCAATTCAGCGAGGCCCAATCGTTCCGGTTGTACCAGGCCGCGCAGGGCACGCGCTCGTCGACCTACGTGTACGGCGCCTCGCACGAGGACTTCAACTGTTGCGGGTACGACGACGGGCAGGGGCCCGACCAGATCGAGCGGGAGGACGCGCAGCGCATCGCAAAGGCGTACCTGCTCGCGGCCGTGGCCGAGGGGCTGGAGGACGACGCGACGGCGCGCGCCCTGCTCCAACGTGACCCGATGAACCTGCCCGCGACGGCGTTCACCACCACGGTGCTCTCCACGTGGCGCCCGGCCGAGGGGATGGTGATCGACGACTACCAACTGTTCGGGGACCTCGGATCGGCGTCGAGCAACGCCGCGGTGATCTACGATGTCACCAACGCCTCCGAGGGCCTCCAGGACGACGCCGACACGCAGCTGACGTGGACCGGCAACGATCCGATGAACGGGATGACACAGGCCGGTGAGGCCGCCGACGATGCCCAGGGCATCGTGTTCGAGTGGGACGCGCCCGCGTACTACCGCTACGAGCTCCCGACGCTGCTGCGCGATTGGCGGGGCGGCCGCTTCCTCACCCTCGGCGCCTGCCAGGAGACCCGGAACCCGCTCACCATCGAGCTCGACGGGCCGCTCGACTTCTCGGTCACCCTGACCGACGGCGCCGGGGTGTCCGTGACCCGCTCGATCCGCCCGCACGCGACGATCGCGCCGCCGTACGGTCGGCGCGGCGACGGCGATGGGCGCGGGTGGGCCAACGCCTTCTCCACCGTGCGCCTGCCGCTGGTGGACTTCACGGCCGGGGCGACCGCGTTGGATCTCTCCGACGTACGCAGCGTCCAACTGGACTTCGGCCAAGACGGCGACAGCGCGTTCGGGCGCATCGGGCTGGACGACGTGGAGGTGGTGCAATGATTGGTTTGTTGTGGATGGCAGCGGCGAGCGCGGCGCCCCTGGCCGCCGACCCGCTGCCCGTCGAGTCGATCGCGTGCCAACGCACGATCCAATTCGCCACGCCCTATCCGTGGACATGGAGCGCCGACACCCGCGCCATCACCGAGGCTACCGCCCTGGTCGTGCACGCCGACGCCACGTTGCTCCGCCCCCGTCAGGTCGCGCAGCCCGTGTTGTTGGTGGAAGGCTGGCCGGCGGAGGTGGTGTGGCAGGTGGACGACCGTGCATTGGTGCTCGCGCCGCTCACCGTTCCCGACACCGGCGCCCGGGTGTGGTTCGGCGGTACGGTGTTGCCCGAGACCGTGGACGCGAAACAACGGAGCGCCGCGCTCGCCCGCGTGACGACGTGGCCCATCCAGGCGGCGAAACAACGGGCCGAGCCGCTCGCGTGGCCGGCGGAGGCGAGCCGGCGGGAGCTGGTGACGGTGCTGCGCGGGTGGATGGAGCGGTGCGAGGCGGAGGCGCCGCCCCGCTGACCGCCTACAGGAAGATCGCCCGGATGCACGCCTGGTAGGCCTTCGCGAGGAGCGGCACCGGCGACACGAGGCCGCTCGCGAAGTCGTAGTAGTCGATCACCTCGGAGATCTTGCCGTCCCGCGCCGTGCAGATGGTCGCCATCGGCGTCACGAACGTCGGCCCGACCGCCATGCGGAGGTGCATCAGGTACGTGAAGGTGAACTTCTCCTCGTTCCCTTCGAGCACGAAACCGGTGAAGTGCACGTGGCGGTACCGCCGGAACATGCGCACGAACAGCTCCCGGAACGCGGGGACGCCGCGGGTGTCCCGGAACGGATCGCGGAACACCACGTCCTCGGTGAACATGGTGTCGAGATGCACGAGGCAGGCCTCTCGCTCGGTGGCGAAGGAGTTGTACCAGTCGATCAGGTTCTGGCGATGCATGCGGGGTTCCGGGTGGCGCGGGGACCGTAGCCCGTCGTGACACAATCCGTGTCGTCATCGTGAGCGACAGGTGTAGACGTGCCCGTCCTACTCCGTCGCCAAGCCCCCCCTACTCCGCCAGGCACGCCTCGATGCGCGCCGAGGGGCTCGCGCAGGCCGCCGCCGCCTGGGCCTCGTCGATGCGGCCCAGCTGGTACAACAGCTCGGCCTCGAGGCCGAACAGCTCCTTCGCGACGAAGTAGTTCTTCCAGATCCGGGCCTGGCCGAGGGCCTGCTCGATGGCGCCGAGGGCCAGCTGGGGTTGGCCGTTCTGGGCGTAGAGCTGGGCCAGGAACACCGCCGGATCGCTCCAGCCGTTCGGCATCGCCGCCGCCTGCGTCGCGAGCGCCTCCGCCTCTTGCAGGTTGCCACGCAGCCACGCGCGGGAGGCGAGCTCGAGGACGAACGGCGGGTACGCCTCGCGCTCGGCCGCGGCCTGGATCCCGAGCACGAGGGCGTCGCACTGGTAGGGATCCGGCACGCTCAGCGTGACGTAGAACGCATACGGAAACGTGCACGGCGCGAGCTCGGGCGCGGTGTAGACGCTGCGCATCAGCACGTCGTCCCGCCGGCGGAACATCCAGCGGGGCGACCGGCTCGTGGTGGGCACCTCGTCCATGTACGCGGCGTAGACGGAGAACGGCTCGGTCGGGAACGACCCGGCGGGGATGTCGGGGAGCACCTGGCGCAGCAGCCGCACCTCGCGGCGAACGTCGTACACGTTGCTGCCGTTCCACACCTCGAAGGGCGCGGCCGGGAGCTTCCAGAGGGCCACCACGGGCCCCACGGCCGAGGCCACGAGCGCCACCACGAACACCGCCGCACCCGTACGGAACGAGGCGAGGTGGCGCACGATGGCGGCGGTGCCGACGCCCACGAGCACGCCCCACGCGGGGAGGAACCACGACTCGACGTAGAACTTGGTCTGCAGATCGCTGCGATCGGAGAACACGAGCGGGATGACGACGCCCACGAGGGGCCAGGCCAGCAGGAGACGGTCGGCGGGCGTGCGGCGGCGCACGAGGAGGAACACCCCCAGCACGCCGATCGCGAGCAGGGCCCAGTTCGCCAGGGGCTGCTGGTGGCCCACCGGCCACACGAGGTAGCCGAGGACGTTGACGGTGCGCGGCAGCGGCGACACGTCCGTCTGCTGGTTGCGCATCGGGCCGAGCAGCCAGGGCGAGAACAGGACCGGGATGGCCGCCATCGCGCCCACCGCCCACACCCACCGCCCGGCCCCGCGGTCGGGGCGCGCACGGAGCCCGGCCGCGATGCCGAGTACGGTCGCCAGGAGCGCCGCGCCCGCCGCGTAGTGGATGTAGATGGCCGCGGTGCCCGACACGAGGAGCCCCACGGCCGCGGCGCGGACGCGGTGGCCCTCGACCATCTGCGCGCCCGACACGAGCAGTCCGGCGGCGGCCAACGCGAGCAACGCGTAGCCGCGGGCCACGCCCCCGTAGACGAGCACGAACGGCGAGAGCGCCAGCGCCATCGCGGCGAAGAAGCCCTCGGCCTGCCCGAACCAGCGCCGGGCCGCCACGCCCGCGAGGCCGACGGTGCCCACCATCCCGAGCAGCGAGGGGAAACGGAGGACCCAGTCGGGGTAGTCGGTCTCGAGGAGCGCCCAGAGCAGGACGAAGTAGCCGGGCGGGTGGAAGTCCTCCGCGAGCTTCTTCATCAGCCCGTCGAACTCCAGCCCGACGAGCATCCACGTCCACATCTCGGCGCGCCAGAGCGCCCAGTGGGGCAGGCCGATCGCGGTGAGGACGGCCACGACGAGCAGGGGGAGCGCGACGGCGATCCGGTTCGAGATCCGCATCGGTCTGCCACATCCCCGTTTTTCGGCCCGGACGATAGGCCGAGGGGGGGCGATCGTCAAGGGATCGCCGGCGCCTACCCAGGACGCGCGCAACGCGACCTCCGGGGTCGTTCACGAGGCCGCACCGCGCCGCGTTAGACGCCCTTCGCGCCCCGAACCGCGCGGAGCCATGTCCCTTCAGCGCGATCTCACCGTCTGGATCACCCAGCGCACCCTCGCCGGGGGCCTCACGGTCGCAAGCCCGCTCCTGCGGTCCTCGCTGGGCTGGCCGGCCGCCACCGTCGAGACCGTGGCCGCCGCCCTCGCCGAGGCGCTCCAGGACGGCCTGTGGAAGGGCGACAGCGTGCTCGAGGCGCTCGCGGCGTTCCCGGCGCTCACGCTCCACACCACCGAGTCGCTGCTGGTCACGCTGCCGGAGGTGCGCGGCATCAAGGGCACGCGCCCCGCCATCGAGATCGGCGTGCGCGTCGTGATCCTGCAGGCGATGTCCGGCCTGCTCGCCGTGGCGCCCTCGCTCGCGCTGTCCTGGCCCGGGGAGAGCGCCGAGGCCGCCCGCGAGGGCCTGCGCGCCCGCATCACGCTGCACCTGCTCTCCCGCGAGGCGCCGCTCGACGGCGAAGCGCTGGTCGAGCTCCTCGCGGTGACCGCGGCCACGGCGGAGCCCGTCTCGACGGCGCTCGCGTTGCCCACCGCCAACGAGGTGCGCGACCGCGCGAAGCAGCAGGCGCGGCTGATCGACACCGTGTTGCCCCCGCTGCAGACCGTCGAGGCGTACGGGCTGGAGCCCGAGCTGGCCGCGCTGGTGCGCGCGATGGGCGCCGGGCGGAGCGTCGTGGTGGTGGGCCCCCACGGCGTCGGCAAGACCGCGCTCGTGCGCGAGCTGGTGCGGTCGCGGGCGGCCGAGGTCGAGGCCAACCTGACCGTGCGCGAGACTACCGCCCCGCAGCTCCTCATGCGGCTGCTCGACGCCGAGGGCGGCGGCTGGCAGGACGCGCTCGCGCGCCTGAGTACCGAGCTCGCGGCGTCCCGCGACTGGCTCTATGTGGGCCGGATCGCCGAGCTGTTCGAGGTCGGCCGCTACGAGGGCAACAGCATCAGCATCGGCGAGTCGCTCGCGCCCTCGGTGCAGCGTGGCGACGTGCGCCTCCTGGGCGAGGCCACCCCCGAGGAGCTCGCGCGGCTCGACGCGCGCTACCCCGGCATGCTCGACGGCCTCGTGCGGCTCCCCTTCCCCGAGCCGACCGCGCGCCTGGAGGACATCGTGTCGCGCTGGGGCGCGGCGCGGGGGCGGGCGCTGGGCGTGGTGTTCCGGCCCGACGCCATCCGCGAAATCCTGCGCCTCCAGCGCCGGTTCGCGCCCTACTCGGGCTTTCCGGGGCGGAGCATCCGGTTCTTGGAGGGGCTGGCGACCGACGCCGCGGCGGCGGCTTCCGTGGACGGGGCAGACGGGCAGAGCGCCCCCGTTGTCGAGCTCGGTCGCGACGCCGTGCTCGATCGCTACTGCGCCGAGAGCGGCCTGCCGCGCGCCCTGGTCGATCCCCGCACGCCGCTGTCGTACCCCGCCATCCGCGCCCACTTCGACGCCCGCATCTTTGGCCAACCCGAGGCGGTCACCGCCGTGTGTGACGCGCTCGCCACCGTCACCGCCGACGTTGCGCGCGCGGGCAAGCCGCTCGTCTCTATGCTGCTGGTGGGCCCCACCGGCGTGGGAAAGACCGAGATGGCGCGCGCGCTCGCGACGTTCCTCTTCGGCGATCCCCGTCGCATGATCCGGTTCGACATGAGCGAGTACGCGAGCCCCGCGGCCGTGCTCCGGCTGGTCGAGGGCCCCGAGGGCGACGGCCAGCTCACCGGCGCCGTGCGGCGGCAGCCCTTCGCCGTGATCCTGCTCGACGAGCTCGAGAAGGCGCATCCCGCCGTGCTCGATCTCCTCCTCCAGGTGCTCGGCGAGGGCCGCCTGACCGACGGGAGCGGGGTCGCGGCCGACTTCTGCAGCACGGTCATCCTGATGACCTCGAACGTCGGGAGCGCCGAGGCCAAACGTGGGGCGACCGGCTTCGACCGCGACGGCGCCGCCCCCACCCGCCTCGCCGCCTTCCAGGAGGCCGTGCGCGGCTGGCTCCGCCCCGAGCTGCTCAACCGCATCGACCGCGTGCTCGCCTTCGCCCCGCTCACCCCGGAGGCGGTCGAGCGCGTGCTCACCCGCGAGCTCGCCGCGTTCGCCCAGCGGCCCGGGCTGCGCGGCCGCGCCTTCACCGTCACGCCCGACGCGCGCGCCCGCCTCGCGACGGCCGGCTACCACCCCACCTGGGGCGCGCGGCAGCTGCTCCGCGCCGTGCACGACCACCTCGCCGCGCCCACCGCCGCGGCGCTGGACGCGTGGAAGGACCCGATGCCCGCCGACGTGCGCGTGGCGGACGGCCTACGCATCGAGCTCGTCCGCGGGTCCAAACGTGGGCGCGACACGGCGCTTGACGCGCTGCACGCGCTCGCACAGGCCCGCCGCCGTTCGCTCGCGAATGTGCTCGACGGATCGGCCTACGCCGAGCTGGACGCGTCGGAGCAGGCCAACCGGCGTCGGGAAGAAGAGCGCCGCGAGGCGCGAGGGGGCCGCGCGGAAGCTGGCGGCGCCTCTTCGCTGGGCCGCGATCTGCTCGAGCGCCTCCAATCGCTCGCCGCCGACGCGCTCCAGCTCGAGATGGACCTCGGCGTGGCCGCCCTCGGCGAGGCGCCCCCCACCGCCGCCGGGTTCGCCGGGCCCCTCGACACGCTCGACCGCGCCGCGCTCTCCGCGTGCCAGGACCTCTACGACCGCGTGCACCCCGAGGCCCGCAGCGCCGTGGTCGCCGTCTACGGGCTCGACACCGCCCCGGTCGACGACCTGGTGGCCCACTACCGCGCGCTCGCCGTGCGCTGGCGCATCACGGTCGAGTCCGCCGCGCTCCACCTCCACGACGGCGCGCTGGAGCTCTTCCTTCCCGGTGCGAAGCTCCCCGATCGTGTCGGCGAGCGCGTCGGCGTCGAGCTCCTCGTGACCGGCCCCGCCGCCGCGCTCCTGTTCGCCAGCGAGGCCGGCGTGCATCGGTTCGTGTCCACGACCGGCCGCGACGGCGCCGTGCGTGTCCTCGTCCACCCCGGCACCCGCGAGTCCTGGGCCACGCCCCGGCCCGCCGACCCCGACGATCCCGGCCCGCCCCGCTCCTGGATCACCCCCCGCCCCACCGAGCCGCACCGCCGCCACTTCTTCGCCGCGCCGCCCCGTCGCGTCTTCCGCGGCGCGGTCGAGGATCGCGAGGAGAAGTGGACGATCGAGGGCGTGTCCCTGCTGCGGGATCACTTGTCAGGGCGGTTCGCGGCGCGGTTGGTCGAGGGGTTGGGGTAGGCCTGGGGTAGGGCCTGGTGCCTGGCGCAGGCTTGCGTGGCTCCCTGCCAACGCGTACGGTCGCGCGCATGCCGCCCTCCGCGTCGATCGACCTTCCCCGCCGCGTGTTCGTCACCCTCCTCGTGGTCGCCGCGCTCCTGGCTGCGCGGCAGGTGGTGTTGCCGGGGCTGGACACCCCGGCGGTGGCCGAGCTGGGCGGACACGCATTTTCCGTGACCGTGCTCGGCCCGATGACGTGGATGACCAGCTTCCTCTTCGTGGAGTTCGGCGCCCTGACGCGGGCGCGTTGGCGGGCGCTGCGGGTCGGCGGGCCGGCGGAGCGAGCGCAACTGGAGAAGGCCACCCGGTGGGTGTGGGCGGCGTTGTGCTGCTTCCAGGGGTTCGCCATCGCGCTGAGCCTGGAGCAGGTCCTGACCCCGTCCGCGACCGACCTCGTGTTGTCCCCGGGAGTGAACTTCCGGATCCTCACCATCGTGACGTTGGCCGCCGGAAGCAGCCTGTATTGGTTCGGGGCGCGTATCATCGATCGGTGGGGCTTCGGAAACGGGTTTGCCGTGCTCGTCGGGCTGATGCTGGCGGAGTCCGCGTTGCCCGCGATCGAGCTGGCGTCGTTGTTCCAGGATCGCGAACGGGCCGCCCTCGCGCCGGCCGTCGTCGTGCTCGCGCTCGTGGCGTACGGCACGTGGCGCCTCCCGACGTTGTGGTCGAGCGACGGCGCGGTCCCGCTCCTCTCATCGGGGTTGGGGCCGGTGGCGCTGGTCGCCCTCCCCACCCTGCCCCACCTGATCCTCGATATCGCCCCCTGGTCCGACACCGTCCACACCCTCGTCTCCGTGGGGCTCGTCGCGGTGGGGAGCGTCGTGTACGCCATATTGTTCCACCTGCCCTGGAACGTCGCCCCCGTGGCCGGCCGCACCGTGGACGAGGCCGAAGCCTCCTTGGCGCGCACCCTGCCGTTCGCCGTGCTGGTCACGACAGGGGCGGCGTGGGCTACCTCGAGCGAGGCGTTCGGCGCCGGCTACCTCGATGTGCTGGCCCTCTCGCTCGTGTGCGCCCACGCCTGGGACCTTCACGTCGAGTGGCAGGCCCGCCGCGCCTTTGGCGACATCGAGGTCGCCTGGCAGCTCCACCGCGTCTACGCCGTTCCGCCCGCGCTCCGCGCGCTCGAACAGGCCGGCATCCCGACGCGGGTGCGCGGCCTGCGGTTCCGTCAGCTCGTCCACATCTCCGGTCCGTACGTGCCCATCGAGCTCCTCGTGCCGCTTGGGCGCGGGGCGGAGGCGCGGCGTGTGCTGGAGGCGGGCAACGCGGCGGCGGCGGCGGCGGCGTAGGGGTGCGGGCGCCCGGGGGCCGCGCGGACGCGGCCCCGTCGGCCCCCTCCAGTCTCGCAGCGAAGCTGCTCGGTCCCGCCGCGGACGGCGGGGACCGGCCGCCCGGGGACGGGCGGCCGACTTCCGGGCGCCTGGCGCGTCGTGACGTCGGGGCTCGGGCGCGCCCGACAGCGTCCCGTTCCCGAAGGAGGCATCGGTGACAAACCGGCGCGCCGGCCCCGCGAGGTGCCACATCCTGGGGGGCCCGCGCCGGGTACCCCCACTTGTGGCACCTGTCTCCGCCTCCGAGGTGCCACATCCTGGGGGGCCCGCGCCGGGTACCCCCACTTGTGGCACCTCGGAGGGCCTTGTAGGTGCCACATCCGGGGCCCCGCGGTCAGGCCCCCCGGGATGCCCGGAAGCGCCGCAACGAGGACGGCGACCAGTGGGCAACGCGGCGGCGGCGCCTGGCTCAGGCGATCCCGACCAGCACCCCCTCCCCCGCGTCCGCGGCCTCGGCAAAGAGGGCTCGCACCTGGCGGAAGGCGGGCAGGAGCTCCTCTTCGAACACCGCGTCGCCCTCGTCCCAGATGGAGGGGTACACGTCGTCAGCCAGCATCTGCTCGGGGTTCCAGCGGGCGCGCAGCTGATCCTCGGTCACGACGTTCAGCTCCGCGGACAGGCGGGCCACCTCGTCGGGGCGATGCAGCCGCGCGGGCCCGTAGCCGCAGTCCTCGCCGACCTCCTCACCGCCGAGCACCACCGCGCCGAGCCCGTCCGTGTTCTCGGTGTCTCCGGCGAGGAGCCAGTGCAGACCGTTCCACATCTTGTCGATGTCGACCTGGACGGGCCCCCTGGCGCCCGCGTCCGTCGGCTCGAACAACAGCTCGGCGGCGGCGCCCGGGTTCGCCTCGATGCCCGGAAGATCGACGGCGGCGGCGCGGCGGAAGCAGGCGGTCATGCCCATGGGGAGTCCTCGGGGGGAGTCTCGCACAGCGTGGCGCGGGCAGGCGTCCGAATCGCCGCGGCCCCCCGCCCGGCCGCCCAAACCCTCCTCCCCGGACCCATGCCCTCGCGAACGCCTCCGAATCGAAGTCATGCCTCCCCCAACGCCCGATCCGGCAAGATCCCTCGGCCCGCCCCACGGACCAACCGTCACTATTCCGACCCCCCGGCAAGCAGGAGGGCCGGGTTCGAGCATCCAGGGTGGCATGACTCTGGAAAACGGGCGTTCACACCGGCATGGCTTCCTGCCGCGCCCCGATCTCCCAACCAGCCGCGCAGCCGCGCCTCAGCAGCCACTGCCCGCGCCAGCCGGACAGCGAGCGTGCCCGCCATTCCCTCCCGTCGCCCGCTCGCGCGCGGCCGTCCTCGGCCGGTCCGAAGGACGGAGGCGCCCCGCGCCGACCGCGGAGGAGGGCGACGGCGAAGCCGGGGCGCCCCTTCCCAAGCGTCACCGTCAAAATGACACACCCGACCAAATCAGATGTTGATGCTCTGCGGGATTTGCGACGGCAACAACACGATGTAGGGAATGCGCGTCAGGTTGCGACGGCCGATCTCGACCTCGACCGCGCGCAAATCCGTCCCGAGCTGGGCGAGCTGCGCCTGCACGCGCGGGTCCTCGAACCACTTTCCGCGGAGGTTGCGGTCGTAGTCGCCGAGCCGCGTGTAGTAGACGCCGCCGAGCAGGTAGCCGAGCGCCTGCTGCACCACCGATTGTTGGAGCGGCGGGAGCGTCGCGAGGACACTTCCGCTCTCGCGCGGCGAGACGGGGGGCGGGGCGTAGGCGGCGAGCGGCAGGGCGGGGGTGTAGCTCATGGTGAAGTTCTGCGGGAAGTTCACCGCGGCGTGCTGGGCGCTGGCGGTGAACATCGCGAGCGTCACGATGTCGACGAGGTATCCGAACGTGTGGATGCCGCCGTCGGCCGCGCCCGGCTCGGCCACGCCCGCGAGGCGGCCGCCGTCCTGGGAGCCGAGCTCGCGCGCCCAGGCCTGGAGCTCGTAGTCGCCCTGGACGTCGGCATCGGTGGGGTAGTAGACCGCGAGATAACTCTGCACCCACGCGTGCAGCGCGTGCCACACCAGCAGGCCGTCGTCGCGGTAGGGGTAGACAGGGAGCGTCTCCACGTTGCGACGGGCCATCGCGTCCGGCAGGAACTGCTGGTTGACCGCGAAGGACGTGACGGCGTCGACGGACAGCTTCACCGAGGACGCGATCGTGCCCGACAGGATACGGTCGACGATGCCGCCCGTCGAGATCAGCGAGGTGACAGCGGCGTTGTTGATGAACACCGTGCCAGTCAGGTGCGGCGCGAGCAGCAGGTAGAGGGGGTGGTCCTCCGCGAGGTGGCGCGGCGTCGTGACCGCGAACGCCTCGACGACCAGGTGGGTGAGGCCCAGGTGCGAGATCATCTCGTGGTAGTTGCCGTCGGCCACCTGCACGTGCAGCTTTGCAACCGGCCACGCGGCGCTGGTGGGGGTGAAGATCGGCGCGTCGTTGGCGGGGGCCTGCGCCAGCTGGATCGCGACGGCGCGCAGGGCGCGGTCGCGCGCGTTCTCCGGCGGCACCGCGAACAGGGCGAGCGGCGCGGTGAGGTACTTCTGCTGGCTCGGGAACGTGCCCGCCTCCACGCCGGACAGCGCGGCGTAATCACACAGGAAAAGCCGCCCCTCGGCCCCGGCGCGCGCCAGGGAGTCCTGCGCGCCCATGGTCTCCTGGAATTGCGCGTCCGTGACCGGGAACGTGGCGGGCAGCGCGCGAATCCCCTGGATCATCAGCGGGTTGGGCCCGGCCACGCGCATGTGGGCGAACATGCGGTCGTCCAGGCAGTTGCTCTGGATCTCGGGCACGCGGATGGTCTGGAACTGCTCGGCGAAGGCGGCGATCGCCGGCGCCTCACCGTACAGGTCGAGGTACTTCAGCAGCAGCTGGCCCGTCTCCCTGATGAGCGCCTTGAACAGCTTGCCGATGACGTCGAAGGCCTCCTCCGCGGGGTCGCCGAGGTGGAGCAGATCACCGGTGACGACGTCCTCGACCGCGCTCACCACCACGCCCTCGACGCGGCTGAAGAGGCCCTTCGACGAAGTCATCGCCCGCACCCCCGCGCGCGCCGGCCGCGCATGGAGCGACGTGAGCAGCTCGGTGAGGCGCTCGTGGCCCGAGTGCAGCTCCTCCACGACGCCGCCGACCGCCACCAGCTCTGGCGCGCTCCAGGCCAAACGCTCGTCGCGTGGCGCGCCCTCGCCGAAGATTTTCGTCGCCTTCGCCAGTACGTTGCCGACCAGCTCGAGCACACGCAACACGGCCGTCCCCGCGAGCACCAGCGCCACCTCCTGGTCCTTCGGCACGCTCGCCGCCACACCGAGCGGCGCCACCACGGTCGTGTACGAGTAGGTCAGCGTCTTCTGCGTGGCCGCGAGCTGCGCGGCGCGGGCAGCCCGGGCGATCAGACCATCGTGTTGCGGAAGGGACGGAGCGGTAGACATTCGAACCTCGCGTTGAGCCCCGAGTGTCTCCGATTTCGCGTGCGAGATCCATAACGAATCATTTCTGTCGGCAACGGGAGTCCTCGCGCGAACGTCGTCTGTGCGCGTCCGCGGCGAGGACGCCGCGGCCGGGGTCTTGCGGGCGCGGCCTGCGGCCTTGGTCCGCCCGCGGCGGGCGGGACCGGCCGCCCCTGCCGAGCCAGGGGCGGCCGCCCTCCAGATCCCTCGCGCGGGGAGCCTCCGGCCCTGACGTCTTCGTGTAAGGGTGACGCGATGCACAACGCCTCGCAGCTCGCGCCCAACACAGTTTCCCAGGTCGTCCTTCCCCCTACGGTCGGGGCGAAACGTGCAGGCGGTGGCCTCGTCTCGGTGCTCGGCGCGCTCGTTTTGGCCGTCCTGCACGGGTGTGGAGAGCCGTCCGCGTGCACCGCGACCGGCGGCGACTGGAACGACTGTGCCGTGGTGCAGGCGTGGTGCATCGACGGCGCAGTGTTCAACGAGCTGGAGAGCCCGGCGATCTGCGAGCAGGGCTGCACCTGCGACAGCGACGCGCCCGTGTGGGACGCGGCGGCGGGGTGCATCACGGAGGCGAGCTGCGTCGGTGCAGCGCCCACCGACGGGTCATAGCCACCACCGGACGCGCAAGGGGGGCCGGAGGGGGGCGCGGGCGGCGCGATTCCCGCGGGCCGGAGGCCATCCCGATGTCACTGGCCCGCGCCCGTCGGCCGGCACGAAGCCGGGCGACGGAGGGCGCCGCCCGACCCCGCAGGACACCCGGCCCGGCGCCGCGCCGGGTGCGCCCTCTCGATCGTGCTTGTGCGTGCGTTCCCGATCAGGCGTGCGCGTCGACCATCGGCACCGGCGATCCACCGCCGAGCAGCGCCGCGGCGGCGGGCGCCACGACCTCGGCCCAACCGCGGCGGATCGTCTCGCGCGCGACGGCGGGGGGCAGGAGGCCCGCGACGTCGTCGCCCGGGACCGAGGGCTGGATGGCGAGCGCCCGCGCGACGGCGGCGCGGACGGGCTCCCCGCCGGCGTCGATGGCCCAGCGCACGGTCTTCCACGCGAGCGCGGCGTGCCGGGCCTCGTCGCGGGCGATGCCGGTGAGCACGGCGCGGACCTCGGGGTCGGTCGCGCGGTCGCGCGCCTCGGCCATCTGCAGCGCGGACAAGGTCTCCGCGACACAGCCCTCGCGCGCGGTCGCCTCGGCGAACGCCACGAGATCGGCGTGGAGCACCAGATCGCCGAGGGGCAGCGGGCCGGGCCCCAGGGTGTCGCCCGCGTACGCCGAGGCGAGGCCGAACGCCAGCTTCGCGTGGCGCACCTCGTCGAGCGCGGCGGCGTGCGCCCCGGTCACGAGCGCGGCGGGCGCGCCGAGCGCGAGCAGCTCGAGCGCGAAGCGGGAGAACGACGCGACCGATGCGTGCTCGGCGAGGCCGATGCGCGCCCAGGTCTCCGCGAGGGCGGCGCGCGACGGGGCTTCGGGGGACGGGGCTTCAGCGGGCGCGCCGGCGGTGCGCGACGTGGAAGCGGCGGCGTCGGCCCACCCGCGAACGCGGGCCAGCCGGGCCAGCCGGGGCCGGCCGCCGAGCACCAAGGGGCGCCCGTAGTCGCAGGGGTCCTCGGGCGCGAGGACCGTGATGGGGTACAGGCACCAGCCGCCGGGCACCGCGCCGCCGATGTAGCCGCAGCTCTCGGAGAGTGTGCCCGCGCCGTCGACCGTCAGGACCTCCGCGCCGCACGTGGCCGGGATGACGTTGTCGACCAGCACCTTCTCGGGCGCCGGGCACGTGGTGAGCGAGGGGTCGACCGCGTAACAGCCGGTCTCGCTCTCGGTCGTGCGCGTGTCCGTGTCGGTGTCCGTGTCGGTGTCGGTGGCGCTGTCGGTGTCACCGGTCTCGCCCGTGTCCTCCTTCGAGGGGTAGGGACACGCCACGAGCGGCAGCAACAGGACCAGGAGCGAGCGGTACGAGTCGGACAAGGGCGCCTCCACGCTCCACGATAGCCGGGCTTTCGGGCCCGCGTGTCACTCGCTGTCCTCCAGCGCCTCCTTCGTCGCCTGCAGCGCGGTGTTGTCGAACCAGTCGTCCTTCTGCGCCTGCTCCGCTTCCGCGACGGAGTCGTTGGGCCGCGCCTGGGCCCCGCGCGCCGACGCCCGCGCCGGCCCGCCACGCGCGGTGGTCGTCGCTTCGCTGGTCACCGTCGGTGCCTGCGCGGTGGGGTAGATCGGGGGGTAGGCGGGGGCATGGTACGGGGTCTCCAGGGCATCCCCGCGTCCGCCCGGCGCCACGTACGGCGGGGCCGCCACCGCTTGACGCGCGTCCCAACGCTCCACGCGCAATGACACGAATTGGTCGAGCGGCACCGACATCTGGGCCGGGCCCATCGGCAGCGCCACGGTCACCTGCCCGTCCTGGAGGTGCCCGAGCAGCACCGTGCCGGTCTGCAGCTCGATGCGCCACAGGCCCTCGGGCTCCGACACCGGCGCCACCGAGCGGCACTCGGACAAGAGTGGGGCAAACGTGCCGAAGTCGTTCTCTACCACGAGCTGGGTGCGGGCGGGATCGACCAGGAAGTCGTCGCCCAAACGCGTGCGCATCCGGTACACGGGGCCGGCGGGCCACCGCGCGTCACCCTGCAGCTGGAAGCGAGAGAGATCGTTCATCGGCAGGTCGACCGCCACCTTGGACCCACCCACCTTGATGCTCATCGCCAGCTTGGGATCGGCCCACGTGCCACGCAATTCGCTGCCATTCTTGAGCCAAACGTCCACGCGCCCCTCCGACTCGCCCAGGCCACCCGCGGCGGCCGGCACGACCTCGCCCACGTCCGCCAGCGGGATCTCCAACGTGCCGGAGCCGCTGAGCAAGAGGAGGGTCTTGGTGCGCACCTCGCCCATGAGGATCTGGCCGTCACCCAACGTGGCGCGGACGGGGGTCTCGGTGCGGGCGTGGGCGGCGTTCAGGAAGAGGAAGGCGACGACGGAGAGCATGGTGTCCAGGGGTTCGCCGGGACAACGAGGGCACGGCGGGCTGCTTACAGGGGGGCATGCTCCTGCTGCTCGCGCTCTCCACGCCCGCGCACGCCTGCTCGCACCTCTTGCCGGCGGCCTTCGTGATCGATCCTGGGAGCGACGACACCGTTGCGCCCGGCCCGCCGGGTGCGGCGATCGCCGTGCGCGTCAACCGCGGGCGGGAGCCAGCGTGTGTAGACGGCCGCCGCGCGTCGCCCGACAGCTGCGACCATTCCGGCACGATCACGCTCCACTTCCGCGCCGCCGTGGACGATCGGTCGCCCGCCGTCGAGACCGGGCACGTCCAGATGGGCGTCGGCTACCGCGTGCGCGTAGTCCGGGGGGCGCTCCCGCAGCCCCGCTACAGCGCCGAGACCACGATCGCTTCGGCCTTCGCGTTCGCGCGGAATGGCACCGCGGTGCTCTCCCTGTTTTGGATCGACGGCGCGACCGACGACCAGGAGGCGTTCGCGGCGACGCTGGGGGTGACGGCCGTGGACCTCGCGGGCAACGAGAGCACGGAGACGCTGTACGAGGTCGCCGCTCCCGGCTCGGCGTCGAAGCCGTGCGTGCCGGAGGCGTGGTGGTCGTGGGGATGGTGATGGGGCGGCGCTGGCGGTCCCGAGGCCCACTGGCGCTCCCGACCCGACAGAACGGGCGTCACTGTCGGGCGTGAGGCGGTTTCTGTCGGGTCCCCGGCGTCCGATTCGCTCCGCACGACCGCCGCGCCCACCCTCGCGCACGAACCAACGCCGGCTTTTCGGATTCGAGGTCCGCGTCGGCGGTCCCCCGGGCCCTCACGACCCGACAGAACGGGCGTCACTGCCGGGCGTGAGGCGGTTTCTGTCGGGTCGCGGCCGCTCCAGCCGCCGCGAGCGCCCTCGCGCACGGGCAAACACCGGCTTTTCTGCGCCAGCGCCGGCGTCCGTGCTCCGGAGGCCCAGCCGTAGCCCTCCCCAGACGATACACCCCCACCGTGCTCCTCCTCGCCGCATGCACCACCCCCGCCCCCGTCGACTCGGCCCTCCCCGACACGTGCAACGGCCATGCCGAGCTGTGTGATCGCCCCTTCGACACCGTCACGTTGGCCGGCACCCACAACAGCATGTCCAACCGCGACGACGGGTGGCAGATCCCCAACCAACCCCACCCGCTCGCGCGCCAGTTGGACGACGGGGTCCGTGCGATGCTGCTCGACACCCACGACTGGGACGGCGAGGCGTACCTGTGTCATGGATACTGCGAGCTCGGCGCCACGCCGCTCGTGGAGGGGCTCGGTGTCATCCGCGCGTTCCTCGACGAGCACCGCGGCGAGGTGATGGCGTTCATCGTCGAGAACGGCATCTCCGCCGAAGACACCGCCGCCGCCTTCGCCGCGTCGGGGCTCGATCGGTACGTCTACACATGGGACGGCGGCGCGTGGCCGACGCTGGGCGAGATGATCGCGGCCGACACACGCCTGCTCGTCACCGCCGAGTCGGGCGGGCCGCCGCCGGATTGGTACCAACCCGCGTGGGGCCTGTACGTCGACACACCGTACGACTTCGCGACCGTCGACGACTTCACCTGTGACGTCAACCGCGGCTCGCTCACCAATCCCCTCTTCCTGCTCAACCATTGGATCGCGGATCCGCTCCCCAGCGAGGCCCAGGCGCAAGAAGCCAACGCCGAAACCGTGCTTCACGGGCGCGCCACCGAGTGCGCCGCCGCGTTTGGACGCAACCCGAACATCGTGGCGGTGGATTGGTACACCGCGGGTGACCTGTTCGGGGTGGTCGACCGACTCAACGGGCTGTAGCCCGCCCCCGACGCCGGGCCCCGAGCGCCACGAGGACCCCGAGCAGCGTAAGTGCAGGAGCGCCCGTCCCGGTCGTGCAGCCACACCCGACCGCGGGAGCGTCGATGTCGGTGGCGGTGTCCGGCGCGGAGTCGGTGTCCCCCGAGTCCCCCGAGTCCCCCGAGTCCCCCGACCCCGAATCCCCCCCGGTGTCCGGCTCCGCGACGCCGAACTCATACGCCCCAACGTCAATCGCCCCGACCACGGGCCGCGCCGCCCCGCCCGGATGCCACGCCGGCCACAACGACGCGTCCCCCACCGAGCCGGGATCACTGCCCGCGTCGATCGCCGCCGCACCCGCAGCCAGCGAATAGTTGGCGCCGGCCGCGTCCACGAAGCCGGCATCGTCGGTCTCCAGGCAGGTGAGCGGGGCGCCGGGCCCGTCGAGCGCGGTGCCGCCGCCCACGAACAGGTTGTTCACCACCACGGCGTCCACGGTCGATGCGTTGCGGACGAACGTGCCCGAGCCGCGATCGTTCACGAACGTGTTGTTGACGACGTACAGCGCCTGCTCGGGGTTGGTGGCCCCCTCGGCGGCGAAGCTGACCATCCCCCCGTTCTCGGCGGCGGGGCCCTGCTGGATCACGTTGCCGAGCACCACCGCGAAGCCGCCGTTCGGCAGGTCGACCTGGTAGCTGCCCTGCCCGTCCGCCTCGTCGGTGAGCCGGCTGTACAGCACCCAGGTCGCCGCGGCGCGCGACTTGAGGGTGTGGCCCTTGTTCGCGTGGTAGCTGTGGTTGAATTGGAACGTCAGGCTGCGGACATGGTTGATGTACAGGTTGTGCGACTGGCCGTCGCCGTAGCCGTTGTCGGCAAATTCGCTGTCGGTCACCACGATGTCACTAGCGGGATTGTCGCCCGCCAGGATGCCGTTCTCGTTGTCGTGAAAATAGCAATGACGCACGGTCAGGTGGGTGCCCTCCTGCCGGATTCCGGCGCCGTTCTGGTCGGGCACGGTGGCGCCGGTGAACTCGATCCACTCGATCGTCGTGTCGTCGCCCTGGATCACCCAGATGGCCTTTCCCTGGGCGGCCGCACCCGCCGCGTCGAGCCGCGCGAAGCCACCGACGCCCCGGAGCGTCAGGCCGTCGGCGGTCCACGCGCACACATCGCCGGTGTAGGTGCCGGCGTCGATCTCGACGGTGTCGCCGTCCTGGACCGCGGCCGCGGCGGCGCACGGGGTGGCGTACGGCTTGTCGGGGCCGACCTGGAGGGTGGCGGCGAGGGCGGAGATCGGCAGCAGGAGCAACATCGGCGAATCGTAACTGGCGCGGAGACGCGGCTCCCACACCGTCAGATTTGCAACCCGGGGCATGGTAGCCTCCCGACACGCGCACCTCAGCGCGGGAGGTTCGATGGAGTTTTTGTGCGCCGCGCTGGGCTGGGCTGGTTTCTGGTCGGCCGTCGGCTACAAACTCGGCGAGGGCAAGGGGCAGCAGACGAGCGGCGCGATCTGGTGCTTTCTGTTCGGTCCGCTCGGCCTGATCGCCATCCTGCTGCTGCCTGACGCCAACACCTCGTCCACCGTGGCGCACGATGCTGCCGATTACTCACACGCGGCGCCGCCGACAGCCGCCGCGCCGAGCGCGAACATGCAGAAGCTCATGCCGCCGCCCAGCGCGCCTGCTCTCGACACGCGAGCCCGGATCGAGCGGGAGGAGCGGGAGCTCGCGGAGGTGCGGAAGCGCATCGAGATGGAGGAGAGGATCCGCGCGGAGGTGCGCGCGCAGATTGAGGCGGAGGAGAGAGCGAAGCGGTCCTGAGGCGCTCCGGGAGCGGAAGCGGGTAGGTCATGGGCGGGGACGCGCGGGCCGCGAGCCCCCCCGCGTTACGCCCCGTGCCACCGATGGCCACCACCCGCGTTCGCTACCCCGCCTTCTTCCGCCTCCAGACGGAGGACGACCGCCGCCTCCACGAGGGCTGGGCCCTGTTCGAGCCCAAGCTCAAGGCGCGCAAACTCGGCGCGGCGAGCGCGCTCCAGGAGCTCGGCCGTCTGGTGCACGACGCGTGCGAGCGCGGCGAGGACGAGCTCCCGATGAAGCTCGGCGCCATCCCGGCTCACGCGGTGGAGGGCACCGCCACGATAAGCGTGCCCTGGCAGCGGCGCCGCACCGAGATCCGCACGCCCGCGCTACGGTTCCAACTCGGCGCCCACCCCGTCGTGTGCCTGCCGCGCCTCCGCAACGCCGTGCTCGTGCTGCCCGCGCGCACCCCGCCCGAGCTCCAGGCCGCCCGGCTCCAGGACGCGGTGGACGCCTGGTTCCGCGACCTCGATCCCGACGAGCGTCCCGAGGGCGCCGCGGAGGACGAGGAGGAGGTCTGGGCCGAGCAGCGCGGCGACCGCTTCTTGTGGCTCACCACCACGGTCAAGGTCGAGCGACCCTCCTTCGCCAAGCTCGATCTGATGGCCTTCCTGCAGGCCCTCTCGGGCATCACCAAGGTCGACGGCGCGGTCGAGCTCCACAAGGTCTCCAGCCCGCTCGCCGACCGGTATCCGGACGGCCTCCGCCTCGATCAGGTCGCCGATCCCCGCGTGGCGACCCTCCGCCGCCTCTTGTTCGAAGACGCGAACCCCGCGCCCACCGTGCTCGTGGGGCCCTCGGGCGCCGGCAAGACCACGCTGGTGGAGGCCGCCACGCGCCGCTACCTCGACGCGCTGCCGGAGGGGCCCGACAGCGAGCACACCGTGCACCTGCACCACCTCGATCCGAACCGCGTCATCGCGGGGATGAGCCAGGTGGGCGCGTGGGAGCGCCGAATGACGGCCATCCTGGAGCACCTCGTGCGTCGCGACGGCGGGCACCAGCGCGGCGGCATCTACATCGACAACCCCGTGGCGCTCTCGCTGGTCGGGCGCTCGGCCGGCTCGGCGCTGAACCTGTGCAGCCTGCTGCGCCCGTGGCTGGCGGCGCGTCGCCTCCCGTTCCTGCTCGAAGCCACCCCCGAGGAGTGGAACCGCCTCGAGCAGGCCGACCGCGCCTTCACCGAGCTGTTCTCCGTCATCCGCGTCGACGCGCCCGCCCGCCCCGTCGCCATCCGCATGACGCTCGCCAACCTCGAGCGCATCGAGCGCGCGCACACCGTCCGCATCCCGCTCGAGGCCGTGCGCCGGCTCCTCGAGCTCGACGAGCGCTACCCCAGCGCGCGCGGGGCCCCCGGCAGCCTCGTGGATCGCCTCGACGCCCTCGCCAGCCGCGTCGGGGCCCAGGGCGGCGACCCGGAGATCACCCCCGCCCACGTCGAGGCCGCCTACACCGGCACCACCGGCCTCGACCCCACCCTGTTCGACCCGCTGCGCCCGCTCCCCGATGCGGAGCTGCGCGACCGCATCACCGCGCGCCTCGTCGGCCAGCCCGAAGCCGTGGGCGTGCTCACCGACGTGGTCCACGTGCTGCGCGCGGGGCTCGCCCGCCCCCAGAAGCCGCTCGCCACCTGGCTCCTCGTGGGCCCCACCGGCGTCGGCAAGACCGAGGCCGCCAAGGTGCTGGCCGAGCTGCTCTACCCCGGGCGCGAGCGCCTCCTCCGCTTCGACATGAACGAGCTGGTCGACGCGGGCGCGGTGTACCGCCTGCTCGGCGACGCGACGCGCGAGGGCCAGCTCACCGGGCGCGTGCGGCAGGACCCCTACTCGGTCGTGCTGCTCGACGAGATCGAAAAAGCCCACCCGAGCGTCCACGATCTGCTGCTCCAGCTGCTCGACGAGGGCCGCCTGACCGACGGGCGCGGCCGCCGGGCCGACTTCTCGCGGGCTGTGGTGATCCTCACGTCCAACGTCGGGTCTGGGCAGCGCGCGGCGGGCACGGGCTTTGGCGGCTCCGCCGCGGGCACCGGCTCGATGAACGCCAGCTACCGCGCCGCGGTCGAGCGCGCGTTCCGCCCCGAGCTGGTCAACCGCCTCGACCGCATCGTCGTGTTCCAGCCCCTCGCGTTGCCCGACATCCGTCGCATCGCGCGGCTGCAGCTCGACCGTGTGCTCCAGCGCGAGGGTTTCCTCCGCCGCACCGTGCTGCTGGAGGTCGACGACGTGGCCCTCGAGCGCCTCGCCGCCGCCGGCTTCGACCCCGACCTCGGCGCCCGCGCGCTCAAGCGCACCATCGAGCGCGACGTGGTGGGCCGCATGGCCGCGCTGCTCGCGACGATCCCGGTCGAGGCCCCCGTCGTGGTGCGCATCCGTCCGATCGACGGGGGGGTCACCGCCGAGGCGAGCGTCCTCCACTTCGCGACGGCCGAACCCACGCGCCCGGTGCCCGAGGCCCTCGACGCCACCGCGATCAACGCGCTCCTCGACCGCCTCCCCGCCACCGCGTTCCGGGCCACGGCCTCCCGCGAGGGCGTCGCCATCGAGGGGCGCGAGATCCACCAGCTCCGCGACCGCCTCCAGGACGCGCTCCGGGCGCTCTCCGTCGAGCCCGGCGGCGTCGAGCTCCAGAGCCAGGCCCTCGCGCGGCTCCGGCGGGCGCGCTGGCCCAAACACGAGCGGCGCTGGGACACCTTCGGCAGCTTCCACAGCGTGCGCGAATTCGTGTTGGGCGGGCAGCCTCTCCACGCCTGGGCGGACGACGGCGCCCCCGAGCTCGAGCCCGTCCGGCTGCGCATCCTGGAGCACAAGCTGGCCGCGAGCGCCGCGGGCCACACCGAGACCGTGTGGCTACGCATCCGACCGGTCACCGGTGCGAGCGCCGCCAGCCGTCCGCATGTGGCGGCGTACATCGAGCGCCTCACGACCGCCCTCGACGAGCTCTGGCCCGACCGCGAGGCCTGGGCCTGGCACACCGACCGCCGCTGGGAGGCCCGCCGCCCCGGCCAGGCGCCCGAACGCCGCGCCCCGCTGCTCTTCCGCCTGCACGGTCCCTTGCTCCGCGAGCTCCTGTCCGCCGAGGAGGGCGTCCACGTCTGGTACCCGCCCGACGCGCCGCCCTTCGCCATCGCGGTCGAGCTCTTCGACGCCGAGCCCGCCGACCTCGCCCCCACCGGCGGCATCGAGCCCCCCATCGTGCGCCTCTACGTGCCCGGCGCCTCCGCCAGCGCGCGCAACCGCGTCGAGGATCTGCGCGTGGCCGAGGTCGCGGACGGGTACGGCGTCGCGCCGGTGGTGCCGTTTTTGCGGTGGTGGTGGATGTTGGGCGGGAAGGCGGGAAGGGGGAACGGGGAGGAAGGCAAATCAGGAAGGCAGGAAAGGGAGGGGAAGGGGGAGGAAGGCAAATCAGGAAGGCAGGAATAGAGGAAGGCAGGAAGGGAGAGAGAAAGAGGCGAGAGAAGAGGCAGCGAGGAGGAGGGGAGATGGCGCTCGAATTGGGGGAACTGACTGGGTTGGTAATTGGGGCCGCGATCGAGGTTCATCGTGCGCTTGGGCCTGGCTTTCTGGAGTCGGTGTACGAGCGGGCGTTGGCGCTCGAGTTGGAGGCGCGGGGAATTGCGTTCGTGCGCCAGGTGGAGGTGCCCGTTCATTACCGCGGGGTCGAGGTGGGTCTCCACCGTCTCGATCTCTTCGTGGCCGGAGAGCTTGTCGTGGAGCTCAAGGCCGTGCGCGAGCTTGTCCCCGACCACTTCGCCATCGTCCGCTCCTACCTGCGCGCCGTCGGCCAGGAGCACGGACTCCTTCTGAATTTCGGCAAGGTGAAACTCGATGTCAAACGCGTCCTCGCCCGCCCGCTCCCCGACTGAGCCCTCTTCCCGTCTCCCCCTCCGATTCCTGCCTTCCTCTCTTCCTGCGGTTCCCCTCCCCCTCCTGCCTTCCTCTATTCCTGCCCTCCTGATTCTCCGGTTCCCCTCCCCCTCCGATTCCTGCCTTCCTCTATTCCTGCCTTCCTGATTCTCCCCTCCGGCTCCGGTTTCCCCTCCGACTCCTGCCTTCCTCTATTCCTGCCTTCCTGATTCTCCGACTCCCCCTCCCCGACCCCCGCCCCGAGCCCCATGCCCGACCCCCTCCTCCCCATCCTCTGCTGGAAGCTCGCCCCCGACCTCTACGTCGGCCGCCGCGCCGTCGCCGAGGACGCCCCCGATGTCGCCCGCGGCAGCCTCTCCGGCGTCACCGCCGCCGTGAAACAAGCGATCGAGCGTGGCGACGAGTTCGACGAGCCCGAGGACATCGAGGAGGTGCGCCTCGTGCGCTTCGTCCTCCCCGTGCGCCCCTCCGACGACCAGGAGAAGGGCCGCACCGGCAGCGCGCACACCCTGCCGCTCCCCGTCGACGTCGTGCACGCCCGCCTCGCGAGCGGCATCCAGCTCGCCGAGATCGTCAACTTCCGCCACGTGTTCCGCTTCCTCGACGCCTCCACGCTCGAGACCCTCGTGGCCCACTTCGTCCAGGAGGAGGCCGGCGGCCTCTCGGTCGACGACCTGTTCCAGTCAGCGCTCCTCCCCGCGCCCACGCTCGAGATCAGCCACGTCCCCCGCCGCCGCAAGGTCTCCGCGCGCCCGCCCCCGCCCAGCCTCGAGCGCCTCGGCGCCATCGCCGAGAAGGTCACCGGCCCGCCCCCCGGCTGGCCCGGCGTCTGGGAGCGCGCGTCCGAGATCGACGCCGTGCTCGCCGCGCTCTCCGGCCGCGGCAGCTTCGTCGTGACCGGCCCGCCGCGCGTGGGCCGCAGCGCCATCCTCTACGAGGCCGTGCGCCGCCTCAAGAAGACCACGCCGGTGTTCCGCACGCGCGCCCAGCGCCTCGTGGCGGGCGCCAAGTACCTCGGCCAGTGGCAGGAGTTGTGCGAGCAGATGGTCGGCGACCTGCGCGAGGTCGACGGTGTGCTCTGGATCGAGGACCTCCCCGCCCTGCTCCAGACCGGCGGCCGCGGCCCGTCCGACTCCGTCGCCGCCTACCTGCGCCCCGCGCTCGACGAGGGCCTGCGCATCATCGGCGAGGTCACCCCCGCGCAGATGGAGGCCATGCGCGGCCGCCTGCCCGGCTTCCTGGACGCGTTCGAGGAGATCCGCATCGCGCCGCTCGCCGAGCCCGCCCAGGCCGAGATCGTGCTGCGCCTCAGCGAGCTCCATGCCCGCCTCGGCACCCGCATCGAGCCGCGTGGCGCCCGGCTCGCGCGGCGGCTGCTCGATCGGTTCGTCCGCACCGAGCAGTTCCCGGGCAAGCTCGTGAACCTGCTCGCCGAGGCCGTGGCCCGCGCCAAACGTGACGGCAAGGACCTCGTGGACGAGGCCAGCGTCCTCGCCCTCTTCACCGAACGCACCGGCATGCCGCCGATCCTGCTCGACGACCGCATCCCCCTCGACCCCGTCGTCCTGCGCACCTGGCTCGACAAGCGCATCCTCGGCCAGCCCGAGGCCAGCGCCGCCATCGTCGAGGTCATCACCACGTTCAAGGCCGGCCTCAACGACAGCGCGCGCCCCGTCGCCACCCTCCTGCTGGCCGGGCCCACCGGCGTCGGCAAGACCGCCACCGCGCGCGCCCTGGCCGAGTGGTGTTTCGGCGGCGAAGCCGCGCTGGTGCGCATCGACATGAGCGAGTGTCAGCACCCCGAGCAGATCGCGCGGCTCATCGGCAACCCCGACGGCGAGCCCGGCGAATTGGTTCGCAAGGTGCGCGAGAAGCCCTTCTCCGTCGTCCTGTTCGACGAGATCGAGAAGGCGCACCCCGTCTTCTTCGACTCCCTCCTCTCCGTGTTGGATCAGGGCACCCTCACCGACGCGTGGGGTCGTGTCACTGATTTCCGTGGCTGTGTCATCCTGCTCACGACCAACCTCGGCGCCCGGCGCGGCGCGAGCCTCGGCTTCGCGGACCGCGGGGGTGGCGTCGGCGAGCTCGACCGCGCGGCCATCCGCAACTTCTTCCGCCCCGAGCTGATCAATCGCCTCGACCGCATCGTCGCCTTCCGCCCCCTCGACACCGCGGCCGTCCGCCACATCGCCGAGCGCGAGATCGAGCTCCTCTCCCAGCGCCCCGGCCTCGCAAATCGTGGCATCCGCCTGCTCTGCTCCGAGGCCATCCTCGATCGCGTCGTGCGCGCCGGCTTCGATCCCCAACTCGGCGCCCGCCCGCTCCAACGTGTCATCGAGCACGTCATCGTCGCGGCCGTGGCACGCTACCTGCTCGCGCACCCCGACGTCAGCGACACCGTGCTGGTCGTAGAGGAGCGCGACGGCGAGGTCGGCGTCGGCTGACACCCAATTCGGGCGCGACCCCGCCCGAGCCCGGGGTCGGGCCGGCTCGCGGGGTCGGGCCGGAGGCCCTCCGTTGGCACGACGCCGCCGCTACCGCGCCGGCGGGTGCCGAACCGGCCGCGCCCGCGCGGCCGCCCGCCGCGTCCCTCGCGCCGGAGTCGTGCGGCGCCACCCCAAGCCGGGTTGAACAGGAATGTCTCGGAGGCATGCCACACCGAGCAGGAACGCGGGCTCGGTTTCGCGTCGACTCTCCGGCGAGCGACGCCTCCACCCATCCAAACCCGGCGTTCTACCGTCCGCCCTTTCAGCCGGGGCGCCGCCGGGGCGCCTGGAATTCCCATTCGGTACGGCTTGCGTCGGGCCGACTCCTATTCAGTCGAACTTGACCCCCGACCGCGCTCTTGCCGAGCCGCTGGCCGCGTCCTCGGGTGGAAGGTCCGGACCGTCCCCTACCCCCCAAAAACCCACCCCCGCACGAACCGCACGAACTCCCGAACATCCAAGCTCGTCGCGACGGTCGGCGTCTCGAGCGCAGCATCGAGGCGCGCGCGGTGCTCCGAGGAGGGCACCGCGGCGAACGCGATCACCGCGGCCGCGAGCGCATGGAGCGCCTCGTCGATGGGCGAGCCCGGCGCCGGCTCGAGCGTCACCGCCTCGCCCGCGACCGCGCGCGTGATCGCCAGGCCCACGGACGCCGGCGTGGGGGTCCGCCCGATGGCCGCGAAGCCCGCGCACGCGTCGCGGAACGCCACGACCGCCGCCGCCACGTCCCCCGCGCGCAGCTCGACGTAGCCGAGGTTCATCGCCGCGGCCCAGATCGCGGACACCATCCCCCGCGCCGCCGCCGCGTCGCGCTCGGCCAGGAACCCGGCGCGCGCCTCGTCCAGCCGCCCCGCCTCGAGCGCGATGGCCCCGAGCGCGTACCACAGGGGCGACACCGTCGCGTCGCCACCCAGCGCCCGGCGCGTCGCCACCGCCGCGCGCACGCGCGCCTCGATCTCGGCGCCCCGCCCCGCCTCGATGCGCGTCAGGGCGAGGTTGTCGAGCGCAAAACCCGCTCCCCGCGCATCGCCCCCCACCTCCGCGGTGTCCAGCGCCTCCTCGAACGCCGCGGACGCCCCCGCCACATCCCCCATCCGCAGGAGGATCAGCCCCCGCTCGCTCTGCACGCCGTTGAGGAACGCCAACGCCCCCTCGCTCGGTACGACGAACGCATCGAGGACCGCCAGCGCCTCGGCGTGGCGCATCGCCCGTCGCAACGCGCTCGCGCAGCCGAGCTGGGCGCTCGCGCGAATGCGGGCCAACGCCGGGTCCGTAGCGGCGAGCGCCACGACCTCATGGCTATCCGCACACGCGGCGTCCACGCGCCCGGTCCGGTCGTACACCCACACGCGCAACGCCAGCAGCCGCGCGAGCTGGCGCGCGTCACCGACGGCCCGCGCGATCCCCACCGCGAGGTCGGCGATCGTCGCCTCCGCCGGGTGCCCGCGCGCCCGCCCGGCCCCCACCAGCCACGCCTCCGCCGCCCGCAGGGCGTCCGCCCGCGCCGCGTCGGCGTGCCGCTGCAACAGCGCCAGCACCGCGTCCGTCTCGGCGAGCAGGCACACCACGCCCGGGGGCCGATCGGGCGCCGTGTCGTCCGCCATCCACCCGCCCAACACATCGGCGAGCGCGCCGATCCACGCCGCCGTCGCGCCGGAGATCGCCACCTCGGCGGAGCGCGCCGCCGCGTACTCCATCACCACCACGAACGGCGCCAGCCGCGCCGCGTTCGTGCCCGGCGGCCCCTCCACCACGCGCACGAGCGAGTGATCGACCAGCACCTCCAGCGCTCCGAGCGGATCAGCGATGCCGACGCGGGCCAGCAGCCCCTCCGCCACCGCCACGAACGTCGCGCCCGGGACCGCCGCGAGCGCCACCAGGGCCCGGCGGGCGTCGGCGTCGAGCAGGGCCCACGACGCGTCGAGCGCCAGCCCGAGCGTGGCCCGCCGGGGGGTCGCGGGCGTCACATCGCGCAGGAACGGCACGTCCAGCCGCGCGGCCACCTCCGCCACGGAGAGCGCCCGTGTGCGGCTCGCGGCGAGCTCGAGCGCCAGGGGCAGCCCGTCTACACGGCGCACGAGGGCGCGCAGCCCCGCCACGTCGTCGAGGCGCACGTCCGGACGCACGCGCCGCGCCCGCCGACAGAACAGGGCCACCGCCTCGTCGACGGGGAGCGGTTCCAGGCGGAGCAGCGCCTCCTCGGGCAGCGCCAAACGGCGGCGGGAGGTGACGACGATGGCAACACCCGGAGCGGCGGCGATCCAGGCGGCCACGCGCGCGGCGGCGTCCGTGGGGAGCTGCTCGAAGTTGTCGAGGACGATGAACGCCCCAACCAGCGCGCCTGCGATCGCCCGGTCCGTCGCCAGGGCCAGGCCGAGCACGGCCGCCGTCGCGAGCGCGAGGTCCTCGGCCGACGCCGCGGCCACGAGGTCCACGAACCACGCCGCCCGCCCGCCGGCCCGCGCGTCCTCCACGAGCGCCTGCGCGAACCGTGTCTTGCCGACGCCCGCGGGCCCCGTCACCGTGAGCGGCCGCGCGCCCGCCTCGAGCTGGGCCCACGCGGCCGCGCGCTCGCCCCCGCGCCCGATCAACGCGTCGCCAGGGCTCGCCGCCGCCGCCGCCACCACCATCCCCACCACCGCCGGCACGAACGTGTACCCCACCCCGTGCACCGCGAGCAGGTGGGTGGGCACCGCGGGATCGGCCTCGATCTTGGCGCGCAAACGCCGCACGGTCACGTCGATCGTGCGCGACGCGGCGCCCTCCGCGTAGCCCCACACCTCGCGGAGCAGCTCCTCGCGCGGCACGGTGCGGCCGGGGCGCGCCGCGAGGTACCGCAGCAGCGCCACCTCCGTCGTGGTCAGCCGCGCCTCGCCCGTGGGGGTCGACACGCGCCGCCGCAGCAGGTCGACGGTGCCGAGCGAGAGGGGGAGCAGGTCGGACACGTGGGCCTACTATCGGCGCCGCGGGGCGGGCGAGCCCCGCCCTCCCGACAACCCCTACAACCCCGCCCCCGACTTCATCCACAACGCCCCGTCCCCCGTGCCGTACGCGTTGTACCCGCTGGTGAACAGGTCGGTGGTGCCGTCGTCGTCGAGGTCTCCCGACGCGAGGTTGATGCCGATGCGGCTGTCGGCCGGGGCGCCCATGAAACGCGCGGCGTTGTCCGCGTCGGTGAGGCTGCCCGACAGCTCGCTCCCGAGGAACAGGTACGCGCCGGTGTTCGAGGCGCCCACGAGGAGCTCGTTGCGGCCGTCGCCGTCGATGTCGTCCGGGATGTCGAGCGACACGCCGAAGATGCCGACGGTCGCGCCATAGATCGTCGCGACGGCGTCCGTGTCGGCGGCGTAGTCGCCCGCGCGCCGGGTGGCCCCGCCGGCGTGCACCCACACCCGCCCCTTGGCGCTGTCGTACATGTGCGAGCCCGACACGATCTCGGCGTAGCCGTCGTTGTCGAGGTCCCCCGCGGTGAGCGCGTAGCCCATGTAGACGATGCCCATGCCGCCTGGGCCGCGGAGGATCGCGTCCTCGTCGCCGGGCAGGGTCAGGTCGGCGGAGAGCCGGCCGTCGGAGTAGACGACGTAGAGCGCGCTCGGGTAGTCCTCGCCGGCGTAGTCGGCGTACAGATCGGCGAACACGACGTCATCCAGGCCGTCGCCGTCCAGGTCCGCGAGCGCCACGCCGCCGCCGCCGAACCAGCCGGAGCCGAGCATCGCGGGGTGGTCGCCGAGGTCGGTGTCGTCCATGCGGGCGCTGTCGCCGTAGACGAGCGACACGCCGACGTTGCGGCTGGTGAGGATGTCGGAGAGGCCGTCGCCGTCGGCGTCGCCGGTGGCGAGGTCGCTGTCGAAGTAGTCGTAGAGCACCGCGGTCACCTGCACGTCGCCGCCGACCATGCCGCCGTCGCTCCAGCGCGTCGCGCTTCCCCACGTGACCTGCAACGCGGAGTTGTCGGCCGCGTCGTACCCCGACCAGACGATCTCGTTGAAACCGTCGCCGTCGAGGTCGCCGGAGAGGTTCATGTCGTTCCGCGCCGATTCCAACGACTTTCGAGGCAGCGACGCCGCGAGCAGCGCGCCGGGCGCGAACGATCCACCGTAGATCGCGCTCACGTACGGGCCCCGGCCGCTGCCGCCGCCGCCGCCCGAGCTGCTCGGGACCGAGGACTCCACGAGCAGGTCGTCGATGCCGTCGCCGTCGATGTCCCCGGTGGTCGAGAGGCTGTAGCCGAACCACTCGTCGTCCCCGAGCCAGCTCACCTCGATGTCGGTGCCGATGTCCAGGTCCCCGCCCGCGAAGCAGGCGTCGTCGCCGCCGGCGCAGTCCTGGTCGATCCCGTCGCCACAGATGTCGACTCCGAGCGGCGACACGGTCGCGTCGTCGTCCGCGCAGTCCCCGTCGAGCGCCACCGTGCCCGCGGGCGCGGTGCAGGCCGTGGCGTAAAACGCCCCGCCGTACCCGTCGCCGTCCGCATCCGTGTACCAGGCGTCCGTACACGCGGTGCCGGTGTCCGTGTCCGTGTCCGTGTCGGTGTCGGTGTCGGTGTCGGTGTCGGTGTCCGTGTCCGTGTCCGTATCGGTGTCGGTATCGGTGTCCGTATCGGAATCGGTGTCCGTATCGGAATCGGTGTCCGTATCGGAATCGGCCGCCTCCACCCCCGTGTCCTTGTCATCCGGCGTGTCGGTCGGCGAGGTGCAGGCGAGCAGGATCAGCAGCATGGGGGGGCTCCGCGAGCCCGCAAGGTGCCCGACCCCGCGCCGGGTCGCCAGCGACAGCTTGTTTCAGATCGTATCCGCCCCGAGCGCCCCTTCAGGGGCACGCCACGTCCGTCCACCGGTCGCTGTCGTCGTCCTCGACACACTCCTGCCAGTCGCCGTCGGACGTGTCCCCGCCGTCCACGCGCGCCTGGAGCGCCCGGAGCGTGGCGGTGTCGACGCCGGTCAGATCGAACTGCACCGCGTCGATCCGCGTACCGGCGGGCACCGCGCCCACGTCCTGCTCCGCGAGCCACACCTCGCCCGCGTCCGTCTCGCCCCACAGTTCCACGGTGACCGGCCCGTCGATGTCGGCGAAGCCGTCGTTCCCCACCTGCACCCACGCCAGCAGGCGGCCCGCGTGGCACTCGGTCAGGCACACGTCCTCGATCTCGACCACGAGGTTGGCGAGCAAGCCGCCGGAGGCCCCGGCCAAATCGCCCGACCGGAAGTTGTTGTAGCTCTCCCAGTTCAGGTCGGCGGTGGCGGGGATGCCGCCGTCGTCGTCCACGTTGGTGATGTGGTAGGCGTGCTGGTTCCAGATGCGACGGCCGGAGCGCCAGGAGCCCGCGGCGTCGCCGATCACCGAGATGCCGTGCCGGGCGGCGCCGTAGGAGGGGTGCAGGCCGTTGGGGACCACGATCTCGGCCTCGCCGTCGGCGTCCACGTCCGCGATGGGCGCGTACTCGATGACCGTCCAGTTGCTGTGGTCGGTCGACTCGAGCTTCACCGCGCCGTCCGGGCCGTCGAACGCCCACAGCCGGGTCTCGTCGGCGTAGATCGCCTCGGCGATGCCGTCCCCCTCGAAGTCGAACACGGCCGATCCCGTCACGCCCGACGAGCTGTCCTGCGTCGTGACCTGCCAGAGCACGGTGCCGTCCGTCTCGAACACGGTGTAGGTCGAATTGGCGGCCACACCCACCTCGGGCGCGCCGTCCCCGTCGAAGTCGGCGACCGTCGGCGGCCCCCCGAACTGGGCCGACGAGCGCGGGATGGCCGTGTCCCACCACACGGTCCCGTCGACGTCCTGGACCCGCACGCGCGCGTTCGACGTGACGACGATCTCCGCGATCCCGTCATCGTCGAAGTCGGCCACGGCCACGTAGCCGTCGGCCTCGCCGTTGTACCAGAGCGTGTTCCCGTCGGGGTCGTAGAGCGCGTTGCCGGTCACCAGCTCCTGCACGCCGTCCCCGTCGAGGTCGACCGCGAACGACGTGGTGCCGTACACCCCGTTCGCGCCGACACCGCGGGTACCGGCGCCGCGCAACGAGCCGTCACTGTTCAGGATCAGGCTGCCGACGACGATCTCCGGCGAGCCGTCGCCGTCCATGTCGGAGATGGCGGGGGTCGATGCGTAGGCGCCGAGGTTGCTCGCGTATTGCCCCGAGGTCCAGAGCAGCGTGCCGTCGGCGCCGAACGCCTTGACCTTCTTGTCGTAGGTCACCGCCACGATCTCGACCGCGCCGTCTCCGTCCAGGTCCGCGCCCGCGAGCCCCGAGCACCCGTCGATGAGCTGGCTCGCGACGCTCCAGAGCTCGGCGCTCCCGTCGCCGCTGATCGCGCGGAGCTCCACTCGGTGTCCGTGTAGGTCACGAACACGATGTCCGGGATGTCGTCGCTGTCCGCGTCCCCGTCGCCGTCGTCGTCGGTGAGCGACACCACGATCGGCGTCATCATCACGTTGTTCGAGGAGGACGACGTGGAGAAGCTCTCCCACGCCCACTCCTCGACCGGCTCGAAGCTCCCGACCGTGGGCGCGCTGCCGCACTCGTCGCGCGGGGCGAGCGTGCCGCCGGGGAAGGCCTGGTCCGGGCACGACGCCGTGTCGGTGTCGACGGTGCCCGTGTCGGTGTCGACGGTGTCCGTGTCGGTGTCGATCGGCACGGCGGTGTCGCCGGGGTCGAACACGGGCTCCTCATCCTTGCCGTTCAGGTCGTAGTCGCTGCACGCCGAGAGGACGAGGAGGAGCATGGGGCCGCCAGACAGGAGCCCAGTGTAGCCGCGATCCCGATGTAGCCGCGGGCTCACTCCCGGATGGTGAGGCCCAGCGTGCCCGGGGCCCTGTTGCCCCCGAAGTTGAGCTCGAAGTGCGCGGTGACATGCAGGCTCACGACGCCGTCCACCACGCCGAGCGTCACGGGGATGCTCACGACGCAGCTGCCGTCGGGCTCGAAAGAGGTGTCCAGCCCATCGGCCTCGGGCGCGAAGCAGCCGCTCATCGGGTCGTCGACCGTGAGCTTCACGTACTCGATGCTGATGACCTCCTGCTCCACGACCTCGGCGGCGGCGGCCACGGTCACGATCGGCAGCGACTCTACGCGCGCCGCGAACACGGTGACGCGCACCCAGCTGTTCGGCTCGGGCGCGAGCGCCTCGGTGTCGGCCACGAGGCGCAGGGTGACCTCGCCCGCGCCGCCCGCTTCCAGCGTCATCTCGGAGCTCTCGGCGTCGGCGGAGAGCTCGGAGCTGTCGACACGGTAGTCGGTGCAGCCGGCGGCGAGGGAAGCCGTCATGAGCACGGCGGCGAGGGTCTTCAGGCGAGGCATGTGCTCCATCGGCGAATCCCACGGTAGCCGGTTTCCGGGCGAGCAGGACGCCGAGGTGGGAATGGTCCGCCGGGCCGTTCGGCGCTCCGGGCGTCCCCTTCGGTTAGACTCGGGCGCCAGGATCCTCCCCCATGACCATCGGAATCGGCTTTCCCCGCGTCGACGGCGCCGCCAAGGTGACCGGCCAGGCCCTCTACGTGGACGATCTGCGTCCCGACGGCTGCCTCTACGGCGCCACCGTCCGGTCCGAGCGTGCGCACGCAAAGATCCTCGCGATCACCCTCGACCCCGCCTACGACTGGGACGGCATCACGCTCGTCACCGCCAAGGACATCCCGGGGCGCAACGTCGTCGCGCTCATCACGGACGACCAGCCCGCGCTGGCCGACGGCCTGGTGCGCCACGTCATGGAGGCCATCGCCCTCGTCGCGGCCCCCACGCGCGACCGCGCCCTCGAGGCCGTGAAGCACGTCAAGGTCACCTACGAGGACCTCCCCTTCAACCTCGATCTCGAGGCCGCCGAGGGCCACCCCGTCGCCATCTACGGCACGGACAACGTCTACAAGCGGATCGCCATCGACAAGGGCGCGGCGGCCGGTACCGTAGAGGGCATCGTCCACGAGGGCACCTACCGCGTGGGCCTCCAGGAGCAGCTCTACATCGAGCCCCAGGGCATGCTCGCGGCCCCGCGGGAGGACGGCGGCGTCACCGTCATCGGCTCGATGCAGTGCCCCTACTACATCCACAAGGCGCTCAAGGCGCTGCTCGGGCACGACCGCCTGAACGCCGTGCAGGCGGCCACCGGCGGCGGGTTCGGCGGCAAGGAGGAGTACCCCTCCATGGTCGCGGCCCACGCCACGCTCCTCGCGCTCAAGACCGGCAAGCCCGTCAAGCTCATCTACCGTCGCGACGAGGACCTGCGCGCCACCACCAAGCGCCACCCCGCCGTGTTCCACATCCGCTCCGTCGTCGCGGCCGACGGCCGCCTGTTGGAGTGGACCGCCTCCACCCTGTTCGACGGCGGCGCCTACAACACGCTCACCCCGGTCGTCCTCTCCCGCGGCATCCTCCACCTCACCGGGCCCTATCGCTGCGAGAACGTGCACCTCTCCGGGGTCGCCGTCGCCACGCACACTCCCCCGAACGGCGCCTTCCGCGGCTTCGGCGCGCCCCAGGCGATGTGGGCCGTCGAGCGCCACATGGACCGCATCGCCCGCGAGCTGGCCCTCGATCCGCTCGCGCTCCGCCGCCTCAACCTGCTACGTGACGGTGACACCACCGCCTCCGGCAGCGTCCTCGCCGACACCGGCGCCTTTGCCGTGCTGGACGCCGCCCTCGAGGCCGCCGAAGTGCCCGTGCCTCCGGTCACCCGGCACCCCGGCGCCGGCACCAACCACGCGCGCGGCCGCGGCCTCGCCATGGTGTTCCACGGCTGCGGCTTCACCGGCAACGGCGAGGCGGCCATCAAGGGCAAGGTGGCGTTGGAGCTGCGCGGTTCCCGTGTCACCATCCTCACCGCCTCGACCGACATCGGCCAGGGCACCGAGACCATCTTCCCCCAGATCGTGGCGGGAGAGCTCGGCATTCCGTTTGGTAGCGTCGACATGGCCCCGCACGACACAGCGCTCGTGCCCGACTCCGGCCCCACCGTCGCCTCGCGCACCACCATGGTCGTCGGCGGTGTCACCCAGACGGCCGCGAAGAAGCTCCGCGCCGCGCTCCAGGCCGAGACCGGCCTGACCACCGACGACTTCGCCGCGTTGCTCGCCGCCCGCACCTCCCAGGCTCCCCTCCGCGTCGACCACCAATACATCGACGACGGCTCCGTCCAGTGGAACCCCGACACCTACCAGGGCGACGCCTACCCAACCTACGGCTGGGCGTGTTGCATCGTTGACATCGATGTCGACCGTGACACCGGCGAGGTCCTCTACCGCCGCTTCATCTCCGCCACGGACGTGGGCCGCGCCATCAACCCCGTGCTCGCGGCCGGCCAGCTCGAGGGTGGCGCGCTCCAGGCCCTCGGCTGGGCCACCTCCGAGGAGGTGGTGCTCGACGACCGCGGCTGCATGCGCAACGATCGGCTCACCAACTACATCATCCCCACCGCGGCCGACGCCCCCGACATGGTCACCCTCCTCATCGAGATCCCCTTCGCCGGCGGCCCCTTCGGCGCCAAGGGCATCGGCGAGATCCCCATGGACGGCCCCGCCGCCGCCGTCGCCCAGGCCATCGAAGTCGCGAGCGGCGCGGTGCTCGACAACTTGCCGATGACACCGGAGCGGGTGTTGGGGGCGTTGGCGTAGGGTTGGGTCTTGGGGATCTTGGGGCGGAGCCCGAAGGGCTCGCAGAGTGAGCGACCCGAGCGCTGCGAGGGGCGGCCGCGGCAAGCGGCCGAGCGAACGCCGCCCGCCCCCGGAGGCGGCCAGCACGGCCGCCGTGAGGGGGGCGCGGAGCGCGAAGGAGCCTATCGATTCATGGAGCGCGAGATCGACAACAAGAG
>JAZKFH010000083.1:17599-17793 GCA_040386535.1 Myxococcota bacterium | reverse complement strand
TCTCCCACCCAAGGAACACCAACATGGCACCCATCTGGGCCCTCGTGACCTTCACTGCCGACGGGGAATGCCTCGTCGACCGTACCTCCCTCCGCGCCTCGATGCGCGTGGCCGGCGATCCGTCGTTCGGCGCCGACTTCGACGACGATGACGACGACGACCTCGGGGACGACGACTTCGGCGACGACGACTTC
>JAZKFH010000083.1:0-17499 GCA_040386535.1 Myxococcota bacterium | reverse complement strand
GGCGACGACGACCTCGGCGACGACGACCTCGGCGACGACGACCTCGGCGACGACGACCTCGGCGACGACGTGGGCGCGGCCCGGAAGCGGCGCCGCCGCGTGCGCCCGGGGAGCCGCCGCGCCAGCCGTCTCGCGCGCAGGAACAAGCAGCTCGAGGGCCGCCTGAAGAAGGCGAAGAAGGGGAAGGTCGTGGAGCGCAACGTCACCGTCACCGGCTCGGTCGCCACCTCGGTCGGCCAGGCGATGAGCATGACGCTCACCCCGCGCACCAGCCTCCACCTGTCGAAGATCTTCGCCACGGGTGACACCGCCGCGACCATCAACACCATCATCTCGGGCGACGACCCGGTGGTGCTCGACAACCTCGACGCGGCGCTGATCTCGCCCACCGCGTACCACGGGCCGTCGTTCGGCGGCCGCGTGCTCCGGGCCGGCGTACCGGTCACCATCAACTACTCGGCGGGCTCGACCACCGCGGCCCTGAAGCTCAGCTTCTACGGCAAGGCGCGCGTCAAGAACCCGAGCTGCTGATCGGGGGGTGAGTCGTGGGCACCTGCAAGCTCTCCCGCCGTTCCGGCAACGCGAAGCTCCCCGCTTCGCTCGTTGCCGGCTCGGGCGGGGCCGAGGTGGAGGTGCTCACCGCCCACTCGCTCGGGCAGGGCGACGGCGACTGGCGCATCATCGACCTCTGGTCGGATGAAGGCACGCCCTGGCAGGCGCGGCTCGTCTGGTCTGGCGGCGGTGGTGCGCAGCGGTCGGCGCTCCTCGACGTGCCACGTTGTACGCGGGTGTGCGTCCACGCGACGATGCTGCAGGTGTTCGGGTCGAACCTCTCGACCTCAACCAACATCAGCGCCGTGGCCGCCATCGCCGACGGGCAATGTGACACCGAGAACCAATGGACGGTCCGGGGAACGCGCGTCCAAGAGGGCGCGGGCAACGTGGCCGTCGTGCCGCCTCCCTGGGCGAAGTTCGCCCGGCTGGAGCTCTCCGATAGCGCACTTCTCTCCACGTCCTTCGTCGAGCTCGTCGACGTGAACGGCACCGCTCGCGGGCGGTACGCCGGGGACAAACAGCCCTTCCCAGGCGCCCCCATCGGGGACGCCGCCACCGTGCGGTGCGTCCTCCCCGCGGGGAGCTTCGCGTACCGCGTCGTCTTTCTCCTTCACCTCTGAGGCCGTGCCATGAAGTGCTACGCGAACCAGGTCACGACCCGGCTCTTGAACATCCCCTCTACCGCGCCAGTTGCTGTTGCTACCAACGGTGCTGCGTACCGGCTGCTTCCCGCGCAGAGCGACCTGCAGACCGACGACACTCAGGACTTCCGCTTCGTGACGTCGTTGACGTTCGCGGGCGGTGTCACCTCTCCGACCGCCCAGCTCTTCCTCCAGGGGTCGATCGACGGGACGAACTGGATCGACATCGGAAGCGGCATGAGCCGCACGACCGACGGCACGTACCGCGAGGTCATCGACAACAACGGCGCCGTGCTCCTGCCCTGGATCCGCGTGCGGCTCGCGCTCGGCGGCGCGACCAACCCGAACGTGTACGCCACGGTCGACGTCGTCTCGAACGGCCCCTTCCAACTCTCCACGTCCTGATCGGAGCTCTCCGTGAACATCACGGTCGCCCTCACCTTCAACGAACGCGACGCCGTGAGCCTGCTCAACTGGCTCGCGCGCTGCAACGCGCGCCTGCTCCGCGAGCGGCCCACGTTGCCGCTGCTCTACAGCACGAGCGTCGTGTATGGGCGAGAGGAGGAGGAGACCTGGTCCGACTTCATCCAGCTCCTCGCGCAGGGCTGGGAGGACTGTGACGCGCTCGCGGCGGCTCGCGCGGGCGAGCTGCTCGCACGGGGATGGAGGGCGCTCTCGCCCCGCGATCCCGGCTACGCGGCGGCGAAAGCGGCGGGCCTCACGTCAATCCGCGCTGAAGTGGCGCTCACCACCTCCGTGCGCCCTGGCGAGCACGGCCTCTACCACTGCATCGTCCGCTACCTCGTCGACGGGACCGTCTGGTTCGACGACCCCTCCGCCCGCCTCGGCATGCTCGAGGAGCGCCTCGACGGCCGCCAGTGTCACGAGCGCATCGTCACCCGCGTCCGCCTCGCCGGCCTCCGCCGCGCGCCCGACGCCCACCGCTACCCGCACGCGCGCCGCCCCCGGCGCCGGGAGTCCGTATGACCTCTTCTCGCTACATCCGCGCCCGCGTCGTCGACTTCTCCCAGCCCAACTTTGCCGGCGAGCGGGACGACGTCGCCGGGCGCAAGAAGAAGGGCCCGCGGGGAAAGATCGGGGCAAAGCTGCGCGTGGCCAAGGCGATTCGCCGTCGCATCAAGCGCCTGCGCGAGAAACAGCCCCCGCGGTGGGAGCGTCGCGTTCACGTCCTCACCGGGCGTCTTCGCGCGGTGATGAGCGACCTGAAGCGCCTTGGGTGGACCGCCCCGAAGAAGGCCCGGAAGCCCAGCGCGGCGCCCACGGACGAGCTGCTCGACGAGCTCCCCGAGGACACCCCCGAAGAGATGGCCGAGCTCGACCAGCCCCTTGACGACGAGGGGCTGGACGAGATCCCGGACGTGGAGACAGGCAACTGGCTCGACGGCTACGTCGGCGCCGAGCCCGCGCGTCAGAAGCGCAACCTGTTCCTGGAGGCGGGGAAGCTCCTCGCGTCGGCGTGGTCCAAGCCGGTGCCGCTCGGCGAGGGCGGCCGCATCCAGACGAAGCCCGGCCAGCGCGCAATGGTCACGACGATCAGCCCCGGCCTCTACATCGTCCAGCTCGTGTCCGACGCGGCCGCGAAGAAGGTTGCGGGGGACAACGTCGGCATCCTGCCGCTCGTGCTGTACCCGCTCGTGAAGAACCGCATCCTCCAGAAGCTCGCTCCCCCGCCGGATCCCGCTCCGGCGGCAGCTCCGGCGCCCGCGCAGCAGGCTCCCGTGGCGCCGGTGGGTTGCGACGACTGCCGGCGGGGACGCTGAGGTGTCGCCCCTCGTCGTCAGCAAGGAAGCCCTCCGGGAGCGCATCAACGCGATGCGCATCACGGCGGAGCAGTCCCTGTCCCGCGTGAAGACGTTCGCGGCGTCCGATCCGAAGCCGCTGGTCACGGTCGTCGCGGCCTACCGCGCCATGGTCGCGGGCATGGGCCGGCGCCTCGTGCAGGCGCACGTGGCCGTGATCCAGGTGAGGGCCAAGGACCCGACCAACGCGGCGCTCGTCGCGTTGGAGCGGCGTGTCGTCGATCTACTCACGGCCTGGAGCGCGCACGCCCGCGGCTACACCGAGTACGAGCGGCCCGCGACCGAAGCAGAGAAGGGGAGCGCCACCGAGGTCGGGGTGGCGCCCGGCGTCATCGTGATCGCGCTCGCTGCCGCCGGGGCGGTCGTTGCGGTGTCGTTCACCGGCATCGCCTGGGCCGTCGTCCACTACAAGGAGGCCGAGACGCTCCAGCAGGAGATCGCGCTCATCGAGCGCGACCCGTCGCTGGCCGAGGCCCTCGCGCGCATCAACGAGACGGCGCCGCGCTCCGACATGCCCACTGACCCGCCCCGCGGCGGCGGGTGGGGTTGGCTCATCGCGGCTCTCGGCGTCGCCGGCGCCGCCGTCTACCTCCTCCCCAAGCTGGGGAAAGGCTGAACCATGATCACCAAGCCCGAGAAGTTCCGCCTCACGATCGTCGGCGCCGACGAGGACGTTCCCCGCCTGCTCCTCACCTACGGGCGTGGGTGCGGCGGTGAGGTCGCGTTCGCCATGCGCCCGCGCGACAATGTGGCCCTCCACGTCCACCAGGTGAAGAAGGCGCCGGCGAAGGTCTGGCGCACGGACCTGGGGCTCGCCCCCTCGCACGCGCCGGAGTTGGACCTGCCGCCGGCGGACGCGGTGGTCGAGATCAAGCGCGTGAAGGCAGGCCTGCCCCCGGCAGGACCGGCGACCCTCCGCGGCAAGTGGTCGGGATTTCTGCTCTGCGACGACGGCACGCCGTCCGTGCGCCTGGAACGCAAAGTGGCCGCCTACGGCACGCTGAAGCTCGCGTCGAAGGCGGATGGCCGCTGGACGGCGACCTTCGACCGCGCCGGCAAGTGGTTCACGGCGGCGAAGCAGGAGAGCGCCGAGCGCACCAGCCTTGCCGAGGCCATCCAGGCGGGCATGGGTCTCGTCATCGGGCTCGTGAGCGAGGCGTGCAGCTTCCGCGACACGCGCCGCCGCAACACGGTGGACGCCGACTACGCCGCGCAGCACCCGTACACCTCGCCGAAGGATGCGAAGGATCCCACCGACCGCTACCAGGGCCGGTCGAGCTTCCGCGCGACCGAGCAGGCGGACGGGTGGGCTGTCGTCAACGACGTGGGCTCCGTGGTCGCCAAGTTCGGCTCGCGGGAGAAAGGCAAGGCAGAGAAGCACGCGAGCGCGCTCACGCGGGGGAGGGGACCCGTCGCGACGATCCCGCCAGAGAAGGCCGACGGCTACGATTACGGTGGACCTCAGGGCATCGTCGTAGCGCCACCGCTCTCGGAGATCGCCGCGCCGGAGCCCCCGGCCTGCCCGACGTCCGTGGCGCGCATCGCCTCTGCGACCGAGAAGGAAGCATCGGCGCTCCAGGAGCTGTCGCAGTCGCTGTGGGGTTCCACCGAAGCTCCGGAGCTCCTGGTCCGCGCCGGAAAGCTCCTACGCCACGCGGAGGCCCTGGTGAAGTCGCCGCTGTGCTCCGGCAAAGAGCAGAAGATGGCGTGGGAGGACCTTCGGCGCGGGGCCGACGCCTACGCGCAGGCTCGCGACGCCATCGCACGCGGAGAGAAGCCCGACATCGTGACCACATTGCGGCGCATCTCCGAGCGCGTCGCCCTCGCGGCCGCGCGAGCGGCGAAGTCGTGCTCGGCAGGCCAGCAGAAGATCGGACCCGCGCCTCGAACGAGCGGCGCCCGGCCGACGGTCCCGATGCAGCCGGTGTGGCCGCCGTCGGCGCCGCCGCAGGCCGCGCCGACGGTGAAGGCGCCGAAGACCCGGAAGGCGAAGGCCGCTGAAGTCGACCCTGCGAAGGACCAGGCGCTGGTCAACGCGTTCGCGGATGCCATCAAGCAGGCCGCGCAGCAGATGGGCGGTGGAGCGTGAGCAAGGCGTTCCTCCTCTGCGGGCCGCTCCTCCTCCTCGGCTCGTGCGTGGCCAGCGCGCTCGCCGGGGACGGCATGCCCGGGGACGTTGTGTCGGCGCCCTCGCTCGACCACCTCCTCGCGCTCGGGCCCTACGGGGCGCTGGTGTGGGGGGCGTACCTGCTCGGCCGGGGGGTGAAGATCACCATCCAGGTCGAGCTCTCGGAACGTGACCGGGCGCTGATCGAGCAGCTCGGAAAGGAAGGCCCCTCATGAGCGCCGCCGCCCAGCTCCTCGACGCGATCGTCCCCCTCGTCCGCACCCGCCTCCCCGCGGGGATCGACGTCGCGTACCTCGACGACTTCCTCGGTAGAAACCGCTTCGCGCTCGAGGCCGTCATCGAGCAGAACCTCGGGCCAGTCCTCCGTCGGATGGATGCGGCGAACCGCCCCTTCGGCGACGAAGACATCCCCGAGCTCTGGACCGCCTCGAAGCGCACCGCCGCCAACGTCGCCGCGATGGTCGTGGCGTCGCGCATCTACGCCGACCGCCGCATGCCGAGCGCGGACGAGCGCGCCGTCCTCGCCGGCTACTCCGGCTGGGGCGGCCTCTCGATCCAAGCCGCCGCGGGCAAGTTCCCGCCGGGCTTCCCCGCCCCCGAAGAAAGGGGCCTGATCCATGAGTTCTACACCCCGACGAAGGTGACTCGCGAGGTCGCCCGCGTCGTGGCGCCGCTCGTCGACAGCCTCCCGATGGACGGCAACTCGGTCCACGCGCTGGAGCCTTCGGCCGGCATCGGCCGCTTCCTGCACGCCTTCGCCAACGTCCCGGGCCTGACCTGGCACGCCGTCGAGTGGTCCGAGCTCTCCGCGCGGATGCTGAAGGCGCTTCGGGCCGACTTGGATCTCACCAACGCCCCCTTCGAACGCTGGGTGCGGGAGAAGGGCGCGGGCGCCGCCGGGCGCCTCGGCCTCGTCGTGTCGAACCCGCCGTACGGCATCCGCGGCGCATCCATCGCTGAGGACCCCGAGCGGGCGTACCGCGAAAAGATGGCGTACCACTACTTCCTTCGCCGGGGCCTCGACCTGCTCGCCCCCGACGGGCTGGGCGTCTTCCTGATCCCCGGCGGCTTCCTCACGAGCAGGACGGCCCAGTTCGTCGCCCTCCGTGAGAAGGTGCTCCGTCGGCACCACCTCGCCGCCGCGTTCCGCCTCCCGAGCGTCCGCGCGAACGGCCGCGAGGCGATCTTCCCTGGCGCCATGCTCGTCACCGACCTGCTCTTCTTCCGCGCCCGCGGCGGCGAGCTGGACGCGGTCGACAACGCCGATGCAGGCATCGTCTCGGGGGCCTACTTCAAGGAGTACCCCCGCCACATCCTCGGCCGCGAAGTCGGCGACGACCACGGCGAGGACGACCAGACCACCAAGCCGCGCTGGGGCTACCAGGTGCAGGGGGAGTTCACCGGGCTCCCCGCGCTCGTCGAGCGCCCGATCTGCGGCGACTGCAAGGTCATCGCGTTCCCGTCGCGGCAGGCCGCCCCGGGCGCCGCCGGCCGCGTCGGTGTCACGCGCGCCACCGACGCCGACGTCACCGACCTTCCGCGCGAGCTCGCCAGCGCCGTGCTTCTCGGGCTACGCGTCGATCGCTACCTCGCGCTGGTCGCGGCCGAGAGCGCCGAGGAGCCGCCGCTGCTCTGGCCGGAGCTCCATGAGGGGCTTGCCGCCTGGGTCCGCGCGAACGGCAACCCGCACGCGAGCATCGAGCTGGTCAAGCTCGCGCGCGGAGGGACCACGGGGGCAGAGCGCTTCCTGTCCGCCTTCGACCGCGCCGGGCATCTCATCGCCGGCCTCCGCAACAAGCCGCCGGCCATCGAGCCGCGGTTCGGCGGCCGGGCCGACGACGTGGTCGCCCAGGCCGAGCACCTCTACCGGCACGCGCGGATGCTCTCGCTGCGAGAGCTCCTCGACTACCACGCCAGCCTGGGCGGGGCCTTTACCCCCGAGCAGGTGCGGGCGAAGGTGCTCGCCGCGGGTTGGTGCCTCGACGGTGACAGTTGGAACGAGCTCTTCCCCGCCGAGGTCTACCTCTCCGGCTCGCTCTGGCCGAAGATGGACCGGGCGATGGCTCGCCCCGAGGACGCGCAGGCCAAGTCCCAGGTCCAGCGCCTCCTCGAGGTCATCAAACCCGCCATCTTCGACGACATCGAGGGTGTGTCGGCCCGGCAGGGTTGGCTCCCGCTCGATTTGGTCGCGGCCTGGGTGAACGCCACCTACACCGGGTACGACGACGTCGAGTTCGTCCGCCAGGGTGGCTTGGTCGTGCCGCGCGGCTGGCAGTACGACGAGCTCAGCAAGAAGGACCGGGAGCTGCACCCCGAGGTGCTGATGATCGTGGGGTGGATCAACCACGACAAGACGCTCTTCTCACCGTCCAAGAAGTTCGACGACGACAACGAGAAGGACATCGACAAGATCCGGATGAAGAAGGCAGCCGAGTGGGACGCCAGCTTCAAGGGCTGGGCGGGCGCCACGCCCGAGCGGCGCCTCACCATCGAGAACGCCTACAACCGCCAGTTCCGCGGCTACATCGCGCCCACCTACACCGCCGATCCGCTCGCCATCGCGCGCTGGAAGAAGGACGGGCCGCGCCTCCACGCCCACCAGGTGGCCGGCGCACGGCGCATCCTCGCCAACCGCGGCGGGCTGCTCGCCTTCGACGTGGGCGTCGGCAAGACCTACACCGGCATCGGCGTGCTCGCGCGCGCTCGCCAGGAGGGGTGGTGCAAGCGTCCGGTGGTGTTGGTTCCCAACTCCATCATCTGGAAGTGGTACGCGGACATCCAGCGCGTGCTCCCCGACTACCGCATCGCGGTCATCGGCTCGAAGAAGAAGGTCATCAGCCGCGGGGACCGCAAGGGCTTCGCCACGAGCGACACCGACACGCCGCAGGAGCGCGCCGAGAAGTGGACCCGGTTCCAGGCCGGCGAGTACGACGTGGTGCTGCTCACATACACCGCGCTCGGTCGCACGCGCATGAACGAGAAGGCCGTGCGCGCCTACGCCGAGCAGACCGAGGCGATCCAGCGCGAGGTGGCGCTACGCCGTCGCAACGCCGCGAAGCGCAAGAAGCTGTCCGAGCGCGACGAGGCCATCCTCCGCGAGGGCATCGCCGCCTGGGTAGCGCAGCAGATGGAGCTCGCTGACGGCTGGGAGTACGACCCCGGCATCGCGTGGGACGACATCGGCGTCGACATGCTGATCGTGGACGAGGCGCAGAACTACAAGAATCTGTACCTGCCGGAGGACCGCGAGGGCGGCGTGCCGCGCTTCATGGGGAACCCCGGCGACGGATCCAAGCGGGCCTGGCAGTTGGATTTCCGGTGTGCGGCCGTCCGCAAGCGCACCGGCGGGACCGGCGTCTTGCTGCTCTCCGCGACCCCGGCGAAGAACAGTCCGCTCGAGTTCTACAACCTCATCCAGTACGTCGACCCCGACGCCTGGCGCCGGATGGGCATCCGCGACCCCGAGCAGTTCATCGACCGCTACCTGCGGATCGAGATCAAGGCCGTCGTCACGCCGTCGATGGAGGTCGAGGAGCGCGGCGCCGTCGTGGGGTTCCAGAACCTGCACGAGCTGCGCGACACCATCCTCCGCTACGGCGAGTTCAAGACCGCCGAGGACGTGGGCCTGAAGCTGCCCGACCCCAAGGTCGAGATGGTCGAGGTCGACATGGACGCCGGCCAGGACGCCAAGTACGACCGCTACGTCCGCGAAATCGAGGCGGCGCTGAAGTCCGACGACCCGTCCGACAAGGCGAAGATCCTCGGCCTGCTCGCGCGCATGGCGCTCGTCGCCATCCACGCCGAGCTGGACGAGGGGTACAGTTGGAAGAACGCGGACCAGGTGTCCGACGCGAGTTCGCCCAAGTTCGAGGCCCTCGCCGAGCGCGTGCTCGCCAACCGGACGTGCGGCCACATCGTGTTCGTCGAGAACGTCGCCGCGCATCGGTGGATCACGGAGACGTTGGTGTCGGCCGGCATCGTCCGGGACCGGATCGGCGTGCTCAACGCCGTAGTGGCCCCCAACGCGGCCGACCGCCAGCGCATCGCCAAGGAGTTCAACGGGGACGCGGAGACCGAATCCCTGCCGAAGTTCGACGTGGTGATCGCCAACCAGATCGCCTACGAGGGCATCGACCTCCAGACGCGCACCTGCGCGATCCACCACCTGGACCTCCCCTGGGAGCCGGCCACCCTCCAGCAGCGCAACGGGCGCGGCGTGCGGCAGGGCAACACCCTGTCCGCCATCGCGATCTACTACTACTTCGCGCGTCGGTCGCAGGACGGGCTCCGCTTCAACCTCATCCAGGGCAAACGCGCGTGGATGACACAACTCCTGAAGAGTCAGGACCGTGACACAAATAATCCGGGCGCCCAAATGGACATGGGGCCCGAGGAGATCCTGCTCCTCATCTCGCGCAACCCCGAGCAGACGAGGGCCCGGCTCGAGGCCGTGCGCGCCCAGCGCGAGGCCGAGGCGAAGAAGAAGATCGCCACCGAGGCGAGCAAGCTCCTCCGCGCCATCAACGCCCGCTTCCGCAATGCCGAGCGCACCCGCGACGGCATCGAGGCCGCACGCCTCCGCGGCGAGGCCGAGGAGCGGCTGAAGCACCTGTCGCGCGTCAACGTCGAGGCGTGGCCGTGGGCGTCCGCCTCGGTGGTCGTCCGCGAGAACCCGTTGCTCGTGCCCGAAGGCGGGGGACCGCTCTACGAGGGGCTCCACGTCGGCATCCCGAGCGCGTGGAACGCGAGCAAGGTCGACTACGTCGAGTTCGGCAAGGTCACCAAGGACGGCCAGATCGCCGCGCGCGCGGCGGGGGAGGCGTCGTGGCGGCTGTTCAAGGGCGACGACACCCGGTTCGCCACGCTCAAGCCCGAGCACTACGGCGCCACGTTCCCCGCCGACGAGGAGCCCGCGGCGGTGCGCGCGGTCGGCCAGATCGCGAACGACAGGCTCCGCTACTCCGGGGACTGGCCGGGCGTTGGTTGGCACTACGCCCCCGATCACTGGGTGGAGCACGTGTGGCCGCAGGTCGCCGAGGCCGTGGTCGGGGCGCTCTCGAAGGTGTCCTACTACAACGCCCAGAGCCAGAAGGTCCCCGTCATGGCGCCAGCCGGCCTGCGCGTGGTCAACGGCGCCGCGGCGTCGGGGACAGCGGGGGTCACCGTGCTCCCGCCTACCGAGGCCGGGTGGCAGGCGTTCCTCGCGCAGGCTCCGGGCTCCGGGCTCAAGTTCGGCGAGCTCGCCGAGGCCGGGCGCTGGTGGTGGGGGCGGACGATCCCGCGGAACCTGCTCTCGGCCGAGGAAGGCGAGGAGGCCGACGACATCGGCCAGGGGGCCGCGTGAGCCGCACCAACAACACCCCGCTCCTGCTCGGCGCAGGGGCCATCGGACTGCTCGTGCTCGCCGCGGCCGCCTCGCCGTCGGGACGTCGGACTGCAAAACAACTGGAGGAACGTGTGGAGAGCTTCATCACCGATTGGATCCCTACGCTGCTCCGCAAGACGAGCGAGCACGAGGGCCAGTTCTGGTCCGTCCAGCGCAACCTCGACGGGAACGGCGTCAGCTACGGCATCCTCCAGTGGACGCAGAAGTCGGGCTCCCTCGGCGGGCTCCTCCGCGCGATGGCTGCCGCGGACCCGGTCGCGTTCGCCCGGTTCTTCGGGGCGAGCTGGGCGAAGCTGCTCGACGTAACGGGCCGGGCGAGCCTCGAGGCGGTCGATGGCGTGGTCCTCTGGGCCGACCCCTGGGCGACCCGATTCACCACGGCGGGGCGCTGGCCCGCGTTCCAGCGAGTGCAGGCGCGCGTCGCGGCCGAGTCGGAGTACATGGCGGGCGCGTTGGAGATCGCCCGGCTGCTCGGCGTCTCGACCGAGCGGGCGATGGTCCTGTACTACAACCGCACCGTCCACCAGGGCGCGTCTGGCGCGCTCGGTCCCGCCCGACGGCTCGTGGCCTGGTATGCCGAGGACCCTCGCCGGCGCCCGGCCGCGTCCCTCGACGTGGTCGCGCAGTACGCCTGGACGTGCGCCGCGAAGTTCCGCCGCACAACCGCGCCGGAGCGTCGCAACTACAACGCCGACGGAAACGTCTGGTGGTCGCCGGTGACGTCGGAGTGGTCCGAACTCGGCGTCGGGGCCTTCCGCTCGCGCCGGGTGGGCGTCACCGGCGTCTGGCACGCCGTCACCGGCCCCCCGGCGAAGCCGTGGAGCCTCTACGACCTCATCACGAAGCGGTCGAGCGACATCCTCACCGACCCCACGCTCCGGGACGCGCCGGTCGCGCTCCCGGGCTCGCTCGCCGCCTGATCCAACTCTCAGCGCTCACCCAAGCCAAGGCAACCAACATGGACCTCTCCAGCATCAAGCTCCCCTCGTGGCTCCTCCCCTCGCTCCAGCGCCTCATGGGCATCGCCGAGGACCTCTTCGGCCCCGGCACCGGCGTCGCCAAGAAGCGCTGGGTCCGCGCCGCGATGCTCGACGCCCTCCGCAGCGTCGACGTTCCGAAGGTGCCCGACTGGATCGAGAACCCGCTGAAGGAGGCGCTGGTGGACTTCCTCATCGAGGTCGTCTGGTCGCTGCACTTCCAGGGGCCGGGCGTCGGGCGGATCGCGCGCCCCGCGCCCACCGTCCACGCCTGAGCATTCTTCGACCCGCATGTCTCCCCTCCCGCGAACAGCCCTGCCCGTCCCGTCCCCCGTGACGGCGCGGGTGCTCGAGCTGTTCGCGGGCGCGGGCGGCGCAGCTTTGGGGCTCGAGCGCGCGCGCTTCGCGCACCTCGCCTGCGTCGAACGCAACCCCTCGGCCGCCGCCACCCTCCGTTCCGCCGGCCTCCCCGCCATCGAGGCCGACGTGCGCGCCGTGGACTACGCCCCCTTCCGCGACCGCGTCGATCTCCTCTGGGCGTCGCCCCCGTGCCAGCCCGGGAGCACCGCCGGTGCCCGCCTCGGCGCCGCCGATGACCGCGACGGGTGGCCGGCGACCCTGGACGCCATCGACGCCTGCCGCCCCACCTGGTTCCTCGCCGAGAACGTCCTCGGCTGGACCTACCACGCCGAGGTCTGTGGCGGCACGGCGCACGCCTGCCCGGCCTGCCACCTGGACCGCCTGACCGGCGAGCTCGCCCGGCGCTTCCCGTTCACCGGCGCGTGGCGCCTCGACGCCGCCGACTACGGCGTTCCTCAACGCCGACGGCGCCTGCTCCTCTGGGCGGGCCCGCTCCCGCTCGATCCCGACGGACCCGCGCCGTCCCACGCCCACCGCGATGCCGCCGAGCGCCTTGGCCTGCGCCCCTGGGTGACGATGGGCGAGGCGATTGGCGACACGCTCAACCGCGCCTCCTGCGACCGTCGCGCCTGCTACCCCTGCGACGAGGAGCACGGCCGCGCCTGCTCCCAGCCGTGGCGGCTCGACGCGCCCGCACCCACGGTCATGACCACGGACGAGAAGGGCACGCGCGCAAACGGCGCGGCCGGGTGGACGTTCAACGGCGGCCCCGATCGCGCGAGCGACGCCGCCTTCCTCGTCGCCGGCATCCGACGAATTGACGTGGGCGAGGGCCTTCGGCTCCAGGGCTTCCCGGACGACTGGCCGCTCCAGGGCACCGTCCACGACCGCTACGTCCAGGTCGGCAACGCCGTTCCGCCCGCGATGGCCGAGGCCGCCGGTCGCGTCGTCGCGGGCGCGCACCGGGCGTGGACAGCTCTGCGTGACGCCAACGTGGATGCCACCGCGCTCGCCGGGGCCCTCCGTCGCAACCGTCTCACCGTACCCGCCCATCTCGGAGCCGCTCCATGACCTGCCCCTGCTCCCAATCCATGCCGGCCCCCGGCTCCACGCCCAAGCTGACCGGGCGCCTCCGCATCGATCGCGCGGCCCTCCGTCGCGAGCTCGGCGGCGTCGCGGAGGTGCGCGAGGCGATGGCGGCGAAGGCGTCCGGCCGTCCGTCCGCGAACGTGGCCGTCCTCTGGTCCTACTTCACCAAGGCGGTCTACAAGTCGGGCGATCTGCCGTGGCTGGCGACCCGAGAGGCGCTGCAGAACTCGATCGACGCGTGCCGGGCCGCCGTCCGCGCACGCCAGATCAAGGCGGAGGAGGGCCGCTTCGCCGTCTCGTGGGACGCGGGGCAGCGCGCGCTCACCTTTGACGACAATGGCATCGGCATGGACGCCGCCACGATCATCGACAAGTTCTTGAGCATCGGGGAGAGCGGTAAGCGAGATGCTACCGACTCGGGGGAGGCCGCGGGCGGCTTCGGGGTGGCGAAAGCGGTCATCCTCGGCGCGAGCCGCTCCTTCCGCTGGGAGATGCACACGCGGGACAACCTCGCGGTCGGCAACGGCGCCGGCGAGGAGGTGCAGGTCTACGACGCGCCCGCCCGCCAGGGGACGCGCCTGACCGTGTTCGACATCGACCCCGACTCCGTTCGGTACTGGGATCGCGCGCGGGGCGTCTATGTCGGCCTCGAGGACCGCCTCCGCGAGCTCCTCGCCGCCAACGACCTCCCCACCTTCACGCTGCTCTTCGACGGCGTGGAGGTGAAGCCGATGTTCAGCCGGCGCGGCGGCGCTCGGGTGGCCGTCGAGGGCTCGTGGGGCGAAGGCACGACGGCAGCGGTCAAGGCCTATCGCCGGGCGCCCGGCGACCGCGGTGGCGCCTACTACTTGCGCCTGGGCGGCCTGTTCCAGGTGAAGGCGCCGGCGCAGCGCGGGGGCCTCAAAGCCGACGTGATCGTCGACCTCTCGACCACGGTGCGCCCAGGCCAGCGCGGCTACCCGTTCAACGCCGCCCGCGATGGTTTGCAGGACCAGGCGTCGTGGACCTTCTCCGACCTCGTCGATGAGGTGGAGCGTGAAAACGAGTCCGTCGGACGGTCGGAGGAGGACGAGTTCATCGACGCCGAGGACGATGCAGACGGCGGCGGACAGGAGATCGCCGACCAGATGGCCGAGGCCTTCGCCGATGTCGACGTGCGCCGCGCGATCGCCGAGGCCGCGGGCGGCATCGCCGACTTCTACGGCGAGCAGGCGAAGTACGCGTCGATGGAGGAGCCGGTCGCGTCCGTGGCCCCGCGCGGGACGAAGGCGGTCACCGACGGCGACGCCCCGGAGCGGACCTGGGTGCTCCCCGCCGGCATCACAGCGGCCGCGGAGTCGCCCGTGGAGGCGGACATCGAGGCCCCGTCGGACGTGGCCGCCGCGAAGGTGCTCCGCGCCGTGCTCACGGGAGCCGATGACGCGGGCAGGGCCGCAGGCGGCGTCCGCACGGTGATCGTCACGGAGCAGGTCGACCAGGCGCTCCGGCGCGCAGAGGCCGGGCAGCAGCTCGACGGCTGGCAGACCCAAGCGGTCGAGGCCGCCATCGACCGCGCGGCCGAGGCCGCCCTGGCGCCCGGCGGCGGCGGGCTCATGCAGGCGGTCTCCGTCTCGAAGGCGCATGGCGCCCTTGAGGCGCTCACGCCAGCGTGGGCGAAGAGCATGGATCGGGCGGAGGGGCGGCGTGTCCGCAACCCCTTCGGCAAGTTCGCCGGGATCCGGATCTCGAAGAAAACCTACGACCGGCAACGCGCGTACCGCTTCAAGAAGGGGTACGCGAAGTGGGTGCCGTTCCTGCTCGCCTGGGACGGGACTCTGCGGCTCGTCGCGTCAGAGGCCCGCATCCGGCGGACGTTCCGCCCGGGGTTCGTGCTCGACGACAACGTCGTCGGCGAGGCGGTCGAGCGGCCCGGCGGCAAGCGGTTCGTGTTCATTCATCCCGACCGGATGGCCCAGGTGGTGAAGGCGCATCGCGAGCGGCCCCTCGCCGTCGCGGCGTTCCTGCACGGCGTGGCGGTCCACGAACTCACCCACATCGACGGGAAGATGGGGGACGGGCACGACGAAGAATTCATTGCCCGCCGGGAGGACCTCGGAGCGGCGACGGCGCACCTATTGCCGGCGATCACCGTGCTGGTGTCGAAGCTGCTGAAGATCGGGGAGCGGGAGAGCGGGGAGGGGAGGCGGGTAGCGAAGCTGGAGAAGCAGCTCGCGGCGGCGCGGGAGGCCCTGGCGTTGGAGAAGCGGCGGGTCGTGGCGCTCGAGCGTGAGGCGGGCCCGAGGACCACGCCAGGCACGCGGGTGCGATGGTCCACGCTGCGCGAGTGGCTCGACGCCTGGAACGCCATCCATGCCCGGCCGGCGAGCACGCCGCGGCACATCGCCCTCGGCGCCCACCTCGAGGCGCTGACGGACGCCGTGGTGGAGGTGGCCCCGGTGATCGAGCTGGAGGAGCTGCACCAGCTCGTGACCATGCCGGGCGTGGAGCCAACCAGGGGGCGGCGGGTGGGCCACCCGACGACCCGGCTGAAGGACGCCATCGACCGCGCACGGCACGGAGCGCGCAACGCGAGCGTCGCGGACCGCATCTTCGATGCTGCCGCGGCGAACATGCGGGCGTCCCCACCGGACGGGGTCGACAGGGCGTACGTCGAGGCGTTCCTCGGAAGGCGCCGGGTACAACTCGTGGACCTGGTGCGCGCCGCCTTTGGGACGTAACGTCAGCAGGTCACTCCACTTCGCCCCCCCGGATCCACAGCCGCGCGGGGCGTGTGGCAAAGCCGTGCGGAGCCAAGCTCTTCGGAGCTCGGCGGCCATTTTTTGGCCGATCAGGTACGCATAATGGTACTAGACGAGGAAGAGCTTCAGCAGTCAGGTAGTTCTGGGACAGGGCGACATTCGCTTTGCGAGCTTCTTTCTGGTGTAGGCACGGGACTCGGGAACGACAGTACCGGTGCGCCAAACACGACCGTCGGCTCTTGCTGATCAGGTCAACTCCAAGTTGTCAACCACTAGGCCCTACGGGTCGAGACGCGTGTGACACACGCGAATGATCCAGGCCCAGGTCAGGGTTCTCGGGGACCCCCGTACCGCCGCGACATGCTCGCCGCGAACCGGGCCCCGTGGGGATCGACACAGCGCTGGTGATGCGAGGACGCCTCCGGATGTGCGTGGTCAGCGATCGGGATCCGAACTCCGCCGGTGTGCTCGAAATCCCGCGCTGGCAATCCGACCCGCCGGACGGTTATGCATTCTGCGAGCGCACCATTCCGTGATCTTCGCCGAGTCCGATCGCCCGTTCCTGTCCGTGCGCAGCGCGCTTCTCGTCGCTCTGCTGGCTGCGCCGTTCGCTGCGTGCGGCCCGGGGCCGTGCCCGGTGGGCTCTCCGCTGTCGCTGACCGACCCTCCAGACGCGTGCCTGGTCGATCCCGAGCCACGGCCCGAGCTACCGCTCTGCGAAGGCGTGCCGTACCACCCCAACGACTACGTCTTCGTCAAATGCGTGAACGGAGTGTGTCCCCCCGAGTACGTCAGAACGCCGACCTGCTATGCGTGCGTGAGCCGGGTAACGTTCGACGCCTGGCGTGACGAGGAGTGTCCGTACTGCCACACGACCTGCACCACCTACGAGGGATTCACGAAGTGCATCGTGGACTGCGCCGTGGCCGATGGCGCCAGATAAACCATCTCACTCTTCTGTGATGGTGCACAGTCGGTCGATGCATTCGCTCGGGAAGCCGTACACGGGCGCAGGACACTCGATATCGTCTTCACACGCGTACGTACACACGGTGGTGTAGCTGGCGCTCGTGACCTCAGCACAGATCAGCCCGCTCGGACAATCGGGTGAGCTGTCTCCTGATCCTCGGCACGTCTCGAAGTAGTCGGGGGGAGCTTCCGGCTGCTCGGCCGGTTCACATCCCATCGCGACGAGGAGGAACCATCGCATCATGAGGACTCCAACGAGCCAAACGTAGCCGTTGCGCGTTTACGGAGCAACCGCCTCCTCGCACTTACGAGCCCCCAACACGCCTTGTCGCTCCCTCCCCGTCCGGGTCTCGAATCGGCGCGCGGGTGGGCGCCGGCGTCCTCTCGCCTGCCGGATCCTGCGCTCGCGGCGGTAGGGTCAGGCTGATCGCACACATGCGCGCCGAAGACGGCCCCTCCGCTAACCTGTTCAGTTCGGCGGGGATCCCGCGCTCGCGACGGGTGTCGGGCGACTCACAGGCGCCCGCGCCGAACGCGGCCTCTTGGCTCTCTCTGCGCGATGGGCTTGTATCCCCTCCCCGAGGCGGTGGAGTCGGGCTGCTCGCACACGCGCGCGTCGAAGACGGCTTCTCCGCAAGGGTGGGCTGCTCCCTCCCCCGCGGCGGTGGCGTCGGACTGTTCGCTTGCGCGCGCGCCTCGAAGACGGCACCCTGGCATCCTCGCGACGATCGGCAGCTCGAGGGGTTGACATCCCAGCCCAAGCGAACGTCGCCCCGTCCCAGAACTGGCCGATGTGCTGCTCAGTTCCGCCGGGGACGGCGGAACTGGCCCGGGCG
>JAZKFH010000082.1:0-4346 GCA_040386535.1 Myxococcota bacterium | reverse complement strand
CGCCGTCCCCCCGGCGTCCGCGACGGGGGGCGCATGTCCCGGGCGCCCTCGACGCCGTTGAGAGTCACCGCTATGCTTCAGGCGCCCGGGCCAGTTCCGCCGTCCCCGGCGGAACTGAGCAGCACATCGGCCAGTTATTCGACGGGACGCCGTCTCCCGGGCGCCGAGGGTCCACAATCACGCTGCGAACCGCCACGCCCCCGGCGACCGGGCGGTCTTCGGCGAGCGCCTCGCCGGGGCGCGGTCGCGTATCGGGCAGTCCCACGAGAGGGCTCCACCCTCCGCGCAGTTCGGCTTGATCATCGGCAAAGAGCGTCGCGTCTAGGCTGCGTCGGGGAAGTCCCCGGGCATGGTGGGCGCACGACGGGGTGTCAACGCGTGGAGACGGGTCGCCACCCGTCTCCAGGTATGCCCCACCTTCGCCCGCCTCTCGAACGCTGGCCTCGTTGAACCCCCCGGCCGTGGCGCGCCTCGGTCTCAACGCGTAGAGTAGAACGAATGCCAACCGCTCCGCTCCGCGCCACCCTGCTCTTACCGAGGCTTGAACGGGCAGTTGCGCGAGCATCCTTCGCAATGCTGCTGGCCGCCTGCGCGCCCGGAGGCGGCCAGCCAGCCGACTCCGACGCGCCGGACACCGCGGTCATCGCCGACCCCTGCGAGAATCCTGATCCCGACGCAGACGGGTGCCTCACGGTGGCGGCTCGCCACTGCCCCGGTCTAGGGGGCCCCTCGGGCTGCTTCGACTGCGACGAGGCGAACCCCGCCATCAACGAGGAGGCGCGCGAAGTCTGCGGCAACGCGGTCGACGAGGATTGCGACGGCGAGTTGGACGACCCAATCGGGTGGTATGCCGACGAAGACGGAGACGGCTACGGCACCGATCCGCGCGAGGAGAGCTGCGAGGTCCCACTCCACGCAGCGAGTCACCCCGGCGACTGCGACGACGCCGATGTCACCGTTTCACCTGCAGCGTTCGAAGTGTGGGGGAACGGCGCTGACGAGGACTGCACGGGGGCGGACGGGGTGGCCGGCGCGTCAAACGTCGTCGAGGGGCTTGGGCAGCGGGTGCCGGGCGGCGGGAACGCCCTCGGGATGGGTGCGGCGCTCGCTGCGGCCGATCTGGACGGCGACGGCGTCTCTGAGCTCGCGGTGGGCGGTCAGGGCGTGGTGGCGGTGACACCATTCCCCGTCCTGGTGGCCAGCCTGGACGAGGCGCCGACCCTGCTCTTCTCCGAGGCGAGTCCCGGGGTCGGCACCCTGCTCGCCGCGGGGGACAGCGATGGGAACGGACGCGACGAACTCATCGTGCCTGCGGTCGGCGAGGCCACGTTCGTTTGGGTGCTCGAAGCGTCCGTGGCCGGGGAGCATTCCATCGATGACGTGGGGCACGCCCTCTCGCTGGTCGGCGGGGTCCCTCTCTCCTCGGTCGCTGGCGGCCAGGACCTCGATGGCGACGGCCTCGACGACCTCCTGACCTTTGGTTTCGTGATGGAGCCCCCGTACACCGAGAAGTTTTGGACTTACTACCCATGGCAAGCCCAGCTGCGGGTGGTGCCGGGCCCCCTCTCCGAGGCCTCGTACGTGTTGGACGGGCCCGGTTTGGATGCGTCGTCGGCGGACGAGGAATGGTCTCACTACGCAGCTGCGGCAGCTGGTGACCTCAACGGGGACGGGTACGCAGACTTTACGATTACGAGCGGGTACGGCGTGTACCTCTACGCCGGGCCGGTAGGAAACGACTACGATGCCGAGTCATACGCGGAGCTGGGCCTGTGGGACGCGCGGGTCCATGGGGTGGGCGATCTGGACGGAGATGAGCGCGACGACCTGGTGGTCTCCGGGAGCGTCCGGGAGGGGCCGATAGTGTTTGTCCAGTCGGGGCCGGTGTCGGGACGACTCTGGGAGGCCGACTACGCGTCGTTCGCCCTCCCGAAGATCGCCGACGCGGCCACGTTCGTCGCCGACCGCGGCGGGGATGGCGTCTTCGATTTATTCGTTGGCATGATCGACGAGTCCGCCGAAGGGCGCTGGGGGGCCGTCTTCCCGCTCGCGCTCGCGATGACCGGCACGGGCGCTGCGACCGATCAGGGCGCGTGGTATGGCCCTACGGCCCCGTCCTCCTTCGGTTCGTCACTCCTCGTGCTCGACGCGACCGGAGACGGTGCGCCCGAACTCGTCGTCGGCGCCCCGCGGGAGGGCACGTCGGGCGCGGTGTACGTGCTGCCGATACCGTAGGCATCGTCAGTTGCGTCGCGTCGAAGTCTCTGTCCGCCGACGGCGCGCCCTGGGAGGGCGCCCCGTCGTGGAACTGGCCGACGTGCCGCTCGGTTTCGGCGAAGACGCCGAAACCGGCCCGGGTGCGCGGTCATTCTCGTGTTTAGAAGCTTCGTTCCCTGCCAGTGCGCCATCCTCGGAGAACCGTGCGCGTACGCCGAACCGCCGGACGGCTCGCCCCGAACGAGGGGCCGACACCGCGATGTGGCGTGGGGAACCGGCAGGAAGCGCAGCGGGCCTTCGTGGATGAGCGGTGCCCCGCGCTCGGGGTCGGCCGCGCCCACGCGGCTTGCCGACGATCACGCCAAGCGGCATGGAGCTGGATCGGCAGCTCCTCGACACCCCGCACTAGCCGCGCTCGTGACATCGCCGCGTCCGCGTAGTACGATTGCCGAATGACCGTCCGCGATCCTCGCATCAAAGCGTACCCGGTCCTCGGACCGCTCCTCCGCCGAAGGACCCATTCCACCGTCTCGATGCGCTCACACGATGTGGCTGTTGACCGCGGCACCTCCGTCGTAGTGGCGAGCTCGTGACGCAAACGAGAGCCGGTCGCCTTTCGGGAGCCGCCGAGGTCATGCTGATGACTCTATTGGGTGTACTGTTCGGCTGCGCGCTCATGTACGTCCTAAAGCCCTGGATTTGCCCTGGCTGCACGGAGCCGTACCCCAAGGCCGCCCTTCTTCGATAGCCGTTTGCGGACCCCATCAAGGTACGGCCGGATCACGACAAAGGCACGTAAACGCTCGACGGGAGATGGCGTCCTGTCGAATAACGGGACGACGACTGAGGACGTGCGCAGGCGGCGTCTTCGCCGCCGGTGCCCGGCGTCCCCGACGGGCAGCGCATGTCCCGGGGCGCGCACGCCGACGCATCGCAATCTCGATGATGTTTGGCGCGCCCCGGGCTTGCCGCAGTCGGCCAGTTCACAGATGGGGCGGCCTACGCCGATGGAGTCGCCGCGCGCCTCGAAGTTGCAAGGTGGCCGGCGCGAAGGGATCTTGTTGTCGCCGCCGACGTTGGAGTCGAGCGATCCCACCACCGTTGCGCGGCGGCGGTGGGGGAAGGGGTGCTCTTCGCGCCGGTCGCCCTCGCGGTGGTTGTCGCGCGGCGACGTCGGTCGCTGGCGGACGGAAGCGCCGCATGTCGCTGGCGCACCGAAGCGTCGCAGGATGCCGGCGCGCTCGATCGTCGAGGCTCGCCGCACCTCGATCTTCAAGGACCCGGCGTGGTCCTCGGCGAGCGGCCCGGATTTGCGCGCCGGCGCCGAGGTGGGCGGGCCCCCGTCGAAGCGGCACGGTCTACGATCCGGGTGGCGCCTCCCGGATCTGGGCCACCGCCTCGATGAACGAGGCGCCACCTGGCCCGGGGAGGACCGCCGTGCTCGCGATCCCCGCCCGCCCGGTTGTTGTCGCCAGCGACCTCGCCGAGTGCGGGCCCCGATCGGGCGGTAGAGCCCGCCTCCCGAAGGGCGCGGCGCCGGTGTGCTGGAAACGGCAACGGGGCCCCCGGCAGAGCTCATCGAGCGACGTCGCGCAACATCAGGCGCGCGGGGCACGTGTCGCGCCGCACCGCCGACGCTCGTTCCGCGAAGCGGACCCAACTGTGTGACGGCGCCGCCTGGAGTCACCCAAATGTCCGTGCCTCGCGTGTCGACGTGGCATCCCGCCCCGCCGTACCGCCCCTGGACGACCGGGATGTGCACGCGCCCATTGCGACGAGCCGGGTCCCAAGGCGCGGAGAGCCTCCCGCACGGTGTTGTCCGCCAGCGACCTCGCCGAGTGCGGGCCCCGATCGGGCGGTAGAGCCCGCTCCACGAAGGGCGCGGCGCCGAGGTGCTGGGGGAGATCCGGGGCCCCCGGTAGAGCTGTCCGAGCGACGTCGCGCAACATCAGGAGCGCGGGGCACGTGTCGCGCCGCAACGCCGAGGCTCCTTCCGCGAAGCGGACCCAGCTGTGTCGCGGCGCCGCACGGAGTGAGGCGAGTGTCCGTGCCCCGCGTTGCGAAGTGGCAACCCGCCCCGCTTCACCGCCACTGGACAACCGAGATGTGCTCGCGCCCAATGTGATAGA
>JAZKFH010000081.1:0-5908 GCA_040386535.1 Myxococcota bacterium | reverse complement strand
CCCCGCGTTCGGCGCGCGGGACGCGCCGAACGGCCCGGATGAGCGGCCATCCCCCAGTTCGGCGCGCGGGACGCGCCGAACGGCCCGGATGAGCGGCCATCCCCCGAGTTCGGCGCGCGGTACGCGCCGAACTGCCCGGATGAGCGGCCATCCCCCGAGCTCGGCGCGCGGGACGCGCCGAACTGCCCGGATGAGCGGCCATCCCCCGAGTTCGGCGCGCGGAACGCGCCGAACTCGGGGGCGAGCGCGTCCAGACCGCCATGCCAGCGGCGCACCCGCCGCGGGGGCGCCCGCACCGATCTGGCCGACCACGCGGGCGCCGGCCCCGTAGCGAGGGGCCGGGGCCGAGGGCCGCCTCGACCTGATCGAGGGTCGCGTCTCGGTGTGCGCACACAGATGGACGGGATCTGCGCCTGGGATCGGGGATAGTTGTCGCCAATGAGCGGATGGCGAGGGAGCAGCCCAGGCTCACCCGTGGACGGGTCGGCGACCCGAGCTTCCTCGAGCCGCGGCGGCGCTGGGAACAGGCGTTCGTGAACGTCGTCTCCGAGGCGTACGTGCTCGGCGTGTCCACGCGGAAGGTGGAGGAGCTCGTCGAGGCGATGGGCGCGAAGGGCATGAGCCGGTCGGAGGTGTCGCGGATGTCCTCCATCCTGGACGAGCAGGTGCGTGCGTTCCGGGAACGGCGGTTGGACCGGGCGTACCCCTACATTTGGCTCGACGCCCTCTACATCAAGGTGCGCGAGGGTGGGCGGACGGTCTCGAAGGCGGTGCTGGTGGCCACCGGCGTCGCGGTGACGGGCGAGCGGGAGATCCTCGGCGTCGAGGTGGCCATGGGCGAGATGGAGAGCTGTTGGAAGGCCTTCCTCCAGCACCTGGTGGCACGGGGGCTGTCCGGCGTGCAGATGGTGATCTCCGACGCGCACACGGGGCTGCGGAAGGCCATCACGGGCGTGTTCGTGGGCGCCACGTGGCAGCGCTGCAGCGTGCACTTCCTCCGCAACGTGCTGGCGCTCCTGCCGAAGACGGCCCAGAGGCTGGCAGCCGGGGCCTTCCGGACGGCGTTCGACCAGTCGAACCTCGCGTCCGCCAAGGAGTACTTCGGCAAGGCGATCACGCTGCTGGAGGCAAAGCACGCAAACGCCGCTGCCTGCGCGCGGGACGCCGAGGAGGACGTGCTCGCCTACATGAGCTTCCCGGAGCTCCACTGGAAGCAGATCCGTTCCACGAACCCGCTGGAGCGGCTCAACCGGGAGATCCGCCGGCGTACCGACGTGGTCGGGATCTTCCCGAACGACGCGGCTCTGCTGCGCCTCGTCACGATGCTACTGGTCGAGCAACACGACGAGTGGTCGGTGGGGCGTCGCTACTTCAGCATCGAGTCGATGCAGGCCGTGAGCCCTCCTCAGGAGGCCGCAGCGCAGATCGCGGCGAAGTAGCCGCACCGCACCCTCACCTCTCTACCGCCTCCCGAGGTCCCGCTAGAATCACTGCACAGTCCGCGAAGGTGGACCTACGGTCCCCCTTCGCCGTTTCTCCAGTTTGGACAGGCCACAGGCCTGCCCGGCACCCCCTCGAACCAGACCACGAAGGCCCTGACGAGCACCCCCGTGACCGTCGTACACCACTTGACGGGACGCTACTCTCGCAGGGGCATGACCCCGTTCGCCGCCAGCGGCGCGCGGGCCCGCGACCATCCCGACCCCCAGGAAGCCGGCGCGGCGCCCGAGGTCACGGGCAGGCGGATCCGCCGCGATCGATCCCGTCTTCGGCGCCCGATTCCCGCGTCGCCCCCTCCCCGCCTCCCTCGTCCGGTTAGGGTCGACAGCCTCGCGTCCGCGCGAGGAGCGCGGAAGGCGGCCGCTCGGCGGCCGGTCCGGGCGGGCGCCTCGCCCGGCCGACCGAGCCCGGAGGGCGAGCCTGAAGCGGTCCGACCCCGGCGCCTCGCCGGGGTCGCGCCCCCGGAGCGCCCCCCCCGGAGCCCGTCCCCATGAGCATCGAGCAGGTCGAGCGCTACGGCGCCCACAACTACCATCCGCTGCCCATCGTGGTCACGCACGCCGAGGGCGCGTGGGTGCGGGACGCGGCGGGGCGCAAGTACCTCGACATGCTCTCGGCGTACTCGGCGCTCAACCAGGGGCACCGCCACCCGCGCATCCTCGCGGCCGCGCGGGAGCAGCTCGAGCGCGTCACGCTCACGTCGCGCGCCTTCCACAACGACCAGCTGGGGCCGTTCCTGGAGCGGCTTTCGCAGCTGACGGGCCTGTCGCGCGCGCTCCCGATGAACACGGGCGCGGAGGCGGTCGAGACCGCGCTCAAGGCGATGCGCAAGTGGGGCTACGCCACGCGCGGGATCCCGGCGGACAAGGCGGAGATCATCGTCGCGCGCGACAACTTCCACGGGCGCACGATCTCGATCGTGAGCTTCTCGACGGAGGCGTCGTCGCGCGAGGGGTTCGGGCCGTTCACGCCCGGCTTCGTGGTGGTGCCCTATGGGGACGCCGCGGCGATCGAGGCCGCCATCGGGCCGAACACGGCGGCGGTGTTCCTCGAGCCGATCCAGGGCGAGGCCGGCATCATCGTGCCGCCGACGGGGTACCTCAAGCAGGTGCGCGAGGCGTGCACCCGCGCCGGCGTGCTGCTGATCCTCGACGAGATCCAGACCGGCCTCGGCCGCACCGGGCGCATGTGGGCGTCGGAACACGAGGGCGTTCGGCCCGACGGCATCACCATCGGCAAGGCGCTCGGCGGCGGCGTGTACCCCGTGAGCGCGTTCTGCGCGGACGACGCGGTGATGGACATCTTCGCGCCCGGCACGCACGGCTCGACGTTCGGCGGCAACCCGATGGCCGCGGCGGTCGCGATGGCCGCGATCGACGTGCTGGTCGACGAGAAGTTGCCCGAACGCGCCGCCACGCTGGGCGCTTCGTTCACCGCGGCGCTGCGCGGCATCGGGAGCCCCAAGGTCAAGGAGGTGCGCGGCCGCGGCCTCCTCATCGGCCTGGAGCTCCACCCCGACGCCGGCAAGGCGCGGCCCTACTGTGAGCGGCTGATGGACCTGGGCGTGCTCTGCAAGGACACGCACGAGCAGGTCATCCGCTTCGCGCCGCCGCTCGTCATCCACGAGCGCGACCTCGACTGGGCGCTCGGTCACATCCAGGCGGTGCTCGCATGAAAGCCACGAAGTTCCATCACGATTACCCCTACCGCCTCCGCATCCAGCACCCCGAGTACGGCGAGATCCGGCTCGAACGCAAGGGCCGTTTCCTGCGCATCGATCCGGTCGAGGCGCCCGCGGAGGACGAGGTGGTCGTCCTCTCCTCCTCGGCGCCCCACCGCGCGCGCGGCACCGTCGAGGCGCTCCAGGCCGGGCGGCGGCTCACGATCGTCGCGTCCAAGCCGGTGCTCGATTGGCTCCAGGGCCTCGGCAACGTAGACGGGCACGTGTTCCCCGCCACGGTCGACGGCGTCACCATCGACGCGATGCCCTACACCGCGCCGGTCACGGCCCGCCCGCTGAGCAGCTTCCTGCGCGCCTCGGTCGCCGGGGCCCGCGCCGGCGGCGCGCTCAAGCGCATGGCCGAGCAGGTTCGCTACCCGACGACCGAGCCCCACGTGATCGAGGTCAAGCTCGAAGACGGCGGGCGCATGGTCCACCTCGACCTCGCGCTCCAAAAGGGCACCGATCCCGCGTGGCTCGACCGCGCCGCGGCCCGCTTCGGCGGCGCCGAGTGGCTGCTGGTCGGCATCCCGTGGGGCGAGGGCGAAGGCGTGGTGCGGCACGTGGCCCGGTTCGGCGCCACCCGCGTGCTGCTCACCGAGCTCCTGAACGCCGAGCGCCGCGAGATGGGCCTCCCCACCGAGCTCGTGACCCCCTGGCGCGACAAGCTGGTGGAGTCGGGCGTCGAGGCGCACGTGTTCGCCACGCAGGCCAGCTACAGGTTCGAGTAGGCCGCGGGAGTGAACCTCCTCCGCGCCATGCGCTACGTGCGCGGCGTCTCGCGCGGCGTGCGCCGGGGGGACACGTTCCCGCCCGCCGGCCGCGTGCCCGCCCGTGACGCGCCCGGCGGCACCACCCGCAAGATCGAGCGCCACGGCCGCGCCGAGCTCGACCACATCGAGATCTCCGAGCACGTCGTGCCCGTCCGCGGCCTCGTGCGCACGATCGAGATCCTCCACCTCACCGACGTGCACCTGCGTGGTCGCGACGCGTGGGTCGAGCGCCTTGCGTCGCTCGTGTCGGCGCAGCGCCCCGACCTGATCGCCCTCACCGGCGACGTCGTGACGCGCGGCTGGCAGGCCGACGCCGTGGACCACTTTTTGGGCGCCCTCCCCGACGCGCCGCTCGGCAAGTGGGCGGTGATGGGCAACTGGGAGTACTGGGGCGGCGCCCCGCGCGAGGTGTGGGAGCCCGTGCTCAACAAGCACGGCGTGAGCCTGCTCAACAACCGCGTCGTCCAGCTCGGCGACTTCGATCTCGTCGGCACCGACGATCTGCTCGCGGGCGACCCGGACCTCGACGGAGTCTTCGCCACCGTGCGCAAGGACCACCCCGCGCTGCTGCTCACGCACTCCCCCGGCATCTTCCCGCTGCTCGCCAAACCGCCCGTGCGGCTCGTGCTCGCGGGCCACACCCACGGCGGCCAGGTGCGCATCCCGGTGCTCGGCCCGTTCTTCCTGCCGCGCGGCAGCGGGGCCTACCCGTGGGGCTGGTACGAGATGGAGGGCGTGCACCTGTTCGTGAGCCGCGGCCTGGGCTGGTCGGTGGCGCCCGTGCGGTGGCGGTGCCCCCCGGAGATCGCGCGGGTGCGCATGGTGCCCGGGTAGGTCCTTGGGCGACCGACGCGGGGCGCGGTGCCTGGCGCCCGGGGCTTCGGGGTGGTGGTGAGCACGAACGAGGCGCCACCGCGCCCCCTGGGCCTCACCCCCGCGTGACGGACCCCACCGCCGCCTCCACCCGCACCGGGAACCCCTGCTTGTCGCGGATGACGACGAACACCACGTCGCCGCGCTGCTCGATCACCTCACCGCGCACGCCGGGGCCGACGGCGACCGTGCCCGCGAGCGCGTCGGGAGGCAGCTTCACGCGGGTGCCGGGCACCATGCCGGGGGGTGGGCGCACGGGCACGTTCACGGCCGAGAACACGCCGACGCCGCCCGAGAGCGACCACGCCTGCGCAAAGCCCTGCTCGCGGAGCCAGTGCGCCACGCCGAACGAGCGTGCGCCGGCCGCGCAGTAGATGGTGATGGGGCGGTCGCGCGGCAGGTCGGCGAGGTGGTGGGGCACCAGATCCATCGGGAGGAGCATGGCGCCCTCGGCCACGCCGCTGGCGAGCTCGCCCGGCTCGCGGATGTCGAGGAGGAGCGAGCCCGGGATGGGGAGCTCGACCTCGAGCTCGGGCTCTTCGGGTTCGGGCTCGGGGGCGCGAGGCGGCGGCTGGGCGGCGCGGGCGGCGGGCGCGGGGGCGCGGGCGGTCGCGCGGGTGTCCGCGGGGCCGGTACGTGCGGGCTCGGCGGGGCCGGCGGTCACGCGGGCGAGCACCTTCTTGACGAGGGAGCCGAGGCGGCCCATGGGGACTCCGGGAGGGCCCTCTGGAGACGAGGGCCGGTCCCTTGCGACGTAGCCGGTCGGGGGGCGCGGGGCGGTGACGGGGGGCTGGCGTCCAGCAACTCGGCACCTGACCGTCAGGTCCGGCGTTGCTGGACTCCACGTCCAGCAACTCGCCACCTGGCGGTCAGGTCCGGCGTTGCTGGACTCCACGTCCAGCAACTCGCCACCTGGCGGTCAGGTCCGGCGTTGCTGGACTCCACGTCCAGCAACTCGCCACCTGGCGGTCAGGTCCGGCGTTGCTGGACTCCACGTCCAGCAACTCGCCACCTGGCGGTCAGGTCCGGCGTTGCTGGACTC
>JAZKFH010000080.1:0-16129 GCA_040386535.1 Myxococcota bacterium | reverse complement strand
CCCTGCACAGTAAACTCGGGGGGGAGCGGTGTCTCAACCACCTTGACACGGAGGGCAGTCGACCCGCGCGTCGCTCGCCCGCTCCGTCGTCGCGTTCACGCGCCACGAAGGGCCGGACGCTATGCCTAGTCGGAGGCCATCATCCGCGGTGCCCGCCCCCGACCCGGGGCCACGCACGTCCGACCACGCCGGGGCGCCCCGAGAGTAGTGAGAGCCGGCCCGTACGTGCCCATTGTCCGTCGCGTCGTAGAAGTACACTCCGACCTCGTACAGACGATTCACCGAGACGAGTTGCTCGGCGCCGCGAATCATGTAGAGTGTCAGCCCATCCCGACATCCGTGTCGGAACGACCACGCGCCGAGAAGAAACATGCCCCCTATGCCAGAAGACGTCCAGCGCGCCGAACTCCACAAGAGCCCCGAGCTCGGGACCCCATCAAACCGCGTTAAGGTGTCCTATGCTTCGTACGAGCTGAGCCAATGAGCCAATTTGAATCGGAAGTTCAGCCCCCTGGCTACGAGGTCCCGGGGATGACGAAGTCGTACGTGCTCCACACGTGGCAAACCGACACGCCGGTGGCACGAACGCGTTTCATCACGCACGCCCTCGGCGACGTAGTCCCCGTGCTTACCACGATTCTTCAGAACTTTGCGCGTGACGAGGCGCTCGGCGCCATTATTCCGCTCATCGACGGCCGCATCGAGCCGGGCAAATCGGGCTACCTCCTCCGCGCGAATTACTACATTGATCCTGCTGGGACTCCGCAGCTCAGCCCGGAGGTCATCTCGGCAATCGGGCCCGGGACCGAGCCGCTCGACGCGCTGGCGGAGTCCTTTCGCGCACCTGCGATCGGCTCCACCCCGCCAGCCGCCAAGCTCGAACACGTCTATCTATGGTGCACGCGCTCCGCCGAGTCGTTCGTTGTCACCTGCCCCGAGGAGGCGCTCACCGAGCACCTGGACGCGGCGGCCCGCCTCGAGGCCCGCCGCCGCGAAGTCCTCGGGCGCGCCGTGTCGACCGACGCGGCGACCGGCTTGTCGCATGTCGCACGCGCGACGGTCTGGCGCGACGCGGTCGACAAGCGCTTGCGCCTGATCGGCAACGCAGTCGAGCGGCGGCGGATGGAGGCACTCATGCGTCGCTTCGAGGCCTCGCAGGCGCGCCTGAATCACGCCTACGAGCAGTTCCAGGTCGCGCAGAAGGAGCTCGCGCAGCAGGCCAAGGAGACGGCCTTCCTGCAGAAGCTCTCCACTGTGCTCAGCCTGGTCAGCACCGGGCTGGAGCTGTCCGGCCCGGCGCCCGACGACGCAGAGGCGATGACTCGCTGGAACGAGGCTCGCATAACTACCCTCCGCGACGCGCGTGCTGGCGCCGCACGTGACTTCGCCCAAGATTTGGAGCGACTGCGTGCGCTGGATGCGCGCTTCCACGCCGAGTGGGCGCGCTTAAAGGTGCCCATCTCCGTGGATCGGTGGAGCCCACCCAGCCTACCGGAGATGCCCTGATGGACCCCGTAACGATTGCCGTCGCCCAGGCGGGCGTACAACTCTACTCGATGTTCCGCTCAAGCGGCGATGGCATCGGCAACCTCCTGGCGGCGCAGACGCGGATGCTCCAGGAGATCGCCGTGCAAATCGGCGTGATAAACGTCAAGCTCGACGCCGTCTATCGCGGGATCCTCGACCTGGAGGACGCCGTGCAGCAGCTTCCGCGCGACACCGCGCTGAAGGTGGTCGAGACGACGCTGAGCGGGCTGTTCATCGAGGCTAAGGAGGTTCTCGGCCTCCGCGCCGAGGACGAACGCGAACACGGCATGGAGTACGCTCTCCGCGAGGTCACACCGCGCGCGATGTCGATCCTCGACAAGCTCAGCACCGCGCGCTCGTCGCTAATCGCGGACGGGAGCGCGACGCTCAGCCCCTTCGTCGCGGCGGCTTGGTACGTCGAGCTCCAACTCATGGCCTCGTGCATCCCGTTCAAGGAGGGCCGCCTCGAGAAGGCGGCGGAGACGTACGCGGAGAGCTTTGAGAAGTGGCTGCAAAAGGACCTCCGCCCGACGCACCGCGCGCTGAACGCCGCTGCGGTCGCGATGCGCGACAAGATCAAGGCGTCGGAGGCAAGGCAGGGGTACGACTGCTACCATTCGATCCACCTCAGTTCGTGGGAGGATGGCGGTGTCGGCGGAAGGCACGGGGAGCCAAGATATTCTACTTACTACACGGTAACAGCGACGAAGGCCAAGCTCAGCGCGAAGCCTTCGGCCGTGAGGGCGACGCTCGTCGTCTACCGAGACGAGCTCGCGTTTCTGACGGACGCGGGAATCGACGTCAACCGGGCCTTCTTCGAAATCGCGCCGTGGCACTGGACGCAGACGGCGACGGCGACGGCGACGGAGTTCCAGAAAGACGGGTCTAGTGCGACCGCGCACCGGAACGCGCTCGCGAAGGATGCGTGCGCGGAGCCGACGTTCGTGAAGGTCTTCGCCACCGCAGAGAACAAGCACGAGACCGCTGCCGAGGAACTCTTCGCCCGAAGGGTGGTGAACGCACACCTCATGCTCGTATGCGAGGAGGCGCTGGCCTCGGTGCGGGCGATCCTCGCGCGTGCGAAGTCTTGAAGACACAGGCATGATCGACGCCGAGCGCCGCCAACGAGCACGAGCCCCGAGTGCCGTCGCGGCGAGGGGATTCAGACCCCTCCCTCAAGAACCTGCATCTGCACCCGAGTTTCCGCGTTCGGCCTCAAGCAGATAGTTCGAACTCCATCCACGAAGCGGGGGCAACTAAAAAGGCAGCCGAAAGGCCGATTTGTCTCGTTTTTCTGTCACGCGTATACGACGACAACCCCCCCCATAAAACACTCGCTGGATGCAGAAAGACGTCCAAGGCAGGTTCAGGTCAACCCGTCGCGATCGTAAGCGGGGTGGAGACACCACCATGTCCTCTCGCCACGCGGCACCCGGGGGCAGCCCGGTGCGCGAGAACCGGGGACGCCGGTCGCATACGCGCCGCCTGCTGCGTCAACTCGCGGCGCACCCAGGTTGAAAAGGGCGAAAGGTGGTTGCCCGCGAACCGCCTCTGGCCCAGCGGCTCGAGGAGCCGATCCCCGCGCGATTCACGGAGGCAGCTTGGCGGCCGCGCTCGGCGCGTGCAGGTGCGGCGTTCCGCGCCATTGGTGGCGATGGCGCGGTACTCGGGAGAGAATGGACGCGCTTGCCATGGCTCCACTAGATCGCAGCCCTTTTTGGAGAAGTCTTGACCCTATCGAGTCCGCGGTGGAGTCCATGAGCCTGCCCCGTCGGCTGATCGTACGGCACCTCGTCGCCGAGGGCGTGCCGCGATTCGTCGTCACCCGCGGTGTGGACGGGCGCGACGCGGACCCGGTGTCGGTGGCGTCGCCGAGCGGTTTCGAGGTTGCGGGAAGCCCGGGATGCGAACTCATGGGGGAGCTGGCCTGGTATCTGGAGAAGTTCCTCGACTACCCGTTCGCGCCGCGGACGGAGCGGGCCGAGCGGGTGCGGGGAGCGCTCCGTGCGTGGGGACGCCAGGCATTCCAGGCGCTGTTCAGCGGTGGGCGGGCCCGGGACTTCTATCGCGACGCCGTCCATGAGGGGCTTGGCGGTTTGTGCCTGGAGGTGCGCAGCGACGACCCGCGGATCCTCGCGTGGCCATGGGAAGCGTTGGAGGACGCGGAGAGCTCGATCCTGGCGCTGGGCTGCCAGATCGAACGGCGCCTGAGCCGGCTGGCCGATCCACCGCCGCTGTCCGACGGCCTTCCGAAGGACCGGGTGAACATCCTCCTGGTGATCGCCCGACCGTACGCGGCGGACGTCGGCTACCGATCCATCGCGCGGCCGCTGGTGGAGGCCATTCAGGGCAAGGAGGTATCGGCAGAGGTGACCGTCTTACGCCCACCGACGTTTGCGCGGTTGCAGGAGGTGCTGGCCGCCCGCCCCGGGGAGTTCCACATCCTCCACTTCGACGGGCACGGCGGCTACGGCACGCACGCGCCGGGAGCGCCCGCCCCCGACACCTTGCAGGGGCCGGTCGGGCGCCTGGTGTTCGAGACGGACGAGGGCACGCCCGACCCGGTCGATTCCGAGCGGCTGGGCACACTGCTGCGAGAGCATCGGCTGCCGGCGGTTGTGCTGAACGCTTGCCGGTCGGGGATGGTCCACCAGCAGGCGGAGGACGCGTTCGCGTCGGTGGCGGCCGCCCTGCTGAAGGGCGGCGTGCGCAGCGTGGTGGCGATGGCCTACGCGCTTTACGTCAGCGGAGCGAAGCACTTCTTGCCCGCGTTCTACGGCGGGCTGCTCGAGCGGGGAGACATCGGCGAAGCAGCACGTGCAGGACGCAGGAAGATGTACGAGAAGCCAGGGCGCGTCTGCGCGGTCGGCACGTACGACCTGGCGGACTGGCTCGTGCCGGTGGTGTATCAGCAGGAGCGGCTCGACCTCGCGTTCGCCAAGACTCACAGCAAGGCAATGGCCGACACGCCTGCCCTGCCCGAGGCGGCGCGAGACAGCGGGAATCCCTACGGCTTCATCGGTCGGGACAGCGCCATCCTCGAACTGGAGCGGGCGATGCACCGAAAGCCAGCCGGGATCCTGATCCAGGGCCTCGGCGGCGTTGGCAAGACCACTCTCGCCCGCGGCTTCCTCAAGTGGCTGGCGGAGACGGGGGGGCTTGGCAGGGGAGCATTCTGGATCGCGTTCAACGAGGTCCACAGCGCGGAGTTCGTGGTGGACCAGTTCGTGGTGAAGATCTTTGGCGCGAAGGCTCTGGCCGCCTCGCTCGAAAAAAAGGTTGCGGCGGTCACTCACACGTTGCGGAACGAACCGTTCGTGGTCGTCTGGGACAACTTCGAGTCCGCGCGAGGAATCGAAGGTGCGGGCGTTTCGGGGCTCCTCCCTGGAGAGGACCTGGAATGCCTAAAGCGCCTTCTCGGACACTTGCGGGGCGGCCGCACCAAGGTGATCCTCACCAGCCGCAGCGACGAGGACTGGCTGGGTGCCGCGAATCGTTACCGGCTCCGCCTCTCGGGTCTCCACGGGGAGGAGCGCTGGGAGTTCTGCCGTCAGATCCTACAGGACCTTGGCCGCTCCCCCAACCCGAAGGACTCGGATCTGGCAGACCTGATGGAGACGCTGGGGGGCCACCCCCTGCTCATGCGGGCCGTCCTCCCGCGCCTCGAAACGATGTCGGCGGCAGCGATCTTGGTCGCGGTCGAGGGGAACCTCTCGGCGCTGGACGCCGGGGAGGACGCGCTCCACGCTCACGTGATGGCCACCCTGCGGTTCGTCGAGGACACGCTCCCGGCCGACGTCCGGCCGCTGCTCGCACCACTCGCGCTGCACGAACGGTTCGTCGCTGTCGATGACCTCAATGCCATGGCGAAGGGAGTACTCGTCGAGGGGAGCCCCCGCCGGTTCGACGCCCTGATGGAGACGCTCGGCGTAGCGGGTTTAGTCACCCGCCGCGGCAACGGAATCCACGAGCTTCACCCGGCGCTGACCGGCTTCCTGCGCGCGCGGACCAATGGCGAAACGGTCACCGCGGCATGGGAGCGGGCATTCGTAGACCGCATGGCGAGGATCGCCGACCACTTCGCTCCCAAGCAACTGCACGAGCAGCAGGGCGCTTTCGCGGTGCACGAAGAGAACTTCCACCACGCCCGCGCGCGCGCCGAGCGGCTGGACATGGGGGTGCCCTTCGCGGCCCTGACGCGGGCGCTCGCCATGTTCGCGCTGAATACCCGCTCCTTCGCCGACGCGGCGCGGCTCTACCAGGATCTGGCCGCGCATTGTGAGAAACAGGGCAACGAGGACGAAGCGGCCGTGTCGTACCACCAGCTCGGCATCGTGGCCCAGGAGCGGCGCGACCTCGACGCCGCCGAACGTTGGTACCTCAAGTCCCTCGAGATCTGTGAGAAGCAGGGAAACGAGCAAAGCGCGGCCAGCTCCTACCACCAGCTCGGCACGGTGGCCCAGGCGCGGCGCCACGTCGACGCCGCCGAACGCTGGTACCTCAAGTCCCTCGCCATCAAGGAGAAGCAGGGCAACGAGCACGCCGCGGCCAGCTCGTACCACCACCTCGGCATGTTGGCCCAGGAGCGGCGCGACTTCGACGCCGCCGAACGCTGGTACCTCAAGTCCCTCGCCATCAAGGAGAAGCAGGGCAACGAGCACGCCGCGGCCAGCTCGTACCACCACCTCGGCATGTTGGCCCAGGAGCGGCGCGACTTCGACGCCGCCGAACGCTGGTACCTCAAGTCCCTCGCCATCAAGGAGAAGCAGGGCGACGAGCAAGGCGCGGCCGCCTCCTACCACCACCTCGGCATCGTGGCGCAGGAGCGGCGCCACTTCGACGCCGCCGAACGCTGGTACCACAAATCCCTCGCCATCAAGGAGAAGCACGGCAACGAGCACGGCGCCGCCAGCTCGTACCTCCACCTCGGCATCGTGGCGCACGAGCGGGGCCACTTGGACGCCGCCGAAAGCTGGCACCTCAAGTCCCTCGCCATCAAGGAGAAGCAGGGCAACGAGCACGGCGCGGCCACCTCCTACCACCAGCTCGGCATCGTGGCCCAGGGGCGGCGCGACTTCGACACCGCCGATCGCTGGTATCTCAAGTCCCTCGCCATCAAGGAGAAGCAGGGCGACGAGCACGGCGCGGCCAACTCGTACCTCCAGCTCGGCATCGTCGCACAAGAGCGGCGCGACCTCGACGCCGCCGAGCGCTGGCACCACAAGTCCCTCGCCATCAGGGAGAAGCACGGCAACGAGCACGGCGCCGCCAGCTCGTACTACCACCTCGGCACTGTTGCCCAGGAGCGGCGCGACTTCGACGCTGCCGCAACATGGTTCATCCGCAGCGTTCTAGGCCTCTTGCGGCAGCAGGACCCCCACACGGCGCACTTTGCAACGAGGAAATTCCTTCTGCTCTGCGCGCAAGCCTCCGAGGACGTCAGGTCCGCGCTCCGCGAGAAATGGCGCCTGGCTGGTCTACCGGAGCTGCCCTCGGATGCGCGATAGGTGCATCCGGTCCACCCCAACGAAAGGAGATCCCACTTCCCATGCCTACGACCCCTGATGATTCCCGCGTAACGCGCGTTCTTGTAGCGTTTGCGGCGGCCCAGCCGCGGGGCCCCGAGCTGCCGCTCGGCGTAACAGGCGGCCTCGCCGCGGCTCTCGCGGCCGAGTTCGGCGTCAGGGACGGTGGGGACGCACCGGGCGGCGAGGCCGACGTCGCGCGGGCTGCCACTGAGCTCCTGCTCCAGGATCCCGATTCCGGGCCCCAAATTCGTGCACTGCTCGACGGCCCGCCTCCGGAGCAATTCACGTTCATCGAGACGGGCGCCGTCATCACCGCGGCGTTGCTGGTCCTCCAGACCCACGTTCGCATCGAGCGCAAGCCGGACGGTCGGTGGTCGTTACTGGTCCTCAAGAAGCCCACCGAGAGCGCCCTTCTAAACGCGCTCATTTCGAAACTCCTTCCGTTCCTGGGGAAGTCTTGACCTCATCGAGTCGGTGGTGGAATCCATGAGCCTGCCCCGTCGGCTGATCGTGCGGCACCTCGTCGCCGATGGCGCGCCGCAATTCGTCGTCACCCGCGGTGCGGACGGGCGCGACGCGGAACCCGCATCGGTGGCATCGCCGAGCCGTTTCGAGGTAGCGGGAAGCCCGGGACGCGAACTCATGGGGGAGTTGCCTGGTATCTGGAGAAGTTCCTCGACTACCCGTTCGCGCCGCGGACGGAGCAGGCCAAGCGGGTGCGGGGAGCGCTCCGTGCGTGGGGACGCCAGGCATTCGAGGCGCTGTTCAGTGGTGGGCGGGCCCGGGACTACTACCGCGACGCCGTCCGCGAGGGGCTTGGCGGTTTGTGCCTGGAAGTGCGCAGTGACGACCCGCAGATCCTCGCGTGGCCATGGGAAGCGTTGGAGGACGCGGAGAGCTCGATCCTGGGCGCTGGGCTGCCAGATCGAACGGCGCCTGAGCCGGCTGGCCGATCCACCGCCGCTGTCCGACGGCCTTCCGAAGGACCGGGTGAACATCCTCCTGGTGATCGCCCGACCGTACCCGGCGGACGTCGGCTACCGATCCATCGCGCGGCCGCTGGTGGCGGCCATTCAGGGCAAGGAGGTATCGGCAGAAGTGACCGTCTTACCGACGTTTGCGCGGTTGCAGGAGGTGCTGTCCTCCCGCCCCGGGGAGTTCCACATCCTCCACTTCGACGGGCACGGTGGCTACGGCACGCACGCGCTTGGCGCGGCCTCCCCGAACACCTTGCAACACCCGTGGACAAATGAGAACCTGGCCCTACTCGCCGGCGCGCACGGGGGCTCCTACACCCCACCCTCAAGAACCTGCATCTGAACTCGCATCTCCGCCGTCGGCGTGAAGCAGATAGTTCGAACTCCATCCACGAAGGGGTGGGTCAATGGACCATCTGTCGAGGGCCAAGCACGCGGAGCTCCGTCGTCTCAAGCCGGCGTCCGGGCTCTCCGCCTTTTACCTTCAATCTGGACCGTTGCCAATTTCTTCTCGTCCGGGTGGCGCGCGAATGCTGGGGGCTGCGCACCGCGGCGACCCGCACACTCACGGGCGCACTTTGCTCTGCGCTTCACGAGCGACCACGCTCCAGTCGACGACGCCCTCCGTCGAGGGCGCGACTTTCCTCTTCGTCGCGGCCCTGGGAGCCGCCTTCTGCTCTGTCGTGATGCCCTTCCACCACGCGCGGAGCACGTCCTCGCCGGCCCAGCCGTAGCGGACGCGCGCGCCCTTCCCGCGTGTCGGGAGCTGGGCCGGACGGCGATTGGCGGGCAGCCTGGCGATTGCTCGGTCGATCGTGACCCGTGAGACGCCGAGCACCGCAGCGGCGTCCTGGGTCGAGAGCCACTGTGACGAGGCATCGACGACTGAGACCTCTGATGCACCTTTGCGGCTGCCGTCTTCGGCCCCGCCGGCTTCAACGGCGCGCAGCACATCCGCCCAGCGCACACTCACAACGCCCGCGATCAGCGTTTGCCGGACGTTGCCTTCGAGCCACTTCCGTCCGAGCTCTGGCGCAACCGGAAGGAGGAGAGCCGCCTCGTCGAGCGTGAACAGCGCGTCGGCGCCCAGGCGCAAGCGCAGATCAAGAGCAGCGAGGTCCGGGCCGTTCATTCGGCGGGCCCGAAGGAGTACGTCGGCGGATGGCCCTTCCGAGGCACGTCTCGCCGCAGGCGATATCGGTCGTCCCCGACAGGGAACGTCGTCCCGTCGAGGTACGCGCCGAAGAGCTGCCCCACGATGGTGGCCTGCGCCCGCGTCGGCCGGGGGTTCCCCCTGCTGTCCGCCAGCTTCTCCGCCAGCACGCCCGGCCGGAGCACGGCTGCCCACTCTCCCGCGGTGCGGGGCGGGTCGGCGTGGTGCGCCGCGCACACGTCCACGAGCAGGTCGTAGTCGGCGTCGAAGGCGTGCTGGGAGTCCGCGAAGTTGGAGAGGAAGCCGTCGAAGCCGACGCCCCGCAGGATGGCGTCCATGGTCGCGGCCCACCTCCGGTTGGTGCTGTGGGTGGCCGCTCCGTCGGGGATGACCTGCCCGCCTTGCAGCCAGGCGTCGACCATGCCGGCGAGCTCGGCGATGACCGCGGGGCGTGCCGCCAGCGCCTCGCCGACCGGGTCGTCCGTCCGGTACCGGAAGAGGCGGACATCGCCCTCCACTTCCAGGTTCAGAGGCAGCGCCCGGCGTCGAAGGTCGGCCCCCATCTGGGTGAGGTTCATCGTGACGATGAACAGCACGTCGTTCGTGGGCCGGGCGATCGCGGTGTTGCCACCGAGGCGGCGGAAGTTGAGGCGCGTGTCGGTGACGCACCGCTCCAGCACCGGGCTCTCGATGGGGCGGGTCGTCTTGGCGTTGTCGATGAGGACGATCCTGTCGCCCGCCTCGATCCGGGTGGCGAGCTGCTTCTCGAACTCGTCGTCGTTCGGGCTGAAGGACACGGTGGTCGGCTCGGTCCCCTCGGCCATGACACCGAGCACGCGCGCCAGGGTGCTCTTGCCGACGCCCGGCCGGTTCCCGTTGATGGCGAGGAAGGGGTGTCCTCGACCCCAGTGCGGCATCGTGAGGGCGGTGAGGAGCGCCCCGATGAAGTTGACCATGTCGACCGCGTCCTTCCAGGGGAAGTCCTGGACGACCCCCAGCACCCGCGTGACGCCAGCCGTCGGGGCCACCTCCGGTCCGTCGTAGAAGATGCCGCTCGCCGCATGGAAGCCCGGCTTTCCGATGAAGTTCCACTGGCGGTCGAACGTCGGGGTCCGCGTGTACATCGCCAGCACGGGGAGCTTCGACGCGACACGGGGGGAGTGCACGAACGCCCGTGAGAGGTCGGCCGGCAACACGTCGAACCGTTGGAACGTGACGCCTTCTTCGGTGGCGGACAGGTAGCGGATCTCCACAAGCGCCGAGAGCAGGCCCGGCAGGGTGCGCTCGTCGACCGGACGCGGACCGAACCCCCGTCGGACGAACACGAGGTCCCGCTCGAAGCGGAAGAATCGGTTGGCAGGAGCGACGGCGGCGACGAGCGCGTCGAACAGCGTCTCGACCGTGTCGCGGTTCTCCACGTAGTCGACGACGGGCAGCCCGGCCGGCGCGGGCACGGACGCCTGGCTTCGCTGCCTTCGTGCGTCCCGGCGCGCTTCCGACACGGCCGCGCCGAAGATCCGAGCCGACAGGCCGGCGATCTGCCGGACCTCATCCAGCGCCGACTCGCGCGCGATGGCGGGGAGCGCAATCAGGGCGTGGAGCGCGGTGCGCATCGCAAGCGCGCGTGCCTCGGCTCCCTCGGCTGCGCTCCATGCAGCTTGGAACGTGGCCACGAGCTCGCCCGTCAACGGCGGCGAGGGGAACGAGACGCCGGAGAGCTCGGCCACCCGGGCCGCTGCGGCACGGAAGTCCACCGCCTGCCCCCTGGCGATGAGGTAGTCGAAGACTGAGAGCGATTCGCCCCGGACGAAGGAGTGGAAGGTGCCGCGTTCGGCCTCCCCCGTACCGTCGGCCACCCCCGCCGAGGGGTTGCGGTCGCCGCTCTCGGACCAGGGATCCCGGCATTGGAGCCAGCCGGCCCCCGACACCTTGCCCGTGAGCAGCTCGCCGAACACGCCGCCGAGCGGCAAGGCGCGGAGAGCCGCCCTGCGCCACTCGGCCCAGGCGGGTGGAGGGAGAGGACCTGGGGTGCCAGGACGCGGGGGCCCCGGTGGCGGTCCAGGGATCCGTCCCGGAAGGGGCGTTGGCGCCGGCGTCGCCGCCGCCCCGACCTCGGCGCAGGCGAGCCGCTCGAACAGGTCTACGTCTTCCGGGATGGTCTCCAGCTCGATGGAGGCCAGCCGGTGCGGGTATTCCGCCGTGCTCGCGCCCTTCACCGCTGTGGTCCCGTACAGCTTCAGGATGCGCGACGGGTTGAAGGTGGACCGGTCCACCTTGGCCCCGGGGGTCGAGAAGCGCGCGTCCAGCAGGGCCAGCAGTTGTCGGGTGTCCTGGGCGTACCGCGCCACCTCGTCGCCGAACCCAGGCACCAGCGGGACCAGCAGGTGGTACCCGTTGCCGCTGTCGGCCAGCATCGGCCGGACACCGAGCTCGTGAAACCAGGCGCACACCCTCGCCGCGACGGCGAGCGCCTCGGCCTTCTCCTCGTCCGTGGCCGAGCGGTCCCGGGGCCGGCGCTCGGGGTCGATGTCCACGACGAGGAGCGTGTACGCGTGGATGTCGCGGTCCCTCGTCGCGCGGGACACGCGGCGCAGCGGGAGGCCGGGCGGCCCCGCCGCACCGGGCACCACCGCCTGCAGGCTGAAGTAGATCCCTGCTTCGCCGATGCGCGGGTGCTCGCCCGCCGGGATCGTCGTCCGAGGCGTGGGCCCCAACGGGCGGAGCGCGTTGATGAGCGCGTCGACGTCGTCCAGCCCTACGAACGCCGACCACACGCCGGCTGCGCGGCCGAGGATACGGATCTCGGTGCGGCCCCCGATCGCGGCATGGCGATCGAGGACCCATTCGAGGAACGCCCGAAGGCTGGGCTCCGCGGCCCATGTCGTTTCGGGGTTCATCTACGCCGCGTCGTCCGTCGGGGTCTCGCGGAGCGCCGCTAGGATCATTCGCACGCCGACATCGTTGTAGACGAACGCGAGTACCGGGCTCCCGTCGGGCGCCGCCCCCACGGTAGCCCGCGAGAAGGCGGCCGCCCCGCGGATGCCAAGCTGGCGGATCGCCATGCCAACCGCCTCCTCGGACACCTCGGCGAAGCGGGCGATCTCGGGCAGCGAGTGCCAGCAGTCCTCCGCCGTAGTGGGCCTGGAGCCCATCCCCAGGAGCGTGCGCACCGCCGCGCGCACGAAGCCCGACTCGAACGCGCGCTCGAGGAGCTGGTCGAACGGGTGCCGTCCGGGCCCCGGGGGGTGGCTCACGACCACGACGATGTCGCCCGTCCGCCGTGACGCCACGCCGGGGTGCTGCGCGATCCGCGGGAGCAGCTCCTCTTCGAGGATCGCTCGAAGCGACGTGCTGACGGGGCCGGGCGTCTTCGAGAGGACCTTGCGGAACCCGGCGGGGGTGAGGAACAGCGGGCCGGAGGTGCGCGCGGCGCCGGAGGGCTCCCCGCCGGGGGGGTCGAGGAGCGCGGCCAGCGCCTCCCCGTCCGGGACCACGTAGTGCCCGCCGTCCACGAACTCCTTCTGCCACTCGCTGGTGATCAGCGTCGCGAGGCGCCGGCCCCGGTTGGCGTAGTCGAGGAGGTCGCCCACTTGGGCACACCGCCAGACCGGTGTGCCGTCGAGGAGGAAGGAGTCGAGGCGCCGCCCGTCGAGCATGGAGATGAGGGCGAGGCCCGTTGCGTCATTCATGGGTTCTCCGCAGGGAACTTCCGGCCGCGAGGCCGGCGCGGTGGCTTCCCGGAGCCCATCTCCGGAGGGGCCACCACATCGGGTGCCGGTGTTGGGTCCTCCTCGTGGGCACGTGCGTCGGAGCGCCACTCGCGGAGAAGCGAGAGGACGTCGCCGACGTCCGCGCGTAGTCCTGCCCATCGCCGAGCGTCAGGCGCTCGGCGTGGTGGGGCTGGAACACCTCGACCGCGTAGGCCGCGAGATCGCTCGGCGGCTCGGGTGGGTCGACGGGAGGGGGTTCAGACCGGAGCATGGGCGGAAGGTCGCCCGTCCCGGGAGCGCGTTCACTTGTACGGAGTGGGCCCTCTCGGACCCCTCGCCAACGGACGAACCTTATTTTTCCGCGCGAGGGCGCGAACGGTCCTTCAATCGATCGAGCTCGTCCTCGAGGTTGAAGCCGCGGGCCCGAACGGGGGCCCGCAGACAAAGGCCGTTCTTTCCTTGGTTGTCGATCAGGGTGGCGGCAGCCCCTTTGCCGACCTCGCGGTCCAGCGCGTGAAGATGCTGTGCAATCGTGGTCGGGGTCAGCGTCCCGCTCGGGTCCAGCGCGGAGAGCTCCATCCGCGTTGCGGGCGTGGCCCACCCGTGCCGCACGCCCCACTCCTGGAGGAGAGCGAAGAGGAGCCGGAAGCGCCGCGTTTGCGGGCCGAGGACCGTGCGAGTTCCCCTCCTGACCCCGCCGGTGTCGTCGGGCTCCACCCACACCTCGGCGGCCTCGTCCTCCGCGGGCGCGGCGGCCTCCTCGTATGCGCGCGCGATGGCGCCGAAGCCATCCGCGAGGAGCGCGGCGAGCGTGATGGTCGGGAAGCTCACGGCGTCTGTGGCCGGGTCCAACGCGACCCACCGGCAGCGTGGGATCCCCACCGACCTCCACTCCGGGGCAGCGGCTTCCAGCACGACGAGAACGCTACGCCCCCGCCCGTTGACGACCTTGCTGAACACCGCGGGCTCGTCCTCCTCCCATCGGCTGCTCCTGAGCTCACCACGGAGCCAGGCGAGCGCCGCCGGGACGAGAACCCGCACGCGCACCCGGCGGAACCAGGCAGGTCGGACACGATCGAGCGACCACTCGTGCTCGTTGTCGCAGGCGACCCGGAGGCCGGGCTCCTGGGTAAACCCGTCCTCCGTGCTCACGGACTCGAAGGGGAGCGTGATTTCCGCTGGACAGTGGAGCGACCCCGAGGGCCGGAAGATCGCGGGTACGCGCGTGTCCCCGCAGCGGAAGACGCTCTCCTGGATGATCTCGACCAGTCCGCTCTGGGCGAGCGCCTTCAGCTCGTCCACCTGCCAGCCAGCGGGCGCGTCGAGGCGGCCCGCCAGGAGGTTCGCGTAGTCCTCGGTCGCGAGGCGTCGGGGGCGCCCAGGCCCCTCATCCGCTCGCCGTCGCCGGCGGGCCTCCGCGACCTTCGGGTGGATCTCCACGCCGAGTTCGTTGAGCATTTTTGCCCGGAAACGGTCGATCGTGTCCTTGTTGGTGCTGGTGTCCGCGAGCGAGAGGGCGAGATCCTTCTCCTCGTCGTCGGGCTCGGGGAAGAAGAGCGCCATGCGGTAGTGGTCGCCATCGTCTGTGAAGGCGATCTTGACGCGATCGACGTACCGAGAGTCGCGCGCAAACCCGAACTGGCGCCGTTGGGCCTGCGTGATCTCCTCCACCCGACCAGGGCCGGCACGCGTGATCATCAGCTGCGCCGGATCGGACAGCGCCGCGGTTGTCCCCACGATCTCGTGCAACTCGAACGCGGGGTCGTCGGGGTCGAGCAACCGTTCGAGGAAGGCATCGAGTCGCTCGCGGTTCAGCGGGTCGCGTGCATGCTTGTAGGTGACCTCGGCCCCGAACAGGAGCGTGCCGATCGCGGACGCGAGCGGAACGGCGCGGTCCAGGTCACGGGTCGTGATGTCCACGCGGGCCCCGCGCGCGTGGAACCGAAGGAAGGTCAAGTCCTCCTTCAACATCGCCCGCGCCCGGTCCTCGGCCGGATCCCAGTTGACGGACGCGGTGCCGTGCCGGCGGAAGACGAGCAATACGTCGTCGAGCCAGTCGCGGATGAGCGCCCGCTCGTAGTGCAGCCCGTCAACCGCGGAGGGGGGAAGCCGGGCGCGCTGGAGCCCCTCCTCGGCGAGCGCGTCCCAATCGGCCTCGGCGAGCGGGCGCGGCAGCCGGCGCTGATGGCCCTGCATCTTCATCGCGGCGCGACTTCGGGGCAGCCAAGCGTCCCAGTAGTAGACGTCGGCTAGCGCCGCGGGCGCGTGCTGGAGGAGGCCGGCGAGGGCCCCGAGCCGCCGCTGGGCGCCGAGGAGGCACGCGGATCGAACCGGATCGGGGAGTGCCCGGCGGCAGGCGGCCTCGATGGCCCGGTACGACTTCTCCTCCGCGAACCATCCGAGGAGCAGGAGGTGTTCGTCGGCGTGCTCGGAGCCCCAGCTCTCCCCGAGGGACCGGGCCGCAGCGCGCTCGGCCGAGCGGAACCAAACGCGCTCGAACTCAGCGCGTACCGCGCCCTCACGCACGAGGCGCGTGAGCTCGGCGAAGCGACCGACGCGAAGCTCGCCGACCCAGTAGCGCTCGTCCGGCGGGGCGAGGGGGTTGAACGACACGGGCATGAACACCTCCGCCCCGGGCAGCTCGGAGGGAAACCGATGCGTCCGCGGCTCCCGCTGGTTTAACGCCAGCTATGCTCGCTTGTCCTCCTTGCTTATGGCCGATATTTGCGCAAGACGACGGGCTCGAGGAGGCCCGTGGGACGGCAGACCTGGCAGACCTTGGCATACCTCGTGTTATGCAGAGGTCTGCCACAAAGGCTGGCGGTGTAGGGGCTCTTTCTCGGCTTGGCAGACCTGGCAGACCTTGTACTGGAGACTTCAGGAAGATCTCCTACTTTTGCTCAGGAGGTCGGGGTATCGACCTGCGCAAATTCATGCGCTTTTATAAGGGAGGGCAGGGAGAGGTCTGCCAGGTCTGCCAGCGCCTAATTATGGAGGGAGGCGGCTGGTGTTTGTGGCAGACCTGCCCGAATTCGTAGGTCAGCCAAGGTCTGCCAGGTCTGCCAATTTCGGGCGGCGGGGGCCTCCATCGGAGGGGAGGCCCGTTGCGCCACCAACACTTAAGCCGCGCGAGGCTCGGCTGTCGAGGCAGCTCGCCCCCCCGCCCGGCGGGCTCCCTGAGGCCTGACGTTTGATCACTTCAGGGGAATTCCGAGCCCCTTCCGAGCGTTCTCC
>JAZKFH010000079.1:0-5033 GCA_040386535.1 Myxococcota bacterium | reverse complement strand
AGCGCAGGAAGGGATCGGAGAACCTGAGGAATGAGCCGAAGTGGCTAAACCTCAGTCCTCAGTTCACCGTCTCATCCCCCACCTTCTTCTCCCGCGCCGCCCGCAGCTCCGCCGACGCCTTCCGCAGATCCTTCGCCACCTCGTCGAGCTTGGCGACGGTGTCCTCGCTGGCGAGCAGCTCCCGGAGGCGGTCGGGCAGCCCCTCCACGTCCTTGAGGTTGTCGGGGATCAGGCCCTCCTGGCGGAGCGCCTCCGCCACGTCCTTCATGCGCTCGGCGGCCACCTCGGGGGCGTGGACCGACTCCTGCGCCGCCTGGAGGATGCCCGTGAAGGTGGCCTTGAGCGCGGCGCCGAGCGCGGCGGGGTCCTCGCGGAGCTGCTCGCGGGCGATCTTCAGGTCGGCCGCCACGCGCTCCTCGCGCGCCTTGACGGCGTCGGGGTCGAGCTTGGGCGCCTTGGAGAGCGCCTTGGCCGCGCTCATCGCGACGGTGCGCACCTTGTCGGCGACGCCGAGCAGCATCTCCTGCGCGAGCTTCATCGCCTCGGCCTCGGGCACCTCGAACACGTCGAGAGCCACGGGATCGGCCGCGAGCTTCTTGCCGGTGAGCGAGCGGACGACGAAGTCTCCGCCGGGAAGGGTCGCATCGTCGGGCACGTGGAAGAAGCGCTTGCGGTCGTCGGTCGCGTAGAGCGTGTGCGTGGGCATGCGGACCCTCCTCCCCGGATGATAACCTCGCCGCATCATGGATCGTCCGCCCTGCGCCGGCCTGTGGACCACGCCGATGGTCCACGTGGACGGCGACCTCACCACCTGCTGCCTCGACGAGCACCTCGTCAACCGCCTCGGGAACGTGCGGGACACCCCGCTGGCCACGCTCTGGACGGGCGCGACCGTGCACGCGTGGCGCCTGGCCCACGCCGAGGGGCGCTTCGCGGACAGCGGGCCCTACTGCATGCGCTGCAACTGGCAGAGCGCGGGCACGATGGCCCAGGCGGACGTGCTCGCCTGGCTCGACAAGACCGGAGAGAAGAGCCCGGTCGCCCGCCGCCGCATCGCCGCCTCACGGAAGGCCCCATGACCCCCGCGATCCGCACCGAGAAGCTCGCCAAGACCTACCGCTCCGGCTTCTGGCGCATCCCCTACGTGGGCCTCGCCGACCTCGATCTGGAGGTGCCCGAAGGCACGAGCTTCGGCTTCATCGGCCCGAACGGCGCCGGCAAGACGACGACCATCAAGACGTTGATGTCGCTCCAGAAGGCGACCGGCGGGCGCGCGTGGATCCACGGCGTCGAGGTGCCGAACCCCGAGTCGCGGCGGCGCGTGGGGTTCCTGCCCGAGCGGCCCTACTTCTACGAGCACCTGACCGCGCGGGAGTTCCTCGACTTCTACGGGCGGCTCTGCGAGGTGCCGTCCGCCGAGCGCGCCCGTCGGATCGCGACATTGCTCGACCGGGTCGACCTCGCCCGCTTCCGCGACGTGCCGCTCGGCAAGTTCAGCAAGGGCATGCTCCAGCGCGCCGGGCTCGCGCAGGCGCTCATCGCCGAGCCCGACCTGCTCGTGCTGGACGAGCCGATGAGCGGCCTCGACCCGCTCGGGCGCGTGCTCGTGCGCGATCTCATCCTGGAGGAGCGCAAGGCGGGGCGCACGGTGTTCTTCTCCAGCCACGTGCTCGCCGACGTCGAGTCCCTCTGCGATCGCGTCGCCATCGTGGTCGGCGGCAAACTCCGCGGCCAGGGCACGGTGGCGGAGCTGCTCGGCGAGACCGTCGCCCACGTGGACTGCACGTTCGTCGACGTTGCCCTCGCCGGCGGCCCCGACGCGCCCGAAGGCCTCGTCCGCGCCCCGGGCGAGCGCCTCACCCGCCGCCTCGATGCCGACGCGGTCGACCAGTGGATCGACGCCGCGCGCAAGGCCGGCGGCACCGTCACCAGCGTCATCCCGGCGCAGCGCACCCTCGAGCACGTGCTGCTCGACGAGGTCGAGCGCGCCCGCCCCATCGACACCAAGCGCCTCGGGGTGCTGGCATGAACCAGATCCTCGCCGTCGCCACCAACACCTTCCGCGAGGCCGTGCGCGACAAGGTGCTGCACAGCATCCTGTTCTTCGCGGGGCTCCTGCTTCTGGTGTCGCTGGTCATGCAGGAGATCACCATCGGCGACCAGGCCAAGGTCGTGCGCGGGGTGGCCCTCGGCGGCATCTCGCTCATGGGCGGGCTCATCGCGATCTTCCTCGGCGTCGGCCTCGTGTGGAAGGAGATCGAGAAGAAGACCATCTACACCCTGGCTTCCAAGCCGGTCGCGCGCTGGCGGCTGCTGCTCGGGAAGTACGTGGGGCTGTGGCTCACGCTCGCCGCCGAGGTCGGCATCTTGACGCTGCTCTACACGGGCATCGTCGGGTCGCAACAAGGCTTGCCTTCGGCCGACGTGTACCTCGCGATCGGGATGTTGATGATGGAGCTCACGCTGCTCTGCGCGTGGGCCACGTTGTTCTCGACGTTCGCGGCGCCGACCACCGCGTCGGCGTACTCGTTGTGCGTGTACATCATCGGCCACTTCACGGACGACCTGGCGCTGTTCGGCGAACGTTCGGACGACCCGACGTTCAAGGCCCTGTGCGCCGCGTTGTACCGGGTGCTCCCCAACCTCGAGCTCTTCAATGTGCGGGCCGAGGCCGTGCACGGCATCGCCATCCCCGCGGCGGAGATCGGCTGGGCGATGGCGTACGGCGCCGGCTACACGACCGTCGTCCTCGCGCTCGCGATGGTGGTGTTCGAGCGGCGCGACTTCAAGTGAGCCTGCCCCTTCGAGAGAGCCGGCCCCGATGAGCGCCATCCGGATGGCCGACCTCGCCGCGCGCCACCTCCGCGTCGCCGCGGACGTCGAGCGCCGTGTCCTCGAGGTGCTCCGGTCGGGCCGCTACGTGGGCGGGCCCGTGGTCGCCGAGGCGGAACGTCGGCTCGCTGGCGTGTTCGGCTACGCGCACGGCGTGGGCGTCAACAGCGGCACCGACGCGCTCATCTACGCGCTCATGGCGATGGGGATCCAGCCCGGCGACGAGGTCATCGTGCCCGCGCTGACCTTCTTCGCCACCGCCGAGGCCGTCGGCCGCATCGGCGCCGTGCCCATCGTGGCCGACGTGCGCGACGACCTCCCCCTGCTCGACCCCGCCACCCTCCCGCTCACCCCGCGCACCCGCGCCGTCATCGCCGTGCACCTGTTCGGCGAGCCCTGCCTGTTGCCCGCGCTCGTGGTGCCCGTCCTCGACGATGTCGCCCAGGCCGTCGGCGCCTCGCCCCCCGCGCGCACCCCGTCTCGCGACGGTTTCGGCGCCGTCGGGGCCGCCAGCTTCTACCCGACCAAGACCCTCGGGGCCGCGGGCGACGGCGGCATCGTGCTCGCCGACGATCCCGCCATCACCGACGCCGCGCGCAAGCTCGCCTCCCACGGCATGCCCGCCCCCTACGTGCACGACCGTGTGAACGGCCACTTCGGCGCCAACAGCCGCCTCGACGCGATGCAGGCCGCCGTCCTGCTCGGCCACCTCGCCGACCTCGACGCGCGTCTGGCCCGCCGCCGCGCCATCGCCGCCGCCTACGACGCAGGCCTGCCCGAGGGCGTGCGCCCCCTCCCGCGCGGGCCCGGCCACCCCGTCCACCACTACGTCGTGCGCACGTTGCATCGCGACGCGCTCGCCACCGCCCTCGCCGCCGCCGAGATCGAGACAGGCGTGTACTACCGCCGCCCCCTCTCCGAGGAGCCAGCGCTGGCCGGCATCGTCGCGGTTCCCACCCCCAACGCCGCGCGGTATTGCGCGGAGGCGCTCGCCTTGCCCGTCCACGAATGCCTGACCGATGATGACGTGAACCGGGTGCTCGACACGATAGGGCGTTCCCAACAAGGCCGTGGATGACAGCGGATCTCGCCTACTGGATCTTCGCGGCGTTCGCCGGCGTGTTCGGGCTGCTCTTCGGCTCGTTCCTCAACGTGTGTGTGGCACGCATGCCCGAGGACCGCTCGGTGGTGTGGCCCGGCTCGGCGTGCCCCTCCTGTGGCACCGCGATCAAGCCCTACGACAACGTGCCCGTGCTCGCGTGGATGTGGCTGCGTGGCAAGTGCCGGTCGTGCAAGCAGCCGATCTCCGCGTTGTACCCCGTGGTCGAGGCCTTGTTCGGGGTGCTCACCTTCCTCTTGTTCCGCCGTGTCATCCCCGACCTGTCCTACGTCGACACCGGGCACCTCGTGGCGTTCGTGTGGTACGGCTGGCTGGTGTTCGCGCTGGTGGCGCTCTCGTTCATCGATCTGCGCCACTACATCATCCCCGACCAGTTCAGCATCTACTCGGTGCCCGTGGGCGTGGCCGGCGCCGCCCTCGTGGGCTGGCTTGGTTACACCGGCGCTCCGACATGGCAGGGCTCGGTGGTGGGCGCGATGGTCGGCGGCGGCTTTCTCGCGGCGGTGATCGGGGTGTATTGGCTCGTGCGCCGCCAGGAAGGCATGGGCATGGGCGACGTGAAGCTGCTCGCCATGCTCGGCGCGTGGTTCGGCCCCATCGCCCTGTTCCCAATCCTGCTCATGGCATCGGTCGCGGGCAGCGTGGTCGGTGTCACATTGGCGATCACCCGCCGCACGGGTCTCCAGCTCGCGCTCCCCTTCGGCCCCTTCCTGGCCCTCGGCGCGCTGATCTGGCTGTACGCGGGTCGGGTGCTCGAGCCGGCGGTGACGGTGCGCGTCGGCGCGTTCCTGGAGCTGTTGGGCGGCTGACGGCGTTTGGGTTTGTTGGGGCAGGGGCGCCGCCCCCGCAACGCCCCGGAGCCAGTGATCGTCGTGCTTGCGGGGTGGGTGACACTGCCCCGGGGCCGTACTCGGCGCCGCCGCGGCGACGGGCACCGCGGCCCGCGTTGGTCGCCCCACCAAACCGCGGGTGGGCCGGCATGCCCGCGGCGGAGGGCGGGTGCCCCCACATCCGTGAGTTCAGCCTGTCCAGCGCGCCGAACTCGGGGGATGGCGTCTCATCCGGCGAGTTCGGCGCGTCC
>JAZKFH010000078.1:0-29963 GCA_040386535.1 Myxococcota bacterium | reverse complement strand
CCCAACCCCTCCCACCCCGGCCGCATCGCCGCGAGCACGGCGCGCGTCTCGGCGCTGTCCAACGATGCGCTGTTCACCGCCGCCTCGACCGCCGCCGGATCGGGGCCCGGCGCGCCGGCCGCACGGAGCGAATCGCCCATCCACGTGAGGAGCTCCCACACGTCTCGCGCGCCGCCGGTCCGCGCGCGGCGGTCGGCCGGATCGAGGCCCGCCGGCAGGGGCGCCGCGTCCCCGTCGAACGTGGTCGGGCTCTGCGCGCGCACCAGCCACACCAGCTCGTCCGCCGCGAGCGCGCCGTCGCCGCTGCGATCGGCAGTCGCGAACGGAGGGCCCTCACGACGCGTGCGCGTGTACTCGGCCTCGGTCACCCGGCCGTCGCCGTCGGTGTCCAGCCGCGCGAGGTGCGGCGCGAGCGCGCCTTCTGGTGTCCAGGACGGCGTCCACGGAGCCGCCTCGCGACCACATGCCAGCAGCAGGAGCAGCGTCATGGCGCCGCCATCCCGCGCCGCCACCCCACGAGCGCGGTCCGCAGCGCCTCGCCCTCGGTCGGATCGCCGACGAGGCGCAACGACACCCCGTCCAGCGGCGCCACCTCGAGGAGCGCCGGCCCGATGGGATTGCCGGCGCTCAGGCCCTCCGCGGTCAGCCGCGCCCCCACGCCGCGCGCGGAGAGCAGCCGGAACGCCCCCTCGCTGAATACGGCCGCCCGCGGGGCGACCGCCTCCCCGTCGAGCAGCGCCCCCACGAGCGAGGTCCCGCGCGCCCCGACGGGCACGGGCACCCCCGCGAGCGCGAGCGCGGTCGGCGCCACGTCGAGCAGCCCCACGAGCCCGTCGACGCGACGCCCCCCGTGCGCGCCACCCGGCAGCCGTACCATCAGGGGCACGTGCAGCGTCTCGTCTGTGAGGCTCGCGCGGTGCTCGAAGGCGCCGTGCTCCCCGAGCTCCTCGCCGTGGTCGGAGAGTACGATGATCAGGACGTCGTCGAGCAACCCGCGCGTCTCCAGCCCGGCCATGAACAGGCCGAAACACGCGTCCATCCACGCCGCGGCACCGTCGTACAGCGCCGCGAGGTGCGCGATGTCCGCCGCCGCCAACGCCCGCGCCTCCGGGTCGACCGCCTCGATGCCATCCCCCCGCTCGAAGCGCGGTCGCGTGAGCGCCAGCCCCTCGATCGCCCCGAGGCTGCTCGCGAGGTGGCCCCCCACGACGCGGGTGCTCCCGCCGGCCACCCGACCGGCCTCCGCGCCGAGCCCCGAGTCCGCCGCGTCGGCGAGCGCGTAGCCGAACGGGGGCGGCTTGAGGTAGCGGTCGTGCATGTCGTAGCCGTGCACCAGCAGCAGGAACGGCGCGCCGACCGCGTTCGTGTCGAGCCACCGCAGCGCCCGCGGCGTGGTGTCGCGCAGGGAGCCCCACGAGGCCGTGTCGTCGTACGTCCCGAAGCCCGCCGAGAGCCCGAACCCCCGCGCGAGGTGCCCCCCCGCCACGAACCCCGCCGTCTGCCATCCCGCCGCGTGAAACACCGCTGCCAAGGTGGGCGCATCGCCTCGCGGCACGAACCGCCCGTCCAGCACGCCCAGCTCGCTCGGGTACCGCGACGTGTACAACGACGCGTGGCTCGGGAGCGTCTCGTTCGCCTGTGCGTACACCTCCCCGAAGACGACGCTCTCCGTCGCGAACCGATCGAGGTTCGGCGTGAGCCCGCGCGTGCTCCCATAGGCGCCGAGGCGGTCCGCGCGCAGCGTGTCGACGCTCACCAGGATGACGCCCCGAGGCGCCGCCGCGCCGGTCTCGAGGCCGGTCTCGAACATGGCCCCGCAGGCCGCGAGGAACATCAGGGTCGCGAACACGGGGCGAGTATAGCGGGCCGGGCGGGCCAACCGTCCGGGACGGCTGCCCTCCGCGCCCTTGGCGCGGCGCCGCCACCGTGCGAACGAGCCGCGTGCGTTAGCTCCTTCCGATGTGGCTCTTCCTCGCCTGCGCGCCCGCCCCCCCGATCGAGCTCCGCCCCGAGCGTGAGCGCGAGGAGGTCGAGACCCTCCCCGGCGACACGAGCCCCCGCGACACCGCCCCCGACTGGGTCGCCTGCGACGACGCGCCCCCCGTGCGGCTGAACGAGGTGGTCGCCGCCAACCATCACGGCGCGACCGACGCCGACGGCGACACCTCCGACTGGATCGAGCTCGCCCTCCCCGCCGGCGCCGCCGCGGTCGACCTCTCCGGCTGGACGCTCTCCGACAGCAACGACGACGACGACGACGACGCGCCCGGCTGGCTCCTCCCCGCCCGCACGCTCGACGCCTCCGCGCCCCTCGTCATCTGGGCCTCCGGCAAGGACCGCGCGGGCGACGAACTGCACGCCGACTTCGGCCTCGACGCCCTCGGCGAGCCCCTGTTCCTGCGCATGCCCGACGGCTGCGTGGCCGATCACGTCGACACCGGGCGCCTCTACGCGGACGTGGCCTACGGGCGCACCGACAGCGACACCGACGCCGGCGCGTGGGCGTACTTCCTCGTCGCCACGCCGGGCGCCGCCAACACCACCGAGTCACGCCCCGGCTTCGCGGACGTGCCCGTGCTCTCGCCCGCGGGCGGCTTCCACGCCGACGCCGTCGTGAGCGCCACGGGCACGGAGGTGCGCTACACGCTCGACGGTACGCCGCCCGACGAGGCGAGCCGCTCCTTCCCTCGCGCGCTCGACGTCGACGCCGCGGCCACCCCCGTCGTCGTGCGCGCCCGCGCCTTCGAGGACGGACTGTGGCCCAGCCGCATCACGACGGCGACCTACTCCGAGGACAGCACCCTCGCCGCGTCCGGCGTGCGGATCGTGTCGCTCACCGCCAACCCGCCCGACCTGTTCGACACCACCACCGGCATCTACGAGTACGGCCCCGACGCCGAGCCCAACTATCCCTACTTCGGCGCCAACTTCTGGAAGGTGCTGGAGCGGGACGTGCACGTCGAGGTGTTCGCGCCGGGCGGCGAGCGTGTGGTCGATCAGGACGCGGGCATCCAGATCGCCGGCGGCTACAGCCGCGCGTTCGCCCAACGCAACCTCGAGCTGGTGTCCCGCTCGGGGTACGGCCCTGACGCGTTCGACGCCCCGCTGTTCGGCGACGAGACGATCGCCTCGTTCAAGCGGCTCTACCTGCGCAACGGCGGCGACTGGTGCGGCACGCAGCTGGTCGACGCCACGGTCCAGTCCCTCTTCCGCGACCCCGACGGCCATCGTAACGCCGCCGTGGATGCCCAGGCCTACGAGCCCGCCCTCGTCTACATCAACGGGGCGTTTTGGGGTCTCTACGAGCTCAAGGAGCGGCTCGACGAGGGCTACATCGCCAGCCACCACGGCGAGGATCCCGACGACCTCGACCGCGTGAAGCTCGGCTGGACCCACGACGCGAACTGGGAGCTGGAGCAGGGCACGTGGGAGGCGTTCGACGCGCTCGAGGCGCTCGCCGCCACCGACCTGTCCGACCCCGCCGCCTACGCCGCGTTCGAGACCCTCGTCGATGTCGACAACTTCATCGCCGCCAACGTCGCGCACGGCTGGATCGGCAACTCCGACTGGTGGGGCAACAACATCCGCATGTGGCGGCCGCGCAGCCCCGTGGCCGGCGGCGACGGGCGCTTCCGGTGGATGGTCTACGACTTCGGCCACGGCTGGCCCGACTGGCGCTTCGACCACCTCGGCGTGACCGTCGGCGGCTCCTGGAAGGGCCTCCCCATCGGCGCGGCGCTCGCCAACCCTGCGTTCCGCGACCGCTTCGTCAACATCCACGCCGACTTCCTCAACACCTCCTTCGCGGGGGACGTCGCGACCGCGCGCCTGACCGCCTTCGCCGACGAGGTGCGGCCCGTCATGGCGAAACAACGCGAGCGCTGGTGCGGCGGCGCCACGATGCCCGCGTGGGAGGCCTCCGTCCTCTACGCGCAGGTGTTTGCCGACAACCGGGACGACGCCGTGGACGAGACGCTCCGCGCCGCCCTCGGCCTGCCAGGCCACGCCGCGCTCTCCCTCCGGGCCGAGCCCGCGGGCGCCGGCGCCTTCCACCTCGCCGTCGTGACCGTCGACGCACCGTTCGACGGCCGCTACTACCAGGGCGTGCCCGTCACGCTCACGGCGGAGCCCACCGAGGGCTGGGTCTTCACCGGGTGGGACGACGGCCTGGGCGCCGCCCCCACGATCACGGTGCCGATGGACGGAGACACGGTCCTGACGGCGCGGTTCGAGGCGCTCTGAGCGGCGGGGCGCCCCCTACCCCGACGCGCTACCGCGCCCCCGCCCGCATCCCGGTGGCGATGAGGAACACCGAGAAGATCCCGACCAGCACCAGCACCACCGGCCAGAACAACTTCCCCGCCCACCACCACCGGTCGGCGTCGTCGTAGGGCCACTTCGCGGGCATCGCGACGCCGAGCACCTCCGGGGCCGCGGCGGCCACGCCCAGATCGACGCTCCGCTGCACGATCGTGCGGAGCACGTCGTCGTCGCGGACTCCCTGCACCCACAGCGCGCGCGGCCACAACACGATGCGGATGCGGGACCCCACGCGCACCAGCCCGATGGGGCCGCGGGTCATCGACGGGCCGTCGTCCACCACGAGCTCGATGTTGCGCCACAGGTACCAGGCCCACGCGCGCGCCCAGCGCGACGGCACCTCGCCGGGCGCGTGCTCCGCGAGGCCGCGGTTGGCGTTCTCCGCGAGCGCGGTAACCAGCGACGGGCCGCCGCGGTGGCGCGCCGCGTAGCGGGGCAGGATCTCGCGACGCAAGCGGATCAGGTGGGCCTCGGCCATCCACGCGCAGCCGTCGATCCAGTCGTCGTCCGGGCCCTGGCGCGGCGGGAGGGCTCCGGCGGCGCGGCGGGCCGGATCGGTGAGGAGCGCGTGGGCGGCCTCGGCCTCGCGGAAGCGGCGGGTGGCGTCCGGGTCGTCGGGGTTCAGGTCCGGGTGCGTCGCCTTCGCCACGGCGCGCCACGCCTTCTTGATGTCCTCCTCGGAGGCGTCCGGGGCGAGCCCCAGGGTGGCGTAGGCGTGCGCGAGCGGGGTTTGAGCCATCTTTGAGCCGGCGGGCGAACGCCTAGCCCGCGCGACGGTGGCGGGCGAACGCAGCGGCCGTGGCTTCGCCCTCGGGCACGTGCACCACGGCGTACCCGTTCACGCAGTGACGCTTGCCGGTAGGCGTCTGCGGCGCGTCGTCGAAGATGTGGCCGAGGTGCCCGCCGCAACGCGCGCAGCGCATCTCGGTGCGGACCATGCCGAACGTCACGTCGCGATGCACCTCCAGAGCGCCCGGCTCGACCTCCTGGAAGAACGACGGCCACCCGCACCCCGAGTGGAACTTGTGCGCCGCGCCGTACAGGCGGTTGCCGCAGCCCGCGCAGTGGAACGCGCCGGGGCCCGGATCGTCGAGGTAGCGGCCGCTTCCGGCCCGCTCGGTCGCGGACTCGCGAAGGATCGCGTACTCGGTGGGCGTGAGGATCGTGCGCCACTGCGCCGCGGTGAGCTTGCGCGGGTCGAGCGCGGGGGTCTGGGCGGGATCGAGGGCGGCGTCGACGGCGGTGGTGGGCATGGGGGCCTCTGCTGGGTCCTTCTATGCCGTCGCTGCGCGGGGAGCCGGCCGCCCCCTGGCCCTCCGCCCGCCGCCACGCTACGTCGAGGGCGTCCTTGGGGAGTAGCCCACCGCCACCGCCGGCTCGTCCGAGCGCGGACGTGAGCGGGGGTGGCGTCAACAAACTTGGAGCTTCGGCTCCATGGCGCCATCCAGCCCGAATCGTTTCGGGTGGGGGTGAGACCACGGGCGCGACCTCCGATCCGGCCGGGCGGGGGCTCGCGTCCCGTCGTGTCTCCCGGCCCGGAGCCCCCCATGCAAGCGCTGCTGACCTCGACCGCCGCGGTCGCCCTCGCCGAGATCGGCGACAAGACCCAGCTCCTCGCGCTCGTCCTCGCCACCCGCTACCGGCGCCCGGTGCCGATCATCGCGGGCATCTTCGTCGCGACGATCCTCAACCACGCCCTCGCCGGCCTCGTCGGCGCCCAGGTCGGCGCGTGGATCGGCCCGGTCGCCCTGCGCTGGATCGTGGGCCTCGGCTTTCTCGGCATGGCCGCGTGGACGCTCGTCCCCGACAAGCTCGACGGCGCCGACACCCCGAGCCCCTACGGCGCGTTCGTCGCGACGCTGGTGAGCTTCTTCGTCGCCGAGATGGGTGACAAGACCCAGCTCGCCACCGTCGGCCTCGCCGCCGCGCACCCCGGCCAGACCGCGGCCGTGGTCCTCGGCACCACGATCGGGATGCTGCTCGCCAACGTGCCCGTCGTGCTCGTCGCCGACCGCCTCGGCGGCCGCGTCGACCTCCAGAAGGCCCGCTACTTCGCCGCGCTCCTGTTCGCGCTGTTCGGGGCGTGGGTGCTGGGGCGTGGGGTGGGGTAGCGCGCGAGGATCCTCGGCGCCCCCGCCCGCGCGGACGCGGGCGGGCGGGTGTCCTCCGCGCGCGGCGCGAGCGCCGCGGTCCGCGCCGCGGCGGCGCGGGACTGGCCGCCGAGCGGCCCCGCTCCGGCCCCCCTGGCGCGGGGGTGGCGCTCGGGCGGGGCGGCCGCGGGTGGCGTCGCGCCCACGCACTCGTCTACCAGCGCGGCGGTCCCGCCTCGTGCGCCCGCTCCGGCCCGCGGCACGCGCCCCCGGACTCCTCCACCTTCCAGTCCTCGAACGCGTAGAACTCCGCGCGGTACTGGCGGTGTGTCGTGTCCGCCAGGAAGGCATCGATCCAGCCCAGGATGGCGTCCTGCTCGGCGGGATCCGTGACGTAGGAGATCGTGATGGAGAGCGGGTGGGTGAGCGCGCCCTGGTGCACAACCAAGGCGCTACGGCCAGGCTCGACAATCGACTCCCGGAAGGCAAAGGCCCGCTCCAGGCCCGCTACCAGCTGATCGAGCACCTCGCGCTGTTGGGAGGTCACCGTGCGCTCGTACGGAATGAAGGGATCGGGCATGCCCTGCGTTCGCGCGAAAGCCAGCTGGACTGCCGCCACACATTCGGCGCAGAAGAAGTCCGCCGCGGCGTTGAGTTGGGAGTAGCAGCTGTGCGCCGCGTCGCTCCACTTCGGCCACTCTTCGTCCACGAATCGCAGCAGATCGAGGTCCTCAACGCACGTCGAGCAGACGTGGACGTGAAGCAGTTGCTGGCTGGGCAATACGACCCCCGCATCCAGGGCGACGCCCACATGTGAGCAGACCTCCCAGAACCCCTGCAGACCGTGCTTCTCGCAGCTGAAAATCCCCAATCAACCCCCCGGGCTCGCACGGCCTATCCCGATTCTGCTCACCGATCGTCTGGCCCTGCTGCCGCGCGGCCGTCGGGTGGAGGGTCCACGTCCTCTTCGCGTGCCTCGAGCGCCCGCCTCCGGCTCACCACGATCGGCCATTCAAGGGGGGACCTGCGCCAGCTCACCCCCGATCTGGCCGATTCGGCCTACTAAATCGGCCATTCGAGGGGGGACCTGCGCCAGGTCACCCCCGATCTGGCCGATTCGCACTCCTCGATCGGCCATCGGAGGGGGGGCCTGCGCCAGGTCACCCCCGATCTGGCCGATTCGCGGCTCCCGAACGCGCACGACACCGGCGCCCTCCGCCCGATCACTTGGACGACACACCCCCGCACTCCGAAGCCCAACACCGCCCCGCGCAAGGGAGGCTGGAGGGTGGCGCGGGCCCCGTGCGCGCCCGGGCCGAAGGCCGCGTCGACGTCGCCGGCCCGCGCCAGTCGGCCGGCCCGCAGCCGGCCGACGGAGGGCGGAGCCCGACCCCGCAAGACACCCGGCCCTGCGTCCGCGCAGGGTGCGCCCACAATGTCAGGCGCTCACGGCATCGCGCACCATTCGCCCACCTCGACGCCATCGATGTACACGCCGTGACACGCGTCGGTCCCGTACACCACGATCCGCGCCTCGTTGGCACCCGTGAGCACGGTGACACTTGGGTAGACGCCCCCCTCGGCGGTGCCCAGCTGGTCCCAGCAGAAGTCGCCCGCGTCGCGCCCGCCCGCGGCCACCGAGAAGACACCGTGCCCCGCGCAGCCGCCGTCGATCGTGCACGCTCGCTCCCAAGTCGCCGTCAGGTCGACGGGCCGCACGCCGTCGTCCTCGGAGCCAGGGCCGTCTGTTCGGGTGGTACGGAACGAGCCCGACGCCGACGCGGACCATCTCGTGGGGCCGTATTCGCGGTGGAAGGTCCCGTCGATCGCGAGCTCCACCCCATCGGCAAAGACCGCCCAATCGTCAGCCTCCACCCGCGTGAACGAGGTGTCCGCGCCGGCCTCGCCCAACCAGGTGAGCGCGCCCGCGTACGTTGCGCTGGACGCCGCCGTGCACCCGCCCGTCGCCGCGATCGTCGTGATGCCGGTGAGCGGCTGATCGGCCAGGACGGCTGGGCACGCCCCCGGGAGCGTGAGGTCGTCGCCGCCGTACGACATGGACGCGAGCGCGTCCCGCTCCTCGTTCTGGGGGAACACGCGCAGCATTTCGCCGAGCTGCACCACGTCGGCGGTGTCGACGAACGTCCGCGGGCGCACCAGGCCCTCGCAGGCCGGGGGCTCCCAGGCGGGCTCGACCACGGGCTCCGGCGTCGACGGGCCCTCGGCCCCAGTGGTGCAGGCCACGAGGAGGAGCAGCGGCGTGAACATCGGGGGCTCCCGGAACGAGAAGATACGCCGCCGGGCGTGGCACGCCGATTGCACCGCGGAGAGTGTGTCCACTAGCGCGGCCGCTATCCAATCGACGCGTCGGCCAACCGATGCGCGCGCATGCGCGCCCGATGCGCGCGCGTCGGTGCAAACGGAAAAGCTTCGCCCACCCGTGCCGCGCCGGCCCACCACACGACGAACCCCGGGCACGACGATTGCTGAACAGGCCCTTGCGTCCTCGCCATCGTCGGCGCATCCTCGCTCGTCCACGGAGCCCTGATGACCTGTCCTTCTTGCGGTGGTGCGGTCGAGACCTCGCCCAACGGCTCCTATGCGCGCTGCAAGGGCTGCCAATCGCTCTACATGACGTACGGCGGCAAGCTCACCGCGGTGCAGATCCCGGCCGGCACCGATCCCGCGCTGTTCGCCGTGGGGGTCGGCTTCGCGGGCCCCGCGGGAGGCCCGGTGATGCCGCCCGACCCGATGACCGCCACGAGAAACGCCTTCGCCGAGCGCGCCTCCAACATGGGAGTGCGCGCCAAGGTGGGCGGTGTGCAGATCGACATGAGCAAGGGCGGCGTGAGCGTCGACACATCGCGGCTCCAGAAGGACATCGAGCGCAAGATCGACCAGAAGGTCAGCGGTTGGATCTTCGGATGCATCTTCACCGTGTTCTTCTTCGGCCTCATCGCCGCGATCCTCGTCGCACTCGGCGGTTACCTCCTCTACGAGGTCAGCTCGGGCGGCTCCGCGGGCTCGGCCGCCGCGGCCAAGGCGGCGGCGTGGGATGGCACCAGCACCTTCGTGTGTCCCTCCACCGGCCCGGTTGTCATCGAGGACGTGACAGCCAACGTCACCGGCACCGCAATCAAGGCCAGCGGCAACTGTGACCTGACGTTGGAGGGTGTGGACATCACCGCCGACATCGGCATCGACGCCGGCGGAAACGCAACTGTCACCATCAAGGGCGGCAGCATCAAGGGCGGAACCCACAGCATCAAGGCGGGCGCCAATGCCACGGTGGTGGTCAACGGCGCCACGATCACCGGCCCGACGCTCAAGAGCGCGAACGGGGCGATCGAAGGGCTGTGAGGAGGGGTGGCCAAAGGGCAACGTGGGCCGCGGTGCCCGGCGCCTCTGGCTCCTCGTCAGTTGAGAGCTCCGGCGCGGCGCCGACCGCGGCCCGGCCGACTTTGGGGTCAGGTCCCGAGTTGTGAGACTGGGCGTCCCGCAACTCGCCACCTGACCGGCAGGTCCCGAGTTGTGAGACTGGGCGTCCAGCAACTCGCCACCTGACCGTCAGGTCCCGAGTTGTGAGACCCGGCGTCCCGTAACTCGCCACCTGACCGGCAGGTCCCGAGTTGTGAGACTGGACGTCCCGTAACTCGCCACCTGACCGGCAGGTCCCGAGTTGTGAGCCTCGGCGTCCCGTAACTCGCCACCTGACCGGCAGGTCCCGAGTTGTGAGACTGGGCGTCCCCGCGCCAGCCGCCCGGAAGGCGGCCGCCGCTCGGGGCGGCCGGTCCCGGCCGCGCTCCGACCGTGGAGCGCGGCCGGACCAAGGCCGCAGGCCGCGCCTGGAGGGGGGCGACGGCGGGCCCTGCCCGCCGGGGCGCCCAATCTCACACCCAATCTCACACCCAATCTCACACCCAATCACACCCGCGCGACCATCGCCTCGCAGAACGGGCACGCCACGCGCTCCTTGCCGAGCGGAAAGGAGATCATCCCCGCGCACTGGGTGCAGGAGATCTCGGCGGTGTCGACCTCGACGCGGTGGCCGCACGCCTCGCACACCACGCGGGTGGCGCCGGGGACCACGGCGATGTCGTTGCCGCAGCCGCCACAGTGGCGGACGCCGCAGTGGATGTCGGGCAGCACGTCGTAATCGCCGCCCAGCCCGGTCTCGGCGAGGAGACGCTCGGCGTCGGGCTCGGCGAGGAAGGGCAGCCACCCCTGCGCGAACACCGACCAGGTGAGGCGGGCCTGGAGGTCGGCGGGCGCCTCGTCGGGGTGGAGCTCGAGCACGCCGGCCTCGGCGTACACGCGCATGCCACGATCGGTCTGGCGCTTGACGGCGCCGTAGAGCGTCCAGAACGCGGCGCTCCGCACGCGGGGCTTGCGTGGGTCGCCCTCGAATTGGATCCCCTGGGTGGCACCCTTGACCGCCATCGCGAGCGTTTGCCACTCGGTGTCGAGGTCGGTCGCGGCGGCCGCGGAGGCGAGGTATTCGACGTAGGCGGCGCGGTAGGTGGCCTCGGCGGCGCGGGGGGGCACGGCCTTGGGGCACGCTTCGACCCACGCGGTGAACAGCTGGCGTTGGAGCTTGACACACCTGGCGCCGTCGCGCGCGTTGCGGGCGGCGTCGAGGGCGGGCATGAGCCGCGCGGCAATCTGTTCGTAGGCGGGCCCGGGCAGGGCGGAGCCCTCCTCACACGCCTTGCGGAAGTCCCAATCGGCGAGCGTGCCACAGCGGTCACAATACACCCACCCGGTCTTGGGAGGGAGCTGCTTGGGCGCGCCGCACGCATGGCACGAGGTGCGCTTGATGCGGATCGGCTGGGGCGGCTCGTACACGGGGGTGGGGCCGAGCGGGAGCTTCCAATCGAGCACCATCCAGGGGCTGGTCGGGTCCTTGGTGAGCTTGGCGATCACGCCCTCGCACCGCGCGTCGTCCTGGCCGCTCCAGTAGTAGCGGCCGAACTCGTAGTGGCGGCCGAACTCGCGCCACGACTTGAACGTGCGCTGCACACGCATCGCGGCGAGGTGGATCATCTGCCAGGCCTCGGGCTCGGACACGAACCCCGCCCAGCGCCCCCAGCCCACGACGGCCACGTAGCGCCCGAGGTCCCAGGCGAGGAGGCCGCGGCCCTCGAGCAGGGTGCGGTTGGCGCGGACCAGCGCCGCCTTCTCGTCGTCCTTGCGCGGGTCGGGGCCGAGGTTCGCGAGGAGGCTCATGACCTCGACCCCGTGCCCCTCCGCCCACAACCAGCCGGTGGTCGCCCGGAACGAGGCCTCGTCGGTCACGCCCCACGAGTTCGCGAGCGCGCTCCGGCACCATCCCGCGGTGTGATCCCCGGCCCCCCAGCCGCCGAGCTCGTGGTGGAAGCCCTGGTTCAGCTCGGTGAGGACGGCGGAGAGCGCGAGGGCCCAGCGTTGCGGAGGAGTGGCCATGCCTCCTGCTTATCCCGTCCCCAGGTGTCGGCATTCGCGTTACCCGGCGCGAAACCGCACGGAGTAGCCATGTTCATCCTCCCCCTTCTGATGTCCGCGACCCAACCGACACTCGCCGCCCCCAAGTATCGCAGCCCCGATGCGCGTCGCGAGTGGCACACGGCCCGCTTCGGCGCGTCCTCGCTCGAGGACATGACGTGCACCCCCGGCGTCGCCACGGACACGAAGGACTGCACCCGGCCCGCCGCCAGCGGCGACACCACGATCGGCGAGCTCAAGGCCGACTCGGTGACCTACCGCTACTTCGAGGGCCGCCTCTACCGGGTGGACGTGGCGTTCAACACCGACGCCCAGGCCGCCGCCCTCTCCACGGTGTTGCACCAGGTGTACGGCCCGGGCGCCTGGAGCGCGATCGAGCAGAACGAGTCCTGGCGGGCCGACCAGAACGCCGTCTCGTGGACCATCAACCGCCGCACCCCGGGGGCAGTCCTCGCCTACACGTTCCTCCCGGGTGCCGAGGACCTCGAGGCCGCCCGCGTGAAGCAGGGCGGCGCGGCGCTCGAGCAGACGGCGGCGGCGTTGTGACACGGACCGCGGCGTAGCAGGACCCGCGGCGTAGCAGGCCCCGCTACGCTATCGCGCGGCGCCCCCCAGCCAAACGAGCAACGTGGCGGTCGGGATCTCGGCGCTCCCGACGCGGAGCCCCGTCGGTGACCACACGAACGCCCCGGCGGGGCGCACCCGCGCCACGAACGACGCGCCGGTGTCGGGATCGTAGGCGGCCAACCTGCCCGAGTCGTCCGCCGCGTGCGCCGGCTTCGTCGCATCCCACAGCCGCGTGCCCGTCCGACGCGGCGGACGCCCCCACCCACCGGAAACGTGCCAACGCGGCGGGTACGGTGCCCTGGATGACAGACGGACCGGACGTAGGCGCGCTGGTGGGATCCGACGGTTCGATCGCCCACCGCGCGCGGGCAGCGTCCTCGACGACATGCGCCCTCGGGCCCAGGGGCGACCCGTAGAAGCGGGACACGAACGGCCCCTTGTCGGGCGGTGCAGACGAAACGGGGGCGGAAGCAAGCGCCGGGTACACCACCCAACACGGGCACGTCGTGTCATCGGGGGCGACGCTGCTGGGCCGCCAGGCCTCCTCGAAGCTCGTGGGCACCGGACCGGGCACCCACACCCGCGCGGGGCGGCGGGTGAGCGTCACGGCGAGCCCCTCCCCCACGACAATCTCCTCGGGCACCACCACCGAGAATGCCGCCGTGGCCGCCGCGTGCGCCGGCTTCGTCGCATCCCACACCCGTTGGCCCGCCCAACCCGACAAAACGGCCTGCTCGTCCGCCCGCGGTGCGCCGCCCTCCTTCGCCACCACGAAGCCCACGTGCCGCGTCGGGTCTCCGTCCCCCTTCCCCCACTGCTCCACGAGCCCCACCGCGCGGCACTCGCCGCCCAACATCCACACCGTCTGTGTCACGCTCCCGGTCGGGGAGGCCCCCTCGCTCCGCGTCCGCACCCGCAGCACGTTGCCCGCGCCGAGCGGCACGCTCTCCGCGCCCTCGCCCTCGTACAGCCCCGCGCCCATCGCCGTCGACGGGCACTTGTCCGCCCACGCGAACAACGCCCGCTCCGCCGGCCCCGGCTCCGCGCCCCACACGCCCCCGGACAGGATCATCCACCCGAGTTGGATCACTTGGCCGCCTCCCCGCGGATCGTTTCTTCGGGCGCTTCGCTCGCACCGTACGGCACGTCCCGCGCCGCACCCTGCCACGCCTCGAACCGGAAATGCCACCACTCCATGGAGTACGGCTCCCACCCCTGGGCGATCATCACCTCGCCGAGGACGGCCCGGCGCTTTTTCGTGTCACCGGTGGCGTTGGGAATGTGGGCGGTGGCGTCGAAGGTGTCGAACGGCGAGCCCATGTCGAGCAGCGCGCCGGTGCGCAGGTCGGCCAGCCCCACGTCCACACTCCCGCCGTCGTTGTGGCCGGAGCGCCGCGCGATGTACACACCGAGCAGATCGGTGCGGCCCACCCGCTCGGCCCAGGCCACCATGGCGGCGGAGGCGCGCGCCGGACGGTAGCCGTCGAACACGACCAGCGCGTAGTCCAACGCGGCGAGCGCGGTGGCGGCCCGCGCCAACGCGGCGGCGGCGGGCGCGGCGAGCCAGGCGCCGGGCCACCCGTAGCCGGGGAGCGGCGCGCCGGTGAAGTTGTCCGCCGTCGCGTAGGCGACGCGGAAGTGGAGGCCGGGGATCGTCGCGAGGTCGGTGAACCCGGCGGGCACGGGCGAGGCCGCGGCGGAGGCGACATAGGGGGCGGGTTCGACGGCGGGCATGGTCACCTGGGGCCGAGGGAGGGAGGCGCTTCCCTCTGATACCTCCGCGCGCGGTGAAGAGGTACCGTGAAGCGGGGCGCGGCATGCGCGAAGCGGGCGCCGCGCGGTTACACGCGGGCATGTTCCTGCTCGTCCTGGCCCTCCTCGCGTGCACGGGCGCGCCCGGCGACATCGACTCCGGCCCCACCGCCTCCGACTGCGTCCCGACCGAAGAGCGCTGCAACGGCGCTGACGACGACTGTGACGGCGCGATCGACGAGCTGTTCGACCTCGACGCCGACGGTTTTCTGGCCGACGAGGCCGCGTGCCGGGCGCTCGGCAACCCGGTCGATTGCGACGATCAGGATGCCACCGTGAACCCGCTCGCCGCCGAGCTCTGCGGCGACGCGGTCGACAACGACTGCTCCGGCGCCGCGGACGACGGCGCGGACGCCGACGGGGACGGCGCCCACGCGTGCGACGACTGTGACGACGCCGACGGGTTCGCGTTTCCCGGCGCGGCCGAGGCCTGCAACGGCCTGGACGACAATTGCGACGGCGCGGTCGACGAGGCCTGGGATCGCGACGGGGACGGCGCCGCGTTGTGCCCAGACGCCGAGCCCGGCGAAGGTGACTGTGACGACGACGATGCCACCCGCGCGCCCACCCTGCCCGAGCTCTGCAACGACCTCGACGACAACTGCGACGGCGTGGTGGACGAAGGGTTCGACGCCGACGCCGACGGCTGGCGCTCCTGCCGCGGCGACTGTGACGACGCCGACGCGCGGGTGTACCCCACCGCGGAGGAGGTGTGTGACGGCGTCGACAACGATTGCGACGCCACCACGGCCGACGCCGAGGACCTCGATCTGGACGGCCTCACCCTCTGCGACGGCGACTGCGACGACACCTCCGCCGCCGCGCTCCCGGGCGGAACGGAGGTGTGTGACGGCCTCGACAACGACTGTGACGGCCTCGTCGACCCGCTCCCCGAGTGTTGGTCCTGCTCGGACGCTGGCGGCGGCTACTACGCGTGCACCACGGCGACCACCTGGGCGGACGCGGCGGACGCGTGCGCCGGCTTCGGTACCCACCTCGCCGTCGTGGCGGACGGTCCCGACAACGCCGCCCTCGCCGCCATCGCCCGCGACCGGATCGGCAGCTCGGCCTGGATCGGCCTGAACGACCTGACCACCGAGGGCACGTGGCTCTGGGAGGACGGGACCGCGCCGGCGTTCACCCAGTGGTATTCGGGGGAGCCGAACGACTCGGGCGGCGAGGACTGCGCGGGCACGGGGTTCGGCGACTGGGGCTCGTGGAACGACTACAGCTGCACGGGCACGTTGCCGTTCATCTGCGAGCTGTGACCAACGCCCGCACCTGGCTCGGGTAGGTTCGCATCGTGGCCAACGTGGCATCGACATGGGCCGCGTGGTCGGCCATCCCGTATTCGAAGAACGTGTCCGTCTCGAGCTCGGGGCGCACGAGCACCAGCAGTTCCTCGGCGCGCTCGTCCAACCCAGCGGCGTCCACCGCGTCCGCCATGCGCACCAGCGCGGCGTCATAGCGCACCCGGCACGCCGTGTTGGCGATGCAGAATTGGAACAGCAGCCCCTGCGCGCCCCACGGATCGAAATACGCGTACACCCACGTCTGGTCCATGCCCCACGGGATCATCGTGACACGCCCGGCCGGGTCCTCGTAGAGGCGGTAGTTGTTGGCGGTGCTGTACCCGTCCCAATGCAGCGCGATGGCCTCGAACGCCATCACGTCGAGCACCTGGTCGAGATCGACGAGCTCTTCCAACGCCACGATCGCGGCGTCGGTGGGCTCCCCCGCGAGAACGTCGGAGATGGCGGTGAGCGTGGTCAGGTCGACCACGTCGGGCCCGGCGTCGTATTGGAACAATTCCAGCTCGTCCGCCTGCAGATCGACCCCGTAGGCACCCTCCCAGAGCCTGCCCGTGTCGTCGTCGTACCAGCGCGCGAGGAAGCGCTCGTCGATGGCCTCGATGAGCAGGTAGAAGCCGCGGTCCTCGCCGTTGAGCGCGAGGCGGGCCCAACCGGTGCGCGGCGCGGGCAGGCCCACCGAGCGCAGGAATTCGTACCCCACGGCTTCGTGGATGGCCGAGGGGTCCTGCACCATGTTGTTGAGCGTCACGTGCTCGAGGCCGCGCAGGTGGTGGTCCTCGTAATCGTTCACGTCGAACTTGAGCGCCACCTTGGCGTTGATGGAGCGCAACGAGCCATACACCCCCTTGATGCTGACCCCCACCCGCGGGAACCACGCGCCCTCGAACGCCAACGCCCCCTCCACCTGTGTGTAGGGCGCGCCCTCCAAGCTGCGCACCGCGGCGTCGGATAGGGTGACCTCGATGGTGTGGACGCGGGTGGGGTCGAACAGATGGTCGCTCGGGTCGATGCTCGCGCCGGGCGTGGTGCCGTTGGGGCCCCACGGAGTCGGGCGCGCGGTCACCGCCCAGGCGCCGCCGCCGTCGGGGTAGCGGGCCCAGGAGGTGTCCTCCAGCAGCGGGCCGGTGGCGATGCGGTCGATCGGCACCCCATCCCACGTGAGGAACACCGTGTCGCCGCTGCCCGAGAGCGCGAATGGGAGCGTGTCGAGCCCAACCTCGCCGGTGGCCCAGAGGTGAACGCGCTCGCCCGGCGCCAGCCCGCCGCTCCCCACCCAACCGGCCTCCCCTTCCGTATCGGTCAGCCCGACACGCGCCAGATCGACGGGTGTGTCGCCGCCGTTGTACACCTCTACCCAGTCCGCGAATTGGTGGTTGGGTGTCATGCACGTCGATTCGTTGCCCGTCATCACCTCGTTGATGACGAGGCCCTCGGGCCCGCGCACCGCCGCCACGGTCTCGGGCGCGGGCACCGGGTCCGGGTCGACGAACGTGGGCGGCGTTCGGGCGGGGGGCGCCTCCGACGACACACACCCGAGCAGCGCGAGGAGGGCGTGCATCAGGCGCGCTTGCCGCGCACCCGCACGTCGACCGAGAGCGCGCCAGGGCCGGTGCCCATCAGGCACGCGAACACGGCGAGGTAGGTGAACGCGAGCTCCTTCTTGACCCACGGATCGCCCCCGTGGATGAGGAACCCGGCGACCGCCATGGTCACCACGAGGGGCAGCGCCGCGAACCGGGTGAACGCGCCGGCCACGAGGAGCGCGGCGCACACCACCTCGGCGAACACCGCGAGCCCCAGGCTCACCGGCGCGCCGACGCCGAACGGATCGGGGAAGCTGCCCGACTTCTCCGGAAACGAGAGGAGCTTGCCCCACCCGTGCATGACCAGCATGGTGCCGCCCGCGTAGACGCGGAGGAGGAGGAGGCCGATGTCGGAGGGGGTGATGCGGAGCGCCATGGTGCGGGCCTATCGCGATGTCCACGTCCCTGCCGCACACCTGCCAGCGTTGGTCCTCAGCCCTGGCGTGAAGAAAGCACTTGCGGTAACCGCATGTTCATGATTACGCTTTCCGTATGTCGCCGTCCGACTTCCTGAACCTTGCGATGCGGGCCGCGGAGCGTCATCAGGTCAAGTACGTCGGTGATGCGGTCTTCGGCGGGGGCTGTGGCGCAATCGGTCTCGCGGACATCGCGAACGCGATCGGAACAGCTCGACATTGCTCCGACAGGGGCGGGGGACTCTGGTTGATCGATGGTGGCGTCAACCTGGACGGGGAGCCGTTGACCATGGAGGCGAAGTTGGACGGAGGATGGCTGGAGTTGTGGATGCTGACGGAGCTTGGATGAGAGGTTGCGTCGAACCCCTACTTACGGAGACAAACACATGGCGAATCTTCTGATCGAGCGCACCTTCAAGGTCGGCGATGCCGAGGTGGTGGTCAGTGAGATCCCGGCCGCCCAGACGGGTGACACGGTCTCGGTGGAGGCGGACGTGATGGCGCTGGTGATCAAACAGGTCGCGACGACGCTCGCCTCCCAGGGGATGGTGAGTGGTGAGTCGTTTCGCTACCTACGCCGCGCACTGGGCATCCGTGCGGCCGAAGTGGCAGAGATCCTTGGTGTACGGCCCGCGACCGTGTCCGACTGGGAGACGGGCAAGACGCGTCTCGACAGGGCGGCGTGGGGATTGCTTGCCGACGCCGTGCTCCGCGGGCCGGCGTCGCTCGATCCCCTGCGTCGGCGGCCACAGCCGGGTCAGACCGTGCGCGTCCCCTTGACCGGGGGAGGCTCTGTCGCCGGATGAATTCCTGGCAGGACGCTTGATAGGCACGCTCCCCGCGCGAGGAGAGCGCAAGGCGGCCGCCCCGCGGCCGGTCCGGGCGGGCGCCGCGCCCGACCGACCGAGCCCGGAGGGCGAGCCTGGAGCGGTCCGACCCTGGCGCCTCGCCAGGGTCGCGCGCAGAGGAGGCACGTCGTCACCTCCCGGCTACCGACAGTTCACTACCCCGCGCTCACAATCCCGCACGCCGCCCCGCTGTCGACGATGACCGGGCGGCCGACGACCGGGTGGTCGCCCTCGGTGAGCTTCAGGTTGGTGAGGGTCACGTCGGCGTGGCCCGTTCCGTCGGCGCCGACGGTCACGGTCGCGAGGTCGTCGAACTTCTGGGGCCCAGCCGTGGTCTCGGGGAACGTGCAGCTGCCCCCCTCGCGCAGCTGGACGACGTGGGAGCCCGGCGAGGCGTCGGTGAGGTTGATCGACACCTTGAGCCCCTTCTCGGACTGGGTGAACGCCACCGCGCCGCCCATCTTGCCATCCGCGGCGGCCTGGAGCTTGGCGACCCCGGCCACCTCGACGGGCTGCGGCCTGGGGTCGTTGTGGGAAACCGTGTTCTCCACCGGCTGCGGCCGCGGGTCGTTGTGGGAAACGGTGTCTTGCTTGTGAGCGCAGGCGAACAGGACGAGGAGGGTGAACATTGGAACACTCCGGTTTGGGTGAGGCTCTCGTACTCCTGGCAACGCCGGCGAGGCGGGCGCGGTGACATCTGATCACAATCAACACAGACCCGAGCGGCTACTACCTGCTCACCTCGGGAGCGGTCCTCATGGCGCGTGTGAGCAAGAAGAAGAAGGTACTGATCGTCCTGGGGGTGCTCTGCGTCCTGCTCATCGGCCTTCGCCTCGCGCTCCCGACGATCGTGAAGAAGTACGTCAACCATCTCCTCGCGACCAACCCGGACTATCACGGCCATGTCGACGACATCGACATCGCCTTGCTGCGGGGCGCCTATGTGATCAATCGCGTCGTGATCACGAAGGTGGGCGGCACGTCCCCGATCCCCTTCCTCGAGATCGACAGCATCGACCTCTCCGTGGAGTGGAAGGCGCTGTTCGACGGCGCGCTGGTCGCCGAGGTGGAGGTGCACCGGCCCCGCGTGAACTTCGTCAACGGCGCCACGGCCGCGTCGGATCAAGCCGGGGCCGAGGTGGATTGGCGCAAGCAGGTGAAGGACCTGGTGCCGCTCGAGATCAACCGCTTCGCGGTGTACGACGGCGACGTGCACTACGTCGAATTCCCGTCGGAGAATGCCACGAAGCCCTCCATCGACCTGCGCATGACCGAGCTCCGGGTCGAGGCCTACAACCTGACGAACAGCCAGGACCTCGCGGGCACGCTCGTCGCTACGGTGGACGCGTCGGGGCGCCCCTTGGATCTCGGCGATCTCAAGGTCCACGCCGTGGTGGATCCGTACGCCGACGCCCCCACGTTCGACCTGGATGCCCAGCTCCAAGCGGTGCCGGTCACCCGCCTCAACGAGTACATCACGAAGTACGCGCTGGTGGACGTCGAGGCCGGGACGATGGAGATCTACGCCGAACTCGCGGCCTCGAACGGCGCGTTCGACGGCTACGTGAAGCCGATGTTCGCGGACATGAAGGTGTTCAGCCTGAAGAAGGAGGTGGAGGAAGACAAGGACGGCCCGCTCCGCCTCGCATGGGAGGCGCTCGTCGGCGGCGCCAAGGGAGTGCTCCAGAACGACAAGACCGGTCGGGTGGCGCTCAAGGTTCCGCTCTCGGGAAAGCTCGACAATCCGAAGGTGGGGGCCTGGCCGGCGGTGTTCAGCGCGGTCGGAAACGCCTTCATCGAGGCGTTGTTCCGCGGCCTGGACCACGAGGTCAGCATGAATGACGTCGTCGGGCCTGCACCCGAGGCCGAGCCCAAGGAGAAGAAGAAAGGGTTGTTCGGCAAGAAGTGAGCGATGCGCGGCCCTCGAGCGATGCGCGGTCCTCCCGCCGGGTTGTGCTTTTTTGTGGCAGACCATGCGGATCCTACGTGCGCCGCCCGCCGGTGTGACCATGCGTCACTCCCCGCCAATGTCACGAGGCGGTCCACGTGGGCCCTCCTTATGACACAAGAACAACTCGGGAGCGTCATGAAGACCCAGGCGACGGCGTGCCCCCCCTCGCACCCCCAGGAGGCCAAATGACATTCATGGCAACCATCCTCGACTTCGTGAGTGGCGGTGGCCTCACTCCGAACGGCATCCTCGCGGTCCTCAAGCGGGAGCACCGCGAGGCCAGCGTCTTGATGGAGCAAGTCGAGCACCCCGAGTCGGGCGAGCCCGCGCCAGCGTCCACCTTCGAGCGGCTCGCCGCGCTGCTCCTGGCCCACGCGAAAGCCGAGGAGGAGGTACTCTACAGCGCGCTCGAGGCGATCGAGGGAACGCACGACCTGTCGCTCGAGGCGAAGCAGGAGCACCACGTCATCGAGGTGCTCGTCGCCGAGCTCCGCGCCATGAAGCGCGGGGAACAGTGGATGGCGAAGTTCCACGTCCTCACCGAGAACGTGGAGCACCACGTGAAGGAGGAGGAGGACAAGTTCTTCCCGAAGGCGCGCCGGGTGCTCACGTCCGCGCGGCAGATCGAGATGGCGACCGCGTACGCCGCAGCACGGGACCGGCTCCTCGCGGCCGAGGGCGCCACGCCCGCGCCGAAGGCCAGGAAGCCGACGAAGGCCGCGGCGAGCACGACCGTGAAGCCCGCCGCCAAGTCAAAGCCCGACGCCACGGCGACGCCCAAGCCGAAGCCCGCCCCGAAGGCGAAGCCGGCCCCCAAGGCGAAGGCCGCTCCCAAGACGAAGCCGGAGGCCCAACCCAAGGCCGAGGCGAAACCTCTCGCCCGCGCGAAGACGCCGGTCACCGCGAAGGGGTGAGCGTCGCGAACGGGGCGAGCGGGCCCGCCCGCCCCGACCTCACCGCGTCACGAGCACCGGGACCTTGGCGTGGTGCAGCACCCGCTCCGTCACCGAGCCGAGGAGCGCGCGCCCGAGGCCGGTGCGGCCGTGCGTGCCCATCACGATGACATCGCAGCCGGTCGACTCCGCCGCGGCGAGGATGGTCTCCGGGGGGTAGCCGTCGCGCAGCTCGACGCGCCACGTCACGTCGGGCGGCACCTCCTCGCGGGCCAGGCGCTCGACCTCGTGGCCCTCCGCCGCGGCCATCTCCTCGTACTGCGCCACGAGCACGAGCGGGATGTCGGGGCCGCCGACGTAGAGCCCGGGCTCGCTCCCGACGTGCAGGAGCGTGAGTGTGGCGCCGTGGGCGCGCGCGAGTTGGACGGCGAGCCGGAGCGCGACCTTGGAATGCTCGGAGAAGTCGACGGGGACGAGGATGTGACGGAACATCTGCACTCCTGATGGCAAAGCGCGCGGACGAGTCCAGCATAATCCATCCGCGGCAGCGCTTCCCGCCGCGGCGGCGAAGCTGCACGCCCGCCCCTCCCGCCCCAAAGAGAGGCTCCTTCGCCGCCGACCCTGGGGGAAGGTAGAGGGCGCCACCAATGTCCACGCCGAGCCCGCTCGCCCAGCCCAGCCCGGCGCCCCTCCCGCCGGCGCCCCCCTCCCGCCTCCGCTGGGGCCTCGCGATCGTGGCCGCCGCGGTGGGCGCCGGGGCGAGCGTGGCCGGGTTCGCCGATCCCGCCGCCGCGTGGGCGGGCGCGCTCTGCAGCGTGGTGCTCGCCTTGTGGCTCGCCGAGGTCGTGCCCCCGTTCGTGCCGACGCTGCTGCTGCTCGTCGCCGTGCCGCTCGCGCTGCCCGCGTTCTCCACGCGCGACGTGCTCGGCTGGGTCGCCGATCCCGTGCTGGCGCTGTTTTTCGGGGGGTTCGTGCTCGGCGAGGCCGCGCGGGTGCACGGGATCGACCGCAAGCTTGCCGCCGCGGCGGTACGGCACACCCACGGGCACCCACGGCGGCTCGTGGCGGCCATCGCGCTCACGACGGCGTTCCTGTCGATGTGGATGTCGAACATCGCCGCGGCGGCGCTGATGGTGGCGTGTGTGCGCCCGTTGTGCCCCGGCGACGACCGGCTTCGTCGCGCCGTGCTGGTGGCCGTCGCGCTCGGCGCCAACCTCGGCGGCATGGCGACGCCCATCGGCAGCGGCCCCAACGCCATCGCCATCGCCGCGTTGGCCGAGCCGATCTCGTTCGTCGCGTGGATGGCGTTCGCCGTGCCCCTCGTGGTCCTCGCGCTCGGGGTGGCGGTGGGCCTGCTCTACGTGCTGCACCGGGTCGGTGGCAAGGGGACCAGCGGCGTCGCGCCGGACGCCCCCGTCGTCACCCCGGAAACGCTCGCCACCACCACCGAGCCCCCACCCCGCCCCGTCCTCATCAGCATCGTGGCCCTCGTCGCCATCGGCGCGTGGCTCACCGAGCCGCTCCACGGCGTGGACGCGCCGACCGTGTCCCTCGCGCTCGCCGCCGTGTTGTTCGGCACGGGCCTCGTCCCGGCGGCGCGCCTGCGTGATGTCGACTGGTCGACGCTCCTGCTCATCGCCGGCGGCATCGCGCTGGGCCGCCTCGTCGAGGCCACCGGCCTGCTCACCCCCGTCGCGGCGGGGTTGGCGAGCGTCGGCGGGCCGCCCGGGCTGCGGCTCCTCGCGCTCCTCACCGCCGCGGCGACGTTGTCCGCCGTGATGAGCAACACCGGCACCGCCGCCCTGCTCGTGCCCCTCGCCATGGCCGTGCTCCCCGACGTGCCGAGCGCCCCCATCCTCGTGGCGCTCGCCGCCTCGTTCGGCATGCCCTTCGTCGTGAGCACGCCGCCGAACGCCATGGCCGTGGGCGCCGGCGCGCGCGCGGGCGACATCGCCGTGCCGGGCCTCGTGCTCCTCGTGGGCGGCTGCCTGGTGCTCGCGGGCACGGGCCCGTGGGTGCTCGGGATGTTCGGCTTTCGCTGACGACGCGGAATCGCGTACGGGCGCCTACCCTCGGCCGACGGCCAGCTGCGCAAGGACGGCCTGTTGCGCCGCCATGTGCTCGGCGAACACCGCCTCGAAGGCGGCGGCGAAGCCACGGATCCGGGGGATCTTGCGCAGGTCGTGGTGCAACGTGAGGAAGAACGGGATCGTCGGCAGCGGTGCCTCGAGGTCGACGCGCACCAGCCCCGGGTGCCGGGGGCCCTCGCCGATCCCGTAGACGACAAGCCCGAGGCCGGACTTCGCCGCGTGCAAGCGCGCGTCCGTTGCGTTCGAGCGGAAGGGAAACCGGCGTGCGCCGCGCGCGATCAACCACTGCGCCGCGCCGCGCCCGCCAGGGAGCTCGTCCTCGACCACGAAGTCCTGGGCCTCGTAGTCGCCCGCGCCGAGGAAGCGCCGCGGGAGCCGGCGCGCGAGGTAGTCCTCGCTCGCGTACAGGCCGTGGGCGAGCGCGCCGAGCGGCTTGTCGATCAGCACGGGAGAGGACGACGGCCGGGTGCGGACGCCGATGTCGGCTTCCCGAGCGGCGAGGTCGACGAAGCGCAGCTCCGAGATCACCTCCACGGAGGTCTCGGGGTGCAGGCGGCAGAAGCGCGCGGCCGCTTCGGCGGCCCCGATGGCGAAGCCGTCGGGCAAGGAGACGCGGACGACGCCGACGAACGACGAGCGGGTGTCCCGTCGATGGGCCGCGAGGGACTGCTCGAAGTCCTGCGCGAGCTTGATCAGCGCGAGGGCGCCGGTCTCGATTCGCGCCCCCTGCGAGGTGCGGTGCACCAGGGCGTGGCCCAGGTCGTGCTCGAGCGCCCCGATCCGCCGCGCCACGGTCGAGGTCGACAACCCGAGCTCGAGCCCGGCGGCGAGGAAGCTGCCGCCGCGGTGGACGGCGAGCAGCACGCGGAGGTCGTCCCAGGCGGGGAGCTTGTTTTCCATGGATGGAAAGCTCATAGCGCGGATGGCGGCGATACGAACCGGGGCGTCAGGCCGTGTGGTCCGGCAGGGCGAGGTCCTTCGGACGGGTCAGGGTGGCGATCGCCCGGGCGGCGAATGCGCGGCTGAAGAAGCGCGTCGCCATCGTCAGCATCGTGTTGGCGGCCCCGTGAACCACCGACGACCGCCCAGCGTCGAACGCCGCGAGCGCCACACGCACGACGTCGTGGGGGCTCGCCTTCTTGCCCGCGAGCCCTCCGGCGGCGCCTTCGCCGGAGCGCTCGAAGAACCCTGTCTCCGTCACCCCCGGCGAGACGCAGAGCACCCGCACGCCGTACGGACTCATCTCGGCCCAGAGCGCGTCGCTGAACGACAGCACGAACGCCTTGGTCGCGCCGTAGACCGCCATGTAGGGCGTGGGCTGGTAGCCGGCGACGGAGGCAACGTTGATGATGCCGCCGCGGCGCCGCTGGATCGCGGGCAGGAAGAGCTGGGTGAGGTCGACGAGGGCGCCGACGTTCAGGTCGATCTGCTCGCGCTGGGACGCCGGGGGCAGGGCGTCGAAGGGGCCGTGCAGCCCGTACCCGGCGTTGTTGACGAGCACGTCGACATCGAGGCCGCGGGCGGTCACCGCGTCGAACACCCGGCGTGCCGCGCCCTTCTCGGTGAGGTCCACGGGGACCGCGTACGCGTTGCCGAGCTCCGCGGCCAGGGCCGTGAGTTTTGCTTCCGTACGCGCGACCAGCACCAACGTGGCGCCGCGTCGGGACAACGCGCGCGCAAAAGCCTCGCCGATGCCGCCCGAGGCGCCCGTGACCACCACCGTCTTGCCTGTGAACTCGAAGGTCTTCATGGAAGGAATCATCGGCCCCGCGCGGCCGGGCGCCAACACGCAGCGGCGGGCATCCGTTTTGCACGAATGGAAAGCGTCCCGCCGTTCACGGAGCGCGCGGTTCAGGGGCGCGCGAGCCGCGCCACGACCGCCGCGCTCGTGAGCTCGCGGAGCGCGTCCTTGCCGACCCAGCGAGGTGCCGGTGCCGACGACGCGGCGAGCGCAAGCGCGACGGGCACCGCCGCATCGTTCAACCGAGCGTTGCGACGACCGATCGCTCGCAAGGCCCAGCTCACGCCCTTCTTGACGAAGTTGCGCTCGTCGTCCGCGGCGCGCGGGATCAGCGGCAGGCACGCCAGGAACGCGTCGTCCGGGGCGGCCTTGTCGTGAAGGGCCAGCGCGGCGAGCAGCGCGAAGGCGCCACGCTTGACGAACTCCTCGGGGCGGTCGGCCCACGCGGTGACCCGCGCGAAGGCGTGTGGCGTGCGGTCGAACAGGTGGAAGCAGACGTGGTCGCAGATGGCCCAGTTGTCGGTTTCCGCGATCCAGTGGTCCATCTGGGCCGGCGTCACGCGGGCGGGCTCGTCGACGAACGCGGCGAGCATCCGCGCCTCGTACACACCGGTGCTCCAGAGCGACACGGCGAGCGCGTGGTCGCGCCCGATGCGCTTGCCGAGGTCCCGGATGTCCCCGACGGCCACCCCGAGCGCGTGGGTCGACGGGATCGCAAAACGGGCCATCCCGTCGCGGGTCTTCGTCGTCGCGAGTGCGCGCAGGTCGGCGAGGACAGTGTCGAGGCGGGTAGAGTCGGCATCGAGGGGCTCGGTGGGGCGTTTCGCCATCCCTCGAAGCTAACGGGCACGCGCGCGAGGGGGACTGGAAGGCGGCGCGGGCCGCGGGGGGCACGACGATCCGCCGCCGCTCGTGCCCCGCGACGGTCGGCCCGCACGCAGCGGGACGACGGAGGGCCCCCGGCCCGACCCTGGAAGGCACCCGGCTCCGGCGTCCGCGCCGGAGTCGCGCCCCGCTGCGTCGGGAGCGGCGCGCGCTCCCCGACCGCCCCACCCTGCGCTATGGGGCCCGGATGCACCGTTCCCTGCTCGCGACCCTCCTCGCCGCCCCGCTGCTGGCGTGCTCGCTCCACCCGGCTCCGCCCGCCGAGACCGTTCCCGCGGCCCCGGCCGCCGCCGAAGCGTCACGACGCACCCTTACGCTGGACCCGGAGGAGCTGACCTACGACGACGCCGCGGGCACCGTCACCTTCCACCCCGACTCCCGGCGCCAGTCCGCCGCGTACACCCGCTACGTGCTGGACCTCGCGAGCCTCGAAGCGGCGCTGGGCGGCCGTCCGGAGGCGCCGGTGCAAGTGCTCGTCGAGGTCACGGGTGGGGAGCCGCGGAACGAGACCCCCGCCGACCCGATGGTGGCCCAGCCCCAGGGGGGCTTCGCGATCACGATCTGGACCGGGAGGGTGGTGGCGAAGGGGGGCTGACGCGCTCACCGGCGGCGTGCCTTGCCGCCGGGGCAGGAGGCTTGGGGCGCTCGCCTCGGGCCATGTGCCCGTGAATGGACGCGGCACGGAGTCATGCCCAGCTGAATGCTGAGGGAACAGGCCGCGGCGCGCGCCGGAGCTACCGGGCGTTCCGAAAAATGCCGCTTGTTCCGTGGCAGGCGCGCGTCGCGACGTTCGAAGCGGGCGTTCAAGGGGGCATGACTCTGATTTAGCGGCGTTCGCGAAGGCATGACTCACCTTGGCGGCGCGCGTGGCGGCTTGGGTCCGCCCGAGGGCGCGTGTATCGGCTCGGAGGCGCCCGCCCCAGAGTGCCCGCGGTGCGCACGACGATCCGCCCCCTTGCCACCCCCGCGGGCCCTGATTAGCAAACGCCCGTCTGGAGATCTGTCGGTGAACATCCGCCTCTGAAGTCCCCCGTGCCGTTTCACGCACTGACTTTGGAGCACGCATGCCTGCCTTGATCGCCGACAAGCTCGGCTTCTCCTACACTGACGTCACCCCGCTGTTCGACGACGCCCGCTTCCACCTCTCCCCGGGGTGGACCGGCCTGGTCGGCGAGAACGGCGCGGGAAAGTCAACCCTGCTCTCCCTCCTCTCCGGCGTTCTCCGCCCGACATCCGGCCGCGTGCGCCGGGAACCGACGGACGCGCGCGTCGTCACGTGTGCGCAGGAGGTCACGATGCCCCCCGAGGGGCTCGCCGCGTTCGCGCGCTCCCGGGACGGCGCCGACCGGGCGCTGCTCGGCCGGCTGGGCCTGGAGCCCGCCATGGCCGAGCGTTGGCCCACGCTCTCGTCGGGAGAGCGGAAGCGTTGGCAGATCGCCTGCGCGCTCGCGGGGGCGTCGGGAGCGGGCGCGTCCGGAGCGGGCGCGTCCGGAGCGGGGGCGTCGGGAGGCGGCACGCCGGACATCCTCCTCCTCGACGAGCCGGGCAACCACCTCGACGCCGCCGCGCGCGCCTGGCTCCTCGACGCGCTCGGGGCATTCAACGGCGTGGGCGTGCTCGTCGCGCACGATCGCGCGCTGCTCGACGCCCTGTGCGACGCCACGCTGCGGGTGCACGAGGGGACCGTCACCCTCTGGCCCGGCGGGTACAGCGCCGCGCGGGCCGCCTGGGAGGCCGACGCCGCCGAGCGCCGCAAGGTGTACAGCGGGCTCCAGGCCGAGGTGCGCGGCGCCAAGAAGCGCCTGAGCGACGCGCGGCGGACCAGCGCCTCCGCCGAGGGCCAACGGAGCGCGGGCGCACGGATGCGGAACCGCAACGACAGCGACGCTCGCGGCCTCCCCGCCCAGTTCCGGGCGGACAAGGGCGCGGCGCGGGCGGGCCGGAGCGTGCAGCTCGCGCGCGCCGACCACGAGCGGGCGCGCGAGGCCGCCGAAGCCGGCGCGTGGATCGCGGAGCGCGGCAGCCCCGTGTTCCTCGGGTACGAGCCGGCGCCGCTGCCGTGGCTGTTCACGCTCGACGCGCCGGGGGTGGCCGCTTCGAGCGACGCCGCCGAAACACCGAGGGCCGCCTCCCCGAGCGCCCCTCCCCCGATCGCCGCCCCCGCGGATCTCGCGGTCGGCCGCCGCGCCCGCATCCGGATCGCGGGCCCGAACGGCGCCGGCAAGACGACGCTGTTGCGTGCCCTCGTCGCGGGTGCGCGCATCCCGGCGTCCCGTTTCTTGTGGATGCCGCAGGAGCTTCCCGACGGCCAGGGCCGGGCGTGGCTCGCGGAGCTCCGGGCGCTCCCGCCCGCCGACCGCGGCAACGTCTTGCAGCTCGTCGCGGCGTTGGGGGTCGACCCGGCGCGCCTCCTCGCCTCGGACTCGCCCTCGCCCGGCGAGGCCCGCAAGCTCGGCATCGCGCTCGGCCTGGGCGGCAAGGTGTGGGCGGCCGTGCTCGACGAGCCGACCAACCACCTCGACCTCCCCTCGATCGAGCGGCTCCAGACGGCGCTCGCGGCGTGGCCGGGCGCGCTTGTGCTCGTCAGTCACGACGATACGTTCGCGGCGGCGTGCACGGATACGGAGTGGCGTGTGGACGCCGGGGTGGTGCGGACATGAAGGAGCCCAGGATGAAGGTCGAATCGATTGTGACACCGCTCGGCCCCGCCGAGCTCGCCGCGCGCACCGCCTCCGTCGTCGACGCCGCGGCGGTCGCCGGGCGCGCGCTCGGGCTCGACGTCCGCGCGCCCGTCGTCTTGCACGACGTGTTCTCCGTGGTCGTCCACCTCGCGCCCGCGCCCGTCGTAGCGCGTGTGCCCGTCGTGATGGCGCCGGGGCACGACATAGCCGCCCAGCTCGTCCGCCAGCAGCGTGAGCTCGATGTCGTGGCCTGGCTCGCGGCCCGCGGCGTGCCCGTCGTCGCGCCGTCCCCGGGCGTGCCCCGTGCGCCCGTACGGCAGGGCGAGCGCTCGATGACCTTCTGGGAGCTCGTCGAGGTGGCCGCCGATCACGCCCCGTACGCCGCCACCGACAGCGCCGTCACGGCCGAGCTGCACGCCGCCCTGCGCGACCATCCCACGGCCGCCCTCCCCTTCCTCTCGCCCGTCACGCGCTCGGTGCCGTCGGGCCTCGCCTTCCTCGCGGCGCATCCGGGCCTGCTCGCCCCCGCCGACCTCGACCGCGCGCGGCGCGAGTGGGCGGTCCTCGAACCCGTGCTCTCCTCCCACGAGCGCTTCGCCGCCGCGTTCCCCCACGCCTCCGTGCAGACGCTCCATGGCGACGCCCCGTCGTACAACGTCATCCGCACCACCAGCGGCCTCCGTTTCGCGGACTTCGAGGACGTTACCCTCGGCCCCATCGAGTGGGACCTCGCCGGCTGCACCCCCGAAGACGCCCACGGTTACGACGCCGCCGCCGACCGCCTCGGCCTCTGTCCCCACGACCCCGAGGTCCTCCGCGTCATGAACACGGCCCGGATGCTGCAGGTCGTGACCGCCTTCGCGCTCGTACCGCAGCTCCCCCTGTTGGCGAGCGGCCTGCCGCCCGCGCTCGACGCATGGCGCGCGATGCCGTTCGCGGGTGGGTTGGGGTGACACATTTGGTTGGAGTTGGTTCGGGCGCGTCCCCGCGCGGACGCGGGGCCGGCGCCCTGCGCGCTCGGGCCGGAGGCCCTCGGTCGGCCGCCGAGCCGGCCGGACCGGCCTCGCTGCGCTCGGCCGCGCTCCGGTCGCCTCGCGCGGCTTGCGGGTGACACCTCCTCCTTCCAGTTGTGGCCGCAAGTGAGCGCGAAGGCGGCCACAGCTCGCAGGGTCCTCGACGTCCTCACGGGTTGGGGCCGCATTCCCGCGCGAAGGCGGTCACAACTCGCGACGTCCTCGATACTAATCCGGCAGTCAAATAGTGGACATTTGTCGTCGTGAGCGATACCTGTT
>JAZKFH010000077.1:0-17200 GCA_040386535.1 Myxococcota bacterium | reverse complement strand
TCGAGAGATGCTCGGTCATCGGCCGACTGCGGTCCCTCCCCGTGAACCAAACTCGTCGCTCAGGCCAGGACCGACTGAAACCGATCACACCCAGTCGGGGGACCTGTCGAACAGGTAGGCGGGTTTCGTCCGCGGGGCGGACGAAGTCGGGGGGGGTGTCCGACAGGGGGGCGGGTTTCGTCCGCGGGGCGGACGAAGTCGGGGGACCTGTCCGACAGGTGGGCGGGTTTCGTCCGTGTGGCGGACGGAGTCGGGGGACCTGTCGAACAGGTGGGCGGGTTTCGTCCGTGGGGCGGAGGTGGGCGGGGTGGTTGGGGGGTTGTTTCGATGTCCGTTCGGTGCAAGCGGGCTACGTTCGTGACACATGAATCGTGGCTTCCAGATTGTCGAACCCGAGGGCCTGAGCAAAATTCTCGGCACCCCAGAGGACTTCCCGATCACCGTCGCGCTGTTGCACTGGCTCATCGAGCAGCTGAAGCTGGAGCTGGGCGCGATGTTGGATTCGCTAGAGCTCGAGGTGATTTGGGTCGAATACCTGGGCGCCTACCCGGCCCTTGGAATTCGCTACCTCGAAGAGAGGGAGGATGCGGCACCGCTCATCGAGAGCACGATCGACCGCCTCCTGCGCGAGCGCCCGGTTGCGAGCTTCGTGGACCACCTGGCCAGGTACCCGTCCGACTGGGTCGCGTTCAGCGCGCGGTTGACGGCCAGATCCAGCGATCATCCGGGATGATCCCGCCTCCGTGACCGCGTGGCGGCCAAATCCAGCGATCATCCGAAATGATCCCGCGTCGATGACCGCGGGGGCTGGGGGCCCGCACGGACCCGACCCCGTCGCTACCACGCTCCCCCGCGCGAGGGGCGCGGCGGGCGGCCGCGCGGGCGCGGCCGGTTCGGCACCCGGCGGCGCGGAGCGACGGCGCCGTGCCAACGGAGGGCCCCCGGCCCGACCCCGCGAGCAGACCCGACCCCGGGCTCGGCCGGGGTCGCGCCCAGCCCACCACCCGGCAACCACGTTTCGGCCGGCCGTGCGGAGGCGCGGGGCTCCCGATTACGCTCCCCACGAACGAGCGCCGGAGCCCCCCATGGCGAAAACCGATTTCCAGTCCGTCGACGAGTACATCGCCGCCATGCCCGAAGCGGTGCAGCCCGCCCTCCAGCGCGTGCGCGCCCTCCTGCGTGAGGCGCTGCCGGAGGCCGAGGAGGCGATCAGCTACCAGATCCCGATGTTCCGCCTCGGCGGCACGTACGGGCTCTATTTCGCCGGGTACAAGGCGCACTACTCGCTCTACCCGGTCACCGCGGGCGTGCTCGCGGCGCTCGGGGACGAGATCGCACCCTACCTCTCCGGCAAGGCGACGATCCGGTTCCCGCTCGCCCAGCCGATGCCAGAGGACCTGATCCGGCGCATCGCGACGTGCCGGGCGAAGGAGATCGGCGCGGCGCCGAAGAAGCCGGCCACCAAGAAGCAGCCGCCCGCCCCATGATCGACCTGCGCTCCCTCACGCTCGACCTGGTCCATCACCGCGTCGTGCGGCCCGACGGCGAGGAATCGCTGACCCAGCTCGAGGTCGACGCGCTACGGTACTTCGTGGAGCGCGCGGGGGACGTCGTCACCCGGGAACAATTGGAGCGCGACGTGTGGCGGATCGCGTCGAGCGCGCGCTCCGAGGCCGTGCCGGTCGCGCTGCGGCGACTGCGGAAGAAGCTCGGGGACGGGGTGCTCGCCACCGTGCGCGGCGAGGGCTGGCGGCTCACGCCTCCGGCTCCAGCGCCCGCGCCCGCCGCGGCCCGGCTGCCAGCGTACGTGACGCCGTTCGTCGGCCGCGAAGGACTCCTGCGGGAGATCCACGTCCGCCTCGCCGGGGACTGGCGCCTCGTCACGCTGCGAGGCCCGGGGGGCGTCGGCAAGACGCGGGCGGCCGTCGAGTTCGCGGCGACGTGGCCCGGGGAGGTCGTGTCCGTCTCGCTCGTGGGGCTGCCGCCGGGGGACGACGCGCTCGCCTTGCTGCTCGCCGACGCGCTGGGCCTCGCGGACGCCGGCCCGAGCGCCCTGCGCCACGGCCTCCGCTCGCGCGATCGCCCCCTGCTCGTCCTCGACGACGCCGACGAGGTCGCGCCGCAGGTCGCCCCGCTCGTGGAGCAGCTGGTGCGGGAGGTGCCGGGCGCGCGCCTGCTCGTCACGAGCCGGGTTCCGCTCGGGATCGTGGGGGAGGCCGTGCTGGAGGTCTCGCCGTTCGGGCCGGCGCTCGCCCGCTCGTTCTTCGTGGATCGCCTCCGCGGGGTGCACCCGGATCCCGAGGGCGAGGGCGCCGCGCTCGACGAGGTGGTCGCGCTGCTCGACGGCTTGCCGGCCTCGCTCGAGATCTACGCCGGGCGCGGCTGGTTCGGGCTCGTACCGCTGCTGGACGAGCTGCGCGAAGGGCGCCAGGACGCGACGCTCGACACGCAGGTGGAGCGGAGCTGGAACAGCCTCGCGGCGCCCGCGCGCGACGTGTTGCTGGCGTGTTCGGCCTTCGTGGGGACGTTCCCGCCCGACGCGGCGCACGCGGCCTCTGGCGGGCACCTCGATCGGCTGGTCGAGCTGCGCCGGCGGTCCCTCCTCCAGCTCGACCCTGGCGGCCAGCTGTTCATGCTCGCGACGGTGCGGCGCTTCTGCGAGACGCGGCCGGGCGTCTTCGCCGCGCGTCGGGACGCGCAGGTGTGGGTGTTGGCGCAGGGCGAAGCCGCGTGCGCGGCGCTCGTGCACCACCCGGGGGAGAGGCTCCGCGAGCTCCGGGCGCTTCGCCCGCACCTGCTCGAGCTCGCCCGCACGGGCCCGCCCGAGACGGCGGCCCGGGCCGCGCTGGTGATCTCCACGGCGTTGGCGCACACCGGCCCGACCTCGCTGCGCCGCGCGGTGCTGGAGGCGATCGACCTCGCAGCGCTGCCGACGCCCCTGGCGGACCGGGTTCGCCTCGATCTCGCGCGGACCCGCCGCCTCGGGGGGGTGCCGGTGATCGAGCTGACGCCGCTCATCGAGGGCCTTCGGGGCGCCGAGGCAGCGCTGCTGCGCGGCGACAACGCGGTTGCCGTGGGCGAGCACGCGCGCGCGCTCGAAGCTTTTGCCGAGGCGATCGCGCTGGCGCCGGAGGAGCACTGGGTCAACGCCGTGGCCCGCGCGCGCCGATGCGCGGTGCAGGCGCTCGTCGTGCTGCGCCAGCCCGCCGAGGTGGACGACGACATCACCCGCGCGCTCGGCGCTTGCGAGCGCCATGGGCTGGCGCTCCACCTGCCCGAGATCCTCCGCGCCGCGGGCAACGTCGCCACGTTCCGGGGGGACCAGGCCGCTGCGCGCGCCCACCTGGGTCGGGCGCTCCTGCTCGCGGAGCGCTCTGGCCTCGTGCGCCTCGTCAGCGACCTCTGGAACGCCCTCGGCCTCGCCTGGTACCTCGACGACACCCAGGCCGACGCGTGCTTCGAGCGGGCCGTCGCCCACGCCCTGGCGCGGGGGGACGAGGCGTATGCCACCGTCTTCCAGCTCAACCTCGCGGGGGTGCGGCTCCGGCTCGATCGCCCCGAGGAGACCTTGCGGCTCCTCGAGCTCCCGAGCCAGGTGCTCCGCAACCGCGTGGCCCGCCAGCTGGTCGACCTGATCCGCGCGGGCGCGCTGTTCGCGCTGGGGCGGCCGGTCGACGCGCAGGTCACCCTCGAGACGGTCGAACCCGAGGTGATCGGGGCGGTGTGCAGCCCGAGCGCCGCCCTCCACGGCGCGCTCCTCCGGCGGACGATGCAAGCCGAGCTCCACCTTCGCGAGCTCGATCGGGATCCGGACACCCACGCCCCCGTGTTGCGCGCGCTGCTCGAAGATGCGGCGGAGGAGCGCAAGCTGGGCACGGCGTTGACGTTGCGGGCCTTCGCCGACCGGATCGAGCGGAGGTTGGGCGCTGTCGAACAGAACTGTTCGAGACGGACGGCGCCCCAATCCGGTACCTGACCGCTCCTCGATCCCGGAGCGCCGCGTGAAGATCTCTCCTCCCCTCGTGATGGGCTGCCTCGTGGTGGGCTCCATCTTCGGGCTCATGGCCGCGGGCGGCGTGTTCTACGTCTACACGGCGGTGCTCGGAAAGGCCGAGGCCGTCGTGTACAACGACGGCAACGACGCCCTGCCCGTGCTGGTCGACGGCGTCGAGGTGACGCAGGTCCCGCCGCACCGGATCGAGCGCATCGCGGTGTCCCAGGGCGCCCACGTGATCACCACTCACGACGAATACTCCGTCACGGTAGACGGCTTCGCTACCATCCTCGTGCCGACGAGCAAGGCCCAGTGCCTCGCCGAGGTCGATGTGTCGCACCTGTACGAGTTCGCGCCCCAGAAGACGCCGCGGGTCGTCGAGGTCTGGACCGGCGACGACGCCATCGTCATCTCCGAGCACACGGAGTTCCTCCGGTCGAGCCTGCCCGACGAGGTGAACAAGGACTACGCGCCCACCCTCATGGTGCCCGTGCCGTGCGAGGGGCTCTCGGAGGCGAGCGCGCAGGCGTATGTGGTGGAGAACGAGGCGCGGTTGTTCTGACTTGGGAGGGGCGGAACGGGACGCGCGCTACACCCGCGGAAAGTACACCTCCGCCGCCTCGAGCCGCGGCACGGAGATCCCGAGCCGCCGGGTCTCGTCCAACATGTCGCGGCAGGTCAGCCTCAGCTCCTCGGGGTTCGTGTGGCTCTCCACCACGAGCCGCACCGGCTTCAGGAGCGTCAGCACGAGGCGGAAGAGCCGGGCGCCGAGCCAGGGCGGGAGGCGGAAGAGCAGGGTGTAGCGGGCGTGCGCCCCCAGATCGACCCCTCGCGCGGTCACGACGGGCAGGAGCTCCCGGACGTTGCGCACGGCGTCCTCCAGCGCACCGGGCACCGCCAGGAGGCCCGAGACGGTCCCCCCGCGGAGCGCCGCCGCGTGCAGGCCGGCGTTCGTGGCGAAGTGGACCCACAGCCACCCCTTGAAGTCGCGCTGCTCGCTGAGCGCGAAGCCGCTCTTCCGGAACAGGTCGCGCACGGCCACCTCGCGGGCCGTCGGCTCGGTGCCGAAGGTGCCGAAGGTCACCATGTTGAACAACGAACCGGTCAGGACCCCGTCCGCGCCGAACCCCCCGCCGGCGGCCGGAAAGCCCCACGCCAGCTGGCTCGCAGGCAGGGCGGCGGCCGCGACGAGCGGATCGGTCCAGAAGTTGTTGAAGACGAGGACCGTGGCCTTCCCGACGCGCGGGCCGAGGAAAGCGGCGGCCTCGGCGAACCGGTAGTGCTGCACGCTCACGATGATGAGGTCGTAGTCGTGGTCGGCGGGGAGGTCTTCTCGCAGCCGCGTCGCCCACGTCTCGTTGACCGGCACGCCCGTGATGCGCTTGCGGGCGTCCAACAGGCGCAGCGTGATCGCGGGGCCGTACGCGGCGGCCCGACCCGGCCGCACGTAGAAGTCCACGGTGTGGCCCGCCTTCTCCAGCGCCCAGCCGTAGATCGCACCGATCACACCACGTCCGAAAATCAAGATCTTCATGGGGCCGCTCTCCGTGATAGGATCGGAACCTGATTCCGCTTAGTAACGGAATGTGGTTCCGTTTGTCCATCCCCTAGCTCGAAATTCCGGAGAAGCAGGAAAGCAGGAAACAAGGAAAGCAGGAGCGAAGGAATGCACGTTCCGGAGATCCGCCTCTCCCTTCCTGCCTTCCTCTATTCCTGCCTTCCTGATTTTCCGGCGCCGGCTCCGGATTTCCCCGCCCTCCGACGCAGTTACCCGGGCTCCGAAGCTTCCCACCCAAAAGGCAGACCGCCGTGCAGCCCCGTGACCCCGCTCCCCCCAAGCCGCTCCGCGCCGACGCTCGTCGCAACCGGGAAGCGTTGCTCATCACGGCGCGCGCCGCCTTCGCCGCCGGCGAGCTCGACATCCGCATCGAGGAGATCGCCCGGCGCGCGGGCGTAGGCGTAGGCACGTTGTACCGCCACTTCGAGACGCGGGACGCAATCGTCGAGGCCGTGTACCGGCAGGAGATCGACGCGTTGTGTGGGTCCGCGGCCGAACTGTTGGCCATCCTCCCCGCGGACCAGGCGCTGCATGCGTTCCTCGGCCGCCTCGTCGATCACCTCGCGGCGAACGTCGGCCTCGCCAAGGCGCTCTCCGCGGTGATGGCCGCCAGCTCCATCCCGTTTTCCCACGGCAACCAGCAGTTGCTCGAGGCGCTGGAGCTGCTGATGGCCGCGGCCGCCGCGACGGGGCGCATCCGGGCCGACGTGGCCGCCCCGACGGTGTTGATGGCGCTGGCCGGCCTGTGCATGCCCCCGGACCACCCCCAGTGGAAGGAACGGGCCGGCGCCGTGATCGCCCTGGTGATGGACGGGCTGCGCTTCGGGGCCGGCGGCGCCTGACTCCTCGGCGCTGACTCCTCGAGCCTGACCGGGACTCCGAGTTCGCACGGATATACCGTCCGAAGTGACGGGATGCACACGCATCCCCCGAGTTCGGACGGATATACCGTCCGAAGTGACTGGATGGGCGCGCATCCCTCGAGTTCGGACGGATATACCGTCCGAAGTGACTGGATGGGCGCGCATCCACCGAGTTCAGCCGGTCGCGCCGCTCCTCCCATTTGCGAGCACCGCGCCGAGGGAAGTGCATGGACACTGCCGGAGCATCGCGACAGCGTTAGTTCGCCGCCATGCACCCCATGGACATCGGCGCCGTGGCGCTCGCCCGCGCCATCCGCTCTCGCGACGTGAGCAGTGAGGAGGCCGTCGGCCTCTGCCTCGATCGCATCGCCGCGCGTGACCCCCAGCTGGCCGCGTTCGTAGAGGTGCACGGCGCCCCCGCGCGCAAAGAGGCCCGGAAGAAGGACGCCAAGGGCTCCGAAGCGCCGTTCCACGGCGTGCCGATCGCCGTCAAGGACCTGAACTTCGTCCGCTTCCGCACGACGCGGTTCGGCGGGCGGGGGATGCCGGCGATCTGGTCGCCGATGGACGACGTGTCGGTGTCGCGGTTGCGGGCCGCCGGCTTCGTCATCCTCGGGAAGACCGCCACCTCCGAGCTCGGCGTGGTGCCGATCACCGAGCCGGTGGGCCGCCCGCCGACGCGCAACCCGTGGGACCTCGGGCGCACTCCAGGCGGGTCCAGCGGCGGGGCCGGGGCGGCGGTGGCCGCGGGGCTCGTGCCGGTGGCGCACGGGAGCGACGGGGGCGGGTCGATCCGCATCCCCGCGTCGTTCTGCGGGCTCGTTGGGCTCAAGGCGAGCCGCGGCTGCGTCCCCAACCACCTCGGCCTCTCGGATCCCGACGTCATCTACACCTGCGGCGCGCTCGCCCGGAACGTCGACGACGCCGAGGCGATGTTGCGCGTGCAGGGCGCCACGGTCGGGCCGGCCAAGGCGGGCCCGCTGCGCATCCGGATGCTGCTCGACGTGCCGCTCCTCGCGACGGACCCCCACGTGCGCGCCGCCGTCGAGGACATCGGCCGCGTCCTGGCCGCCGCGGGGCACCACGTCGAGGAGGCCACCGCGCCGCTCGGCGACGTCGATGACTTCCTCCCCATCTGGCAGCACCTCATCGGCAACGTGGGGCTGCTCCGGGCCTCGCGCGCCGAGCCGGTCACCCGCTGGCTCGCGGAGACCGGGCGCAAGCTCGACAAGGGCTTCGTCCGCCGCCGCCACGCCGAGCTCTCCGCGCGCTGGAGCGCCTGGCTGGACGGCTGCGACGTCGTGCTCACGCCCACCGTAGGCGTCCCTCCCCCCGCGGTCGACGCCTACCCGCGTGACGACGGCGAGCAATACTTCCGGCAGGCCGCGCTCCTCGGGGTGTGGACCGCGCCGTTCAACGTCACCGGCCAGCCCGCCATGAGCGTCCCCGTGGGGCTCCACCCAATCGGCACGCCGATCGGCGCACAACTCGCGGGCCCGCTCGGGAGCGAGGCCACGCTGCTCGCGTTGGCCCGGACGATCGAGGCGGAGCGCCCGTTCGAGGCGCGGGCGAAGGGGTGGACGGAGGGTTGATTGGGCGACCGGCGAGGGGCGCGGTGCCCGGCGCGCAGAGCCGCGCCGACCGCGCCCCGTGCGAAGATGCCCCCATGCCCGCCCTCCGCACGCTCACCGCCGAAGAATGCGCGCCCGTCTTGCGCGCCATCGCCGAGCCGACCCGGCTCCGCATCCTCTCGGTGCTGCGCGGCGGGCCGCTCGCGGTGTTCGAGCTCACCGAGCAGCTCGGCATCAAGCAGTACCAGGCGTCCCGGCACCTCGCCGCGCTCCACGACATCGGCGTCGTGACACGTGAGCGCTCGGGAAAGCGCGTCGTCTACCGCCTCGCCCCGGCGGTGTCCGACGCGAGCGGAGACGGGCCCGCCGTCGAGCTGGGCTGCTGTCGCGTCAGCGTCGCCTGACTCAGCCGGTCAACCCCGCGAAGTAGTCACGGAGCGGCGCGTGCGCGGGCTCGGCGAACACGCGCTCGGCCGGGCCCTCGTCGACGATCCGCCCGCCCTCGGGAGAGGGCCAGAGGCAGGCGCAGTGATGCGCGAGCCGCCGCGCCTGTGCGAGGTTGTGGGTCACGAGCAGGAGCGTGGTCGTGCCGGCCAGCGAGCGCAGGGTCTCCTCCACGAGCGCGGTGGAGCGCGGATCGAGCGAGGCGCACGGCTCGTCGAGCAGCAGCACGGCGGGCTCGAGCGCGAGCGCGCGCGCCAGGCACAGGCGCTGCTGCTGGCCCCCGGAGAGCGCCGTGGCGGGGGCGTCGAGCCGATCCTTCACCTCGTCCCACAACGCCGCGCGCCGGAGGGCGGCCTCGGCGCGGTCGGAGAGCTGTGACCGCGCGACCCCGTGCGCGCGGAGCGGAAAGCGGACGTTCTCCACGATGGACATCGGAAACGGCGTCGGGCGTTGGAAGATCAGGCCCACGCGCAGGCGCAGCGTGTAGGGATCGAGCCGCGTGACGTCGTCGTCGCCGGCGCGGATCTCCCCGGTCACCACGACGGCCGCATCGAGCTCGTGCAGGCGGTTCACGGCGTGCAGCAGCGAGGTCTTGCCGCTCCCCGACGGGCCCACGAGCGCGGTGATGGCGCCGCGCGGGGCGGCGAAGGTCGCGCGCGTCACGGCCGTGCGGGCGCCGTAGCGGATGGACACGTCGCGGAACACGAGGCCGGCGGGGACGGTCAAGCGGCACCTCGGCGGAGGAACAAGCGGGGGAGCGCCTGGGCGGCCATCGCGCTGGCGAGCACCCCCGCGAGCAGGACCACGGCGGTCGCGGCGGCGCGCGCCCCGCCGCCCGGCACCTCGACCGCCATGAGGTACACGTGGACCGCCAACACGCGGCCCGGGTCTCCCGGCCCCTCGGGCAGGCGGGTGGATGCCCCGGCCGTGAACAGGAACACGGCCGACTCGGCGAGCACGCGTCCGGTGGCGAGCACCAGGGCGGCCGCGATGGCCGGCGCGGCCTGGGGGAGGAGCACCCGGCGGAGCAGCATCCAGCGCGGCAGGCCGAGCGCGAGCCCCGCGGCACGGTACCGGTCCGGCACGGCGCGGAGGCCCGCCTCGCTCAGACGGACGAAGAGCGGGAGGATCATCAGGGCGACGGTGAGCCCGCCCGAGAGCACCGACCAGCCGAGCCCGAGCGCCTCGCAGAAGAAGGCGAGGCCGAACAGGCCGTAGACGACGGAGGGCACGGCGGACAACAAGTCCAGCGCTCCACGGACGACGCGCAGCCCCGACCGACCGAACTCGGCGAGGTGGATCGCGGCGCCGAGGCCGACCGGCAGCGCCGAGCCGACCCCGATCAGGAGTACCCAGCCCGTCGCCACCAGCATCGGCGCGATCCCACCCTCCCGGCCCGCCTGCCGCGGCCCCTCGGAGAGGAAGGCCCAATCGACCTTCCCGAGCCCCCCGAGCACGACGTCCCCCACGATGAACGCCACCAGCGCGAGCACGCCCACCGGCGCGAGGCCGAGGATGCGGTTGGCGACACGATCGCGGCGTTCTGGAGTCATGCGCGGCGGTGCTCCAGGGCGACGACCGCCCCGACGAGCACGAAGAGGACAGCCGCCGACACGAACAGCGCCGAGCGGTGCACACCCGTCGCGTAGGCCATCTCCACGGCGATGTTGCCCGTGAGGGTGCGGAACGACGCGAACGGCCCGGTCGGCCAGGCCACGGTGTTGCCCGCCACCATCAGGACGGCCATGGTCTCGCCGATCGCCCGCCCGAGGGCGAGGAGCAGCCCGGCGCGGATGCCCCGCGCGGCGAGCGGCAGCACCACCGCGCGCGCGGCGTCCCAACGGCCGAGTCCGAGCGCCAGGACGGCGCGAATGGCATCGCGGTCGACCTGCTGCACGGCGGCGTCGACAGTGACCGCCGCGGTCGGCAGGATCATCGCCCCGAGGGTCAGCACGGTCACCCCGAGCCCGAGCCCCGGCGGGTGTCGGATCACCAGGAGCGGCACGAGCGTCGTGAGCGCCACGAGCCCGAACACAACGCTCGGGATCCCCGCGAGCAGCCCCACCCCAGCACGCGACCACGCCGCCAACCGCGGGCCGGCGAACAAGTTGACGTGCAGGCCGTACGCGACGGAGACCGGCGCCGCGAGGGCGAGCGCGACCACGCTCGACACGACGGTGCCGGCGATCATGGGCGCGATCGCGTACCGGCCGGAGGTCGGTGCCCAGTCGGGATCCGTGAGGAACGCGGCCCCACCGGACGCGCGCAGCGCAGGCCACGCCTGGAGGCCCACGAAGGTGGCGATGAGCAATGGGCCCGCGACGGCTGCCCACGCCGCCGGGCGGAGGACCGCCGCGGCCACCGCGTCAGGGAGTGGCGGACGCATCGTCGACAGCGAGGGGGCGGGGCGTCGCGGCGACCGGGACGAAGTCCTCCTTCCGCACGATCGCCTGCCCCTCGGCCGAGAGCACGAAGTCGATGAACACCTTCGCGCCACCCGTCGGAGGTCCCTTGGTCACGAGGTTCAGCGGCCGCATGAGCGGGTAGGTCTCGTTCGCCACGTTCTCCACCGTCGCGGCGACGCCGTCGAGCGAGAGGCGCTTGATCGTCGCCCCCTGGGTCTCGGCGAAGGCGGCGGAGCCGATGCTCACATAGGCGATGGCGTACGGGTTGCCGGCGACCGTGGTGATGGCCTGTCCGTTGGGGCCGATGATGACCGCGTTGGCCGCGAATCGGTCCTTCAGCAGGAAGAAGCCCTCAAAGAGCTCCCGGGTGGAGCGGCCCTCCTCCTTGTTGACGAGCGTGATCGCGTGGTCGTCCCAGCCGAGCGCCGTCCAGGTGTTGGTCGCGCCCGTGTAGACCGAGACGACCTGTTCCTTGGTGATGGCGGTCATCGGGTTGTCGGCGTGCACGATGACCGCGATGCCGTCGAGGCCGATCGTCGTGGCGGTCAGGTCGCTCTCCTCCGGTTTAAGCGGGCGGCTCACGGTGCCGATGGCGGCGAGCCCGGATCGTGTCGAGGAGATGCCGACCGAAGAGCCACCTCCCTGAACATCGATCCGCGCGCCGGGGTGGGCCGCCTCGAACGCCTGCCCGGCGATCTCCACGACCGGTTGGATCGTGCTGGCCCCGGCCAGCGTGAGCTCGACCGCCGGGGGCCTCGGGGTGCAGGCGAGGAGGAGGAGTGCGAGCATCGTCATTCCGGGCGCGTGAGGTACGCCCGGCTATCGCGAACACATGCAGGGCGCTGCATGTGTTCGCGGGTCAGTCTCCTCCTGGCAGCACCCCCGCGCCCCCCGTGCGTGTGCTAGACGAGCACCGCGCGGCACGGATAGCGGATCCCCCGGGTTCAGGTCAACGCACCCGAGGGTGCTTCAAGCGCGACCAGCGTTCGGCGGAGCTGGGCGGCGCGGGCCGTGGCGGTGCGGGCGGTGAGGAGCTTCACGAGGAGCACGTACTGCTGGGTCTTGTTGAGCGCTCCGAACGCCTCTGCCAACGGCGGGCTCGCCGCCAGGGCGGCGGCGAGATCGGGGGGAACGGTGGCGTTGCGCTGGGAGGGATAGGCGGCGGCCCAGCGCCCGTCGGCCTGGGCAGCCTCGACCTCCGCCAGGCCCGCCGGCCGCATCCGCCCGGCCGCGATCAGCTCCCCCACCTTTGCCACGTTGACTTGTGACCAGAGGCTGCGCGGCCGGCGAGGCACGTACTTCTGCAGGTAATGGACCGCGTCGTAGGGCTTCCGCTGGCCCGAGATCCAGCCGTGGCACAGGCCGAGGTCGACCGCCTCGTCATCCGTCAGCGACGGGATGCCAGATCCCTTCTTCGCGATCTTCAGCCACACGCCCGCCACGTCACCATGCTCGACCATCCAGGCCTCGAACTCCGCGGCGTCGCGGAAGAAGATCACGGGGGCCTCGGGGATGACAGGCTTGGTCGACACGCGTGACTCCTACGGATCGGGCGGGCCCCGTCCGCTAACGCGTGGGCGCCGGCCCGCCTGGTCGAGCACCCGATCACCCGCCCCTCGAGCTTGCGTGCCCGACCGCATGGTGTATTGAGGACGCATGCTCCTGCTCGCCTTGGCTTGTTCCGCCGATCCGGTTTGCCAGACAGGGGAGCGGCTCGCCGCCAACGGGGAGTGTGTCGCCGCGGGTGCGCCGAAGGATGACAGCGGCAGCCCAGACACCGCGGACACCGACACCGCGGACACCGACACCGCCGACACCGACACCGCGGACACGGACAGCGGAGCCGACGACACAGGGGAGAGCCCCGACGCGGACGCCGACGGGGTGACGGTGCGTGCAGGCGACTGTGATGACGGTGATCCGGGGCGCTACCCGGGGGCGTCCGAGGCGTGCGACGGGGTGGACCAGGACTGCGACGGGGTCGTGCCCCCGCGGGAATCCACCGACGCCGATGGCGACGGCGAGCTGGCCTGCGTGGACTGCGACGACCTGGACACGCGGATGCAGGTGGGCGACGGCAGCTGCGGGGCCTACACGTTCCCGCTCGGCTTCATGAGCGTGGAGGACAGCGCCGATCTGGCCGAGCTCGCGACGCGCGGCATCACCGCGGTTCACGCGTACAACTTCGGCCCCTGGCCCGGCAGCGACGTGGCGACCGATCTGGCGTGGTCCCTCGCGTACCTCGAAGAGGCCGAGGCGAACGGCCTCACTGTCATGGCCAACCTGAACGGGCGGACGCGCGCCGAGCGCGGCGCATCGCTCGACGACTTCCGGACCTTCGTCGACGGCGTGGCGGCGGCGCCGGCCCTCGGGAGTTGGTACCTGGCCGACGAGCCCGAGTACTCCATCATCGAGGACCAGCTCTTCGAGATGCAAGGGGTCCTCCGCGACCGCACCCCGGACCTGGACATCCAGGTGGCCCACTGTTGGTGCACGGACTGGTGGAGCTTTTGGAACGTCGGTGACGTGCGCATGCCCGACTTCTACGGCATCGTGAACGAGGGCGAGCCCTCCCCGAACACCCTGTACCATCCGACACTCGCCTCGTACCAGCGCACCTACTACACCGAGAGTCGGATCGCGCCGGTGATGCAGGCGTTCAACTACTCGGTCTACAGCGCGGAAGATCCGGTCACCTACCCGCCCGACAGCCGCTTCCCCACGCGCGGAGAGCTGCGCTTCTGGGCGTTCTCGGACCTGACGTTGGGGGTGAGCGGCCTGTGGTGGTGGTCGTGGTACCGCGCGAACGAGGCGGTGGGCGGGGAGGCGTGGCTCGAGGACACGTTCTGGCCCCACCTCGAGGAGGTCCGCACGTTCCTCGCCGAGGCCCTCCCCGCGGGCCAACCGGTGTCGGTGAACCCCGGCCCCTACGACATCCTCGACTACACCTACCTCGCGTATTGGTCGCGACCGAACGCTACGTTGGTCGTGGCGACCAACGGCAGCGCCAGCCCGCGCGCCTTGGACATCCAACTTGGGACCACGTTTGCGAGCGCCGCACTGGAGGGGTGGGACGCAAGCACGGCCAGCGTGGTGTTGGACGCGGAGGGCGCGGCCACGGTGGAGGCGGAGCCCTACGCGGTCTTCATCTGGCGTGTCGTCGAGTAGGAAGCGGGGGTACGTCATCCCCTGTGATTGACATTCGCGCCCCTCTTCCCGTACTACTCGGAACGCGCTCGCTCCGCGGGTGCTCGACGATCGCAGCTCCTGGGGCCAGCGGAATGGCTGGCCCGATGCCCCCAAGCCCACCCCCGAGGCCACCGTGTCCCACCCCTCGCTCCGTCACATCCTGATGCTCTCCCTGCTCACCTTTGCCAGCGCTGCCCAGGCGACCGATGGCACCTGTGAAGTGGTGCCGCCCTTCACCCCGAGCTTCGACCCGGTGCTGGAGTGGGAGTGGAATTCGAGCACCACGCTGCCGACACACATCCAGGTGATGATGACCCCCATCGTCATCGACGTGAACGACGATGGCACGCCCGACGTGGTCTTCAACAGCTTTGCCGGCAGCCAGTACACCACCAACGGCGTGCTCCGGGCCATCAGCGGCGTGGACGGCAGCGAGCTGTGGACCGTGAGCAACGCCGCCTACCGGACCCGTGGCATCAGCCAGGTCGCCGCGGGTGACCTCGACAACGACGGGCAGCCGGAGCTCTGCACCGTGGGCGAGAGCGGCACCCGCCTCCTCTGCTTCGAGAACGACGGCACCTTCAAGATGGCCGTCACCTCCTCCAACAACTGGGGCGGCCCCTCCTTCGCCGACCTCACGGGGGATGGCACGGTCGAGATCATCAACGCGAACCAGGTGTTCAGCTCCACCGGCGCCCTGTTGTGGACCGGCAGCGGCGGCGCGGGTGGCGCTCCCAGCACCGGCGCGATCTCCTTCGCGGCCGACATCAACCAGGACGGCGACCAGGAGGTGGTCAACGGCCGGACGGTGTACAACCCCGACGGCTCCCTCTTCTGCCAGAACACCTTGGTGGGCCACGGGCTCGCGAGCGTCGGGAACTTCGACGGCGACGCCGAGGGTGAGATCGCGCTGGTCTGGAGCGGCCAGGTGTCCCTGCTGGACGACGATTGCACGCTCCTGTGGACGACGGCGATCCCCGGCGGCGGCTCGGGTGGCGCTCCCAACATCGCCGACTTCGACGCCGACGGCGACGTGGAGATCGGCGTGGCCGGCTCCAGCCGCTACGTCGTGTACGAGACCAACGGCTCCGTCAAGTGGAGCTCGGTGGTGCAGGACTTCAGCTCCAACCGCACCGGCTCCTCCACCTTCGACTTCGAGGGGGACGGCGCGGCCGAGGTGGTCTACGCCGACGAGCGCAAGCTCCGGATCTACGACGGCTCCTCCGGCACCGTCCGCTTCGAGGTGACCCACGCCTCCGGCACCGGCTACGAGAACCCGGTGATCGCCGATGTGGACGGGGATGGCAACGCCGAGATCGTCGTCGCCTCCAACGACTACGCCTTCGCGGGCCCCAACGGCATCCAGGTGTACGCCGACAGCACCGACGGCTGGGTGAACACCCGTGGCATCTGGAACCAACACGCGTACTCGGTCACCAACGTCAACGAGGACGGCACGATTCCGGCCGTCCCGGAGACCAACTGGCTGGATCCGGAGCTGAACACGTTCCGCTCGAACAGCCAGGGCACGGGCACCTCCAGCGCCTTCGCCGCCCCGGATCTCGTCGCGACGCTCGACGCCCTCGCCTGCGTCGACGACAGCTACGACGCCGTCGCCGACATCACGGTGAGCAACGACGGGGACGCACCCTCCGCGGCCGGCCTGGTCGTCGACATCTACGAGGGCGACCCCGACGCCGGCGGTGTGCTGGTCGGCACCGAGACCATCGCCGCGCTGGCCCCGGGCGAGAGCGTCAGCTTCGCCCATACGTTCACCGCGCCGGGCGGCTCGGCGGAGATCTTCGTCGTGGCGGACGCCGACGATGTGGACGCCGAGTGTGACGAGGCGAACACCGACTCCCTCACCGCAGACCTCGCCTGCACCCCGAACGACCCGCCGGTCGCCGTCTGCGCCGACGTGTACGCGGTCGCGGACGACGAATGCCTCGCCGACGGCAGCATCGACGGCGGCTCCTACGATCCCGATGGCGACCCGCTCACCATCGTGCAGAGCCCCGTCGGTCCCTACGGCCCCGGCACCACCTCGGCCGAGCTCACCGTGTGTGACGACTCGGGCGCCTGTGACACGTGCACCGCGGTGATCGAGGTGGCCGACGAGACCGCCCCCACGGTGGATTGCGGCAGCCCCGCCGACATCGCCCCGAACGAGGCCTCGGTCGACTTCACGGCGACCACCAGCGACAATTGCGGCTCCACCGTGGTCATCGACGAGTACGACTGCTTCAAGGTCCGGTCCAACGGCACCATCCAGAGCAAGCTCGACTCCTGCGAGGTCATCCTCGACGGTGACACCCTCACCGTGGTCGAGGGCGGCGGCGTCGGCACGCAGATCACCTGGACCGCCACCGCCACCGATGACGCGGGCAACAGCACCTCCACCGAGTGCGGCATCGAGGTGGTGAACTCCGGCAGCGGCTGCAACCAGGGCCTCGGCAACGGCTCGGAGGACTGCGATCCGGGCAACAGCAACCAGGGCGATCCCGCCAACAGCAACGACGAGAACGCCACGAGCGGTCGCGGCAACGGCCGCCGCTGAGCTTCGTGTCCGAGGGCTGCCCTCTCCGCGCATCCGCACGCGGAGGGCAGCCCTCACCCCTCGACGGCGACTAAGCCCGAAAGCGGAACCTTCACGTTGTTTATTTGATTACGGCGGATTGAAGGAGCCGGAGGCGGCATCAGATTGGTCCCCACCTACCGGGGACTCTTCTGCATGCCAATTCGGGCTCGGACACCCGCGCGTGAGGGCAACATCGCCACGATCGTCGCCCTCGGCGCCGTCGTGTTGCTCTCGTTCGCCGCGTTGACAATCGATCTCGGGTACGGGCGGCTCGTGCAACAACAGTTGGAGAACGCGAGCGAGGCCGGCGCGCGCGCCGGGAGCCTGAGGCTCGATGGAACCGAGGCGGGGCTCACCGCCGCCCGGGTCACCGCCGCGTCCATGGCCGCCCAGAACTTCGCCGGCGGCGGGACCGTCGTGCTCGCCGACGACGACATCGTCCTGGGCGTGTGGGACGCGACGGCGGGCACGTTCACCCCGAGCAGCGATCCGTTGCAGGTCAACACGGTACAGGTCCGCGCGCGGATCGACGAGCTCGCCCTGCATGCCTATCCGGTCTTCTACTACTCCGGAAGCCAAGCGGCGCCCCGCTCCCGAC
>JAZKFH010000076.1:0-71248 GCA_040386535.1 Myxococcota bacterium | reverse complement strand
GTGTTGCCAACAGCTGTGTTGCCAACAGCTGTGTTGCCAACAGCTGTGTTGCCAAAAGCTGTGTTGCCAACAGCTGTGTTGGCAACACCCGTGTAGCAAACACCCCCCTTGCCAACTCCCACGTTGCCGACTCCCACGTCACCACACACCCGCCACGCGCCCCCCGCGCGAGGTGCTCGGAGGGCGCCCCGACCGGAGGGAGAGGCGGTTCGGCGCCCGCCGCCCGGATGGGCGGGGCCGCGCCAACCAAGCGGCGCGAGCCGCGCGCCCGGAGAGGACCGGCCCCCCGCCGCGGGGGGACGCGCCCAGAAGTCGACCCCCACAGGTTAGCATCGCCCCCATGTCCTACGTCCCCGAACGGCGCCTCCGCGAAGAGCTCCTCAAGTTCGGCCGCCTCTGCTACGAGCGGCACCTGCTCGTCGCGATGGACGGCAACCTCTCCGCGCTCCTGCCCGACGGCAGCGTGCTCTGCACGAAGGCCGGGTGCCACAAGGGCTTTCTCGTGGACGACGATCTCGTCGTCATCGACCGTAGCGGCAAGAAGCTCCGCGGCCAGGGCAACCCCACGTCCGAGATGGCGATGCACCTCGCCTGTTACGACGAGCGGCCCGACGTGCGCGCGGTCATCCACACGCACCCGCCCATCTCGATCGCGTTCACGATCGCCGGCGTGAGCATGGCGCGGTGTGTGCTGCCCGAGGTCGTGCTGACGCTCGGTACCGTCCCCACGGTCGAGTACGCGACCACCGGAACGAAGTCGCTCGCCGACGGCATCCGCCCCTACGTCAAGCACCACGACGCGATCCTGATGGACCGCCACGGCGCCGTGTGCCTCGGCAAGGACCTGCTCACGGCGTTCTGCAACCTCGAGACGATGGAGCACACCGCCCTCATCACCAAGACCGCGCGCGACCTCGGCGGCATCAAGGAGCTCCCCCCCGAGGAGGCCGTGAAGCTGCGGTCGATGGGGCTCAAGCGCTACGGGGGGCCGCCCTCGGCCGTCGCCAAGGCCGACCACCCGCACGCCGACCTCCCCGACGCATGCAAGACCTGCTCGGGCTGCGCGCACCCCACCCCCTCGGGCGTGGCGCCCAAGAGCGAGCTCAAGATGGCCCGCGTGGTGAGCACGCCGCTGATGAGCCCGTCGGTCGAGGATGCGCTGGTGAACGAGGTCCTCAAGGCGCTGGGCCGGGGGTAGCTCCGGGCCGCTACGCGTTCACCCGCCGCACGCCCCCGCCCGCGCCAACAGCAGCGCCCGCTCCCGTTCGTTGCGCGTGAGCGACGCCGCGCGCTCGAACTCCCCCCGCGCCTCGTCCGCGCGCCCGAGCTTGGCGAGAAGGTCGCCGCGCACGCTCGGGAGCAGGTGGTACCCATCGAGGGCACCCGCCGCGATCAGCGCGTCCACGATCACGAGGCCCTCCGCGGGCCCGAACGCCATGCCGACGGCCACCGCGCGGTTCAGCTCCACGACCGGGGAGGGGACGAGCAACGCGAGCGTGCCGTACAAGAACGCGATGCGACTCCAATCGGTGTCCGCGGCGGTGCGCGCGCGGCCGTGACACGCGGCGATCCCGGCCTGAAGCACATAGGGGCCGGGCGTGCCGCCGAGGGCCACGGCGCGGTCGAGCGCGGTCAGCCCGCGCCGGATGAGCAGGTGGTCCCAACGCGCGCGGTTCTGGTCGAGCAGCAGGATGGGCTCGCCCGTCGGGCCCACGCGCGCCCCCAGTCGCGACGCCTGGATCTCCATCAGCGCGACCAGACCGTGTACCTCGGGCTCGCCGGGCGCCAGCTCGGCCACGATGCGCCCCATTCGAAGCGCGTCGCGGCACAACCCCGGGCGTGTCCAGTCGCCCCCCGCGGTCGCCGCGTAGCCCTCGTTGAAGATGAGGTAGAGCACCTCGAGCACGGACGACAGGCGCGCGGCGAGCTCGGGGCCGCGGGGCACCTCGAAGGGCACGTGCTTCTCTGCAAGCGTACGCTTCGCGCGCACGATCCGCTGCGCGATCGTCGGCTCGGGCACGAGGAACGCCCGCGCGATCTCCTCAGTCGTCAGGCCGCCGAGCAGGCGCAGGGTGAGCGCCACGCGCGCCTCGGTCGGGAGCACCGGGTGGCACGAGGTGAACACGAGGCGGAGCAGATCGTCGCCCACGTCGTCGTCGAGCGCCGCGTCGAGGTCCGGCCCGTCCTCCACGGCGTCGCGACCGAGCACCTGATGCTTCCGGTCGGCGATCCGGCTGCGACGCACGAGATCGATCGCCCGGTGCTTCGCCGTCGCCATCAGCCACGCGCCCGGCTTGTGGGGGATGCCCGCCTCCGGCCACTGCTCCAGCGCCGCCACGAGCGCGTCCTGGGCGAGCTCCTCGGCCAGCCCCACGTCGCGAACGATGCGCGCGAGGCCGGCGATCAGCCGGGCCGACTCGATGCTCCAGACCGCGGTGATCGCGCGATGGGTGGCGGACGCCGTCACGGCCCCCGCCTAACCCATGAGCGCGCCTACCTCTGCGGCTCGGTCCGCGCCCGCAGACGCTCCTCGGCGGCCCGCAGCTCCCCCGACGGATCGCTCGGCGCGAAGTCCTCGGTGCTGTAGGCCTGCCGGATCTCGATCTCGGACTCGCCGCCGGTGGGGTTGGGGCAGCGCTTGACCCACTCGATCGCCTCCTCCTTGCTCTTGACCTCCCACAACCAGAACCCGGCGATCAGCTCCTTCGTCTCGGCGAACGGCCCGTCGATCACGGTGCGTTGGTCGCCCGAAAAGCGGATGCGCGCGCCCTTGCTGCTCGGGTACAGCCCCTCGCCCGCGAGCATCACGCCCGCGTTGACCAGGGCCTCGTTGTAGGCGCCCATCTCGGCGAGGAGCTTCTCGTCCGGAAGGGTGCCCGACTCGGTGTCCTTGTTGGCCTTGATCACGATCATGAAGCGCATGGTCTCTCCTGTGGGGTGTGGAGCGGGGTTGGGAGCCAGGGTGAATCCTGCCTCTACTCTCCCGTCGATCGAGCAGCCGCCGGATCGACAGCCGCGTGAATTTTGTTTGCAGAGGTCTGCGTCGCGCCCATGGCCATCCGCGCCGGCTCCTCCAGAAGCTGGCGTAGCTCCTTGGCGACCAGCCCCGCGTGCAGCCCATCCACCAGCCGATGGTCGAACGTGCCGTTCACGTGGAGCACGCGCCCCGGCACGATGCGGTCGCCCTCCACACACGGCCGCACCTCGATGGCGCCGAGCGTCACGATCATCGAGCAGCGTGCCAGCGGAAAGAACGGCGCCCACGCCTTCGTGAGGCCGAACACGCCCACGTTGGTCACCATCGCGGAGCCGAACGGGTCGGGCGGGCTGCCGAGCAGGCGCGGGCTGATGTTGAGCGTCCACGACATCCAGTCGAAGAGGCCCAGCAGCGGCCCCAGGAGGAACCCGGGGACGCGGTCGAGCAGGCCCTTGGTGCGCTCGAAGTCCTCGTCCTGCCGCGCGCGGATCTTCGCCGCCCGCTCGCGCAGGGTGCGCGCGATGCCGACCACGTCGAGGGTCTCCGCGCGCGCGATCTTTACACCGCTAAGATCGGCGGTGGCCGCCTTCCCCCCCTCCGCCTCGACCGCCACCTGCACGAAGATGTCGACGTCGCGCCGCAGGTAGATGGAGCCGAAGCGCACCACCCCGTTCACGTCGCGGTGGTTGGCGATCACCATCGCGAGCGCGCGGGTGACCGCGTGGGTCACCGTGATCCTCTCGCCCGAGCGGGCCCGCTCCGCGGCGATCCAGGCCTCGAGCGCCTCCACGCGGATCTCCATCGAGCCGTACATGTGCGGATCGCGGGGTTCGGGCCACGCCACCGCAGCGATGCGCCGGAACGACGAGAGCGAGGTCAGGCGCGTGAGCGGGACATTTGGCATGCGGCGCCGGGGGATGGCGCGTTCTACAATGGGGCTGCGCGGGAGGGCAAGCGGGATGGAATTGTTGATGGGGATCCTCGTCGCGCTCCTCGTGGGCACGGTGGCGACGGTGATCGGCGGCGTGTTCGTGCTCGGGCTCGTCGTCACGCGGACACGCCAGTGGCTGTTCGACAGCCGCACCCGCCGCATCCTCGATCAGCTGCCCGTCGACATGACCTACGAGAGCTCGACCGAGCGCGCGTCCCTCGACCGCCCCGGCAGTGACCGCAGCCTCTGGATCACCCCGGGCGCCTCGGCCCGCCCCACCCTCTGGACCGACGAGGCGAGCGGCGACCGCGCCTTCGACGCCGAAGTCCGCGTCTCCGCGGCCCCCGAGCGCCTGCGCGCGCTCCTCGACGCCGACACGCGCGGCGCCATCCGCACCCTCGTCCGGGCGGGCGGCTCCGTCGAGGGCGGCGTGGTCCTCGTGGGGCTCGCCACCACCGATGCCGACGTGACCGCCTGGCGCGTCGCGATGGTGCGCTCCGTCGCCGACCGCATCGCCACCATGCGCCCCGACGAGCTCCCCGACCGCACCGCCACCATCGCCCGCGAGGACCCCGACCCCACCGTGCGCTACCTCGCCCTGGAGGCCTACTGCGCCACCGGTCGCGACGTGGGCCCCCTCGCCGCCGTGCTCCTCCGCGACCCCGACCCCCGCGTCCGCGCCCGCGCCGCCCGCCACGCCGGGCCCCCCGGCGTCCCCGTCCTCGCCGAGCTCCGCGCCCACGAGCTGCCCGAGGTCCGCCGCCTCGCGCTCCACGGCTCCGCCTCCCTCCCCAACGCCCTCCGCCTGCTCCGCGATCACGTCGCCGACGGCGTCGCCGTGGCCGAGGCTCTCCTCCTCACCGGCGATCCCGCCATCGAAGCCCCGCTGATCGCCCTGCTCGCGAGCGACGAGCGTGACACCCGCGACGCCGCCTGTGTCGCCCTCGGCCAGGTGGGGACCGTCGCCGCCGTCGAGGCGCTCCTGGCGTGCAAGAGCGCGGCCGGCCACGCCGCGGTGGCCCTCATCCACGAGCGCATCGGTCCGCGCGAGCGCGGCGCGTTGTCCCTGGCGCCCGTCACGGGCGGGGAGGTTTCGGTGGCGGCGCATGTGGGGGCGGTGAGCCTTCCGGTTGGATCGGGGAAGTAGGGGCGGCGGGGACGTGGGCCGCATCGAGATAAGTTGGGGCGGCCATGTTCTCGCTCGACGACCTTCCTCTTGCCCGCGTGCCCCTCCTCGGCGGCCCCACAGCTGTCGAGCCGCTCGGCGCCGACGGCGCCTGGGTCAAGCGCGAGGATCTCGCCGGCACCCGCTACGGCGGCAACAAGGTGCGCAAGCTCGAGTGGCTCCTCGGCGCCGCGCTCGAGTCCGGCCTCGACGTGCTCACCCTCGGCACCGTCGGCAGCAACCACCTCGTCGCCAGCGCCGTGTACGGCCAGCTGGTCGGCGTGCACGTCGCCGCGGTCGTCGCCCCCCAGCCCGACACCCCCACCGCCCGTCGCAACGCCCGCATCCTCCACGCCCACGCCGAGCGCCTCTACGTCGCCGCCTCCGAGGCCGCGCTCCCCTTCGTCTTCGCCCGCGCCTGGGGCGCCATCCGCCTCTTCGGCGGCCACGCACCCGCCGTGCTCCCCGTCGGCGGCTCCAGCACCCTCGGCTGTGTCGGCTGGGTCGGCGGCGGCCTCGAGATCGCCGCCCAGGTGGCCGCGGGCGCGCTCCCCAAGCCCGACCGCATCTACGTCGCCCTCGGCTCCGGCGGCACCGTCGCCGGCCTCTGGGTCGGCCTCCGCCTCGCCGGCCTCGACAGCGAGGTCGTCGCCGTCCGCGCCGCCCCAAGTTGGCTCGCCTCCCCCTTCCGCGTCCGCCGCCTCGCCGCCAACACCCTCTCACTGCTACGCCGCCACGGCGCCCCCGCCGTCCGCCTCACCGGCTTGCGTGTCGTCGACGGCCAATATGGGCCCGGGTACGCGCTGCCAACAGTTGCGGCCGAGGAGGCGAGTGCCAGGGCGGAGGGACTTGGGTTGACGTTGGAGAGTACGTATACGTCCAAGGCGTATGCGGCGATGGTGGCGGAGCCGGGGGGGACTCGACTCTTTTTGCATACGGCGAACAGTCGGGCGTTGGAGCCTTTGTTGGCTACGGCTTTGGATGAGGTTCCTCCTTCGCTTGGTGGGTTGTTGCGGCGGTAGTTGCATCTTTGGTTTGGGCGCCCCGGCTTCGCCGTCGGCTCCTTGCGGGCTCGGCCCGGGGGGCCTCGGTCCGCCCAGGGCGGCGGGACCGGCCGCGGGGCGCGGCCGCCCTTCAGGGGCCTGGCGCGGGGGGGGCGGGGAGGGCAGGCGAGTGCGTCAGCACGCCTCCTTCACCCTCCAATCGCGTCGTCGAACTGGACTTCTTCGTGAACATGCAACGCCCAGAACACCTCCATCCTTGCCTGGAGCGCGTGCGGAGGCTAACGAACGTCAATGATCATGACGACGCTAGACCTTACCGCTGAAGCGGCCACGTTTCCTGCTCAAGGAGAGCGCTCCATCCTCCGCGATGCCCATCTCCTCACCCTTCGAGAGATGACCGACGGTGCGGCGGCAGTCTCTGTGGTCGGCAGTTCAACAGTCGGAAAGACGACATTTTTGGCTCAGTTCGCGAACCAGCACGCCGGCAGGACGTTTAGCGTGTTCATCCGTCCCGGAAGCCGCCTGTCTTATGACCGAATGACAGTGATGCTCGATTTCCTCCGCCAGTTCCACGTGTTTCTGGGAGAAGTACCGTCGGAGGACCCCGTTCCCGAGATCGCCTACCGCCGCCTACTTCTGGCAGTCCAACGACAGGCTCGCAGGGAACCCGTCTTTTTTATACTTGACGGTGTCGACGCCATTCCTGAGCGAGACACGGCGAGCCTTGAGTCTTTGCTGGACCTCCTCCCGATCGGAGCGCCAGGCGTTCGAACCATCGTGGGCACGGGAAACCCGTCATCCATACCAACACCCTTGTTGCGCTGCAAAGCCAAAGAATTCAGGCTAGGTGGATTTAGTCTGTTGGAGACCGAACGGTTCGTCCACGGTCTCTCTCTCAAGGAGGAACAGGTTCGCGAGTGCTACACCTTGACACGCGGAAATCCAGGAAAGCTCGCCAGTATACGCAGAATTCTTCTCTCTGGCACGGCCCCTGATGCGCTGCTTGCGCTCGGTTCCAGACTTATGGATGAACTTTGCGAACTCGAATGGCGCGCCGTTAGCACGAACGACGTGTCGGTTCAGCGTCTCCTCGCTCTGGTGGCGTTCGAGCCGGCGCAGTACTCGCTTGAGGTGGGAGCAAAGCTCCTCTCTCTAAGCGAGAACACTGTTGCTACAGTGCAGGGGGCAGAATTTATACACGAGGACGACAAGGGTCGCGCCGTCTACAAGTCGGAAGCCATGCGCGAGTTCGCTTCACGCAAGCTCGCCGCCCACCGAAAAGAGATTCAATCCGCGGTAATCACGTCGTTGCTTGATGACCCCCGCGCGGAGGGCACAATCAGGCGCCTCCCAGGAGACCTATACGAATCTGGGCGACACGAAGATCTACTTGGTTTCCTTACCGCAGAGTACTTCGATATCGCGTTCGACCAGTACAAATCAGTCTACCCACTCCGCAAAGGCGCACTCCTCGGCTTCAAAGCGGCGCTGGGGAGCAACCGTGATCCGGACGCAGTGCGCTTCGCGCTACAACGAAGCGCCTTGGCTGATCTGGGCTACGCAAGTACGTGCCGAGCACAAGTAGACGCGCTTTTTAAGATGGGCGAAGTCAATCGCGCGCTTGCCGTTGCACAGGGTGCAGTTCTCGCGGAGGATAGGCTTCACCTACTTGCTGTTCTCGCGCGCCTGAGCCGTGAGGACGGCCTGGCTCCTGCTCCCGAACTGCTCGACCAAATCCGGCAGGTCTACCTCAGCGTGGACAAGAAGGCGTTGGGAGAGCGCGCCATCGACATCGCCCGGGACTTGATCTACAGCCTACCTGACTTGGCAAGTGAGCTTGTGGCGCAGGTGCCAAACCACAAGGAAACCCATCCTTTCGAGCTTACCGAAATCTATTTGGTCGCTCGTAACCGAGGCGCCCAAGACGCAGACGCTCGTTCGGCCGCGGAGCGGATCGGGGAACATTTCGGTACGCGGAAGGGGAGTGTTGATGCCGCGGCGCGAGTCTTGCTATCTGATTTAGACGGCAGCACGCTCCGGGTGGAACTTGAAAAGATCGATGACCGCAATTTCCGCTTCGCTCTGCTACGGCAATGGATCTCATTCAACCGGAGGAGAGAGGATGCGACACAAGTTATGGAATGGGCGTTGCAGCACATGCTCGCCACCGCCGAGTACACACCCACGGCCAGGGATCTCCGCCAAGTAGCATCGGCACTCCCGTACGCGCCGAAGCCAGACTGCGCCCGCATTATCAAAATGTTTGACGGCCTCAAGGACAGCGCACGCGCGTTGGGGCCTACGGTAGAATACCTCCAACTGCAACTGCTCCTGGCCGAGGCCGCGGGCAACGCCGTCAGCACCGCTGACATGGTAAATCGTGTGGTCGAGAGCTACTACTACTGCGTCGAGCAAAGCCCCCATATCGTTCGATGTGAGGCGCTCGCCCATCTGCTTAGCTTCCTCGCCCGTCACGTTACCGTCCACGAATTGGTTCGTGAGGGACTCGACGAACTTGCACGAGAGGAGCTCAGCAAGCTTGTGCAGTCGCTACTTCCGCAAGTCGCGGAGCAGACACTGCTTTTCTCGGGTGTTTTGTCCGCCCTTGCCGTTGGCCGCCTTGACATCGCGCGCGCGCTTGCAGCGGCTCTTAACACAGAGTACCGCCGCGACGCCGCACTTGAGACGGTCGTAAATAATGCCGTGCATCCTGCGGTTTCGTCCCCACCAGTTGAAGAACTTCTCCTATTAACGGCTGAGATTGTGGCTCCATCCGTGCGTGCGCAGGCTCTGGGTACCCTGCTACTCGATCTCCGGAAAGCTAAGGTTATGGCCGATAGGAGCACCTTCGTTGCGCTAGCCCGGGCAGTGGAGGGATGCGAAGGCGCGGCCATCCGCTGTTACGCGAGCTGTGACCTTCTGCAGTTGCCACGCGGCCCGGACATCACGGAAGAGGATGTCGCAGCGGTGCGCGCTACTATGTCATCTTCCCTTGACGCCATTAACGCTGCTTGGGGGAAGGTCTCCATCGCCTATGACCTTGCCGCCGCCTTGGCCCGACACGAACACCACCTAGCGACCGACTACCTGCACCGGGCGGACAGGGTGCGCGCTGGCGCCCTGATTCAGACCGACGATCAGGCCAACGCCTATGTACTTTGCCTGCAGCTTGCCATCTCTGCGCATGCGGGAATGTACCGGCACAGGATTGACACGGAGCAAGACGTATTCCGGCTCGGATCCCTTATCGACGCCCTGCCATCACCAGGAGACCGAGCGATTCTCTGGTCTGGGATCGCGCTGAACATGTACCTTGCGCGCAGACTGGACGACTTTGCACGCATAGTACGCGAGAGGGTGCGCCCTGAGCTCTCGAAACTTTCTTCGGACGACAGCGAGTACCGCAACGCTTGCTTCATTCACGTGGCCCCAATCCTATACCGGGACAACCCCGTTCTCGCAAAGTCTGATTTGAAAGGACTTTCTCCACAGGCACGCGATGACGCTTTCGAGACAGTCGCTTGGCACCTCGTTCAGAAGCGCGGATTATACGACCCGTATACCCCTGCCGAAAGCAACACGTACGACATCACCTATGAGGACGCTGTTCAGATCTGCGACCTTCTTCCGGAACTTGGGTCCGACGACAGCGCATTCGCGTTCATCCGCACCATCTCCCGTTCGCTAACATCGCCATCTGGGTCCAAGCGTTGCACGAAGCAACAGCGCGAAGTGATCGCCGTAAAGCTCGACTCATACATCGCATCGGCGTACCCAAACACGCGCTTCATCAAACATGAGGGCTACAGAATTGTTTCCGAGGCTCAGGTGGCAAGGCTACGTGAGTCCAGACAGTGGGAACCATTGGTTAGGCGTGCCAAGGCGATCCCAAACTCAGCGGACAGCGCGTTCGTGCTCACGCTGATTGCCGATGCCCTTCCGTCGAGAGAGAATACCCTGAGGAGCGTCCTCTTGAACGAGGCCTTCGTCATCGTGAAGGGCCTCCCTAGCGCCCATGACAGGCATGCGCGGGCAAGGGCGATCGTCCGCGCCGCCGTGAGGCCGGACCCTCGGTTGGCACAAGCGGTGCTCCGTTGGGCCTTTGAACGAGGGAATGTCCTCGGAGTTGAGGAGCGGACGGGCGATGAGCAGAAGCAGCTGATCGACCTAGCCTACCGGATGGATCCAGAGTTTGCCAGAAAGCTCGTTTCGTCACTGGACGACGATGAAGCAAGGGATCGTCGACGTGAAGCGCTGCTGAAGGACCGCATGAGCGAACTGGAGGCGAGGGGCAAGCTCGGGGACTCCACAAAGGCTGTACCCTCTTCCAAGCTTCCGGCGATCGCGTGGGAGACTCTCGGTTTGCTGAATGCGGGCCAGATGCCGCCCACCTCGGCTGAGTACATGCGGAGCCCGCTCACTCAGGTCGCGGACATCGGGCTCAATGAGGGGTACCCGGTGCTAGCGCTCGCCATCGGCTCCGCGTGTGCGATTCACTCTGAAAAGAGCGGTGTAACCAGACATGTCCGGCCCCTGTTTGACGGGCTGCTCCTGACTTGCGAAATCGTACAGAGCCTACTACGCAGGGCCTCCAGCGTCGAAATCTCGGCTGGCGACAAAGGCGATACGCTAATATTCGGTCCCGGGGAGCGCGAAAGAGGGCTTGAGTTCGTTGAGCGGTGGCTCAGGACACGCGCTTGTGACGAGGTCCGCATCTGCGATCCCTATTTTGGACTGGACGAGCTCCCGGTTCTGCGTTGGATGCCGGCGAAGGTGAAACGCATCACCGTCCTTACTTGGCGATCACACGTCGACAAGAGCGTGCCCGCAGGGGACTACGACGATGCGTTCCTTCGCAGTTGGCGCTTGGATGTGTCGGCGGCCGAGCCTCCTTCTACTCTGTTCCTGCTCCTCTCCACCAAGCAGTCGAAGCAGTTTCCCATTCACGACCGTTGGCTCCTCGGAAGTGACGGCACTGGGCTCCGGCTGGGGACGTCAATTGGGGGCATCGGTTCGAGGGTTTCGGAGGTGTCCGAAATGACTGGCCCGGAGGTGTACGCTGTGTGGGGCGAGTTGGATGAGTACATACGATGCAACATTCGAACTCACAAGGGTGAGGCTGTTCAATACCTCAACTTCACCCTCTGATGGTGCAGCACTCGCCGTGGCCCACCTCCGGCGACCGGACACCCCCAAATCCACCCCGGCGTTCCGCGAGGAGGCGCTGGCCCAGCGGACCCGAAGGGCCGCCACCCCCGCCGCGCGCCCCGGCGCGGCGGGCCCCACCCCCCCTACAAATCCCCCGTAGCCGCCAGCAAGGTCAAAGCCGCCAAATCCCGCGTAGTCCTCTCCTGCAACGCCCCCAACTCCGCCGAAAGCAACCCCACCCGCGCATCCTCGACTTCCAGGAACGAAAGGCTCCCCGCGGCAAACCCGACCTCGACCAAACGAAGGTTCTCCTTGGAGAGCTCGACCTCCCGCTCGACCGACGCCAGCGCCACCTTCGCGCTCTCGTACGCACCCCACGCGCTGCGGACCTGCTCGTTCGTCGTCTCCCGCACGCGTTCGGCGGCCAAGCCGGCCATGCGCGCCTCGCTCGCCCGCTTCTGCTGCTGGGCGATGCGGGCGCCGCCGTCCCACAACACCCAGTCCGCCATGAACACGACCTGCCACATGTCCTTGTCGTCGGAGAAGCCCGTGTTCTCGTTGTAGCTCCAGGTGAAGCGGCCATCGAGGGTTGGGAGCCACGCGAGGTTGGCGGCGGCGCGGCCGTACTTGGCGGCGCGGGCCATGTGTTCGGCGGATTGGATCTCGGGACGATGGGACTGGGCGCGCTCCTCGGCGATGTCGCGGGTCGTGTAGGGGAGGGCGCGCTCGGCGGGCAGCGCCACCGGCGTGTCGATGGGCCAGCCGGTGAGCCGCGCGAGGGCCTCCTCGGCGGTGCCCTTGCCCTGGCGCGCGGCCGCGAGCGAGCGCTCGGTGCGGGACACGCCGATCTCGGCCTGGAGCTTGGCCGTGGGCGGGGCCAGCCCCACGTCGACCTGCTGGTTGGCGAGGGACTGGTGCTTCTTCGCGTGGGCCAGGGCGCGCTCGGCCAGACCGACGGCCTCGCGCGCGACCACCACGCCGTAGTAGGCCTGGGCGATGCCGGTGCGAACGTTGGCGCGTTGCGCCGTCTCGTCGAGGCGGCTGGCCCGCACCATCTGCGTGGCGCCGGAGAACAGCGGCAGGGCCTGGCCGGAGAACAGGGGCTGGATCACGCTCGCGTTCCAGGCGAGGTACTCCTTCTTGTTCACGACGATAGGCTCGCCGGCCTCGATGAAGTCCTGGAACTCCTCGGGGATCATCTCGGCGAAATCGATGGCGATCTCGTACTCGTTGATCGTGTAGGTGCCGCCGAGCACGAGCTTGGGCGAGAGCAGCGACCACGCCTGCACCTTGACCGTCTCCGCCTGCACGCGCTGCTCCTTGACCATGCGGAGCTCGGTGCCACCCTCCTCCGCGGCGGCCCACGCCTCCTCGAGCGAGGCGGCCGAGGCGGTGGGGAGGGTCAGGAGAAGCGACAACAGCTGGAACATCGGCGAAAACATCCGGCCTCCTGGCGCGTGCGGCACGCTCCGGCGGGCGGTACCTTCTAATCGATGTGGCTCCTGCTCGTCCTGGGTTGCTGGGACACCGAACCCTCGGACCGCTCACATTGTGAGCTCGCGCGCACAACCCGCGTCGCGACAAAGGACGGCGCCACCATCGCCTTGCACCACCACGCGGCCAGCGGCCCCCCGGTGGTGCTGCTGCACGGCATCTCCAGCAACCACACCTTCTGGGACCTCGATCCCGAGCACTCCCTGGCGGCATGGCTCCAGGCGCGCGGGCACGACGTGTGGCTGCTCGATCTGCGCGGCCACGGCGCCGCCACGGTCGACAAGCAGGGCCAGCCGCAGCTGATGGGCTGGCGGGTGGACGACTACGGGCGGTACGACCTCGCCGCCGCCGTCGACCACGTGCGCGCCTGCACCGGCTACGACCAGGTGGCCCTCGTGGCGCACTCCATGGGCGGCATGGTGAGCGCGATCTACGCGGCCACCGGCGGCGCGGACAACCTCTCCGCGATGGTGTTCGTCGGCAGCCCGGGCACGTTCACCAAGGACGATCCGATCATGGGCTGGGCGCAGGCGGGCCTCGCGGCGGGCGGGTTCGCGCTCAGCTCGATGGACAGCGTGCCGTTCGCGTCGATGGCCGCCGACATGAGCCGCGGGCCGCTCAAGTTCACCATCCAGGAGCGGCTCTACAACCCCGCCAACTTCGAGCCCGGCACGCTCGACCGCATGCTCCGCACCATCGTGAGCCCGATGTCGCGCGGCGAGATGCGGCACTTCTTCCGCATGATCCGCGACGAGCGGTTCCAGAGCTGGGACGGCAAGATCGGCTACCTCGACCTGCTGGCCCAGGTGAAGGTGCCCGTCTCCCTCATCGTGGGGATGGGCGATCGCCTCGTCGCGCCCGCCTGGGTCGAGGCCTACGCGCCGGCGTTCGGCGGCCCGGTCGAGGTGTTCCGCGCCGGCGTGGTCTCCGGCCTCGGCTCCGACTACGGGCACCTCGATCTCGGGCTCGGCGAGCGCGCACCCACCGAGATCTTCCCCGTCATCGACGCGTGGATCGACCGCTATCCGCCCGCGCGGGACGGGGCGTCGTCGCCGCCGTTCGTGCACACCGACCGTTAGCCCCTCAAGCCTACAACCGAGGCGCGGACGCGGTCTCCGGCTCTTCCTCGTGGCGGAACGGCGTCTCGGGCTTCACGCCCTTGCGGAACTGCAACGCGACGATCGCGAGCCCCCCCACGGCCACCGGAATCGAGATGAGCTGCGAGGTCGTGAACAGGCCGAAGTAGTCGAGCCCGCGCACCTCGTCGCCGCGCATCGACTCGTTGATCGGCCGCCAGATCGAGTAGAGGATCAGCACCGCGGCGATGACCTGCCCGTCGAACTTGCGGTAGCGCCACACCAACGACGTGATCGCGAAGATCGTCAGGGCCGCGAACGACTCCCACAGTTGCGTCGGGTACACGACCACGTTGTTGTGGCCCACGCCGTGGCGGGTCATCTCGCCGAGGAACGGGAAATGCCCGAACGCGAAGAGCTGGCCGCCGCTGAAGGTGTCGGGGAACAGGGGCGTGGCGTTCGCCGGCAGGTCGAACTGCGCGCCGTGGCAACACCCCGCGAGGAAGCAGCCGATCCGGCCGAAGGCGAGCCCGAGCATGACCGTGGGCCCGATGACGTCGGCCAGCTTCCACGCGTCGATGCCCTTGCGCATCGCGTACAGCACGGTCCCGACGCCCGCGAGGATGAACCCGCCGTAGAAGGCAAAGCCGCCCTGCCACAGGCGGAAGAAGATCATCGGATCGGCGAAGAACACGTCCGGCGTCGCCATGAGAAAGTGCAGGAGCCGCGCGCCCGCGAGGCCCAGCACGATCGCGACGAGGTACACGCCCACCATCTTGTCGGGGTCGATGCCCACGCGCCCCGCGCGCCGGTGCGACACGATCACCGCCGCGAGGAACGCGAGCGTGATCATCAGGCCCCAGCTGTTGTAGGGGACCTCGCCAAAAGCTGTCTGCTGCGTATGGAGGGTCGGGTACATCGCCGGACGTCTATCGCGCCACCTCTCCGGAAGATTCCGCGGGGGCGGCGGGAGGGGGGGTCTGACCTTACGACTTACCACCTGCGACGAGCGAACGCCGGCTCTCGCCGATGGGGGTCTGACCTTACGACTTACCACCTACGGCCCACCGACGCGCCGTCCTCGAGCCGCCGCCCCCGCAGCGCCTACCGTTCCAGCCGGAACGATCCAAAATCCTCGGTCGTGTACCGCGACCGGAAGATCCCCTCGCGCTCGGACACCCACGCCCCGGTCCCGACGACCCTGTCCCGCGAGCTCCAGGCGACCTGCAGCTTCAACTCGGTCGTCTCCCACTCCTCGGCGTCCCACGGCGGAACCGCGGTGCCGACGATGTCCTCCAGGGGCACGTCGAGGTGGAAGTAGGGGGGTTCGTAGGTCTCGACGAAGAGCGTGACGTCCAGCACCTCGTCCAGCAGCCCGCCCGCCTCGACGAGGTGCATGAGCGTGGGGATCTCGTAGCGGGGCGGGCAGGAGTCCGAGACGAACCGTTCGGGACCGGTGTCGTCGCTGCTCGACCGCACGCGGAGGGTGTGCACGAGCTCGATGGGCGCGTCTCCTTCGGTCACTTCCATGGAGAGGGACGTGGGCGTGGCGGCCCCGGGCACCTCGAACGTGCCGAGCCACGTCCCCAGCGCCACCGCGCGCGCCTCCCGCGGTGTGGCCAGGAAGTCCTCGGGGAGCGTGTCGAGCGCGGCCGTCTCGCGCGACGCCTCCTCGCACAGGATCGTGAGGCTCCCCTCGTTGCCCGATTGCCCGCCACACCCGACGAGCATCCATCCGAGAAGCAGCGCCACGAGCACCTCCACCCCGGCAACATTCCCGTGCGGACCCCCGCGGGCAACCTCGCCTTCGCACATACCGGCGCCCGGATCTGTGGCACCCTGTGCGAATCCGACATGGAGCTCGCCGCCCGCCAGTTCCTCCGCGCCCTGCGTGGAGCCCGCTCCCAGGTCGCGTTCTCGCGCCGGCTCGGGTACCGCGGTAACCCCGTGGCGGACTGGGAGTCCGGGCGCCGCTTCCCCACCGCGGAGGAGGTGCTGCGCGCCTGCGAGCGAGTCGGCATCGACGTCCCCGGCGCCTTCCACCGCTTCCACCCCATCGCGGCGCCGGCGCTCGCGCGGGGGCTGCCCGCGTGGCTCGAGGAGGTGCGTGGCCGCGTCGGCATCGTCGAGATCGCGGCGCGCACGGAGCGCTCCCGGTTCGCGGTCGGGCGCTGGTTGTCGGGCGGGGCGCGGCCGCGGCTCCCGGACTGGCTCCGGCTCGTCGCGGCCCTCACCGGGCGCGTGTCGGACCTGCTCGCCGAGCTCGTCCCCATCGCGCAAATCCCCGCCCTCGCCGAGGCGCACGCCGCGCGTGAGGCCTCCCGCCGCCTCGCGTTCGACGAGCCGTGGACCGAAGCGGTGCTCCGCGTGATCGAAACCGGCACCTGCGCGCCCGCCGCGGTCGCCGCCACGCTCGGCATCCCCGAGGCCGACGCCGCGCGGTGCCTGGAGAAGCTCGTGCGCGCGGGCCTCGTCCGCGACGGCAAGGTGACCGGCACCCTCACCGTCGACACGCGCGCGTTCCCCGCGCTCCGCGAGCACTGGGCGCGTGTCGGCCTGGAGCGCGTCGCCGCCGGCGGCGTCGGCGGCGTGTTCAGCTACAACGTCGTGTCGGTGTCGCGCGCCGATCTCGCCCGCATCGAGGAGCTGCACCGCGCCTACTTCCGCCAGGTGCGCGCCGTCGTGGCGGCGTCCGAGCCCGCCGAGGTCGTGGCGCTGGTGAACGTGCAGCTCGTGCGGTTCGACGGCGACTGACACAGCTCATGGCCGTTCACCTGAGGGGCGCCCCGCGCGGACGCGGGCAGGTCGGCTCCGGGCGCGCGGCGGAGCCGCTTGGTCGGCCGGGCAAAGCGGCATTGACGCCCGGTTTTGCATCCGGACCGCCCGGCCGGACCAGCCGCCAGGGGCGGCTGCCCTCCGCGCCCTTGGCGCGGGCGCGGCGGAGGCCGCCAAGTGGCGGTGCCGAGCCCCGACCGGCCCACGTCCGCCGCGCCACCACCCGCGAACGTGCCAACGCAAGCTTTTCGCGCGTTGCGCCCGGCGCCACCCCCCCGCCCGGGCCCCCGTGCCCCACCCGGGCCTCCGGGACCCGACAGAAAGGCCCTCACTGCCGGTCGTGAGCCCCGTTCTGTCGGGTCGTCACGGTCCACGTCCGCCCGCCAGGCCGCCGCACCACCGTACCCACACGAGCCAACGCCCGCTTTTCACGCGCCGGCCGCGCGCCACGCCCCCGACCGCGCCCCGAAGCCCCACCCGGGCCTCCGGGACCCGACAGAACGGGCGTCACTGCCGGTCGTGAGCCCCGTTTTGTCGGGTCGTCACGGTCCACCTCAGCGCGCGAACCCGCCCCGCCCCCGCCCACGAACGCGCCAACGCCAGCTTTTCGCGCATTCCGCCGTGCGCCACGCCCACGCCCACGCCCCGATGCCCCACCTGGGCCTCCCGGACCCGACAGAACGCGCCTCACTGCCGGTCGTGAGGCGGTTTCTGTCGGGTCGTGCTGACGACCACACCCGCGTTCGAAAAAAGTCACGCCGCCCCCGCTCGCTGCCTCCCCGCCGCGGCGCGCGGCGCGCTCGGCGGAGCGCTCGGCACTCCCGCAGCCCGCGTTCGCGGCGTCCACGCCCCGGCGCGCTCGTCCTCGCCCCCGCGACGGAGGGCCCGCGCACGGTCCGCCGGTCCAGCTCACGGTCGACCCCGCACCCCTCCGCCCGCCCCCACCCAACCCTCCGGGACCCGACACACCGCACCTCCCTCCCGGTCGTGAGCCCCGTTCTGTCGGGTCGCGCTCACCGCCACACCCTCACCGCCGGTCGCGAGTCCCCATCTGTCGCCTACGCGCCGGCGGCCCCTCCCGCGATCAAAAAAATCTCCCGCCGCCCCCCATTCGCCCCCTCCACGCCGCGAGCCCGCGGCGCGCGGCCCCACAAACCGACCCAACGAACTCTGTCGGGTCGCCCTGGCGGCCCCCGGCCCCTCCACGCCAGCGAGCCCGCAGCGCGCGACCCGCCCACCCCGCCCCGCAGCGGCCGAGCGTCCGCGCTCGGTCCGTCTGCCCAACTCCCGTCGACGCCCCCCCTTGACGCCCCCACCCTGACCGACGTCCGTCACCTGCCGACGGACCTCCGTCACCCCACCCCAACAATATCAGCCACCTGGCGTTGGCACGCGCCGTGCTCGGGCCGCCGCCGGGAGGTCCGATGCGACCGAGGGAACGGTATCTGCTCGCGGGCGCCGATGGCGCGGGGGCCTCGGATCTGGTGGCGTTGGTGCTCGGCACCGGCGCGGGCGGGCGCACGGCGCGGGCCATCGCCACCGACCTGCTCGATCGGTTCGGCGGGCTGCGTGGCGTCGCGACGGCGCCTCCGGCCGCGCTCGCGGCGGTGCGGGGCATGGGTCCGGCCCGCGCCGTGCGGCTCCACGCGGGCATGATGCTCGGGCAACGTGCCCGTGCCGACGCCCCGCCCACGCTCACCGCCATCGCCGACGCCACCGACGCGGCCACGTGGTTCACCCCCGCGCTCGAGGGCCTCGACCACGAGGAGCTCCACGCCCTCTACCTCGACCGCCGCGGCCGCCCGCTCGCCTACCGCCGCCTGACCACCGGGAGCGACGCCGCCACCGTCGTCGACCCCCGCCAGATCCTCCGTCCCGCCGTCGAGCTCGGCGCCGTCTACGTCATCCTCGGCCACAACCACCCCAGCGGCGACCCCGAACCCTCCGTCGAGGACGTGCGCGCCACCCGCATCGTCGCCTCGGCCGGCAAGGTCCTCGGCGTCACCGTGCGCGACCACCTCGTCGTCGGCGGCGGCCGCTGGGTGTCGCTCGGGAGCCGCGGAGAGATGGGGGTGTGACGCCGCGTTCCCCTTCCGACTCAGGAGTCCTCCAGCCCCCACCGCCGCAACTTGTACAGCAGGCTGGAGCGCGCCACGCCCAACATCCGCGCCGCCTGCGACCGGTTCCCGTTCGCTTTGCGCAACGCGTCGACCACCACCTCGCGTTCGGCCTCCTCGATCGCGTTGCGGTTCGTCCACACCGCGGCCGTGCCGCTGTCCCGCTCCAGGGGGTTGAACACGAGGCTCGCGGCGTCGATGGCGGGGCCGTAGAGCACGAACGCGCGTGTCAACACGTTGCGCATCTCGCGCGCGTTGCCCGGCCACGGGTAGGACCGGAGCGCCTCGTGCGCGTCCGGCGAGAGCGTGATCTCCGGCGAGATGCGGCGCGCCAGGGTCTCCGCCACGACGGGGATGTCCTCGGGCCGCTCGCGCAGGGGCGGCAGGCGCACGGCGAGCACGGCGAGGCGGAAGTACAGGTCGCTGCGGAAGCTCCCGGTCTTCGCGTCCTCCATCAGGCTGCGGTTGGTCGCGGCGATGACCCGCACGTCGGGGAACGTCGGCTCGCTCCCGCCCACGCGCCGCACCTCGCCGCTCTCCAGCGAGCGCAAGAGCTTGCTCTGCGCCTCCTCGGGCAGCTCCCCGACCTCGTCGAGGAACAACGTGCCGGCGTCCGCACGCTGGAACGCGCCGTCGCGCCGCTCGCTCGCGCCGGTGAAGGCGCCCTTCTCGTGCCCGAACAGCTCCGACTCGAACAGCGTCGCGGTGATGGCGCCGCAGTTGAGCGCCACGAACGGCCGCCCGGCGCGTGGGCTCGCGTCGTGCAGGGCGCGCGCGGCGAGCTCCTTGCCCGTGCCCGACTCGCCGATCAGCAGCACCGGCGCGTGGTGCGCCGCCATCCGTCGCAACATACCGAACGCACGCCGCATCGGGTCGGACACGCCCACCATCTCGCCGAACCGGTCGGCCATCGGCGCGTCCTCGCGCACGTCCCACTCGACGATGAACTCGGTGTTCCCGATCCGGATCTCCTCGCCCGCGAACACCGGGAGGATGTCGCGGATGCGGGACGGGCCGAGGAACGCGGCGCCCAGGCCCGGCTCGATCATCGTGCGTCCGTTCAGGAGGCGCACGCGGACGTGATCCTTGACCAGCCCGGCGTCGGGCAGCACCACGCGGCTGCCGAACCCGCCCACCGCCACGCGCCCCCCGCGCAGCCGGAACCGCCGGCCCTCGCCGGGCCCGCTCGCGATGGTGAGCCATGCCTCGGCGATGGTGAGCTGGCCGCCGCCGCTCCCCACGATCTCCTCCGCACGCGGCTCGGTCTGCGCCTCCTCGGTGGGCGCGGCGAGCACGTCGGTGTGCAGATCGACCCGCGCGGTGAACGGCCCGAAGCGCAACAGGTCGCCGTGCTCCAGGTCGCAACGGGCTACCCGTTCGCCGTTGCGGAACGTGCCGTTGCTCGACCGGTCCAGCAGGGTCCAGCCCCCGTGTTGCGGATCGATCACGCAGTGCGAGCGGCTCACCTCGTCGTCGGGAAGCACGACGTCGCAGTCGTCCACCCGCCCGATGCGGGTGCGGCCCTCGCGGAGGCGCGCCACGAACAACGGGAGATCTCCCTCCGCGTACGGACCTCGGAAGAATTCGAGTCGCGCCATACGACGATGCTACCACCGGCGCGTTGCGAGGAACGGTCCGCCGCGGCACGATGCGGACGTGCCCTTCGTGTCCCCGTCCGTGTCCGCCGTTCGCCCGCCGTTCGCCCGATGAGGCGCGGATGATCGCCCTCGTGGCGCTGCTCGGATGTGCCGCCGCGTGGCGTCCCGGCGTGCCCGGGCGGTTCGACCTGGTGGTGCCCGACGGCTGGTCCATCACCGAGAACCGCCGCTGGCTCGGCAACGACGTGTTCACCCTCGCCGATCCGGCCGCGCGCGCCACGATCAGCATCCAGCTCGTCCGGGTCGATGCGCCGTCGGCCGACGTCCCGCTCGACCTGCTCGCGGAGGCCCGCGCCCTCTCGATGGGCCGCTCGCTCGGCGTGGTCAACTCGCGCTCCGACATGCACCAGATCGCGGTCGACGGGCACGAGGCCTGGGCCGTCACCGGGCGGCGGCGCTGGCAGTTCGTCGAGGGGGACTACACCGCCGTGTTCGCCCACGTCGGCCGCCACCTCGCCGCCGTCACCCTCCAGACCCCGTCGGGAGCGCTCGACCGCTCGCTCCGCGGCTGGGCGATCGTACTCGAGAGCCTCCGCTTCCCCCGCGATCCCGTGCCGGCCGACGCGCCGCACTTCGAGCCGGACTGATGGCGCGGCTCCGCTGCGAGGTGCTGGAGCGCGACGGGCCCGTGCCCGTGGTCGTGCGCGACGAGTCCGGCCGCGTGCTGCGCCTCCACATCGACGCGCCGCCCGCCGGCGCTCACTGGCTCGGCCACATCGACGGCATCGGCGTCTGGGCCACCCCGATGGCAGACTCGGTCACCACGGAGGCGCTCGAGGTCGTCTGGCTGGACACGCCCGCCCTCGACGAGGTCGGCGTGGTCGTCGGCCCCGATCGTGGCGACGCCCTGGGCCTGTTCGACTCGCCCACCAGCGCGAGCACCGGGGAGCACACGGAGGGTGCGCCGTCGGGACCCGACCACGTCGGAGAGCAGCGCCGCACCTCGGTCCTCGCGTGGATCGCCGCCCAGGAGGCCCACACCCACGCGCCGATCGACGCGTACGCCCTGGGCGACCCCCACGCCCAGGGTGAACCCCCGCCCGAGGGCAGCCCCGTGCAGGGCGCTCCGTGCGAGCCCCTCAAACGCCTCGTGGCCGACGAGCCTCTCGATCCGCTCCCCGCGCTCGAAGGCGTGCCGCGGCCCCGCCCGCCGTCCACCGAGCCGCGCCGCGAGCTCTTGCCCGAGCGGGAGGACACCGCGACCCAGATCGAGGGATTCGAAGGGATGATCATGCGGCGTCACGAGGGAGACTCGACCGCGCCCGTCTCCCCGCCGCCTGCACCCGGCACCTCGCCGCCGGCCACCCCGGCGCCCCGCCTCGTGCTGCTCGTCGCGCTGGCCGTCGCCGTCGTGGCCTGGGTGCTCCAAGCCGCCTGGTGACCCGCCCGTCGCGACTCGCCCGTCGCTACCGCCCGTGCCGCTTGCCCGGCGCCGCCGCCGGCCGCTTCGCCGGCGCCTTCTGCCCGGGCGAGGTGTACGCCGCGACCGGCTTCGGCTCGGTGTCCTCGGGGTAGATCTCGCCCACGCGGCGGCGGAAGCTCGCGAACGTGCCGTCCTGGATGCTCGTGCGCATCGCCGTCATGAAGTTGGCGAACCACCGCAGGTTGTGGATGGTGCAGAGCGTGGCGCCGAGCACCTCGCCCACGCGGAACAGGTGGTGCAGGTAGGCGCGGGTGAAGGTCTTGCAGGTGTAGCAGTCGCACGCCGTGTCCGGCGGGAACATGTCCTTGCGCCAGCGCGCGTCGGTCACGCGCATGCGGCCGACCGACGTGTAGAGCGTGCCGCTGCGCGCGTGCCGGGTGGCGAGCACGCAGTCGAACATGTCGATGCCGCGCGCCACGCCCTCCACCAGATCGAGCGGCCGGCCCACGCCCATCAGGTAGCGGGCGTGCCCCTTGGACATGTGCGGCACGGTGGCGTCGAGCACGTCGCACATGTTCTGGTGGCCCTCGCCGACGGAGAGCCCGCCGATCGCGTAGCCGTCGAATCCGATCTCCTGGATCTCCTCGGCCGAGCGCTTGCGCAGCTCCGGCCAGAACCCGCCCTGCACGATCCCGAACAGCGACTGGTCCTCGCGGGTGTGCGCCACCTTGCTCCGGCGCTCCCAGCGGGTCGTGCGCGCCACGCTCCGTTCGGCGTAGGCCCGGTCCGCGCCGAATGGAAGGCACTCGTCGAACACCATCGCGATGTCGCTGCCGAGATCCATCTGGATCTGCATCGCGCGCTCGGGGGTGAGGAACGTGCCCTTGCCGTCCACCTCGTAGTTGAAGGCCACCCCTTCTTCGGTGACCTCCTTCTTGTCGAGCGAGAACACCTGGAACCCGCCGGAATCCGTCAGGATCGGCAGATCGACCGCCATGAACTTGTGCAGGCCGCCGGCCTTCTTCACCACGTCTTCGCCGGGGCGCTGGGACAGGTGGTAGGTGTTCGCCAGGATGATCTGCGCGCCGACATCCTTCAGGTGCAAAGGGGACACCGTGCGGATCGCCGCCTGCGTGCCCACCGGCATGAAGATGGGGGTCGTCACCTGCGCGCGACCGAGCTTCAGCGTGCCGGCGCGGGCCCCGCTGGGGTCTTCGTGCTCGAGCGTCCAGGGCGCGGGACAGGTCATCGTCTTCTCCGGCAGTCTCAATACCGCGATAGAGTCGTCCGCGCGCAGCGCCGCAGGGTGCATTTGCTTTCGTTTCCGACCGCGATCTACACTCGCCCCCGCTTCCCTCGAACCCGGCCCGGACCTCCCCACCGGTAAGGACTCCCCGCGCATGGCCAGCGGCAACCGTGCCCGCCCCCCCAGCTTCCAACCGGGCATGAACCTCTCCGACTACTACCGGGTCGAGGGGTTGATCCGTCTGGCGGAAGGGCGGATGTTCTACCTCGTCGACGACCATCGTCCCGATCGCGCCACGCGTCGGTGCTGGGAATGCGGCAACGAGGACAACCCCACCACCGTCGAGCGGTGCACCGAGTGCGGCGGATCCCTGGCGACACGCCAGTTCCTCCTCTCGAGCCGCTGGGAGCGCGTCGGGTTCGAACCCTTCCTCGCGTTCTTCAACAAGCAGATCAGCCACCCTGCCATGCTCGCCCCGTGCGACGTGTTCCCCTTCCCGGAAGAGAACCCGACGCAGATCTGCTCGGTGGTGCCCTACAACAACGAGCTCCTGCTGCTCGATGAGGCCGCGCCGCTCCCGATCGAGCGCGTGATCGCCTTCGCCCAGCGCGCCATCGGCATGCTCGGCATGCTCGCGTTCAACGGCGTGCGCCTGAACTGGCTCCACCGCTCGAACTTCATGATCCGCCCCGGCGGCGAGTCCGTGCTGTTCGATCCCGACGTGAGCGCCGTGGCCGACACCCCGCTCTCCCCGGACGAGACGCGCGAGTCCCTCATGGAGCTCGGCGAGATCCTGCGCCGCTACACCGCGCTCGAAGAGCGGGGCTGGCAGGAATTCTTCCTCGAAGCCGAGCGCGGCCTGTTCTCCACCGCCGCCGAGTTCGGGCGGGCGCTCCAGCAGGAGGCCCACCGCCACGCCAAGCGCCGCACCACCACCATCCACGCCGGCATGACCGACGTGGGGCTGCAGCGCATGCTCAACGAGGACAACTGGGGCTGGGCCCGGCTGACCAACGGCGTCGAGATCTTCGTCGTGGCGGACGGCATGGGTGGTCACGACTGCGGCGAGGTCGCCAGCCGCCTCGCGGTCGAGACCCTCATCGCGGTCGCGCGCCAGCGGGTCGAGGTCTCCCCCCGCCCCAATGTCGACGCGATCGAGAACATCCTCGACGAGGCCTTCCAGGAGGCCAACAACACCATCAAGGGCAACGCCGAGGCCCGCGGCAACGACATGGGCACCACGCTCGTGGCCTGCATGGTGGTCGACGACTCGGTCGCGCTTTGTGCCAACGTCGGCGATTCGCGCGGCTACCTGGTGCGCAACAACACGCTGCACCAGATCACGCGGGACCACTCGCTGGTCGCCCGCATGGTCGAGCAGAACCGCATCACGGCCGAGGAAGCGCGGAACCACCCGCACTCCAACATCCTGCTGCGGACCGTCGGCACCGAGCGCAACGTCGACATCGACATCTTCCGCGTCGAGCTCGAGCAGGGCGATCGCTTGCTGTTGTGCTCGGACGGCCTCTGGGGTGAGGTCGAGGACAGCGAGATCGAGTCCATCGTCAACCAGACGCCCGACAACCGCATCGTGTCGCGCGAGCTCATCCGCGCCGCGCACATGGGCGGCGGGAAGGACAACATCTCGGTGATCATGATCAACGTCCCGGGCGAAACCCCGGCGGCCGACGAGACCCCCGCCACCTAGGAGCGCTGGGCGGCCCGGGGGCGCGGACGCCCCCGTCGGGTCGGCTCCGGGCTTCGCGCTGCGCGCTACGGTTCGGCCGCGCTCCGAGGCGGAGCACGGCCGGAACCGGCCCGCGCGGACGCGGGCCGCCCTGCGCGCCCCTGCCGCGCCGATCCGGTGCTGGTCACGCGGGCGGTCCGTCGACCGCCGAGAATTCGCCGGCCTGGGCGCCCCCACCCGGCCATGACTCCGGACAACGCGCATTCGCAGGCGCATGACCGGGACATGAGCCCGCTCGCCGCCCCCCCGCCATCGTCGGGCGGCGGGGGGGGGCGGCCGTCGGCGCCCCCCCGTCGACGTGAAACGAAGCCATGCCCCGGCGAACGCCGCAATCCCGAAGTCATGCCCCCATGGATGCACAAATTCGAGCCGCCGGCGCCCGCACGGCCCGAACGCGAACGGTCGAACGCCGAGAGTTCGCGTGGCCGCGCGCCCCCACGTGCACTCACCAGGCCATGACTCCGACAAACGCGCATTCGCAGGGGCATGACCCGGACATGAGCCCGCTCGCCGCCCGAAGCCGCGCGGACGCGGTCCGCCCTGCGCGCCCCTGCCGCGCCGATCCGGTGCTGTCAGTCCGTCAGGAAGGCGTTCAGTCCGTCAGGAACGGCACGACGATCGCGTCGAGGCTCGCCTCGAGGTCGTCCTTCGGGGCGCCGAGCGCGCGGATGTCGCCGGTCGCGTCGACCACCACGGTGAGCGGGAACTGCTTCACGCCGTACCGATCGACCACGACGCGGTGGGCGTCCCGCAGCACCGGGAACTCGAGCCGCTGGCCCTCGACCCAGGCGGAGAGCGTGGCGAGCTCGCCGTCGTCCGCGACGATCGCGAGGAAGCGGGCCCCGCGGTTGGCGTACTTGCGTTGCAGGCGGTTCAGGGCCTGGAGCTGGCCCTCGGCGCCGGCCTTCTGCACGAAGTGGACGACCACCACGCGCGCCGGGAAGCCGGGCAACACGCCGGTGAAGTCCGAGAGCGCCACGCTCGGGCGCGCGACGGCGCGGAGCGCCGCCTCCTCGTTCACGGCGGGGAGCGAGAACAACAGGGCGGGATCGCCCACCTTCACGTTGGGCCCCGGGATGGGCGCGGCGACGGAGCTGGTGGTCAGGGCGAAGGCGAACAGGAGCGAGGTGAGCACGGAGCCTCCCGGGAGTGTGGGCTAACCGGGATCACGCGGCGGCGACGCCCGGCGGGCGGAGAAGCCCCGCGTGGCGCCCGATCGCTCAGCCCGTCGGGGCGCGATCTCCGCGGCCAGCGCGCCCGGATCGACGCAACGATAGGAGGCGTCCGATGATCCCCGCCTCGTTGCATCCCCTCTTCGTCCAGTTCGCCGAGGCCGGCGGCCGCGCCCTCGTGGTGGGTGGATCGGTGCGCGACACGTTGCTCGGCCAGCCCGTGGGTGACCTCGACATCGAGGTGCACGGGCTCCCCCTCGACGACGTCGTGCGGATCCTGCGGCGGTTCGGGCACGTCAACGAGGTGGGGCGCGCGTTCGGCGTGCTCAAGGTGCGCCACGAGGGCCACGAGCTCGACGTGAGCCTGCCCCGCCGCGATCAGCGTGAGGGCGTCGGGCACAAGGGCATCCGCGCCACGTCCGACCCCGACCTCGGCGTGCGGGAGGCCGCCCGGCGGCGCGACCTCACCATCAACGCCATCGCGTTCGACCCGCTCACCGGCGCCTACGAAGATCCGTTCGGCGGCCGCGAGGATCTCGCGCGGCACCTGCTCCGCGCGGTCGACCCGCACACGTTCGGCGAGGATCCGCTCCGCGCGCTCCGGGTCGCGCAGTTTGCGGCGCGCTTCGACTACGCTGTCGATCCCGCGCTCGAGGCGTTGTGCGCGGCCATGCCGCTCGAGGAGCTCCCGCCAGAGCGCATCCGCGGCGAGATCGAGAAGTTGCTGCTCAAGGGGCGCTCGCGCGCGGCCGGGTGGGACTTGGCGCGGCGGGCGGGCATCTGGCGCAAGGTGCTCCCCGAGTGGGACGTGTTTCCGGAGGCCCTCGATCGCATCGGGTGCGCCCCCGTGGAGGAGCCGAACCGTCGGCTCGCGCTCTTGTACGCCGCCGCGTGCGCCCACAACACCTCCGCGGAGGCCGAGCGCGTGCTCGACCGCCTCCGGGTGTTCCGCATCGGCGGCTACCCGGTGCGGCGCATGGTGCTCTCGCTCATCGCCCGGCGTGACCTCGCGGGCGGGCACGCTCCCGACGATGCCACCGTCCGCCGCCTCGGCGAGGAGGCCGACATGGACCTCCTCGCCGCGCTCGTGGAGTCGCCCGCGCTCCTGGCCGCCGCGACCCGCCTCGGCGTGCGGGACGCACCCCTCCCCGCGCTGCTCTCGGGGGCGGAGCTCGCGGCCCTCGGGGTGCCGCCGGGGCCCGACATGGGCCGGCTCCTCGCGGCCCTCCGTGCGCGCCAGCTCGACGGCGCAATCACGACCCCTGCGGAAGCGCGATCCGAGCTCGCGCGTTTGTTGGAAGCCGAACGGAGCCCGTGACATAGTGCCCTCGATGAACCTCCTCGCACGCACCGTCGCGAGCGCCCTCGGCGCACCGGCCCTCCTCGCCCTGCTCGTCCTCCAGGCGCCCGCCGCCGCGGCCCCCGGAACGGCCCCTGGAGCGGCTTCCGAAGGGTCCGCCACGCCCGCCACACCCGTGCCCGCCGCGCCGGTGCCGCCCGCCTCCCTGAAGGCCCCCGCCAGCACCAGCGGCACGGCGGCGGCCGTCGAGGCCCCCACCGCCGCGGGCCTGCGGGTCTCCGCCGATCTGCACGGGGAGTACCTGACCGGCTTCCCCATCCTCGTCACGGTGACCGTCCGAAACGACGGCGACAAGCCGCTCACGTTCCCCGACCTCGGCGCGCGGCCGCACCTCGTGCGGTTCACGATGAAGAACGGGGCGACCCGCTGGGAGCGGTACACCACGCCGCCCCCCGTCGAGCCCCCCACCGTGTGGACCATCCCCGCGCGTGCCCAGCGCAAGGTCACGCTCGAGATCCCCTCGTCGGGCGGGCTCGCCGCGGGCGCCTGGGAGCTCGCCGTCGCCGTGCACGACCCCGCCGCCGTCGTGACGCTGCCCACGCAGCGCATTCGCCTCGCCCCGGCCATGCCCGTGAGCGGCTCGTACGTCTGGGAAGGCGCCATCCAGCAGTCCGTCGGCGCGATGGTGCCCTGGGTGCACCAGGCCGCGGGCGGCTTCGATCTGTACCTGATGCAGCTCGATCCGAAGGCCCCCACCCGGGTGGTCGGCCAGTTCTTCCTCGCCCGCCTCCCCGAGCGGATCGACCCGACGCTCTCCCGCGCGCGCCCAACCGACGCCCTCTCCCGGTACCTCTACTGGCAGGCCGGCCCCCAGACCTACACCTTCGCCCGGCTCGAGGGGCCCACCCTCCGCGGCAAGCCCCGCTCCGTGTCGATCCCGTACCCCACCTCCGAGCTCCTCGGCCGCGGCACGACCGACGCCCGCGGCGGCGCCGTCGTCCCGATCTGGGTGCCGGATCCCTCCGGCGCCGGCGGCGCCGTCATCGCCTTGTGCATGGACGATCGTGGTGGCCAGGTGCTCCGCACGGTGGCCCACCTCCCGGCGCGCCCCACCGCGGTCAACACCGCGGTCGACGCCGGCTCCAACCTCGTGCTCGCCCTCGGGCACGCCGCGGGGGTCGACGTCTACCGCGTCGACTCCGCCCTCCCCGCCGAGATCGGCGCCCGCGGCAGCCGCGTCACCGCGCTCACGGACGGGTGGGCGCCCGCCGCCCTCGCGTTCGACACCCTCCCCGATCGCGGCGAGCGCGCCGGCGGCCTCGCGCTCCTGTCCGTGCTCACCCGCGGCGACACCTACCGCTCGGTGTGGACCGACCTGTCGGGCAAGGTGGTCGAGGAGTCGGTACCCCTGCCGTGGACCGCGCCGGGCAGCGTCGTGTCGCTGCTCCCGGGGGGATTCGGGCCGTTCTACTACCTCACGCAAGAAGCCAGCGGCGCGGTCTGGTACGGCGTGCAGGGCGCGGCCCCCCAGAAGCTCGACGGTGCGAAGCCGGGCACGCTCTGGCCCGGCGCCGAGGCGGTGCAGCTCCGCCGTATCGTCCCGGGCACGGTCATCGAGGATCGCACCGTCGGGACGCTCGCGCGTTAGCTCGCGCGCGAGCCTAGGCACGGCCCCTGCGCGGAGCCGGCCTCGCGCGCGACGTGAGCGCGTAAAACGAGAAACGGGGACGGTCGCCCGCCCCCGTGCCTCCGGTCCGAGAGGGACCTACTCCTCGAGCGGCTGGCAGCCCTCGCCGGGGTGATCCTTGCAGAAGTTGTTCACCTTGATCTTGCCGGTGCACAACGCGGATTCGAGCTCGGGGAACCACAACTTGTCGTCGGGGAGGCCCGCCGGGTCGGCGTTGCCGACCTCGTTCGGAATGACGCACTCGGAGGGGCCGCTCTGGTCGACGCCGTTGGAGTCCACCCAGGGGAGCTCAGCGCACGGGCCGTCGAACGCCATCGTGCCGAAGGCGAGCTTGCTGTCGTCGATCGGGAGCGCGAACGTCTCGAGCACGGCCGTGTAGAGGATGCCCTCGCGCAGGTCGGTGTCGACGTCGCAGTACTCGACCGTACCGCGACCGGCGTGCACCGGGGTGATCCCGCCGTAGCCGCTCTGGATGCATTCGTTGAACGCAAGCTCGTGCGCCACTCCCGAGGGGTCGTCGTAGACGGCGTTGAAGTCGCCGATCTCACTGCCGGGAGAGCCGGTGTAGTAGGCGCTGAGCCCCACGGACAGGTCCAGATCGCCGTCGTCCGTGAAGACGTCCTCGTACTCGTACTGAACCGTGTTCCCCTCTTGCGTGGAGATCTGGCGGTTCCAGAACATCGCCTCGGGGTCCACCACGACGCACACCCCGCGGCCCGTGCCGCGGAACTGGAACGTGGCGCCGCCGTAGATGCCCGGGTTCTCCGAGGCGCCGAGCTGCCCGTAATAGAGCGCGCCCGGGAGCTCCGTCGGCTCCGTGGCGGCGAACTCGTCGGCGTCGATGACGCGCAGCTCACCGAGGTCGGCGACGAAGGGCGCGTCCGTGAGGACGGGCCGGAAGAGGTCCCGCGTGTTCGAGCAGCCCGAAACGAGGCCGGACAGACCGAGGAGGGCGCCGAGCGCCAGGTTTCCATGGATACGCATCGCGCTAACCCCCCACGCCGAAGCCGACCGTGAGCCGAACGACAGGCTCGTCTTCAGGACTGTTCACGACCGCCTCGCCATCCGCGACCCAGTCGCCCGCGTAGATGTACTGGCTGGGCGTGTTGAGCGCGTCGAAGTAGACACGACCCTCGGTGAAGTTCGAGTTGTACTCGTCGAACTCCCGACCCTGGGTGGGGTCGCAGGTCGAGAAGCCGCCGCTCTCGGTCGGGTTCGCCGGCACGATCGCGGGGGCGTCCATCCAGCCCCAGATGGTCATCCCCTCCACGAACACCGTGTGCGGCATCGTGAAGTCGGCGACGAAGTCTCCGTCGTCGTTCTGGGTGAACTGGAGGTCGCCGAGGAACGCCATCTCTTGATCGGAGGTGGCGTAGAAGTGCTCGTAGCAGGCCTGCTGGAACGTGCTGCCGTTCAACACGTCCGCGCCGGTCTCGTCCTGGACGGGGTTTCCGAGCATGCTCCCGAAGTACTCCAGGATGGAGTCGTAGTCCGTGAAGCGCCCGGTCACGACCTTGCACGCCAGCGCTTCGTAGCAGGCGAAGTCGAACCGGCCGACGGTGGTGCCGCCGTACGGGAACGCGTCACCCGGGGTGTCCGCGGTGACGATGGGGCCCATCGACGGGTGCGGGTAACCGAAGCTCACGTCGTCGATGCCGGCGTAGGCGCCGAGGAAGATGGGGCCGATGAAGCGCGCGTCCGTCACCTCGGTCCCGTCGGGGAGGGCCCGCGTTGCCGCGGCCTTCGGCACGACGACCGTGCCGAAGATGTCCTTCTCGGGGGTGACTTCAGTGTAGGCGCAGCCGAGGGCGAGAATCAGAATCGTGACCATGCCGTCCTCCTAGAACTCGTACTTGACGCCGACTTGAGCCTGGATCGTGTCCTGGCGGTAGCCGATGATGTACCGGTTCTGGGTGTCGATGTAGTAGGCGTAGCTGTCGGCCAGGTAGTAGGGGTACTGGTTGTTGGTCAGGTTGTCGACCTGGGCCGTCGCGGAGAGCTTGCCCTTGCGGACGGGGATGTCCTGCTCGATGAGGATCGACACGTCCCACGTCGCGCCGGAGCGGCCGTACTCACCGCGCGGCTCCTTGAGCATGCTGTAGCTGTCGCCACCGGCGCTGAGGCTGTCCGCGCTCGAGTAGTAGAACCGCGACAGCGGGCCGCCGGAGTAGAGCTGGCCGCTCATGCCGATGGTGGTGGTCCAGGGGTCGATGGGGAGGTCCCATGCGGCCTGCACCTTGAGCTGGTGGCGGAAGTCGTAGGGCAGGTTGCCGTACCAGAGGTCGAGCTGCGCGGGGTTCGACAACACCGACGACAGGCCGTTCTGGACACGACCGCGGCTCACGACGTACGAGTACGTGGCCGACAGGAGCCAACGATCGGCCCAGTTGCGGCGGATCGTCACGTCGGTCTGGTAGTAGTCGCGGAGCGCGATCGCCGGGGTGCGCAGGCGGTAGTACGAGTCGAGCGTGCCGTCACCGGAGCCGACGTACGAGTAGCCGTCCTCGTCGTGGATGAGGTTGGTCTCGTCGAAGTTGTAGATGTTGCGGGTGAACTTGCCCGTGAAGTCCACGCCCACCGCGATGTCGGTGATGACCTCGCGCTCGGCGCCGAGGCTGAACTCGTCGGAGTGCGGCGCCGTCGTGCCGTCGAGCACCGTGATCGAGTTGTCGGTCGAGTAGTCTCCCGCGCTGGAGGCCGCGTCGGAACCGGCGTCGCCGAGGACCTCACCGTAGAAGACCTTCTGGCCGAGGTTCGACTGCGAGAGGTAGCTCGCGACCGAGAGGCGCCCGGTGTCGTTGAAGCGCCCGTAGCCGCCGTAGATCTTGGTCTTGGAGTTCGCCCACGGATCCCAGACCGCGTACACGCGCGGTCCGAACAGGCCCACGTCGACGACGGGCACGCCCGCGTCGTTGCGATGCACGGCGCGGTCGTAGCGGAGACCGTAGCGGAACGTGAGGTTCTCGACCGGCTTGTACACGTCCTGGATGAACGCGCCGACGTGGTACCCGGTCGACCGGTAGATGGACGGGCCCGAGGTCTCGATCCAGTAGAAGTTCTTGAGGGTGTCCGGGTCGAACGCGTTCTCGTACAGGTCGTAGAAGATCAGGTTGCCGTTGTAGCCCTGGATCTGGTCCCACAGCAGGTAGCTGCCGTCGACGCCGGCCTTCAGGTCGTGCTTCCCGAGGAAGTTGACCTGGAGCAACGAGTACTTGGTCGAGAGCTGGCCGCGGTAGCGGTCGTCGAAGTAGTACCCGGGGGAGTTCGCGCTGTCGTACGCGCCGTACAGGCCGACGTGGCCGGGCGTGTCGTAGTCGGTGTAGTTCTCTTCTTCCGTCGGCTCGCAGGGGTGGTAGCCGAGGTTGCCGTCATGCGTGCAGGGCACGCCCGCCGACTCGATGAAGGTCTTCTGGAACGACGCCAACGTCTCGAGATTGGTCTCGGGGTTGATGAACCAGTTCCACTTCAACGACGTGAGGTAGCCGCCCTGCGCCTGGCGGGACTGCGCCTCGGCGTAGATGCGGGTGTCCGACTGGTCGATGTTGTCGATCGAGGTCGGGTTCGTCGCGAACTGCATCGTGAAGCGGTGCGCGCTCGAGGGCTGGGCGGTCAGCTTCGAGAAGAAGTAGTGCCCGTCGAAGTCGCGCGGGAGCTGCACGCCCACGTTCGCGTACAGGGTGCGCTCGTAGGTGTAGCTGCCGAGGAACCAGATCTTGTCCTTCACGATGGGACCGGACACCACGATGCCCATCGAGCCGGTCTGGGCCTGCTCGTCGAACCCCGTGGGGGAGAGCTCGTACCCGTCCGCGGTGTAGCGGGAGTCCATCTTGGGACCCCAGTCACCGTTCATGTAGAACGCGTTCGCCACGACCTCGAGCGAGTTGCCGCCCGACTTCGTCACGACCGACACCACCGCGCCGAGGCTCTCGCCGTACTCCGGGTCGAACCCGCCGGTGATGACCTCGATCTCCTCGATCGCGTCGAAGTTGAAGTTCAGCGAGAACGTGCCCGTGACCGGGTCGGTGATGTTCGTGCCGTCGAGCATGAACGTGTTCTCGTTGGTCGCCGCGCCGCCCGAGGAGGGGTTGCCGCCACCCACGACGCCGGCGGTCTGCCCGACCACGTCCTGGTAGCTGCGGCCGCTCGGGATGCGGGAGAGGAACTCCTTCGAGAAGGTGTCCCCCTTGCTGGCCTTCTCGGTGTCGACCGTGGGCTTCTTCGCCACGACGGTGAGCTCTTCCGCGCCGACCTTCATCTCCATGATGAGCTGGGTCGTGCGGCCGAGGGAGACCTCGACGTTGGTCTTGCGGACCTGGCCGAAGCCCGACTTCTGCGCCACCGCCTCGTACGTGCCCGGCGCGAGCTCGACGAAGATGAAGCGCCCCTCCTCGTCGGCGGTCAGCTGCTGTGCGCCACCGATGAGCGACGGGGACGACAACGTGATGAGGACGCCGGGGATGGACAGGCCTCCGTCATCGATCACCTGGCCCTTGATGGTGCCTGAAGTGGCCGACCCGTAGGCCAGCCCCGAGAGGGCGAGCAGGGCCCCGAACAGCCCCATCAAGCGGGGGGTGAGGGTGCGCACAGTCAACATTCGCGGAATCCTCGCGGGGGTGGCGCCCTGGGCGACGGTGCCTAGAGACAGCTGCCAGTCTGACGAACGGGAAGGAATAGTTGAACAGGGGCAGGAAGTCAACCGGATCGATCCGGTGGGCGTGCACGAGTGCCTGTCCAGCGCACCTTTGCCCCCCCTTCCGGACACCCGGACTCCGCCCCCCATCTTGACGGGGGCAGGCGCGATCGGCTACCGTGCGGCGCTACGCCCTGGGAACAGAGGTTGACCATGCCGCTTCTCACCCGCCTCGCGCTCGTCGCGGCGCTCGCCGTCGCCACGTACTCTGCCGTCAGAGTGGCGCCGGCCTCCGCCACCACGGTCGCTCCGCTGACCCTCGACCAGATGACCGACGCCGCCGACCTCGTCTTGCGCGGCACGGTCGAGTCCCTGTGGATCGAAGAAGACGAGAAGGGGTTCGCCTGGACCCGCGTGCTCGTCCGCGTCGACGAGAGCATGAAGGGCAACGCCGACCCCGGCGACTACGTCACGGTCGAGGCCGCAGGCGGCACCGTCGGCAACAAGACCACGATGGTGGCGGGCTCGGCCCGGTACAGCGTCGGAGAAGAGACGCTGCTCTTCCTCTCCGACAAGCCCTCCAAGGGCGTGTACGGCACCGTCGGCATGGGGATCGGCAAGTTCACCGTCCGGCCGAGCCCGGTCGACGGCACGCCGCTCGTCATCCGCTTCATGCTCTCGCAGGACAAGGTGTACGACGCCCGCTTCCTGCCCGTGCCCCCTGCCGACCAGCAGATCACGCTCGCCAGCGTCGCCACGAACGTGCGCGCCCGCGCCGCGCTCGGATGGGACGGCAAGTCGATTCCCGGCATCAGCGACGCGCAGCTCCGCACGATGAACCGTCTCCAGCCGGGGGTGCGCTGATGTTTTCCCTTCTCCTGCTCGCCCTCCCCGCGGCCCACGCCTGGGAACACACCGGTGGCGCCTGGGCCGAGACCGACTTCCCGCTCCAGTGGTGGACCGGCCAGGCTCTCGAAGAGGACTCCCTCGCCGAGGGGTATGGCCGTGAGGTCCTCGAGCTCTCGTGGGACAACTGGTACGACGCCGAGTGCGCCGCGATCAGTCACGCCTACCAGGGCGACGACGCGTTCCAGTCCGAGCGCAACGCGACCGACGGCTTCATCACCTTCCACTGGGATGACCCGAGCGACGAGATCGAGCCCGGTGTCCTCGGCGTGACCTACTCGTTGACGGAGAACGTCATCGTCAAGGAGATCGGCGGCCGCATCTACCGGCACCTCACCGACGCCGACATCGTCTTCAACGACAACGTCGACTTCGGCTCGACCCCGGACATGGAGCAGGCCTGCGCCGACCAGACCTCCATCGAGTCCGTCGCCACGCACGAGATCGGCCACCTCTACGGCCTGGGCCACTCCTGCGAGGACGGCCAGAGCTGCACCGAGACCGACAAGGTCGAAGCGACGATGTTCTGGTCGGTCGCCCCCTGTGACACGCAGGGCGCCGTCATCAACCAGGACGACATCCTCTCGATCACCACGCTGTACGGCAGCTCGGCCTTCTTCGAGGCCACCACCAAGCGGATCGGCGCGAACCCCCTCGCGGTGGGCTTCGAGGTCGTCAGCGACTCCGAGGTCATCGGCGTGAGCTGGAGCTTCGGGGACGGCGAGACCAGCGTCGAGATGAGCCCGACCCACGAGTACCTCTCGCCCGGCCAGTTCACGGTCGAGGCCGTGATCGAGCTCGAGGATCCCGTCTGCGGCACGAGCACGTACACCTACGATCAGCTCGGCTACGTCCTCGCCTGCGAGGAGCCCCGCCCCGCGGACGGCGCCGCTGGCTTCTTCACGATCAGCCACGCGGACGGCCTCACCTACAGCACGGTGAACCACACCGACGTGTCGGTGTACGGCTGCGTCGACACCATCGTGTGGGAGGTCTACAAGGGCACCTCCGCGGCGGACATCACGCCGGAGAACCTCGTCGACCTCGACGGCAACCCGGACGACATCGACACCATCGGCGCCTGGTCGCCCGACATCACGTTCCCGGCCGCCGGCAACTACGTCGTGCTGATGAACATCGGCGGCCCCGGTGGGCTCAAGGCGAGCTACCTCGCCGTGGCCGCCGAGGATCACGCCGCCGAGGGTGGTGGTGGCTGCTCCACCGGCGGTGGTTCCACGGCGGGCTTCGGCCTCGTCGGCGGCCTCCTCGCCGCGGTGGCGGGCCTCCGTCGCCGCCGGGCCTAGCGCTTCGAGATGTTCTTCGGGTGGGTCCTCCTCTCGTGGGTCGGCACGGCGCTGGCCGGTGAGGGGATCGGGCTCGCCGATCAGCGCTTCGCCGAGCTGACCGTCGCGCGGCCGCCGCCTCCCGCCGCCCTCACGGAGGGCGCGGTGAGCGTGGCCGGGCCGTTCCGGCTCGTGGGTGTGGTCGGCGGGGTGCGCTCCTACGAGGCGCCCATCCCCGTGCGCCCGCGGGCGCTTTTTTTCGACTCGCCCCCCCAGGGGATGACCCTCGAGCGCGGTCCCGCCGCGCGCGCCGCCGGCCGCTTGCGCTTCGCGGGGGACGCGGAGGACGCAGGGGTCCCCGACACGTGGGACTTCAGCGCCGACGCGCTCACCGTGCGCATCCGGGCGGACGAGGCGCCTCCCGCGGCCGGCGATCTGCAGCTCAAGTACCCGGCGGCCCTCGATCGGGAGGACGTGTTGTGGCGTGTGCGTGACGACGCACCCGCAGGCCTCGACGGGGACGCGGCGTTCGTGGTTCGCTCCGCGCAGGTGGACGACGTGACGCGCCGCGGGCTCTACCTGCCCACGCCCTCCACCGCGGGGTGGGACGTGGCGATCCCCGCCGGGGGCGTCCTTCGCTTCGAAGCGGGCGTGCTCCCCCCCGAGATGGCGGACGGCACCACGAGTGACGGCAGCGACGTCGAGGTCCGCGTGGACGGCGAGCTCGTGACCACCGTGCGCGCGCACGTCCGTGCCTTCACCGACGTGCGGGTGCCGATGGAGAGGTGGGGCGGGCGCACCGTGCGCGTCACCCTCTCCACGGTCGACGCGGACCCCACGCGGGACCACACCTTCGTCGTCGCGCCCTCGATCTACGTCCCGAGCGCCACCCCCAAGCGCACGGTGCTGGTGTTCGTGGACACGCTCCGCCGCGATCACCTGGGCGTGTACGGGCACACCCGCGGCGCCACTCCGGTGATCGACCGCTGGGCGGAAGGCGCCGTGGTCTTCGACGATGCCCGCTCGGTCGCCCCGTGGACCCTGCCGAGCTCTCGCGCCGCCCTCTCCGGCATGCAGCCCGAGTTCTGGGCGGACGCGCGCACCCTGCCGATGCGACTCGCCGCCGAGGGCTGGGCCACGGCCGCCTACGTCGGCAACGTGTACCTCTCCTCGAACTTCGACATGTCGGGCGGATGGGGCGAACACGGCTGCATCAACTGGCCGTACGCCCGCGTCGAGGTCGACCGCACGCTCGATTTCCTGGAGCGCCATGCCGACCAGGACGCGCTGGTGATGGTGCACCTGATGGACCTGCACCTGCCCTACAAGGAGCCGCGCGCCTACCGCGACCTGTACGCCGGCGCGCGCCCCGCGGGCCTCCCCGAGGTGTTCAACCGCAACACGCTGATGTCGGCGGCGCGCGGAAACCAGGACTACGTGCGGACCTACCTCACCGCGCGCTACGACCAGAACCTGCGGTACGTCGACGATCAGCTCGGGCGCTTGCTCGCCGCGACCGGAGACGACGCGACCGTCGTGTTGTTTGCCGACCACGGCGAAGAATTCTTCGAACACGGGGGCCTGGAGCACGGCCACACCCTCTACGACGAGCTGCTTCGGATCCCCCTCGTGGTGCGCGCCCCGGGCCTCGCCCCGCGCCGGGTCTCGACGCCGGTGTCGCTGGTCGATCTGACGCCCACCGTGCTCGAGATCCTGGGCCTCGGCGATCCGGGGCTCCAGGGCCGGTCGCTCGTGCCCCTGGCGCGCGGCGAGCCCGACGCGACGGTGACCGACCGGCCGATCACGTTCGGCCGCCCGCTCTACGGGAACGAAGCGTGGGGCAGCCTGGAGGCCGGGCTCAAGTACGTGAGCCGGAGCGGCAAGGAGCTGCTCTTCGATCTGAAGCGAGACGCGGACGAGAGCAACGACCTTCGCTTCAGCCGGGACCCCGCCTCCGGACGGACGGCCCTCGCCGCCGGGCTCGGCCGCGGCGTCGGCGTCGGCTACCGCCTCTCCCCACGCGGGCGCACCTCGAATGCCTTCAAGGTCGAGCTCCACGTTCCCGGCGGCATCGCGCACGCCTGGGTGGGCGACGATCCGACCAACATGTCGGACGCCACCGTCGAGATCCTCGACGACGAGACGATCTCCGCGGCGTTCACGAGCGCGCGGGGATCGCACCGCGAGGTGTTCGTCGTCCCCAACGGCGACGCCACCGCGATCGCCTCCACCGTGACCGTACGCATCGCCCAGCGCGGCGTCACCGGGACCCCGCTCAAGCCGCTCCCCTTCGACGGCGCGGGCGAGGCCCTGGCGAAGGTGTCCGCGCAGGGCCGCACCCTCGAGGTCACCTACGCCGCGATCCCGCTCCCCGCCGGAAACGCCGCCGTGGGCGCCGACGACGAGCACAAGGCCGCGCTCAAGGCCCTCGGCTACATCGAGGACGAGCCCGAAGAGGAGGTGGTCCCCGCGGGCGCCGCCGATGTTCCCCCGCGCAAGGCGCCGAGCGCCCACACCCCGTAGGCGGTGAACCCGTCCCGGGTGGTGATGCGCACGCTCCCCCGCGGCGGCCGCACCACGACGTCGCGCTCGGTGACGCCGAGCAGCACGCCCGGACGCAAGCGGGTGGCGATGGCGGCCTCCATCGGCAGACGCCGCGGCCCCACGAGCCGCACGGCCACGTCCTCCACGACCACGCGCCCGTCACATACGCCGAGGACGCGCGCGCGTACGACCACGCGGCGCACGAGCGCTCGTTCGAGCCCGATGTCGGGGAACAGGCGATCCGCTTGGCGCCACCGGAGCGACACCCCTTCCTGCAGGGACGCGACGAGCGCAGGCGCGGCCGGGGTGGCGCACGGAACGGCCTCTACGAGCGGACCGTCGATTACGACGAGCGGGGCGGCGACCGCGCGCCCCAGGAGGAGCAGCGCGGCGAGCCCGATCAACCGCCGCCGGGCCCCGTCCGACGCACCAGGGCGCCCATGCCGCGGGCCTCGAGCGCGTCGAGCAAGGGCTTGAGCTCCTGGGGATCGAGCACCGCTTCGGTCGGCGAGATCCAGCCCATCACGTGGGCGTCGAGCGGGAGCACCGCGCGGATCTCGTCGAGCACGCTCGGCTCGGCCACGCGGAGGACCGCCACGTTGTGATGGATCACGCCCATGTCACTCCCCGGCTTCGATGCGGTAGGCGTAACCCTGCTCGGTCAGGAAGAGCTGGCGCTTCTCGCCGAAGGTCTGCTCGACCGTGTCGCGCGTGATCAACGTGTAGAAGTTCGCCTTGTTGACGCCCTGCTTCGGCCGGAGGATGCGGCCGAGGCGCTGGGCCTCTTCCTGGCGGCTGCCCCAGGTCCCGCTGATCTGGATCGCGACGTTCGCGTCGGGGAGATCGACCGAGAAGTTTCCGACCTTCGAGATCACGAGCACGCGATCCTGCCCGGTGCGGAAGCGCTCGTACAGCTCGTCGCGGCGCTTCTGCGGCGTGCGGCCCTCGATCAGCGGCAGGTTGAGCCGGCGCGAGAGGAACTCGAGCTGCTCGACGTACATGCCGAGGATGAGGATGCGGTCTTCCTTGTGCTTCTCCAGCAGGCCCTCGATGACCGGGGTCTTCCGGGCATTGATGCTGGCGATGCGGAACTTCTCGCGGTCGTCCGCCACTGCGTAGCGGATGCGATCCTCTTCCGAGAAGCTCACCCGGATCTCGGTGCAGCTCGCCGCCGCGATCCAGCCCTGGTGCTCCAGGTCCTTCCACGGCACGTCGTACCGCTTGGGCCCGATGAGCGCGAACACGTCGGCCTCCTTGCCATCCTCGCGCACGAGCGTGGCGGTGAGGCCGAGCCGGCGACGCGCCTGGAGGTGGGCCACGGCGCGGAAGATCGGCGCGGGGAGCAGGTGCACCTCGTCGTAGATGACGAGGCCCCAGTTCTCCTTGTCGAACAGGCCGAAGTGCACGAAGATCTCGTTCCGCGACTTCCGGAACGTCAACATCTGGTAGGTCGAGAGCGTGACCGACTTGATGTCCTTCATCTCGCCGGAGTACTCGCCGACCTCTTCCTCGGTGAGCGTGGTCTTGTCGAGGATCTCGTTCTTCCACTGACGCAACGCCGTGACGTTGGTGCAGAGGATGAGCGTCTTCATGTTGAGCTTGGCCATGGCGCCGATGCCCACCATGGTCTTGCCCGCCCCGCACGGCAGGACGATGACGCCCGAGCCGCCCTGGGCCATGCCGTCCCCGTGGAACGTCTCGACCGCCTGGCGTTGGTAGTCGCGCAACGCCCACGGTTGGCCGTTCTTCATCTCCTGGGTCACGGTGAAGTCGAGCGCTTCACCATCGCGGTAGCCCGCGAGGTCCTCCACCGGGTGGCCGGCGTGGGTGAGGGCCTGCTTGAGCTCGCCGCGGTTGCCCGGATCGACGAGGACCGCGTTGTCCCCGAGGCGCGCCCCGAGGAGCGGAATGACCGGCTTGAGGCTGCACACCTCGGTCATCAGGATCGGATCAGCGGATTCGAGCCGGAGCCCGCGCGGATCCTTGTAGAGCTTGAGGCGGCCGTAGCGCCCCATGGTCTCGCTGATGTTGACCGGGACGTTGGGCGGGACCTCGTACTTCGCGTACTTCTCGAGGGCCGCGCACACGTCGACCACGGTCATCCCGGAGCTCGCCGCGTTCCACAAGGAGAGGGGGGTGACGCGGTAGGTGTGGACGTAGTCGGGGGACTTCACGAGCTCGGCGAACCGAGCCAACGCGTCGCGGGCGGCGCGGAAGTGGGGCCCCATCGTCTCCAGGAGAAGGGTGTAGTCGGACTGGACGATGAGTGGATTTTCGGGGACGTAGCGCACCGCGCCCCTTAACGCGCCGCCGCTCCCAAGGCGGCCTCCCGCCCGCGATCAGGCCGCCGGGGACGCCCCCGTCAGCGCCCGCTGACCCGCCTCCAGGCGCCACGGATCCTCGATCTGCTCGCGCACGATCTTCGCGAGAACCCCGCCTTGAAAGCCGTCGAGGAAGCGGTGGTCGATGGTCGCGGTGATGGTGACCTGCTTGCGCACGGTGGGCACGCCATCAATCGCCACCACCCCGTCACGAACGGCGCCGACGAGCACCAACACGGGCACGCGGGCGAAGGGCGTGAAGGGGGCGAAGCCCTCGTCGAGGCCGAACATGCCGACCGACGTGACGATGCAGCTCCCGAAGGGGAACGCCTCGAGGCCGAACGCGGGGATGGAGATCCCCAGGCTGCCGGTGAGCCAGCCCGTGATCTTCAGCATCGGGCGGATGAGCCAGGTCGGTAGGAGCTGGAGCGGGCCCTTGCTCTTCTCGAACGCAGCGTCCTTGCCGGCGCGGAGGCGCTCGGCGCGCTGGCGCAGGTCCTGCGCGACCTCGACGACCGACTTCTTGTCGATGTCGTCGACCTTGGCCTTGGCGAGGTCCGCGCCGTCCTCGAGGGCCACGAGGTACGTCACGTTCACGTTCGTGTGCGGGACGTACGTGCCGAAGCGGATGTACCCGTTGAGCCCGGGCGCCTGCGCGAGCGCGTTGCCCACGACCTTTCCGACGAGGTGGGTCATGGAGACCTTCTCGCCGGTCGTGGCGCGCAGGTGCGCGAGGTAGGCCATCGCCTCCGTCGCGTCCAACGTGATCTTCCCGAAGATGTTGCCTTCGTCGGGCGCGCCCCACGTGGCGATGGCCAGCTTGCGCCGCGTCGTCATTTTGTGCATGACGCGACTCTACGACGGATCTCCCGCCGATCCCAGCCACCCGCGCTCGAAACGCGGACCCGGAGGCCGCGCTTCGGAGGTCCGCTGAGCGGCCGCCTACTTGTGGCGGAAGGTGATCCGGCCCTTCGAGAGGTCGTACGGGGAGACGGCGACCGTCACCCGGTCCCCCAGGACCACGCGGATGCGGAAACGACGAAGCTTGCCCGCGAGGTGCGCGTGCACCTCGGTACCAGCGTCCGTCTGCACCAGGAAGGCTCCACCGGGGAAAACCTCTTTGATGACGCCGTCAATCTCGATCAGGTCATCACTCGCCAAACGGCACCTCAGTTACAGGGCGCGGCTCTAACGGACTGCGGTGCTCGCGGCAAGGACCGGGTAGAGTGCGGGACGATGCGCCCAGGCCTGTTTCTGCTGCTTTCCCTCGTCGGCTGCCGCGGTACTGGCGACGGGCCACGCGTCGACAAGGACACCGGAAAGAGCGTGACCGGAGTGGTGACCGACACCGACGAGGACGGAATCCCGGCGTGTGACGCGGCACGTGACGCCGATGGCGACGGGTGGGACAGCGTTGGCGACGGTGGCACCGACTGCGACGACTTCGATCTGGGCGTGAACCCCGCGGCGCTCGATCCGGTCGTCGACGGAATCGACACGAACTGCGACGGAATCGACGGCCCCGTCACCGAGACCTGCGCGCCGACCGGGCGCGAGGTGTGCGACGGCGTGGACGACGACTGCGACGGGCGGGTGGACGACGCGTTCGCGATCGCCGTCGACACGGCCGCCACCGTGGTGCTCGCGGGCGCGCTGCTCGACGGGGGCGCCCCGGCCCTGGTGATGGGGAAGACCAGCGCGGTGCCGACGATCGACGGGGCGGTGTCCGTCTACGACGCGGCTGGGACGCTGGTCGTGACGATCGAGGGCACCGGCCAGAGCCCAAGCTTCGGTGCGCAGGTGGCCTCGGGGCGCGATCTGACGGGGGACGGCGTGGACGATCTGGTCGTCGCGGCGCCGTACGCGGTGGTGGACGACGTGCCGAACCGGGGGCGCGTGTTCGTCTTCGCGGGGCCCCTCGGGCCGGACACCACGCTGGCCGACGCGGTGTCGGTCCTCGAAGGCGGCGAGCTCGACGGGCAGATCGGCACGTCCCTCGCGCTCGCGCCGGACATCACGGGAGACGGCCGCGCCGAGCTGATCGTGGGGTACTACCGCTACGTGTTGCTCTACTCGGGCGCGCCCGTGGGCGTGGCGGGGATCGGGGAGGCCGCCGCCTCGTGGGTGATGAACACGGGAGGCGGTGCGTGGGCGTTCGCCACCACGCCCGACGCCGACGGCGACCTGCGTCCCGAGCTGCTCCTGGGCATGGCGACGCTCTCGGACACGCTTGGCGTGGGCTTCGTGGGGCGCTGGAACAGCGCGCGCATCGGCACCGGGGGCGTGATGGGGGCCGCCGACCTCGTCTACGACCGCGGCGGCACCAGCGGGATCGGCGCCGCGCTCGTGCGTGTCGGCGACGCGACGTGGACGCTCGCCGGCACGACCCCCGTTCGCCTCGGCGCCAGCGGGGTGGACGAGACCCTCGCGCTGGACGCCACGGGCCTCGCGAACGGCGGCGATCTCGACGGCGACGGCGCGGATGACCTGCTCGTCGCCACCGCCGACGGCCTCGTGGCGATCGGCGCGACCGGCGTGTTCGCCACCTACGCCATCCCGATGACGCTGCAGTCCGACCGCTCGCTCGCCCCGCCCACCGATGTCGACGGCGACGGCGTGCCCGATCCGCGCGCCTTCTCCGGAACCCTCGCCGCCGCGCTCGATGGCGCGCTCGCCTTCGGGGGCAGCTGCGACGCGGACGGGGACGGCGTGGGCCGCGCCGAGGGCGACTGCGATGACGACGATCCTGGCGTCACGCCTACCTTCGGCCGCGAGACGTGTGACGGCGTCGACAACGACTGCGACGGCGTGGTCGACGCGCCGGCCGAAGCCCCGCTGCCGGTGCAGGCCGTCTGGGCCAGCCCCCTCGGGGACCTCGACGGCGACGGCAACACCGAGCTCGCGACGTTGGACGCGACCGGCGCCATCACGCTGTTCGACGGCGAGGGCCTCGTGACCGCACGCGCCACCGTCACGGGCGGCCGGGCGACCGTCCCCTACCCCTTCGCCGGCGTCGGCGACACCGACGGCGACGGCCTCGCCGAGCTCCTCGTGAGCGGAGAGGCGGCCGTGTGGCGGCTCCCCGCGGGCATGTCCGGCGCCGCCGTGGACCTGGCCGAGCACACGATCGTGGACGGCACGCGGTGGGCGCGCGAGGGTCGCGTGGGGCACGCCGGCGATCTCGACGGGGACGGCCTCGCGGAGCTGTGGGTCGGCGTGCGCGATGCGCGCGGGAGCCGCGGCCTGGCCCTCCTCGCCGGAGACGCGCAGACGGTCGACGACGGGGTGGTCCTCGCCACGCCCGAGAGCTGGGACACGCTGGAGGTCGCCGCCGCGCGCCCCGGCGCTACCGCCGATCTCGACAACGACGGCCACGACGACCTGCTCGTCGGCAACCCCCGCAGCGCCTACGGCGACGGCCGCGCCTACGTGTTCCTCCGTGTGCCCGCGGCGGACGCGCTGATGGACGACGCCTCCTCCCTGGAGCTCTACGGCCAGCTGGGCGAGCAGATGGGCACCGCGCTCGCCATCGGCGGCGATCTCGACGACGACGGCGTGGACGACGCCCTCCTCGGCGGCAGCACCGGCGTGCGCGTGCTGTCCGGCGCCGCGTGCCCGCTGCTCCTCGGCGACCGGTGGGAGGTGGGCGTGGAGGCGCTCGCCATCGCGGACCTCGACGGCGACGGGCGCACCGAGGCCTGGCTCGGCGACGACGACGCCAACAACGGCGCGGGCGCGATCTGGCGCGGCGTGTGGCGCGAGGGCCTCACGATCTGGCGCGCGGGCGCCCCCGGCGAGGCCCTGGGGAGCGCGCTCTGGGCGGTCGGGGACACCGACGGCAGCACGGGCGAGGACCTGCTGTACCGCACGGGGACGGCGACCGTGCGGGTGGGGGGGAGCTGTCGCTAGTAGGCCGGCGCGAGGTGCCTGGCGGGCGGGCGCGCGCTCCGGCCTCCGGAGCGCGTGACCGGTCCGTCCGGGCGCTCGGGCCCGGACGACCAAGGCCGCAGGCCGCGCCCAGAAGGGACCGGCCCCGGCGCCTCGCCGGGGACGCGCCCAGACCGACCGCCCGAATCTACCGCCCCGCCGCCACCTCCCGCTCCAGCCCGTTCGCATCGATGGCGCCGCGCACCACCCTCTGGATCGCGCCGTCGGGGCCCACGATGACCGTCGTCGGGTAGACCTGCACGTTGTAGGCGCTCAACACCGCGGAGTCGGACTCGAGCACCGGCCAGGTGACGCCGAGATCGCTCGCCTTGGCCGCCAGCTTCGCGCCGGAGCCGCTGCCCTGGGCGATGCCGAGGATGGGGACGTCCGTGTGCTGCGCGGCCCACTCGGCGAACTCGGGGATCTCCTGCACGCAGGGCCCGCACCAGCTCCCCCAGAAGTTGAGCACCACGGTCTTGCCGGCGTAGTCCGCCAGCTTCGTGGTGCCGCCCGCGGCGTTGGCGAGCTCGAAGGGCGGGGCCGTGTCGCCGGTGGGATCGGCGCCGGTCGCGAGCCAGTCGACGAGGAAGAACACGGCGAGGCCGACGGCGACCGCGGCGCCCCAGTCCCGCAACATGCGCATCATCCGAGCTCCTCGGCCAGGATCTTGATGCGACGCTCGATCTCGTCGCGCGCGGCACGGCACGCGTCGAGCCGCTCGTCGGGGGGCGAGGAGAGCGGGTCGGGGAGGTTCCACTGGATGCGGCGGGCCTTGGCCGGCACGCGCAGCCGCCCCTCGTCGGGGACGAAGGCGACGACGATCTCGACCTCGTCGAGCGGCACCTGGGCGAGGCCGCGGGCGCGCAGGCCGGTCGTGTGCACGCCGGCCTCCTCCAGGACCTCCTTGATCTCGGGGCGCACGTGCGAGGGCACCCACCCGGCGGCGGTGGCCTCGTGCCACGGCGCGATCTGGCGCATCAGCGCCTCCGCGATCGGCGCGCGGGCCGAGCCCGACTCATCGAGGAACAGGACGTACACGGGGGCTCCGGGGGCACGCGGGTCGATCTAACGGGGCCGGTATCACGGGACCGGCGGGGAGCGGCCGGGCGCTCCGCCCGCGGAACGGCGGCTATACACCTCCCTTGCCGCGTCAAGAGGATTAGACGGGTCGGATGAACATCGTCTTCTTCGTGCTGGTGCTCGCCGCCGTGGTCTGCGCGGGTGGGACGGACATCGTGGCCGCCGTGTCGGGCGCCGAGCCGACGAAGATGGCTGCCGTCGGGACCGCGGCGTTCGACGGTGCCAAAGCGAGCGTGACGCTCGCGATCACCCTCGCGGGCGCGATGACGCTGTTCCTCGGGCTGATGAAGGTGGTGGAGGCCGCGGGCGGGCTCGACGCCCTGGCCCGGCTCATCCGCCCCGTGCTGGTGCGCCTGTTCCCCGACGTGCCCCCGACGCACCCCGCGATGGGCGCGATCGTCATGAACATCGGCGCCAACGTGCTGGGCCTCGGCAACGCCGCGACGCCGTTCGGCATCAAGGCGATGCAGGAGCTCGAGACGCTCAACAAGCACCCGGGCACCGCCACGAACGCGATGGTGCTCTTCCTCGCGATCAACACGTCGGGCGTGGCCGTGCTCCCGACGGGCGTGATGGCGATGCGGGCCGCGGCGGGATCGGCGGCCCCGGAGTCGATCTTCGTGCCGACGCTCGTCGCGAGCGTTTTCAACACGGTGGTCGCCGTGCTGGCGGCCAAGGGCTTCTCGCGGCTGTTTCCGGCGCCCTCGCCGCCCGACGTGCACGCGGTGAAGGAGAGCTGGCTCGACCTGATCCCGCTCGTGGCCATCGCCGCGGGGTTCGCCACCCTCGTCGTCACCGTGTTCTTCGTCAAGCCCGCGAGCGCGTGGATCATCCCGATGTTGATCCTCGGCATGCTCACGATCGGCGTGGTGCGGCGGGTCAAGGTGTACGAGGTGTTCATCGAGGGCGCGAAGGACGGGTTCGCCTCGGCGACGCGGATCATCCCGTACCTGGTCGCCATCCTCACCGCGGTCGGCATGCTCCGTGCGAGCGGCGCGCTGGACGCGGCCGTCGCGTTCGTGGCGCCCGCCGTGCGGCTGGTCGGGATGCCGCCCGAGGTCCTACCCCTCGCGCTCCTCCGGCCGCTCTCGGGGTCCGGCGCCTACGCCCTCACCACCGAGATCACCACCACCTACGGCCCCGACACGTTCATCGCCCAGGTCGCCGGGACGATGCAGGGCACCACCGAGACCACCTTCTACGTGCTCGCGGTGTACTTCGGCGCCGTGAACATCCTCAAGACGCGCCACGCCGTCCCCACCGGCCTCGCCTCCGACATCTCCGGCGTGCTCGCCGCGGTCGCCGCCTGCCACTGGCTCATCAGCTGACGGCCTGGTGGGCGCCACGCCCTTGGGCCGGCGCCCGAGGTCGGTGAAGATCGCGGCGGCATCGGCCTCGCGGAGGGCCGGGAGCCCCACGCTGGTGCCCGCGACCCACACCACGACGCGCGCGAGCCCGTGCCGCCGCAGCAGCGGGTCGGACAGCAGGTGGACCGACTGGATCTTGCTGCGCGGCACGATCCACGTGCGGCGGGTGAGAAAACCCCCGCGCGACACGACGAAGCCCGGGGTGACGAGCCAGCCCTGGCGCCGCCAGTCGAGCCAGCCGAGGAGCACCCCGACCCCGATGAGCAGGAACGCCGCCGGGCCGGCCCACCACGCGAGCAGCGCGCCGAAGAAGGCCCAGCGCACGGCCCCACCGATGACAGCCCGCACGAGCGCGCGGGGAGCCGGCGGGAGCAGCGGCCGGGCCCAGGGGTCCACGTCGAGCGTGGGGAGGATGACGGCGGCGATGGCGGCCTGGTCCTCCGCGGGGACCATGGGGAGCAGGCCCTCGGGGGCCGTCGCCTCGCCGGGGACGCCGGAGGCGGCGGTCTCCACGACGATCGTGCCGTAGCCCATGAGGCGGCGCATCCACGGCTCGTCGACCCGCACCACCTGCACCTTGCTCAGCGGCATCTCGACGCCGCGCCGGGTCAGCAGCCCCGACTCGAAGCGCAGGCCGCGCGGGGAGCGGAAGAGGCGGAAGCCCGAGTGGCGGAGGATGGTGCCGGCGACCGAGAAGGTGTAGCCGCCCGCGAGCGCGACGAGGCCGAGGCCGATGGCGGCGCCCGGCCGGAGGGAGGAGAAGCCCTGCGCCATCGTGCTCGGCGAGACCTGCCCGAGCACCTCGATGCCGACGCCGAAGGCGAGCACGACCGCGCCCACGCGCCCGGCGCTCACGCCGTAGCCGACGAGCTCGGGGAGCGTGATGCCGAGGATCTCCTCGCCCGGCGCGGGCGCGGCGCCGACGCCCGCCGGAGCCCCCGCGACCCCGGTCGAGGCGCCGTGGAGGCGCTCGCGGAGCAGGTTGGCGTCCTTGACCGACAGGGCGGAGAGCATGCCCTCCGCGCCGGCGTCGCCCGCGGTCTCGACGCGCAGCTCGACCAGCCCGGCGAGCTTGTGGAACATGTTCTGGACGATCTCGACGTTCTGGATGCGCGCCGGATCGATCACGCGGAAGCGGCGGCCGATGAGGCCGGTCTGGATCTCGAGCTTGCCCTCGTGGAGCCGGTAGCGGAGCGTGAGGAAATGCAGCACGGTGCGGCCGACCGCGAGGCCGAAGAAGCCCGCGATCAGGACGAGGTTGACCACGTTGGCGAGGCCGCCGCCCACGAACACGGCGAGCAGCAGCGGCCAGGCTCCCCGGGCCGTGCGCCAGAGATCGGGGATGAGGTTGACCAAGAGGGACGCGGGCTCGAGCGAGCGCCACGCGCCGGTCTCCAGGGGGGCGCTGCGTTCGGCGACCGCGTCGCGCCGCGGGGCCGCGGGGATCGGGTCAGACACCGTCGTCACCTCGGCGACGCACGAGGGTGTCGCGCAGCGCGTCGGCCTGGGCCTCTTCCAAGCCGGGGATCGACCCGTCGGCCGACATGCCGGCGGCCGTGTACACCACCAACCGCGACAGCCCGAACGCGCGCTCGAGCGGGCCCTGGCGGGTGTCCACGTGCTGGATGCGGTCGAGCGGGATGCTGACGGTGTGGCGGAACAGGACCCCGCTCTCCACGAGCAGATCGTCGTTCCGAATGCCGTAGCGGAACCGACGCCACGCGAGCGCGGGCCAGAGGAGCGTGCTCCCGCCGAGCAGCAGCGCGAGGACGCCCGCGGCGCTCGCGGCGGCGGCCACGCCGAACTGGAAGCCGAGCCAGCCGGCGCCGACGAGGAGGACGGGGATCCAGAAGGTGCCGAGCCGGGTGAGGCCTTGCAACCGCCAGAGGTTCACGACGCGAGGATCGAGGGAATGCACCGTCTCAAGCTAACCCCGCGGCGCGCCTCCCCGACGGCGACGGCGCGGCTCGTGTCGGGCGATTGGTCGGAACTTGTTGACGCGTCGGAGATCTCCGACGTATAGGGGCGCATGCCCCCCGACGTCTTCGGCGCGCTCGCCAACCCCATCCGTCGCGACCTGCTCGGCCTTCTCCGTGAGGGCCCCAAGCCCGTGAAGGTGCTGGCCGCGGGGTTTGAGGTGGGCCGGCCGGCGATCTCCGAGCACCTCAAGGTGCTGCTCGACGCGGGGCTGGTCACCGAGGAGCCCCGCGGCCGCGAGCGCTACTACCACCTCCAGGCCGCGCCCCTGCGCGAGGTCGGCGCGTGGCTGGGCGCCTACGAGCGCTTCTGGAAGTCCAAGCTCCTCGACCTCTCCACCCTGCTCGACGACCCGCTGCTCGACACCCCGCTCCCCGACGAGGAACCCGTGATGAAGAACACCGCCACCATCAAGGCCGACCAGCTCCTCTCCCATCCGCCCGCCCGCGTGTGGCGCGCCCTGACCGACCCCGCGCTGCTCGGCCGGTGGTTGATGCAGAACGATTTCTTGCCGGTCGTCGGCCACACGTTCACCCTCGACACCGGCGCCTGGGGCGCGACGCAATGTGAGGTGCTCGCGCTCGAGCCCACGTCGCTCCTGCGCATCTCGTGGAAGAACCCGCCGCTCGACACCACGGTCACGTGGCGGCTGGTCGCCGAGGGGTCCGGTACGCGCCTGTACGTCGAACACGCCGGGTTCGACCTCGACGATCCGCGCCAGCGCTTCGCGTTCGACGGGATGAGCGGCGGCTGGTCGAGCCAGATCAACGCGCGGCTGGCCGAGGTGCTCGACACGCTGGCCCTGGACCCGCTGCCCGCCGAGTAGCTCCGCGCTACGACGTCGGGATGCCGGTCTCCATCGCTCTCCTCCGCGCCGTGAACGTCGGCACCACCAATCGCATCCGCAAGGAGGCCCTCCGCGACGTGTTCGTGGCGGCGGGCTACCCCGACGCCGTCACCTACATCCAGTCCGGCAACGTGGTGTTCCGCACCGACGAGGCCCCCGCCACGTCGCAAGCGCGCATCCGCAAGCAGCTCGAGGACGATCTCGGCCTCGCCATCGACGTGATCGTCCGCACCGACGCCGACCTCGCGCGCATCGCGACAGCGCACCCGTTCGCCGCGCGGACGGAGGACCTCACGCGCCTGCACGTGGTCTTCCTCCTGGAGCCGATCTCGGCGGCGCACGCCACCGCGATGGCGGCGAAGTCCGTCGCCCCCGAGGAGTGGGCGGCGGCCGGCAGCGAGGTGTTCGTGTACTACCCCGAGGGGCAGGGCGTCTCGAAGCTCAAGATCAAGCCGCTGGGGACCGCGCGCAACTGGAATGTGGTCCAGCAGCTCGTCGCGCTGGCGCGCAGCCATCCCTGATCGGCGGTCCGGCTTGATCAGCGGTCGGGCGTGCCCCGGGTGATCACCCCCGCCGCCGTGGCCTCGAGCACCACGGTGCCGTCCCAGCCCGTGGCGTAGATCGCCTCGTCGATGACGGTGTCGGTGAAGCGCCGGATCGTGACGCCGACCGGCGCGGTGACCGCGTCCCGTTTGCCCGAGACCTCCTGCTGGAGCAGGTCGACGACGGGCTGGCGGGGATGTCCGTATTGGTACGCGGTCCACGCGCCGTGGCGCGCCGCCGGCCCCACCTCCAGCACCGCCCACTCCGGGCTCATCGCGGCGAGCAGCTCGCGCGTGGTGCCGTTGTGGGAGCCGTGGTGGCCGACCACGTAGATGTCGACGTCGAGGGCGCCGGGCGCACGGGCCCCCACCAGGTCGCGGATGGCGGCCTCCTCCAGGTCCCCCGTGACGAGCAGGCTCGCCGCCCCGAAGTCGACACGCGTGACGACGCTGTGGTTGTTCTCGTTGCGGTAGCGGGGCTTGTTGTAGTCGTCCTCGCCCCAGCCCGGGTCGCGCGGCACGTAGCCCCAGAGCGCGCCCACGATCGGATCGACGCCGCGGCACATCCCGAACGGGTCGAGCACCGGCGAGGCGAGCGGGGTGCCGTCCGCGGGGAGGTCGTCCGTCGTGACCACGAGGGTGTTGAGCGCCGGGTGCGCCTCGGCCCACGCGCGCACGGCGGCCATGGCCAGGGCGGCGTCCTCCTGCTCGGGGACCTGCCCGTTCTCGACGAGCGCGCCCACGGTGTACGCCTCCAGCGTCGGCAGAGCGCCGCGCACGTGATCGATGTGCGGGTGCGTGAGGAGCATGACGTCGAGCCGATCGTGGAGGTCGACGCGCCGGGCGAAGAACGCCGCCAGGTAGGCCGCGAGCGCGGCGTTGCTGTGGAAGGCACCCTCGCCGGGCCAGTCCCCCGAGTCCTCGCCGCCCGTGTCGACGAGCATGGCGCCGCACGGCAGCTCCACCAGGGTCGCGGCGCCCTGGCCCACGTCGATGAAGTGGATGCGCATGACGTCGGGGGGTGGGGCGACGATCGGTGGGGGCGCGACGGGCGGCTCCGCGGGGGTGGCGCCGAGGAGGAGGAGGGTGAGGAGGGGGGCGGTCACCCGAGGGGGTTCCAGACCCGGTCGAATCCGCACCCGCCAAAGTGCTTCACGTTGGCCGTGGCAAAGGCGCGCACGCCGTGAACGCGGAGCCCCAGCGCCAAGCGCGCGTCGAAAATGCGGCTCCGCGCGAAGTCCGGCGCGGCCGCGGCCACCCACAACTCCCCCATGATCGTGGGATCGTGGTCGACCAGCTGCCAGCGGGGGTGGCGCCGGAACCGCTCGACCATCGCCACCGCGGGCGCGCTGCCCAGAGGCTGCCGGAACACCGCGGGGTTGCGGAGCAGTACGTACAGCTCGACGAGCACGAGCTCGCTCAGTACGGTGTCCGAGTCGTGCTTCCTGGCGTCGAGGAACGCGCGCGCCGCGGCATGCTCCGGCGCGTCCGCATTGAGCGCGTACACCAGGATGTTCGTGTCGATGCCGGTCAGCACGCGCTCGGCCAATTCAGTCCCCTCGCGCGTTCGCCAGCTCGCGCCACTCGTCCGGCGCAGCGAGGAAGTCGCCGAGGTGGAGCGGCTCGGGGAGCGACCATCCCTCAGCGGGCTCGCGCACGGGGGGGTAGCTCCGCAAGAGCAGCTCGGCCCCGCGGCGGATGGCCTCAGCGAGCGACCACTCCCGCTCTTCGGCCAGTGCCCGAAGGTCCCGGTAGAGCTGATCTGGGAGCTGGACCTGTGTGCGCGTCATGCCGTCAAAAATACATCGCTGTTCTTTTGACGGCAACCCCCCCCGTCACCGCTGCCGCCGGCTCCCCCCGATGCTCGCGTCCGGCAGGCCCTCCTCGTCGATGTAGCCGAGCGCCTCGAGCTGATCGCGGAGCTGGTCGTCGGCCAGGCCCCCGTCCGCCGCGCCGGCCTCGATGGCGACGCGCTCGAGGCGGCGTGAGGGCACCGGCGGCACCGCGACGACGTCGAAGGCCTCGGTGAGCACCTTGCCGGGCATGTCCGCGGCCGAAGGGAGCCCGAGCAGCGCGTAGAGGGTGGGCGCCACGTCGAACACGTGGAGCTTCACGCGCCCGGGCTTCACCGCGCGGCCCGCCGCCAGGAACACGGCGACGTCGTTGTGGGAGCCGTTGATGAGCGGCTGCGCGGTCGAGACGCGGAAGCCGTGGTCGGAGAGCACCACCAGCGTGGTGTCGGCGTCGATCAACGACCACACGCGCCCCACGACCGTGTCGAGGTAGCGGTAGTAGTCGGGCACGTAGCGGCCCGCCTGGGCGAGGTCGTCGAGATCGATGCCGTCGGCGTAGGGCACCGGGCGGCGGCCGGGCTTGCTCGCGGCCTGGGCGGCGGCGGTGTGGGCCGCGGGGTCGGCGCGGATCGTGTCCTGCACGCCGGGATCGGCGTACGACCAGTACAGGTGGCTGACCTGATCGGCGCCGTTGAGGTAGACCGCGCCGAAGCGGGCGCCGGCCTCGGGCCAGAGCGACTCGAACACGCGCACGTGGGTCTCGTCGCGCAGGAGCGGGTGGAACGGGGCGCCGTACTCCGCGACCTGGTAGGCGAGCGGGCTCGCGGTGACCCAGGCGTCATCGGGGCGGAGGGCCTCGGCGCGCGCGGCCAACGCGTCCGGGAAGGTGGTGGCTGCGCGGTCACTCGCGATGCCGACGCTCTTCTCAGCGGGATCCTTGTTCATCGGGTAGGACCAGACGAAACGTTCGGAGAGCATCGAACCGTTCACGGGGGACGCGGGCCAGGTCATCAACCACCCGCTCACGACGACCGCAGCGCCCGCGCCGCTCGCCACGTCCCACACGCGGCTCACCAACACGTCCGCGCCCGAGAACGAGTGCCCGCGCCCGGTGGTCCACCCGCCGATGCCGTGCACGTCGGCCGGGTAGCCCGACGCGATCGTGGTCCACAAGATAGGCGACATGATGGGGGTGGTCACCTCCATCTCGCCGCGCACGCCCTGTTTGGTGAGGCGGGCGAAGTTCGGCAGCTCGCCGCCCGCGATCAGGCGGTCGAGCATGGTGTACTCGAGCCCGTCGAGCCCGAGCACCACGACCTTGCCGGTGGGCGCGGGGGTGCACGCGGAGAGGAGCACGAGGAGCACGGCGCAGCCTACCCGACACGCCCAGCGGCCGCGAATCAGAACTCCCCGCCGCCGCTCGCGCCCGCCGCGGCGATCGCGGCGAAGATGACGCCCATGTAGAGGACGAGGAACAACGCGTAGAAGATGGCGAACAGGGTGAACATGCCGCTCACCAACGAGGAGACGATCCCCGCCACGAGCCCGGCGGTGGCCATCGAGCGCCCGTTGGTGTCGGTCAACGTTGTCGTGGAGAGCGCGCGCTGCCCGAGGTACGCGCCGTAGATCCCGAGCGGCAACGCCGCGAAGTACGGCACGTAGCAGCCGCAGATGCCCACCGCCGCGAGGAGCGCGGAGCTCAACGAGAACCACATCGCGCGCGATGCGTCGTCACCGGAGGAACCCCCGGTGGGCGCGGAGTCTTCGAAGCCGTAGGGGTCAGGTGCCATGACGGCGGGCTAACGTGTCACGACCCGTCACGCCGAGGCTGCCCCGTCGGCCCCCGGTCGCGCTACCCGACCTTCCAGCCCCGCGCCGCCAACGCGCCACGCACCGCGTCCATCCGCGCGGCGCCCTCCTCCTGCGTGAGGGAGCGATCTCCGGCGTTGAACACGAAGCGAAGCGTGAGGCGCGCGCCGCTCTCCGCGCTGCCGGCGGGGAGCTTGTAGATGTCGACCACGCCGCTGGAGAGCAGATCGTCCGAGGACGGCACCGCGGCGAGCACGGCGGCCACCTCGGTCTTCTCGGGCACGGTCACGTTCAGGTCGAACTCGACCGACGGGAAGCGCGGGGGCGGCACGAAGCGGACCAGCGCGGGCGCGAGCCCGAAGAGGGCCTGCAGATCGACGGCGAAGGCCACGGGCGCCTCGCGCAGGCCGAACGCGCGCACGAGCCGTGGGTGCAGCTCGCCGCCCACCGCCCACACGCCGTTCGTGTCCCCGAGGGTGAAGCTCCGGCCGGGGTGGAGGTTGGCGAGGCGCTCTCCGTCCGCGAGGGCGGGCGGCCGGCCGAGCTCGACGGGGGCGCCGGAGGCGGCGCCGAACGCGACGAGCGCGTCCCGCACGGCCAGGAGCGGCTCGCCCATGGCGATGCCGGCGAGGTGCGCGCGCTCGACGATGGCGCCGCCCGCCTCTCCGTCGGCCGCGCCGCGCCGCCAGGTCTTGCCGACCTCGAAGACGCCGAACCGCGCGAGGTCCTTCCGGTTCTGCACCGCGGCCTCGACCAGGGCGGGCAGGGCGCTCGGGCGGAAGTAGACGAGGTTCTCGGCGAGCGGGTTGATGAGCTTGACCAGCCCCTCCGGATCGTACCCGAAGCGCTCGACCTCGGCGTCGCCGATCCACACCGGCAGGTACACCTCGTCCCACCCGGCCGAGGTGAGGACGCGGCGGGCGCGGCGCGCGGTCACGATGGCGGGGTTGGCGCGCGGGTTCTGGAGCTCGACGCGGGGGGCCTCGGCGCGCACGTGCTCGTAGCCGAACACGCGGCCGACCTCCTCGACGAGGTCCTCGAAGATGCGCAGGTCGGGGCGGAACTCCGGCGGGATCGCGATCCCGCCTTCGAGCGTGGCGCCGGCGGCCACCAGGATGCGGTCGATCTGGGTGTCGGTCACGTCCATGCCGAGGCGCGAGCGGATGCGCGCCCGGTCGACGCGGATGCCCTCGGCGGCGGGCGGGGGGTGCCCGGCCTCGGTGAGGGACACGGGGGTGGCGCCCGCCACGTCGACCAGGAGCTGCGCGAGCCGCGCGGCGCCGCGGTGGACGCCCCAGTAGGGCAGCCCCTTCTCGAAGCGCAGGGACGCCTCGGTGCGGAGCGAGAGGCGGCGCGACGCGCGGCGTACGGCGGCCATGTCGAAGGCGGCGGACTCGATGAGCACGTCGGTCGTGCCCGCGTCCACCTCGCTCGTCGCGTCCCCCATCACGCCCGCGATCGCGACGGGGTGGTCCCCGTCACACACCAGCAGGCACTCGTCGGTCAGGGTGCGCTCCACGCCGTCGAGCGTCGTGATGCGCTCGTCCGCGCGGGCCATGCGGAGCACGATGGCGCCGCTCTGGAGGCGCGCCGCGTCGAAGGTGTGGAGCGGCTGGCCGAGCTCGAACATGGCGAGGTTCGCCGCGTCGACCACGTTGTTGATCGGGCGCATGCCGAGCTTGCGCACGACGTTCTGCAGCCACTGCGGCGAGGGGCCCACCTTCACGCCGGTCATCGCGAGCGCGAGGTATCCGCGGGCCCGCGGCGTGCGCAGGTCGATGCGGGGCGAGGCGGCGCGCGGCAACGCGGCGAGGTCGAGGGTGGCGGGCAGCGTGACCTTGTGGCTCCAGATGGCGCCGGCGTCCCGCGCCATGCCGAGGAGCGAGTACAGATCGGGGCGGTTGGGCTCCAGATCGAATTCGAGCACGACGTCGTCGAGCTCGAGGGCCTCCCACGGGTCCGCGCCGAGCGCCGTGTCGGGGGCGAACGCAAGCGGCCGCGCCGCGTCCTTGCCGATGCCGAGCATGGCCTCGCTCACCAGCGCGCCGTCGCTCTCCATGCCGGTGACCGGCTTGCTGTCGATCGCCGTCCCGTCGGGCAGCGCGCCGCCCGCGAGCACCGCCGCGTAGCGACCGCCCGCGAGGATGCCGAACCGATCCCCCACGACGATGTGATGCACGCCGCCGGCCCCGCGCATCTCCCAGCGGGTGTGCTCGCCCTGGCTCTGCACCGGGCGGACGGCCTCGACGATCGACACGCCGGCGAACGCCGCGCGCGCCGGAAAGTGGATCACGTGCTCGACCTCGCTCACCCGCGCGTTCATCGTGCGGACGAGGGAGTCGAGGTCGGCCGGGAGGGGGACGAGCTTCTGGAGGACGGAGACCGGGACGCGCATCGGCCGCGTCTATCCGATGGGAGGGGCGGTCGCTGTCGAAGCCCGCCGCTACGCGGCCTCTTCCTCGACCAACACGCGCAACACCGCGACCGCCGTGGCCTGCGGATCGGTCGGCAGCCGCTTCGCCGCGACGGTGTGGCGGTGCTGGAACAGGCGCTGGGTCGCGATCGCGAACATCTTCTGCGCGGGCGCGGTGCTGGTGAACGTGACCGCGTCGATGTAGCGGCAGCCGTCCGGCGTGGTCTCGAACAGGTGGTCGTGCTCAAAGCGGCTGTACAACGCGTTCGTGGACGTGTCGCGGTACGACTGGTGCTTCACCGCCGACACGACGCGCGCGGGCCACGCCACCGGGAGGACACGACCGAGCCGCAAGGAGCACGCCAGATCGACCGGCACGTCACCCGCGAGGGCGCGCGCGAGCCCGTCCCCCTCGGGGAGGCAGAACGACATCCACGGGCGGAATTCCGCCTGGATCGCCGCGGGATCGGTCTTGAGCGCCCACACCTCCTCGACGGGGGCGAGGAAGCGGGTCCACACACGCAACTGGAAGGTCGTAGCCATGGCGGCCGGTGTATCGCGCATCGCGAGGTTCGACCCTTCCGGTCCGGGCTATCCTGGGACGATGTTGCTCCTCCTCGCCCTGGGCTGCGCTCCCACCGAGATCGAGATCGGCGCCGACCCCCGGCCTCGCCGCGGGGACACCGATCCGGCCGACACCGACGACACCGATGCCGTCGACACCGATCCTGTCGACACTGATCTTGTCGACACCGGCATCGAGCACATCCCCGACGACACGGGCGCCACCGACACCGCGGAGGAGCCCGACGACACCCGCGTGTTCAACCTCGACGCGCTCCACACGGTCGCGATCACGCTCGCCCCGGGCGGTAGCCGCTCCCTGGCCGCCGATCCGTACACCTACGTCCCCGCCGACGTGCTGTTCGACGGCGTGACCTTCGCCAACGTGGGCGTCCGCATCAAGGGCCGCCTCGGCTCCTACCGCTCGCTCGACCAGAAGGCCGGCTTCAAGGTCGACTTCCTCGAGTACGGCGAGGGCGCGAAGCTCGAGGGATTGGAGAAGATCAACCTGAACAACATGGTGCAGGACTGCGCCAAGATCAAGGAGTACGCCGCCTACGGGATCAACCGGATGCTCGACATCCCGGCGCCCCGCGTCGCCTACGCGCGCGTGACCGTGGATGGTCAGGACTTCGGCGTCTACAGCCTCGTGGAGGACTACGACGACGAGTTCCTCCAGAAGAACTTCGCCGATCCCACCGGCAACCTGTACGACGGCGACTACCACCTCTGGCCGGACGGCAGCTACACCCTGGTCGACTTCACCGACGCGGGGCAGCCGTACTTCGCGCTCGACGAGGGAGCGGACGTCGCGTTGGCGGACGTGTACGCCGTCACCGACACGCTGCGCGCGGGCGGCACCTTCGCCGACACGCTCGACACGGTGGTCGACCGCGATCAACACGCGGCGTTCGTCGCGGCGGCGGCGTGGACCGGCCACTACGACAGCTACTCGTATTACAGCAATAACTACCGTGTCTATTTCGATCCCACCCGCGGCGGAAAGGCCGTGTTCCTGCCGTGGGACCCGGACTGGGCGTTCGGCTCGACGCCCGTGACCACCTTCTACGGAGCCGTCTCCGGCAGGTGTTTCAGCGATCCCGCCTGCAACGCCGGCATCCACGCGGCGCTCGACACCCTCGACGCCACCCTGCCCGGGTCGGCGCTCGAGAGCGAGCTGCTCGCCGCCACCACGCTGCTGCGCCCGTACCTCGCGGATGATCCGCGGATGGAGGACGCGATGTTCGCCGTCCGCGCGTGCCAGGACGAGGTGTTCGCGTGGTTCGATCGTCGGGGCGCGGAGCTCGACGCGGCCGGGCTCTGACGACCCGCCGTTTTTCGATCGGCGCGCCTCAGGGTATCTCCACACCCATGCTCCTCCTCGTCCTCACAGCGTGCACGCCGCCGGCCCCCGCCGTGGTGTTGTTTGTCGAGGCCCCCGAGGATCTCGGCATCCCCCCGCTCGCCCCCGCCACGGTCGCGGCCACGTGGGCGCCGGACGAGGCCGTCGCCGCCATCGAGGCCGCGCTCGCCGGGGAATTCCCCTCGCCGCTGCTGGTGCGCGGCTCGCTCAACGACTGGTTCCGCCACGGCGACGGCGGTTGTCCCGGCCCGGGCACGTTCATGGCGGGGCCGAGCTTCGAGGGCTGCACCTCGCGCGCAGGCTGGTACTTCCTCGGCGTCGGCGGCTACAGCGAGACCGCCGCGGGGGACGACGCGGGCCCCTACGTCGAGCTCAACATGATGGGGGATCTGATGATCCTCGCGCCGGACGGCGCGCGCATCGACGTGGGCGGGCACTGGATCACCCGGCTGCGCGAGGCCCCGGCCGCCTGGGACACCGTGCTGAACGGCTCCTGGCACGAGCCCGGGAGCGACGCCGACTGGCTCGCCACCGGCATCAGCGCGTGGCTCGACTACGCCGGCACCGCCGGGACGGACGGCCGCCGCGCAAACCTCGACGGCGCGCTCACCCTGCGCGAGACCACCCTGTTCTTCCACGCCGTGGAGCTCGGCGCCGACGGCTGCGACGGCGTCCCCATCGGCGCGGTGGACGTACGGGATCCGGGCGGCGGCACCTGGTCGGTCGATTTCGGCCCCTCGTGTACGCCGTGCGGCGCGGTCGTCACGTTCGACGGCGCGCCGGTCGAGACCGACGCCTGCCTCGCGCTCGACGGCCTGGTCGACCGCCTCGTCGAAGCGTCGACACCGTGATCCTTTTTCTGCTCGCCTGCGCCGGCGCCCCCGACGAGGCGCCCCCTGCGGACATCCTCGTCCCCCTCGACGACGCCCGCCTGCTGCGCCGCCTGAGCCTCGACCTGCGCGGCGTCACCCCCTCCGAAGCCGAGCTCGCCGCCGTCGCCGCCGATCCCGCCGCGCTCGACGCCTACCGCGACGCCTTCCTGGACGACCCCCGCCTCGAGGGCCGCCTCCTCTCCTTCTGGGCCGAGCGCTACCGCACCCGGATCGACGAGTTCCAGGTGCGCTTCTACGACTACCAGCTCCCCGCCGAGCAGGAGTGCGCCTTCGAGCGCGCGGTCGGCGAGGAGCCGCTCCGCCTGGTCGCGCACGTCACGATGGAGGACCGCCCGTGGTCGGAGATCGTGACCGCCGAGTACACGATGGCGAACGAGCTGCTCGGCGAGCTCTGGCCCATCGCCTATCCGGACGGCGCGGCGGGATGGCAGGAGTCCCACTACACCGATGGCCGCCCGCCGAATGGGGTGCTCTCCACCAACGGATTGTGGCTGCGGTATTACACCTCCCAATCCAACGCGAACCGCTCGCGCGCGGCGGCCCTGGCCGACCTGTTGTTGTGTGTCGACTACCTCGAGCGCCCCGTATCGTTTGGATCGTCGCCCTCGTTGGTCGACACCGACGCGACCGCCACCGCGCTCTCGACGGATGATGCGTGCCTTGCGTGTCACGCGTCCATCGAGCCGCTGGCCGCCACGTTGTTCGGCTACTACCCGGCGATCGACTACAACCGCCTGGAGCTGGTGAACTACCACCCCGAGCGTGAGTCGCTCGGGCCCGAGCTGCTCGGCGTCCCGATGGGCTATTTCGGTACACCCCTCGCCTCTCCCGCCGAGCTCGGCCCCCACATCGCGGCGGATCCCCGCTTCTACACCTGCGCGGTGGAGACGATGGCCGAGTTGTTGTGGCGCCGCGAGGTCGCGGTAGACGAATACGCCACCGTCGCCGCGCTGGAGGAGGACTTCGCCGCCGGGGACTGGCGCGCCCGGGCGCTGCTCCGCGCCGTGACGGACACGCCCCAGTACCGCGCCGGCGGATTGGGAGCCGGCGCCGACGCCACGGTCGAGGCGCGCGAGCGCACCGTCCGCATGCTCGGCCCGGACGCGCTCGCCACCGCCGTGGAGGACCTCACCGGATTTGCGTGGCAATCCAACGGCTGCGACCAGCTCGCGAACGACGATTACGGCTACCGCGTGCTCGTGGGCGGCGTAGACGGCGAGCAGGTGACACGCCCCCAACAGGACCCGAGCCTGACCTGGGCGTTGGTGGTGGAGCGGCTGGCCCAGGGCGGCGCGGCCACCGCCGTCCAACGCGAGTTGGTCGAGGGCGGCGAGCGGCGCCTGTTCGACGGAATCACGCTGGACACCGTCCCGGCCGATCCCGCCTTCACCGCGCAGCTCGACACCCTGTATCTTCGCCTCTTCGCGCGCCGCCCCACCGCGGCCGAGCGCGCCGCGGACATCGCCACCTGGGAGGCCGCGGGTGACCCCGCCACCGGGTGGACTGCGCTGCTCACCATCCTCCTGCGCGATCCGGAGTTCGTGACCGGATGACACACCCCTCCCCACGCCCGATCTCGCGCCGCTCCCTGTTGCAGCTCTCCGCATTGGGCCTCGCCGGCGCCGGCTTGTTCCTGCCGAGCCGCGTGGCCTCCGCGGGCGGGCCCGAGCGCCGATTCCTGTTCGTGCTCGCCAAGGGTGGGTGGGACACGACGTTCGTGTACACCCCGAGCCAGCACAACCCGCTCATCAATTGTGAGCCGGACGCGGACGTGGCGGAGGAGGGGGGTGTCACGTTCGTGGACCACGCGAGCCGGCCGGCCGTGCGCACGTTCTTCGAGCAGTGGGGGCCGAGCGCTGCGGTGCTCAACGGTATCGAGGTGCGCTCGGTCACCCACGACCGGTGTCAACGCATCCTGATGACGGGGAGCTCGGCCGCCGGGCACGACGACTGGGCGGCCACGATCGCCGCCCGCTCCACCCAGGATCCGCTCCTGCCGCACCTCGTGGTGTACGGCCCCGCCTACACCGCGAAGTACACCGACCGCGTGGTGCGCGTCGGCAGCAACGGCCAGCTGCGCGACCTGCTCGACGGCACCGCCCTGACCCAGTCGGGGGTCCCCACCCTCGCGACGGCCGCCGATCTCGACGCGCTGGTCGATGCGCGGGTGCGCGGGCGGACGGCGGCGTGGGCCGCGGGCGCCGGGCGCGGGCACGGCACCCGCGTCGGCAACGGCTACGTGCGCGCGCTCGACACGTTGGGGCAGATGGGAGACATCGCCGGGCGCGTTTCCCTGGCACCGGAGGACGCGGGGTGCGCCCGCGATCTGGCCGCCGACGCCGCCGCCGCGTTCGATTGTTTCTCGCTCGGCCTCTCCCGGTGCGCCCTCATCGAGGACGACGGATGGTGCTCGACCGGGTGGGACACCCACTCCGGCAACGACATGCAGGCCACCCACTACGAATTGTTGTTCGGCTATCTGAACCGCATCATGGACGACCTCGCGACACGCTCCTCCGTCACCGGCGGCGCGCTCGCCGACGAGGTGACCGTGGTGGTGATGTCGGAGATGGGGCGCCACCCCCAATTGAACACCACCGGCGGCAAGGACCATTGGACGTACACCTCCGCGATGTTGCTCGGCGCCGGCGTGCGCGGCGGGCAGGTCATCGGCGAGATGAACGCCGACTTCCAGGGCCGGCCGATCGATCTGGACACGGGAGAGCCGAGCGAGGCGGGCACCGGCCTCGTGCCGAGCCACCTCGGCGCCACGCTGCTGGCGATGGCGGACATCGATCCGGACGAGGTCATCGTAGACGGCGCGCAGCCGATCCACGCCGTGATCGCGTGATCCTGCTGCTGCTGGCGTGTGTGGCGGGAAACACGGCGCCGGAAGACTCCGGGTGCGAGACCGCGGTGACCTGGCAGAACTTCGCGCAGGGGTTTTTCGTCTCCTACTGCCAGTCCTGTCACGCCGCCACCGCGGCGGACCGCCACGGCGCCCCCGAAGGAATCGACTTCGCCACCGAGGCCGAGGTGCGTGCACAAACGGACGCGGTGCGCCGCGTCGTGCTCACCAACGCGACGATGCCGCCCGGAGGCGGAATGTTGGCGGACGACGTGACATTGCTCGGGGAATGGCTGGAGTGCAGCCCGACGCGTTGAACCCCACGCGGATGTATTCGGTGCGGCCGCGAACCGGCAACGCGAGCGATTCCGGTTGACGGTGCGGAGATTTCGAGACACAGTCGGCGCCTGGAGGATCCATGGCCCTATTTACAGTGGCGCTCGCGCTCATGACTGGTTGCAGCTCTCCCTCGGGCATCTGGCTCGTTCGTGTGGCATACGATGCCGACGCGGGCGTCGAGTGTGAGTCGAACATCACCGAGAACTTCACCGACGGCCACGTGCCCGATGCCGACGAGCCCGACAACGACAGCGAGTGGACCTACGAGCAGAGCACCACCGGCAGCGACACGCTGCTGTTCGCCCAGATCGAGACCACCGCGCCCAACCAGGCGGTCCTCGTGTGGGGCGGCGAAGTGCTCCCCGGCGAGTGGGACGGGGAGACCTGGTCCTTCTCGTGGGCTGACACCTCGGGCAACGAAGAGCGCTCCGAGCACGAGGACGGCTACCGCTTCATCGAGTCGGACGAGGACACCTCCGAGGCGCTCGTGACGCTCACCTTCGGCAAGGGCGGCACCGCCTCCGGCAACCTCACGGCGAGCTCGCTCCTCTCGAGCTCGTGGGTCGAGAGCGACGAGTGGGACGAGGACGATATCGGCGGCAGCTCCGGCGCGATCCCCTCCAGCACGTACCTCGTGTACGACGAGGACGGCGACGAGTACACCCAGTACAACCGCGCCGACGAGCAGGAGTGTGATGACGACGATTGCCGTCTCACCGTCGCCACCGAGTGCTCGGGCACGAACACGTTCTCGGCCACGCGCACCGACTTCCAGGACGAAGACGCGTACGCGCACCTCCAGGTCTACTAAGGCGCGGCAGTGCGGGCGGCTCCCCCGGTAGCGGGAGGGAGCCGCCAGGCTCGTCTGCGCACCCCGGCCCCGCGGCGGCCGCGTCCGCGCGGGCCGGCTGCCCCGTGCCTGCTCCCCGGTTAGGCTGGCCGCCCTCTCCCGGGCCCTCCCCATGCTGCTCCCCGCCCTGCTCGCGCTCCCGCTGGTGCTCCAGACGGCCCTCCAGATGGTGCTCCCGGAGGCCCACGCGGAGGTCTACGCGCTGAACGACGCCGGCGTCACGCTGGACATGCCCGCCGGCTGGGAGATGACCCGCTGGTCCGACTGGGATTGGAAGGGCAAGACGGGCGACGGGGGCGTGGCGGTCGAGGTCTGGTACACGCCGTTCCAGATCGCGATCACCAAGGACGCCGCCGAGCGCTGGGCCGGCGTCTATGGCGACAAGCTCGAGGACATGCGCGCCGTCAGCGTCCTGCGCGACACGGTGAGCATCGCCGAGCTCCGCGGGCGCCCCACCGCGCGCACGACGATGCGCTTTTCGTTCGAGAAGGGCGGCCCCAAGGGCGTGATGGAGGTCGCCGCCTTTCCTGTGGAGGGCAAGGTGATGCACGTGGCGATGCTGGCGGCGGCGCAGAACGCCGGCCGGGCCACCAGCGCGCTCGACACGGTGCTGGAGCGCCTCACCGTGCAGAAGCCGGCCGCCGAGATCCTGGCCCTGGGCGGCCCGGCGACCACGGCGCTCGGCTTTTCGGCCACGCTCCCTGGCGGCTGGCGCCGCCCGCTGCCCATCGAGGAGCCCGACGCCGACAAGGCCCTGGCCGCCATCGGCATCGGCCCCAAGGACCCCTCCGCGTGCCTCCGCGCGATCCGCCCGAGCCCCGCCGGCGAGGTCGACCTGATCCTGTTCTGCGGCGAATCCTGGAAGATGGGGATCCTCGACGAGGACTCGTTCCCCGCCGAGGAGACCCTGCTCAAGCAGCGCTTCTTCGGCAAGGCGGCCGACAAGGTGCCCGCCGCCATCCCGCTCGAGCGGGGCGACCGCCTCGGCATCCTGCTCGCGCCCGAGGTGAGCGGAAAGGCGCTGCGCATCGCCGCCATGCCCTACGATCGCGGCACCATCGTGGCCTGGGGCGTGGGCGAGCCCGACAGCGCAGCGGAGCTCGAGTCGGCCATCCGCGCGACGACCGCGAGCTTCACCTTCGAGGGGCCCGACGGCGGCGCGTCCATCCACGAGATGGGCGAGTGGATCGTGCACACCCTGACCTACCAACCGTTTCATCCGGCCGTGCTCGGGGCGGGCGCCTTGTTCGTCGGCGTGCTCGGCGGCTTTGGTTGGCTCGTGTTCCGCAAGCCCAAGCCGGCGGACCTCGCGGGCTGATCTGTCGCAGGCCGACAGCTCGGCGCGCGGGAGGGTTGCCAGAAAAAAGGCGCCACCGGCCACACGACACGTCTCCGTATCGTGGGCCGGGGCGTGGTATCGGCGTTCCCCCAGGAGCGCGGCGGGCGGCGGCTACGGAGCCGACGCCTTCACCACTCCTACGCCGGCACCGTCTGTTGCAGGTTGGTGATCGCCCGGCACGTACGCTCCTGCTCGGGGAGGATGCGGCTGCGGATCAGCTCCTGCGAATTGGGATCGAGGTCGCCGAGGTCACGGCGGTAATCGTTCATCCCGTGCTCCTCGCCCTGCTTGAGCGCGGAGAGCGCCGGGCCGATCCCGAACACCGCTCCCGCGCCTTCGACCAGCTTGGCGAACGCACCCCACGCACCCGACGTGGTCGCCGGATTTCCCCCGAGCTCGACCACCCGCTGCCGGAGCAGATCGGTGCGCTCCTGGTGGGAGCGGAGCAGGTTCTGCAGCTCGTTGCGGACCCGCGGATCCTGGATGCGGTCGAGCGCCTGGCGGTAGGTCTCGACCGAGCTGATCTCCCCGCGGAGGAAGGAATTCAACTGCTCGATCGCCTTGTCGGTGTTTCCCGTGTTCATGGGATCTCCTCTCTGAAGCTGTTCTCGAAGCGGTGTGCCGGGTTGGCAGTGACCCCACGAACATAGGCTCTCGTCGGAGAGAGGCAAGCACGCCGTGGAACCACCTGCTTTCGCCCGCCTCTCTCTCCCACACACGCCGCCGTCAGCTCTGCCACGACTACGCAGGCGCCCCGTGTCGCTCGGGCGTGCAGTGGCCGTCGGCGCACCGCACGTGGTTCTCGGGGTCGACCGCCGCCTGGAGCGCCCGCGCCATCGCGGCCTCGTTGCGGAGCCCCAACAGCGCGCTTATCCCGCGCCGGTTGGTGGAAACGAGCTCGAAGGCCTCCCGCGCGAAGGGGCGCAGCGCCGGGGTGGCGAGGCGGGCGGCCCACGGCCGGTACTCCTCCAGCGCCCAGAGGGCCATGAGCCAGGCATTGGTGCCATAATAAACCCCGCCCTGGTCGTCGATCACGGTCAGCTCCGCCTTGGGGAGCGCGCGCAGGGTAGGAAAGAGCTCCGCGAGGTAGGGCGATCCGTTCGGGAGGCATTCGAGGCGCACGTGGCGGCGTTGGCCGGCCAACCACCGCGCGCAGCGGGTACAGAAGCCACAGTCGGCGTCGTACAGGACGAACAGCTTGGTGAGCATGGGGTCACGCCACCTTGGCCGCGGTGCGCGGTGCGAGGAATTCGTTGGGGAGGACGGGCGGCGGCGCGAGGTGCGCGAGGCCGCGACGGCGCATGCGCGAGAAGAGGAACAGGTTGAAGAAGTGCATGAACCCCAGCGCGAGCATCACGCCGCCGACCTTGCCCGCGACCACCTCGAACACCCCGGAGTAGCCGGTGATCGAGTCGTAGGTCTGCATCTTGAGCGACACGTACCCGAGGTTGACGAGGTAGAACCCCACCCCGAGCAGGTGGTTGACCGAGTCCGCGAGCGGCTCGTTGCCGCCGAACGCGTCGACCAGGAAGATCCGCCCGTTCTTGACGAGGGTGCGCGCGACCCAGACGGTGAGGGCGATGCTGATGCCGAGGAAGGATGCGTAGGTGAGGACGGTGTAGTCCATGAGCGGCTCCGGGTAGGTGAAGGGGGGTGAGGAGGCCCTCGGGCCTCTGCTGACCTCTTCAGGAACCGGGGGCGGCGGTTGCGCGGGACGGCGAGAAAGTCGAAAAAGGATCTTCGTCGCGGCGCTTCCCGATCCGCGCCGGAGAAAGCGCGCCGAAAGCCGCCGTCCTCCGCGCCGGGTCACGAGGTAGGAATGCAACCTCCCAACCACCGTGCCCTCGATACGCCGGACCACGCGCAGGTGACGGCGGATCTGCTCAGCGAGGCGATCGACGCCCTCGCGGCCGGTGACGTGGCGCGGATCCGCAAGATCCGGGCGCAGCTGGAGAACCAGCGGGAGCAGAGGGAGCGCGTGCACGGGCGGGCGGGCCCGGTGGAGGGAGGGGCGAAGTAGCGCTCAGCTATCCGAACCCCGCCAACCACTCCAGCGTCGCCTGCACCGGTGGCACCAACGCCACACCCATCCCCACCCACACCCTCCACTCACGCGCCAGCGGCCGTGACGTGCGGCGCGCTTCGAGCACCGCCGACCAGAACAGCGCCAGGCACACGATCTCCAGCGCGCCGCCCAACAAGGGGACGAACGGCGCGAGCGCGGACGTGGGTGGCAAGAAGAGCTTGCGCAACACCCCCGTGAGCAACGCGAACACCCCGAACGCAAGCAACCAACGCCCCTCCGGCACCGCCCGCTCCGGCCGCGGATCCAATAGCCCCGCGGTGCGCCAGTGGCGGAGCAGCAGCGCCCACATCGCCACCCCCGCCGCCGCCGCCGCGACCGCCGCGAGCAGGGGCCCCTCCTCGAAGCGCGCGCGGGACAGGAGCCGGCCGTCCGCCAGGGGCTCGAGCCCCACCATCACGAGCGGGCGCACGTCCTCGGGGGCGAGGATGCGCGGGGTCACGCTCACCAGCACGGCGCCGATGCCGGTGCCTGTGGCCGCGGTGAGGATCAGCGCCGCCACGCGCTTGAGCAGGGCCTCCTCGCCGGTGAAGGCGCCGCCCTCCACGCCCCCGTGAACGGCCCGCGCCGCTTCGAGCGCGCGCGAGAGCTCCGCGGCGGAACCAAATCGGCGCGCGACGGGTGCCAGCGCTCGCCGCACGATTGGATCGAGCGCTGGCCCCACGGAGTCGAGCGCGCCCACGGGGAGCGCGCCGCTGACACATTGGTAGAGCACCGCGCCGACGGCGTACAAATCCATCCGGGGGTCGGGCCGGGCGCCGGCCATCGCCTCGGGGGAGAGGTAGGCGGGCGTGCCGATGAGCGCTCCGGTGGCGGTGGCGCCGGGGACGTCGAGCAGGCGCGCGATGCCGAAGTCGGCCACCTTCACCGCGCCCGTGTCATCGAGCAGGATGTTCTCGGGCTTGATGTCACGGTGCACGACGCCGTTGGCATGCGCGAACGCGAGCGCCTCACATACGCCCACGCCGATGTCGATCGCGCGCGCGGGCGTGAGCGGCAGCACCGCCGCCAACGAGGGGCCGGGCACGTACTCCATCACGATGTAGGGCAGGCCCTCGTCCTCGCCCACGTCGTACACGGCGACGATGCGGGGGTGCTGGAGCCGGGCCATCAGCCGCGCCTCCTGGAGGAAACGTGCCACGAAATCGGGGCGCTCGGCGAGCGCGTCGGAGAGGTACTTGACCGCCACGATGCGGTCGAGCCCCCGGTGTCGTGCCCGCCACACGGTGCCCATGCCACCGCGGCCGATCTCCTCGAGCAGATCGAAAGGTGTGGTGCCGACCGGATCGGTCAACAGACACCGCGCGCACGCACGGCTCGCCCCGAGTGGGGCGCCGCACCGCGGGCATTCGGTGGCAAACGTGGCGTTCACGCGGCGCCGAGCAACGCCAGCAGCTCGCTCATCTCGCGCTCGGCGTCCTCGGGGCGGGCCACGGTCTGGCGCACCTCCTCGACGACCAGGGCGCGGTACCGCACCCGCGCGCGGTGCAGGAACGCCTTGAGTTGGGGGATCGACATCCCGGTCTCGGCGGCGACATCGCGGTAGGCGGGCGCCACCCCGCTCCCGAAGAAGCGCAGCACCACGTCGAACGAGCCGACACGGCCCTCGTCGCGGTGCTCGTCCCCGAGGCGCGCCAGCGCGCGCTCCATCAGCTGCGCGGCCCATTGCCGGGTGTACGCGTCCTCGGGCGAGGCCACCGCCGCCGCCAGCGCCCGCTCCCCGACCTCGGTGTCGAGCGGGACGTGGCGCACCCCGCCGCCACGCTTCTTGGCCGTCTGGGCCGCGTGACGGTTGACGAGGTGGTGGTCCAGGCACGCCTTGAGCCAGCCGCGCAGCCGCCCCAGGCCGGGGTCGAGCGTGCCGGGAAACTGGCGCTCCACGAGGTCGGTGAACAGGTCCTGCACGGCCTCCTGGGCGTCCTCGGCGTTCAGGCCCTTGCGACGCGCGTAGACGTACAGCGGGGTCCAGTAGGCGGCGAGCAGCTCGTCGAGCGCGGCGCGACGGACGGTGGCGTCGCCGCGGGCCTCGGCGATGAGCGTCCAGCGGGTCGGAGGAAAGGCGGCGCTCGACCCGGGAGAGGACATCGGCGGGAACGTACTTGCCGCGCAGAACGGGGTCAACGGGGTGGGTGGCGGGGAGCGGGGAGCAGGAGGGAAGCAGGGCACACGGACCGCGCGCGGCGCGCGGCCGGTGCGGCGGCGGGGGCGGCGGGGCGAGCGGGGGGGGGGCCAGATCGCGGACCGGCGGGGGCGGGCCGACTGAGCGTCGGCCAAGCCGTCGAGCCGAGGCCTGGACCCAGATCGTCCCGGGCCCCGCAGCGACACCGGGGTCATGTCCAGTTGAACGAACGCTTTTCGGGGTCATGCCAGGGTGAAAGCACGCCCGCGAGGGCACACCCATGAACGATCGGCGTTGCTCCGTGCGCCGGTGCCGCTGCGGGCGCTGTGGGCGGCCGGAGACGTTCATTCATCATGGCATGACTCTGAAATTGCGGCGTTCAGAGGGGCATGGGTCGGCCAGCGGGCCCGCGCGACGGCGCCGCGCTCGCGGGGTGCCAGCGCGGCGAAGGCCCCGCGGCCGCCTCCGCCCAAAGCACACATGCACCCATCCGGATACGCCCGATGCCTCCCGGGGCCCGCATGGACATCGACAGCATCCGCACGATCCTCGGCGCCGAGGCCGACCTGCTGCTCGACGCCGCGTTGCGCGGCGGGGGGCTGCGGCCGCGGGCGCGCCTGCTTCCGGGGCCGGACTTCGTCGATCGCGCGTGGGGCGGCGCCGACCACACCCCCATGTGGCGCCGGAATCTCCAGGCGCTGTTCGACGCGGGGCGGCTCGCTGGCACCGGGTACCTGTGCCTGCTCGACATGGTGGGCCCCATCGACGACCCGTGCCGCTTCGCGGAGCTCGCCGTTGACGGCGGGTGCAGCGGACTGGTCCTCGACGCGCGCCACCTCGACGCGGTGGCGCCTCGCTACGCCCACCGCGTGCCGCTCGTGGTCGGCCTGCCGGTCGACGCGGACGCCGCCACGATCCGCCGCGTGCGCGATCTCGGGGTGGTGGGCATCGAGGCCGCCCACTCCCCCGCGCCGGAGGACGTGGACGCCCCCGCGCTCGTGGCCCGCGCCGCCGCCGAGGGGCTGCCCGTGCTGCTGTGCCCCCACGTCGCGGCCGCGGAGCCCGGCGTGACGGGCGCCCTCGCGGCGGCCGGCGCCGCGCTGGTGAGTGTCGACCTTGCCGGCCCGCCGGCGCTCCGACCCCGCCCGTCCAAGGCGCTGCTCGACGCGGCGAGCGCCGGTCTCGATCCCGACGCCGCACACGTTGCGCTCACGACGCTCCGGGCCGGCTACGCGCGCGCCGGCCGCGCCGCCACGCTCGGGACGGTGCCGTGGGGCGGCGGCGATCCGCTCCGCCGCGCGCTCCTGGCCGCAGTGCTCCAGAAGCGCGCGGGCGGCTTCGGCCTCGTGGCCGGGCTCGCGGCCACCGAGCGCCCTTTCGACGAGGCGGTGGCGCTCCTGCACGCGGTGCAGGACGTCTACGCGTGCGGGACGATCACGCTGGCGGGGTGACCGTTGTCGCCACGCGCGAGGGGCCACATCGGCGGGGGGTGATCCAACTTCAGTCGGCCGGCCAGCGCCAATCCCGGCCCGCGGAGCGTGGTCGAGAGATGCTCGGTCATCGGCTGACTCGGGTGTCATGCACGTCCATCGGTGACGCGCCGAACGGCACGAAGGGCTACCCGCTCGACAGGGAGCGTCGGTGGTCGGCTGTGGCCCCCCGTAGGCGCGTCCAGCGCGCGCCGAACCCGGGGGATGGCGTCTCATCCAGTCAGTTCGGCGCGTCCAGCGCGCCGAACTCGGGGGATGGCGTCTCATCCAGTCAGTTCGGCGCGTCCCGCGCGCCGAACTCGGGGGATAGCGTCTCATCCAGTCAGTTCGGCGCGTCCCGCGCGCCGAACCCGGGGGATGGCGTCTCGATGCCTATGCACTTCCCTCAGCGCGGTGCTCGCAAGCTGAAACGCCAGCGAGGAGCGGCGCGACCGTCCGAACTCGGTGGATGCGCACCCATCCCGTTACTTTGGACGGTATATCCGTCCGAACTCGGGGGATGCGCGCCCATCACGTCACTGCGGACGGTATGTCCGTCCGAAGTCGGGGGATGCGCGCCCATCCGGTCACTTTAGACGGTAGATCCATCCCAAACTCCGAGTCCGCCCATACGTCGGCCAAACGGGCGGCGCCTGCATCCTCCCTCCAATCAGCTAAGCCCGGGCCCGCTGAGGGAAGTGCATAGGCATTGGCGTCTCATCCGGCGAGTTCGGCGCGTCCTGAACGGGGGCCTGTTCGACAGGAGGGCCCGATGGCCGCGAGGCGGGCCACCCATTGGCAGTCTCCTGCTTCTTCGCATGATTCAATCGCCCGAGCAGCCGATCTCCATCCCCTTTGAGGTCACCCGAGTAGCGCTCGACCGCATAGGTGGCGCCGGCGTCTGTGCGCATCGCCCACCGACCGGAACCAATCACACGCGGCCGACCCCGGTCCCGTCCGCGATTACTAGTGCGCACCAGACTCGCTGCTTCGGCGAGGCCGCCCGAAACCGATCGCCCCCCCCCCCAACACCCTCGCGCCAGGCCCCCGGAAGTCGGCCGCCCGCCGCGGGCGGCCGGTCC
>JAZKFH010000075.1:0-38328 GCA_040386535.1 Myxococcota bacterium | reverse complement strand
TTCCTGCCTCTTCCTGCTTTCCTGATGCCCCGCGGTCTGAAGCCGGAAGCGAGGCAGGAACCGGGAAGGCAGAAAGGCAAGCAGGAAAGCAGGAAACAAGGAAGGCAGGAAGCCGGAGGAGGACGAGGAGGAGGAGGAGGAGGAGGAGGACCGGCGAGTAGAACCGGAAGCACGGAAGCCAGCCATCTCGGCTCCTACTTCCTGCCTTCCTGCCTGGCTCTCTTCCTGCCTTCCTGCCTCTTCCTGCTTTCCTGATGCCCCGCGGTCTGAAGCCGGAAGCGAGGCGGGAACCGGGAAGGCAGAAAGGCAAGCAAGAAAGCTGGAAACAAGGAAGGCAGGAAGCCGGAGGAGCAGCCCGAACGCCAGGCACGGTCGAAGCCTGAGCCACGTGGCCACCCGCCACCCCTCATGGTTTCGGCTCCTACTTCCTGCCCTCCTCTCTTCCTGCCTTCCTGATTCTCTTCTGCTTCGCGCTCGAGGGAGCAAAGCAGGGAAGGCAGAAGGGCAAGCACGAAAGCAGGAAACAGGGAGGGGAACCGGGAGCACGGACGGCAGCGATATCTGGTCCTACTTCCTGCCTTCCTGCCTCTCTTCCTGCCTTCTTGCTTCTCCTCTTCCTGCTTCCCCGGGCTCGCGGGCCCGAGGCGTTCACCCGGCAAGCGCGAGCCCACCGGCCGCGGTCGGCGCCGCGTGAGGGCTGCTCGAACCAGCTGATGCCCGGGCGCCGGGAACCGCGGTCAGCGCTGCTCGAGCCCCCCTACTCCTTGCCCTCCGGCCCCGCGAGGGCCCGCGCCAGCACGGCCTCTTCCTGCTCGGGCGTGGCGTCCACGATGCGCCATTCGTTGTCCGGGTAGAACGCGACGACGCAGCCCTGGGCCGGGCAGAAGTCCATGCAGCTGGTGCCGGTCACCATGACCTGCCCTTTGAGGCCCCGTTCCTTCACGGCCTTCTTCAGGTGCTCGCGAAAGGTGGCGCCGCCGTTCATGCCGCAAGAGGGCTTGCCGGACGAGGGATCGCGCAGGTTCGTACAGACGAGGACCTGCCGAATTGTGTACGGGGGTTTGACGACGCGCTGCATGGTGCGCCCCTTAGCGGGGCGTGCGCCCTGGGTCGACCGAGATACCTGGGGGGCCTTCAACGTTCGACGGGAGGTGGAATGACCATTCGGGACCGGCTTCGCGAGCTCGCGGGAAACCTCTGGTGGTGCTGGGATCCGGAGGCGACGGCGCTGTTCGCGGGCCTCCACCCCGAGCGATGGGAGGAGGTGCATCACAGCCCCCTGGCCCTGCTCGAGGAGCTACCGGACGCCGCCCTCGCCCCCGCCGAGGCGATGCTCGCGTCGGTGGAAGCGCGTCGGGATGCGTATCTGTCGTCCAAGGACACGTGGGCGACACGGAACGTGCCCGGCCTCGTGGCGCCGGTCGCCTACTTCTCCATGGAGTTCGCCCTCCACGAGTCGCTGCCCATCTACTCGGGCGGCCTCGGCGTGCTCGCGGGCGACCACATGAAGTCGGCGTCCGACCTCGGCGTGCCCTTCGTGGCGGTCGGGCTGTTGTACCGCGAGGGCTACTTCAAGCAGGTCATCGCGCACGGGCGCCAGGTGGTGGCCTATCCGCCGGTGCCGCTCGACCAGACGCCGCTCAAGAAGCTCGACATCGTGGTCGAGGTTCCCCACGGCCATCACACGTACAAGGCGACGGTGTGGGAGCTCCGGGTCGGGCGGGCGCGCCTGCTGCTCCTCGACTCCGACATCGACGGCAACCCCGCCGAACACCGCGAGCTCTCCCAGCAGCTCTACGGGGGGGACGAGAGCACGCGTATCGCGCAGGAGGTGCTCCTCGGCATCGGCGGCGTGCGTGCCCTGCGGGCCCTCGGGATCCAGCCGAGCGTGTTCCACATGAACGAGGGCCACTGCGCCTTCCTCGTGCTGGAGCGCTGGCGTGAAGAGATGGCGAGGTCGGCCTCGCACGAGGAGGCCTTCGCGAAGGCCAAGGCGAGCGCGGTGTTCACCACGCACACGCCGGTGGCCGCCGGTCACGATCGCTTCCGCTGGGAGCTGATGCAGGACACGCTCCGCGGCATGCGCGAGCAGATGGGCCTGCCCGCGGGCTCGTTCATGGATCTCGGGCGCGTGCGCGCGGGCGACATGAACGAGACCTTGTGCATGACCGTGCTCGCCCTGCGCGGATCCCGCGCCGCCAACGGCGTGAGCGCGCTGCACGGCGTCGTGAGCCGCGACATGTGGAAGGAGCTCTACCCGAAGACGCCCGTGGCCGAGGTCCCCATCGGGCACGTCACCAACGGGGTGCACGCGCCCTCGTGGATGCATCCCCGCGTGCAGGACCTGCTCGATCAGCGCTCGCCGGGCTGGCGGGAGGGCGCGCCGCTCTCGCTCGCCAAGGCGGCGGACGAGGAGCTGTGGGCGCTCCGCGGCGTGCTGCGCGAGGAGATCGTGCGCTACGCCCGCGCCGAGGCCGGCCGCGACTGGCTCAGCGCGGATCGGCTCACCATCGGGTTCGCCCGCCGCTTCGCGCCCTACAAGCGCGGCAACCTCCTGTTCTCCGACCCCGACCGCCTCGCGCGGCTGGTGTGTGGGGACCGCCCGGTGCAGATCCTCTTCGCCGGCAAGGCGCACCCCCGTGATGCCGCGGGCCAGGGCCTCATCCGCGATGTGATCCGGTGGACTCGCGACGAGCGGTTCCGCGGGCGCGTCGTGTTCCTCCCCGACTACGACATGGCGCTCGGCCGGCGCCTGGTGCAGGGCGTGGACGTGTGGCTCAACAACCCGCGCCGTCCCCGCGAGGCGAGCGGCACGAGCGGCATGAAGGTGCCGTTGAACCTCGGGATCAACCTGTCCGTGCTGGACGGGTGGTGGCCCGAGGCGTACGACGGCACGAACGGCTGGGCCATCGGCGACGATCGCGAGTACGCAATCCAGGAAGAGCAGGACAGCGCCGATGCCGAGAGCCTGTACGGGCTGCTCGAGCAGCAGGTGACGGCCGAGTTCTACGACCAGGACGCCTCGGGCGTGCCCCGCGCATGGGTGAAGCGGATGCGGCGCAGCCTCGAGACCTGCTACCGCGCGTTCCACACGGACCGCATGGTCGAGGAATACGCGCTCCGGTACTACACGACCGGGTAGTCGCGCCGCCGCCGGGGCCAGGTGGCAAGGCCGCCGTAAACACGTCCGCGCGCGCGGGGTGGTACTGTCGAAGGACATGTCGCACCCCGCCCGTACGTCTGTGTCCCGACGCCTCGGGCTCGCGGCCCTCCTCGCGGTGATGGCCCCGCTCGTGGGCCTCCCGTCTCCGATCCCTCCCGCGCACGCCGCCCCCGAGGCCGCGTCCATCCCCGTGGCGCTGCCCGCTGGCCAGAAGCCGGCGGACTGGGCCGAGGCGCTCGCCGCGCGCGGGTTCGTAGTGTCCACGTCGTACGGCCTCCCCACGGCGGGGCCCGGCGTGTCCGTCATCGACCGCAAGGACTACTGGGAGATGACGGTGCGGTCGTACGCCGGAAAGGTGGAGACCGTGAACGTGGCGCCGTGCACGACGGCGGAGGAGCGGGAGGACCTGCTCTTCTACATGTCGACCACGCTCGGGCCCGCGCCGGTCGCGGTCGAGCCGATCGCGCCGGTGCGGGTCGAGCCGCCGGTCGCGACGGTGACGAAGCCGCCGGTCGAGACGGTGACGAAGGCGCCCCCCGCGACCACGACCCCGTCCAAGCCACCGACGACGACGACCACCGGAACGGGCACCGGCGCCGTCGCGGTGACCGAGCCGAAGACGCAGGCGGTGGCGGAGCGGCCGAGCGCGGGCCGGACGGGCTTCTGGGTCGGCGCGGGCGGCGGGGTCGGCATCCGGTCCGCGGCGGGCGTCGTGGGGGACCTGCGGGTCGACGCGGGCTGGTACGTGACCCCCGGCGTGCGCGTGGGCGTGGGCCTCGCGGGGCGCACCGCCGCCACCCTCGCCAACGTCGGCGCAGACCGCACGATGACCGACATCGACGTGGTGGTCGAGGCCGCGTGGGCCCCGCCCAAGAACGTGGCGCCGGTAGTCGGGCTCTACCTCGGCGGCGCATCGCGCGGGTTCCACGCCGCCGGCGAACCCGTCGCGACCGGCCTGCTCCCCATCCTCGGCGCCGAGGTGGGCGTGCAGATCCCGCTCGGCCGCCTGCCGATCCGCCTCGAGCCCGCGGTGCGCGTCCAGAGCGACCTTCGACCGGTCGAGCTCAACTCGGAGGCGGGGGCGACCGCGCTCTCCCCGATCGAGGTGCGCGCGGGCGTCGGGATCGTCTACCGGCCTGGGTAGGCCGGCGGCCTCCGGCCTTAGAAGCTCCCGCTCGTGATGTTCCACGTGATCGACTTGTCGGGGATGGGCCCGAGCACGGTCTTCACGTAGGTCTTCGTGGCGGCGTCGTACACGTAGCTGCGGAGCTCGTGCTGCTCGTCCGAGGCCACGTAGAGCTCCAGCTTGCCGTCCCCGTCGAGGTCGGCGCCCTGGGCCGCGTGCTCGAAGCCGCCCGACTCCGTCTCGATGTTGGTGCTGGTCCAGGTGCCGCCCTTGCCCTGCTCGAGCACCCAGAGGCCGGTCTTCATCGCGGCGGCGACCAGCTCGATCTGCCCGTCGCCGTCGAAGTCGCCGGGGACGAGGAAGCGGGTCTGCTTGTCGTCGATCGTGGCGGCGACCTCGTGGGTCCACGAGCCGTCCTTCTTCAGCGTGTAGTGGCGGATCTCGACCGGCTTGACCACCTTGGCCTTGCCGTCCACCAGCTCGGTCTCCGCCTCGATCACGGCGAACAGGTCGGACTTGCCCTTGCCGTTGAGGTCGACCGCGAGAATCTCCTTCGCGTGGCTGCCCGCGAGGTCATCCACGACCGAACGGACGTAGGTCGTGCCGTCCCACCGGTACATGACCACCTGGCCGGGCTGCGACTTGCCGCTCGACTGGTTGCGGCCGCTCGGCGTAGCGAAGAACTCGTGCTTTCCATCCCCATCCACGTCGCCGATCTCGATCTCGTGCACGAAGGTGTCCGCGGCCTGGTCGAGCTCGACCACCACGGCCTTGCCGTCCACCAGCTTGCCGACACCGATGACACCGGAGTCGTGGGTCGCCATGACCATGTCGGGGGCGCCGTCGCCGTCGACATCGCCGATCTCGAGGTCGCGGATGCGGTTGAACTTTCCGGCCCACTTCGGGTTCCACAGCTCGGCGGCCGCCCACTTCCCGTCGGTGAACCGCCAGTCCTTCAACCAGGCCTTCTCAGCCCCGATGGTGAGGATGCCGCCCGCGTAGGGGAGCGCCTTGTGGAACACGTTGGAGTCGGCGTCCTCGACCTTGACCGTCTGCCAGCCCTCGGGCGCCTTGCGCCACAAGGTCATCAGCGCCGGGCCGGGCTTGGGCTTGCCGTCCGGGCCCTTCACGAACTGGGCCTGGGAGAGGATCAACGTGGGGTAGGGCCCGCCGACGAGCGGCTCCTGCACGGCGGTCGGCGCGGCGACCGGCGCGGGGGGCGCGACCACCGGGGGCGTGACCACGACGGCTTCTTCTCCGGAGCAGGCCGCGAAGAGCGCGGCGACGACGACGGCCGAGGCGGCCAAGAAGACGAGGGGGCGACGGGACATGCGGGGACTCCGGAGCGAGCCGCCGCCCTAACGCCCGGCCACGAGGCCGGCATCCCACCTGGACTGTCGGCACACGGCGCGGTCCGTGCTACCGTCCAGCCGTGATCGGACCGCTGCTCTGTTGCCTCGCGCTCGCGCAGGATCCCGCCGAGGCGCCGGGGCAAGCCGCGTCTACGACCGCGGAGGCCCCCCCCTTCGTGCCCCCCGCGCCGCTCGCGCCGCTCGTGGTCGCCTGGCCCGCCGACGAGCCCGCCCCCGCCGACGCCGTGCCCGCCATCGTCGAGGTCGAGCTCCTCGTCGACGAGGCCGGTGCCGTCGAGTCCGTGGTGCTCGTGCGCGGCGACGAGCCCTTCGCCGCCGCGGCCCTGGCCGCCATGCGCGGGGTCCGGTTCACCCCCGCGACCGAGGGCGGCGTGCCCGTGGCGGTCCAGGTGCCCGTGCGGCTGGAGATCGCGCCGCCGCCCATCAACGTCGACGGGCAGGTGCGCTTCGCCGCCGCTGGGCCGCCGAGTGGCACGCCCGACGCCCCCGAGGCCCCCGCCGTCGGCCTCCTCGTGAGCGTGGGCGGCCAGAGCGTCCGCACCGACGAGGAGGGCCGGTTCGCCTTCCGCGGAGTGCCCCAGGGCTCCCAGCTCCTCTCGGTCGTGACCACGGGCACGGTCAAGGTGGACGACAAGCGCCTGGACATCCGCCCGGGCGAGGCCGTGCACCTGGAGCTCTGGGCGCGCATCCCCGAGGTGGCGTCGGGCGTGGTGGGCGTGTACCGCCGCGAACGCGACGAGGTCGTGCGCCGCACCATCACCGCCGAGGAGCTGCGCACGCTGCCCGGCACCATGGGCGATCCGCTCCGCGCGATCTCCAACCTGCCCGGCGCGGTACGCACCCCCCTCGACGCGGGCTGGCTGCTGGTCCGCGGCGGCGATCCGCGCGACACCGGCGTGTACATCGACGGCGTGCGGGTGCCGCTCATCTACCACCTCGGCGGCTTCACGAGCGTGGTGCACCCGGGCTTCATCGACCGGGTCGACTTCTACCCGGGCGGCCAGTCCGCACGGTACGGCCGCGCGACGGCCGGCGCGGTCGACCTGTTGACGAAGCCGCGGCCCGCCAAGCTCGAAGCCCGCGTGGGCGCGAACATCGTGCTCGCCGGGGCCTACGTCGCGACGCCCATCGGCAAGGAGGGCGCCGTGAGCGCGGCCATCCGGCGCTCGTACCTCGACGGCGTGCTGGGCCTCGTGCCGGGCGTCACCGCGGAGCAGGCCCAGATCGCGCCGCGGTTCTGGGACTGGCAGGTGCGCGCCGACTACGGCCCCGCCTCCGTCTTCGGCCTCGGCTACATCGACACGATCGACGCCTCGACCGCCGACGGCAGCCGCGCGCAGGTCCGCATGGAGACCCACCGCATCCAGGGCAGCCTGCGGCTCGCCGTGCTCGGCAAGCCCCTGCTGATCAAGCCGTACTACGCCTACGAGAAGAACGTGCTCGAGATCAGCGTGCTCGATCGCGTGCAGACGCAGCAGCGAAACGGCGGCGGCGGGCGCATCGAGCTCGCGGACGACGGCGAGGGCCTGTTCGGCTGGAGCGTGGGCGCGGACGCGGTGTTCGACTGGTTCGGCATGTCGCTCAACTCGCTGCCGCTCTACGCGCACGTCGACTCCCCCGACGTGTACGGCGACGTGCGGATCGGCGACAAGATCCGCGGCGTGCTCGGCGTGCGGCTCGACACGCTCCTGGTGTCCCGCCAGCTCCCCCGCGCCGCCCCGTCGCCCCGCGCCAGCGTCGTCATCCCCATCGGCGACATCGTCACCCTCGTGGGCGACGCGGGCCTGTACCACCAGCCCCCGCCGACCGACATGCTCGTGGGCCCGCCCGAGGGCACCACCCTGGAGCTGGAGCAGAGCTACGGCGGCGGCGGCGGCGTGCGCATCGACTACGGGCCCTGGCAGGTGGGGGTAGACGCGTACAGCCGCAAGATCTCCCGCATCACGGCCTATGAGAAGGACGGCTCGCTCGGCCAGATCGAGGGGCAGGCCGCGGGCCTGGAGACCATGGTGCGCTACTCCGGCACCCGCCTCTCCGGCTGGGTGGCCTACAGCTACGGGCGCAGCCAGCGCCGCGAGGAGCCCACCGACGCCTGGTACCCCTCCAACTATGACCAGCCGCACACACTGGTGGCGGTGGCGGCCGCCGACCTCGGCAAGAACTGGACGCTCGGCGGGCGCTGGCGCTTCGCGAGCGGCTTCACCGTGCCCGACAGCGAAGACCTGATCGAGGCCTACGACGTGCTGCTGCAGGAGGCCGTGTTCCTCGAGCCCGACGCGTTCGGCCGCACCGAGCCCTTCCACGGCCTCGACGTGAAGATCTCGAAGCAGGCGAAGTACAAACACTGGCGCCTCGAGTACTACCTGGACGTCCAGAACGTCTACAACCGCCGCGTGGCCGAGCCGGTCATCTCGGGTGTGTGGGAGGCGTACGGAACGCAGACGTATGGGTTCGGGCTGCCGATCCTGCCGATTCTGGGGATCGAGGCGGTGTTTGGAGGGTGACGCGGGGGGTAGGCGCTCGGGTTGCGCTTCATCGCAACCGCCTCATCGCAACCGCCTCATCGCAACCCCGGCGCGTTCGCCTTCCCCTTCCACGTCTCGTACTTCAGCGCGTCCGCCACGTGCGCGGCCACGATGGGGTCGGGATCGTCCTTCATCGCGGTCAGGACTTCCCTGGCGTCGGGTGACGGCAGCGTGCGGTAGCAGCGGAGCGCCGTGTAGCGGACGCGGGGGCGGGGATCGCGGAGGAAGGGCGCGAAGGCGTCGGCGCCCACGGGCTCGTGGAAGTACAGGCCCTCCAGGAGCGCGATGTCCAGGTCCTCCTCGGGGGTCTCGCCAACGAAGCGCCGGCTGCCGCCGAAGGTCCAAATCCGCGCGAGGGCGTCCTCGCCGGGGACCTTGAAGGGCGCGTCGTACCGACCCAGGCGGCGGTCGAGCGGGACGCCGGTCAGGACGGTGCCGGCGGCCCAGGACGCGCGCGCGGCGGCGAGGTCGCCCCCGGTCAGGCGGATGGCTTCGAGCGCCCAGGCGCCGCGGGCGTGCGCGGCCTCGTCGGGCGGGGCTGCCTTGGCGAGGGCGGGATCGGCGCTCCCGGTGCCGAAAGAGCGGTTGAACCACCACCGGGCGCGGAGGATGTCGGCGCCCTCGATCTCGAGCGTGTCGGGGAGGGCGGACACCCCTGAGAGCCAGCTGGCGAGCGGCTCGTCGCCGGGGGGGATGCCCCAACCGGCGTGGGTGGTGCAGAAGGTGGCGAAGCGCCCCGCGCGCCCACAATGGGCCAGGGCCGGGACCACCTTGCCCGCGCGGCCGAGCTCCTCGCCGGCGCGGAAGTGGCACTCGTCGAGCCAAGTCCCCGCGGGGAGCTCGGCGCACGCGGCCTCGGCGCGGTCGGCGTCCCCCTCGCGGCCCGCGCGCGCCGCGCTCTCGACGAGGCACGCGATGCGGAGCTGCTCGAAGGGCTCCTGCGCGCACACCTCGGGGCCCGCGCCCTCGGGCAGGGGCCGCACGACGGGCGCTTCGCCGCCGCTACACGCGAGGAGCAGGAAGAGCATCTAGGGCGACGGCCGAGGCGGACCCGCGAGGTGCGGCCGGCCGACGACCTTGTCGCACTTCTCCTTCACGGACGCCGTCTTCACCAAACGGCACATCGCCTGGCCGCGGTCGGGACGGTCGAACGCGAGCCGGAGGAGCACGAGGTCGCGTGACGCCGCGTCCGTCATCGAGTCGACGGCCGCGCGGAGCGCCGCTTCGTCGTCCACGAGCGGCTTGATCGCGTCGTAGCGGCACTCTTCGCGGGCGATCGGATCGCGCACGCCGTCACATCCGGGGAGCCCGGGCTCGTTGTGGCACCCGAGCAGGATCGGCACCAGGAGCGCCCCGATCACGGCCGCCAGGCCTTGAACGCGCTCCACGGGGGAGGCGGGCCGCCGGCCACGATCTCGGCGAAGTGGGCGCGGCCGATCGCGGCCTCGCCGGTGTCCACGCAGTGCTCGTACGCTTCCGCCTCGAGACGACGCCGCTCGTCTTCGCTCCGGCCGCCCGCCGCGAGCGCGGCCGCCTTGAACGTCGCCACGGCGGTCGGCGAGCGCCGCCGCACCATCGCCGCGAGCGCCGCCGCGCGGGCCAGCCCGGCGTCCACGCTCGCCACCACCTCATCCACGAGGCCGATGCGCTGGGCTTCCTCGGCGCCCACCTGCTCGCCGGTCATGCCGAGCCGGAGCGCCTGGGGGAGCCCCACCAGCATGGCCAGCTCGCTCGCCCCGCCGGCGCCGGGCACGATGCCGAGGCTGGTCTCGGGGAGGCCGAACCGCGCGGAAGGGCCGGCGATGCGCCAGTCACACGCGAGCATGAACTCGGTGCCCCAGCCGAGCGCGATGCCGTCGACCACGGCGACGTGGAAGACCGGCGCGCGCCGCAGCCGCGCGAGGATGGCGCGCTGCCAGCGCACGTGGCGCTTGATCGCGGTCGTGTCCCACGTGGAGCGCTCGGTCACGTTGGCGCCCGAGATGAAGATGGGCGTGCCCTTGCTGGACACGCGGCGCGACGACGTGACGAGCACCCGGGCGTTGCCGGCTTCGAGCCAGCCGCACAGGCCCTCGAAGGCGCCGATCTCGGCCTTGCCCATCTCGTTGGCCTTGCCGTGGTTCAGCTCCAACCACGCGACCTCGTCCTCCAGCCGCACCTTGAGCGTTCCGAAGGTGCGCTCGGTCACGACGCCCACTCCCCCTACAGACTCGCTCACGAGGGCCTCGCCAGCAGATCGAAGACGACGGCCATGTCCGGGCTCACGGTCGAGAGCACGGTCGAGGGGTCGGGCAGGTTCCAGTCGGTCCACTTCATTTCGTGGCGTCCCTTGATGCGGAGTTTGTCCCCCTCCCACGCGAACGTGGCGGGGACGACGACGTCACGGGTGACGTCGCGGATGGTGAGGGTTCCGGTGAGCGAGAGGCTGCCCGAGCCGGCGCCGCTCCCGAGCTCCCGGAGCCCGCCGGCGATGCCGGTCACGACGAAAGTGATGGCGGGGAAGCGGGGGGCTTCGAGGCACCAGGACAACATCCGGCTGTCCCGCGGGCCGAGGCCCGTCGTGAGCGATCCGGCGTCGACCGTGAAGGAGCCGGTGCGCGCCTCGGTGTCGAGCTGCCCAGCGAAGCCGAGGGCCTGGCCCTCGATCTCATGGAGGGTGGACGCGAGCCGGAGCGCCACGCGGCCGTCCCCCGGGCCGAAGCCGAGGACGGTCGCGGCAGCGACCGCGCACATCGCGAGCCAGAGCCCCATGTCGCCTCCGCCCGCAGCATAGCCCGGCGGGGCCGGCGCCTCGATCGCCTACCAGTAGCCGTGCGAACGGGCCATCCGGATCTCCCAGAGCCGCTGCGGATCGTCCCACGTGCCGGGCGGCGGCGCCGCGGGGCCCGTGCGGACGCGGGTCAGCCCGGTGCGGAGCGCCTGGAACAGGTCGGAGCGGGAGAACACGAGGTTGTCGCGCTGCCAGGGGTCGCGCTGCACGTCATGGACCGTGAAATATTTGTGGTTCGTCCCGTCGCGCAAGCGCTCGTCGAGCTGCGGGTCCAGCACGGTGCCGTGATGGAGGTAGGCGCGGAACAGCACCTCGTGGTCGCCCTTGCGGTACAGCAGGGTGTCGCCGAACTCGGCGTAGGCGTACTCGTCGCCGGTGCCGGACACCGGGCCGGCGAACAGGTCGACACCCGGCAGGCGCGCGGGCGCGACCGCGCCGGCGAGGTTCGTGAGGGTGGGGACGAGATCGAGCAGCTCGACGATCCGGCGGCTCTCGCCACCGCGCCCGGCCCCGCCCGGAGGCGCGTAGACGAGGAGCGGCACACGCGCGGTGCGGTCGAGCATGTAGCTGGTGCTCGCGACGGGCACGGCCATCTGGAAGAAGCCGCTGGTCTCGATCAGCGAGACGCCGTTGGTGGCGGCCGCGAAGACCCACCGGGCGCGGGACTCGCGGTTGGGGGCCTCCCGGCCGGGGGTGGACTCGAGCGCGTCCACGACGGTGGCGAGCCCGGCGCCGGCGGCGTGCGCGACGTCGCCGTAGATGCGCGCGACCTCGGCGGGGTCGGCGTCGGAGCGGGCGGGATCGGGCAGCGGCACCGTCTCGCCCAGCATCAGGCGGATCCCCATGCGGTCGAGCACGGCGGGGCGGTCGACCAGCTGCAGATCCGCGGTGGTCACGACGAGGAGCCGCGGCGCGTCGGCGTTCGCGGACCACCAGGCGCCGGCCCACCGCGCCAGGGCCGGCCAGTCGGTGCCGGTGTCCGCGTCGAACGGGACGGTCTCCACCTCCGCGAAGCCCCGCGCGAGCCCGGCGGCGCCCGGCACCCCCGCTACGGCGTAGGCGGTGCGGTATCCGTAGAGGGCGAGCACCTCCGGGAGCGTCGGCACCGACGCGGGGATGTCCGCGCACCAGAGCCGGTTGGCGAGAGCATTGCCCTGCACCGTGCGGGTCTCCACGGCGGACACGCCGTCGGTGAACAGGCCGCAGAGGGGGATGCTGGTGGGGTAGCGCCCGGTGAAGATCGAGCCGAGGCTCACGTAGGTCGCGGCGGACTGGGCGTAGGCGGCGGTGAAGCGCTGCGTCGGCTCGCCGAGGGCCCCGATCCCGAGCGCTTCGATGAACTGCGCCTCGGGCCCGGGGGCGCCGGGCGGGTCCGCGCGCAGGCCCGAGGGCAGGAGCAACACCAGGTCGGGCGCGCTCGCGTTCGCGACGGCCACCGGGACCGGAGACACCGACGGTGCCTCGCTCGGAGCGCACCCGATCATGCCGGCGATCACGACGAATGTGTGCCAGCCCGGCGGCCTACGACGCATCCGCCCCTCCCAACCGCCGCCCGCACACGTCGGCGCCCACGGCGCACGCGAGCAGCCCCAGCGACTCGATCAACACCCGCCCGCCGCCGCTCCCCACGTCGGGGAGGCGCGCGCCCACGAGCACGCCGAGCAGGGCGAGGTTCGCGACGGGCGGCGCGTAGACGAGCACCCGGAGGAGCCACCTGGCGCCGAGGGCGAGCGGCCGGCGGAACGGGCGCCCCCACACGAGCCGGAAGAGCAGGAAGACCCACACGGGGATCGCGGCGGCGTGCACGTAGAGCCACCCGGTGCTCACCCCGCGCTGCACCTCCCACGCCACCGCGCGCAACGACGCCTGCCACCGCGCGGTCTCCGGCGCGAGCGCGCCCGACGCCACCTTCATGTCCGCGAGCGACCAGTGCATCCCATGCGCGAGGCTGGCCAGGGCGAGCTCCTTGTGGACGAGGTAGGGCACGACCCGCGCGGGCGCGGCGTTGAAGCTGTACTCCGACCAGTGGATCCCCACGAGGCGGCCGCCGATGACCGCGGGGGTGTCGCCCTTCCCGACCCGGCCCGGCTGCGGGAGATGCGCGGGCAGGTTGGGCACCACGCCCTCCGGCGCGATGAGATCCATCTCGTGCCACCGCGGGACGCCCCAGAACGTGAGCAGCGCGGCGCAGGCGAGCACGCCGACGCCCCGCGTCGTGCGGCGGAGCACATTTCGGACGGGGCGAGCGCCACCGAGCGCTCCGGCGTGCGCGACACCGAGCGCCAGCGGGAGCACCGCCAGGAGCACGAGCGCGGCGATCGGGGGGCGCAGCACGGGGTAGGGCCCCCACTCCATGCCCCAGGGCCGCGCGGTGTCGACGTAGGGGAACGACGCGACCGAATAGCTCCACGTGAGCGCGAGCTGGCCCGCCAGCGCCGCGAGGAGGGCCACGGTCAACCCCACCCGTCGCGGGATCCGCGCGCCGAGCGCGATCCCGAGCGAAGCGACGCCCGCGCCGAGGGCGAGCAGGTGCACCGGGGTCAGCTCGGCGCCGGGCCGGACCACGACGGCCGCCACCCCGAGCAGCACCACGCTTCCGACGGCGCCCAGCAGCGCGCGCGGCGCGCCCGGTACTTCTGCGGGCCCCAGCCTCGGCGGCGCGTGCTCCATCCGGCGGAGGATACGGAAACGGGCGCCCGAAGTCACGACCCGCCGATGTACCGTGTCACTTACGGTGCGCTATCATCCGCGCCTGCGAGGATTCCCATGCATCGTGCGCTCCTTCCGTCCCTCCTCCTCCTGACGCTCACCGGCTGCGGCACCGGCCTCGTCTGTGGCGAGGGCACCTACGACAAGGACGGCGCCTGCGTCCCCTTCCCCGAGTCCGACTCGGACACCGACGCCGACTCGGACACCGACACCGATACGGACACCGACACGGACACCGATTCGGACACCGACTCCGATACGGACACCGACACCGATTCGGACACGGACTCCGACACGGACACGGACACCGATTCGGACACGGACTCCGACACGGACTCCGACACGGACTCCGACACGGACTCCGACACGGATTCGGACACCGACACGGACACGGACACCGATACGGACACCGACCCCACGACGACCCTCGAGGACGAACTCGACCGCGTGATCGACAACGGCACGTGCGAGACCAACACGGAAGGGGATCCCGCGGTGGGGGCCGAGTCCTACACCTGGTACATCCTCTACGGCGACGAGGCCGGCGGCTGGACCGGTGAGTCCGTCTGGCGCCTCTACGCGAACACCACGCGGGAGGCCGATGGCAACCCGGACTGCGAAGTCGTCTGGAACCTCACCGGCAGCGCCACCTCGCCGGCGGACTGCTCCTCCTGCGACGTCGGCGTGTCGATCGAGTTCGAGCTCGACATGGACCGCACCACCTGCGAGGCGCGCTTCTACACCGGCTCCGAGTTGTTCACCGACGTGCTCAGCTACGAGCTCGACGGCGATGGCTCGGCGGCCGCGTTCGTCTACGGCAACGAGGCCGGTACCGGCATCTGGAACGACGCGGGCATCGTGGTGGTGGACGGCCCGAGCTGCTTGTTCTTCTGAGCCGATCACGCTGACGGTGCGTAGCTCCCCCTACCGGGCGGTCTACGCGCCTCACCGAAGGACGCGATAGAGCCACGCCGGTTCGGAGGGCTGGTGTACATCGCGACGGTCGGCCGGGCGTTTCCGCCCCACTACGCCGACCAGGACACCCTCATCGCGGCGTTCCGCGCCGCGTGGGCGGCGCGCTACCACAACGTCGGCCGCATCGAGCAGCTCCACCGCAACGTGCTCGTCGGCGGCCGCCACCTCGCGCTGCCGATCGAGCAGTACCTGGGCTTGCGGGGCTTCACGGACGCGAACGATGCGTTCGTCCGCGTCGGCACCGACGTGGGCGCCGCCGCCGTGACCGACGCCCTCACCCGGGCCGGCCTGACCCCCCGCGACGTCGACGCCATCTGGTTCGTGAGCGTCACCGGCGTGGCCGCCCCCTCCATCGACGCGCGCCTGGTCAACCGCCTCGGCTTCCGCCCCGACATCAAGCGCACGCCGATCTTCGGCCTCGGCTGCGTGGCCGGGGCGGCGGGCGTGGCGCGCGTGTCCGACTACCTGCGCGGCTTCCCCGACCACGTGGCGCTCCTGCTCTCGGTCGAGCTCTGCTCGCTCACCCTCCAGAAGGAGGATCTCTCCATCCCCAACCTCATCGCGAGCGGCCTGTTCGGAGACGGCGCGGCGTGTGTGGTGATGGCGGGCGAGCGGCGCGCCGAACGGATGGGCCTGACCGATCGCGCGCCCCACGTCGTCGCGACCCGCAGCGTGTTCTACCCCGACACCGAGGGCGTGATGGGCTGGAACATCGGCTCGGAGGGCTTCAAGATCGTGCTCTCGTCCGAGGTGCCCGACATGGTCACGCGCCACCTCCGCGGCGATGTCGACAGCTTCCTCGCAGACCAGGGCCTCACCGTCGCCGACATCACCACCTGGGTCGCCCACCCCGGCGGGCCCAAGGTGCTCGAGGCCATGCAGACCGTGCTGGAGCTCCCGCCCAGCGCCCTGGCCCACACGTGGACCAGCCTGCGCGAGGTCGGCAACCTCTCCAGCGCCTCCGTGCTCATGGTGCTCCGGGAGACCCTCGCCGAGCCCCCGCCGCCCGGCAGCTACGGCCTTCTCCTCGCGATGGGCCCGGGCTTCTGCTCCGAGCTGGTGCTCCTTCAATGGTGACGACGGTGGCCGGGTTCCTCGCCGTCATGACGCTGGTCGGCCTCGAACGGGTGGCCGAGCTCGTCGTGGCGAAACGCAACGCCGCGTGGAGCCTCGCCAACGGCGGCGTCGAGTACGGGCAGGGCCACTACCCGGTGATGGTCGTGCTCCACACGGCGTTCCTGTTCGGCGCGGTCGCCGAGGTCGTGCTGCTCGACCGCCCGTTCGTTCCCTGGATCGGCCTGCCGTGCCTCGCCGCGGTGGTGGCGGCGCAGGGGCTGCGGTGGTGGGTCATCACCACGCTCGGGCCCCGCTGGAACACGCGTGTGATCGTGATCCCCGGCCTCGCGCCCGTCGAGGGCGGGCCGTTCCGCTGGCTCCGGCATCCCAACTACCTCGCCGTCGTGACCGAGGGCCTCGCGCTCCCGATGATCCACGGCGCCTGGGTCACCGCGCTCGCCTTCACCGTGCTCAACGCGCTGCTGTTGCGCGAGCGCATCCGCGTCGAGGATCACGCCCTCGGGAGGGCGCCATGACCGACGCCGAGATCCGCGCGGGCATCGCCCACGTGGCGCGCACCCACCTCGGCTTCGAGGGCGACGTGCAGGACGACACCGAGCTCGTCGAGGCCCTGCGCCTCGACTCCGTGCGCCTGCTCACGCTCGTCGCGGAGGTCGAGAACCACTTCTCCGTCATGCTGGAGGACGGCGACGAGGCCGGCATCGAACGTGTCGCGGATCTGGTGGCGGTGATCCGGCGCCGCTTGGGGTGACGCTGGGGGTGACGCTGGGGGTGACCGTCGGTGACTGGACAGGTGTTCACCCTGTCGATAACGGTCCGTCGTGGTCTACCAGCCGCCCCTGTTCGCGCCCGCCGCCCCGCGCTTCGACCCGACGTTCCGCGGGCTCGAGCGGCACGCGCTGACCGAGGGCGCCTGGGTGGAGCGCCTGCCCGGCTGGCTGGTCGGGGAGGGCGCGCTGTTCACGGCGCTGGAGGCCTCTACCGCGTGGCGCGCGGAGCGCCGCGTCATGTACGAGCGCGAGGTCGCCGTGCCCCGGCTCACCGCCACCCTCCCGGAGGACGGCCCCGGTCACCCCGTCGTGACCGCCATGGGGCAGGCGCTGGTGGCCCGCTACGGCGCCCCGCTCCGGCACGTGTCTCTCGCGCTCTACCGCGACGGCGCGGACAGCGTCGCCTTCCACGGGGATCGGGGGCGCGCCGCGCTGCCCGGCGCCCTGACCGTCTCGGTGTCGCTCGGCGCCCCCCGTCGGCTCCTCCTCCGCCCCGCGCGCGGCGGCGCGTCCGTGCGCTTCGAGCTCGGCGGGGGCGACCTGTTCGTCATGGGCGGCACCTGCCAGCAGACCTGGCAGCACGGGATCCCCAAGGTCGCGCGGGCGGGGCCGCGGCTCGTGGTGTTGTACTGGATGGGGGCGGGGGTGTAGCGGCGGGGGCGGGAGCGCGGGCTCGTCGGGTCCACCTGTACACCCGTCAGGCGGTCGGCGCTGTTCCGGGTCAGGCGGTCGGCGCTGTTCCGGGAGAGTCGGGTGCCAGCCGCCCCAAGGCGTGGGCCACGGCGTCCCGACCGGCCCCGTCCATCCGGGCCAGCGCCAGGCCGTGGATGGTGAACGCGCACAGGTCGGCGCGGGCCGCGTCCCCCGCGGGGAGCCCGAAGCGACGCGTGCGACGGGCGAACGCGGTCTGGAGGACCCGGCGGGGAGAGGGCACCGCGAGGCCCCCCGCGTCGAGGCCGTTGGGCACCCGGGGCTGGTCTCGCCACCCTTCTCCGGAGGCGAGCCGGTAGAGGTACGGGTTCTTCTCGGCGTAGGCGACCCAGGCGGATCCGACGACCTCCGGAGACGTGCGCGCCGCGCCGATGGCTCCGGCGAAGGCCTCCTTCTCGAGGTCCGCGAGCACCGCCGCGGCGACCGCCGAGCGCAAGCCGCCCCGTGAGCCGAAGTAGTAGACCAGCGCGGTCGCAGTCACGCCGAGCTCGCGCGCCAGGCCCCGAAGGGTGAGCGCATCGGGCCCGCGGAGCGCGACGATCTCCCGGCCCCGCCGCAGCGCCGCCTTTTGGAGGTCGCCGTGGTGGTAGCGGGGCTTGGGGCTGCGGCGAGGGGTCAGGGGGTTGTTCACCAGGACATCTTAGCATCGCTAAGATGTCTCCGCAAGTACGCGGGTGCCCCTTCGTGCGGGCGTCGGCCCGCTCCGTCGAGCGTCACGCAGGGGCGGCACTCCTCGGGCAGACTTGTGCTCATGCGTCCCTCCCCGGCGGCCCGCGCAGCGCGTTGCCGGTCACCGGCGTGGGTGCGCCCCCGCGCGGACGCGGGGCAGGTCGGCTCCGGGCGCGCGGCGGAGCCGCTTGGTCCGCCGGGCAGGCATCCGGGCAGACATCGGACAGTCTCGGGCGCCTCCGGCACGCCCGGCGGGACCAGCCGCCCTAGGCGGCTGCCCTCCGCGCCCTTGGCGCGGGGGTGGCGCTGGACGCGCCCCATGCACCCCCCGCCCCGCCGCGCTAAACCCCCCGATGCCCGCGGCCCCCGCGCCCCTCCCCACGACACGGCCCCTCCCCACGACACGGCCCCTCCCCCCGACACGGCCCCTCCCCCCGACCCTGGGCGCCGCCCTCGCCGCCGCCGCCGCCGCGAACAACCAGCAGGGGCTGCGTTTCGTCGACCGGCACGAGCGCGAAACGCGGGTCGACTGGGCCGAGGTGTACACCCGCGCCCGGCGCACCGCGGGCGGGCTCGTCGCGCGGGGCATCCGGCCCGGCGACACCGTCGGCATCGTGCTCCCCACGGGCCCGGCCTTCTTCGACGCGTTCTTCGGCGCCGTGCTCGCGGGGGCGGTGCCGGTGCCGCTCTACCCGCCCGTGCGCCTCGGCCGGCTCGCCGAATACCACGCGCGCACCGCCGCGATGTTGACCGCCGCACGGTGCCGCCTCCTCCTCGCGGACGCCCGCACCTGGCGGATCCTCGGCGAGACCGTGGCCCTGGCCCGCCCGGAGCTCGGCGCGGTCGACGTGGCCGACGTCACCGGCCCGCCCCTCTCCGACACGCCGCGCTCCGACACGCCGCGCTCCGGAGCCCGCACGCCCGACGACCTGGCGTTCGTCCAGTTCTCCTCGGGCACCACGCGCGAGCCGAAGCCCGTCGCCTTGCAGCACCGCGCGGTCATCGCCAACGCGGGCGCCATCCTCGGCGCCATCGTGAGCACGGACGCCGACAAGGCCGGCGTGAGCTGGCTGCCGCTCTACCACGACATGGGGCTGGTGGGCGCCGTGTTCGTGGCGCTGCTCCGCGCCGGCGATCTCACCCTCCTCGGGCCCGAGGTGTTCATCGGGCGCCCCGCGCTCTGGCTCCGCGCGCTCGGCCGCACCGGCGCGATCATCAGCCCCGCGCCCAACTTCGCGTACGCGTTGTGTGTCGACCGCATCGCCGACGCCGAGCTCGACGGCGTCGATCTCTCCCGCTGGCGCTACGCCCTGAACGGCGCCGAGCCGGTGTCGCCGGGCACGCTCCGCCGCTTCGTCGAGCGCTTCGCCAAGTGGGGCCTGCGGCCCGAGGCGCTCACGCCGGTCTACGGCCTCGCGGAGGCGTCGCTCGCCGTCACCTTCTCCGCGTTGGACGATCCGTTCAAGACGACTCGCTTCGACCGCGCCGCGCTCTCCGAGGGGCGGGCCGTCGAGAAGGCCGACGGCGTCGAGCTCGTGAGCGTCGGCACTCCGCTGCCGGGCATGGCGGTCGACGTGCCGGTGGGCGTGGTGGGCCCCGTCAAGGTGCGCGGGCCCTCGCTGTTCGCGGGGTACCTGCACCAGCCCGAGCGCACCGCCGAGGTGCTCGTCGACGGCTGGCTCGACACGGGCGACCTCGGTTTTCTCCACCGCGGCGAGCTCTACCTGACCGGCCGTGCCAAAGACGTCGTGATCCTCCGCGGCCAGAACCATGCGCCGCACGAGATCGAGCAGGCCGTCGACGGCGTGGAGGGCGTGCGGACCGGGTGCGCGGCCGCCGTGGCGTGGCTGCCGGAGGGCGCCGAGGGCGAGCAGCTCCTGGTGTTCGTCGAGGTCAAGGCCGAGACGCAACGCCCGGAGGCAGGCGTGGGCCCGCGCTCAGGCGATGTCGCCGACCGCTGCGCCGCCGCCGTGCTCGCCGCGACCGGCCTCGACCCCGCGCTGGTCGTGTTGCTCACGCCCGGCACGCTGCCGCGCACCTCGTCGGGCAAGATCCGCCGCGGCGAGGCGCTGCGGCGCTGGCTCGCCGACGAGCTGCTCCCGCCCGAAGAGGTGAACGCGTGGCGCCTCGCGGGCGCGCTCGCCAAGGGCACGATCGCGCATTGGAGGACGCGTCTTGGACGTTGACTACGCCATCGTGGGCGGAGGCCCCGCCGGGCTCGCCGTCGCCATCGAGGCCGCCCTCGCGGGCAAGACCGCCGTGATCGTGGAGCGCTGCCGCGGCCCGGTCGACAAGGCGTGCGGCGAGGGCCTGATGCCCCCCGGCGTCGCCCGGCTCCGGGCGCTCGGCGTGGAGCTCCCCGCGTGGGGCACGCACCCCTTCACCGGCATCCGCTACATCGACGGCGACGTGATCGCGGAGGCGAACTTCGCCGAGGGGCCCGGACTGGGGGTCCGCCGCCTCGCGCTCTCCGAAGCGATGCTCGCGCGCGCGGCCGCCCTGGGCGTGACGCTCTACCAGGGCACCGAGGCGATGGGCTGGACCGAGGACACCGCCGGCGTCACGCTCGAGACGTCCCGAGGCCCCGTGCGGGCGCGCTGGCTGGTCGCGGCGGACGGGCTGCACAGCCGCGTGCGCAAGGACGCGGGCATCGAGGCCACGCCGCTGGCGGGCAACGGCGCCCCCGCGGGTGCGGGCCGACGGCTCGGCATCCGCCGCCACTTCACCGCGGCCCCGTGGTCCGACAAGGTCGAGGTCTGGTGGGGAGACGGCGTCGAGGCGTACGTGACCCCGGTGGGCCCCGAGCGCGTGGGGGTCGCCTTCTTGTGGACCGGCGGGGTGTGGAGCGGCGGGCGCGGCAATCACGAGGCGTTCCTCGAGCACTTTCCGGCGCTCGCCGCGAAGCTCGGCCCCGCGGAGTCGACCGTGCGCGGCGCCGGCCCCTTCGGGGTGCGTGTCGCGCGACGCACCCGGGGCCGCGTGCTCCTGGTGGGGGACGCCGCGGGCTACCTCGACGCGTTGACCGGCGAGGGGCTGTCGCTGGCGTTCGAGAGCGCCGAGGCGCTCGTGCGCGCCACCATCGCGGGGGCGCCGGAGCGCTACGAAGCGGACTGGGCGCGGATCACACGCCGCCACCTCCTCCTGACGGGCCTGCTGCTCCAGGTGGCGAAGCGCCCGTGGCTCCGGCGGCGCCTCGTGCGGGCCCTGCGCCGCTTCCCGAGCGGATTCGCCGGGTTCCTCGCCATGAACACCGGCCACTGGAGCCCCTGGCGCGCAATTCCGGCCGCCGGGGCGGTGGGGATCGGCTTGCTCACGGGTTGAGGGGCGCCAGGTGCGTAGTCGGCTACGCACCTGGACCCCCGAACCGCGCACATCTTTACGCATTGGCGGCACCGAAACGACCGTAATAGGTACGTTTTTGCCGGGTGGCCCGTCCGGCACGGGGCTTGCTTGGCATCGTTGCAAGCAACTCCGCGAAGCCTCTCCGCGCATCCCCTCCGCGCATCCCCTTCAATGGTTGGAGCATCATCCATGCAGCCCCAGACCGAACTCCAGGACCTCTACCGGAACCGGAACCGGTCCGTCGCCCGCAGCTTCTACCGTCAGCTCCGGACGGAGGGCTTCTCGCACCAGCAGATCATCGAGCTCTCGACGACCCTGCTCGACTTCGTGACCGAGGATCTCAAGGAGCAGAACGAGTCGCCGAGCAAGTAGCTCCCGCGATCACACGAACGGCCACCCCTCCACGATGTCGGAGGGGTGGCCGTTCGGCGTTTCGAGCGCCATTTTTCTACCAGCGGGCGCGACAAATCGGTATGGGCCGCGCCGGGTCTCGTGGCAACATGGGGAACCGGAGCACCTCATGCACCTCATGACCCTTTTCCTGGCTGGTTGCGCGGAACTCCCCGGCGGTGTCGCTGACATAGGCGACGCCGACCCGGTGCCCGAGGTCGTCCGCACCGCGGAGACCGGCACCTTGTACACGCTCGATGACGACGTGGGCGCGGTCGTCCAGTACGACCCCGTCTGCGGGTGGTCCCGGTCGACGCCGCTCGGCGCGCTCCCCGGCCGCCTCGCTCGCGTCGACGACACGGTGTGGGTCACGCTGCCGGCGGCGCGCGGGATCGCCGTGCTCGTGGACGGGCCGGACGGCCTCACCCACACCGACACGTTGGCGACCGGCGCGGAGCCCCTCGGCATCGCCGCGAACGCGGACGGCACGCGCCTCTACGTGGCGCTCGCGACGAGCGGCATGGTGCAGGAGCTCACCCCCGACGGGGAGGTGTTGCGCAGCTGGAACGTGGAGGGCCAGCCGAGCTGGATCACCCTGCGCCCCGACGGCGACGCGCTCTACGTCGGCTCCGCGATGGGCGGCGTGCTCACGTGGATCGACCTGCTAGGCGGCACCTCGCAGACCGTCGAGCTCCCCGTGGCCTACCGCCCCGACGCAGACGTCGCGGACAACAACATCGCCGTCACGTTCCCCCTCACGCACCGGATCACCGGCGACCCGTCCGTGTCGGCCGACGGCCGCCTGCTCGCGGTGCCGATGCTGCTGGTGGACAACACCCGCCGCATCTCGACGGGCAACGACGACCCGGACACCGCCAGCGACTTTCCCAGCGAGAACGACGGCTACGGATCGGAGGGCAGCAACGACGTCTCGCGCATCAACCCGGTGGTGGCCCTCGTGCAGCTCGATCCGGGCGGCGTCCCGGACGGCGTGAACGCCTCCCTCGTCCTCGTCACCGCCGCGAACGAGCTCGAAGTCAGGGTGCGCAGCTACCTCTCGAGCGCCCAGGTCTCGCCGGACGGCAGCCTGGTGCTCGCGACCATGGAGGCCTCCAGCGCGGTCGTCGCGCTCTCCACGACGCCCTCGAACAAGCGCGGCTCCCTCTGGATCGAAGACGCGGTCGTGATCCCCACCCCCGCCGGCCCGCGCGCCATCACGTTCCTGGGCGACGGCCGCGTGTACGTCGACTCGTTCCTTGAGCGCTCCATCTCGTCGGTGTCGTTGCGGGAGGTCCACGACGGGCTCGCCGCCGGACCGTTCTCGTTGCATCCCAACCAGGTGACGCCGGAGCTGGCCCTGGAGCCTTCGCCCCTGCCGGTGAACGTCCTCGCCGGCCGAGAGCTGTTCTACTCGGCGACCGACTTGCGGATGGCGGGCGAGGGATCGGGGATCTCGTGCTCCACGTGCCACCTCGGCGGCCGCAACGACGGCCTCTCCTGGAACCTCGAGGGCGGCGCCCGCCAGACCCCGTCCCTGGCGGGCGGCATCGCGGACACCGCGCCGTTCACCTGGACCAGCGACGTGTCCAGCGTCTCCCAGGAGGCGACCCTCACGAGCGAGGGCCGGATGGGCGGCCGCGGGCTCAACTTCAACGCGTTCTCCATCGCGGCCTTCGTCGAGACCATCCGCGCACCGGACGTGCCGGGGCTCGGCGCCGCGGACGCCGCGGTCGCGCGCGGGGAGGCGATCTTCAATCGCGCCGAGGTCGGGTGCGGGAGCTGCCACAGCGGCGAGCTCTACACGGACAACCAGTCCCGGTCCCTCTTCGGCGCGGAGGGGGTCAACACGCCGTCCCTGCGGCGGGTCGCCGCCACGGCGCCCTACCTGCACGACGGCCGCGCCCCCACGTTGCGCGCGCTGCTGGAGATCTCGGTGGGCGGCGCCATGGGCGACACCTCGATGCTCTCCGCCGCGGAGCTGGACGATCTCGAGGCGTACCTCCGGTCGATCTGACCGGTCGATCGGGGGCCACGGCGGAGCTCGTGGTGGATAGACTCGGCCATGCCCGAATCGAGCCTGTCCACCCAGCTCCGCCTCGCCCGCCGCCCCCGCGGCGCGGTGTCCCCCGACGACTTCACCGTGGTGCACGAGCCGCTCCACCCCCTCGCCGAGGGGGAGGCGCTGGTGCGCAACTTCCTGCTCTCGGTCGACCCCACCAACCGCGTGTGGATGAGCGACACGCCCCAGTACATGCCGCCGGTGAAGATCGGCGAGGTGATGCGCGCCATCGGCCTCGGCGTGGTCGAATCGTCGCGACGCCCGGATCTGAAGCCGGGGACGGTGGTGCGGGGGCTCGTCGGCTGGCAGGATCATTGGATCGCCGGGCCGGGCGCCCCGGTGGCCCCGGTCCCCGCGGTGCCGGACGTGCCGCTCCACCACTGGCTCGGCGTCCTCGGCTCGACCGGCGGGCTCACCGCCTACTTCGGCCTCCTCGAGGTCGGGCGGCCGCAGCCCGGCGAGACCGTGGTGGTCACCGCCGCGGCCGGATCGGTCGGCAGCCTCGCGGGCCAGATCGCGAAGATCTCCGGCTGCCGGGTCATCGGCATCGCGGGCGGGCCGGTCAAGCAGAAGCGCGTGGTCGAGGAGTACGGGTTCGACGCGTGCATCGACTACAAGTCGGAGGACGTGGGCCAGGCGCTCGACCGCCTCTGCCCCGACGGGGTGGACGTCGTCTTCGAGAACGTCGGCGGCGCGATCCTCGATGCGTTGCTCGCACGGCTCAAGCTGCGCGCCCGCGTCGTCTTGTGCGGCCTCATCTCCCAGTACGCCGCCGAGCGGCCCACCCCCGGCCCGACCAACTTCTCGATGATCCTGATGCGGCGGGCCCGCGTGGAGGGGTTCATCGTGTCGGACTTCACGCCGAAGTACGCCGAGGCCACGCGGTCCCTCCTGGAGTGGGTGCGCCAGGGCCGCCTGGACACGCGCTACGACATCCTCGAAGGGGACCTGCCGATGGCGGTCGACGCGGTCAATCGGCTGCTCGAGGGGCGGAACGACGGGAAGCTGCTGCTCAGGATCGGGGCGGATCCGGCGTGAGCGCGAGCGGCCCGAGCCGCGCGAGGACCCCGTCGAGCTGCTCGATGAGGAGGGCGGGGTCGACCGGCTTCTGGAGATGGAGGTTGGCGGCCGCCCGGCGGCTGAACGCGGCGTCGGCGCTGTCGACCACCCCGCCGGAGAGGAACACCATCCGCTCGACCTCTTCCGGCGCGGTGACGAGCAGGACGTCGTACAACGCCTCTCCCGTCATCCCCGGCATGATGCGGTCGCACAGGATCAGGTCGTAGCGCTCTCCCGCCTCGATCCGCGCCAACGCGGCGGCGCCGCTGGTCACGACGGCCACGTCATAGTGGCGCTTGAGGAACCGCTCGAGCAATCGCCCGACCAGCGCGTCGTCGTCGACCACGAGGACGCGCGTTCGAGGGGGGTGCATGGGCTCTCTCCGGAGGACGAGGGTTCATCGAGCGCTGGCGGCGCTAGTCGCTCGACGTGAGCACGGTCCGTAGCGTGGTGAGCATGAGCTCGGCCGTGTAGGGCTTGGCGACGAAGTGCCGCACCCCCGCGCCGACCGCCTGCGCCACCTTCCCGTTCGCGTCCAACCCGCTGGAGCCGATGATGCGCACCGACGGATCGATCGACCGCAGCGCCACGATCGTGGCCGGCCCGTCCATCACCGGCATGGCCATGTCCGTCAACACGACGGCGACCTCGGCGCGGTGCAGGGCGTACAACGCGACGGCTTCGGCGCCGTTCCCCGCGACGATCACCCGGTAGCCGAACTTCTCGAGCGTCCGTTGCACCATCGTGCGGATGCTCGCCTCGTCGTCGACGACCAGCACCAGCTCGCCCTGGCCGCGGGGCAGCCCGGTCTGGGTGATGGCGACCTGCTCCGCGACGTCGGGGTTCACGACGGCGGGCAGGTACACCTTGAAGGTCGTGCCTCGGCCCGGCTCGCTGTACACGTTGATGAAGCCGCCGTGGCTCTTCACGATGGCGTGGGTGGTCGACAACCCGAGCCCGGTGCCCTTTCCCACCGCCTTCGTCGTGAAGAAGGGCTCGAAGATGCGATCGCGCACGGTCGCGGACATCCCCTCGCCCGTGTCCTCCACGCGCAGCACGACGAAGCTGCCCGCGTGCGCCAGGGGGTTCATGCCGGCGTAGACCTCGTCGAGCACGACGTTGTCGACGGACACGGACAGGACGCCGCCGGCGGACATCGCGTCCCGCGCGTTCACGCACAGGTTGATGAGCACCTGGTTCAGCTGGGTGCGGTCGGCGGAGACCGCCCAGGCCTCCGCGGGGTCGATCACGCGGAAGACGATGTTCTTCGGGAGGGTCTCCCGCAGCACGCGCTCGACCTCGGCCAGCACCGAGCCCAGGTAGAGCGTCGCGCGCTCGCCGTCGACGCCGCGTGCGAACGCGAGCAGGTGCCCGACCATCGCCGCGGCGCGCTTCGCGCAGGCCTCGATGACGCCGAGATCCTCGCGGCGGTCCTCATCCTGCTCGTCCACGCCGAGCAGCGCGATCGAGAAGAGGATGGGCGTGAGCAGGTTGTTCAGGTCGTGCGCGATGCCGCCCGCGAGCGTGCCGATGCTCTCCAACCGCTGCGTGCGCAGGAGCTGTTGCTCGAGCTGCTTCCGCTCGGAGATGTCCGTGTTGACCACGAGGAAGGACCGCGGCGCGCCGCGCGCGTCCCGCATGAGGGTCCACCGCCCCTCGACGAGGACCGGATGCCCGTCCTTCGCCACCTGGCGGAGCTCGCCGCGCCACTCGCCCGCGCGCAGCGTCGCCTCGCTGGCGGCATCGAACCCGGCGATGTCCGCGGCGCCCTGCAACGTGCGCGCGTCCTTGCCGATCGCCTCCTCCCGCTTCCAGCCGTAGAGGCGCTCGGCGCGCTCGTTCAGGTACAGGATGCGCCCCTGCAGATCGCGGACCAGGATCGCGTCCTGCGCCTTCTCGATGAGCTCCGCCTGGTCCGCCAGGCGCTCCGCCACCCGGTTGCGCTCGGTCAGGTCGGTCATCCCGCCGACCATGCGCCGCGCCGCGCCGCCGGCGTCCCGCACGATGTAGCCGCGGTCGAGCACGTAGGCATACGTCCCGTCCGTGGCGCGGAAGCGGTACTCGTGGGACCACACCGAGTCCACGCTCCGGAGGGCGTCGAAGACGCTCCCGAGCACGCGGGCGCTGTCCTCCGGATGCAGGTGGCGCACCCAGGAGGCGAAGGTGGGCTCAGACTTCGATGCGTGAAAGCCGAACAACCGCTCGAAGCCGTCGCTCCACTGGAGCGCGTCCGTGGCGAGGTCCCACTCCCACACGGCGTCGTTGGTGGCCTGGGCGAGCAGGCGGAACCTCTCCTCGCTGCTCCGCAGCGCCTCCCGCGCCTCGCGCTGCTCGGTCACGTCGCGGAGATAGACCGCGAGCCCGCCGCGAGATGGAAACGCCCGGCCGCTGAACCACGCGCCCATCGCGTCGTGAGCCACCTCGAACTCCACCGGTGCCTGCGACGGGAGCGCGCGACGGACCGCCTCCCCGAGCGAGGCGTCGAGCCCGGGGGAGAGGGACTCGGCGAGGGGCCGCCCGAGGAGGTGCTTGCCCTCCAGCCGCAGCACCCGCCCGGCCTCCGCGTTGGCATAGGTCAGGCGCAACTCGGCGTCGACACTGAAGAAGACGTCGGTGATGCTCTCGAGCGTGGCGCCGAGCTGCTCCGCGAGGTGGCTGGCCTCTTCCTGCGCCTCCTTGGTGGCGTGCACCTCGACGCAGGTGCCGTACCACTTGGCGATTCCACCGCTCTGGTCCCGGAGGGGGCTCGCGCGGCCGAGGTGCCAGCGATGGCGCCCGGTGCGCTTGTGGAAGAGCCGGAACTCCGCCACGAACGGGGTCCCGGCGCGGATCGCCCGGCGCCAGGCCTCCAGGCACTGCTCCGAGTCCTCGGGGTGGACCGCGCGCAGCCACACCTGGTCGGGCGGCGTGTCGACCGTGTCGCCGGTGTACTCGGAGAAGGCGCGGTTGGCGTAGTCGAGCGTGCCGTTCGCGGGGGCGGTCCACACGATCAGGGGGATCCCGTCGCAGAGCTCGCGGAAGCGCTTGTCGCTCTCGAGGAGCGAGCGCTCCGCGTCCTTGCGCGCGGAGATGTCCTCGGCGACCGCGATGAGGCCCTCGAGCTCTCCCGAGGCGCCCGTCTGCGCCGCGACGCTCCACCGCACCCATACGTTCGTGCCGTCACGACAGCGGACGCGAAGCTCGAGCACGGCGCTCACCCGGACGCCCCGCACCAGCTCGTCGAGGATCGTCGCGCCGAAGGCGCGGTCCTCGGGATGGATGAACGAGAGGTTCTCCCGCCCGAGGATCTCTGCCTCCGCGTACCCGAGCATGGCGCAATAGGCGGGGTTCGCGCCCAGGATCGCGCTCGTGGGGGTCAACACCACGATGCCGACGGCCGCGTACTGATACACGCGCCGGCAGAGCTCGTCGGGGTCGCTCGATGCGACGTTCAGCATCGGTGGCGGGGAGTCATGGATCACTCCCCGGCTTCTCGGCGGACGGCGTCGAGCCCGGCGGCGGCGATGCCTCGGCCAGGGCGGCGCGGATGGCGGCGAGGAGCGCCCGGAGCGCCACCACGGTGCGATCGGCGGCCTCCCAGTCTCCCGTGCGTGACGATGCCATCAAGGCCTGGCCGGCCTCCGCCCCGAAGGCGAACCCGAATTGGGTGAACGAGCCGGCCACGGTGTGACCGAGCAGGTGCAGCGCGCGCAGATCCAAGCCGGCCCGCGCCCGCTCCCACCCCCGCTCGCCCAGGTCCTTGTCCCACTCGTCGCAGAACACGGGCAGGAGCGACACGACGATCGGATCGTCCGGGAGCCGCATCAAGTCGCCATCATGGGCATGCTACTCCCTCCCGCGTTCCGTAGCATGCGCGTGGACCCCTCACAAGCCAGGATAGCCCGCGGGAAATCACCGCCGGAACCGCACCCGCCGCGTGTCCGCCTCCTCCTCCACCTCGGCGGTCCGCGCCCGCTCCCCGAGCAGGCCGATGAGATCCTGGGTCGAGAGCTTGCCCCCGTCGTCCGCGCCCTCGAGCACGCGGGCCACCAACGCGCGTTTGTCCTCGTGCAACGACAACATCTGCTCCTCGATGGTGCCGAGCGCCACGAGCCGCAGGATGGTGACCGGGCGCGTCTGGCCGAGGCGGTGCGCGCGGTCGGAGGCCTGGTCTTCCACGGCGGGGTTCCACCATGGGTCGAGGTGGATCACCGTGGTGGCGGCCGTGAGGTTGAGGCCTACGCCGCCGGCCTTGAGCGAGAGCAGGAAAAGTGGTGCTGTGCCCTGCTGGAACGCCCGCACGCGCTCGCCGCGCGCCGCGGTGGGGGTCTGGCCGTCGAGGTACACGTACGCGATGCCGCGCGCTTCGAGCGCCTCGCGGACCAACGCGAGGTGGGAGGTGAACTGGCTGAACACCAGCGCGCGTTGCCCCGCGGCGCCGAGCTCCTCGACCAGCTCCATCAGGCGCGCGAGCTTGGAGGAGACCAGCGCGGACGCGGGATCGTAGAGCCGCGGGTGGGAGGCGAGCAGGCGCAGGCGGGTGAGCGCGGCGAGCACCTCGATGCGCCGCTCCTGCTCCTTGAGCACCAACTTGCGTGTCTCGAGGTCGGAGAGCGTCGCGAGGCGCGCATCTTCGTACAGCTGCCACTCGCCGCTGGAGAGCACGACCGGCACGCGCACCTCGGTGCGGGGCGGCAGCTCGGTCTCCACCTGGCCCTTGGTGCGGCGCAACAGGAAGGGGGCGAGCACGCGGGCGAGGGCGGGCGCGGCGGCGGGATCGGTCTGCTTCTCGATCGCGAGGCCGTAGCGGGCGCGGAAGGCCTCCCAGCTCCCGAGCAGCGCCGGGAAGACGACGCTGAACAGGCTCCAGAGCTCGCCGACGTGGTTCTCGATCGGGGTGCCGGAGAGCGCGAACTTCACGTCGGCATCAAGGGTCCGGGCGGCCCGCGCGCGCTGGGTGTTCGCGTTCTTGAGGTTCTGGGCCTCGTCGAAGATCACGGTGGCGAACCGCGTGCCCGCGAGCCGCTCGACGTCGCGGACGAGCATGCCGTAGCTGACGACGAGCACGTCGCCGGGGACGAGGGCGCCGAGGGCGATGTCGCGGTCGGGGGCGTCCGCGTACAGGGTCAGGCGCACGGTGGGCGCGAAGCGGGCGGCCTCGTCCTTCCAGTTGAACGCGACCGACGTGGGCGCCACGACCAGCGCCGGGCCCTGCTCCGCGCGGGACACCAGGAGGGCAAGCGACTGGATGGTCTTGCCGAGCCCCATGTCGTCCGCGAGCACGGCGCCGGCGCCCCCGGCGGCGAGGCGGGCCATCCACCGGAACCCCTCTACCTGGTAGGGGCGGAGCTCGGCCCGGAGCTCCGCCGGCACGTCGGGGAGCCAGTCGGCGGCGGCCTGGACGCGCGCGACCAACGTGCGCCAGCTCACGTCGGCGTCGAGGGCCAGCCCGGCCAGCTCCAGGGCCGAGAGCGCCGCGGTGGCAGAGGGGCCGACCTCCAGCCCCGCCCGGGTGACGTGGGCATGGTCGGCGAGCACCTCGAGGTGGCGCCGCAGCGCCTCGTCGAGCTCCAGGTACGTGTGCGCGTCGACCTTGACGTAGCGCTCGTGTTTGCGCGCCGAGTCGAGCAGGCGGGCCAACTCCAGCCGCTCGCCCCCCACGACCAGCCCGCCGAGCGCGCCGAACCACTCGCGACGCCGGTGGAGCGTGATCTTGAGCGCGCGGGCGCCGTGGCTGCCGAGCGAGCGCACCGGCGTGCCGACCCATTCGAGCTCGGGGGGCACGTCGCGCGCGGCGCAGGCGGCGAGCAGATCGAGCGCGCCGTGGGCGCTCGGGTAGCGGAAGGCGAAGCGATCGTCGGTGGGCTCGGACTCCGCGAAGGGGAGCGCGTCGCAGAGGGCCTTGGCCGCGGCCTCCTCGCCGCGCAGGTCGCGCACCGCGTGAAGGGTCACCTCGCCGCGCCGCACGTGCACGTCCCGCGGCCCCTGGCCCGGCGGGTAGGAGGGGCTGTCGACCAGCGGCCGGACGCGGAGCTCGACGTGCACCGCGCCGGTCGGAAACGCTTCGAGACGAAACACGGGCGAGAAGAGCGCCGGGGTCGACTCGCCGCGGAGGCTCTTCGGCATCACGACGGGGATGTGCTGGGCCCACTTCGTGAGCGCGGTGAGCAGCGCGCCCTGGCTCTCGGGCGGGAACAGGTCGCCTTCCTTGCGGAGCACCTCCAGCATCGTGCGCAGCTCGGGTTTTACGTCCAGGAGCGTGATGCGGCGGCCGTCCCAGAGGAACAACACGTCCTGCGGGCGCGACCGCCGCACGCGGTCCAACAGCGCGGGCGGCAGCGCGGTCCCGTCCACGCCCGCGCTTACGCGAACCGACCCGTTGCGCGCCTCGGCGACGAGGCCCACGGGCGTGCGCTCGATGCGGACGGCGCGATCGGGCGCCTCCTGGAGGACCATCCGCGGGTGGTCGATGAGCGCCTCGAGCAGCGCGCGCGAGGCGAACGCGTCGTCGTCGGGCAGCAGCGCGGCGATGCGGGCGTCCTCCGCGGAGAGCTTGGCCCCGTGCTCGGCGAGCAGGCGCCGCCGGTTCACGAGCGTCCCCGCGTTGCGTTGTCCCGACTTCCCGAACTTGTGGATGCACGGCGCCACCTCGACGCCCGCGTGCTCGCTCACCGAGAGCCGCCACACCAGCTCGATGCCGGCGCGGGCCGTGGGGCTCTCCGCCAGGGCCTCGTCGAGCGCCGCCAGGGTGCGCTCCCACGCGGGCCGGCCGAGGCGATCGAGCGCCCTGAGGAACGGGGCGGTGACCGGCTGGCGGAGCCACAGCAGCGCGAGATCGAGCGCGGCCAGCACGTGGACACATTCGGGCGCGCCGCACGTGCACTCGGCCCGGATCGCGCCCGCCGCGAGGATCAGCCGCGCCTCGGGGCGCACGAAGCCCCCGGTGGTGGGCGCCCGCGCCTCGCACGGGTGGGCGTCGACGAAGCGGAAGCCGGGCAGCTCGGCATCGAAGTCGAGCGTGTCGGGCAGCAGAGCCCGCGTCGGCCGCGGCGCGACCCACGCGGGCACCGCGGCGCGCAGCTCGAGGAGGCGCGCGTGCGCGTCCAGGGCGCGCGGTTCGTCGGGAGCGCCGAGGCGCGCCGGAACGGCGGCGCGGGCCTCCACCGCGTTGGCGCGCTCGTCCGCGAGGAAACACGCGACGGCGGCAGGGAGGCTCTCCCGGAGCGGCGAGGCGCCGAGCCACTCCTCGGAGCGGGCCCGCCACTCGACGCTGGCGAGATCGATCAGGCGGCGCCGCGCGCCCACGACCCGCAGCTGTGGCCAGAGCGCGGGCTCGACGTACGGCGCGGCCGCTTCGAGGTTGAGCCGGGCGACGTGGCCGAGCCCGTGCTCCTCCAGCCACGCGAGGAGGGCCGCGCGGGTGGTGAAGGGCGGGGCCGGGGTGGGGGGAGGCGCCATGCGGGTGCGGCGTATCGCGGGGGGGGCCCCGCGCGTGACCGGCCACACGCGCGGCGCCCCGCCGCTCCACACCCCGCAAGGCGACCTCAGCCGATCAGAGGCGACCGGTGAACAACAACACGAGCAGGATCAGGATGATGATGCCCGCGGGCGACCAGCCCACGGCGCCGACGCGGGAGTGGCCCCAGCCGCCGCCACCGATGGCGAGGATCAAGAGGACGACGAGGATGATGGTGAGCATTGGAATCTCCGGATTCGTGGGGTCGTAGAAAGGGAAAGTGGAGAGATCAGACCGCGTCGACGCGAGCTTCGAGCTCGGCCCAGGCGCGATCCAGGCGCGCCTTGGTCACGTCCCAGGTCGCGGCGGACTCGTTCTCGAGCGTCTTCTGATCCGCGACGAACGCGTCGCGGGTGCTGCGGATCACCGCGAGGCGGGTCTCCAGCTCGGCCTTCTTGTCGCCGTTGGCCTTCTTGGCGCGCGCGTCGATGTCGGCGATCTTCTTGTCGAGCTCCACGAGCTTCAGCGTCACCGCGTGGCGGTACTCCTCGCGCAGCGTCGTGAAGTCGGCGCGTTCGGCGGCGATCTTCTTGTCGGCCTCCGCCTGGACGGTGCGGATCTCCTGGTCGGCGGCGGCGGTCGCGTCGTCGATCTTCTCGTCGGCCTCGGCCAGCGCGTTGTCGACCTTGTTGCCCGCCTCTTGCGAGGCGGCCGCGATCTTGGCGTCGGCCTCCTTCTGCGCTTCGTTCGCGGTGCGCTGCATGTCCGACGCCTCCTTCTCGCAGGCGGTGGTCATCAGCATCGAGAGGAGGGCCGAGGCGAGAAGTGTCGAACGGGTCATGCAAGGCTCCGGGGGAGTGTGTCCAGCACCCAAGCCATAGTCGTACGGCGGCGGGCCCCGCCGGTACGCACTACCGACGGTATCCATCGGTGACGCCGCACAACAAGATCGCACAGCTCGGCGTCGCAATCGGCGATCCGATCGAAGGCGTCAACCGATGTTCCGCGGCCCTCCTCACCGCGCGCGTACGCCCTATGGGGGCGCTGCGGAGATCGAAATGCACCGTTGGGTCCCAAGTCTCATGGTCCTCCTGGTCGCCGGGTGTGCCCCCGAGACACCCGCTGCCCCGCCGGCGCCGACCGTCGTGACCTGCCCGTGCCCGGAGGCGGCGGTGGCGGCCCCGGAAGCGGACAAAGTCCCCACGAAGATCGCGCTTCGTGACGTCGAGCTGATCATGCCCGACGGCCTGCTCCGGGTGCGCAACCTGGACGGCGTGGTGCAGAGCCTCGTCGCGGGCCGGCTCCCCGTCATCGACGCGCCCGACACCTACCGCATCGTGGTGGACCAGGCCGAGGTCGCCGTGGATACCCAGACCCTGAACGAGATGATGTCGGGCGAACACTCGAAGAGCGGCAAGAAGACGCCGCTCCAATCGGCGGTGTTCTCGACGGAGGGGGATCTGCTCGTCGTGACCGGCAAGAAGCCGGTGCCGTTCGTGCTCAAGGGCGCCGTGAGCGTCGATCCCAAGGGTCGGATGACGATCACCGTGGTCGAGCTCAAGGCGCTCGGCGTGCAGACGAAGGGCATCCTGAAGGCGCTCGACCTGAAGCTCGAAGACCTCATCGACGTCGGCAACGAGCGCGGCGTGAGCATCGACGGAAACGTCGTCTACGTCGATCCGCTCGTGAACATGCCCCCGCCCGCGGTGGACGCGAAGGTGACCGGGGTGAGCGTCGAGCGTGACGGCCTCGTGTTGCGCCTCGGCGACGCCGGCACGCGCACCCCCGAGACCCCCACCTCCGAGACGGTCAAGGCCACCGCCGACACCGAAGGCGCGGTGAAGAACTTCCTCTCCTACACGGGTGGCACCGTGGACCAGGGCAACCTCACGGTCCGCGACACGTCGATCACCCTGGTGGACGTCGACACCGCCGATCCGCTGCGGCTGGACATGAAGGCCTTCAACGCCCAGATCGCCGCGGGCTACGTCCGCATCGGCGAGGGCGGGAGCATGACCATCTTCATCCCCGACGCCGACCAGCTCGGCACGCCGGTGCCCCCGCCCGCACCCGACGGTGCGAAGCGTGCATCGGCCAAATCGCACGGCGACTGAGCCACCCCCAATCGAACCTGACTGGCGAACCTGACTGAAGAACTCCGCGAGGCGCACCATGGCACTCCTCAACGCAGTCTGGCAATTCCTCAAGACGAACGCCGCGCCCACCGATCCGACGCCGCCTACGCCAACCCCGCGCGCACCCCGGTTGACGTTGGTGCCACGCGCGCCGGCTGTGGAGATGCGCCTCCAGGGTGACAAGTGGATTCCCCGGCCGCAGGGCCGTTGGCCGGCCGAGTTCTAGCCGCCCAACGCGCTTAGGATCCGCCCAAACGTTTTGCCAGCGCCGCCCAATCGTCGCCGTGGGCCATCCACTTGTGTGCCACGGTCTTGTCGCCGGGCCCCACGAGGCGCCCCCCGACGATGCGGAAGGCCGCGGATGGCCCCGGATGGTCCGTCGTGACCGGTCCGATGAGCGCCTTGAGCACGATCCCCGTCGGCGCGAGCACGAACCAGGGCCGGCGCAGGTAGAGCACCCCCATGGTGCCCACGATCAACGCCGAGATGGTCACGGGCACACTCCCGGTGACCACCGCGAGGCTGAGGTTGATCGCGGAGACGACCACCAGGCCGATGCCGATGACGGGGTTGTAGCGAACGATCACGCGGGCTCCGAGCGAGCCGCAGCCCTACCACGTTCCTTGGTGCTCGGCCCCGGTTACCCAGGCGCGCATGGAACGCCTGCATCTCGTCGTCACCGGCCGCGTACAAGGCGTGTCCTTCCGCGCGCACACCCAGGCAGAGGCGCGGCGCCTGGGTGTTTGCGGCTGGGTGCGGAACCTGCCCGACGGCGGCGTCGAGGTCGTGGCGGAGGGCCCGCGGGACCGCCTCGAGGCGCTGCTCACCTGGGCGCGTGTCGGGCCCTCGATGGCGCGGGTGGCGGCGGTCGAGGCGCGGTGGGGCGAGGCCGCGGGCAGCTACGACCAGTTCGTCATCCAGCGCGGGTGATCCGGCGCGGGTAGGCGCCAACTACGGCTTCGCCCCCGCCACCTTCTCCAGCCACGTCGTCTCGCACGCGCGGATCTCTTCCGCGGTGAGCGGGACCGCGCGCGGCTTCACGGTCACCTTGCCCTTCGCGTCGATCTTCACGTTCGGCCGGAAACACGCGACGTAGCCCTCCGGCGGGGCGCGATCGTGGGCCATCTTGCGGTCGGTCTGGCCGGTGTGGCGGGGCGCGGTGCGCGCCACCACGAGATCGTTGAGCCCGAGCTTGTCGATGATCGCGACGTTCGGCATGCCCCACGCCGGGTAGCCCACCGCGGACGCCACGAGCACCGGGTACCCGTCGAGCGGGATGGCCTCTCCCACCTCCCGCGACGGATAGCGCCGGTATTGGTACCACCCGTAGGTGCGGTGTCCCTGGTGGCGGATCCCGATGAAGTGGCCCAGGAGCCGGTGTTGCAGCGCGTCCCACGCCGCCGCGTAGGGGCGGAGCGGCAACACCACGTGTTTCGCGATGGGGAACTTGAACGAGCCTGCCTCCTTGTGCCCCACCGCCGTGCGCGTGTGCGCCCAGTGTGTCCACGGGAGCACCAGCCCGAGCGCCGTCATCAGCCCGAACGTGAGCCAGGTGCGCCGCGACGGCCATCCCAGCCGGTCACACAACACGAAGAACGACAGCGCCAAGAGCGGCACGAGGTGGTGGTACACCCGGTACTCGAAGTGGTCGCCGCCGATGTTGAACGTGTAGTAGGCGAAGTGGCCGAGCACTGCCGCGATGCCGACGGCTGCGGCCGTCTGCGGGGCGCCGAACGTGGTCGCGCTCCCGACGCGCCGGACGTGCCGCACCGCCGCCACCCCCGCGATCCCCGCCACCCCGAGCCACACCCAGTAGGCGTACTCCAGGAGGAAGCTCGCGAGGTAGCCGATCCCCGCGACCGGCCACGGCCCCACGTGTTTGGCGTAGTACGTGTTCGGCAGCGGGTAGCCGTACGTGTCCAGCCGCCACACGACGTGCACCACCGGCAGGAGCAGCGGCAGCGCCGCCAGGATCGCGGCCACGCGGGCACCGGGCGCGAGGGCGCGCACGCGCACCACGAAGATCGCCACGGTCGCGACGACATACAGCAGCCCGTCGGGACGCGTGAGCGCCATCCCGCCCGCCAACGTGCTCAACAGCAGCAGCGGCGCCGCCTCGGCGACCACCGCCGCGGCGACCCACGCCAGCACGACCGCGCTGAACATCGCGGTCTCCAGCCCGCTGCTCGTCCACGCCAGGAACGTGCGGTTCGAGAGCGTGGCGAACAGCACCGCCCCGAGCACGGCGGTCCGGTGCCCCGCGAGCGCCCCGTGCAGCGGCAGGCGCAGCGCCATCCACGCGACGAGGCCCAGCGACACGTAGCTGAAGCCCAGCGAGAGCGCGGGCGCGGCCTCGGGCGGCATCACCCCGACGTAGCGCCACACGGCCTCCAACAGCGCGATCCACGCGAGGCTCGTGTACCCCTCGACCGGTCGCCACGGCGGCGGGTTCCACACGTACCCGAGCCCGGCGTGCGCGTTGCTCACGTAGCGGAACTCGATGTACGCGTCGTCACAGAGGAACCAGAACTCGCGCCACCCGAGCCACAGGGCCACCGCGGCGAGGGCGAGGACGAGGAGGCGGGCGGGCGTGATCACGGGGGAGGCTAATTCGGGGGGCGGGGGAGCGGGTGGGGTGACGGGCGAGGGGAGCGGGCGCGTCCGCGCGGACGCGGACCGGGTCCCTTCCGGGGTCGTGCTCCGCCCTCCGTGGGCCCGCTGCGTGCGGGCCGACGGGCGCGGGCGCTTGGACGCTTTCGTGGCCTCCGGCCGGTGGCACTGCGCGGCCCGCGCCCCCCTCCAGTGCCCCTCGCGCGGGGCCGGGACGACGTGGGGGTGCCCGATCGCACGCGGGGCGGGCGGCGCCGTGGTCGGGATGCATGTTCGGTAGTTGGTGACCCAGGGCTCCGGCAGCCTGCGCGTCGGCGTGGGGGCGACGACGGCATGTCGCCGCGGTCGGCCTCCGACCTCGGAGCGCCGAACTCGGGCAGTCACGCCCCGAACACAAAGCAAACTTTCCCGCACCGCCCCGTCCGCGCCCCCAGACGCGGCGACCGAGCGGCTCGCCGCCCGGGAGGGGTCTGGGGAGGGCTCCCGGATGCGGCTGAACGAGAGATGGGCGGGCTCAAGGGCAGGTGGTCCCTGGTTCGCGCCTGGGTGGTCCCTTGTTCGTGGCCGACGGCCACCTCGGAGGTGCGCGGGTGGTCCCTGGATCGTGGCGGGGCGGGGTCCCGTGGGGGCCCCTCTGGCGTTGGCTTCTCCGCGTGGCCGGATTTTCCTCACGTGGTCGAGCCGATGGGACGACCTGTCATGGCGGGGGTCATCGCCAACTACCCAGGTTCACGCTTTCGTTTCGCCAAAGTCTCACCTCCCTCGGCGGCTTCCCACGCTCAGCCGTCCCAGCGGAGCGTGCGAACCCCGCCCATGCCGGTTTGACGAGCGGCGAAGCCTTGGCGCCTGTGTGCCCCGAGGCGACGCCAGCGACATGTCCGTCGACTCTCCCGACGCCTGGATTGCGCTTCCGCGTCGTCACCGCGGTCGTGCCGAGTTGCCCGCGATCCGTTCGCGCGCCACCGTCGCGACCGAGTCGCCACTCGTTTGTGGTCCTCGACCAAGCGGACGGCCCTGGGGTCGCGCGGCTTCGAACGGGCGGGGCCGGCGCAACCGTCCGAGGTCGGGGGATGCAGACCTATCCCCTCACCTTGGACGGCATATCCGTCCAAAGTCCGAGGATGCACGCCCATCCCTTCACCTCGGACGGTATGTCTGTCCGAGGTCGGGGGATGCATGCGCATCCGGTCACTTCGGACGGTGCGTCCGTCCCGTGCCGGGCAACTCGCTCAGCGCGATCTCGTCGGAGGAGGCTGCGGCAACGCGTTGGATGCCCCGAGGCCGGGATCGAGGAGGTCGGTGCCACGCGACCTTTGGCGAGACGGCCGGGCACCGCGACTTTGGCGCCGAACTCGGGGGATGGCGCGCCGAACATAAAGCTAACAATGGCGGCGTGGTGCACCCGGGTGGCGACCGCCGACCTTCGACGG
>JAZKFH010000074.1:0-26783 GCA_040386535.1 Myxococcota bacterium | reverse complement strand
GCGGACGCGAGCCCAGGGGCGGCCGAATGCGGACATTATTGAGGAGCGGGCCCCTGGTCCGGCGCGGCGCCGGGACCGCCCGCCGAGCGGGCGCCCGCCGGGCGCCTGGCGCGGGGCGACCCTGGGCCGCGGCCGCAAGGAGCGAGGAGGGAGCATGCCCGTAGGCATGTGACCGACGAGCGACGCCGCGGACGCGAGCCCAGGGGCGGCCGAATGCGGACATTATTGAGGAGCGGGCCCCTGGTCCGGCGCGGCGCCGGGACCGCCCGCCGAGCGGGCGCCCGCCGGGCGCCTGGCCCGGCCCTGGGTGTAGCTTGTGGTGCGGAACGTGGAGGGTGGCCTGTCACCCCGGCGGTTGCGCACCTGGGGGGTGACGAACGGGGAGGGTGGGGCGTCACCCTGGCGGTTGAGCACCCCGGGGGTGCGGAAGTCGGAGGGTGGTGGGTCACCCGCGGGGTTGCGCACCCGGGGTGTTGCCACGCCACCGCTCGCCGCCACCCCGCGCGAGGGAGGCTGGAGGGCGCGCGGGCCGCGCTTTCGCTGCGGGGCGGAGGCCGCGGTGATGCCACGAGCCCGCGCGGGTCCGCCCGCACGCGGCGGGCGGACGGAGGCCGAAGGCCGACCCCGGAAGACGCCCGGCCGCCGCCGCCTCGGCGGGGGACGCGCCCGATGCTTGATTTGGTGACACGAACGGCCGCCGCGTGTGTGTGAGGGACCGGGCCGTGCTACCCTCGGCCCATGTCGCTACGTCTCGCCCACGGAACTGCTGCTGTTCGGCTGGCGTTGGCGCTCGTGCCCCTCGCCACATCCCTCGCGTATACAGTCCTTGTGCTCGCGATGACGATTCACCACGGGCGCTTGCCGCGATTCAACGATGCATCGCCCCCTGTCATCGGGTTTCCGCTCGAATTGATGTTCCTCCTGGGTGCGCCAAGCTCCCTGGCGCTCACGATGGGTTGGCTCGTGATTGCCCCCAAAGAAAACGACGTGGTCAGCCGTTCGCTGGCCGCTTGGGCAAACGCCGTGTTCTGGGTCGGGTTGGCTTCGCTGGTCCTGATCCTGGCTACAGATCCCGGGGACGGAATTGAGTGGTTCATGGACTGATAGTCGTGCGTTCGCGCTCGAGCGAAGTGGGCGCACCGCGAGAGCAGGAGAGACAGGGCGCCCGGGGGCATTCGTATACAAACGACCGCGTCGACGGGGGTGCACCGGGTTGGGGCGGACACACCGACCCAAGTGAGGGGATGAGTGCGCATCCGGCGAGTTCGGACGGATATACCGTCCGAAGTCAGGGGATGGGCGTGCATCCGGCGACCTCGGACGGATATAGCGCCCGAAGTGAGGGGATGAGTGTGCATCCGGCGAGTTCGGCCGGTGGCCGGAGGGCGCCCCCATGCCCCTCCTCGACCGCGCCCTCGCCGAGTGGCGCGCCGCCTTCGAGCGCTACGAAATGCTCCTCGCCGCCGCCACGGCCGCGACCAACTCCCGCGCGTGGTCCGCCGACCGCCTCGACGACCCGCACCCGCACCGGGAGTTGGGACGGCGGCGGCCGAAGGTGTACGCGGCCGCGCCGGAGGGGTCGCACCACGTCACGGTGCGCGCGAAGTCGGGGGCGACGATCTGGGAGCAGGAGGTGGTCGTGCGGCCGCCCGCCGCCTACGAGGGGCCCGGCGCGGCGCCCACGCGGTGGGTTGCCGATACGTTCTGGCACGCGGATGAGCCGCTCCGCATCGGTGTCACATACACGGCGTTCGAGCCGCGGCTACCGGTTCGGGTGGAGCTCTATCGGTTCGATGGGGGGCGGCTCGTGGAACGAAAGGGCGAGCCCGACGCGCGGGTGTACGCGGACGCCGTGGCGGCGCTGGTGGCGGCCATCCCGAAGCGCGTGCCACCCGGCGGGCCGATGTACGCCGTGGCGCTCACCTACCACTATCCGGACGCGATGTTGCCGCCGATGGTCGCGGTGGGGCGCGTCGATCGGCGGGCCCGGCCCGCGCTCCCGAACGAGCGCGACGCGGCGTGGATGGTCCGGGGCGTCAAGCAACTCGCCACCTGACGGTCAGGTGCGGCGTTGTTGGACGGAGGCGCCGGCTACGCAATCACCGCCGTCACCGCGCTGACCCCCGGCGTGTACTCGGCCGGATCGACCCCCGCGAGGGTGAGCAGCGTGGCGCCCAACACCTCGGAGGAGAGGCTGGTGCCGCCGTCGTGGAGGTCGCCCGAGGTGGGATCGACGGTGCGGCCGTAGTAGTAGCTGTCGTACCCGCCGATGACACGGCCGCCCACGAGCCCGGGGCCCATCACGAGCGCGCTGGTGTACGGCCAGTGGTCCTTGCCCTGATTGGCGTTCAGGAGCGGGGTGCGCCCCATCTCCGAGAGCACCACGATCACGGTCTCGTCGGCGAGCGTGGCCGTGGACTCGCCGGGCTGCTCCTCCAGGAGCGCGACGAGATCGTTGAGGTGGGAGAACAGGGACTCGAAGTTGGCGGACTGGCCGGCGTCGTTGGCGGCGTGGGTGTCCCAACCGCCGGACGAGAACGAGAGCGTGGCGACGCGCGACACCTGGAGCGCGAGCAGGTCCGTCGCGAGGCGCATCTGGCCGGCGAAGCTGGACGTGTTCCAGGTGACGAGGTTCAGCAGGTCCTTGAGGTAGCGGGAGCGGTCGAGCGCGACCTCCAATCCCTGGCGCAATGCGGCCTCCCGGCCGGGGCGCGCGAAGTCGGCGGCCGCGGAGAAGCGGCGGGCGAGGTAGGCGTCCATGACATCGTCCGCGCGCGCGGCGGGGCGGCCGACGGGGATGTCGCTCCAGGCGGCGATGTCGCCGGACAGGAGGCCCTCGATCTGGCCGCTGGTACCGGTGCGCGTGACGAAGGCGCCGAACTCGCCGGGGTAGGAGGGGCCCCCCACGACCACCTGGGGGATGGGGAAGTCGGCGCTGCGGCTGCCCGCCATGATCGCACCCCAGTCGGACCGATCCTGGGCGGTGGAGCCGGTCAGCGCGATGCGCAGACAGTTGTCGTGCGCTACGGACGGGACGAGGAGGCCGTTGAAGATCACGCTCCGCTCGGCATACTTCTCGAAGAAGGTGCGGACGCTGGGGCGGGCGGCGTGGTCGACGAAGCGGAGGTCGCCCAGGGTGGCCTCGTCGGCGCCGCGCTCCATGTCGACGTTGGGGTTGGCGAACTCGGAGGCGAACACCCGAGTTGGATCCCACCCGCCGTAGTTCATCACGAACAGGAACTTGAGTTGGCTGCCGGAGGCGGCGGCGAACGCGCGGGTGGGGAGGCCGAGGAGGCCCAGCCCTGCGGCGCCGGCGAGGCCGGAGGAGGCGCGGAGGAGGTTGCGGCGGGTCAGCATCGGGCCCTCCTCAATAGAACAGGAATTGGGGGTCGCGGAGGAGCACGGAGAGCACGCCGGCCCACGCGGCCAACTTGTCCCCCTCGATGGCGTACAGGTCCTCCCACAAGGCGAGGTTGGCCTCGATCTCGGGGCCGTCCGCCGCGACGTGCAGGCCGTACAAACGCAGGTGGAGCAGCTGGAGCTGGCTTGCCATCAGGTCCCGGTCGCTCTGCGGCGTTTCGGAGAAGTCCACGACGGTGAAGAGGCGCGCGGTGTCTGGGGCGGCGCGATCGCTCGTGGCGACGTGCCAGGCGGCGGCCTGGGCAACACGCGCGGTGACCAACACGGACGTGGCCGTGGGTTGGGTGGCCGGGCGGGTCGCGTACACGCCGTCCACCCCGCCCGCCAGGGTGCGCACGCCGTAGGAGTCGCTGCCGAGCAGATCGTAGCCCTGGTAGGTGAAGCGGAACCCGGTGAGGTCCTCGAGCACGGTGCCGAGCTGGTCGACCGAGAGCATCTTCGCCTGGAAGGTGCCGTCGGCGCCGCGGCCCTCGCGGTAGGCGTCCGCGCGCATGACCGAGCCGAACAACGCCCGGAGCGTCAGGCCGCCGGCGAGCAGATCCTCGCGGTGAGCGGAGAGCGCCGCGGTGTCATCCAACGTGGACTCCCGCTGCAGGAGCAATTCGTAGACCTGCTCGGTGACACACTCGGGCAGGCGCGGATCGGCGGCGATCTGCTCGCCGAGGTCCGTCAGCGTGTAGCCCGGCTCGCCGTAGTAGCCCGGCGCGACCTCGTTGGTGTCACGCCAATACTGCTCCCGCTCGGGGTGGTAGTACGTGATGTCCAACTTGCTCGCATAATCGAATGCGTAGAAGCCGAAGAAGTAGGAGGCGAGCGGGTCGAGGGTGTTGTGACACGCCACGCAGCCCGGGTTGTTCTTGAGCGCGTCCTCCAACGCGTCCGAGTCGAGCAGGTTGACGTTGCGGTCGAACTCGATCGGGCGTGAGAGGTAGTCGTTGCACAACAGGATGCGGCTGACCGCGTTGGCACGACCGCGGTTCAGGTTGGACGCGTTGGTCATGTACCGCCACCACATCCCGTTGGTGGAGAGCACGCCCGCGTGCGGACGACCGTCGGTGTACCGGACCTTCTGCCAGCCCTCGCCGCCGTCCGGATAGTCCACGGGGAACGCCGTGCCGAGCACGGGGTCGGCCATGGTCCAGTCGGCGGTGACGATGTCGGAGTAGGGCAGATCCTCGACCGCGATCGTGGAGAGGATGCGCAGGGGCTCCTCCCCCACCGAGGCGACGAACGCCGCCTGGTCGGCGAGGCCGAACTCCGCGGCGTAGACGTAGTAGGCGTCCTGCCGGGTGAGGTAGATCTCCGAGAAGAGGTCGCGCACGCGCTCGCCGAAGCGCTCGTCCTGCAGGTAGGACGCGACGAGCGCGTCGTAGGCGGTGGGGTCGGCCTCGACGGCGGCGAGCTCCGCCAGGGAGGGCCGGATGCCGCGCAGATCGAGGCTGGCACGGGCGAGCGCGCCGGTGACGCCGAGCAGATCGGGGCCGTCGGTGTCGGGAGCCACGGGCTCCTCCGCCGGAGGATCGTTGACGACGGGCCCGTCTCCGCTCCGGTCTCCCGACGGCGCGACGCCCAGGTCCTGCACGCAGGCAAGCGCGAGGAGCATCACCATGGCGAACCCTCCCACGTGGTCATGCCCGACAGATCGGGGCAGGCCTGGCCGATGTTGGTGCCGCGGTACCACACGTCGCCGCAGCCGTCACACTCGGGCGGAAACGACGCGGCGCCCGCGTAGGCCGGGCCCTGGAACTCGACGTCGTACCACTCACCGGCGGCGTCGCGCACCGAGATGGTGCCCGAGGGTTCGGCGGGACAGGACGAGCCCTGCCCGGTGGTTGCCATGAACACGCCGTCGAACCAGAGGCTGTCCGTGGCGGTGGAGAGCCCGGCCACCCCGCCGTCGACCTGCAACCAGGCGCCGAGAGTTGGATCGAAGGCGCCGGTCATCGTGTAGGAGATGCTCGCGGAGTCGGCCAGCCACGTGTCCCGGTACGCGGCCCCAGCCCAGGACGCCTCGCCGTAGGCATAGACGTACAGGTAGGTCGACGCGGGTGTGTAGTATTCCCACTTGTACATCGACCAGTAACCGGAGATCTCGAGCGACTGCCCGTCGGATCGCTCCACCGCACCGTCCCCGTACCACCAGCCGTAGTCCGAGTAGTAGTAGCCGGACGACGTGAACGGGTCGTAGTGGATGCCGTACAGGTACCCGTCGAACGAGGTGCCCGCGTCCGTGTCACAGCCACCGTACCAGTAGTAGTAGCCGTAGAGCGGGTAGTAATCGGTGTAGTAGTAGGGGCACCCCGCGTCCTCGAAGGACACTGCGGCGTCGACCGCGGCGAGCACGAGGAAGGGGTCCAGATCGGTGAGGAAGACGCCCAGCGCCTCGGTGAGGGCGGCGGAGACATCGTCCGGGGTGAGGAGCGCGCCGGCGTTCTCCTCCTCGTCGTAGATGTACTCGCCGGGGAGGGCGTCGGTGTCCTCGGGTGCGGCGGTGTCTCCGGCGCCGGAGTCCGGGGCGGGCGTGTCGGACATGGGCGTCTCGGACAGCGGCTCGACGTTGGTTTCGGGGCCGACGCAGCCCACCACGAGCGCGAGCCCGGAAACGACGGCAGACCTCCAGCTCATCCGAACCTCCGGGGAGGGCAGGGTACCCCAGATCCAGGGTGCGGATCAATGCGGGCGCCCGGAGAAAACGTGGATCCGAAGCCTTCAGGTACCCGGCGTGCCGCACCGGAGCCACCACGCGAGCCGCGTGCGATCGTCCGCCGAGACGCCGCCCTGCGGGGGCATCGTGGGGGCGTCCCCCGTGGAGCGCGCGAGGATGCGCGCCGCCCAGGTCCACGCGTCGTCCACGGTGTCGAACGTGACCGCCTCCGGCGCGCCGAAGCGCTCGGGGGCCGTGGAGGCGTGGCAGCCCTGGCAGCTCTCGCGGAGGAACCCCTCGCCGAAGTTGGTGTAGGCGAGGGTGGGGACGCCGTCGCAGAACGCAGCCGCGGTGTCGATGGGGGCGGTGTCATCGGTGTCGTTCGTGTCGATGTCTGCCGAATCGGCGTCACCCGCGCTGTCGACACGATCGGGCGCGCCCGAACACGCAAGGAGCCACGTCACGAGGGCGATCTGGAGTCTCGGTCCTACGGACATGGCGCGATCATAGGCGGTCTTCTCCCCGCGTGCACGCCCGGCTGGTATCGTGCGCGCCGGAGAGGTTCCCCGTGCACGTGCTCTCATCGTCCGGCGTCACGGGTCGTGTCGCGCTCCTCCTCGTCGGCCTGTCGCTCCCCTTGCCCGCGCTGGCCGTGACGTTCCGCGTGTCCGCCGACGGCAGCGGTCCGTTCGCCACCATCCAGGAGGCCATCGACGCCGCTGCGGACGGAGACGTGGTGTCCGTCGGCCCCGGGACGTGGGCCGAGGTGCTCACGTTGGGGAGCAAGCGGATCACGGTCCGGGCGTCGGACGGCGCGGCGGCCACCGTGCTCGACGGCGGCGGCCGGGTGAGCATCGCCACCATCGCGGGCGACGCGACGCTCGAGGGGTTCACCCTGAAGAATGCCGGCGGGGGCGGGATCACGATCAGCGGCGGGAGCCCCACGCTCTCCGAGCTCGTGTTCGAGGACGTCGGCAGCCCGTACCTGTACGGCGGGGCCGTGTACGTTGCGCAGGGCGCCCCCACGTTCTCGGGCTGCACGTTCACCGGCGGCACGGCCTACCAGGGCGCGCACCTGTATGTGGACGGCGGCAGCAGCGTCACCCTGTTGGACAGCGAGCTGTCCGGCGGCGCCGCCACGCACGGCGGCTCGATCCTCCTGGGGCAGGGCACGCTCGTGCTCGACGGGGTGGCCCTGCACGACAACGTCGCGAGCATTCACGGCGGCGCGGTGTACACGGCGGGCGGCACCACGCTGCGCGCGACGGATACCACGTTCACCGACAACGTGAACTCCACGGCCACCACGTACGGCTACGGCGGCGGCGTGTTCGTGGGGGCGAGCGCCACGTTCGCCGCAGAGCGTGTCACGTTCAGCGGCAACGGTTCGCCCGACTACGCCACGACCATCGCGTATGGTGGAGGCCTGTTCCTCGACAGTTACAGCGTCACCACGCTCTCGGCGGTCACGTTGGACGCGAACGTGGCGTATTACGGCGGCGGGGTGTTCCAGAACAGCTACGCCCAGGTCGACGTGACCGACTCGGACCTGACCGCCAACCAGTCCTACTACGGTGGCGGCATCTGGGTCTCCTACGGCGACCAGCTCTCGTTGACCAACACCCGGGTCGACGCGAACACCAGCCTGTACGGCGGCGCGGGGATGTACGTCTACTCCGTGGGGGGGCTCTCGATCGTGGGCTCCTCCTTCACGGACAACCTGGCCACCGTTGGCTACGGCGGCGGGGTCATGGTGTATTACACCGGACAGCTGGACGTCACCGACAGCTTGTTCGACGGCAACGTGGCGTATTACGCGGGAGGCGCGTTCTACTTCTACGACGTGGACGACGTGACGTTCGACACGCTCACCGTGACCGACAACACCGCGACCTACGCCGACGGCGGCGCGGTCTACGCCACGTATTCGCCCGCCTTCTCCGTCACGGATAGCACGTTCGACGGCAACACGGCGTATTACAGTGGGGGCGCCATCTACCAGGTGGGCGGGCTCGATGTGGCCGGCAGTCAGTTCACCGACAACGTGGCCGACCTGCGCTCGGGCGGGGCGCTCGCGGTGAACGGCGAGGCGCTCCAATCCGTCCGACTGGTCGCGAGCACGTTCACCGACAACACCGCGGGCGGGGACGGTGGCGCCGCCACGGTGGTGGACGCGGGCTCGCTCTCGGTCGAGGGCGCCGAGCTGATCGACAACACCGCGGGGAACGCGGGGGGAGCGCTGTACGTGGAGGGCGCCGGGCGTCGGACCGTGCGCGGCAACACCATCGCCGGAAACCGCGCCGAGTACGGGGCCGGGGTGTACGTGAGCGGCGCGGCGGATCCGGACGTGTGGACCAACAACGTGCTCCAGGAGAACGAGGGCCGCGCGGGCGGCGGCGCGTGTTTTCTGGAGACCACGGCCACGTCGCTCACCAACAACGTGCTCGTCGGCAACGGCGCGAGCGCCGACGGCTCCGCGCTGTACCTCTACAACGCCGTCGTGGACGTGCGCAACGTGGTGGTGGCCTACAACACCGGCGCCGCGGCGGTGTTCGCCTGGGACGCGCCCGAAGGGCTCACCTTGGCGTACGACGATTGGTATGGCAACGGCGGAGGCGACCTCGCGGGCACGCTCGAAGCCACCGTGCTCGACAACACCCACCAGACGGGCGAGCCGGGGTTCGTGGCGTGGTCGTCCAACGGCGATCCCACGGACGACCAGTTCGTGTTGTGGCAGTCGAGCCCGTTGGTCGACGCGGGCGATCCGGCCCTCCGGGACGTCGACGGCAGCGCCAGCGACATCGGCGTGTACGGCGGGCCATACGTGCTGCTCGAGGACGCCGACGGCGACGGCGCCTTTGCCGCGTGGGACTGCGACGACACGAACGCGGAGATCGCCCCGGGCGCGGCGGACGCCTGGTACGACGGCGTGGACCAGGACTGCGCGGGCAACTCCGACTACGACCAGGATCACGACGGGCAGGACGCGCTGGCGCACGGCGGGGAGGACTGCGACGATCTCGACAGCCTGGTCACGGGGGCGTGTGACACGGGGGACACGGCTGGGGTGGAGGATACGGAGGTCGTGGAGCCTGATCCTGTCGAGGAGGACGAGGCGGAGGGGTGCGGGTGTGCGAGTGGGGGTGGGGTTTCGGGGGCGTGGGTGGTGGCGGTGGGGGTGTTGGTTGGGCGGCGGCGGGGAGGGCGGGCGCCCCGTCCCAAGTGAGGGGATGAGGGTGCATCCCGCTCGCCCGCGCCCCGCGCGAGGGCGACTGGAGGGCAGCGCGGGCCGCGCTTTTGCCGCGGGCCGGAGGCCACCGGAATGCCACACGCCCGCGCTGGTCGGCCCGCGCGCAGCGGGCGGACGGAGGCCGGAGGCCGACCCCGGAAGACGCCCGGCCGCCGCCGCTTCGGCGGGGGACGCGCCCGATTTGGTGACCGGCTCTGTTGGGACGGTCAGACCGCCCAGCCCACCACCGCGTCTCCCAATCCTCGCGCCCACCCCCCGATATCCAGACCGAGCAGCAGGACGACGACCAGCACGACCGCGATGCCGACGCCCGCGCGCTCCTGGAGCACGTTCCAGGCGGGGCGGAGCCACGGGGGACACAACCAATCGACGACGCGGCTGCCATCCAACGGGGGGATGGGGAGCAGGTTGAACACTGCCAGCGCGAGGTTGAGGCCGACGGTCGAGGCGAGCACGCCGCCGAGCGGGCCGCGGAGGAGGGGTGGGGAGAGGGCGCCGAGGAGGCCGATCACGGCCGCGACGAGGAGCGCGAGGGCCACGTTGGAGAGGGGGCCGGCCGCCGCGGTGAAGAGCATGGCGAGGCGGCCGTCGCCGCGGGTGCGGAAATTGGCGGGGTTGACGGGCACGGGTTGGGCCCACCCGAACGGCACGCCGAGCAAGGGGAGGAACACGGTGCCGACGAGGTCGATGTGGGCGAACGGATCGAGGGTGGTGCGGCCCTGGGAGGTGGCGGTGTTGTCGCCAAACCAGGCGGCCGCGCGGGCGTGTGCGTATTCGTGAACGGCGAGGGAGAGGACGAACGGGATCCAGAACACGAGGCGCTCGCCGAACCAATCGACGAGCCACATGCCACCCCAGGCGACCAACACCTCCATCAGGCGGTGCCGGTGCGGTTGGACGCCCACAAATCAGGACGCAGCTCGGCGGCGATGCTGGTGCCGGGGAGCGCCTCGGCGGCGGCGATCCGGGCCTTGGGGATGAGGCGGGGGAGCGGCGCGGGGCCGTTGCCTTCTTGGGTGGGGAGCGGCTCGATCTTGACGTAGCCGGCGTCGGCCCAGACGATGCGCCCGTCGACCATCGTGGCGTCGGTGAGGGTGAGGCGCGCGTACACCTCGCCGGCGGGTTGAGTGAATTGGCTGGTCGACTCGACGAACACGGCGTCGAGCGCGTCGAAGGTGCGCTCCTTCTTGGCGGCGGCGGCGAGCACGGCCCAGAAGTCTTCGAGGGTGACGAGGGAGGCGCCGGGATCCGTACGGGCGCGGCGCACCGCGCGCAGGGCGGCCTCGTTACAGAGGTGCTCGAGCATGGCGCCGGACACCGCCGGGGTGCGCGCGGCGATGGCACGCAAGTCGACGCCGGGCGCGAGGTGTTTGCCACGGCAATGGATGGCGAGGATGTCGGCGCGCGCGTCGAGATCGGGGGGGTCGAGGGTGAGGCGGAGGCCGAAGCGGCCGGGCCGCAACAGGGCGCGATCCAACACGTCGGAGCGGTTGGTGGCGGCGATGACGACGAGGCGCGTGGTGGGCTCGAAGCCATCCAAACAAACGAGGAGCTGGTTGAGCGTCTGCTCGCGCTCGTCGTGGGAGCTGCCGAGGCCGGAGCCGCGCCGGCGCCCGACGGCGTCGATCTCGTCGATGAAGATGACGGCGGGCGCGGCTTTGCTGGCGTTGTCGAACAGGTCGCGGATGCGCGCGGCGCCCACACCCACGAACATCTCGACGAACTCGCTCGCGGAGATGACGAAGACGGGCACGCCGGCCTCGCCCGCGACGGCGCGCGCGAGCAGGGTCTTGCCGCCGCCGGGGGGCCCTTCGAGCAGCACGCCGCGGGGCAGGCGGACGCCCGCGTCGGTCCACCGCTTGGGCGCCCGGAGGAAATCGACCATGTCCGCGAGCACCTCCTTGGCCTCGGCGTGGCCGCCCACGTCGGCGAAGCGGGTCTTCTCCACGTCCGGCACGAGCTTGCGGGCGTTGGACTTGCGCATGTCGAAGATGGTCTTCTGGGCGTCCGCGCCTTGTTGTTGGCGGAAGCGCCGCAGGAAGTAGAGGGCGCCTGCGACGACCGCGAACAGGAGCACGAGGGGCAGGAGGAGAGGCGGCAGAGAAGACGATTTCTCGACAAAAACGCCGTTGTCCCACAGCCAGATTTCCACCTCCTCGGTGGCGACCCCGCGGACCTCGTAGGCGGCGCCGGACTGGGGGTGCACGACGAGATCGTCACCCTTTCTCTCGACCTCGTCGATGCGGCCGGCGAGGACGTCGGCCACGAGCGTGTCGTAGTCGCGGGCGGGCAGGTCCTCGCCGGTGGGGCGGAGCAGGACGACCGCCACGAGCACGGCGAGGAGGGCGATCCAGACGAGGAGGGTGCGGCGGCTGGGGGTCACGGGGCGAGCTTAGCGCGGGAGGGGGAGAAGGCGCGCCCTGTCGGTCGAGGACTGGGGTTCGTGTAGGTCGGCGGGAGGCCGCACGTCGGGGGCCGGAGGCCACGGGGATGCCGCGTGTGGTTTGGGGGCGGGGATGCCGCGGCGTGTGGTGGTGGGTGCGACCATAAGTCGGAATGATGTCGACATCCCTCCGAGTTGTGACCGTTTTTGGGGGGCAATTGCGACCATAAGTCGGGAGGATGTCGACATCCTCCCGAGTTGTGACCGCTGGGAGGGGCAATCGCGACCATAAGTCGTGATGACCTCGACATCCCCCCGAGTTGTGACCGTTTGGGGGCCCGCGGAGGTGGCGGACCGGTGTTTCTCGCGTGCGCGGCGACCGTACCACCGCTCCCCCGCACCCCGCGCGAGGGAGGCTGGAGGGCCGCGCGGGCCGCGCTTCCGCCGCGGGCCGGAGACCACCCGGAAACCACGAGCCCGCGCGGGTCCGCCCGCGCGCAGCGGGCGGACGGAGGCCGAAGGCCGACTCCGGAAGACGCCCGGCCGCCGCCGCCTCGGCGGGGGACGCGCCCGACGGTGACAAGATTAGCGGCGCCTGTTCCGGAGGAGCACCGAGACGAGAGCGCCCAGCATGCCCAGACCGGTGAGGGGCGCGGGTGTGGATTGGCACCCGGCCGGTGTCACATCTTCCACGTCCACACACACTGGCGCGGAGAACGCGGTCGCTACCCCCTTGCCGTCGATCTGCCGCACCTTGGGACACACCTGCGCGGGGCGGCTGTCGCCCGCCCAGAACATCCATCCGGAGCCGGTCTCCGCGAGGTGGGTGGCGTGATCTCGCTCGGTCGCGTCGTCGGGGATCTGGAGGATGGAGAGGCCGTCGGGGTCGGCGGCGGGGGTGGCGTTCCATGTCACGGAGGTGCCGCCGCGCACGCGGACGGTCTCGTCCTCGCGCTGCCACTGCGCCGCCACGTCGGTGAGGATGGGCACCCCATCGACGCCGGCGACCAGGCCCTCGCCGGTGGTGAAGCCGACCTCGGCGACGAGGAAATCCTGCTCCACGGTGAACACGTAGGCGGTGAGCGGATCGAGCACGGGCGGGAAGAGCTCGCCGAGGCCCGTCGCCACCAGCTCGCTCTCCGCGGCCGTGGCCTCCGCGACGAGGGCGCCGCTGTCCGCGCGGGTCAGCGTGAACGCCCAGTCGACGCCGGTGAGGCAACCAGCGTCGATGACGAGGGCGGCGAGGCGAATGTCGATCGGCACGCCGGTGGCGCCCGGAGCGGGGACGGTGTCGGTGACACTCCCGCCGCTACAATCGATCTTGGCGAGCGCCACGTTGGCAAGCAGCAGGATCACGCGCGCCTCCGGATCGTCAGCGCCAGGGCGAGGGCGAGGCCGAGCAACCCCGCGCTTGGGCTGGTGGAGGCGCACCCGCACGCGGCCACCGCGACACACGCCTCGGTGGACCACTCCGTCGGCACGCCCGCCCCGTCGAGCTGGCGCACCTGGGGACACACCTCGTCGGGTTGGTCGCTGTTTCCCCAGACGATAGGAAAGGTCATGTCGCCGGTGGGAGGGACCACGAACGATTGGACGCCGCGGTTGAGGGCGCCGTCCTTCACCTGGAGGATGGAGAGGCCGTCCGGATCGGCGGCGGGGGTGACGAGCAGATCGACGGTGAGGGCGCCGTTCGCGCGGTCGCTGGTGGTTCGCTCCACGGTCACGGTGGGCGCGCCGTCGAGCCCGGCGACCCGGCCGGTGCCGGTGGTGAAGCCGGCGGTGATCGCCTCGCCTTCGAACGACGAGAGCGTCAGGGTGTACCCGGTCGTCGGGTCCAGGTCCGCCTCGGGGAACACCTCGAGGAGCCGGCTCAGGTCGAGCTCGTCCTGGAGGCCGGTCGCGAATGCGATCCCGACGCTGTCCTCCGTGCGCGCGAGGACGGCGCTCCAGTCGGTCGCGCCGGAGCACCCCGGCGCGAACGTGACAGCGGGCCGCGCGTCGACCGGGACGTTCTCGGCGCCGGTCATCGGCACGGTGTCGGTGACGTCGAATCCGTTGCAGACGACGCGGAGCGCGTGGGCGGGGGAGACGAGCGCGAACAGGAGGACCATGGCGACTCCGGGCCGCGCACCATACCGCGGATGTGGGGTAACGACGGGGCTATTCGTCGCACCCCGCGCGCCGGACGGCGTCGAGCGTGGGGAGGGCGACGTGGCGGCGCCGCGCGGCGATGGCGCAGTCGGGGAAGCGGAAATGGTCGCCCACCACGTCCGAACCGGCGGCGCTGCGGGCGAGGGACCCGGTGACGCGGAGGCGGGTGCGCGGGCCTCGGGAGGGCCGCCGCTACGGGCGGAGCTCAACGCCGGAGAGGCGCTCCGACACCTCCCACAAGCGCCGCCCCGCGTCGAGGTCGAGCGCGTGCGCGGTGGGCGTCTCGACCGTGGGGATGCGGGTGCGCCGCGCGCCGGGGCCGATGAGCTGGCCGCTCTCGACGCCGGGCGCGGTGGCGCCGAAGAGCAGGCTACGCGCCCCCACGTCGACGGGTTCGGCGAACAGGCCGCTCATGGCGTGCATGACGAGCCGCAGTACGCCCGGCACCTTCGTGACGCCCGGCGTGGCCGCGAAGCCCGGATGGACGACCACGCTCTTGATCGGCGAGCCCGCGGCGCGGAGCCGGCGATCCAACTCGAGGCCGAAGATCAGGTTGGCGAGCTTGGAGCGCGCGTAGGAGCGCCCGGCCGAGAAACCCTTGGCGCCGTCGAGGTTGTCCAGATCGAGCGCGCCGGCGCGCCGCGCGAAGTCCGAGGAGACGGTGATGATGCGCGCGTCACGACGGAGCCGGTCGAAGAGGAGCGCGGTGAGCACGAAGTGGCCGAGGTGATTGGCGCCGAACTGCAGCTCGACGCCCTCGGCGGTGAGCGCAAGGGGGGCCACGGCGAGGCCGGCGTTGTTGAGCAGAACGTCGATGTCGCGGCCCTCGGAGCGGAGCGCCGACGCGAGCGCGCGCACCGACGCGAGGTTGGCGAGGTCGAGCGGGCGGACCTCGAGCCGGGCGTCCGGCACCTCGGCGAGGATTTCGGCGCGGGCCGCCTCGCCCCGGCCCGGGTCGCGCACGGCCAGGATCACGTGGGCGCCGTGGCGCGCGAACGCCCGCGTCGCGGCGAGGCCGAGGCCGCTGTTGGCGCCGGTGACGAGGAAGGTGCGGCCGGCCTGATCGCCGAGGGAGGTGGGGGACCAGGGGGGCGCGGATGGCGCGGGAGTGGGCGCGGAGGTGTGCGCGCGAGTGGGCTCGGCGGGGGCGAGGTCGGGCATCAATGCGGCTCCGGGAAAACGGATGAAGAATCCGGTTCGGGTGTAGCGCGCGCAAATCGGATTGTCTATCCGTTCGGATTTTTGTTCCGCTCGGGCACACGTCGGCGCGGATAGGAGAGGCGCGATGTCGCCTGCCGTCCCCTCCCCGCTGCGCGCCGACGCCGCCCGAAACCGGCGCCGCATCCTCGACGTCGCGCGGGAGGTGGTCGCCGCGGGAGATCTGACGCCGAGCCTGAACGACATCGCGCGCCGCGCCGGCGTGGGGGTGGGGACGGTGTATCGGCACTTCGCCGACCACCGCGCCCTCGTGGAGGCGCTGGCCGTGGAGCACCTCGGTGCGCTCGTCGCGAACGCCCGCGCGGCGCTCGAGGAGCCCGATCCCCTCGTGGCGATCGAGCGCATCCTCCGCTCGACGCTGGCGATGGAGCTGAGCGACCGCTCGCTCGGCGCCGTGCTCGCCTCGGACGCCGCCTACCGGGAGCGCACCGCGGCGGGCTTCGCGGAGCTCGAACACGCTGTCGCCGCGCTGCTCGCCCGCGCGCGTGCCGCGGGCGTGATCCGCCCCGACCTGACGCCGCAGGACCTCCAGCGCCTCATCTGTGGTATCGAGCACGCGGTCCGCTCCGGTCCCGACCAGCCGGCGGCGGCGGCGCGCTACGCGTCGGTCCTCCTGGCGGGCCTGTGCGCGCCGCCGGGCCATCGGCGGTCATGACCCCGCCCCGCTTCGACCTCGGCCGCTTCGACCTCGGCCGCGCCGTCGCGGTGACCTGGATCATCGTGGCGCTCGGCCTCACCATCACGATCGGGCCGCAGCTCGGCTTGCGCGGCTGGATGTGGCTCGGCGCGCACCACGTGTTGTGCGCGGTGGGGGCGGGGCACGAGCTGTGGCGGAAGCGGGGGCGGTGATTCGGGGGCGGTGTCTCGGGGGCGGTGTCTCGGGGGCGGGGCGTATCCCGGCGAGGACGCCGGGTCGGGCGCCTTGCGGGCTCGCTCCGCTCGGTCGGCCGGGCGCGGCGCCCGGCCGGACCGGGCGCGCGGCGCGCCCGCCCTCCAGGTGCCCTTGCGCGGGGGGGGGCTTACGGCGCGGGGGCCGGGTGGTGCTGGGAGGGGGGGCGGCCGGCCGGGGTCGGGGGATGAACGGGCATCCCGTCACTTCGGACGGCATGTCCGGCCGGGGTCGGGGGATGAACGGGCATCCGTTCACTTCGGACGGTATGTCCGGCCGGGGTCGGGGGATGGGCGCGCATCCCGTCACTTCGGACGGTGCGGTCGTCCTGGACCTGGACGCGCTCCTTGGGGCGGTGGGATGATCGCTTTCAGTCGGTCCCCGCTCGCCTGCCCCCTCACGGCCGCGGGGTGGCCGCCCGGCGACCCTGAGGCTCCCCCTGACGAGCAGGTACGCAGCCGGTGGCCGCGCAGCGGCCACCGAGGCCCCCCTGAGGGAACGTGCATGCGGAAGTGGACCCAAACCCGACAGAAATCGCCTCACTACACGCAGTGACGCCCGTTCTGTCGGGTCCTGCGGCCCCCGCGAGGCATCCCGACGCCGTCGGAAGTGTGGAGCATGGCCGCTGCGGGCGAAAAGCGGGCGTTCTCTCGTTCACGAGGGAGGCCTGCCCTCGGCATGGGACCGCGGGGACCCGACAGGAACCGCGTCACGACCCCCAGTGACGCCCATTCTGTCGGGTCCTGCGGCCCCCTGACGACGAACGGGAGCGACCCCGGAACCGGCAGTGCCTGGGCGCTCATCGCTCTTGACCGATCCAGGTGCATCTTCGTCCTGGACCTGGACGCGCTCCTTGGGGCGGTGGGCGGAGGGTCCGAACCTGGGCGGGACCGCCCGCCTACAGCGCGCCGAACAGGTAGAGCCCGTCGGTGCCGGTGACGGCCACGTCGTCGTAGCCGTCGCCGTCGAGGTCGGGGAGCACCGCGAGGCCCTCGCCGAAGAAGGTCCCCGCGTCACCGTACCAGAGGCGGTCGGCGTCTTCGGGCGCGAACGTGCCGGCGGTGGGCGTGCGGTAGACCAGGACGGCGCCGGTGTAGAGCTCCGAGCCCATGCTCGTGCTGGGCGCGCCGACGAGGAGCTCCCGGCCGGCATCGCCGTCGAGCTCGGCGGCCGCCTCGGTGCCGGACGTGCCCGTGAACGTGACCCACGCGTCCGCGTCGGCCCACCCCGTGGCGAGCGGGCCGCGCAGGAGGTGGGCGCCGCTGGCCTCGCGCACGAACAGGTCGTCGTATCCGTCGCCATCCACGTCCCCGGCGGCGCGGGCCGTCTGCTCGCCGCCCTTGACGCTGATCACGGCGTCCGCGTTGCGGGACGTGGTGAACGGGCCCGCGAACACGTCCACGCCCCCGAGCTGGACGAGCACGAGGTCGGAGACGCCGTCGCCGTCGAGATCGCCGGGGGCCACGATCGCAGTGGCCGAGTTCCACGCGTCGACGCCCACGGCCATGCCGGTTGAGCCTCCGTCGGGGAGGAGGTGGACCCTGCTGGCGAACCAGCTCCCCGGCGCGTAGACGACCTCGTCGATGCCGTCGTCGTCCAGGTCGAACACGGCCCCGGCAGGCCCGTAGCTGGACCAGCCGGTGGTGCCCTCGAGATCGGCGTCGTCCGCGGTGCGGCCGGGCGTCCACGGGCCCAGGATCCGCGACGCGGTGAGGTCTCCGAACGCGGAGGTCGCGTCGTTGGGGTCCTGGACATTGTCGAGGACCACGAGGTCGAGCACGCCGTCGTCCGTCGGATCGCCGGCCCCGCCGTACGACTCGGTCCGCGCGAGCTGCACCGAGCCCACGGTGCTCGCCTCGAGGCTGGCCGTACCGGTCACGTCGGTGGAGAGGAGCACGATCCGGCGGTCGATGCACTCGACCACGAGGTCTACGCCGCCGTCGCCCTGGGCGTCCCCGTACTCGGGGTGGAGCGTGTAGCAGCCGGCGCCGTCATCGAGCAGCGTGGCGCGGGCGCCGGAGGCTGCGTGTCGGAGGTCGGTGTCCGTATCGGTGTCCGTGTCCGTGTCGGTGTCGGTGTCGGTGTCGCTGTCGGTGTCGGTGTCGGTGTCGGTGTCGGTGTCGGTGTCGGTGTCGGTGTCGGAATCGGTGTCGGTGTCCGAATCGGTGTCGGTGTCGGTGTCCGATTCCGTCGTCTTCGCGGTGTCGTCGGTCACGTCGGGCGCGCAGGCGAGGGCGAGGAAGAGCAGCATTTCGCCAGGATAGCACCGACCCGCCGCGGCGCTCCGCTACTCCGCCGGCCGCAGCTCGCTCACGCCAGGGGCGCCCTGGGTCTCGGCCCAATCGTCGGCCGTGCGGCCGAAGCTGTCGCGACGAGCCTTGTCGGCGCCGTGGGCGAGGATGCGCGCGGCGGCGTCGTTGCCGACGAGGGCGGCGAACATGAGCGCGGTCTGGCCGACGCCGTTGACCTGGTCGACCGGGCAGTCCTGCGCGAGGAGCAAGTCCACGCTCTCGGAGTGCCCCTTGAACGCGGCGCCCATGAGCGCGGTGTTGCCGCGCTTGTCGCCGTGGCAGGCGTCGGCGCCGTGCGTGATCAGCCAGGCGACGACGGGGTCGTGGCCGTGGTAGGCCGCGAGGATCAGCGCGGTGTAGCCCTTGGCGTCGGCGAGCTCCATGGAGACGCCGGCGCGCACGAGGCCGGAGACGACGTCGAGGTCGCCGGCGCGGGCGGCGTCGAGGAGCAGATCGCGGGCTTCCTCGGGGGCGAGGTAGCGGGAGGGGGCGGGCGCCGGGGCCGACACGCTCGGAACGGGGCCGGGGGGGACGGTGCGCGCGGGCGCCGCCGCGAGGGACGCGAGGGCGAGGAGGGTGACGAGCGCGGCGCGGACCATGGGGGCCTCCGGGGGGATGGACGGTCGGGAGGAGCAGGCGTGGGGGGAGCCGGCCGCCGTGAGGCGGCCGGCGCTCGCTCCGGAGGGGGGCGTTGCGGGGGGCTGGGCCCCCTGCCCCAAGAGCCGGATGGGGACGATGCGGGAGAGCTACTTCGTGGCGCCGAGGAAGTCCGCGGCGGCCTTCTTCGCGTCCTCGACCTTCACGCCCACGGCCTTGGCGACGCGCTCGCCGTAGGTCGCGTCGGCCTGGATCAGGTAGCCGACGATGCGGGCCTTCACGGTGGCGTCCTTGACCTGGCCGAGGTCGCCCGCGAAGTTGGAGACGAGGTGCTCCTGGTCGGTCTTGTTCAGGCCGCGGTAGAACGCGCCGGCCTGGGCGAAGTCGTTCTTCTTGGCGATGGCGGCCTGCTGGGTGCTGCCCGAGAGCGGCGAAACGCTGTAGCGTTGCGACGGGACCTGCTCGAGCGGCTTGCCGATGCTCGGCTCGTAGTTGGTGTTGGGCGAGGCGTCGGGCTGGATGGCGAAGTTGAGCGCGCCGTCCTGGCTGTTGGTGTTGACCGGCACCTTGGGGCGGTTGACCTGCAGATCCAGGTAGTTGACGCCGAGGCGGTAGCGCTGGGTGTCCGCGTAGGAGAACAGGCGGCCCTGGAGGAGGCGGTCCTCGGAGGCCTCGATGCCGGGGGGCACGATGGCGGGCGAGAAGGCGCTCTGCTCGGTCTCGTTGAAGAAGTTGGTCGGGAGCTTGTCGAGCGTGAAGGTGCCGAGGAGCGTGGAGGGCACGGCGGCTTCGGGCCAGATCTTGGTGGGATCGAGCGGGTAGAAGTCGAAGCTGTCGAGTTTGTCGGCGGTGATGACCTGGGCGAACAGGTCCCAGGAGGGGTTGTCCTTGCGGCCGATCGCGTCGTACAGATCCTTGGTGGCGTGGCTGAACGCCTTGCCCTGGAGCGCGCTGGCCTCGGCGGGGGTCATCGTCTTGACGCCCTGCTTGGTCCGCCACGTGAACTTGACGTAGCGCACCTCGCCCTTCTGGTTCACGAACTTGAAGGCGTGGACGGAGGAGCCGTCCATGTGGCGGTAGTCGGCGGGGATGCCGAGATCCGAGTACAGCTGCGTCAGCATGTGCGTGGACTCGGGCACGTGGCTGAAGAAGTCGAAGAAGCGGCCTGGATCCTGCTGGTTGGTGACCGGGTCGGGCTTGAGCGAGTGCACCATGTCGGGGAACTTCATCGCGTCGCGGATGAAGAAGATCGGCAGGTTGTTGCCGACGAGATCCCAGTTGCCCTCGTCGGTGTAGAACTTCATCGCGAAGCCGCGCGGGTCGCGCAGGGTCTCGGGGGAGTCCTTGCTGTGGATGACGGTCGAGAAGCGCACGAACATGGGCGTGGTCTTGCCCTTGGCGCTGAAGACCGAGGCCTTGGTGAGCTCGGAGAAGTCGCCCGCGCTCACGAAGGAGCCGTAGGCGCCGGCGCCGCGGGCGTGCACGACCCGCTCGGGGATGCGCTCGCGGTCGAAGCGCGCGAGCTTCTGGATGAGATCGAAGTCCTGGAGCAGGACGCCGCCGTTGGGGCCCGCGGTCTGGGAATTCTGGTTGTCGCCGACCGGGGCGCCGCCGTCCGTCGTGAGGGGCGCGGCCAGGGCGGGCACGGTGGTGACACCGAGCAGGAGGAGCGCGAGGAGGGAGGAGCGGAGCTTCATGGTCGTGGTCCTGGGGGAGGGGTGCAATCGGGATGCTGCACGCGGCGTGCCAGGGCGGGACGATGGATAAAGCGCCATTTTCATGGAATCGGGGGCACGGGGGACGGGATGTCGTTCGGCTGGGCAGCGACATTTCGTTGGAGGAGCGAAATGTCGTCATGGGGGCGCGGGGGTCGGCGTCAACGGGCCGTCGATTCTTTTTTCAAGGCGGCGCAGATCGTGATGCCGCCCCGCGCGCCCTCGCAGAAGGTGAGACGGAACGAGACTGAATCGGCGCAGCGTGGCGGCGTAGAGTCCAGGTAGCGCTGGGGGTCGTCTCCGGTGTCTGGAGCTCCGGAGCCCACCATGCCCGCTCAACACACCTGGAATCGCGAGGGACAGCCGGCACCAGGGACGATCGTGCCGGAGGGCGACGAGGCGACCTCGGAGCTGCCGCCCGCCGTCCTGACGGCGTTGCCCCCGATGCCTCCGGTGCCCCCGAGCGACGGGCGGCGGGGACGGGCGCCGGGGGTGCGCATCGGGCCGTTCGAGCTGTTGCGGCGGCTCGGCGAGGGCGCGAGCGGCGAGGTGTGGGAGGCGGTGGACCGGCGCATCGACGCGCCGGTGGCGCTCAAGCTCTTCAACGCGCACGGGATGGACCCGATGGGGCGCGTGATGGCGGAGGCGCGGGCGGCGTCGCGCGTCGTGAGCGACCACGTGGTGTACGTGCGCGAAGCCGGGCGGGTGGACGGCGAGGCGTACATCGCGATGGCGTTGTGCCGCGAAGAGACCGCGTCGGACGCGGCGCCGAAGGTGGCGCGCAACCTGAACGAGGACACGCCGCGCTCGCTCACCGAGGCGGTGCGCTGGGGCGAACAGATCGCGCGCGGGGTCGCGGCGGCCCACGCGGTCGGCGTGTACCACCGCGATCTGAAGCCCGACAACGTGTTGTGCCTGCCGCGCAGCCGCGCGGTGCGGATCGTGGACTTCGGGCTGGCGCCGCTCACCGTGGCGCCGCGCGGGCTGTCGGGCGCCGACGAGGCGCCGTCGCCCGACAGCGGGCCGTTGATGGTCGGCCCCGGCGAGGTGGCCCGTTACATCGCCGGCTCGCCCGCCTACATGGCCCCCGAGCAGGCCCGCGGGTTCCGACGCGCGCCGCAGGCCGGCCGCGACGACAAGGCGCTCGCGGCGCTCGACGTGTACGGCATCGGCGCGACGTTGTGGGCACTGCTCGCGGGGCGCCCGCCCCATGTCGACCCCGCCGTGGACGACTCCCCCGAGACGGTGCGCGTGCGCGCCGCGACGGACGCGCCGCCCGACCTGCGCAGCCTGGCGCCGAAGGTGCCCCGGCGCCTCGCCGCCATCGTGGACAAGGCGATGGCGGACGATCCGGACGAGCGCTACCCCACGGCCGCGGCCCTGGCGGTCGACCTCGCGCGGTTCCGCGCCACCCTCCCCACCTCGCTCGACACGCCGTGGGCGCCGGTGCGCGCGGGCCTGTACCTGCGCCGCCACCCCGCGCTCGTTGCCGCCGCGGCCTGGGTGCTCGTGGTGGCGCTGGGGCTCGGCGCCATCGGCGTGGTGTACGCCCGCTGGAACGTCGCGACCGAGGCGCTCGCGGCGGTCGAGGCGCAACGGGAGCAGGCCGAGTGGGACGCGCTCGTCGGGACCGCGCTCGCGAAGGCGGAGGGCCGCCGCGCCGACGCCGCCACGGACGCCGCCGACAGCTCGGAGGCCCGCGCGGAGACCGCCGAGGAGCGCGCGGCGCACCTGCGTGCCTACGCGACCCGGCAGGCGCTGAACGCCCAGGACGCCGACCTGGCGCGGGCGGGCGCGGAGGCCGAGGCGGCGATCCAGGGGCAGATCGCGGCGGAGGCGCGGGCGGTCGCGGCGGCGGAAGCGGCGGCGGCGGCGCGCGCGGACGACTCGGCGGAGGCGGCGGCCCGGCGCGCGGTGGAGGCGGACCTGCGCGCCCGGCGCCACGCGGAGGCCGAGGCGGCCGCGCTGGCGAAGGCGGAGGCCGCCGGCCGGACCGCGGGCGACGCGCTCGCGAAGGCCGACACGGCCCTGGCGCGCGCGGAGGAGGCGGAGGCGCGCGCGGCGAGCGCGGAGGAGCGCGCGCTCTCGGCGAGCGAGGTGGCGCGGGCCGCGACGGTGCGGATGCGCGTGGCGGAGGTCCGCGCGGAGCTGGCGGAGGCGCGGTTGGAGGCGGGGTCGCTGGTGGATGAGGGGGGGGAGTAGGGGCGGGGTTGCGGCGGGGGACGGCCCTAAGGGAGCTGCCCGCACATGGTGGTGGGCTCGCGTTCGCAGGCGCGGTCGAGCACGGCTACGTCCTTCAGGCTGGCCAGCACCTCGGCGCTGAAGTCGAACCTCACCGGGAGGTTTCCGAACCGGCGGCGATCCATCCGGGGTGCACGCACCAGGACGGCGCCTCCAACCGGGCGCGTGAGCGAGCGCGTGGGGAAGTCACCCCAGCCGGCGGGGCCCACCTCGTGCGCCTCGGCGGGGGCCGCGAGGAGCAACAAGAGGGTCAACGTGAGCATCGAATCAGTGTGCGCGCGGGGGGCGGTGCTCGCAAATGCGGGGCGGGCGGGCTGGGGCGCTGTCCGGCACGTTTCGGGGGGCGGAGGGGGCCGACGGGGCCGCGTCTTCGCGGGCCCGGTGGGCCGCGTCCTCGCGGGGCCGACGGGGCCGCGTCTTCGCGGGCCCGATGGGCCGCGTCCTCGCGGGCCCGGGGCGCCTGTCCTCGGGCGGCCGACTTCCGCCGTCCGCGGCGGGACCGAGCGGCTTCGCCGCGCGACTGGAGGGGGCCGACGGGCCGCGTCCGCGCGGGCCCGGGGCGCCTGTCCTCGGGCGGCCGACTTCCGCCGTCCGCGGCGGGACCGAGCGGCTTCGCCGCGCGACTGGAGGGGGCCGACGGGGCCGCGTCCGGGCGGGGCTGTGGACTGCGTCGGCGCGGGCCCAGTGGGCCGCGTCCTCGCGGGCCCCGTGGGCTCGCGCGCCCGGGGCGCCCGTCCTCGGGTGGCCGCGCCAGGCGCCCGGAAGTCGGCCGCCCGCCGCGGGCGGCCGGTCCCCGCCGTCCGCGGCGGGACCAAGCGGCTTCGCCGCGCGACTGGAGGGGGCCGACGGGGCCGCGTCCGCGCGGGCCCGGGGCGCCCGAGGACCTGCGCTCGGCCGCCTCGATGGCGCGCCTCGGCCCCTGCCCCGCCTCGGCCGCCCGGCGGCCCGCCTCGGCAGCCCGTGCCCGCTTGGGCCGCACCCAAGCCCCCCCTGAGGTTCCCGGGGCCGTACCCATGCCACCTCGATGGTTCCATCCGCTGGGGTTCGCAGGCCGGGGGTGCCAGAAAAGTGACGCTTGGTCCGTGGCGCCAAGGGGCCTGGGCGCGTTGGGGGAACCTTTGAACTGGCATGCGTCCCACCGAGGGTGAGAATCGGGGTGCATGGGTCGTGGCCGCCGCCGCGCTCCCGTCAACCGCCTTCCGCGCTCCTCCCCTGCCGGGCGATAACGGGGGAGCGTGTCCACGACCCCCTGCCCCCGCTGCGCGCGCGCCAACGGTGGCCACCGCGCGAGCTGCCTCTACTGCGGCGCCGCGATGCCCGAACGCGCCGCGGCCGCGGAGGTTCCGCTCCGCAAGGCCCTCCCCGCCAACCTCGACGCCCTGGTGCGCGACGCGATGCGCGGCGGCGGAGTCGGGCCGTTGCGCGCGGCCCTGGAGGCGCAGGCGCCCACGTTCTCCGGCGTGCCGACGGTGCCGACGTTGCCGCGCGGCGCGGAGGTCAGGCGGCCGTCGCCGAAGGTCGACGTTCCCGCCGCGCCCACAGCAACCGCGCCCCACCCCGGGCGCGCCCCCACCGTCGACACGCCCCCCAGCCCACCCCTTTCGCGCTCCGCGCTCCTCGACGCCGTCGTGCTGGCGGCCGAGCGCGCCCGCGTCGCGATCGACCTCGGGGCGGCGCTCGACGCCGTCACCGCCGCGGTGGCCGAAGCGCGCGCGTTGATTCCGACCGCTACCTCGGGCGCTTCGGCGCCCACCGCCCCTGCGCCCGGCGCGTGGGAAACGCCGGCGCCCACCGCCCCTGCGCCCACTGCCCCCGCGCCGCACTCCATCCCGCTGCCGCCCGTGCGGTTCCCGTGGCTGCTCGTCGTGACCGCTGGCGGCGACGAGGCCCGGATCGCCCGCGCCCTCGACGTAGACCGCGCCACCGCGCGCCAGATCGCCCACGTGGCCGGCCCGCGGGTGGTCGGGCGGGGTGAGGACCGGGCGGCGCTCGAGCTTCGCGCGGAGCGGGCCCGCGCGGAGGGGCTCCACGCCACGGTGCAGGCGCGGTCGGCCTTGTCGGCGCTGCCGCCGGCGGAGGCGCTGCTCTCACTCGACCCAGGGGGCGCGTGCCGCCTCGACCCGGCGCCGCTGTGGCTCGCGCCGCCCGACCCGGGCAACACCCCGATCGGGACGGTCGGCCACCTGGAGGACGTGCGCCTGATCGTCCCCGGCGAGGTCGAGGTACGCGACCAGCGCGCGCCCCGCGCCCCGGACAAGTGGGCGCGCGACCGGTACGCGACCGCGGCGACCGTCGCCGAGCGCCGCGTGGTCGTGGTCGACCTGCACCTGCCGGGCCGGATCGTGCGCGTGGCCGAGGGCCTGGTCGACCTGCGAGGCGACCCCGCCTTCGTGGCGGGCTCGGCGCGCCGCACCCTGCTCGCCTGGCTCGAGGGGGCGCCACGGCGCTGGCCCGCCGCCCGGATCGAGGCCCGCCGCACGTGCCCGGGTGGGCCCGCCGCGGCCGGGGAGGACGGGCGCCTGACCGGTTCGGGGTGGCCGGCGTGGGAGGAGTACAGTCGGCTCGCGTGGCTGCACGGCGCGGACCCGGGAGGGTGACTCTGCCGGCGTCATCTCCCGTCTCGGCGCCTCCCCGCCCGGCCGGCCGGGACCTAACCTCGGACGGAGGTTCCATGAACGCCCACCACGCCCTCGTCCGTTCGCTCATGCCCGAAGTGTTCCAGGCCGAGCGCTCGGCCAGCCGCCACGCGCGCATCGAGGCGCACCGGCTCGGACCGGTCCCGCCGGGCAACACGCTCCTCGCGGTCGCCGAACACGCCGACCGCGCGCTCACCGAGCTCGGCAACTTGAGCGAGACCCTCCAGCTGCCGGGCAGGCTCGCCGGACAGACCGTCGGCGCCGCCTTCTCCGTGCTCCGCGACGGCATCGGCGACCACCTGCTCGACCCCTCGCGCAGCTACCGCGGCACCCTGCTCGGCGTGCACCACGGCATCGAGGCGGTGTGGCTGCTGCACGCGACGGCCCGCCGTGCGCCCGATCTGCAGCCGCTCGAAGCCTGGAGCGCGGACTGGCTCGCGACGCGCATCCGCCTTGCCGAGGCGTGTGTCGACGCGCTCGACTGGTTCGCGGCCTTCCCCGAGGCGGCCGCGCGGCCACCAGTCCCGACGCCCCTGGCGCGCGTGCGCGACGGCATGGACGCCCTGGTGGCGGCCGGGATGCGGCGCGGGCTCGGCCTCGTGCGCGCGTGACGACCGGTGCTGGGAGGCGCGCCTACCCTGCGTAGTAGAGCCAACTGCCCGCCGCGAACCCGACGACCGAGGCCACGGGCGCGGCGATGGCGAAGAGGCGCACGGTCGCCGGGAAGAACACGATCCAGTTGGATTGGTCCGTGACCACTTCGTCGTGACCCGCCTGCACCAGCCTCCGCGCGCCCGCGAACGCCACCGACCACACGAGGGCGAGCACGAGGAGCGCCATCCGGAAGGTCTCGACGTCCTGCGCGGGCGCGGCCGTGTCGAACCACACGAACGGCAGCGCGAGGCCGAGCAGGAAGTACGGCAGCGCCAGAAAGCCCTGCAGCGCGAGGAACGGGTTCATGGCGGGGGCGTAACCGTGTGGTCGGGGCGGCCGTGGGGGGCGCGGGTTCGCGGCTGGGCGTTGGGGGCGGCGCCGACGACGAGGGCGTCGTCGGCGTGATGCGCGGCGATGTGGGGGTTCCCGAGCCCACCGCCGACGCCCCGATCGCGGGCCAACGTGAGGGCCCGACCGCAGGATCATGGGTCATGTCCCCATGAATGCACGCGGCACGGAGTCATGCCGGGTTGAATGCTCGGATCCAGCCTGCGACGGCCCGCGGGCTGCCGAAAAACGCCCTTGGTTCCGTGGTGGCAGCCGTGGCAAGCCCTGACTCGACGGGATTGAACTGGATTCAGCGGCGTTCATGGTGGCATGACTCCGATTTAGCGGCGTTGAGGGGGGCATGACC
>JAZKFH010000073.1:0-29046 GCA_040386535.1 Myxococcota bacterium | reverse complement strand
TGACGGAGCGGCCTGACGGAGCGGCCTGACGGAGCGGCCTGACGGAGCGGCCTGACGGAGCGGCCCAACGGAACGGCCCAACGGCCGCATCTTAGCATTGCTAAGATGGCCACATGAAGGCCCCCCTGACCTGGAGCGGCCCAACGAAGCGGCCCAACGAAGCGGCCCAACGGAGGGCGTGGCCATCCCGGCACCCCCTTTCCCCAAAGGTCCCCCGACCCTGGCCGCCTGCCGGCCATCCCGCCACCCCCTTTCCCCAAAGGTCCCCCGACCCTGGCCGCCTGCCGGCCATCCCGGCACCCCCTTTGCCCAAAGGTCCCCCGATCCTGGCCGCCTGGCGGCCATCCCAGCACCCCCTCTCCCCAAAGGTCCCCCGACCCTGGCCGCCTGCCGGCGGCGGGAACGGCGGCGGGAACGGCGGCGGGAACGGCGCCGGCCTCCGTCCGCTCCCTACGCCTGCCGGCTCCGGAAGCCGGACCGCGCGGGCCGCCCTCCGCCGGCCCGGCGCCGCCCCGTCAGCTCCGCGCCTCGACCCCCGCCACGAACGCCAGCACCGCGTAGAACCCCTCCGGAGCCAGCGCGATCGGGAGCCCGGACACACCCCCGTCGCCCGACTCCACGATGATCCACCCACCGTCGTGTTCGCGCGTCACGTCCAACGTCAGGAACGGGCTCGCGAACCGCCGCGCGATCTCCTCCCAGCGGGCCAGGTGCGCGAGGGGCCCGGACGCGTCTGGGGACGCGGTCGAGACCAGGAGCGCGCCCTTCCAGAAGAACAGGCGGTACTCCTCGTGGATGGGCATGCCGCGCATGTCGGTGCCGAGCGTGTGCAGATCGTGGAAGCGCCGCAACACGACCCCGCGCTCGAACAAGCCGCCACGCTCCTGCCGGAACGCGCGGAAGATCTCCCCGAACCGCGCCCGGTCGGTGTCCGCGGGGATGAAACACGCCTCCCGCCAACGATACTCAGGGCCCGCTCCTCAATAATGTCCGCATTCGGCCGCCCCTGGGCTCGCGTCCGCGGCGTCGCTCGTCGGTCACATGCCTACGGGCATGCTCCCTCCTCGCTCCTTGCGGCCGCGGCCCAGGGTCGCCCTCGGTGCTGGACATTATTTCCGGGCGGACCCTTGGCCGACTTCACCCAATCCTTGATGATCGCGTCCGCCCCGCGGAACGATTGGTAGAGCTCCCAGGCGTCACCCTCCTGGTCCGATTGGTTCCACGTGCTCGCCGGCGTAGCCGCGCCGAGGTGCCGCATCGCGAGGGGCAGGTAGTGCGCCTCGGCGTAGGCCGCGGGGCTCACCACCAGCTCGTAGCCCTTGGCCTTCACCGCGGCGTACAGGCGCTCGTAGGCAGAATCCGACATCATCCACCCTCGATGGACCATGGCCTCGCCGTCGTGCGCCTCTGGGCAGTACCGGAGCGTGGGCATCCCGGCGCGCGCGTCCTCGAGCGCGTAGAGGCTCCATTGGAAGCCCGCGGCCTCGGCGGCGGCGATCTCGGCGGTGAAGCCGGGATCCGGCTCGCGCGGGAAGAAGGGCATGGAAGGAAAGAGGATGCGCATGGGCCCGCTCCCTAACGCTCCAAACCGCCCAGGAGCAGCCCCGCGCAAACGACACAGCCGAGCGTCAGGCCCGCCCACACCGGCAGGAGCGAGTCGGCGCCCAGACCGGCGAACGCGGACATCGCGATCATCGCGACGCCGTAGGTGCTTGCCTTGATCAGCACGATGGGCGCGACCAGGTACCCCCACGGCCGACGGCGGTACAGGAGCACGCCGCCGGCCAGGAGCCCGGGCACGAGCAACGTCAGGTCCGTCGCGAAGACGACTCCGGTTGGGTGTCCGGTCTGGGTGATGGCGACGGGAACGACGCCCGTGAACAGGAACGACAGCGAGAGCGCCGTCCACATGCCACCGAGCAGGGTTGCGAACCCGATCATGTAGGCGGCCACGCTCCGCACCGGCGTGCGCGCGCGGAACTTGCGCGCAAGCGCCACCGCGAGGCCCTCCGCGAGGCCCAAGCCGAGCCCGAAGCCGGAGCACACGACCAGCGCCACGTAGACGAGGAAGAGCTCGTTGAACGCCGCGCCGAACAGGTAGAAGACGTAGTTGTACAGCGTATACAGCAGCATCCCGAGTCGCCCGAAGCGCGCAAGCGTCGGGTGGCGGCGCGCGCCGAGGAGGGCGGCGACCAATCCCGGCACCGCGACGAGGAGGGTCACCGCGTCGTTCCCGTGGAACGCGGCGATGACGAGCGCGTTGTCCCGGTACACCGTGGGCAGGAGGAGCCCCGTCGCGGACGCGGCGAGGGCGAGCCCTGCAACGATCCAGGCCAGCACGACCGGGAGCGCGGGGGCGCGCGCGGTGGTGTGCAAAGTGGCACGGCCCGCTGTGTCATCCGGCACGCGGGGCGAGCGGTCGCTGGTCTTGGAGTCGAGGGGGGCGCGGTGCATGCCCGCCCCGCTGCACGACACGTGCCAGCCGTTCCCGCGCGAGGCGTGCTATCCAAGCTGCGGAGGTCGACCTGGCCATGCAAGCGTCGGATGTTCAAGCGTCGGTGAACGCGGGCTGGGCGCGCCACGCCGAGCGCCCCGAAGAGGTCCTCCTGGACATGGTGAGCCTCGTGGAGACCGCTCCGGCCGAGAGCGCCGCCGCCCTGGCGAACCTCCTGTTCCACGTCGGCGGGGAACATCTCGGCCGCTTCGTGCTGGTGGAGAGCTCCCTCCGGAGCCTGCTGGCCGTCGCGGAGAGCCCGGCGGCCGCGGCCCCGCTGCACCGGCTGCTGGCCGCTTGCGCCCTCTGTAGCGGTACGGAAGATCAGGCACGCGCGCGGCTGGCGCAGACAGCGGGCGACCCGGCGGTGAACCAGGGGATCGTGCTGGGGCTCGCGGCCAGCGCCCTCGCCGCACAGGACCGTACGCCGGAGGCGGCGGCGCACTTCGAGGCGGCGGTCGCCCTGGCCGAGGTCACGGAAGGCCTGGTTCGGTCCGTCGCGGTGACCGGCAACAACCTTGCGGTGAGCCTGGAGCAGCGCACCCAACGCTCCCCGGAACAAGACGCGCTGATGCTCAGGGCCGCACAGGTCGCGCGCATCTCCTGGGAGAAGGCGGGCACCTGGCTGAACGTGGAGCGGGCCGAGTACCGGCTGGCCATGACACGTCTGGCACGGGGAGAGGCGCAAGCCGCGACCGAACACGCGGAGCGGGTGCTCGCGATCGTCCGGGAGAACGGGGGAGATCCCGGTGAGGCGTTCTTCGGCTGGGAGGTGCTGGCACGGGCGCGGCACGCTGGAGGGGACACCGAGGGTGCAGGCGCCGCCCGCGACCAGGCCGCCGCCTGCGCGCCGGACGTGGTCGACGAGGGGTTCCGGGCCGCCTGCGTGGCCGCGCTCGGCGTGCTCGACGGGCAGCTCGTGGTACCGCCCCCGAACGGGCGCGGCTGACCGCGAGGCCCTGCAAGGGACTGCAAGTGATGCATGCCCGATGGCAACGTGGCATTCAGCTCGTGCGCTGACGACCGGCCTCTTCCTCACCGATCGAGTTCGGCGCGTTCCCTCGAGCGAACCTCCCACGCGAAATGGTGTGCCCCATGCGTTCCACGTCTCTCCTTCCGCTCGCCCTCGGCGTGCTCTCCCTCGCCGCGCCCTCGATCGCGAACGCCCGCGAGATCGTCATTCAACCCGATGCGTACGACCGCTGGATGGGGCATGAGTGTGGCAACGGCGGCGTCGCGAGCACCGTAATGTACGTCGTCCACGCCGCCCAGCCCTGTTGGGGCGCGTCCGGGCTCATCCGGTTCGATCTGTCCTCGCTCGACGTCGACGCGGACGAGATCATCTCCGCGAAGCTCGAGCTGTACCAGTTCGAGGCGATCGGTGGAAACCCCGCCTACGGCCACACCTGGCGCGGCTTCTCCGCCGGCGCCTACCCGCTGAACAACGCGTTCACGTCGACCACGACCGTCGGGAATGCGACCTACCGCTCCGGCTCCGGCTACCAGAACGCCGTCGCCCTGACCCAGGGGGCGCACTGGGTCTCGTGGCCGATCACCACGGCGGTGACCGAGTGGGTCGCCGGCACGCAGCCGAACAACGGCCTGCGCATCGTCCCCATCGAGGATGGCGTGTACAGCGACCAGCAGGCCACGTTCGCGGCGCTCCTCAACCTGGACGCCACGCTCCGCCCGCGCCTCGTCATCCAGGCCACGGACATCGTCGTCGACATCGATGAAGACGATGACGGCGTGCCGGATGAGCTGGACGCCTGCCCGGGCCACGACGATGCCGACGACTTCGACGGCGACGAGACGCCGGACGGCTGCGACGACTGTCCGTCCGACTTCTACGGCGACTCCGACGGGGACGGAAGGTGTGACAGCGACGACGCCTGCGCGCTCGATGCGCACGACGACATCGACGGCGACGGTGCGTGCGCCGACATGGATCCCTGCCCCTACGCGTCGGATGATGACGTCGACCGCGACGGCATCTGCGGCAACGTGGACGCGTGCCCGCTCGACGCGTTCAACGACGCGGACATGGACGGCGTGTGCGGAAACTCCGACGCCTGCCCCGGCGGCATCGACAGCTACGACGCGGATTCCGACGGCACCGCCGACTTCTGTGACGGGTGCCCGGACGACGCCGCGAACGACGCGGACCGTGACGGATACTGCGGCGACGTCGACGTCTGTCCCCTCGACAGCGAGGATGACATCGACGGCGACGGCGCGTGCGCGGACGTGGACGTGTGCCCGGCCGACTCGTACAACGACTTCGACTACGACGGCATCTGCGGCGACGTCGACCCGTGCCCGGTCGACACGGCGAACGACGCCGACGGCGACGGGATCTGCGAGTCGGATGACAACTGCGCGACCGTCGCCAACTCGAACCAGTCCGACGCGGACGGTGACACCACGGGCGACGCGTGCGAGCCGGACAACGACGGCGACGGCACGGTCGACGATCTCGACAACTGTCCCCTCGCCGCCAACGCCGCCCAACTCGACAGCGACCACGACAGCGTCGGCGACGTGTGTGACGCGGACGACGACGGCGACGGCGTGCTCGACGCTGGCGACGTGTGCCTCTCGACCCCCGCGGGCGCGATCGCGCTCGACAACGGCTGCTCGGTGGCCGAGCAGTGCCTCTGCAGCAGCCCCTGGAAGAACCACGGCGCGTACGTGAAGTGTGTCGCCGGCGCGACGAATGAGCTCAAGGCCGAGGGGCTCATCACCACCGCCCAGAAGGACGCCATCCAGTCCGCGGCCGGCCAGTCCACCTGCGGGCATCGGTAGGGTCCAGCGCGCCGATCGACCTCGTCCACGGCCGCCGCTCGTCGGGCGGCGGCCGTGGACCGTGGCGGTGTACACACCCACCGACGCACAAACCGGCGCACCTGACAACAGGGAGCGCCACGAAAGTGTTCACCACCGGTGCGCACTTGCTTTCCTGCGCATCGGGCCGCGATCTTATGGGGTGCCCGCCGTTGGAGCACCCATGTCTCGCCTTGCGAATCGCGTTTTTCCGTGTCGAACCTTGCTCGCCGTGGTGGGTGTCACCTGCCCGTCCGTCGTGTTGGCAGCCAACGTTGGTTATTATGACATCAACGCGGGGGCGGGCGCCGCGTCGCAGGTGACGCCGATCACCACCGCCGGCGGAACGGCGGTGAACGTCGCGAATCCAAACACTGCCACGCTCGCGTCGCTCGACGTGTTGTTCGCGTGGAACCCGAGCAACAGCGCCTACGGGACCGAGTACACGTCGAACACGGCGGCCATCGCCTCGGCCGTCTACACCGACGGGATGATCCTCGTCATCCACGACCGGTACGTCACCACGGCGGCGGCGATCCTGCCGGGCGGAGGTGCGATCACCGCCGTGCGGAGCCCCAGCCGGGCCATCGACGTGCGCGTGTCGACCACCCTGGTCACCAACGGGCCGGGGGGCGTGGTGACCTCGACCACCCTCGACGACTTCGGGTTTTCCACCCACGGCTACCTCGCGCAGGCGAGCATGCCCGCGGGGAGCGTGGGCATCCTCTCCACGGGAACGTCGAGCGAGTGGGTCACCTCCTGCTACCCCTACGGGGCGGGCGCAGTCGTCTACTCGGGGATCCCGCTCGACGTGTTCATCACCAGCGCGGGGATGGCCACCTACGCCGCGAACGTAGTCGCGTACGCGATGGACGGGGCGTGCGCGGCCGAGGTCGACACGGATGGGGACGGCTCCGTCGACGGGGACGATTGTGACGACACCGACGCCTCGGTGCACCCCGGCGCCGCCGAGACGTGTGACGGCGAGGACGACGATTGTGACGGCACCATCGACGAGGCCGACGCCGCCGACGCCGCCGACTGGTACGCGGACACGGACGGGGACAGCTACGGCGACGCCGACGTGTCGGTCACCGCGTGCGACGCGCCCGCGGCCTACGTGGCCGACACCTCGGACTGCGACGACGGCGACGCGACGGTGCACCCCGGCGCGGACGAGGTGTGTGACAGCGAGGACAACGATTGCGACGGCACCACCGACGAGGACGCCGCGGTGGACGCCCTCACCTGGTACGTGGACGCGGACGAGGACACCTTCGGGGACCCGGACGTGACCCACCTCGCGTGCCAGGAGCCCGCCGGCTACGTCGCGGACGCCACGGACTGCGACGACGCCGACGCCACCCGCAATCCGGGCGTGAGTGACACCCCGGGGGACGGGCTCGACAGCAACTGTGACGGCGGCGAGGCCTGCTACACCGACGCGGACGACGACGGCTACCGCCCCGACGGCACCTCGACCGTGGCGTCGACCGACGCGGACTGCACCGACGGCGGCGAGGCGCTCGCCATCGAGCCCATCGGCGACTGTGACGACGGCGCGCCCGCCATCCACCCCGCGGCCGTGGAGCTGGCCGGGGACACGGTCGACCAGGACTGCGACGGCGCCGAGAGCTGCTACGTCGACGCCGACGCCGACGGTGCGCGCACGACGTTCCTCGTCGCGTCCGCCGACGTGTCCTGCACCGCATTGGGCGAGGCGCTCGCCACGGCGGACCTCGACTGTGACGACACCGACCCGAGCGCCTACCCCGCCGCCACGGAGCTGACCGGCACCGGCGTCGACGAGGATTGTGACGGGGCGGAGCGCTGCTACGCCGACGCGGACGGCGACGCCTACCGGCCCGATGCCACGGCGACGGTGTCCTCCGCGGACAGCGATTGTGACGACGCCGGCGAGGCGCTCGCCACCGCGCTCCTCGGGGACTGCGACGACACGTCCGTGGCCTACAACCCCGCCGCCGTCGAGGCCGACTGCGCCGATCCGAACGACTACAACTGCGACGGGAGCGTGGCTTTCCGCAACACCGACGGCGACGCGTTCGCCGCGTGTGAAGAGTGTGACGACACCGATGCCACGGTGTACCCGGGCGCCGTGGAGGACGTGGGAGACGGCGTCGACAGCGACTGCGACGGCGTGGACCGGTGCTTCGGGGACGGGGACGACGACGGCTACCGTCCCGGCGGAACGAGCCCCTTCGTCGGCACCACCGTCGCGTGTGACGGGCCGGGCGAGGCCTCGAACCTCGATGGTACGGGGGACTGCGACGACGCGGACGCCACCGTCAACCCCGCCGCCCTCGAGCTCCCCGGCGACGCGCTGGACAGCAACTGTGACGATGCCGAAACCTGCTACGTCGACGCGGACGCGGACGGCTACCGCACGGAGGACGGCGCGACGGTCGGGTCGTCCGACACCACCTGTGACGACGCCGGCGAGGCCTACGCGAGCGCGGGGCCGGACTGCGACGACACGGAGGCGTCGACCCACCCGTTCGCGGCCGAGCGCGCGGGCGACGAGGTCGACAGCGACTGTGACGGCACCGAGTGGTGCTACGCCGACGCCGACGCGGACGGCTACCGCCCGGACGAAACCGCCACGGTCGCGAGCGCGGATGTGAGTTGTGTGGACGCCGGCGAGGCGCTCGCCTCCGCCCCGACCACCGATTGCGACGACACCGACGCGAGCGTGAGCCCCGACGGCCTCGAGCGCGTGGGAGACGCGGTCGACAGCGACTGCGACGGCACCGAGATCTGCTACGCGGACGCCGACGACGACGGCTACCGCGGCGATGACGCCGCCACCGTCGACTCCCCGGACACTGACTGCGCCGACGTCTCCGAGGCCCTCGCCACCGATCTGACCGGTGACTGCAACGACTCCTCGACCGCCTACCACCCGGGCGCCGACGAGGCCGACTGCGCGGATCCAAACGACTACGACTGCGATGGCTCGGTCGGGTACGCCGACGCGGACGCCGACGGGGTCGCCGCGTGCGAGGAGTGCAACGACGCCGACGCCACCGTGTTCCCCGGCGCGACCGAGGCCGCCGGTGACGGGGTCGACCAGGACTGCGACGGCGCCGAGACCTGCTACGTGGACGCGGACGACGACGGCTACCGCCCGGACGCCACGAGCACCGTGGCGAGCACGAACATCGCCTGCAACGCCGCGGGCGAGGCCGTGGCGACGGACGGGACGGACGACTGTGACGACGCCGATGCCACGATCAACCCGGCCGCGACCGAGTTGGCAGGGGACGAGGTCGACCAGGACTGTGACAGCACCGAGTACTGCCTGGTGGACGGGGACGGCGACGGCTATCGGGCCGATGGCGGCGCGGTCGTCGCGAGCGTGGACACCCTCTGTGACGGCGCGGGCGAGGCCCTCGGGGGCGCGCCTTCGGGGGACTGTGACGACGCCGACACGGCGTTCCACCCGGGCGCGGTCGAAGACGACTGCGCCGATCCCACCGACTACAACTGCGACGGCGCCTCGGGCTACGCGGACGCGGACGCCGACGGGTTCGCCGCGTGCGAGGAGTGTGACGACGCCAGCGGCGCGGTGCACCCCGACGCCGACGAGGTCTGCAACGGCGCCGACGACGACTGCGACGGCACGATCGACCAGGACGCCACCGACGCGACGACCTGGTACGCGGACGCCGACGGCGACGGGTTCACCGATCCGTCCGCCCCCATCGAGGCCTGCGACGCCCCCGACGGCTACGCCGCGCCGACGGCCGAGGACTGCGACGACGCCGACGCCACACGTTTCCCCGGCGGGGACGACCTGCCCGACGACGGCGTGGACCAGGACTGTGATGGCGAGGACGCGGTCGACGCGGACACCGGGGTCGTCGAGGACACGGGCGTCGTCGAGGCCCCGGGCGGCGACTGTGGCTGCGCTTCCAGCACCAGCGGCGGCGCAACGCTCCCCCTGGCGCTCGGTCTGCTGCTCGCCGCGCGGCGGCGGCGGCGCGCGTAGGGCTCCGGGGGACGCGGACTCCCTACGCGCTCTCCCGCACCTCGAACGTCACCCCCGCCCGCGCCAGCCGCGCCACCAGCGGCTCGCCGAGGGCTACGGCGGGGGTGACCACGCCCACGCCGTCCGGACGGGGGCTCCGCAGCAGGCAGAGCGCGGCCTCGGCCAACATGCCGCTCGTCGCGCCGTAGCCGGGGTCCTGGTCGCCGCGCACCGTCACGCGCACCCAGCGGCCGTCGGGGCCGCGCCCCACGCTCTCCATCTCGAAGAACCCGGCCGCCCGCGCCGCGGCGCTCGGCCCGGTCCCGGGGGCGGGCAGCACCCGGTCGAGCAGCACCTGGCGCACGCGCGGCGCCCGTAGCACCACCACCCCGGCGCCCAGCGCGGCCGCGACCGAGGTGGCACCCGCCCACCCGAGCGGGTTGCCCGCGAACCGCTGGCGCTCGGCGTACCGGAAGGGGTCGTACCCGAGCAGCGCCGCGGAGCGCCGCACCAGCCGCGCGTTGGTCGCCGCCATGAGGAACGGGGCGGTCCACACGCCCTCGTCCGCGTCCCAGGCGGGGCCCGCGCCGTCGTTCACCGGCGGCCCGCTGCCGCCGAGCGAGTACGGATCCCGCAGCACCCGCGCCGCCGCGGGGTCCTCGCTCGCCTCGGCGATGAGCTCGGCCATCGACGCGATCGTGCCCCCCGAGGCGGCGCCGCGCATCTTGTTCACGTACAGGGTCACCTCGGGCAGCACGCTCCCCCACCGCCGGCGCGCGTGCTCCTGCACCAGCAGGCACCCCAGATCGGACGGGATGCTGTCGAAGCCGCACCCGTGCACGATCGCCACACCGCGCCGCCGCGCCTCGTCGTGATGTTGGGCGATCATCCGGTGTACGAACGTCGGCTCGCCGGTCAGGTCGACGTAGTGTGTCCCCTCGGCCACACACGCGTCGACCAGCGCCGCGCCGTAGCGCGCGTACGGGCCCACCGTCGTGCACACCACCTTCGCCTGCGCCGCCAGCGCGCGCATGGACGCCGGGTCGGTCGCGTTCGCCAGGATCATCGGCAGCGTGCGCGCGGCCGGATCCACCTCGGCGAGCTGCTCCCGCACCTTCGCCACCTTGGCGGCGTCCCGCCCCGCCAGGGCCCACGTCAGCCCGCGGCCGACGCCCTCGTGCCGTGCCAAGTAGGCGGCGACCAGCTGGCCCGTGAATCCGGTTGCTCCCCAAAGGACGATGTCGTGGCGCATTGTTCCCCCATAAGTCATGGCACCGGCGGCCACTGCACGAGGTGGGTCTCGCCGGCGCCGTTCGTGCCGAACAGGAGCACCCGCCCGGCGTCCGTCTTGAGGTACCAGCTGCCCTCGGGCAGGGTGGTCGACAGGAGCGGGATCGGCGCGGTGTCGAGCACCAGCTGCACATCGAGCATGGGCGGCCGCAGCGTCACCAGGTACACCGACCCCGCCAGCCCCGGCCGAAACGTCGTGACGCCCGGGGCCACGATCTCGCGCCAGCGCCCCACCCCCGCTGCGTCCGGGGCGCGCACCCAGGCGGCGCCGTCGTAGGGGACGAGCAGCGTGCCATCCTCGGAGGCGAGCGGGTAGGCGCGCGGGGCCGCCTCGGGCAAGCGCACGCTCTCCTGCACCCACCCGTCGCCAACGCGGGCGTACACGGTGTGACCCGCGGGGGACGCGTCGGGCGCCGCGCACGTGAGGAGCTGGATCCCCGCGAGGGACCACGCGCGCACCGGATCGCAGGCATCCGGGATCGCCACCAGCCGCGTCGTGTCGGCCTCCTGGTCGAGGATCAGCGCGTGCGGGGCGCGGGACCACACCCGGCCGGCGCCGCGGCCCGCGTCGGAAGCCGCCGCCGAGGGCGCAGCGCGCACGCCGTCGGCGAGGAGGAGCAGCTCCGTGCGCGGATCCCGGGTGCGCGAGACCGGCGTGGGGAACGACCAGCCGACGTGCGGGCTGCCGAGGATGTCGTCCACGGTGTCCGCGCCCGCCGCGTTGCCCGCGGTGCCGATCGTCTGGAGCAACAGCGAACGCCCCCCCAGCGCGTTGGCGGGCTGGGGGGGCGGGGGCGGCGGAGGGGGCTCCGGCGGGACCGGCCTCCGCGCGGTGGGCCAGCTCGTGGACGCCGGCACGCCCCCCGGCGCCCCGCTCCCCGCGCTCACCTGGTCCGCCCACCACGTCGTGTCCGCGGCCCCGCTCTGCACCCAGTGTCGACCCGTGCGATCGAGCGCCACGCCCCCGATCCGCACCTGCCCGCCGACCTGGACGAGCCGCCCCTCCGGGCGCGGGATCTCGGTCCACCGGCCGCCCACGAACACCGCGGCCGTGCGCATGGTCGTGGGGTGCGCGGCCCGGTCCGACATCGGGAGCCCCGCGACGCCCGGCACGACCGTGTCGATGGCGACGACCGCCATCCCCGCCGCGGTGACCGCGAGCCGACCGGCGCCGGGCACATCGCGGTGCGTCACGACGGCGCCCGCGGGCTCGGTGCGCACGGTGACGCGCCCCTCCGCCAGCACGATCAGGTAGCCGGGGACCACCACGCCGCGCTCGGCCGGGATGCCGACGTCGCGCCCGTCGCGGAGCAGCTGCCCCGCCACGATCGCGTAGGGCACGTCGCCGCTGCCGAGCCCCACCCACGCGCCGCGCCCGGGCAACGTGAGGTGCCGGATGACGCCTCGCTTCGCGCTCACCAGGAACGTGCCGAGCCGCCCGTGCACCAGGGCGGCGGCGTCGCCATACGCGAGCACCTCGCCGCGCCCGCCGCAGGCGAGGACGAGCCGATCTTCTCGACGAGGGTGGCACGGGCTGCCGCTCCCGTAGGCGGGCGCCTCCAACCACGGCGCCGGGGTGGGCGCGGGGAGCGCCTCGACGCCCGCGGCGAGGGCGGTGCGCGCCGCGAAGAGGAGGAGGACCGCGGCGTTCATGCGGAACGTTATCCGGGTGGCACCGGATCCGGCCCCCGCGTCTCGACCGCGCGGTCCGCCGCGCGGTCGACTCCCACGAACCCCACCCCCCTCAGGATACGCACCCCACGGAGGCTCCCGCCATGACACCCCCGTTCACCACCGAGGCCCTCCTGCACGAGCTCGCCGCGCTCCGCGACGAGAAGCTCCGCGAGGCCAACGCACGCGCCGGTGACGACCACGGCGTGAACCTCACCCACCTCCGCGCGCTCGCAAAGCAGCTCAAGACGAACCACGACCTGGCCGGGGACTTGTGGCGCACGGGCAACACCGACGCACGCCTGCTCGCGACGCTCGTGTTCAAGCCCAAGGCGCTCTCGGTCGCCGAGCTGGACGCGATGGTCCACGAGATCCGATACCCGAAGCTGCTCGACTGGTTCGTGGTGAACGTGGTGAAGGCCTCCCGCCACACGGAGGCGCTGCGTGTGCTCTGGAAGGACACAAAGGACGAGTTGGTCGGGCGCTCCGGCTGGAGCCTGACCACGGACCGCGTCGTAAAAAGCCCCGCCGGCCTCGATCTGCCCGCCCTGCTCGACCAGATCGAGGCCGAGATGAAGGCGGCGCCGGCGGCCAAGCAATGGTCGATGAACCACTGCCTCGCCGAGATCGGCATCCGCAACCCCGCCCTGCGCGCCCGCGCCGTGGACATCGGCACGCGGCTCCGTGTGCTCGAGGACTACCCCGCGTCGCCGGGCTGCACGTCGCCGTTCGCGCCGCTGTGGATCGCCGAGATGGTGCGCCGCCAGGAGGCCACGCCATGACCATCACCGCGCGCGAGGTGCGCTACCAGGCCGGCGGCCGAACGTGCCACGGCTCGCTGATGGTCGACGAGCGCCGTCCCGAAAAGAGGCCGGGCGTCGTCGTGTTCCCCGAGTTCTGGGGCATCAACGACTACGCCCGGAGCCGCGCGCGGATGTTGGCCGAGCAGGGCTACGTGGCGCTCGCGGCCGACGTGTACGGGGATGGCACGTTGGCGAAGACCAGCGCGGAGGGCGGCGCGTTGATGATGGAGCTGCGGCGCGACCCCGATCTGAGCGCCGCTCGGATCCGCGGTGCCGTCGACGCGCTCGCCTCCCAACCCGAGGTCGATGACACGCGTCTGTCCGCCATCGGCTACTGCCTGGGCGGCGCGATGGCGCTGGGCGCGGCGCGCCTGGGCCTCCCGTTGTGTGCTGTGGCAAGTTTCCACGGCGTGTTGGACTCGACCCGCCGCGCCACGCCCGGTGGGGTGCACGCCAAGGTGCTCGTCTGCCACGCCGGCGCCGACGCGTTCATCTCGGCCGAGAGCATCGCGGCGTTCCACCAGGAGATGCACGACGCGGGCGTCGACTACGAGTTCGTCAGCTACCCCGGGGTGCGGCACGCGTTCACCGACCTCGACGCCGACATCCGCGCGCGCGCCTTCGGCCTCGCCCTCGGCTACGACGCCAGGGCCGACCGCGCCTCCTGGGCGAAGCTCCTGACATTCCTGTCCCGCACGCTCGACGCCTGATCCGACGGCGCGAGGACCAGCACGACTGCGGGAACCAGAACCCCGATTCCCGGTCTACCGTCAGGCATGCTCCGCGCCCTCCCCCTCCTCGCCCTTGCCTGCGCCGCCGCCGGCGAGGCGCTGCCCGCCCAGGTCCTCGACGCCGAGGGCCTCGCCGCCCAAGCCCCCGCAGAGGCGCCCACGCCCCCCGACCCCTTCGCCGAGTGGCTCGCCGCCCCGATCCCCGTCGCGGACGGCTTCGACGCGCCCGTCATCGGTTGGGCCCCCTGCGGCGACGGCTGCTGGTCCCGCCGCGCCCCGAAGTCTGGCACACCCGCGACCCCCGGGACCGTCCGCGCCGTCGCGAACGGGATCGTGCGCGAGGTCGGCGCCGACACGCTCGTCACCGAGCACCTCTGGTACGACGACGAGGTCAAGCGCACCGCCACGTTTCGGTGGCAAGGTGTCACCTCCCCACTCGCCGCGGGTGCCACGCTGACGCGTGACCAACCGATCGGCACGGCGACCACGGTCCAACTCTCCGCCGAGGCCGGCGACATCGGCCCCATCGAGCCCTTTCTCGCCGGGCGCCCGCGCCTGCCGGTGCCACAGGCGGAGCCGATCCTGGCATTGGTGTCACACACGCTCGACCAGCTGCGCCTCTACGTGGGCGGCAAGGAGATCGGCACCTTCGAGGTCGCCTTCGGGCAGGCCGAGGGCGACAAGGAGTGGCGGGGTGACAACCGCACGCCCACCGGCATCTACCACGTCGTGGCCCGCTCGAAGGGCCCGTTCGACGGCGAATACGGCGCCTACTACGGCGGCTATTGGATCAAGCTCGGCTATCCGAACGCCTGGGACGCCGCGCGCGGGGTCGACGCGGGCCTCTTCGACACCGAGGTTCAACGCGCCATCACCCGCGCGTTCTGGGACCGCCGCACGCCGCTCCAAGGCACCAAACTCGGCGGCGGCATCGGCCTCCACGGCTGGGCCCACGAGTGGTCCGACGAGGGCGGCCGCGGCTTGAGCTGGGGCTGCGTGGTGCTGCACTTGCGCGATGTCGCCACGATCTACGACGCGCTGGACGAGGGCGCGATGGTGGCATTGTTCTGACAGGTTCCGCTCCGACGCTGGGCGCGTCCCCGCCGAGCCGGGGCCGGTCCCCTACAGGCTCGCGGCAAAGCCGCTCGGTCGGCCGGGCGCCAACCATCGAGGGGATCGACCCACCCCGAGCGCCCGTCCGGACCGGCCGGCGGACCGGCCGCCCTCCGGGCACCTCGCGCCAGGTGCCCGGAGGGCGCGCGGCCGTTCGGGGCCGCGCGGTCCGGCGCGTCCGCGCGCCGACCAAGGCCGCAAGGCCGCGCCCGCAGGGGACCGACGCCGGCGCCCGGGCCGGCGGGGCGCCCGCGTCATGCCCGCCTCACCCCGCTCCCAACATCCCCACCACCGCCTCGTGCACCCACCCGTTCGTCGCCAACACGTCCGCGGAGTCGGGATCCCACGCGCTCCCGTCCATCCGTGTCACCAGGCCGCCGGCCTCGCGCACGAGCACCACGCCCGCCGAGGTGTCCCAGGGCTTGAGGTGGTACTCCCAGAACAGCTCGGCGTAGCCGGTGGCGATGGTGGTGAGATCCATCGCGGCGCTGCCGCTGCGGCGCACGCCCTGGGTCTGCTCCAGCGCGCGCTGGACCCGCTCCAGGTAGAACGCCGCCCGCAGCCGCCGGTCGTAGGGAAAGCCCGTGACGGACAGCGCGGCGTCCAACGTGCGCACCGACGACACGGCGAGCGGCGCGCCGTTCACCGTGGCGCCGCCGCCCTGCCACCCCGCGTGCAGGCGGTCGCGAACGGGGTCGTAGATGACACCCACCACGGGCGTGGTCCCCTCGATGAGCGCGATGCTGACACAATAGAAGGGGTACCCGTGCACGAAGTTGGTCGTGCCGTCGACAGGGTCCACCGCCCAACGCGTGCCGGAGGTGACACCCCCGCCCTCCTCGCCCTGGATGGCGATCCCGGGCGCCTCGCGTGTCAACAACTCCCGGATGACACGCTCGGACGCGAGGTCAACCTCGGTCACCAGGTCGACGGCGCCCTTGTGGTCCACGCGCTCCGGCCGCGCCTTGAGCAGCTCCCCGGCAGCCAGCGCCGCGCGGGTCGCGAGGGCGGTCAGGCCGGCGAGGTCGTTCATGGGGTGTCCAGGAGGAGGGTCACGGGGCCGTCGTTCACCAGGGAGACGACCATGTGGGCGCCGAACACGCCGCGCGCGGCGCCGAGCGCGTCGGCCACGGCCTCGTAGAGGGGGCGGGCCAGCTCGGGCGGGGCCGCGCCGGTGAAGCTGGGGCGGCGCCCCTTCGCCAAGTCGCCGTAGAGCGTGAATTGGGAGACCACGAGCACCCCTCCCCCGACATCCCGCACGGAGCGGTTCATCTTCCCGCCCTCGTCCTCGAAGATCCGCAGGTTGGCGATCTTGTCGGCCATCCACGCGACCTGCTTGAGCCCGTCCCCCGGCGCCACGCCGAGGAGCACCAGCAGGCCCGCGCCGATCTCGCCCACGACAACGCTGTCGACCGACACGCTCGCCCCGGTCACACGCTGCACGACGGCCCGCATCGCTGGCCTATCCGCCGCTACAGGACACCTTGCCGGCGTCCTCCGTGCAGCTCACCGAGGCCGTGCGGCTCACCTGCACCGCGCCCTTGCCGGTGTCGATGCGCACGAGGCAGGTCGTGGTGCTCTGGAACGTCATCGTGGTGGCGCCGGCGAAGTCGGCGGTCTGGCCGTCACCACACTGGAGCTTGCCCTCGCGGCCGGTGGCCGAGAACTTCACGGTGAAGCTCGCGCCCGCGGCGGGGGCGGCGGCCGGGGTGGTCGCGGGGGCCTTGGTCGCGGGCGCCGTGGTCTTGGTGGCCGGCGCGGTGGTGGTCTTCGGCGTGGTCGTGCCCTTGGTGCTGCTCCCGGAGGTCCCGCTGCCCGAGGCGCCGCTGGTCGACTTCGGCGCGGTCGTGCTCTTCGTGCCGCTGCTCGTCGGAGCGGTCGTCCCGGTCGTCGCGCCCGTGGTGCTCTTCGTCGCGGCGCCCGCGCCGGTCCCCGTCGCTCCCGTCGCGGCAGCCGTGCCCGCCGCGGTCGCCTCGTCGCCGGCCTCCGCCGCGTCCGCCGCGGCCTTCTCCGCGTCCGCCTTCGCCTTGTCGGCGGCCTCCTGCGCGGCCTTCACCGCCTTGTCGGCCTCCTCCTGGGCCGCGGTCGAGCCGCTCGTGCCCATGAACCAGTACATGCCGCCGCCGCCGAGCGTGAGCACGCCGCAGCCGAGCACGAGCAAGAGGCCCACGACGCCCACGATCATCATCGTGTTCGACTTCTTCTTCGGCGGCTCGTCGTCGAACGGCGACGACGACTCGATCTGGGCGCCGGCGAACGGTGACGCGGCGGGGCGCGCATCGGCACGCGCCTCCGTGCGGGGAGGGGGCTCGGCCCGCGGAGCCGGGGTCGCGGCGCGGGGAGGCGGCTCGGCGGGGCGCGGGGTGGGCTCGGCGCGGGGGGCTGGCGCGGCGGCGCGGGGCGGCGGCTCGGGGGTGCGGGCGGGGGCCGGCGCGGCCACGGGCGGGGCCACGGTCTGGCGCTTGACGGGCGCGGGCATCGGCTCGTCGTCGTCCTCCGCGAGCATGGCGGCGATCTTCTCGCGGCTCCAGAACGCGGTGCTCTCGCCCTTCGCGGCGGGGGCCTTGCGCACCCCGCCCTTCGCGAGCGGGCCGGACAACGCGACGGGGCCGCCGAGGTCTTCTTCTTCGACGACGGCGCGCGTCGGGGGGGCCGGGGCGGCGGCGGTGCGCGCGGCGGGCGTGGCGGTGGCGCGTTCGGCCCAGGCTTCGAGGGTCTCGCCGGGGCATTGGCCCGCCACGGAGGCGAGCACGTTGGCGGCGTCGAGCGCCTCGGGGCGGTCGGCCGGGGCCCAGGCGAGGATCTGGCAGAGGAACTTGCGCACGTCCTCCAGCCAGCGCTTGCCCTGCACCTGGCGGAAATCCATCGACAACACGCGCGACACGACCTCGTCGTCGTGGCCGTCGGGGTCCTTCGGGAGGTTCCCGAGGGGCTCGGGCGAGAGGATGGAGTGGAGCACCACGCCCAGGCCGTACACGTCGACCGCGTGCGAGTCGGGCTTGCCCTCGGGGGCCTTGGTGGTGCGGCGCGCCACGCCGTAGCCCTCGATCGACACGGTGCCGCGCGCGTCGATCTTCACGTGCGCCGGGCGGATGTCGCCGTGAATGAACCGGTCCTCCACCGCGATGCACAACACGTCCGCGATCGCGGAGCCGATGGCGAGGGCCGCGCGGAGCGGCGGGCGCTCCCGATCGAGCAGGGTGTCGAGCCCCACGCCGGGGGCCGCGCCCTCACCCGTGAGGATCTGGCCTTCGGCGCCCGCTTCGCGAGAATAATAGTAGCCGCTCAAGTCGTCTCCGCGCAGGGTCGCCCGGTCGAGGCAATCCGGCCGGGAGTCTACCTCGCCGCGCCGCCGCGGGCCCAGGATGCCGGGCCGAGGATGCCGGGCCCAGGATGCCCAGAGGGCCCGGCCCACGCCGCCGACCGGTTAGCCAGCCTCCCCGGAGGCTCCATGACCCCGTCGCCCCCCCGTTCGAGCACCCTCTTTCGCGACGAAATCCTCGCGGGCCAGGTCGCCCTCGTGACCGGCGGCGGCACCGGCATCGGCGCGGCGATCGCCCGCGAGCTCGGCTCCCTCGGCGCCACCGTCGTCATCGCCTCCCGAAAGGCCGCCAACATCGACCCCGCGGCCGCCGGCCTCTCCCAGGAGCTCGGCCGCCCCGTCACCGGGCTCGTGGCGGACATCCGCGACCGCGACAGCGTGGCCCGCCTCGTCGGCACCACCCTGGAGCGGCACGGCCGCATCGACCTGCTCGTCAACAACGGCGGCGGGCAGTTCCTCGCGCCCGCGGAGACCATCACGCCCAAGGGGTGGGACGCGGTCGTCGCCACCAACCTGACCGGCACGTGGAACCTGTCGCGGGCCGTCGCGGACGCGTGGATGCTCGCCCACGGCGGCCGCATCGTGAACATCACCATGTTGACCGGCCGTGGGTTCGCGGGGATGACCCACTCCGTAGCGGCGCGCGCCGGCGTGGAGGCGATGACGCGCAACCTCGCGGTGGAGTGGGCGTCCCGCAACGTGCTCGTGAACGCGATCGCCCCCGGCTACATCGCGTCGAGCGGTCTGAAACGCTACCCGCAGGGCCTCGTCTGGGCGAAGCAGCTCCAGTCCGCGGTGCCGCTCAAGCGCCTCGGCACCTCCGAGGAGGTGGCCTGGCTCGTGGCCTTCCTCGCCTCGCCCGGCGGCGGCTACATCACCGGCCAGACCCTCTCCGTGTGTGGCGGCCGCTCGCTCTGGGGCGACCACTGGCCCCTGCCCGACCCCGACCCGCTGCCCGAGATCGTCGTGCCCGCCGAGCCGTGGGAGCAGGAGGAGGACGGCTGAGACACTTGCCGACGGAGGGGAACGAGCGCGAACAGATGGCAACGGCCTTTCACCCCAGTGTCGCGACACCGGGGCGTACCCTCACGCCGGCTACTCTGGTCCACCCGGTCCCCTTCGCTCGGAGGTTCGATGTCCCCGCTGCTGCTCCTCGCCTCGCTCGCCCTCGCCGCTGACCCCGCCTTCGTCGGCACCGACAAGCCCGGGCAGAAGTTCGAGGAGCCCGAGACCCACCTCGCCGCCGAGCTCGGCGGTTCGTTCACCACGGGCAACACCCAGAACTACGCGATCCTCGCCTCGCTCGACGGCGACCACCGCTGGAAGCGCAACAAGTTCACCCTCGATCTCGGCGCCAACCTCGGCCAGAGCGTGCTCGACACCAACGCGGACGGCCGCGTGGACGACATCGAGCGCGCCGCCGGCTGGGCGGAGACCAGCCGCAAGTACTGGGCGGACGGCCGCTACGACCGCTTCATCGGCGACCGTGACAGCCTCTACCTGCTCGCCGGTGCCCTGGTCGACCCCTTCGCCGGCTTCGACACCCGCACCCACGTCCAGCTCGGCTACTCGCGCATCGTGGTCGAGTCCGAGACGACCAGCCTCGTCGCCGAGCTCGGCGTGGACGGCGCCCGCGAGGACTTCATCGAGGGCGTCGACCCCAATCTCGCCTACATCCTCGCCGCCCGCGCCATGCTCGGGTTCACCCACAAGTTCAACGAGAACGTGAGCTTCACCGACAAGGTCGAGGTGTACGAGAACGTGATCACGCCGATCGACTTTCGGCTGCTCAACCAGGCCTCGCTCACCGCCAAGCTGGGCGACAAGTTCAGCCTCAAGCTCTCCCACAACCTCACGTACGACCACCAGCCCGTCGAGAGCTTCCGGCCGCTCGACCAGTCGACCACGGTGACGTTCGTGGCGTCGATCCTGTAGAGCGTCGGGTGCCGCGGAGCGGGCGGGGGCCGGTTTGCTACCCGCCCGCCGCCCGCGTAGACTCGCGCCCCGTCGGAGCCTGCACGTGACCCCCGCCGACCCCCTGGCCCCCACGCCGCTCTTCTCGTTCCCCCTGTTCTCGTCGCTGATCTCCGGCTTCGAGGCCCACCGGGATCCGTTGGTGGCGCACATCCTCGACCTGCGGCGCGCCAACCCCGGCCTCGTGCGGAGCAACCGCAACGCCTGGCACTCGGGGCCCGAGCTGGCCGCCACTCCCAACGAGCACCTCGCGTGGCTCCTCCAGAAGGTCACGAAGTTCGGGCGGCTCGCACTGGCGAAGCACCACGACAACTGGGCGTCCACCGAGCTGCAGCTCGGCGGCTGCTGGGCGAACGTCCTCGAGCGGGGCGGCTGGAACGCGCCCCACCACCACTTTCCGTGCCAGTGGTCGGGCGTCTACTACGTGTCGGTCGGGACGCTCGGCACGCGCGCGGGCGATCCGGGCGGCATGATCGAGTTCCTCAACCCGACGCCCTGGCAAAGCGTGATCGGGCAGGGCGGGAACTTCGTCTACGGGCCCAAGGACGGCCTCATGCTCCTGTTCCCCGGCTCGCTCCAGCACTTCGTGCATCCGCACGACACGGACGACATCCGGGTGTCCATCGCCTACAACTTCAATGTCGTACCGAAGCGGTAGGCGAGTGGTGCCGAAGCGGTAGGGCGATCAGCCCTCGCAGTCGCCCTGGAGCGCGTACTCCACCTCGATGGTGGAGCCACCGTCGGGGATGTGGGACTCGTCGAAGTCGACCGACCGGCCCACCGCGTCGTACGTCCAGCCGACGGTGGTGGTGATGCCGTCCACCCGGACCACGATGGTCTCGGGGACGGGCTCCTCCGTCAGCTCGAAGGAGGTCAGGTCGGCGGAGGAGGCCTCGACGAGGGCCTCGAGGTGGCTCGCCCAGTCGGCGGCGCACACCGAGAGGTACAGGCCGCCGGTCTCCACGGTCATCTGGTAGACCTTGTCGGTCGCCGACGCGTCGCCGCAGCCGGACGGCCAGTCGCCCGAGATGGCGTGCACCACCACGTCGTCCACGTCGGCCTTGAGGCCCTGGAAGTGCGCGAGGTAGAACGCCCACTCCTCTGGGCTGTAGTCCGGCTCGTCCGAGACGACGATGACCGCCAACCGCGCGTCGTCGCGAAGGAAGTCACTGCCCGGCCCGGCGTCCCCACCGGACGAGGTGGACTGGTAGGCCATCTCGGAGGGCGACTCGGTCACGCCCGAGATGAGGCCGACGTTGGTCTGGGCGATGAACTCGGCCACCACGTCGTCCGTGTCCTCCGTGATGATGGGCACCCCGCGTGCCGTGCCCTGGAACTCCGGATCGTCCACGGTGATGACGGCGAGCTGGTAGTCCACCTCGAGCGCCACGAGCCCGGCGGCGAAGAACTCGAAGTTGGCGGCGAGGCTGGCCTGCTCGTTCCCCATCGAGCTGGAGTTGTCGATGACGAACAGGATGTCGGACGCGCCGCGGATGGGCTGCTCGAACACGTCGCGGTTCTCCCCGATGAGCCGGCCGCCGCCGTCCTGCCACGCCTGGGCATCCGGCTGGGCCGGATCGTTCGAGGTGACGGAGAGGTAGGCCTCGTCCGGGTAGTCGTCGAGCGGCGTGTACTCGACGAGCACCTGCACCTCCTCGTCGGGCAGGAGCTCCCACGGCAGCGCGCCGTTCACGGCGAGGTTCGCGTCGAACTGGAGCTCGTCGACCGAGGCCGCGGCGTAGGCGAGCTCGGTGATGATGAGGTTGGCGTTGCCCGCGTTCTTGATCGTGACCGGCTGGAGGGCACCACACCCGATGTCGAGCGTCCCGTAGGAGTAGTCGTCCGGGGTCAACAGGATCATCGGGGCAACGCCCTCGGCGGTCAGCTCGACGCTCGCCTGCGGCTCGTCCGGATCGTTGCTGTCGATGAGGACGCGCGCCCCGTATTCGATCGCCGTGAGCGGCTCGTACGTGACCGTGAAGAACGACGTGGCGCCCGGGGCCACGAGCACCGAGCTGATGGCGGAGACGGTGTAGACCGCGCCGTAATCGGAATCCAGGCGCATGCCGTAGATCTCGAGCGCCGCGTCCCCGAGGTTGGTGACGGTCACGTTCTCGGTGATGGACAGCCCGGTGCCCACCTCCACCTGGCCGAAGGCGATCAAGGCCGGGTCCACCAGGATGTCGGGTGCGGTGCCATCGTCGGCACCGGGGACGAGCTTGTCGCCACCCGCGATGTCGTAGTCGCTGCACGCGGCGAGGAGGATCGAGAGGAAGATGTGGGAACGCATGCCGGGCAGCTCCAGGTACCGCGAATGATACGCCGGAGTCTGACAACGTGTGACACACTTTCTGGACATTCGATCGAAGAAGCGCCGCTTTCGCGGATCCGGCGCTTTCAGCCGATCTCCGCGGTCGGCCCTACTTGACGATGGTGCCGGGCGCGATGTCGGCGCCCGCGGTCAAGAGCGCGGCAACGTCGCCACCGCCGGCCGCAAGGAGCATGCCCTGGCTCACCAGGCCGCGCAGCTTCGCCGGCTTCATGTTCACGACGACCACGATGTCCTTGCCGACGAGCGACTCGGGGGTGTGCGCGGCGGCGATGCCGGCCACGATCTGGCGCGGCTCGGGCTCGCCCACGTCGACCTTCAGCACGAGCAACTTGTCGGCGTTCGGGTGGCGCTCGGCGGACACGATGCGGCCGGTGCGGAGCTGCACCTTGCCGAAGTCGTCGTACTCGATGAGCGCGGGGGCCACGGGGGCGGCGGGGGTCGCGGGGGCGGTGGGCGTGGCGTCGGGGGCGTCGGTGGACATCGGGAGATCCGGGGCGGGAGAGGAGGGCTTGGGGGTCTTCGGAGCTTTCTTGGCCTTCGGCTCGGGCGGCGGCTCCGCGAGCTTCGCGGCGGCCATGAGCTCGGCGATGGCGGCCGGGATGGCGTCGAGGCGGGGGAACAGCGGATCGCCGGCGGACACGGGCGTGCCCGGCACGAGGCGGTCGAGCGTCGGGTCCAGATCGGGCGCGGACAGCCCCACCTTCGCGAGCATCTCCGCGCTCTTGCCCGGCATCAGGCACGCGAGGTGGCTCCCCACGATGCGCCAGACCTCGAGCACGTTGCGGAGCACGGCGCCGAGCCGCGCGGTGTCGCCCCGCTTGTTGAGCGCCCAGGGCTCCTCGGTGTCGACGTACTTGTTGCCGGCGCGGACCAGCTCCCACAACGCTTCGAGCGCCTGGCGGAACTGGAGCGTCGTCACGTTCGTGTCGAACGCCTGCGTTGCGCGGAGGGCCGTCGCGGCGAGCGCGCGGTCGTTGTCCGTGGCGGGCCCCGCCTCCGGCACCACGCCGCCGACCCAGCGCGGCAACATCGTCGCCAGCACGCGGTGCCCGAGGTTGCCGAGGTCGTTTGCCAGCTCCGCGTTGTAGCGGACCAGGAACGCCTGGTGCGAGAAGTCGCCGTCTCCTCCGAAGGGGATCTCGCGCAGCAGGAAGTACCGCACGGCGTCGGCCCCGTACGAGTCGACCAGCAGGTGCGGATCGACCACGTTTCCGAGCGACTTGCTCATCTTCGTGCCCTCGACCGTCCACCAGCCGTGGGCGTACACGTGCTTCGGCGGGGCGTACCCCATCGCGAACAACATGCTGAACCAGTAGACCGTGTGGAAGGTGAGGATGTCCTTCCCGATCACGTGGTAGTCGGCCGGCCAGAACGCTTCCTTGCCGCCCTGGAGCGCCGAGAGGTAGTTCGTGAGCGCGTCGAACCACACGTAGGTGACGTACTCGGGATCGAACGGCAGCGGGATGCCCCACGAGAGGCGCGCCTTCGGCCGCGAGATGCACAGGTCGGCCAGCGGCTTCTTGAGGTACCCGAGCACCTCGTTGCGCCGCAGCTCGGGCTGGATGCAGTCCGGATACGCCGCGATGTGCGCCAGCAGCCGATCCTGGTAGGCGCTCATCTTGAAGAACCAGTTCTTCTCGGTGATCCACTCCACCGGCTGCCCGGTGTCCGGGCACTTGCCCTCCACCAGCTCCTCTTCCGCCCAGAACCGCTCCGCGCTGGTGCTGTACCAGCCCGAGTAGTCGGCCGCGTACAGCTCCCCGTTGTCGTGGAGCTTCTGCAGCTGCGCCTGCACGAACGCCTGGTGATCGGCGTCGGTGGTGCGGATGAACGCGTCGTTGCTGATGGCGAGCCGCTCCCAGAGCGCCTTGAAGCGCACGTGCAGCTCGTCCGCGTGTCCCTGCGGAGTCACACCGCGCTTCTCCGCCGCGCGCAGCACCTTCTGCCCGTGCTCGTCGGTGCCCGTGAGGAACATCACGTCGTCCCCGCGCAGGCGGCGCCACCGGGCCACGGTGTCGGCCGCGACGGTGGTGTAGGCGTGCCCGACGTGGGGCACGTCGTTGACGTAGTAGATCGGGGTCGTGACGTAGAAGCGGGCCACCTGGCCTCCGGAGCCCGCCTTTCTATCCCTCATCGCGAGGCCCGACCATGCCGACGGAGGGGCGCTACGCCGCCATAGCGTAGGATGATGGTCGCTTTCCGCCCCATCGCGGATCCAGCAACTACTTGCTTGACCCTCCCCCCCCCGGGCGATAGCGGCGCGCATGATTCGGGCCTTCGGCTTCTGCAACGACACCTTCGACACCCACGCCCACGGGCGGCTCTGCCGCGGTCGCGAGCGCTGGATCGAGGGCCTCCCCGACACGACCTCCGCGAAGGTTGCCCGCACCGTCGTGAGCGGGGCCATCTTCAGTGACGACAGCGCGCGCGATGCGAAGCGCGGCTTCCGCTACAGCGGCGTGGGCGCCGGCCCGCTCCTCCGGGCGCTCTTCCCCGGCACGCGCATCTTCGGCTTCTGCGAGGCGGGCGATCCCCGCGCGCTCCCGCCCGAGCTGGTGGTCGAGGAGGACTACGTGCGCCCCCTCGCCGGCGGCCTGCGTTTCGAGCCCGCCGTGCGCTGGGTGGCGCCGGTGCGCAACCCCGAGGATGTCGACACCTGGATCGAAGGCGAGAAGGACGGCATCGCCGCCCCCCGCGCCGACGGCTTCGTGATCCTCCACACCCCCGTCAAGCCCGCCCTGGTCGAGGCCCTCTTCTACCTCGTGGGCTACGGCGATCCCGACGATCGGCCCGCGCGCCGCTACGCCGCCTCCGCCATCCCGATGGTGCTCGAGCACGCCAAGGCGCTGGTGCTCCTGCACCTCGACAAGCACGCCCCCGCGCTCGCCATCTACAGCCGCGAGCCCCTCGAGTCCGACGGCCTGCTCGATCTCACCGCGCGCGCCGCCGAGGCCTTCCCGGTGCCCTTCGCCATCCCCCCCATGCTGGCCCGCTGGGACCGCGCGCTCTACGAGCTGCGGATGGACTGGGATCCCGAGCAGGACGGCGAGTTCCCCGTCCCCCCCGCGGACGACGCGGGCGGGCGTTGGTCCGCGCGTCGCCGCCAGGGTGGCGAGGGTGGGCGCGAGCAGGAAGACGCGTCGGTGGCGGGCGAGGAAGAGTAGGGCGCTGGTCGGGCCCCGCGTCGGCGCGGACGCCGCCGCCGCCCCGCTCCGGGCGCGCGCTTACGCGCTTGGTCCGCCACGCCGCCCACGGGGCGGCGTGGCGGGACCGCCGGCAGGGCCGGCGCCCTCCGAGGGGCTGGGGCGGGGGGTGGCGGTCGTCGGGAACGTGTCCGCCCAGACGGTCCGGAACCCTGTCTTCAGTCGGCCGAGGGGCTGCTTGACGTGGAGGGCGTACCAGCTCTCGGTCCGCGCGAGCTCGTCGGTCGGCCGCGAGCCCGCGAACAGCCGGGCCGCGTCGGCCGCGGTCTCGGCGCGGAGCGCGACCAGCGGGAGCGACGCCCTCGCGAGGCGTACGTCGAGCTCGACGTCGCCAGGCTGGAACCCCCCGGCGAACACCGGGCCACGAGCCTCCGGGGTCAGGTGGAACAGGGCATCCGCGTCGATGCGGCGCCACACGTCCGCGTTCACGGCAAACGCGAGGCGCACCTCCGCGAGCTGGTCCCCGGCCTGGTACAGCTCCAACCGGCAGCGGAGCACGGGCACGCCGGCACCCTCCCGATCATGGAGCACCATGTGGTCCCCCAACTCCACGCGCTCGACCACGTTCCGCCTCATAGGTTCAGCTTGAACACCTGCTGCATCTGCTCCACGAGCCCATGCACGAGCGCCCGGGAGTTCTCTCCGACCTCGATCGAGCTCGTGCGGTCCAAGCGGACCTCCAACGCGTAGCCGCCTTCCGGCGTCCAGGTCACCTCGGCCTTGAGCGCGAACCCGACCTTGACGTCGTTCGTGAGCTTCAGCTGGTCCAGCGCCTTCTTCGTCGCCACCTCCACACCGACGCCCACTCCGCCGTTTGCCGCTGCGTACTTCGCGAGCGCCCCTACCGCGCGGGAGGCGTTCTCGTCGCCGATGCCGGCCCCTCCGGTGATCAGGCTGGACAAGGTGGACAGGAGGCCGGTCACCCAACGTCCGCCCACCAGCATCACGTTCAGCTCGTCCACGCTGGCGCTGGCTGCGCCGGTGACCGAGGCGCCGACCTCCGCGAGGCGCCCCCCGATGGAGGTCGCCTGCACCTCCCCGTCCAGCGCGAAGGGGCTGTGTTCCCCCTGAATGCCGACGGCGGTGCGTTCCCGGCCCTCGGCCCGGAGGCCGTGCTGCCCGTAGCCGCTCACGCGCTCGCCCGCGGTCTGTTGGAACGAAGCTCCCACTCCCCCGCCGGGCATTCCGGCGCCGGAGGCGCTCACACCGGCGGAGAGCTCGTACCCGGTGCCGCGCTCGTAGTAGTCGGATTCGTCCATGTCGACGGCGAGGTCGATGAGGGGGTCGCCGTTGAAGAGCGCGTCGGCGATCTCCTCGTCGAACTTCAGGAGTGCCCCGTAGATCCCTCCCCCCAGAAGGCGCCATGCCTCGGTCCCACTGTCCCCCTTCGCCTCGACGTAGCCAAACACCTTGGCCTGAGCGAACGCTTCGAGTGTCGCGAAGTACAATTGCGCTTTCTGCGATGCGGTTACCCCTCCACCAACTTTCACCTGCAAGGTGACGCCGTCCGCGCCACGCTCCACCCCGGCTTCGAACGAGAAGCCCACCTTGACGGTGCCGGTCTGATCGACCGGGATGTTCACGTTCAACACGAGCCGGCCCCGATCGCCCACGTCGGGCACGAGCGCATCGGTGAGCTTGCCGGAGGAAGCATAGAAGCCGCCGTCCATTCCGCGTATGTCACCCATGTCCTCCACGGCCGCGGTCAGCGGAGCGCCACCCACTTCGGGATCGGCGCGTGGCATGGAGGCCACGTTGCGCTCGTTGCTTCCGTAATCCCGCGACGAGCGTTCTGACGCGCTCTCAACTTCTTGCGCGCACTCCAACGAGTCTTCCGCCAGGGAGGAAGACACCTTCCGGTGCTGCGTTTCCATGCGTGTGCGCCCTCCCGGGCAAGGTAGCACAATCTCCGGGCGTCAACCTCGCTGGCCCCGCCACAACCAAAGCGGCACTTCTCCGCCTCGACCCCACGCGAACACCGTACCGGACATGGTCGTCATCCAGACGCGCGGGCCTTCGCCCACCCCGTCCATGAGGCGGGTGACGTTCTCCGCGTTGAGCCCGCGCAGGACGGCCCCCGTCGTAGCGTCGATGACCGTGGCGCCCTGCTCGTGAACGATGGTCAGCGCCGTCCGGTGTTTTCCCCAGGAGACCCCCAGAACGCTGCCCTTGCCGGGACGGAACACCTGCTTCGGAACCGCTGTGTCGAGCCCCCAGACAACGGCTTCTCCCCCTTGGCCCTCTGCCGCATTGAGGTAGGCCGCCGCCACCTCCCGCCCGTCCGGGGAGATCCGGACCGAACGCAAGCCCGTGCGCCCTGACGGCTCGATCCGCCCCAGGATGGCGCCGGTGTCACTGTCGGCGAGCTCGATGCTCCCGTCCGTGATCGCGTAGGCCAGCCGTGCGCCGTTCCAGTCCACGTCGGCGACGCCGCGGTACTCGGGCGGCACGATCTCCCAGACGACGGCGCCGGCACGGTCGAACACCCGGAGCGCTGCCGCCGCCACGGCGATCCGCTCGCCGTCCGGGCTCCAAGCCAGCGCCTTGCAGCCCCGCCCCGACGACGGATCCGCCCCCCATTCCCACGCCGACACGAGCGCCCCCGTCCTGGGCTCCCACACGCGAACATGGGTCCCATCACACGCGGCCACCCGCTTCCCGTCGGGCGAGACACGCACCGCCCGGATCGGCCCGTTGTCGCCGGCGATCACCCGCACGAGCCCCCGACGGGACCACACCCGCAACGTACCGTCTTGACCGGCCGTGATGACCCACCCCGTCCCCGCATCGATGCCGCTGACATAGCCGTCGTGGCCCACCCGCGGCTCCTCGACACTCGCGTCCAGCGCCGACACATGACGTGTCGCCCGCGCCGCCACCGCCGGGGCGCTCGCCGCCATGCCGAGCGACAGGACGCCCGCCAACCTCCACGCCTTTCCCACGGTCTTCTCCACCTTTCAGGTGTTCTCGAGCATCATACTCCCGGTCGGGCGGCGCGAAGTCGGCACCCGCGGCGCGAAGTCGGCACGGCTGCATAGAAGTCAGCCCAGGTGGAGTATCGGCAGGGCGCGACCGGCGGAGCCGGTCCGGTCTCCTCCGGGGTCGGCGCGAAGCGCCTCCGTTCGCGCGGCGGCGGCGCAGCCGCCGGGCGCGGAACCGCGCGCCCGCTCTCGCGGGCCCGCGCCCGCCGGGCCCGTCGCGCGGGACCCGGTCGATGGATGCGCGGTCCGTGCCTGCGCGCGCCGGAGTCATGCCCCAATGCCGTTGACTTAGCGCGAAAGAGATCGTCCAAATTCCACTTT
>JAZKFH010000072.1:0-6256 GCA_040386535.1 Myxococcota bacterium | reverse complement strand
CCGGGCACCGGCGGCGAAGACGCCGCCTTCGCACGTCCGCAGTCGTCTGGGCGTTCTTGGAAAGTGCGCATTTGCTCGGCGGGCCTTGTCGCCACTGGCAGCAGGCTCACCTCCGTCCGACCTGCCCCGGGCTGCGCCCACGCCTATCCCACTGGAGATACCGCTTCCGTTGCCCCGTCCGAGCGGTGCCGTCATGCGATCTCGAAGTTCCACTCCTCGGGCAACGCCGCGTCGCACACCGCCCGTAGGAAACAAACCCCAACCTTGAGCTTCGTCAGAGGAGCGTCCCGTACACGTCGCAGAACGTTTCCTCCCAAGCACCGTTGAGAAAGACCTCCACGCAGTCATCACAGCGGTTGCTTCCGTCCGCTACAATCACCCAGGTGTCCTCTCCCTGCAACGCCCAGTACCCGTCGGGTTCCCCGGCGCAATCCGGAGCGGCCACGAAGTCGACGACAATGCAGTAGTTACCGTGTCCATATGGCCAGTCGACTTCTACTTCGCCCTCAGCGCGGAACATCGTGGGGCTTTTCTCCACGGAGAGCCCCGTAAAGGCGAAGGCCCCGTCGAGCGTACCTCCAGTTGCCTTCGAATAGTAGCCGTCCGCCTCCACGGTGTACTCGTCGCCGTTGTGTAGCCAGCGAAACCTGCCATCGCCCTGGAACTGAACCGCCGGGTCCGTGCCGGTGAGATTCACGACCACGTGCTCCAGTTGAGCCTCCCTGACGCTGTTGGCGGCCGCCCACCTACCCGAGAACTCCACCCCCTCTGCGGTGCAGTCACCCGACAGGACTTCTGCGCCGTCGTTCTCTGCTATGGCTGGACATCCCGTGCGCGTTGACGCATCAGTTGACTCGCCCCAGACATCGAGTACGTCCGAGATCGAGCTCCGAATGTACCACCACGGATTGCCGGGATAAGGCATGGGGTGAGTCTCGGAGGTATAGTCCGCGCCTGGACACTCGGCCATCAGTGGAATTTCCACGGGCGGCTCCCAGGGGCTCGGAAGGGCATCTCCAGAGTCCTCCGCACGTGTGGTGGACTGGCATGCTGCCATCGCTACCACGAGAATGCACGGTGCACGAGCTGTCAGCATCTCTTCTTCTTAGCACCGAACGAGGCGCCGTGCTCGTCACGTCGTGAGTTGTCGCCAGGTGGAAGACGGCGCGTCCGCTTCTCCGCGATCGCGCGCGGGGCCTCCGCACTCGCATCGTCGCCGTCGTCATCCTCACCCAGACGCCCGCCGAACACGGCGTTTCGGCTCTCGCGCAATTGGGACGCCGGGACCTCTCGCAGGCAGTGCCGTGCGCCGAGGGCGGCGCCGTACACCCCGTGATGCCAACTCCTTAGGCTCGCAAACGCGCACCTTCCAAGAACTGGCCGACGTGCTGCTCAGTTTCGGCGAAGACGCCGAAACTGGCCCGGGCGCATGAAGCATCGGCGTGAGTGCGGGCCTCGTCATGTGCGCCCGGGACATGCGCCCCCTCGGCGAAGACGCCGAGGGGGACGGCGGCCAAGATGGCCCGCGCGGGGACGCGCGGAGGCCGCCTCGCACGTCAGCAGTCGTCTTCGCGTTCCACGCCAGCACGCAGCCTTCTAGCGATCGTTTCCGCGGCGGAACCACACCTGATCGTGGATCTTGTCGTGAGTGTATCCACGCGCAAGGCAAAGTGCCGGCGTGGAACGCGAGGCCACCCGCCACCACGCGCGCGGGGCTCCCGTCCGGTGTTGGCCTCTCGGTCGCGCGCTGGCGTCGGGTGGCTTTCGAATGATCTCCTCCCTTTGGTTCACCAGAAGCCTCGACGTGTCCGTTGAGTTGCTCGCGCGCCGAGGGCGGGCGCATGTGCACGTATTTGTCATGCCCTCGCGAGACGGAGGCCGGCGGGCGCGTCGTGGCGCTCCCTACGCGGTAGAACCGGCGCAGGGAGGGCGGTGGCGGGTTTCGACCTCGCCGAGCGCGCCGCTCCCACCGCTCCGCTCGGCGAACCCGTGTAAGCCGATACTGGAAGGAGCCGCATTTCGCGGGCGAGAGGGCACGCGGCTATATCACAGAACTGGTTTGTCCGAGCGGTGCCCGCGAGTGGAGGATGCTGTGCGGGCGACAAACTCGCTCGCCCGACTTCCTGCTAAGCCCCGAAGACGTGGAGTTCGAACGGCGTTACCAGCCGAACACGTACTCGACGGTAATCACGTAGGCATCAGTGGAGCGCGACGCTATGGTGGTCACGTCGCGTTCGCCAAAGCGAACCTCGAAATCCTGTTCGGAAACGTCGGTCCAACTGCCGCCGAGGTCGCCCCCATAGAGGCGCTCTCCGTCGACGTCGATCCCTATTTCGATGATCCCCCCTTCCAAGGACTCCGCCGGATCGCAGTCGGTCATCACGTCGGTGAACTCCAGCATTGCGGCCAGTTCGCAGGACGGGCACCCGGACGACGCCGAGCGCGTGGGCAACACCGAGAAGAGGTAGGCGCAATCAGCGTAGCCGTACGCCTCGGCGGCGGGCGTGAAGTCGTACGTCCAGACGGCAGAACCCTCGAAGCCCGTTGGGTCTTCCGGCAGCGCGTCGTCGGCACACGTCAACTCTTCGGCATCCGTGCCAACGATGTCGCCCTCCACCGAGAAGCTACCGGCGAGCGAAAAGCCGGCCCCATCGGACGCCACGACCTCGCCCACCAGACTAGTGGCGACCGGCAGGCCGGTTAGGTCCCCCGTACCGCCTCCGACGGAGACCGCGGAGAGCGTGATCGTGCCGTCCTCGAGCGCGTACTCGCCCTCGTACGCGTCCGATACGCCCTCACAGTCCCACGACGCGGAATGTGCGGACGCGGCCAGGCCAAGGGCATACGCCCCCGTGCCGCAAACGCCGTCGATCGCGAGGTTCACCCAGCAGTCGAAACCTGCATCATCGGTTCCCGAAATTCGCAGGTCGAAGGTACGCACCTCCGGCGGAGCGTCGGGATCGAACTCGTACGTCGCCCGGAGACTATGCTGGACGCATGCGAGCGTCGTGCTGCTCCCGTCGGGGAACCGGAGCGTCAGGTCGGCTGAGCACGCGCCTGACGTGTCCACGTCGGTGTCGGTGTCGGCATCGGTATCCGCATCGGTGTCCGCATCGGTGTCCGCATCGGTGTCCGCATCGGTGTCGGCATCGGTGTCGGCATCCATTGGATCGCCCTCGTCCTTGCCGCCGGGACCAGCACAAGCGAGGACGGCGAGGAGGATCGGGGGAACGAGGGCCTTTAGGTGCATGGTAGTTCTCGAAACGTCGTAGCATAACCCAGTCCACGGGTGCGATCGCCTCCAAACTTCGGGGCACCGAGTAGGGGCGCGGTCCATCGCCGCTGCCTAGCGAGCCCCAATAGACCCCAATGCAGTAAGCGAAGGCCTCCCGCGGCACGCGAGGGCTGCTGGCAAATTGGAGCGCGCTGGCTCCCGGAACGGACGTTTCTGTCCAACTTGGCGCCACCGGTAGCGGTTCGGACGTTGCTCCGGGGTTGATGGGCCCGTTGCATATTTCGCTATTCTGCAGAGACCTACGCTCTCGCGGCCCACTCGTCCAGTCCGCGGCGGCACCTCTTCCCAAGGTCCTAGATGATGTTGGAGGGACAAGGATCAGAGAGATTGACGAGATATACCGTTTCCCTAAATCCTCTTAATACTTGCGGTTGCAAGCCCCGCCCCTGGCGCGATGGACCTTGGGGCCTACCGCACGTGATCGCGGCCCGCAGAACAGCGCGAGCGGATCGAGGTGCGAACGCTTCTGCTGTCAGGCCGCCTGCCGGCGTGGAACTGGCCGATGTGCTGCTCAGTTCCGCCGGGACGGCGGAACTGGCCCGGGCGCACGAAGCATAGCCGTGGTTCTCAACAGTGTCGAGTGCGCCCGGGACATGCGCCCCCCGTCGAGGACGCCGGGGGGACGGCGGCCAAGATGACCCGCGCGAGGACGCGCGGTGGCCGCCTCGCACGTCAGCAATCGTCTTCGCGTTCACAGACAGGGCGTGGCACCGTGCGGGCGATTCTCTGCGCTTTTACGCGCGTTTATCACATTGGGCGCGAGCACATCTCGGTGGTCCAGTGGCAGAGAAGCGGGGCGAGTTGCCGCTTCGACACGCGGGGCGCGGACAGTAGCGTGACTCGGGGCGGCGCCGCTCCACAGATGGATCCGCTTCGCGGGACCAGCGTCGGCGGTGCGGCGCGACACCTGCCCCGCGCTCCTAATGGTGCGCGACGTCACTCGAGCAACTCTGCCGGAGGCCCCGGATCTCTCCCAACACCTCGGCGCCGCGCCCTTCGTGGAGAGGGCCCGGCCGCCCGATCGGGGCCCGCACTCGGCGAGGCCGCTGGCGCACAACACCGTGCGGGCGGTTCTCTGCGATCTTGCGACCGGCTATTCACAATGGGCGCGAGCACAGCTCGGTGTTCCAGTGGCAGTGAAGCGGGGCGGGTTGCCACTTCGACGCGCGGGGAGCGGACACCTGGGTGACTCCGGGCGGCGCCGCGACACAGTAGAGCCCGCTTCGCGGAGCGCACCTCGGCGTACGGCGCAACGGGTGCCCCGCGCCCTTGATGTTGCGCGACGTCACTCGAACAGCGCTGCCGGAGGCCCCGGTTCTCTCCCAGCACCATCGGCGCCGCGCCCTTCGTGGCGGCGGGCCCGGCCGCGCGATCGGGGCCCGCACTCGGCGTGGCGCTGGCGGACAACACCGGGCGGGCGAGGCTCGCGAGCCCAGCGGTCCTCCTCGGACCAGGTGGCGCCTCGTTCATCGAGGCGGCCATCGAGATCCGGGCGGCGCCACCCGGGTGGTAGACCGTGCCGCTTCGACGGGGGCCCGCCCACTCCGGTGCCGGCGCGCAATCCGGGCCGCTCGCCGAGGACCCGCCGGGTCCATGAAGATCGAGGTGCGGCGAGCCTCGACGATCGGACGCGCCGGCACCCTGCCACGCTTCGGTGCGCCAGCGACCCGCGACGCCTCGGTGCGCCAGCGACCGACGTCGCCGCGCGACGACACCCAGGTGGGGCGACCGGCGGGAGGGCCCCTCCTCCGTCGCCGCCACAACACAGAGGGGTTTGCTCGGCTTGAACGTCGGCGGCGACAACAAGATCAGGTCGCGCCGGCCGCCTTGCTGCTTCGAGGCGCGCGGCGACTCCATCGGCGTAGGCCGCCCCATCTGTGAACTGGCCGACTGCGGCAAGCCCGGGGCGCGCCAAACATCATCGAGATTGCGATGCGTCGGCGTGCGCGCCCCGGGACATGCGCTGCCCGTCGGGGACGCCGGGCACCGGCGGCGAAGACGCCGCCTGCGCACGTCCTCAGTCGTCGTCCCGTTATCCGAAAGCCGGCATTGGCTCGACGACCGTCTCATGCTGGTGGGCCAGGAACCCCCGCGACCACCCCAGGTAATTCGCGGCACTGACGCTGTAGCCGCCGGCAGCGGCCATCGCCCCGCGCTCGGTGCCTTCGCAGCGCCGCGAGCCACCGCCGCGAACACGCCCAAGGCGCATCGACCAGCGCCGATCACTCCGCCAGCAGCCCGGCGTTCACCAGCGCCGCGCGCGCCTGTGACGGGCCCCGGACGAGCACCGCTGTCCACCCTGCCGCGCGCCCGGCGGCGACGTTTCCCAAGTTGTCGTCCAGGAACAGGACGCGCGCGGTGGCGGAGGCCATCCGCGCTGTCGCTGCCGCGTACATGGCCGCATCCGGCTTCGACAGGCCCATGTCGTGGGAAAACAACGCCGGATCGAATCGGGACACGAGTCCCATCTCACTGAGCCGCGGGGCATGCACGACGTTGCAATTGCTCAAGCAGCCCACCGCGGCGCCCCCGCTGCGCAGCTCGTCCAGCAACTCGAGGGCCCCGGGAAACGGCCCGACGAGCCAGCGTCGAAGGCCGCGAGAACCGTCGCGACCGTCGCGCCCGATGCACCAACCTCGGCCACCACTGCTGCCGCAAACGCCTCAGGCGAGACGGCTCCGCGCTCGAAGTCCGTAGCCGCGCGCGACGCGAGCATCCACTGAGCCCACGCGTCCGCGTCCACCTCTGGCCGGAGCACCTTCGCCAGCGCTTCGAACTCCAGCCGCGTCAGAACGCCGCCGATGTCGAACAAGACGAGGTCGTGACGGCGGCTACCCATGAATCTTGGCTAACCCGTGCATGCTCGCGGCATCTGGAGTCGGGCGAGAGTACTCGTGGGCCTGAGCGCTGAGGTTTAGCCACTTCGGCTCATTCCTCAGGTTCTCCGATCCCTTCCTGCGC
>JAZKFH010000071.1:12671-26636 GCA_040386535.1 Myxococcota bacterium | reverse complement strand
TGAGCACGAGCGCATCGAGGGCGGGGTCATGCCCCCCTCAACGCCGCTAAATCGGAGTCATGCCACCGTGAACGCCGCTAAACCTGGTTCATTCCCGTCAAGTCAGGGCTTCCCACGGCTGCCACCACGAAACCAAGGGCGTTTTTCGGCAGCCCGTGGGCCGTCGCAGCCTGGATCCGAGCATTCAACCCGGCATGACTCCGTGCCGCGTGCATTCATGGGGACATGACCTATGACCCTGCGGTTGCCCCTCCGGCGGCCCGCGATCGGGGCGTCGGCGGTGGGCTCGGGAAACCTCGGGAGCGACGGCCTGCTGATCTGCACGGGCGCCTGAGGGAAGTGCATAGGCATTGAGCAGTCATCCCCCCGAGTTCGGCGCGCTGGGCGCGCCGAACTCACCGGAAGCGGTCATCCCCCGGGTTCAGCGCGCTGGACGCGAGGGATGCGAGTTCAGCGTCGGCTCGGGCGGTGGCGAGCGCCCCCGCGACCGGTCAGCCGACGAGGAGCGCGTCCACGTCGGGTGTCGGGGCGCGACGAGGTCGAAGGCGAGGGTGTCGGCCTGGGCCGTGGGCGGCGGGCGGGGTGTTGGGGGATGGGCTGGCGTGATGCCCCGAACACAAAGCGAACAACGCGAGGTCGTCGCGACGACGTGGGGCGTGCCGAGCTCGCCCGATGAGCGGTCAATGCCGATGCACCTCGCTCAACGCGTGAGCACGAGCGCATCGAGGGCGGGGTCATGCCCCCCTCAACGCCGCTAAATCGGAGTCATGCCACCGTGAACGCCGCTAAACCTGGTTCATTCCCGTCAAGTCAGGGCTTCCCACGGCTGCCACCACGAAACCAAGGGCGTTTTTCGGCAGCCCGTGGGCCGTCGCAGCCTGGATCCGAGCATTCAACCCGGCATGACTCCGTGCCACGTGCATTCATGGGGACATGACCGATGACCCTGCGGTTGGCCCTCACGGCGGCCCGCGATCGGGGCGTCGGCGGTGGGCTCGGAAAACCTCGGGAGCGACGGCCTGCTGATCTGCACGGGCGCCTGAGGGAAGTGCATGGGCATTGAGCGGCCATCCCACGAGTTCGGCGCGCGGGACGCGTCGAACTCGCCCGATTCGGGGCCATCCCCCGAGTTCGGCGCGCTGGACGCGAGGGATGCGAGTTCAGCGTCAGCTCGAGCGGTGGTGAGCGCCCTCGGGCGGTGGCGAGCGCGACCGGTCAGCCGACGGGCTCGCCCAGCGCCACGCCTCGGATCCGCGCGAGGAGGGCCGGCATGCCGCGCACGATGACGACGAACATCTCCACGAAGTCGGCGGGGCCGCCATGGTAGGGGCATGGTAGGGGTCCTCACGTCGGGGTGGCCGGCCGCCGCGGGGTCGAAGGCGCGGAACAGCACCACGCGCGCGGGGTCGTAGCCGCGAGGCGGAGCAGGTCGTGGTGGTGCTCGGCGGCCATGGCGACGACGAGACCGCCCGCGTCGAAGTCCGCGGGGCGCACCCGCCGCGCGATGCGCCACCGCGTGGCCGCGCGCTCTCGGAGCGCGTCGCGGCGGTGGGGAGCTCGCCCGCGTGCCAGCTGCCGGTGCCCGCCGACTCGACGAGCACACGGTCGGCCCACGCCTCGCCGCGGGCCCGCTCGCGCGCCAAGGAGCTCTCCAACACCGCGTGGGCCGAGGGCGAGCGACAGATGTTCCCGGTGCACACGAACACGACCCGGAGGGGCTCACGCATGCGGGGACGCTACCCGGGGGCCCGGAGGCACGTCCACAGGGGGTGCGCCCGCAACGGCCACGCGGATGTGATCCGCTTCGGCCGGCCCGCGCCGCTCCCGGCGGCACAAGTTGGCGCCGTGCGAGGCGAACGTGATCAGGGTGCCCTTGCAGCGCCCGACGCCGCCGCGCGCCCAACGTCGGCCGGCCGGCGGTCACGGAAAGAGACCCTTCGCCTTGGCAAGCTCGGGGGCACGCCTGGTTGCTATAGGAGGGGGTACAGGGCGCACGCTCGACGTGGCGCTGCTGCACCCGGGTCCGGTTTCGGGTCGCCCCAGCGTTTGCCGTGTTGAAGGCCGAATGCACGGCGTGAGCGCCCCACGCCGCCGGCCCCGATTGCGTGATCCTGGGGCAGGGGGCCCGAGATGACGCGGCTGCGGGGCGGACCCTGAAGGGGTGGTCGCGCCCGGCGTCTTTCACGGATCCAAAAGCGAGCACCCTGCTCCGACTTCACACCCGGCGCACCCCCACGTACCATCGGGCCCGATGCGCACGATCACCTCCTTCGCCCTGGCCCTCACGTTTCTCTCGGCCTGCGTCCCCGAGACGCCCGACACGGACACCGATGCCGACGCGGAGGCGGACGCCGACACGGACACGGACACCGACTCGGACACGGACACCGACGCCGACGCCGACACCGACACCGACACCGACACCGACACCGACTCGGACACCGACTCGGACACCGACTCGGACACCGACTCGGACACGGACACCGACACCGACACCGACACCGACACCGACACCGACACCGAGCCGCCCGTCTACACGCGCACCGCCGCGGACGCGATCGCTACGGTGACGGGCATCGCCGAGGGCGATGGGGTCGGCTTCCGGGTCGCCCGCCTGGGCGACGTGGACGGCGACGGCGACGACGACTTCTCCGTGACCGCGCCGTTCGCGGAGGAGGCCGCGGAGGGCGCGGGCTCCCTCTACGTGATGGCGGGGCCGCTCGCGGGGGTGATCTCCGCGAGCGCGGCCTTCGCCACCCTCTCCGGAGAGGCCGAGGGGGACTACTTCGGGATCGACGCGGCGCCCCTGGGGGACGTGGACGGGGACGGCCTGCACGACCTCGCGGTCGGGTCGATGCGCGCGGACCCGACCGGCGCGGACCCCTACGGCACAGGCGTGGTCTACATCTGGCGCGCTCCGTTCTCCGGCGGTGGTGCGCTGCCCGTCGCGGAGCTCCTCGGAGAGTCGGCCGCCGACTACACGGGACGGGCGATCTCCCCGGCGGGGGACCACGACGGAGACGACGTGGGCGACGTTCTCATCAGTTCGTACATGAGCGACACGACGGGCGTTCACGACGGGGCCGGCTACGTCGTGAGCGGGGTCACCACCGGCATCCTGACGCTCGACGCGGCGGACGCGGTCATTCGCGGCGAGGACAGCGAATTGTTCGGCTCGACCGTTCTCGGCGACGTCGATGTCGACGGCGACGGGGTGGCCGATCTGTTGCTCACGGGCCAGCGCGCCGGACACGTGTTGCCGGGGGGCGGCGCTGTCTACCTGTTCCTCGGCCCGGTGTCCGGTGTCCGGAGCTCCGCCGACGCCGAGGGCCGCATCGACGAGTCGGCCGTTGCGTCGGGCTACTTTGGGGCGGCGCTCGCCGCCGGCGACCTCGACGATGACGGGGTCGACGACCTCGTCGTCGGAGACCTCGGGTGGGTGTACGCCTTCACGGTGCCGTCGGGGACGGTGGTCGAAGGCGACGCGTTCCTGACGCTGGACGGGCTCGCGCGTGACTTTGCGGGCAACGCGGTGGAGACCGGTGACTTCGACGGTGACGGTCGTGACGACCTCGTCGGCGCCGTGAGGTGCGACGACACCCTGGCCTACACGGCCGGCGCGGCCCACGTGCAGTTCGGGCCCGTCTCGGGCACGTACGGCCTCTCGGATACGACGGCGTCGTTCTACGGCAGCGCCGGCAGTGAGCAGCTGGGCATCGACGTGAGCAACGCGGGGGATCAGGACGGCGACGGCGCCGACGACCTGCTCATCGGGGCCTACGAGGCGTCGCCGGTGTCCTTGCGGGAGGGCGAGGCCTACCTGTTCTCGGCGCGGTAGGGCGGCGCTCCCGCACCTCCGGAGCCCCGCGCGAGGTGCCTGGAAGGCGGCCGGGTCCGCCCGGCCGGTCCGGCGCGGCTCGGTGCGCCGACCGAGCGCAGCGAGCCTGCAAGGGACCGGCCCGCAGGGACGCGCCCCCGGCGCTCGCGCCCCACGAACGAGATCACTCCTCCCCCTCCTCGACCACCACCTTGCCGTAGCCCTCCTCCCGCGCCCAGCGCGCCACGCGGTCGGTCTCGGAGCCGAAGAAGAACCGCGAGAGGAAGGGCTGATCCGAGCGCGAGAGGAAGATGACGTCGTAGTGGCCGGTGGTGGCGGCGCGGCGCACCTCGGCGTCGTAGGTGCCGGCGACGTGGCGCTCGGTGGAGTGGAAGCCGCGCTCCTCGACGGCGCGGCGGGCCTCCGCGATGCGGTGGGCGGCGACGCGGAGGTGCTCCTGGAGCAGGAGGCTGGTGATCTCGGCCTGCGGGCGGACGCCGAGGAAGCCGGACTCGCCCACGGAGCGGTACACGCGATCGAGCTCGTCCTGCTCGATGATGTAGAGGACGTCGAGCTCGACGGTCTCCCCGCGCGTGTCGGCGGCGGCGGCCTCCGCGATGGCCTGGGCGGTGAGCGCCTGGCTCCAGCGCGTGGTCCCCATGACGAGCAGGATGCGGTGCGGCTTCATGGCCCTTCGGGGATGGCGGGGGCGGCGAGGAAGGCGACGATGCCCAGCGCCGGCCACACCAGGTACACGATCCCAACCATGGCCACGGCGCCGAGAAACGTCAGCGTCAGGCCGGGAAGCAGCGAATCGCGCGTGCGGAGATACCCGGTGCCGAACACCATCGCCATGGCGGGGGTGCCCATGGGCATGGCGTACCCGAGCCCCGCCGCGGCCGGCAGCAGGAACACCATGGCGCGCCCGTCGATGCCGACCTCGGGCGCGAGGGTGAGGCACATGGGGAGGAACAACGCGATGACCGCGGCGTTGGAGGCGAACTCGGTGAGCACGGCCGCCACGAGCGTGAGGAGGAGGACGAACCCCAGGGGGCTGAAGCGGTCGACGGGGATCCAGGTCTGCACGATGATCTCGACGGCGTGGGTCTTCTCGAGGGCCGCGGCCACGGCGATGGCGCCGCCGTACAAGAGCGCGACACCCCAGTTGACGAAGCTCTCGGCGTCCTCCCACCGGATGACCTGCGCCACGAACAACACCGCGGCCGCGCAGAGCGCGATGGTGCCGAGGCCGTAGGTGGGGCCGAACACCACGAGCGCGACGACCATGACGACGATCGTGGCGGCGGTGAACCCCTCGCGCACGCTGACCGGCCCGAGCGCCGTGGCCCGCGACACCAGCCGCCGCACCGCGGGCGTCATGTCGAGGCCCTCCGGCGGAAACGCCCAGCGCAGCAGGAAGTACGCCACGATCGTGGTGAAGACGGCGATGGGCGCGGTCGCGGCGGAGTATTCGCCGAAGGTGATGGGCGGGGCGGCGACGCCGTGGGCGACGTTCCACGACTCGTAGATGCCGACGGCGAGCGACGCGCGGGCGCTGGAGAGCAGCGTGAGGTTCGAGCCGCAGATGGTGCCCCACGCCATCGACAGGAGCAGGCGCCGCGCGAAGCGGGAGCCGGGCTCGAGGCCGAGGGCGCGCAGGGTCTCGAGGAGGATGGGGAGCAGCAGCGCGGCGACGGCGTGGCTCACGACGATCGTGGTGAGCAGCGTGGCGACGAGCAGGAGGGCGGCGGCGAGCACGTCCTCGGAGCGGGCGAAGCGGCGCAGCGCCCAGAGGGTCACGCGGGTGGACAGGCCGGTGCGGATGGTGACCGCGGCGAGGATGAAGGCGGCGATGACGAAGAAGACGGACTGGTTGCCGAACAGGGCCACGGCCTCGTTCTTGTCGAGCACGCCGAGCAGCGGGAGCAGCGCCATGCCGAGCAGGGAGGTGATCGGCAGCGCCACCGGCGAGGTGAGCCACCACACCATGCACAGCGCCATGACGCCGAGCGCGCGCTGGGGCGGCCCCGCGAGCACGTCGGGAATGGGGCCGAACGCCACGAGCACGAACAGCGCCGGCCCGAGGACGAGGCCCACGCGGCCGGCGGGGGTCACGGGGGTCCCTCCGGGGAGGGGGTGCTTTGGTGGCCGGTCATGGGCCTGGGGGTGTACGCACCGCTCGCGTCGGTGAAAGGGCGTGTAATGGGTTTATAGGCGCGGTTCGCCGTGGACGGTGCTATCCGTGGCGGCCCAGGAGGCCGCATGCCGGTGCAACGGGCGGACAGCGAGCGCCTGCGGGAGAGCTTCGCCGACGTGCTGCGATCGCAGGCGTTGGAGGCCAGCCATCTCGCGGGGCTGGCCGGCGGGGACGCGGATCTCCGGGACGCCGTGGGCGAGATGCTCGAGCGCGTGCAGCGCACCGCCCGCGCCCTGAACCTGGACGAGGTGGAGCAGGTGGCGGCCGAGGCCGCGCGCGCGATGGAGGCCGGCGGCGGCGCCGATGCGCTCGCGGGCCTGCTCGACGCGTGCCGGGCGATCGATCCGACCGCCGAGGCGTTGCGACGGATCCTCGTGGTGGGCCTGCCCGAGCCCGAGGGCGGCAACGAGCCGTTGATGCGGTTCGTGCCGTCGATCGACGCGGCGCTCGACGCGGCGCGGCAGGAGACGCCACTCGCGGTGGTGCTCCCGATCGCGGCGTTCGACATCTCGTCCTCGGAGCGTGCGTCGGCGGGGGCGGCCGGCGCCCCGGAGGCCGGCGGCGCCGCCCGCTTCGTCGATCTGCCCCTGTACGCCTGGGGCCACGGCGACGACGTGCCCGTGCGCCTCGCCGCCGCGTGCGCCGGCGCCCTGGCCTACTTCTCGGCGCCGCTCGACGTGCGCACCCTCGCGGCGCGCGTACGCGTGCGCGCCCTGGTCTCCCGCGAGCCCGATCGCCTGCTGATCGTAGGGGCCTCGGAGCCCGTGGCGACGAACTGGGTGCGCGCCCTGGCGAACCTCCCGGTCGAGCTCACCGTGCTCCGCGCGCGCGCCCAGCTGCTCACCACGCTCGAGGAGATCGATCCGACGCTGGTGGTGCTCGGGGGCCCCCACGTAGCCGAGCTCTCCCTGGTGCTGCGCGGCCACCCCGACTGGTGGGACCTGCCGCGCGTGGTCGTCGCCGACGAGCTCCCCGCGGGCCTCGTGGAGCTGGCCATCCCCGCGAGCCTCCCCATCGATCGGCTCCGCGTCCAGGGGCTCGCGCTGTTGGAGCGGGCGCGGCAGGACAGCGAGCTGCGGGCGGTGGAGCGCGCCACCGGCGTCCTTCCCCGCGTGGCGCTGGTGCGGGCCGCCGAGCGCGAGGCCGCCATCGCCGGGCGCACCCGGCAGCCCCTGGCGGTCGCCCGCATCGATGTCGACGAGCCCGCGGCCCTCCGCCGCACGCACGGCAGCGCCGCGGTCGGGGCCGCCGTGCGCCTGCTGGCGCGGGCCCTGCGCGAGGCGCTCCGCGGGACCGACGTGCTGGGCCGCGTGGGCGACCACGGCTTCGGCGTGTTGCTCCCGGGCGCGACGTCGGCCGCGGTCCGCGCGCGGCTCACCGAGGTGGAGCGGCGGTTCCTGGCCCTCGCGGCGACCGACCCGCGCCTGGGCCGGGTGACCGCCACGGCGGGCCTCGCGGATCTCGACGGGGGCGCCGAGGGCCTGTTCCAGCGCGCGGATCTCGACCGGGTGCGCGCGCGGCGGGGGACGGTGGACTGATCAGGGGGGCGGCTCGGGGGATGGCGCGCGCGCTCTGGGGCGCTCGGGCTCGTCCGCACCGCGCATCCACGCGGTTATGACCGGGGGATGGCCCGACGCCCCGCGCCCGACCCGTCCGTGATCCGCCGGGCGCTGCTGTGGTGGTTCGCCTGGCCGAGCAACCCGTACATCACGGTCAACTTCATCGTGGACGTGTCGGGTGCGCTCGCCTACCTCGAGGGGCTCGGGGAGCCGCGCGTGTCCCTCGGCGCGCTGATCGCCGCCACCGTGGGGCGGGTGCTCGACGAACATCCGGAGGCCAACGCGCGCATCGTGAACCGCCGCATCGTCACGTCGGAGCATGTCGGCATCGCGATGCCGGTCAACCTGCTCGGCCACGCCGCGGGCGCGCGTCGCGAGGTGGGCATGGCGCTCGTGGAGCGGGTGGAGACGCTGTCGTTGCGGGAGGTGGCCGTCGCATCCCGCGCCACCGTTCGTGCGGAGCGGGCGGGCGCGCCGGACAACCCGTTCATGCGGCAGATGCTCGGCCTGTTGGAGGCGTCGCCCCAGCGCGTGATCGACGCCACCCTCGCCACGATGGACCGCGCCATGGACCGCTCCGCCTTCGCCGAGCGCCTCTACGAGCGCTTTCCGGCCACCACCGCCCTCTCCAACGCCGGCGCCGCCATGGGCCAGACGCCCGGCATGCTTCTTCGCGGCGCCGACATCGCCATCCCCCAACGGCTCGTGCACATCGGCACCTTCTGGGGCGTGACCGCCGTCCAGCAGGAGGTCGTCGTGGTCGACGGTGCCCCCGCCGTGCGCCCGATGTTGCCGGTGCTGTTCCTGTTCGACCACCGCCTCGTGGACGGCGTCATGGGCGCCCGCATCGCCGCCCGCTTCGGCGCCATCCTCCGCGATCCTTCGGCCACCTTCGGCGCCGACGGCGAGCGGCGGCCGGCGTAGGTGCCCGGCGCCCTGCTGGTGGAGGGCGACTGCCTGCGCGCGCTCCGCGCGGTCCCCGACGCATGCGTGCAGCTGGTGCTCTGCGACCTGCCCTACGGCACCACGCGCAACCCCTGGGACAGCGTCATCCCGCTGGACGCGCTGTGGGCCGAGTACCGCCGCGTCCTGACGCCCAACGGCGTGGTCGTGCTCACCTCCCAGGGACCGTTCACCGCGCGGATCATCCTGTCGCAAGAGAGCTTGTTCCGCTTCAAGCTGGTGTGGGTCAAGAGCAAGTCGACCAACTTCCTCAACGCCAAGAAGCAGCCGCTCCGCCGCCACGAGGACATCTGCGTGTTCTACGCGGGCCAACCCGCCTACTTCCCCCAGATGGGCGAGGGCAAGGCGTACGACAAGGGCGTGCGCAAGGACCAGCTCACCGGGTCCTACGGCGACTTTCGCCCGGTGCACGTCAAGTCCGAGGGCGGTCGCTACCCGACGGACGTGGTGTACTTCAAGACCGCCGAGTCCGAGGGCCCCGTGTGGCACCCCACCCAGAAGCCCGTCGCGCTCGGCCGCTACCTCGTGCGGACGTGGTCGTCGCCGGGCGATCTGGTGCTCGACAACGCCTTCGGGGCCGGCAGCTTCGTGGTCGCGGCGGTGGCGGAGGGCCGTCGCGCCGTCGGCATCGAGCTGAACGAGGCGGGGCGGGCCTTCAAGCGCGGCGACGTCGACCTCGTGGCGGTGACGGCGGCGCGGCTCGCGGACACGTGCCCCGACGCGCGGGTGGAGCTCGTGCGGCGGGCGGATCCGGAGGCGGTGGGGCGGATGGGGGGGTGGTTCGCGGGGCAGGCTTAGGCGCCGACGTAGACCTCGGGCGGGTGGTCGAACTCGGGCACGTCGAACCAGATGTCGCGGGCGATGAACCAGCTGTCGTCGAACTCCGCGAGCAGGCGGCGGCCGCGGGGCTCCCAGTACTCCTCCTGCGCGTACACCTCGACGCCGATGTCCGCCAGGGCGCCGAGCACGAGCGGATGGAGCTGGCGCGGAAACGAGCCGATCACGCGCGGGGCACGGAGCACGCCGCCTGCCGCCTCGGCCACAAAGGCAAGCACGTCCGCGGGCGTTCCGGGCGAGCGACCCATCCGTTCGCCGAGCGCGTCGGCCAGGCGCGCGAGGTCCACGTCGGTGTTGACGAGGATGTCGCCGCGGTCCGTGTCGGTCTTCCACAAGCGCGGGCAGCTCTCGGAGAAGGCAACGTCCGTGGCGGATAGGCCGCACAGGTGGAGGATCTCGAGCTCCGTCCCGATGAGGGTCGCGGTGCGCATCACCCCGTCGGTTTCGACGAACCCCCAGCTCGCGCCGCGGGTGATCGCGTCCCGGTACCGAGGGTGCTCCCACCAGGGGTAGAAGCGGATGTCGACCTCGATGGAGGCGGGGTAGCGGAGGCGCATGCCCACGACGGTGCCGTCGATGTGGCCGAAGCGGGCGGCGGCTTGTTCGAAGTCGAGGAGCATTCTTGGTCCGGGGAGGGGGTGCGGGCGCGTAATACGGGCGGGTAGATAAACCCTTTGGGGGCCGAGATGACGCGGGCGCGGGGTTTTCTGGGAGCGGCGCTCGTGGCCGCTGGGCGGCCACGGAGGGGGGACCTGCTCGTCAGGGGGTGGCTCGGTGGCCGCTGGGCGGCCAACAACGGCGATCATCCGGGATGATTTCGCTTCCGTGGCAGCTGGGCAGCCAACATCGGCGACCATCCCGGATGATCCTGCCTCGGTGACCGCTGCGGCGGAACCAAGCGATGCGCGGGCCCCCAGAGCGGCCAGCCGCGTTCGGTCTGCCACGGCGCTCGGGGTGCTCTCCAGCAGAACCCTGTTTTCCGATCAGGGGCGTCCCACATAGGCGATTGCGGCGTTGGGGTGGTCCCTGCTTCGACCGCCCGACCGCCCGACCGCCCGACCGCCCGACCGCCCGACCGCCCGACACCGTCGAGCACCACCCGCGCCAGGCGCCCGGAAGTCGGCCGCCCGCCTCGGGCGGACGGTCCCCGCCGCCTCGGCGGGACCGAGCGGCTTTGCCGCGAGACTGGAGGGGGCCGACGGGGCCGCGTCCGCGCGGACCCGGGGCGCCCGATGGTCCACGGCGCCCCAACCGCGCCCCCGCTCGAGACCCACCCCGCGATAGAGATCCCCATGTCGCCGCGCCCCCGCTGATCCTCTTCGCGCTGCTGGCATCGGCCTGGGCGGCCACCATCCGGGTCGACGCGACGGTCGACGCCGATCTGACCACCGTGCGCGGCACCCTGTCCGTCGCCGACTGCGCCGCGTGCCGGCTGGTCGATCCGCTCGCGCTGATCCCCGCCCCCGCCGACGATCGCGCGCTCGTGCGCACGTTCCCCAACCGGCCCTCGATCGGCGCGGTCACGTGGTCGCCGGCGCCCGGCAAGGAGGGGCGGGTGCAGTTCGTGGCGCACCTCCCCACCCGCTACGGCGACCTTGGCGTGTTGCCCGGCCGCGGGCTCTGGGCCAACGGCGGCTGGCATCCGCTCGTGGTCGACGAGGCGGGGCACCCGGTCACCGCGCAGTGGCGGGTCGAGGTGGTGCTGCCCGCCGCGGTGGTCGGCGTGCTCAACGGGCGCATCGGCACCTCGTTGTTGCGATGGCGCGGGTACGCCGATCGCGCCGCGCTCGCGGTGATCCCCAACGGGCGCGTCTCCACGGTCGAGGCGGGCGGCGGGCGCATCCACTTCGTCGACACCGGCCCCCGCGAGAAGCGGCTCCAGGGGCGCGTCGCCAGCCTCGCCAACGACGGCGGGTGGCCGCTCCGGAGCGCGCCCGAGCTCACCGTCGTGGAGGACCTCGACCTGCTCCACCTCGCCACCGCCGGGCCGGGCATGGTGTACCTGTCCGAGCGCGCCTTCCGCGTGGCGCCGGGGCTCGTGCCGTTCCACGGCGCGGCGGTGCGGCGGGTGATGGTCGAGGCGTCCGTGCCGCGTGGCGTGGGCTGGGAGCGCAGCTTCATCGGCGGCGCGCTCACCCGCGGGCTCCCCCCGCCCGACATGCGCAAGAAGCTGGGGTTGCTCGCGTGGAACCCCATCGTGGACGCCCTCCTCTACGACGGCACCCTGCCCTACTACGACGCGATCTTCGACGAGCCGTTCGACCGCAACCCCGGCCTGTTCGACACGGCCCACCCCCGCTTCCCCGCGCCCGCCGCCGCGCGCCAGCTCGACGATCTGCTCGGCAAGGGCAGCGCCGTCGCGCTCTCCAAGGCGCTCCTCGAGGGGCTCTCGCTCGAGAAGGCTTGTGCCACGCTCGGCGTGCCCGAGGCCCTCGTGGCCGCGTGGGGCGCGCCCTACCCGGAGGCGCAGAACTACGCGGTCACGGTGCACGACGGCGTCGTCACCGTAGAGCGCACGGCCGAGGCCGACGCGCCCGCCGAGGTCGTGATCGTCACGATCGACCGCGCGCCCGCGCCGCCCTGGCTCGCCGGGCCGGGGCCGGCCACACACACGATCGACACCCGCACCGTAGACGCGTCGGGCGGCGACACCAAGGCGCCGAAGAACGTGCGCGTCGATGCCGAGGGCCACGTGCGCCAGCGCGAGCTCTCCGACGATCGCTGGCCCACGCGCTGGACCACCACCTTCTCCGGCCGCGTCGCCAACCTCTCGCCCACGCAGAACGCGTTCGATCTGCAGCTCGACCTCGCGTTCCGCCGCCAGAACGACACGCGCAACCTGCTGCTCCTCTCCGGGGCGCACCACAAGCAGGACATCATCGGCGGCAGCGTCGGCTACGCGTACTTCTTCGGCCCGTTGCTCGACCGCCGCGGCCGCGCCCATCGCCTCGGCCTCGCCGTGGGCGGCGCCCTCCTCGACCCCGACTTCGAGGCCACCGACCGCGGCCGCATCGCGCTCGACACCACCCTCGGCTACGCCTGGGACACGCGCACGGGCGACATCCCCCTCGCCGGCCACAAGTACAGCGCCACGGTCGGCCTCGGCATCGTGCCCGGCGGCGGCGACACCTGGGCGTCGGCCACCGCCGGCGTCATCCAGCTCGTCCCCATCGATCCGCGCCAGGTGCTCGCGCTACGCCTCGGCGGCGGCTGGGCGTCGGGCGCCGTCGGCCACCGGCTGCTCCCCCTCGGCGGCGGTGACGCGGTCCACGGCGTGCCGGTCGACGCGGTCCTCGCCAACGAGCGCGTCGTGGTCAACCTCCAGTACCGCGGCGCGCTCTTCCGCAACGCGTCGATCAAGCTGCCCGGCATCTGGCTCACCGAGCTCCAGATCTCGCCCGGCATCGAGGCGGGCGCGGCGTGGCGGGGCGCGCTCACCCCAGAGGCCGACGTGTCGCGCTTCGGCGCCGTCAGCGCCACGCTCGGCCTCCACACGGTCACCGACGCGTTCGGCGTGCGCCCGGTCTTCGCCGGCATGACCGTCGCGTTGCCGCTGTGGACGTACGGCTTCGAGAGCCGCGCGCTGCAGTTCTACGTGGACTTCGCGCAGTCGTTCTGATCGTGGGCTCTGCGGGCGCGTCCCGGCGCGGCGCCGGGCCGGGCGTCCGGCGGGCTCGCCGCGAGCGGCTCGGTCGGCCCGCTGCCGGCGGGCCGGACCGGCGCGGGCCCTCCGACGGGGGCGCGATCGTCGGATCCGGCGTGGGCCCGCCCCGCCCTCTGGATGCCCTCGCGCGGGGGGTGTGTGCGCACACTTCCTGTGTCGGCGACCGGTGGCCCCCACGGCGGCGGGAGATGGCTTCTTTCCTCCTGCGTTCCGTGCTTCCTGCGTTCCTGATTCTCCGGAGCCTGAGGAAGGGCGCTCGGAGACATGGCTCCTCTCCTGTATTTCTCCTGCCCTCCTTGTTTCCTGCCTTCCTGATCCTCCGGAGTTCCGAAGCCGGAAAATCAGGAAAGCAGGAATAGAGGAAGGCAGGAAAAGAGGAACGCAGAGGGAATTTTCTCCTGCCTTCCTTGTCTCCTGCGTTCCTGATTCTCCGGAGTTCGGAAGCCTGAAAATCAGGAAAGCAGGAATAGAGGAAGGCAGGAAAAGAGGAACGCAGAGGGCCGGAACTTCCTGGCCTGGCGACTGACAGGCGCGGAGCCCCTCGTGTCGTCGCAGCGGTGGGTCAGCACCTGGTTCGAGCCCCTGCTTGTACACCGCGGGGGTCATGCCACCGTGAACGAGCGGAGATGGCTTCTTTCCTCCTGCGTTCCGTGCTTCCTGCGTTCCTGATTCGCCGGAGTCCTGAGGTAGGGAGCTCGGAGACATGGCTCCTCTCCGGTATCTCTCCTGCCTTCCTTGTTTCCTGCCTTCCTGATTCTCCGGAGTTCCGAAGCCGGAAAATCAGGAAAGCAGGAATAGAGGAAGGCAGGAAACGAGGCACGCAGAGGGCCGGAATTTCCTGGCCTGGCGGCCGACAGGCGCGGAGCCCCTTGGGTCGTCGCAGCGGTGGGTCAGCACCTGGTTCGAGCCCCTGCTTGTACGCCGCGGG
>JAZKFH010000071.1:0-12571 GCA_040386535.1 Myxococcota bacterium | reverse complement strand
GTCGTCGCAGCGGTGGGTCAGCACCTGGTTCGAGCCCCTGCTTGTACGCCGCGGGGGTCATGCCACCGTGAACGAGCGGAGATGGCTTCTTTCTTCCTGCGTTCGGTGCTACCTGCGTTCCTGATTCGCCGGAGTCCTGAGGAAGGGCAGGCTCCTCTCCTGTATTTCTCCTGCCTTCCTTGTTTCCTGCCTTCCTGATTCTCCGAAGTTCCGAAGCCGGAAAATCAGGAAAGCAGGAATTGTCAACGGTGACCCAAATCCGCGCCCTCCCGGCGAGCAGCGCCTGACGCCGCCATCGTCAGCATCGAGTACGCGCTCGCGGTAGACGGTCCCCAGTCCCCGGTGGTGGGGGCCCGGCGCTGCAACGCCGAGCCCCCTGGAGCGGCCCCCGGCGATCACGGCGGCGCACCCCGCGCCAACGTGGCCGATCGGAGCCCGCCCGTCGAGTGCTCTGGGGCCGGACCCCTGCGATCTGCCCCTTCCACCGCCTGTACTCCTGCCGCTGCTGCTGCTCGCACGTCGTGATCTGTTCGGGTTGCGACCGGTCGAACATCTACTGTCCGACGTGCTCGCCGTTGCGACGTACGGCTTCGCGCCGCCGCGCTCGAAGGGCCTACCGTCGCACCCCCAAAGGACGCCGAGAGCACCGGAACGCAGAGCGCCGTCGCCGTCGTCGGAGGGCCGGCCTGCTGCCTCCCGTGGGGGATCCGGCTCCCGCTACGAGCTCGACCGCGTCAGGGTTTGCGCGCTCCTCGACGCTCAACCCCGTCGAGGCGGAGGTCGAAGATGGACACGTGGAAGACGACGGTGCAGCCGACCCGGCGGTCGGTGCGCCTGTTGATGACGGACCCGGAGCAGAACGAGGTCCTGAAGGCGGCGCTGCCGCTGATGCCGCAGCACCCTCGGGCGCTGCTCACGCTGCTGGAGTCGCTGTCGCTGTGGGTCGGCCAGCCGCTCACCGCTGCGGTTTCTGCGGGGCCCTCGGTGGATCGGCGCTGCGCGGAGGCCCTCTTCGGGGATGGGTTCCTTCCCCTGGACAGCGCGCTCGTGCGCTTCGACATGCTCGCGCCGGGCCAACGTCGACGGACGCTCCGCGGCGTGGGTGACTTCCGCCAGCTTCGGCTGCTCCATGGGAGGTGGTCGTGATCTCGGCCGATTTGGAGGCGAAGATCCGCCGCCTGTTCCACGCGGAGAAGTGGCCGATCGGCACCATCGGCCGGCACCTCGAGGTGCACCACTCGACTGTGCGCCGGACGCTCCGGCGGGATGGCGTGCCGCTCACCGCCATGCTCACGCGCACGTCCAAGATCGACCCGTTCGTGCCGTTCGTCCTCGAGACCCTCGAGGCCTTCCCCGACCTCGCGGCGAGCGTTCTGTACCAGATGGTGAAGGGGCGCGGCTACGACGGCGGGCCGGACCACTTCCGCGCGATCATCGGCCGGTACCGCCCGAAGAAGGCCGCAGAGGCGTATCTGCGTCTGTCCACCCTTCCGGGCGAGCAGGCGCAGGTCGACTGGGGCCACTTCGGACACATCGAGATCGACGGCACGCGCCGCCCGCTCGTCGCGTTCGTGATGGTGCTCGCGTGGTCGCGGTGGATGTTCCTACGCTTCGGCGTGGACCAGCGCATGGGCAGCTTCCTCGGCCATCACGCCGCGGCGTTCGAGGAGCTCGGCGGCGTGCCCCGCGTCGTGCTCTACGACAACCTCAAGTCGGCGGTCATCCAGCGGATCGGAAAGGCGATCGTGTTCAACCAGACGTTGCTCGGGTTCGCAGGGCACCACCGCTACGAAGTGCGCCCGTGCGCGCCACGCCGTGGCAACGAGAAGGGTCGGGTGGAGCGCGGGATCCGCGACGTGCGCGAGAGCTTCATGCCTGCCCGGACGTGGACGGACCTCGCGGATCTGAACCGCCAGGCCGAGGCCTGGTGCCGCGACGTCCGCGGCGCCCGGAGGCACCCCGAGGACAAGACGCTGACCGTGCACGGCGCGTTCCTGGAGGAGAAGGCGAAGCTGCTCCCCCTGCCTGACGACGCGTTCCCGGTTGAGGACCGCGTCGAGGTGGTCATCGGCAAGACGCCCTACGCCCGCTTCGACACCAACGACTACAGCGTCCCGCACACGCGGGTGCGCCGCGCCGTCACGGTCGTCGCGTCCCCCGACACCGTCCGCGTGCTCGACAGCAACGAGGAGATCGCCCGCCATGCCCGCTCCTGGGGCAAAGGATGCATGGTCGAAGACCCCGCGCACATCGAGGCGCTCGTCGTGCACAAGGCAAAGGCGAGCGAGAGCCGCGGCATGCCTCGGCTGTTCACCGCCGTCCCTGACGCGCGGCGCCTCATCGAGGCGCTGGCCGAGCGCGGAGGCAACATCGGCGGGGCCGTAGCCCGCCTGGGCGAGCTGCTGGACGCCTTCGGCGCCGAAGAGCTCACAGTGGCCATCCAGGAGGCGCTGGGTGCCGACGCCCCGCACCCGAGCGCCGTCCGGCAGGTCCTCGATCGTCGCCGCCAGGACACCGACCAGCCGCCGCCCATCGCGGTGACCCTCCCAAACGATCCGCGCGTGCGAAACGTCGTGGTGCCACCCCGCACGCTCCACGCGTACGACCAGCTCGCCGGCAACAGCGGAGGTCACAATGGATGACCCCCGCACGCGCCTCCGCGCGCTCGGGCTCCTGGGCCTCGCCGCGCGACTCGACGAGGTTCGAGACGAGCCCTGGCTCGCCCGCGTCATCGCCATCGAGACCGAGGAGCGTCAGCACCGCGGCCTCGACCGGCGCATGAAGAACAGCCGCCTCGGCAAGTTCAAGCCGATGGCCGACTTCGACTGGAAGTGGCCGACCAAGGTCGACCGGAAGACGATCGAGGCCCTGTTCCTCCTCGGCTTCGTGGACGAGGGCGCCAACGTCGTCCTCGTAGGACCGAACGGCATCGGAAAGACGATGATCGGCAAGAACCTCGCACACGCCGTCATCAAGACCGGGCGGACGGCGCGGTTCACCACCGCGAGCACGATGCTCACGGAGCTCGCGGCCCAGGACAGCACGGCGGCCCTGCACCGCACCTTCCGCCGGTACACGAGCCCTGGCGTCCTCGTGATCGACGAGCTGGGGTACGTCGCGTACGGGAACCGCCACGCGGACGTGCTGTTCGAGGTCGTGAACCGCCGGTACGAGATGGGCCGTTCGATCATCGTGACGACCAACCGAGCGTTCACCGACTGGGGCGAACTGTTCCCCAACGCGACGTGTGTCGTTCCGCTCGTCGACCGACTCGTTCACCACTGCGAGATCGTGCAGATCGAGGCGGAGTCCTACCGGCTCAAAGAGGCGCGCGGGCGCACTCGGTAACGCGAGGGCGCGTGGTCACCATCCACGATGGTGACCACGCGCGTTGCTCGCCGTGCAGGATGGTGGTGCTCGCGTTGCTCGCCGAATTGGGGCGGGTTTGGGGCGCTGCCAACAGGAATAGAGGAAGGCAGGAAAAGAGGCACGCAGAGGGCCGGAATTTCATGGCCTGGCGGCACGGGGTTCGAGCCCCTCCTTGTACACCGCGGGGGTCATGCCACCGTGAACGAGCGGAAATCCAAGTCATGCCCCCTCGAACGCCCGTCCAGGCACGGTTCCCTCGGTGTCGGCACGGACCAAACGTCACTATTTCCACATCGTCCTGGTGAAGGACGCCCAGTTCGCTCACTCATGGGGACATGACTGAGGAAAACGTGCACTCACTGGGGCATGGCTCCGGGGAGAACTGCTTGTCGCCCCCTTTCGTCCCAGGTGCGCGCCGGGCGGGAGGCGGTTGCGCCCGTCGGTCTGGAAACCCAGGCAATCGTGCGCGCTGGCGGCCTTGGTCGCGACCGTCTCGACGCAAGAATAGTAGAGTCGTCCTCGGAGAGGGTGCCCGCGCAGAACGGTGCGTGGGGGATCTCCTGGGTCAGCGTCGCGTCGCCCACCGTTGGGACACTACCGTCGGGCCCGCGCGCCCCGCCCGTCCGCGATAGCGTGGCCGATGTTCGCCGACCTCACCTTCGCGTTCCACGGGGCCCGCCGGGCGCGGGTGTACGCGTCGCCGCGGGCCGGGCAGCGGGGCGGGGGGGCGCCGTTGCTCCTGCTGTTCGACGGCCAGAACATCTTCGACGACGCGGGCAGCTACGCGGGGGGCTGGCAGGCCCACGCGGCTGTCGGGGCGCTGCCCGGGACCATCGACGTCCCCATCGTCGTGGCCATCGACAACGGCGGGCACACGCGTATCGAGGAGCTCTGGCGTGGGCTCGATGGGCTGCTCGACGCCATTCGCGGCGATCTGCTGCCCGCCGTCCGGGCCCGTTGGGCGGTGCGGCCGGGACCCGTCGCGATCGGCGGATCCTCGCTCGGCGGGCTCGCGGCCCTCGCCGCGCATCTCCGCCATCCGGACACCTTCGGCGCGGCGATCTGCATCTCGCCGTCGTTCTGGTTCGACAACGGCGCGATCTTCCGGGAGGTGCCGGCCCGCCCGGCGCCCGGCGCGCGCGTGTACCTCGACGTGGGCCTGCGCGAGAGCCCGCGCATGGTCGCGGGCGCCCAGCGCATGGTCGGGCACCTCCAGGCCCACGGCTACGACGCCACGCGCCTGTTGTGGCGGCCCGACGCCCGCGGCACCCATCGGGAGCGGCATTGGCAGCGGCGGCTCCCCAAGGCGCTGCGGTTCGTGTTCCGGCGCTGACTGGGGCGGGCGCCCCGACCACGTGCCTCCGGGCGTTACGGGGCGGAGCCCCGTCCCAGGAAAAGGAAGGCCGATGAACCTCTCCGAGCTTCGCCGCCGTTACGACGCGGGCGAGCGCCCCCCGCTGTTCTTCTTCTACGGGCACACGCCGCCGGCCGACGGGCGCGTGGGTCCGCACGTGTTCTCCCAGTGGTGGGGCGCCCCGTTCGTGGTGGACGGCACGTTCTACTCCACGGCCGAACACTGGATGATGGCGGAGAAGGCGCGCCTGTTCGGCGACGACGAGGCCCTCGCCGCCATCCTCGCGAGCCCGACGCCGAGCGAGGCCAAGCGGCTGGGCCGCACCGTGCGCGCCTTCGACGACGCGGTGTGGAAGCCCCAGCGTCAGGCCATCGTGCGGCGCGGCAGCGTCGAGAAGTTCGGGCAGGACCCGGCGCTCCGCGCGTACCTGCTCGCCACCGGGGACGCGGTGCTCGTGGAAGCGAGCCCGAGCGACACCATCTGGGGCATCGGCCTCGGCGCGAGCAGCCCCCGGGCGCAGGACCCGAACCAGTGGCGCGGGCTCAACCTGTTGGGGTTCGCGTTGATGGCGGCGCGGGGGGTGTTGGGGGGGTGAGCGGTTGGTAGACCTCGCCGGAAGGCGCCGCGCGCCTCGGGCGGCCCACGGTACAGTCCGCCCATGCTGTTGCTCCTCGCGCTCGCCCGCGGCACGCCCAAGACCGACGCGCCCGACACCAACGACACGGAGGACAGCGGTCTCCCATGCGCGGCCTGGTGGCCCGACGCGGACGGCGACGGCTTCGGCGACGCGGCCGTGGCCTCCGCGTGCGACGAGGGCGACGGCTACGTCGACAACGGCGATGACTGTGACGACGGGGACGCCACGCGGAACCCCGGCGCTGTCGACTCCTGCGATGACGATGTGGACAGCGACTGCGACGGCGTGGAGCGGGCCTGCCGGCACGCGGGCACCGTAGACCTCGGGTCGACCGACGTGGAGCTCGCCTCGGGGCGGAACAACTTCGACGCGGGCCGGCGCGTCGACATCGGGGACGTGACCGGCGACGGCTACGGTGACCTCCTCCTCGCGACGCTCTACGCGGAGGGCTACGGCGGCGGCGGGTTCCTGGTACCGGGCCCGATCACCACGTCGCGCACGCTGGACGCGGCCGACTTCCGCATCGACGGGGACGCCAACCTCACCTTCGGCGCCAGCCGCTCCATCGCGATGGGCGACGTGAACGGCGACGGCGTCGGGGACGTTGCCCTGGGCGCGCCCTACGGCATCGACACCAACGGGCTGTTCGTGCTGCTCGGGCCCATCACGGGCGACCGCGTACTGGCCGACGCCGAGGTGGTGCTCCGCGGGCCCCAGGTCAGCTACGCGGGGCACGGCGGGGCGCTCGCCGACGTGAACGGCGACGGCATCGCGGACGGAGTCGTGGGCTGCTACGCCGGCTCGCTCGGCGGGGGGGACTCCGGCACGGTGTTCGTCGAGTACGGGCCGCTCTCCGGCGAGGTGGATCTCGAAGTGGACGCCGACGCCACCCTCGTGGGCGAGGGCGCGAGCTGGTACACGGGCAGGACGTTGCACGCCGGCGGCGATGTCGACGGAGACGGCCTCGCGGACATCGTCATCGCGGCCATCTACGGGGACGGCGGCGCCCCCCAATCCGGCGTCGTGTACGTGGTCCTCGGCGCCCCGATGGGCGAGATGGGCCTCGGCTCGGCGGACGCGCGGCTCCTCGGCGAGCTCCCGGGCGACTACGCCGGGCTCTCGGTCGAGACGGGCGACGTGGACGGCGACGGTTACGCCGACGTGCTCGCCGGGGCCAACGGCGGCGCCGAGGCCGGCCGGGTCTACGTCGTGCGGGGGCCAGTGACGGGCGAAGTGTCCCTCGGCACCGCGGCCGCGATCCTCGACGGGACGGCGGGGAGCTAGTTCGGCCTCGGCGAAGGCTCGGGAGGCGCGATCGCGGCCAAGGACGCCGACGGCGACGGCTTCGCCGACGTGCTGGCGGGGGCCTGGCTGGACGATCCGGGGGGCTCGAACTCCGGGGCGGCCTACCTGTTCTACGGGCCCCTCGCCGGGGCGCTCGACACGACCGACGCCGACGCCACGTTCAACGGCGCGAGCGCGGACGACTACGTCGGGACAGGCGTAGCGCTCGGGGACCTGGACGCCGACGGCTTCCTGGAGGTCGTCCTGGGGGCGCCCGGTCTGGACGCGGGGGCCCTGGAAGGGGGCGGGGCGTATGTGCAGGCTCCGTTGTAGGTGGAGGGGGAACCGGCGGCGTGGACGCCGGCGCGGTGCTCACGGTGCCGGTGCCCCGGTAGGTGCGCTGGCCGGCTCGAGGTCGGCCCACACGCCCGACAGCGGCCCCACCTGCTTCGGCCGGCTCCCCAGAGGCGGCTGTCCTTCGAGCGTGGCGCCGCGTTGGACCCAATGGAGCGCGTCGAGGTTCCAGGACCACAGGCTGTCCGGGTGGTAGAGATGCGCGGCCGGCGGAGGATGGAAGTCGCGGAGGAACGCGCGTTGGGTGGCGAACTCGGCGCGGAGCGTGGCACGATTCCGTTCGAAGTCGACCGCGGGCGGAGCGGCCAGCACGAGCATCGCCACCCAGGCGGTGGTCGGCACGGAGAACCGCCGCGCCGACGCGAGGGCGATCAGCACGATGGTCCAGGACTCGAGCAGGTATTGACGCGCGTGGTAGGCGCCGACGAACGGGAGGCCGAAGGCGACGGCCGCGGCGGGAAGCCACCGCACTTCCTGTGTCAGGAAGAGCGTGGCCGAGCAGACCACCGCGACCGCCACGACTGGCGCCGGGAGCACCACCAAGGCGGCGCAGAACAGCAGCGTCCATGCGGGCAACCTCGGAAACCGCGCCGCGAGGAGCACCGGCACGACGGGGGCGAAGAGGGCCACCGTCTGCGCGTGGAAGCGCACGTTGTCCGCAACGAAGTGCAGTCCGAGCTTGTGCGCGGACGAGAGCGACCCGACACCCACCCCGGCGACGAGCAGGGCGCCCACGAGGCGATATCCCGGGCGCGTCAGGAGCATCACCGCGATGGCGACGGCGGAGAGCTCCTTGAACCCCAGCGCCAGGGTCCCGAGCAGCGCGACCGTGAGCACGGACGCACGGCGCTCCACCGCCAACGCCGCGAGCGCAAGGAAGGCCACGCTGCCGGTGGTGGTGACCCAGCTTCGCCAGTGGAGCAGGTCGACGAACACCTGGTTCGTGAGGAGGAGCAGCACGACCGTGATCAGCCCCCGCAGCGAGCTCCGCGTGGTGGCAAGCAGCGCGCCGCCGAAGAGCGCCCACAGGCCCACCTGACCCCACCGGACGAGCGCGCCATCGATGCCGGTCTGGGCGGAGAGCCACCACAGCAGGGTGTTGAGCGGGCGGCGATAGGTGAACCACTCCGGGCCATCCACCCACGCGAGCAGGTTGTCCCGGGTCAGGAGCCCCCACATGAGGTAGCCGAAGTCGTCTCCCGCGATGGCGGTGCCCGACTCGAAGATGGCGACCGCGCACAAGACAAAGCCCGCCACGAGGACCGCCCACGCCGGCGCGACGGGTTCGTTCACCGCCACGTTCCCGACGTTGTCCTCAACAGCGCGCTCACGACGTAGAGAGGCGGATGCTGGATGAGCTCGGCGTGCGTCATGGATCCGGGAGTGTGATGTCGGGTGCCGACGGCCCGTGCCGGGCCCGAGCGCTCATAACGTAGGGCGCGGCCGGGATGCTCGCCGGCGGGTTGGTTGGTCCTTCCTCGACCGGACGCACACTGGGACTCACCCGGCGCGCACAACCCCGCCCACCTCGCAGCGGGCGATGATCTCCGTCGGAAAGTTCTCCGGAGTGATTGACGCCCGCTTGCCGGTCGTGGCGGAGAGCAGCCACAGGAACGACACGAGCGAGGGCCAGGTCTCCGCGCGCACGTCGCGCGGATCGAGGTCGACTCGATCTCGTCGGGCACGAAGAAGTGGGTGCAGAGGAGGATTCCGCCGAAGTGGAGGTCGAGCTGCACCGACGCTCGCTCGCGGAGCAGGAAACACGCGCGGGCCGTCATGGGCGGCGCGTCGATGCCGTCCACGGTCCAGCGGGTCGGGCCTGCGGTTCGCACCGTCTCGAGCAGGCGCTCCCAGTCGGCGAGGTCGGTGCCGTGGACGTAGATGTCGCGGAGGGCCCCGTCGGGCGAGAACGAGGCTTCGACCTCCGGCCAGGTTGGCATGCGGCTCCCCCGAACGATGCTGGTGACCGAAGACTTCGCTGCAACACGACGATGTGGGAGGATCGCCGTGGTGGTGAGGCGCGGTGCCTCGTCGGCCGTCCGTCCGAAGTGACGGGATGCGCGGGCATCCCCCGACCTCGGACGGACATACCGTCCGAAGTGACGGGATGCGCGGGCATCCCCCGACCTCGGACGGACATACCGTCCGAAGTGACGGGATGCGCGGGCATCCCCCGACTTCGGACGGACATACCGTCCGAAGTGACGGGATGCGCGGGCATCCACCGACCTCGGACGGTCGCGCCGGTTTAGCCGCCTTGGGGGACGCGACCCGGGACCCGCACGCCCCGCCCAAGCCCCTCCACGCGCGCCCGGGCGGCGCGACTCAGGACCCGCCCGCCGCCCGAAGCACGGCCGCGCGCCGGTGCGTCGCAAGTCGGAAGCCGCCCGCCGCGCCCAAGCCACGCCGCTCCCCCGCGCAAGGCGCCTGGAGGGCGGCCGCGCGCCCGGGCGCGGCCGGTCCCGGCGACGCTCCGCTCGGGGAGCGGCGGCGGACCGAGGGCCCTCGGCCCGAGCCCGGAAGGGGCCGGTCCGGCGTCCGCGCCGGATGCGCCCGCACCCAGACCGGACGCGGGACCTTGGGCTACACCAGCTCGAACGCCCGGACCTTGACCGTGCCCTTGAGGATCTCGGTGCGGCACGAGAGGCGCTGGCCCGCGGGGTGGCCGGCGTCCTTGAGGGTGCCGCGCTCGCGGGCGGTGGGGTCGGAGAGGTTCTCCGCGCCCTCGAGGATCTCGACGTGGCAGGTGCCGCACGTGCTGTCCGAGCAACCCGACGCGATGGGGTGGCGGAGCTGGCCCGACGCGCCGAGGATGGTCGACCCGGCGTAGGTGGTGACGGACTGCTCGTCCCCCTTGGGGCCGAGGATGTGGAGCGTGATCTTCTCCGGCTCGACTTCGGGCTCGGCGGCGGCCTTGGGCGCGATGCCGAGGAGGGTCTTGATGCGACGGCGGATACCGAACGGGCTGGGCATGCGTACTCCTGCGCTCGGCCGGCCCGATAACATGCATCGTGGGGAGCGAACGCCCTTGATCGACCTCGTGACCCTCGCGCGCACCCTGCACGGGCACCTCGGGCTGCTCGCGGCGATCGCGCTGGTGCATCCGGCGATCACGCTCCGGCCGCCCCGCTCCGCCGCCGCGAGCCTGCGCCCCGGCACGCGCTGGAGCGTGGCGCTCGCCACCGCGCTGGTCACGATCACGACGCTGGGCGGCTGGTGGCTGTACCCGGGCTACCGCGTGGTGGACAAGCCGCGGCTGCTCCAGGGCGCGTTCGAGGTGGCGATGTTGTTCGAGACGAAGGAGCACCTCGCCTTCTACGCGCTGGTGCTCGCCTGGGGCGGGTGCGCGCTGGTGTTCGGGCCGCCCGGCGGGCGTCGTGTTGCGCGGCTGTGTTTCGGGGCGTCCGCGGCGCTCGCGGTGACCGTGGGGATCCTCGGCTCGATGGTGGCGAGCTCGCCGGCGGGGTGATCAGCCTGGAGGGAGGGCGTGCAGCGCCACCATCGCGGCCGTCCACACGAGCATGACGCCCATGGCGAGCGCCATCGCGACGGTGGCCCAGGGCCAGGGGCGGTGGTCGTCGGTGAGGGAGTCGCCCAGGACCACGGCGCACACGGCGCCGGTGACGAGGCCGCCGATGTGCGCGCGGTTGTCGATGAACGGCAAGAGGATGCCGATGCCGAGGTTCAGCAGGATCCACGGGAACAGCTGGCGGGTGAACACCTCGCGCAAGGGCGGCGACAGGGACTTTCGCCGCGACAGGCCGAACGCCACGAGCGCGCCGAGCAGGCCGAACACGCCGCCGCTCGCGCCGGCGGAGATGATCGCGGCGTCGGCGGTCTGGGAGAGCAGGTTGCCGCCGATGACACAGAGCAGGAACAACCAGTACATCCGCACGGGTCCGAACACGATCTCGCACAGCCGCCCGAGGCCCCAGAGCGCGAGGCCGTTCATGAACAGGTGGGCCACGTCCCAGTGGAGGAACCCGGCGCTGACCATGCGCCACACCTCGCCGTCGGCGACCCGCGCGCCGTCCCGCGCGCCCAGGCGCACCATCATCTCGGCCGGGCGGATGCCGAAGATGCGCAGCCACGTGCCCTGCCCGGGCGCGGTGAGCAGGCCGCCGAGCACGTGGATCGCCACGAGCAGGCCCAACAACGCGGCGGTGGCACGCGGCGGGCGGGCGAGGCGCGCGATGAACCGCCGCTCGGCGTCGAGCCAGGCCTTGGGGAACGGAGCGCGGCGCGGCGGATCGTCCATGGAGCCCCGGGCGCGGGAAAGGGCGCGCCCTTCCTCCTCCGGTAGACACTGGAACGGCGGCGGTCCGCCCACGGAACATCACCGCCGCAAGGCCAACATTCCCGCGGCCCAGGTGAGCGTCACCGTCAGCGCGATCGCCATCGCCACGGTCGCGGCGGGCCGGCGTGCGTGGTTGTCGGTGATGCGCTCGCCGAGCAGCAGCGCGCACACAGACCCCGCCACGAGCCCGCCGAGGTGGGCGCGGTTGTCGAGGGAGGGGCCGTCGCCGAACAGGAGGCGCGCGGGGAGGCCGTCCACGAGGGCGCGAAGCGTCGGGAGCAGGTAGGTGTACGCCAGCGCGATCTGCGCGGTCACGGCGCGGTAGGCGTAGGGGAGGAGCAGCCCGGCGGCGAGGTTCAGCACCAGCCAGGGCCACAGGCGCCGCACGAACAGGTCGGCGAGCGACGGGCCCATCGTCGCGCGGCGGGCGACGCCGAAGGTGACCAGCGCCCCGAGCACCCCGAACAGCCCACCACTCGCGCCGGCGGACACCACGCTCGGTCCCGCGGTCTGCGACAACAGGCCGCCGCCGATCACGCTCACCAGGAACAGCACGTACAGGCGCACCGGCCCGAACACGGTCTCGGCTAGCCGCCCCAGGCCGAACAGCGCGAGCGCGTTGACGAGCAGGTGCACCATGTCCCAGTGGAGGAACCCGTGCGTCACGAGCCGCCACAGCTCGCCGTCGGCCACGGCCACGCCGCCGCGCGCCCCCCAGCGCAACATCGGGGCCTCCGCGCGCGGCCCGAACAGCCGGAACCACCACACCACGCGCGGCGGTCCGGCCATCCCAATCGCGACGTGGATGGCGACGAGCGTCCCCACGAGGGCGTACGTCGCGACGGGCCACCGCTCCACGAAGAAGTCGAAGCGGGCCTCGGCGCGGTTCGTGGGTGCGGGCGGCGGCATCGGGAGGGCGGGTGTAGCACGCCGAGGCGGGGGAACTGGGCAGACGGTCCGCGCGGCGCGGCCGCTGCGGCGGCGGGGGCGGCGGGGCGGGCGGCGGGGCGGCGAACGGCGGGACCGTGTTGTGAAAGGGGGGCGTGGACCTCCTGCCGCCACGAAGATGCTTGACTCGGGTCACCGGGGCCGCCGCGGCGGCCGGTACGAGCAGGTACCGCCTCGGTGGCCGCCCAGCGGCCACCGAGGCACCGCCTGACGAGCAGGTACCCGCTCGGTGGCCGCCCAGCGGCCACGGAGGCACCGCCTGACGAGCAGGTCCCGCTCGGTGGCCGCCCAGCGGCCACGGAGGCACCGCCTGACGAGCAGGTCCCGC
>JAZKFH010000070.1:25590-40461 GCA_040386535.1 Myxococcota bacterium | reverse complement strand
GGCTTACGCCGCGGCCGGTTCAAGGGCCTCCGGGCGGGATTGACCGGGCACGGCGTGGCGTGTACCGGCTCGTCGAGTTCCCATCGGGCGAGCACGAGGACGTCGTCGTCGCGTGGCTCTGGAGCGATCGCGCCGACGTGTTCAGCCACGATACGGCCCTCGCCCTCCACAAGCGCCGCCTTCATCGGCTCGCGGTGCCAACCGACCGCCAGATTCACAACGCCCACCATCCGGTGTGGGCCCGCGACGCCGGGTCCATCTCCTGCCTCCTACCCCCTGGCCAAGGCAAGCCCGTGGGCGCCGAGCGCCTCCTCGAGGATGGCGACCGCCTTGGGGCCGACGCCGTGGGTGGCGAGCAACTGCGCCCTCGTCCACCGTGTGAGCTGGTCCAGGCGGGTGACGCCGGCACGCTCCAGGGCGCGCGTTGCCGGCGCACCGATCCGAGGAAGTGGGGAGCCTGCCAGCCGTGCCTGCTCGCAGTGCGGGCACACGGGACAGGCGCTGGTCTTCTCGAACGTGTGTCCGGCGGGGCAGGTTCGCGTCATCGTCCGTCCAAGAGGAAGTCACGGCTACCTCCACTAATCGAGCGCTCGGGCGGCGACCGGCTACTCCTGCCCGGCCGGGGGCCATCGTCATCGGCGCCGAGCGCCTCGCGAGGACGGACCCGAACCAATACCTCCAGCTCCTTCTGGACGGGGCGTGGGAGCGAGTGGTCGACGGCAGCGAGCGCGCCCCGGAGCGCGGCGAGGCCCTCCTGCACCACCGGGTGGAGCAGGTCGTTCGCAGCGCCGGCCGCCGCAGTCCCTCTCTGACCGACAGACAACCGGCAGGGAGAGCGAGGAGGATGTCGCTGGGGTATCCCAGGTGTCGGCAGCCCGTGCCTTGGCCGTTCAGGCAGCCGGCGCCCGCCCCGAGTCACGGCGGGGCGGGCTGGCGCGCACCAGAGCGGTGAGCGCCGCGAGGCGCGGCGGCAGGCCACCCAGCTCTGGCCACACGTGGCCCTCGAAGCTGTCCGAGGGCCGCCCATAGAGCGCGTCGTAGCCAAACGCCACGGCTTCGCTGACCTGGTGCCGGTCGCTGCCGGCCACCAGGCCGAGCGGCACGAGCCCGGCCGCCTCTGCCGTGCGCTGGGCGTCGAGGTCGCGGAGGGAGACGAAGCAGCAGCCGGCGTCGATGGCGGTGGCGCGGACAGCGGTAGTCGCCCCCTTGGCCGCGAAAGTTGGCGCCTCCGCGCTGGTCAACGCCGCGAACATCGCCGCCACGGCGGGCGTCAGCAAGCTCGCCGCGGGCTTCACGCGCTCTTCTTCCGGCGCGAACGCCTTCACATACAGCGCCTCGGCCACCCACACGACCTCGCCGGACGCGAGGAGCTTCCGCTCGCAGCCCGGCACCACGGCGCACAAGGACATCCCGGCCGCCTCCAGCGCCTTGCGCGACGCGTGGTTGTCGAGCGCCGCCAGCGCGTAGGCCAGATCGGCGCCGATGGCCTCGGCCACCCCCACCGTGCCGCGGGCCGAGACGCCGCCGAGGCCCTTGCCGTACGCTCCCGGCGCCACCACGGTCATCGTCCCGGACACGACGCGGCCCTCCTCCTCCGCGGCCAGGAGCAGGCACGACACCATCTCGCTGGCGCTCTCCACCACCACCACCAGGTACGGGCGCTCGGCGAAGGGCGGCGTCTCCCCCGCGAAGGCCACCTGCTCGGCGTAGAACGCGGGGTCGAGCATGTAGCTGACCGCCGCGACGGCCAGCGCGGGGTACCACGCGCGCAGGTTCGCGATGAGCTCGGCCACCTCCCCAGGGGTGATCGCCCGCACCGTGAGCCCGCTCCCGGCGGGGGCCAGGGCTTGCAGGGCGGGCGCGAGGTCAGGCCAGCGGGAGCCGATGTACATCGCGTCCCCGTACCGGAGCGCCCTGCGCCTGCCATCCTTCCTGGATCCTACTCGGGCAGGAGCTCGCGCACGACGAAGTCCTGGAGCGCCCGCTTCGCGAGCAGCTCCCGCACCCGCGCTTTGGGCACCGTGAGGCGGTTGCCGAGTGTGCCGCGGCAGGCGTCCGCGCCGCACGCGCAGCCGAACGCCATCACCCACGTGTTGGAGGCTGGGATGGTGAGCGAATAGTCGTAGCGGATCTCCTCTCCAGCCCGGATGGCGCGCACGGCCACGAGCTCCGCCGTGCCGCGCAGGGCGGCGTTGGGGTCGCACGAGTGGTTGAAGCACACGGCCGGGTGCTCGAGGTCCATGAAGCGGTCGCCGCCGACCTGCAGCGGGTCGTCGCCGCTGCGCTCCACGCCCGCGCGCACCCGCTCGGCCATCTCGGCGTACGTGAACGTTGGGCCGGTGAACTCCCAGATCGGCGTGCCATCCGCCATGTCGACCGTCGCGAAGCAGCCAAGCTCCGGGCCGGCGCCGTGCTGCACCTCGCAGACCTCGAAGCGGGGGAAGGACTTGGGGAGCGGCATGGTCAGGTCTCGCGGCGAGCGGGGGGCTATCTTGGTTGGGGCCGGGGCGTCCAAGCCTCCCCGCGATGCTGCTCCCGCTGGCGTCGAGCACCATGCCGTCGGGGCAGCTGCGACGACACCATCGACGGCGGCGATGCCCCTGCATGTCAACAGAAGTGAGACACTGGCACCCCCCAATACTACTGACCAGGGCCGCGTCTCTACCTGGCGGAGGGCGAGCAGGTCCGGCCCCCGGAGCCACGACCGCGCTTCCGACGCCGACACGCTGCCGAGCTCGATCGTCCTCATCGAAAAAGTTTTCGATCATTCGCCGACAGAGCTGTAGTATCGTCGCGATGCGAGGCTGAGGCGAGTCGAACCCTTCGGAGAAGCTGGCCCAGGTCGCGCGTCGTCACCGGAGCCGCACATGGCGTGCGGCCTCGTTCCAACACTAGGAGTCCAACATGTCTCGAGTTCTCTCGGTTGCCGTGCTGACCGCGGTGGCCAGCCTGTCCTCCACCAGCCACGCCGCCCCGATCGCGCCGAACCCGTTCTCGGGCTCGGGGTTCGATGTGAACTACTGTGACCAGAACGGACTCTGGAACGAGCGGGCGGACGACTCCTCCCCCGGCGCCGGGCTGGACTGGTACAGCACGCCCATCTCCGCCCCCGGCAACCCCTGGCAGCAGGTCAGCATCGACAGCTCGGGCGGGACCTTCGAGCGGAACGGCAACGAGTGCATCGGCGCGATCCCGGCGGCCCCGTGGGACACCCTCACCGTCGGTGCGTACGGGTCGATCACCCCCGTCACCTTCGCGCCGTTCGGCGGCTTCTCCGGCACGAACGGGTCCACCACGACCTGGCGCGCCGGTGACCTGCAGATCCACAAGCACGAGTACTGGGGCGCCGCGGGGCGGGGCTACGAAGACGGGATCGGGCTCTCCCGCGAGAGCCAGGCGCTGATCATCGACATCACGATCACGAACCTCGCGTGCCGCGACCAGGACTTCGTCCTGATGCACGGCGTCGACCCGGACCAGGACGTGCAGTCGTTCGGCGACTACTCCACCTGTAACGACACCGTGCCGTCGGACAACTTCGTGTTCAGCGAGGGGAGCGGGACCGGGATCGTCACCGCCTACGGCCGCTGCGACGACGGCGCGGAGCGCGTCGGGCACACGCGGTGGGATCCCGACGCGAGCGGCGCCACGTTCAGCGACGACAACTACACCCGCGCCGACAACACCCAGCACATCAACCACCGGGGCTCGGTGCCGGCCCAAGAGAGCGTGACGTTCCAGTTCATCTTCGTCACCGCGGTCTCGAAGGAGGCCGCCCTCAAGCAGTACTACCAGACCCGCGAGGAGGTGTGCTGCAGCCCGGCCTGGGAGGACTACGAGCGGGACTTGAAGTACCTCTCGACCCTCGCTCGCACCTGCGACACCGGTGCGAGGGGCGCCGCGGCGGCGTCCGACTGGGTCTCGCCGAACGACCGGGCCAGCACGGACTAAGGGTCCGCCCGGAAATAATGTCCAGCACCGAGGGCGACCCTGGGCCGCGGCCGCAAGGAGCGAGGAGGGAGCATGCCCGTAGGCATGTGACCGACGAGCGACGCCGCGGACGCGAGCCCAGGGGCGGCCGAATGCGGACATTATTGAGGAGCGGGCCCTAAGTTCCGCACGGAGGCGCCTGCCACCGGCCGGCCGGTAGCAGGCAGTCCACAGGTGGACGCCCTCCCTTTGGGGCCCGGTGCGAGTGTGTCGAGATGTCGACGCCCCACCAGGAGGGTTCGGTGGCGGGGCGTCGACAGCGATGGAGTCGCTGGCGCGATCCTCCATCCATCGTCCCTCACACCAACGGCCCAGCGGTGGGGCGAGCTCGTCACCGCGCTCGAAGCGTCGAACCAGACGGCCGCGGTGTTTGCCGCGCGACACAACGTGGCGAACCGAAGGGCGGGCGTCCAAACTCATACTCGAACGCTGTCCTGACGCGGAGCCAACACGCGGACAGCCCGGGCGCCGAGGTCTCGTTGCGTAGTGTGGGCCCGCGACGCCGGGTCCGTCTCCTGCCTCCTACCCCCTGGCCAAGGCAAGCCCGTGGGCGCCGAGCGCCTCCTCGAGGATGGCGACCGCCTTGGGGCCGACGCCGTGGGTGGCGAGCAACTGCGCCCTCGTCCACCGTGTGAGCTGGTCCAGGCGGGTGACGCCGGCACGCTCCAGGGCGCGCGTTGCCGGCGCACCGATCCGAGGAAGTGGGGAGCCTGCCAGCCGTGCCTGCTCGCAGTGCGGGCACACGGGACAGGCGCTGGTCTTCTCGAACGTGTGTCCGGCGGGGCAGGTTCGCGTCATCGTCCGTCCAAGAGGAAGTCACGGCTACCTCCACTAATCGAGCGCTCGGGCGGCGACCGCTTCGCCTACCAGCTGCGCCACACCCCGTATCCGGCGTGGGCGTCCCCGAGTTCAAACAGTCGGCACCGTACCTCCATCGACCACGAGCTCTGACCCATGGATCGATGCGGCGCGATCCGAGGCCAGGAAGGCGATGGCTTCGGCAACCTCGAAGGGCTCGGCTCCTCGACCGATCGAGATTCCGCCCAGCGCGTCCAGGACGGACTGCCGGGCATCTTCGAGCGTGCCGCCGTTGGCGGCCTGCAGGCGTCCCAGAAACTCTCCTGTGGATTCGGTCATGATCCAGCCGGGGGAGACGGCGTTGACCCGTACGCCCTTGGGACCGAGCTCCTTGGAGATGGACTTGCTGTAGGTTCGCAGCGCGGCCTTGGCGCTGGCGTAGGCGGTGGTGGACTCCGGCAGGGGCAGGACGCTCTGGATGGAGGTCACGTGGACCACCGCGCCCGAGCCCCGCTCGATCATCTGTGGAATCAGGAGACGATCGAGACGAACCGTGGCCAGGAGGTTGAGGTTCAGTTCGGACAGCCAGTGGTCGTCCGTCAGGGCGACGAAACCTCCGCCGGGCGTGGTCGAGCCTCCCAGCACATGGGCGAGGATGTCGATGCCGCCGAGACGCTCGAGCGCCGCTTTCGCAAGGGCTTCTCCCCCCTCGGGCGTGGTCAGGTCCGCCTGGACGAACTCGACCCCCGCGATGTGCTCCATGGCGCCGCGCGCGGAGGTGATCACCCGGGCGCCTCCGGCCAGGAAGCGTTGGACGGTGGCGCGGCCGAGACCCTTGGTCCCGCCGCTGACGAGGACGCGCTTGCCCGCGAACTCCTTGGGATCGGCTTGGACGCTCATACCGTGATCTCCAGGGCCTTGATGGTGTTGCCGTCGAGGTCGAAGCGGTAGGTGAAGCGGATCGGGCTGCCCGGGAAATCGCCATGCGCCGGGCCCTCGACCACGACCTGGCCGTTCTCGTGCCGGATCGTGTCGGGGGTGAAGATCGCCTTGTGGTCGACCCCGGCCTTCTTGAGCAGGCTGCGGATCTCGGCATGGCCCGCAAGGCGTTTGCCGTTGTCCAGCAGCACCGCGTCGGCTGCGAAGGGCTTCATCATGCCGTCGATGTCGAGCCGGGCGTTGGCCTCGACGTAGTCGGCGATCGGAGGGGGAAGTTCGAGCGACATTGTCCGTGTCCTGCTTGCTGCGGTCGCGACCGGGGTGGCTGCGACTCTGGGTGCAGTCGAAATAACGTGTACACGTCTTTCGATAATCGGGATAACTCGGGACGTGTCGTCCCGAACTACAGGACAATCATGCAAGGCAGCCTGAGCGAATTGGATGCGATCCTGATGGTGGCCAGCTGTGGCAAGTTCCGTACGGCCGCGATCAAACTCGGGGTTTCGACGACCGCGCTCAGCAATGCCGTCGGAAAGCTGGAGCGCACGCTCGGCGTCCGTCTTTTCAACCGAACCACGCGAAGCGTCTCCTTGACGGAGGCGGGCCACCAGTTCGTCGCCCAGGTCGCACCCGCGGTGCGGGACATTCATGAGGCGATGGAAGCCGTGCGCTCTCGCCAGGCCACGCCTTCCGGCACGCTGCGCATCAACGCCTTTCCAACCGCGGCGAGAGAGATCTTCTCCTCCCTCGTCCTACCGTTCGTGCGCGAACACCCACAGGTCCACATCGACATCGTCACGGAGGGGCGCCTGGTGGACATCGTCGCCGGCGGCTTCGATTTCGGCGTGCGGAGCGCCGACCTTGTTCCCAACGACATGATCGCGCTGCCCCTGGGACTGGCCCGGCGCAACGTCGTGGTCGGCTCACCCGCCTATCTCCAGGCGCACGGAACGCCGCAGGTTCCCCACGACCTGATCGGGCATTCGTGCCTGCGTGTCCGGCTTCCCAACGGCGCCATTCACCGCTGGCCGTTCGAGCGAGCCGGCCAGTCGGTTCATATCGACGTTGCGGGCCCCATGACGCTCGATGAAGCAAGCCTCGGTCGCGCGGCGGCCCTCTCCTCCTTCGGTTTGGCCCTTGCCATGGAGTACGACGTGCGGGACGACATCGCGGCCGGGCGTCTCGTGCGCGTGCTCGAGGACTGGACGCCGATCCTGCCGCCCTTGAGCCTCTACTATCCGAACCGGCGAAACCCGACCGCCGCCTTCAAGGCGCTCCTCGACTTCGCGCGGCGCCGGGCCGAGCCGGTGAAAGTCTGACGTTGTGCTGAGGCGCCGGTCGACTCATCGTCTTGATGCAGCTGCTCGTGGAGACAAGCTCGCATCGCCGCCGCGCGTGCCGAACGGCATGCCGTCGTTGTAGCGCCGGTTGTCGGAAGAGGGCGCCGCGGGGAAGGGCGCTGGTGTCGACGCAGGGGAGGCCGCGCTCGATGTCGCGCTCGCCTGGATGACGTGCACGCCGGTCACGTGTACGTCGCCCTCCCGGGGCTCCACCTCCTGCGAGGAGGCCGCCTGCACCACGGCGGAGGGGGCGGTCGTCACCTGGCGCGACGAGAGCGCCCGATACACCGAGAGCCTCGTCCTGTACACGACCGAACGGGTCTCGATCACCGTCGACCCGCCGTCGGAGTCCTGGTCGGCCCTCTCGGTGGACTTCGACTACGTGCGCACTTCCTCGTCCGGGATCTCCAACACGCGCACTTGGACCGCCGCCTGGGCGGGGGAGCTCGATCCGTCGTGGCCGACGGACGGGGCCTTCACCGCGCAGACGCGCGGGGGGAGCGGCTACACGGGCTCCTACAGCGATACGTCGTGGGACGATGGGACCTGCGCGTGGTCCTGGGAGCAGGACGCGGGCTCCGACTCGACGGTTGAGACGGTGGTCGTGGGCGCCCACGAGGTGCGGGTCGGAAAGCCGGGCAACTCGAGCTCGATGACGACGCCCGAGAAAATCCGTAAAACGGCTCCGCGCAGCGCGCACTTGAGCAACCCGCAGTCCACCACCGAGGGCAAGAATGATGAAGACGACCGACGGCAAGAACGGGACGGGTTCCATGGCTTCGCGACGGACGGCGGCGAAGTACTTGCTGCTGGGGCTCGCCTCGGCGGTCGCGATGGTCTTCGCGGTCCCCGCCCACGCCGGGGAGCCCTCGGGGATCAACCTCTACGTGAAGATCGTGAGCGCCAGCAACATCGCCGGCTCGAGCTCGAATCAGAATCCCTACGTGCGGGTCCAGCAGTGGCGCGATCACCAGGTCACCGCCATCCAGTGGGGCGACAACAATCCCACCTGGAACGAAGAAATCTTCTTCGCCGACATCGATCCGTCGAAGCCGTTCAAGTGGCGGACGAGCAACGAGTTCGATGACGAAACGTACGGCCGGGGCGAGATCGATATGTCGGAGATCACCTACACCAATCAGATCTTCACCATGAACCTCGACAACCAGGGGACGGTCACCTTCGTCATCAGGATGTACGAATAGGACGCGACGGGACGTTCGACCCTGGTTCTTGGGGCGGGGGCTCCGCCCCCGCAACGCCCCGGAGACACGGGATTGGTTGCACCGCCGGCGCCGCTGTCACTGTGGAGTCGGCCAGCGGTCCGTCCACCAGCCCCACCCGGTGCGCGTAGCGCACGATCTGCGGGACCGTCTCCGCGCCCAGCTTCGCCTTCACCTTCGCCAGGTGCGTGCTCACGGTGCTCGCGGTCAGGTCGAGCTCGGCGGCGATGTCCGTGACGCCCTGCCCGGCGACGCGACGGGCGCGCCGGGCGGATGCCCGCGGGCGCTACGACCGCCTCCGCCGCATGCTCGACAAGGCCTGCGAGGACAAGCTCGAGCGCCGCGTCGACGAGGCCTTCTTCGCCCGCAAGCGCCAGTCGATGCACTTGCCGAACTCGCGAGTGCCAAAAAAGAAGATGGCGTAGAATGGCGCGGGGGAACTCTACGCCATCCAATGTGGTCGGGATGGCCGAATGGTTATCGAACCTGGTGGCTGGACCCGAAGGGGTGGGGCACCGAGAAGATGCTGGCCTTCAAGGGGCAGTTCAGTCCGAGGCCGCAGGCTCTGCCGGCTCCAGCGCAGCCAAGGAAGACGGCGAACACAAAGGCCGCCGCGGGCCGCGCCGGCGGATAGGAGCCCGTAGTGCATAGCCCGGCTCTGCCGGGCGGTGCGGTCCGTCGCGAGGGGCACGAGCCGCGAGCGGAGGGCCACCCCCACAGCCGGCCATCCGGGAAGGCGTACCTCGGGTACGTCGAGCGGATGGCCGGCGAGGAGGTGGGCATACGCCGCGGATCGGGACCCGCAGCAGGACCGCAATGCACTACGGGCTCCGAGGGTAGGCGGTGGCCGCGTCACCGGGGACAGCTCGGATCCGCTGCGAGGTACCGCCCATTCGCCCACCCCCGCTGCCCGTCCGCGAGCGCGATCGCCTGCCATTTCTGACCGGACACCTTCGAGGTGGCGTCGAGCAGGCGCACGCAGCGGGTGTCCGGCGGGAGCGCCGCGACGAGCGCCGCTGCGGCATGGGGGCCGGTCCTCGCGTTGAGCACGTCGTCGGCGGCGACGCCCTTGACCGACGCGAAGCCCCTCTCCACGGCTGCCGCGGGGAGGAACCGCTCCCACCGGCGGTATCGGAGCCGGCTCCCGACATCTGCCACGAGGTACAGCGCGTCCGGCGTGACGAACGCGAGTGTGTCCTCGTCCCAGCGGAAGCCCTCGAGGCGGTCGGCCCAGGGGCCATCGCGGCGTGACCGCTCCCACCCGCTCCCGTTCCACGTCCAGGCCTTGCCTCCCACACCGACCTGGAGTTGGTCATCCCGCGCGATCGACACGCCCGGGATGGTCATCCCGCCGCCGTCGTACGGGGGTCCTCGGGGAGTCTCGGCCTCCAGCGCCTCGATCGACATGTCCGCGATCTCCCACCGTCCAGCGTGGTGGACGAGGAGCCCCTCCTGTGTCACGAAGCACGGCTCGCACCCGGCGCCGAGGTGGGCCGCGGGGCCGGCGTTCACCCAACTGGTCGCCCAGGGCTGCACGAGCGTGACGAGTTCGCCGTTCACGACGTGGTGGAGGGCCTGTGAGGTGTATTGGCGGCACACCGCGAAAGGGGAGTCCTCGTCTCCGACGAGATAGAACTCGGTCGCGCAGGAGCGCTGGCCCAGTTCCGAGCGGGGGCGCAGCTTCGCGCCGGCCGGCGAGATCAGGGTGGAGTACTCGATGTGCCACTCCCCGAGGCGCCGGGCCCGGGTCTGCTTCGGGGCGCTCGCGACACGAAGAGGTGGCCCGAAAGTGGCACCGCTCCAATCGCGGCGCTCGCACCTCGCTTCGACGCAGGTGACGATCCCAAGGGTGTCCCCCTCCCGGGTAACCGTCGCGACGCGGGTGCCATCCTCCGCCGAAAATGCGCCGCGCCACTGCCCGTCGACCCAGAGCGCGACAAGTTCCGAGGACGCGATGGCGACGGCGTTGGTGGTCGCCGCCGCGGTGCCGAACGGGAGGAACGCGTACGGGCGGCACCACCCGTCGGTGTCGCAGAACTCGGTGGGCGGGGGCTCCGGAGCACGAGGCTCGGGAGGGGGCGGGGCGGGGGCGGGCCAGATCGGCGGCGCGGGGTCCGCGCCGGCGTCGGGCGCCGACGCCTCCTCCTCACGCCCGCACGCCGCGAGCGTCAGGACGGCAAGCGCGAGTCGACCGGCGGACGCCATGGCTCAACGTAGCCGGAAGCGCGCGTAGGCGGCTGCGGCGGAGAAGAGCACGACCATGCAAGGAAGTACCCGACGCCGACGACGACAAGGGCGACCGAGGAGACTACACTTCCCCTGGGAGCTGACATGTCCGATCTCCTCGACCGCATCACGATCAACCCCGCCATCTTCGGCGGGAAGCCCATTATCCGCGGCCACCGCCTCGCGGTGGAGCACGTGCTGGGCATGCTGGCCGCAGGCGACGACGTGGAGACGATCCTCGAGGGCTACCCGTGGATGGAGCGCGAGGACGTTCTCGCCTGCGTGGAGTACGCGCGCAGGCTCGTCGCGCATGAGCGGGTCACTCCGCGGATCATCCCCTCCGCCGCATGAGGGTGCTCCTCGACTCCTGCGTGTGGGGCGGCGCGCGGGAGGTCATCGCGGCCGCCGGGCACGATGTCCGGTGGGTTGGGGATTGGGACGGCGACCCAGGGGACAGCGCGATCCTGGGCGTCGCACATGCCGACGGCTGCGTGCTCGTGACGCTCGACAAGGACTTCGGCGAGCTGGCGATCGTGAAGGGCGCGCCGCATGCGGGCATCATCAGGCTCGTTGGCCTCCGTGCGCGAGACCAAGGGCCTGCCGCGGTCCAGGTGCTCAACGCCCACGCCGAGGATCTCGAGCAACGAGCGATTCTCACCGTTGAACCTGATCGCGTACGCGTCCGGCTCCGGGGCCCCTGATCGGATTCGAACCGCTCCTCGGCCAGAAAACGAGGAAGGCCCGCCGAATCTCTCGATTCTGACGGGCCTTCACAACAGTGGTCGGGGTGACAAGATTCGAACTTGCGGCCTCTTGGTCCCGAACCAAGCGCGCTACCAGCTGCGCCACACCCCGAACGTGCGCACAGTATCCGACCACCTCCTCCACGTCAAGGCACGCGGGGCACTTCGTCGTCGGTCGCGCGCGCGTCGGGGGGATGCGGGGTTAGGCTGGGGGCCCGGGGCTCGTCGCCGCCGGCCGAGGTCGTCATGTCCGGCACCACCTCCGACGCCGATCTCCGCGAGCGGCTGCGCGCGTCGGGGCTCCGTGCCACCGCGGCGCGGGTCGCGGTGTTGCGGGTGCTGCACGGCCGCGCCTCCGCGTCGAGCCACCCCGAGATCACGGCGGCGCTCGCGGAGGACGGGTGGGATCGCGCCACCCTCTACCGCAACCTGGTCGACCTCACGGAGGTCGGCATCCTCCGCCGCGCCGACCTGGGCGACCACGTGTGGCGCTACGAGCTCGCCAGCGCGCCCGTCGCCGGGCACCAGGACGTCGACCACCCGCACTTTCTCTGCACCGTCTGCGGGGACGTGGCCTGCCTGCCGGACGTGGTCATCCCCGTGCCGGCCGGCCCCCTCCCCGCGTCCGTGCGCCTCGGCAAGGTCGCGATCCAGCTGCGCGGCCGCTGTGATCGCTGCGAGGCGGCCGGGTAGCGCCGGTTCCTGTCCCGATCGTCAGCCTTCGGCGTTGAACCCGAACGCGCGATCGTGCGCATACACCAGCTTGCACGCCTCGAGATAACGAGCGTCGTGGATGCGGCCGGCGCGGACGTAGCCCGTCTCTCCCTGCCGCAGGATGACCGGCTCACCGTCCGGCACCAGCCCGCCGGCCTCCCGCACGAAGAACTGGATCGCCATCGACCCCTCCACGACCACCGTCATGTCGTCCCCCGGGTGCGAGTGCGGCGGCTCCGCGGTGCCGGCCTCCCACCGCTCCAGCATCACCTCGACGCCGGCGGCGTTGCCCGGGAACGTGGTGCGGACGGTGAAGCCCTCGGGCGTGCCGGGCACGGGGACGTGATCGTTCCAGATGGTGCTGGTGGAGGAGGTCAGGGACATCGATGGCTCCGGGTGGGTGGCCCTCCGGCGTAACTCCCTGAAAGCGCCCGTGACCGAACCCTCGCGGACCTCACGCTACCCTCGGATCCCCCCCCTTCCCCGAGGCCCCGATGACCACCGCCGCGCTCCCGCCCGCCAACGCGCCCCTCCTCGGCCAGCATCACCGAGCTGTTCATCACCGGGCACAGCCTCGGCGCCGCTAACGGCGGGTGGCCATGCGTCAGTACGGCGCGCGGGAGTCATCCCCCGGTGAATGAGCCAACTTGGGACTCATGCCCCAGTGAATGAGCAAAACCGGGTCCGTGGGGAAAAGCCAGCGCGAATAGTGCCGCTTGGTCCGTGGCGCGATCGCGAAGACGCCCCTGTTTCCGGCGTTCGAGGCCACATGACTCGACAAAACGTGCACTCGGGAGGGCATGGGTCCGGCGACGCGGCTGGACGGGGCCGGGCGAGGTGCCCGGCGGGGACGCCGCGGGGCCCGACGGCGGCGCCGCGTAGCCCATGAACCCGGGGCCCGTCCCCGACGGCGGCCCCGCGGATCCCGAGGTAAGGTGCGGCATGCGCCTGCTCCCCTTCCTGGTTCTCGCCCTCTCCGCCTGCTCGGGCGACAAAGCTCCCGAAGACACCGCGCCCGCCTGCGAGGTCACCGTCAAGGAGACCGTGCCCGCCAGCGCCGCCACCGGCGTCTACTACCGCGCGGCCGTCGAGTTCCATCTCTCCAGCCCCGACCCGCTCGCCACCGTGAGCGCCTCGTTCGCGGGCGTCCAGAGCACCTCGACCGACGGCACGATCGTCTACTACACGCCCAGCGCCCCGCTCGGGCAGAACACCGCCTACACCGCCACGCTCGCCTCCTGCGCCGGCGACACCGAGGTCGCGTTCACCACCTCGGCCGACGGCGCGCCGCTCGCCGACGAGTCCACGCTCCTCAACCGCACGTGGTCCTTCGACCTCGCCGCCGCGCGCATCGTCTCGCCCGAGGGCATGAGCCTCGTGCTCTCCAGCGTGCCCCAGCAGCCGCTCCTCATCGGCGTCGTCTCGATCGACAGCGGCACGCTCGATCTGATCGAGGCCGGCAGCATCGCCAACGCCGAGACGCAGACCCAGGACTACTGCCTCGCCACCACCGATCTGCCCGGCGCCGACTTCAGCGAGTCCCCCTACTTCCACCTCACCGCGCCGGTCGCGACGGTGTCCGTCGGCGGCGCGCCCGTCACCGTGTCCGACATGGTCATCACCGGCACCTTCGCGGCCGACGGCACCTACATCGCCGGCGGCACCCTCTCCGGCACGCTCGACACGCGCGGCATGGGCGTGCTCGTGGGTGACGAGGGCAACCCCTCCGCCGCGTGCGATCTGATGGTCCAGGCCGGCATCCGCTGCGGCGACTGCCCCGACGGCGAGCGGTATTGCCTCGAGTTGGACGCCGACCAGATCCTCGCCCCCGAGGTCAGCGGCTTCACCATCTCCCCGGTCGACGGCGTGAACTGCGCCGGCTGCGCGGACGGCCCCCCGGCGGACGACGCGGTGTGCGACCCCTGATCGCTCGACGGTAGGCCGATCGGGCGCGTCCGGCGCGGACGCCGGCCGGTCCCTTCCGGGCTCGGCTTCGCCTCGGTCGTCCGGGCGAGGCGCCCGGACGGACCGGCCGGGCACCCCGGCGGCCGGGGCGCCCAGCCGCCCTCCAGGCACCTCGCGCCCCGAACCTCGCGCTCCTACGGCATCATCGGGCTGTCCCATTCGAGCAGGTACTGCGCCCACACGCCGTTCTCGTGCTCCCCTTCCCAGCCCACCTGCCCGGTCTGCCGGGCCGTGGCGGTGCCGGAGTCCAGGAACCGCGCCTCCGCGAACGCCGACACGGGGTTCTCCCGGTCGGGGAGCAGCAGCCCCTCCGCCTCGTCGGCGGGCACCCGCGCCGCCACGGTCACGTCGCCGAGCCCGCCTTCATCTGCGGCGACAGCGTCGGCCGCCTCGTCGAACGTGACCACCCCGTCGATCGTCTCGACGCGGAGTTGCACGGGCACGGTCACCACGTCGTGGCAGGTCACGTGGATGTTCAAGATCTGCTCGCCGAAGAGCGTCCCGTTCGGGGTGCGGACGCTCGCGCTCTCCGTACGCACCAGCCGCGCCGGGCCCGCGCCGCGCGTGATGCCGACCGCGACCTCGGCGGAGGTGCCGTCCTCGTAGGTGCCGGCCGCCGCATGGTCCCCCGCCACCACGCCGAGGAGCTGGTCGACCGAGAAGCCGAGCCCCGAGATCTCGGCGTCGTCGAGCTCGGTCTCGGAGACGGTCTCGCAGGTGGGGCGCACGGTCACGCCGCACGCGGCCAGGGGGAGCACGAGGAGGGCGAGGCCGAGGCGGGTGCGCATGGCTGACTGTACCCCTGTGTCCTCTCCGGCTTCCTCTCCGGCTTCCTCTCCGGCCTCCTCTCCAGCCTCCCCTCCTCGTTCCTTCCGGCTTCCTCCCGACTTCCCCTCCGACTTCCTGCCTTCCTCTATTCCTGCCTTCCTGATT
>JAZKFH010000070.1:0-25490 GCA_040386535.1 Myxococcota bacterium | reverse complement strand
CTCCGGTCTCCGGTCTCCGGTCTCCGGTCTCCGGTCTCCGGTCTCCGGTCTCCGGTCTCCGGCCCCTGGACCCGCAGCTCGACTGCCCCCGTTCGTCGCCACGCACGTTTTTTGATCCGGACGTGCAAGCCGCCGATCCAACGAAAACGGCTCACGCCGGATCCAGTCGTCCCAGGAAGCTGTACCATCGCGCCCGGAGGCTTCCCATGAACGACGCCCTCGCGAGCAAGCTCAAGACCGTCTGGCCCACCCGCAAGATGAAGAACCTGTACTTCGGCTACAGCCCGAACGGAAAACAGCCCGTCTTCTACCTGGACATTCGCCCGCTCACGAAGGAGCTGTTCGTCGCGAAGCTCAAGCAGGCCGACTTCAGCCTGACCGAGAAGTCGCAGATCTGGGTCGGCAAGGTCTCCGACGAGGACGGACGCCCCACCTTCGCGCTCGACAAGAAGCTGTCGACCAAGAACTTCACCGCCGCCAAGATGCAGAAGGGGCTCGTGCAGCTCGGCGCCGACGCGCGGTGCGGCCTCGGCGGCACGGTGGCGCGAGCGCAGTTCGCGGAGAGCGGCGACGAGGTCGACGAGGACCTCGCGAACGTCGAGAACTTCGTGGCGCCGGTGGAACCGGACGATGCGCCGAAGGTGGACGTGGCTCCGGTCGACCAGGAGGAGCTCGCGCGGAGCTACTCGACCTGGACCGAGGCGAGCGCGAAACAGCTCGTCGATCTCGGGAAGGTCGGCAAGACCGCCTCCTCCACGCTCAAGACGTTCGACACCCAGACCCTCCCCGAGCTGGAGTTGAAGCTCGAACGCCGCGAGATCGAGCACAGCGAGATGCGACGGATGGTGGGCGCCGACAAGGACAAGGTGGAGCTCGGCGAGGAGAACGCCAAGATGCGGACGCGCATCAAGGCGCTCAAGGGCCTCCGCACGCTCATCGAGAAGCACAAGGAGAGCTTCGTGTCCGCGTTGGGCGTCGCGAGCGACAAGCGCGATCAATCCATCGTGGAGTACGACCTCGCCCCGAGCCCGCAGTCGCTCGCCAAGGCGAACGGGCGCCTCGAAGGCGCGCTGGTGCGCATCGGGGACCACCAGGAGCGCATGGAAGGCACGCTGGCGCAGCTGGAGGAGCTCGTGACGGCGACCACGCTGGGGATGGACCCGGAGCCGAAGCCGACGACGACGCCGAAGACCTACGGGGAGCGTGTCCAGAAGGACCACAAGCGGGCATCGGCGCTGAAGCACGAGAGCGAGGCCGAGCTCCGCGACGCGAAGGACCTGCGGAAGGGCGCCCGGACGAAGCTCGAGACCGCGGAGACCGGCCGTCGGGAGGTGGAGACCCGGCTGGAGCACGCGGTCGCCGAGATCGAGGCGCTGGCGGGCGCCCGGGACAAGGTCGGGACCGCCCGCAAGGACCTCGGCAAGGTGGATGCCACGCTGGAGAAGGCCGCCACCATCGCGCGCCTCCTCCAGGTGAAGATCGACGCCTTGCTCGCCAAGGGGGAGGCCGGGCTGTCGGGAGAGGAGCTCCAGACGCTGAGCACCTACATCGACCAGCTCAAGGTCGTGTCCGAGAGGGAGCGGACCCTCGGGGCGGAGGCGAAGCTGGCCCGCAAGGCCCTCGACGACGCGAAGAAGGAGCTCGACGACAACATCGCGCTCGTGGCGGTGGAGAACCCCGAGCTGAAGGAGCTCCTCGGCACGGTCGAGGACGCCCGCGTGGCCGCGACGAAGGCGGAGGCGGGGATGATGGACGCCGAGAAGGGGGTCCAGCGTCGGGACGCGGAGGTCGCGAGCCGCGCGGAGATCGAGCGCGTGGCCGAGCTGACGGAGGCGGCGCTCGCGTACAAGGCGAACTCGCGGATCTTCAAGATGCTGGCGCAGCTCGACCTCGACATGTCGCTGACCACCTTCATGAAGAGCAAGGCGCACGACGAGATCAGCTCGGCGCTGACGACGTTCTTCACCGACTACACGATCGAGCTCGGCCGGCTCGGCGCCACGGAGGCGCTCGAGCACCTCTTCGCGGACGTGCCCCGCGTGCTGCGGCCGGAGGCGGTCGACGAGTACGGCAAGGGCTTCCGCGAGCTGGAGCGGTTGTTCCTCGACGAGGATGCCGAGGCCATCGAGGAGAAGGCGAAGCAGAAGGACGCGTCGAGGAAGGCGTGGGGCGCGGTGTCGTCCGTGGTCGATCCGGTCGTCGCGGTGGGCTCGAAGGTCGAGCTGGTCCTCACGGGCTTGAGCGCCGTGCTCCCGGAGTCGGGCGGCAAGGCCGAGGTCAAGATCGCGAAGACCGCGGTCACCATCGCGCTCCTGGCCATCGCGTCCACCCAGAAGCTCGGCGACGGGCTCGCGGAGGAGGAGACCGTGGATCCGGTCCTCCAGCGGATGCAGGACCAGCAGATCGTGGAGGCGCTGTTCGCCCTGCACGACGCGGGGATCAACATCGCGGCGCAGTTCGTGCCCGGGTTGTCGACGGCGAAGGGGGGCCTCGACATGTTGCGGGGGATGGTGGAGGCCGCCGACCGGTTCACGCGGGGGTTCGAGGACGGCGAGCTCGCGGAGGAGGCGAAGCGGGTGCAGAGCGCGCTGCGGGGCGCGCTGGAGCAGTCCGAGAAGCGGGAGAACAAGCTCGGCGGCAAGGCGACGGTCGACGCGTTCGGGTCCGCGCTCAGCCTCACCGGCGGGCTCATCACGCTCGGCGGGATCTCGGCGCCCGCGGGGGTCGTGGTCGACGTGGCGGGGAAGGTCGTCAAGGTCGGCGCCACCGTGGTCGTGAAGGTGGACGACTGGCGCATCGCGGCGCGCGCGCTCGAGCTGCTCGACGGCGCCCGCCGGGGCTGGGCGGACGAGCAGCGCGAGCTGTTCCAGTACCACCCGAAGTACGCCAAGGGCCTGCTCGCGCTCGCGGCGAAGAACCGCGACCCGATCGCCATGCGCTACCTGCAGACGCGCGGGCTCACCGAGGAGGAGGTCGAGCGCAGCACCGCGTCGATCATCCGCATGTTCCTGTTGTCCGAGGCCGGCAAGGAGACCGACGCGCCGAAGCGGTTCACCGACGAGATCATGGGGGTCGTGAACACGCTCAAGTCGGTCGGCGCGAAGCTCCTGAAGGGCCTTGAGTTCATCGACGCGCACGCCCTCCGGGTCAAGGGGACGCTCGAGAAGATCGGCGAGTGGATCCTCGGCAACACGGCGGCGGGCAAGATCGCCGCCGTCGCCAACGCCGAGCAGGTCGCGCTCCCCCTCGCCGACATCCGCACGGCGATCACGACGGTCCAGAACGCGCGCGCGCTCCTCGTGGAGGTCGCGGACGTCGACGGGGTCGATCCCGGCTTGATCCGCGATCTGCAGCGGGAGATCGAGACGTGCGAGGCGACGCTCGACGAGATCCAGGGGCCGGTGCTCGTGTACGTCCAGGCGCTCCAGACCGGCGAACGGGAGCTCGCGGCGGTGGTGGAGCAGGCTCTCCTCACGAAGCACGCGCAGACCCTCCTCGCAGCGCTCGGGCGGCGACGGAAGGAGCAGGTCACGCTGCTGCGGGAGATCGCGGCGGCGGCGTAGCGAGCGGCGCGGCCGGGGCGCGGCCGGCCGTCGCCGCCCCCGGGTTACCCGTACGCGAGCCAGGGAGCCCGGTGTCACGCGCCATCGTCGCTCTCGCGCTCGCCGCCTGTGTCGGCCCCGTGCCGCTTCCGGACGGGGTGACCCTCGGCCCGGAGAGCACGTGCGCCGCTCCGGTGCCCCTCGCCTACACCGAGGTGGGCGGCGCGCTGGGCCTCACCGGCGGGCCCGACCCGGCCGACGTGCACCACCACGGCGGGAGCCTCGCCGTGGCGGACCTCGACGCCGACGGCGACCTCGACCTCGTGGTCGGTTGGACCCAGACCCCGCCGCAGCTGTGGCGCAACGAGGGCGGGGCGTTCGTCGTCGAGACGCTCCCCGGGCCCGCCGGCACCTTCCTGCTCAACGTCGCGGACGTGGATGGCGACGGGCGGCTCGATCTGCTCGTCGGCGGCTTCAAGGAGGACCCTCAGGTGCTCGTCCAGGGCGACGCCGGTTTTGCGCCCTGGCCCCTGCGCGACCTGCCCCTGCAAGCGTGGCGCACGCGCGAGCTCTCCGCCGGAGACCTCGACGGCGACGGGCTCCCCGAGGTGTACGCCCTCACGAACGCCGGCGCCCCGGACGACATCGAGCGCACCGATTTTCTGCTCCGCAACGAGGGCGACGGCCTGCGGTACGACCCGACCGGCGCGGTGAGCGTGGGCCGCGGCTTCGACGCGGTGTGGGCGGACGCGGACGCCGACGGGGACATGGACGTGTACATCGTCAATGACGACGGCGCCGACTACGGCCCCAACCGCCTGCTCCGGAACGACGGCGGCCAGCTCGTCGCGACCACCGGCTGCGCCTGCGAGCTGGTGCACTTCGGCATGGGCGGAGACGCCGCCGATCTGAACGGCGACGGCCTGCCCGACTTCTTCCTGACCGGCGTGGGCCGCAACGCGCTCCTGGAGAGCCTGCCCGACGGCACCTGGGTGGACTCGATCCTCGCCCGCGGGGCCAACTCGCTCGACGCGCCGCTGCACATGGGCTGGGGCGCCATCTGGCTGGACCACGACAGCGACGGGCGCCTGGACGTGCTCGTAGCCCAGGGCGACCGCTGGCAGGACACCGACGAGGAGGCCTACGACATCGTCTACGACGCGCCGATCGACCTGCTCGCCGGGCAGCCGGACGGGAGCTTCGTCGATGTCGGGCCGGGGCTCGGGCTCGCCGCGGTGGGCAGCCACCGGAGCGTGGTCGCGGAAGATCTGAACGGCGACGGCGTGCTCGACCTGGTGGTGACCGACGTGGTCGATCGGCCCCTGGTGTACCTCTCCGACGGCTGCACCGAGAACGCCTGGCTCCGCGTCGAGGCGCCGCTCCACACCCGCGTGTCGTGGACGCTCGACGGCATGGCCCACACGGGCTGGGTGACCGGCGAGTCGAGCTACGGCGCGGGCCACGCGCCCTTCCTCCACATCGGGCTCGGCGTCGCGACGACCGTCCCGACCGTCCGGCTCGATCTACCCGATGGCCGCGTGCTCACGCTCCAGGACGTCGCGGGCCGGCGGACGCTCTTCGCCCGCTGAGGGCCGCTACCGCCGCAGACGGAGCCACCGGATGCGCGCCCGTTCGTAGATCGTGCGGGCCACGTCCGGGTCGACGAGCACCGGGTACATCGCGATGGAGAGCACCCCGAGCGATCCCACGTCCATCAGCATCCCGATGGTGAGGTGCATCAGCAGCCCCGCCGCGAGCAGCCAGGGCGTGAGCGGCGCGAGCAGGATCAGGAACGGGAACCCGGCCTCGAAAAGGATCGTGCCCCACCCGAGCAGGCGGCAGAGCGCCGGCTGCCCGGAGAGCCAGGCGGCGAGGGCCCCGCCGGCGTGGAACCGGTCGACGAGGTCGTAGCGGAGCGCCTCCCCGGTCCACCACGCGGGCTCCTCGAGGAGCTTCATCCAGCCGGTCGAACCGTACAAAGACGCGAAGACGACGATCAGGTACCAGCGGGCCACGGGCGCACGCGCCTTCCCGGTCAGGCCGCGCTCGGAGATCGGGCCGAGCAGGAGCCCGATGGTGACGAAGACCAGGAGGCGCTCCGGCGCCCGAACGCTCAGCCCCATCGCGACGATCAACACGGTGTGCGCCACGAACCACAGGAGCAGGCCCGGCTTCGCCGCGCGGCCGCCGAAGCCCAGGCCCACGAGCCCGAGGAGCCCCACGGTCCACAACGCCCAGGCGCCCCCCGCGCCGAGCAGCACGTGGTCCGCGACACGCGCGGGCCCGCTCGACAACACGAGATCGGGCGCCGCGAGGGCGTCCCGGACGGAGCCGAAACGCCCCACGTGCGCGTCGAGCGCGGCGGCGGCGAAGAGCCAGCGCGCCAGCGTCCACCCGCCCGCCCAGCGGGGCGCGAAGAGCGTGTCGAGCGTGGACGTCGACGCGGGCTGGCTCATCGGAGGATCGCCTCCCCGCGGCGTGCGCCCGCGCACGGCACGTCGAGCACCTCCCGCGTCGTCGCGCCGTCGCGCGGCTGGTCCACCTGCCCCAGCGTCTTGGGCCACCGCACCAGCGTGAAGCGGATCCGCTCGGGCGGCCCGGGGATCCGCGCGCAGGTGGCGGCGGCGAGCGCTTCGAGGCGCTTCGGGTGCTCCAGGAAGTCGTCGCGGAGGTAGCCCGGGCCCTCGTCCCGGACCGAGGGGTAGAACTCCGCCAGGCGGATCGACTGCCAGGTCTCGGCGACCCGCGCCTCCGCGAGCAGATCGACGTGTTCCGGCCGCGTGTCGGTGAACATCCGCCAGCGGCCGAGCCAGAACAGGTCGCTCCACGCCGCCACGGCCGCGGGCGCCTCGGCCACCCCGAGGCTGACCAGCGCGAAGCGGTAGCACACGCCGAACCACGCCACCAGGGCGAGGAGCAGCACGAGCGCCGGCATGCGGAGGCGCGGGGGCGTGGTGCGGGCGTCGGAGACGGGCGAGGCCACGCGGGCTCCCGGGGTGGGCGTGCGGAGCGCCATGGTACGCTCGGACGATGCGCCTGTGGGGAAGCCAGCGGTCTGCCGATGTCACGGCCCCGCTGCTCCTCATGGCGGTCCTCCTCGTGGCCCTCCTCGGCGGCTGCGCCGCGCCGCCCGACGCGGCCGACGGCGACGACTCGGGCGCCGCGGCGACCACCTGCGATCCGCTCACCGTCACGCTGACCGAGGAGTGGCTCGAAGCCGACCTCCCCGCCTACGAGGACCGCCGCCACACCCCCGCGGGCGTGGCCCTCGGCGACATCGACGGGGACGGCTGGCTGGACGCGCTGATGGCCTTCGGCGGCGGCGCGACCGCGCTCCGGAACGACGGCACCGGCCGCCTGGTGCTCGCCCCCGAGTGGAGCTCGGCCGGCGCCCCCCTCCCCAAGGCCTCCGCGGCGTCGCTGGTGGATCTGGACGGAGACGGCGACCTCGACTTCTACCTGGGCCGCGAGGATGGGCAGGAGGACGTGGTCCTCTACAACCGCCTCCGGGACGGGGGCGGCTTCGTCTCGGCGCCGATCGCCGGGAGCACCTCCGCCACGAGCACCGGCGCCTTCGCGGACTTCGACGGCGACGGCGACCTCGACCTGTTCCTCGCGGCCACCACCACGGACACCGAGGGCCTCCAGGTCATCGACGGGGAGGCCGACGGCGACGGCTGCATGTTGTTCCTGCAAGACGACGCCGGGATCTTCGTCGACGAGACCGCCCGCCTCCCCGCCCACGTCCTGAACGGGTGGACCTTCCAGGGCTCGCCGATCGACGCCGACGGCGACGGCGACCTCGACGTGTACATGGCCAACGACTTCGGCGCCTGGCTCCTTCCGAACCAGCTGCTCCTCAACGACGGGCACGCCAACTTCACCGTCGCGGACGATTGTCACTGCGATCTGGTCATGTTCGGCATGGGCGCCGCGGTGGGCGACGCGAACGGGGACGCCCTCCCCGACCTGTACGTGACCGATCTGGGCGGCCCGAACCTGCTCGTCAACGACGGCGTCGGCGCGTTCTACGACGCCACCCTCGCCCTCGGCGCGGACGTGCCCTTCAGCCCGACCAACCTCACCTCGTGGGGCGCGGCGTTCGTAGACCTCGACCAGGACAGCTGGAACGACCTCGCCGTCACCTTCGGGCAGCTCGGCCAGCCCGAGATCATCGAGCACCTCGACGGCGGGGCGGGATGGGAGGACGGGCCGCTCCAGCCCGACGTCCTGCTCCTCGGCTCGGCGGCGGGCTTCACCCGCGTGGACGTGGGCTGGAACGATCCCTCGCGCACCCGCGCGGTGGCCGTGGGCGACCTCGATCGCGACGGACGGCCCGACCTCGTCACGGCGGGCAAGTACTTCCTGCGCCAGTGGCACACCGACGGCGGCTGCGCGCCCGGCGTCCGCGTCACGGTCGACGCTGGCCAGAAGAACCGCCAGGGCCTCGGCAGCCGCGTGCAGGTCACGCTCGGAGAGCGCGTGCTCACGCAGTGGATGTTGCCCTCCACGACGGGATCGTCGAGCGCGCCGGAGCTCTACTTCGGGCTCGGCGGGGCCGCGGGCGCGGCGCGGGTGACCGTCACGTGGCCCGACGGCACCACCTCCGAAGCCGAGGACGTGTCGGCCGGCGACCTGCTCGCCTTCGTCAAGTGATCCTGCTCCTCCTCGCGTGCGCGGACGCGCGCGTGGACGATCCACCAGTGGCCGCCTGCGCCGCCATGGACCTCACGCTCGCCCAGGAGTGGCCGGATACCGCGCTTCCCCACGCCGCCCCGGTCGACGGCACCCAGCCCGGCGTCGCGATCGGGGACCTCGACGGCGACGGCTGGCTCGACGTGTTCCTCGCCTACGCGGGCGGCTCGCTCGGGCTCCGCAACGACGGCACCGGCGTGCTCGTCGAGGCCGGCGGCTTCACGTTGGACGGCGGCGCGTTGCCCTCGGGCGAGTCCGTGGCGCTCGCCGACATCGACGGCGACGGGGACCTGGACGCCCACCTGGGCCGCTGGGGCGCGGTCGATCTGCTGCTGGTGAACGACGGCACGGGCGACTTCGCCGCGACCGAGCTCGGCGGCTCCGAGGGCGCCACCTTCTCGAGCGCGTTCGCGGACGCGGACGGCGACGGCGACCTCGACCTGTTCGTGGGCGCGGGCGCCGTGGACATGACGTTGGAGGAGCTCCGCGACGGAAGCCTGCGGGGCGACCCGAACCTGCTGTACCAGCGCGGAGACGACGGCGCCTACACGCTCGCCGAGGGGGCGATGCCCGCCGACACGCTCCACGGCATCACCTTCCAGGGGGCGTGGCTCGACGTCGAGCACGACGGCGATCTCGACCTGTACGTCGCCAACGACGCCGGGCCCTTCCTCGATCCGAACCACCTCCTCCTCAACGATGGCACGGCGCACTTCACCGAGGCCGCCGCGTGTTTCTGCGACCTGTCGATGTTCTCGATGGGCGTGGCCGTGGGCGACCCTGACGGCAACGGCTTCGCCGACCTCTACATCACCGACGTGGGCGGGCCGAACCTGCTGCTCTCGCAAGGCGACTCCACCTTCGTGGACGCGACGTACGCACAGGGCGCCGACATCCCACCCGAGGCGACGAGCATGGTCTCGTGGGGCACGGGGTTCGTCGACCTCGACGGCGACCAGGCGCTCGACCTCGTCGTCACCTTCGGGCGCTCGGGCGAGAACTTCCTGGACGCCGTGGAGATCGATCCCGACTGGGTGGACGGCGACGAGCAGCCCGACGTCGTGCTGCTCGGCGGGCCCGACGGGCGCTTCACCCGCGCCACCGATCTGGGCTTCGCGGACCCGGCGCGCACGCGCGCGATGGCGGTGGGCGATCTGGACCGGGACGGGCGCCCCGACGTCGTGACCGCGGGCAAACACTTCCTCAAGATCTGGCGCACGTCGGGCGGCTGCGGCCCCGGCCTCACCGTCGCCCTCGACGCGGGCCCGCTCGACCGCCACGGCCTCGGCGCGCGTGTGACCGTCGAGGCCAACGGCATCGCGACGCACCAGTGGATGCTGCCGGGCGCGACAGGCTCCTCGAGCGCGCCGGAGCTCTACTTCGGGCTCGGCGGCGCCCCCGCGGCGGACCGCGTCACCGTGCGGTGGGTGGACGGCACGGTGACGGTCGTGTCGGGCGAGACGTTGGAGGCGGGCGAGACGTTGGAGGCGGGGGCCAGGCTCGCGATCGCGCGGTAGCGGCTATGCCCCGCCCTCGCGGCACACGTACGGGGCGAACCGGCCCTCGGTGTCCAGGGTCCACTCCAGCCCGTTGGTCGTGTCCCGGATCGTGGTCTCCGACTCGATCGCGAAGGTCTCGTCGTCCGCGATCTCGCCGCTCCCGTCGGGGAAGGAGCCGGTGATCGTGAACCCGTCCGTCCCGTAGATGCCCGAATTGATAATGTCGCTGAGGATGACCTCGGCGTCGCCGTCCGCGCAGAACACCGCGGTGGCGTAGCAGTTCATGAAGTAGAGCTCCCACGAGTTGGCGCACTCCTCCTCGTCCTCGATCCACTGGATGAAGTACGCGCGGTCCTCGGCGAAGGCGGCGCCGATGTGCTCCAGGGTCACGAGGATCTGCGGAAAGAGGCAGGCGAATTCCTCGATCTCGACCGCCAGGGACACCGGGTGCGCCCCGGAGATGTTGATGAACAGCTCCGCGGCCCCAGACGCGCCACCCGTGTCGCAGTGGAAGCGGCCGTCGCTCTCGAGGCTGCAGTACCCGCTCGTGTCGCCCAGGTTCCACCGCACGTCCTCGGGGCCGATGACCGCGTCGCCCACGCCGGTCAGCCAGACATCGAAGCCGGGCGGCACGATCTCGTCGCACTCGGGCGTGTCGGTGTCGCCGCCGCCGGTCTCCCCGCCGGTGTCGTCCTTGTCGGACGCGCCCCCGGTGCACGCGGCCAGGACGAGGAGCGCGGCGAGTCGATGGAACATGGAACCTCCACCAACCGTATAAGCAAGCGGCGGGCCAACAGCGCCGGCGCCCGGCTTCGTGGTACAGCACGCCTCGGTGTCCTTCCCCATCGTCACACGCGGACTCACGCGGAGCCTGCCCGGCGGCGTCGAGATCGTGCACCCGCTCGACCTGGACATCGCCGCGGGCGAATGTTTCGGGCTCGTGGGCCCCAACGGCTCCGGCAAGAGCACGGTCCTGGGGCTGTTGACCACGCTGATCCCGCCCACCCGCGGCGAGGGCTCCATCGGCGGCCACGCCCTGCGCGATCTGACGGCGGTGCGCGCGCGGATCGGCGTGGTGTTCCAGGCGCCCAGCCTCGACCTGCGGCTGAGCGCCCTGGAGAACCTCGACTTCTACGCCGCGCTCCACCGCCCCGCGTGGCGCGCGCCAGAACGTGAGGCGCGTGCGTTGGCCGCGCTCGCGACGATGGGGCTCGCCGACCGCGCCCGCGAGGAGGTCGGCCAGCACAGCTGGGGCATGCGGCGGCGCGTGGAGGTCGCGCGGGCGCTGCTCACCGAGCCCGGCGTCTTGTTCCTCGACGAGCCGACGACCGGCCTCGACCCGCAGACCCGCGCCGTGTTGTGGGACCACCTCGCCGGCCTGCGTCGCGACCGGGGCCTGACGATCGTGGTGGCGACACACGACATGGAGGAGGCCGCCCGCTGCGATCGGCTCGGCGTGCTGCTCCACGGCCACCTCGTCGCCGTCGGCACGCCCGCCGCGTTGTCGGTCGGGCACCCCGATCTCGGCGCCGCCTTCCTCGCGCTGACCGGCCACGCGGTGGCCGCCGAGGCCGCGTCGCGCGGGGAGGCCCTCCGGGCGCGGTTCAGGCCGTGAGCGCGGTCAGGGCGTGAGCGCGGCCGTCGCCGAGACCTTCGCCGCCAGCCACGCGTCCGCCGGAAACAGCGCCGCCGCCTCGGTGTAGGCGGCGTTCGCGCCCGCCGCGTCGCCCGAACCCGCGAGCAGCTCCCCCCGCGCCACCAGCACCATCGCCCGGGTGTGTGGCCGGATCAGCTGGTTCTCCATCTCGCAGCCGCGGTCGCGCCCGAGGATCGCGAGCAGATCGTCCGTGCGGGCCAGCGCGCCCGGGGTGTCACCGGTTGCACGCGCCGCGAGCAGCGCGGTGACCAGATCGCGGGTCTCCGCGTCGCCGTGTTGCAGGCGCACGCCTTCGTCTTCGAGGCGGGTCAGCCGCGCGGCGTAGTCGGCCGGCGGCGCGAGCGTGCGCCCGAAGCGGACCGCGGCGGTGAGCTGCATCAGCTCGACGAGCGGCTTCCCCATGCCGAAGTGGGTGCCCGGCCAGGTGGCGAGGTCGGCCTGGATGGCCTCCATCTCGGCCCAGGCGGCGTCGGCCTCGCCGCGGTGGAGGAGCGCCGTCGCGAGGGCCCAGTGCAACACCAGCGCCACCCACTTGTCGGTGCCCGCGGCGATCCCCGCGCGCCCCGCGGCGAGGCCGCCGTCGACGTCGCCGAGCGCCACGAGCACCTGCGCGCGGTTGTAGTGCTGCTCGGTGGTGCCGACGCCCGCGAAGCGGAACGCCGCCAGTGACGCCTGCGCCCGCCCCCGGTACTCGGCGCGCGCCGCGTCGGAGAGCTTCGTCTGGCCGAGCAGGTACGCGAACGCGACGAGGCGCGCCTCTTCGACCGCGTTGTGATCCTGCGGGTAGCGGGCGATGTGCCCGTCGAGGAACACGAGCGCGTCGATCGCCTTGGCCGCATCGTCGGGCCCGCGCAGGCGGTGGTCGACCAGCAGCGCGAGGCTCGGAAATCGTTCCGGCGCGAGCGTGTACGCCTCGCCGAGGAGGCGCTCGGTGGCGGCACGATCGTGCAGGGCCCGCTGCACCCGCGCCGCGAACAGGTACCCGTCGAGCGTCGGCTCGCCCTTCACGATCGCGTCTCCCGCCTCGGCGGCGTCGCGCAGCTCGCCGGCCTGGAGGAGCCGCTCGCCCTCGGCGGTCCCGTCCACCCTCGGCGCGGGCCCCTGGGCATTCCACACGCCGTAGCCGACCGCCGCCAGGGCGAGGACCACGAGGCCGGCGAAGATCCGGTTCTGGAGACGGTGGGTGGAGATGGCGGCCTCGGCACCGGCGAGCGTATCAGGGACGCCGGGTGGTCGCCGAGACGGGGGGGCGGATCCCCGAGGGGACCCACCCCCCGACGCCGTCACCGCAGCGACGCGCCGAAGCGGTCGTACGACTCCTCGTCGCCTTCGAGGTTGGTCGAGCCCTGGCTCCACTGGTCGTTTCCGGTCGAGGTGGGCCCGGTGGCGCTGCCGTAGAGGACCGACACGGCGCCCGCGTCGGAGAAGGCCGACACGGTCTCGCCGGGCGTGCCCGCCGCGAAGTCCGCGTAGCCGTCGCCGTCGTAGTCGCCGGTCGTCACGGCGGTTCCGAACGCGTCGCCCGCGGCGGCGGTGCCGGTGATCCCCGTCGAGTTCTGGTTCCAGATCACGTCGCGCGTCGTGGACAGGCCGCTCGCGGAGCCGAAGAACACCGTCACCTCCCCGGCGTCCGACAACGTGCTCACCGTCGCGCCGGGCACGCCCACCACCAGATCCGCGTACAGGTCGTCGTCGATGTACCCGGCGGCCACCGTGGTGCCGAAGCCGTCGCCGGGATCCGAGTCGCCGGCCACCGTGGTCAACGCCACGTAGTAGAAGTCGTCGAAGCTGGCGCTCACCCCGGACGCCGATCCGTAGAGGATGTGGACCCCGCCCGCGTCGGCGTCGCCGAGCTTGGTCTCGCCGGGCACCCCGACCGCGATGTCGTAGTAGCCGTCGTCATCGAAGTCCGCGACCGCGAGCGACGCGCCGAACCGATCGCCGGCCGCGGCGGTGTCCGTGATGCCCGCGTTGCCCTGGTACCAGATCTGGTCGCCCGACACGGAGAGGCCGCCCGAGGAGCCGTAGAGCACGTTGATGGCGCCGGCGTCCGCGAGGGCGCCCACGGACTCGCCGGGAACGCCGATCACGAGGTCGTCGTAGCCGTCGCCGTCCAGGTCGCCGGCGGCGAGGGCCGAGCCGAACGCGTCGTCCGCCTCGCCGCTGCCTTCCACATCGGCGATCTCCTGGTGCCAGAGATCGGCGCCGCTGGTGACCAGGCCGCTGCTGGATCCGTAGAGGATCGTCACCACGCCCATCCCGGCCTCGGTGCCGATGTCCTCCCCGGGAGAGCCGATCGCGACGTCCATGAAGTAGTCGCGGTTGAAGTCGCCCACGGCGACCGCGGCGCCGAAATCGTCGCCCGCCCCCGCGGCGTCGGGCACACCCGTCACGTCCTGGTGCCAGATCTCGTCACCCGTGACGGAGATGCCGGACGCGGTCCCGTACATCACGTTGATGCCACCCGAGTTGCCGATCGTGCCGACGGACTCGCCGGGCACGCCGATGACCACGTCGCTGAATCCGTCCCAGTCGAAGTCGCCGACGGCGAGCGCCTCGCCGTAGTCGTCGCCCGCCTCGCCGTCTCCCGCCACCGTGCTGGTGTCCTGGTACCAGATCTGGTCACCGGTGACAGAGAGCCCGGCGCTGGTTCCGTACAAGATGTTGATGGCGCCGTGGTTGCTCTCGGAGCCCACGTCCTCGCCGGGCACACCGATGACGAGGTCATCGTAGCCGTCGTTGTCGAAGTCGGATCGGACCAGCGGGGCGCCGTAGTAGAGTTGGATGGCCTCGATGTCCGTATCGGAGAGATTGCCGTCCCCGTTCCACTCGGGGTTGCAGTAGTTCATGACCGAGTCCGTGTCCCACGCGCCGATCTCGACGTTCCCGTCGGTCCCCTGCGGCTCTTCGGTGCACCAGGAGGGCGTGTCGTCGCGGTTCTGCTCGTGCGCGAGGCCGAGCGCGTGGCCGAACTCGTGCACGGCGATGACACGGACACAATAGTCAACGTTGGCTTGGCAGGCCGTGTTCCAGTTCACGAACTCGTGGTTGAGCGCCATGCCGTTGTTGTTGTTGTCGAGGTTGTCGCCCAGGGCCTGCGTATGGGGGCCCTCGTCGCTCCATAGGATGTTGATGCCGGGCGAGCTCGACGTGCACGTGCCCCAGCCGACGAACTTGATGCGGGAAACGGCGGCCCACGTCTCGTTCACCGCGTCCTCCACGACCTGGCGGGCGGCCGCGTTGGCCGTGGTCGGGTTCTCCCAACACACGGGGATGACAGGGGAGGTCCAGATGACGCTGTCCTTGACATACGCCTTCTCTGTCACGCTCTCCCCCGACTTGGGCGTGCCCGGATCGAACGCGGGTTCGTCGGCGCATCCGGACAGGAGGGTAAATAGGACGGACGGGAACAACAACGCGCTGGGCGCACGGCGGATGTACATGGAGACTCCATGGGGGTTGGTTCGCGAGTTGTCAGGAATGGGGTCCTGTCACCCGCCCCAACCATCTACGGTGCCCCGACCCCGGGTGCCTGACTCAAGCTTGCCTCAAACCTGACTCAAACCTGGCTCACGACGATGCCCACCGCGCCACGCGCGCCTCGACGAGGAGCCGGGCCCGCCGCGCCTCGGGGTGTCGCGAGCGCGGCAATGCCTTCACGATCGCCCATGGGCGCGGATCGCCGACGCGCAGGCCCGCCCAGGCCTCGGCGATTGCGCGGAGGGCGAGCCCGGTGGCGTCGGCCACGGGGGGGAGCGCGTGCGGTTCGTCGCGCTCGATGCGGACGAGCGCGGCGCCGATGCGCGCGTGATCCGCGGCCTGCGTGTTGCCGAGCGCGTCGAAGCCCGCGGCCGCCGCCTCCCACGCCGAGAGCGCCGCGGGGAGCGCACCCCGCGTGTGATGACAGGTGCCGACGAGCGCGTGCGCCGCCGGCAGGTACACGCGATCGCGCAGCTCCTCCAGCCGCGTGGCCCCGAGGAGCGCGTGCTCCAGCGCCTCCGCGACGCGCCCGGCCTCGAACTCGATCTCGGCGAGCGTGAGCGTGGCGATGGCCTCGCTGCGCCGGTTTCCGAGGCGACGGTGCCGCTCGCGCGCGTCCGATGCGAGGGTGCGCGCCTCGGCCAGCCGGCCGAGCCCGAGCCGCGCCACGGCACGATTGCCCGCCACCTGCGCGAGGAAGGCGCGCTCGTCAGCGTCGCGGAACAGCGTCTCGGCGCGGCCGTAGCTGTCCTCGGCGGGCTCGAGATCGCCGCGCGCGAGCTGCAGGTTGCCGAGGTTGGCGTGCAGGCGCGCACGATCGCCGGGGTTGCCGTCCTCGCCGACGCGCGCGAGCGCTTCGAGGTAGCAGGCCTCGGCAGCGTCGCGATCGCCGAGCGCACTGTGCACGTTGCCGAGGTTGCCGAGCCACACCGCGACCCGCGCGCCCCGGGCCCCGTTGAGCACGCAGGCGGCGCGGAAGTGCGCCGCGGCCTCGTCCAGACGCCCCTCGACCGCCGCGAGGTTGCCGAGCTGGCCGACCACGAGGCTCCGGATGTCGAGGTCACCGAGGGCGTCCGCGCGGGCCAGGGCGTCGTCGAGCGCTTCCCGGGCCGCGGCGCCCCGGCCGGCGAGCCGGCGCGCGAGGCCGCGGAGCCATCCCAGTCGCGCGCGCGTCATCGCGGCGCTCCTGCCGTCGGGACCGGCGATCCCGCTCGCGAGGAGGCCGTCCATGGCCGCGATCGCGGCGTCGAGGCGCGCCTCTTCGATCGGGTTCGCGCGGGTGGCGAGCGGCCACACCGCGACCAGGAGCGCGGCGGCGAGGGCCGGCTCGCGCGCGAGCTCCCGGTCGAACGCCGCGAGGCCGTTCGGGACCTCCGCGGCCGCCCTCCGCGCGGCGTCCGCGTTCCACCGCGCGTCCAGGCTGGCGTTGGCGGCCTCGAGCACGCCGAGGCACCAGCGGAGGTGCCGGCCGCCGATCGCGGCGGGGGCGGACCCGGCGGCCGTCGAAGCGGAGGAGGCGGACTCCGCGGCCCCGGCCGCATCGGCGCGCTCGGCGAGGCGCTCCAGCAGGTACTCCCGCTGCACCGGGTACATCCCGAGGCGCTCGCCCGCGAGCGGGACGATCCACGACGCCCGGAGGAGGCCTTCGAGCACGTCGAGCACGCTCGCGTCGCGGCCGTCCCCGCCGATCACGGCCTCCGCGGCCTCCGCGGTGAAGCCCCCCTCGAACAGGGCGAGAGCGGGGAGCGCGTGCCGCTCTTCGGGCTCGAGCTGGTGCCACGACCAGTCGAGCACGCCCCGCATCGTGGCGTGGCGGCCGCCGTCTTGTGAGGGGAGGAGTGAGCGCGAGCGGAGCAGGGCAAGCGGGGCGGCGAGGCGCTCACGGAGCGCACGTGCGGACACGACGGCGAGGCGCGGCGCGGCCAGCACGATCGCGAGCGGCAGGCCCGCGAGGGCGTCCACCAGCGCGTGGAGGTCGTCCGCATCGGCCTCTCCGGCGGTGGGCGCACGCGACCGGAGCAGCGCCAGCCCATCGCCCGATCGCATGGGCGCGAGCTCGACGCGCACCTCTTCGGGCACCGCCAGCCACCGGCGCGACGTGGCGAGCACGCGGGCCTCGGGGGCGCGTGCCAGCCAGGACGCGACGATCGGCCCGGCGACCTCGGCCAGCGCGTCCAGGTCGTCGAGCACCAGCAACACCCGGCCCCGGGCGCGCAGCGCGGCCACGACAGCGGCGTCGGGGTCGGCACCGGGCTCGCCCCCGAGCACGTCCAGGACGATGCGCGCGAGGCGGGCGGGGCCCGTCACGCCGACCAGATCGCACCACACCCCGTCCGTCGTGGCGAGGTGGCGCCGGGCCAGGCTCGTCTTGCCCATCCCCCCGCAGCCGTGCAGCGTCACGAGGCGCGCGCCCTCGTCGAAGCACCGCGCCAGCTCCACGAGCTCGTCGGCGCGGCCCACGAAGCCGGACGACGCGGGCGGTGGTGCGGGAGTGGGAGTGGGAGTGGGAGCGGGAGCGGGAGTGGGCGCCGTCGCGAGCTCGAGGCGGTAGCCGACGCCGTACACGGACACGAGGTGCTTCGGCGCGTCGGGATCGAGCTCCAGCTTGCGACGGAGCCGCGTCACCGTGTGGTGCACGGCCCGCGTGACCAGGCCCTCTTTGTAGCCCCACACCTCGGCCTGGAGCTCCTCGCGCGTGATCGCCTGTCCCGGCCGGTCGGCGAGGTACGCGAGCAGCGCGGCCTCGATAGCCGTGAGGCGCACGCGCACTTCTCCGCGTCGCACCTCCAGGCGCCCGAGATCGATGCTGCCCCCCTCCACGGGGAGCTCGCGTTGGTCGGCCCGCGCCGGCATGGTCGCTCGTTCGTGAGGGCGGATCCTACCTGACGCGGGGGGGGTGGTGTCGGGGGTCCGGGGGGCTCGGGGGCGGGCTGGGGGCGCCCCCCGCGCGGACGCGGGGCAGGTCGGCTCCGGGCGCGCGGCGGAGCCGCTTGGTCGGCCGGGCGAACAGGCTTCGGCGACAGCGTCGAGATCAACCGCCGCCCGGCCGGACCAGCCGCCCGAGGCGGCTGCCCTCCGCGCCCTTGGCGCGGGACCGCCCGAGGTCGAGGGATGAACTCCTATCCCCCGACCTCGGACGCTATGTCCGTCCGGGTGAGGGGATGACCGTGCATCCATGGATTTCGGACGCTATCTCCGTCCGAAGTCCAGGGATGAACCCCTATCCCACGACCTCGGACGGTGATCGGCGCGGCTCGCCCGCGGTGGAGTCCAGCAACGCGCCACCTGACGGTCAGGTCCGGCGTTGCTGGACGCGGAGTCCAGCAACTCGCCACGGCGACCCCGTGAACCCACCCCCGCGGCAGGGGCGCGCAAGGCGGCCGGGCCCTGCCCGGCCGGTTCCGGCCGCGCGCCGCGCGCGGACGAACCGAGCGCAGCGAAGCCTGGAGCCGACCCGACGGCGGCGTCCCCGCCGCCGGGCCGCCCGCCGCCGGCCCGCCCCGCCCCCAAAGGTGCCCCCGCCGTCCCCTTCGGCTACAAAGCCGCCATGCCGCCGCCGCGACGCCTGCTCCGATCCGTCGGGATGGCCGCCCTCCTCCTGCTCGCCGCGGCCTACGTCGTGATGCTGCAGGTGCGCGCCGCCGACCGCGAGCCGCCGCTCGTCGTGGTGTGGACCGCCGGCGTGATCGAACACACCGTGCGGCACCCGCGCTCCGGACGCACCGGGTGGGCCGTGCGCGCCGACGTCGACGCGCTGATCGCCCGCATCGAGGGGGCGCGCGGGTGGCGGTCCACGGTGCGGGTGCGTGCGGACGCAGATGCATTCGCACTGCGGATCGAGGACGTGGCGGGGCAGCGCGTGGCGATCGCCGAGGTGCCCGTGGGCGGGCTCGCCGCGGTGGCACCGGCCCTGGCGAACGCGGGCGACGTTGCGCTGGTGATCGTGGCCTCCCAAGAGGCGCCGTCGACCGTGCTCGCCGCGCTGGAGGACGCGGTGGACCGCCCGCTCGCGGTGCTGCCCGGCGCGTACGGAGACGGGGTGCCCGACGGCGGCGAGGTCAGCGGCGGCGGCGGCCTCGTCGCCCCGTGGATCGACAGCCGCAGCCGGGTCGGCGTGCTCGAGGTGCGCCTGCTCGAGGTGCGCGGGGCCGGCGGCGTGGCCCTCACCGGCACCGCGGTCGACATCCCGATGCGCGACGCGCCGGCCGGCGCCCCCACCGCCCTCGGCGACGCGCCGCCCGGCCTGGATCACGACACGATCCACCTCGGCCACTCGGGGCTGGGCCGCGCGCTGCTCGACCGCATGCTCGCCGCCACGGGCGCCGACGTGGCGCTGTTCAACCACCTCGCGCTCCGCGCCGGGCTCTCCGAGCGCGTGGACCTGCTCGCGCTCGAGAAGGCGCTGCCGTTCCAGAACGAGATCGTGCTCCAGACGTTCGACAGCGCGCAGCTCGCCGCGATCCTGGCGCAGGGCGCCGAGGACGGCACCAAGCACCTCCTGGTGGCGACGCGGAGCCCCCTCCCGAGCCCCCTCCCCGCGCGGGACTGGCGCGTCGCGACCATCGACTACCTCGCCAACGGCGGCCGCGGCGGCTGGGAGGCCTTCCGCGACGGGCGCGCCCGCATCCGGACGCGCATCCGCTTGGACGACCTCGCGATCGATCTGTTGCACCCGGTCTCCCAGACCGCGGCGGCGCCCCGATGATGCGCACCATCGGCCTGCTCGCGTGGCGCGACGTCCTCCGCTTCTGGCGGCAGCGCGGGCGGCTGCTCGGCGCGGTGGTGGCGCCCGTGGTCATCCTCGTGTTCTTCGGGGCCGCCGCCGAATCGATGATGCGCGCCGGCGACGTGTACCGGAAGTTCCTGCTCGGCGGCATGCTCGTGCAGGCGATGATCTTCTCCGCCAACACCAGCGCGTCGTCGCTGTTGTGGGACCGCGAGTTCGGCTTCCTCAAGGTGCTCACCCTCGCGCCGGTGCCACCCGCCTGGGTCGCGCTCGGCAAGGTGGCGGGCTCGGCCGCGCAGGCGCTCGCGCACGGGCTCGTGTTCCTGCTCGCCGCGCCGCTCGTGGGCGTGTGGCTCTCCCCCGTGGAGCTGCTCGGGGCCGTCGGCATCGTCGCGCTGCTCGCCGTGGCGCTCTCGGCGCTCTCGCTCACCGTCGCGTCGCGCACGCGCACCTACGAGGACTTCAACACCCTGATGTTGCTGTTCTCCATCCCCATGCTCTTCATCAGCGGCGTGCACTTCCCCATCATGGAATTCCCGCCGTGGCTCCGCCTCCTCGCGCGCCTGAACCCCGCCACGTACGGCATCGACGCGCTCAAGCACCTCCTCGTGCCCGCCACGAGCGCGGGACGGTGGGTGCCCGACTTTCCGCTCGGGCTCGATCTGGCGGTCCTCGGGGGGTTCACGGTGGTGAGCCTGGGCGTGGCGGTCGGGATGCTGCGCCTCCGGGACCGGTAGGGGCAGCGGTAGCAACGGCACCGCTCCCCGCGGAAACAGTGATAGCGTCGTGCAGATGTGGCTCCTCCTCTTCGCCCCGGGGCTCGCGACCGGGCTGCCTACCGAGGCGGAGGTGTTCGCGGGGGTGCTCGCCCGCTTCGACGCCGACGGGAACGGCACGATCAGCGAGCCCGAGTACACGCGCTTCGACACGGCGGCGAACTTCGCCTCGATCGACCAGGACGCGAGCGGCGGCATCGACCAGGACGAGCTGACCGCCTGGGTGAAGGTGACCCAGCCGCGGCCCCTCCGCGGAGAGCCCGACGGGCGCGGCAAACCCGACGGGCGCGGCGAGCGCTCGGGCGAGCCCGAGATGCTCGTGCAGGTGGTCGACCTCGCCCGGCGCGCGCGCCCCGATGGCGCCCCGGCGCCGATCCTCGCGATGGAGATCGGCGGCGCCACGGCGGTGTCCCTGAACGATGGGGGCGAAGGCGTGGACATCGCGGCCGGCGATGGCGTGTACTCCGGCCTCGCGTCGGTCCCGGCGCCCGGAGCCGTGCCCGTGCGCGTGCGGGCGGGCACCGCGACGTGGAGCGGAGACGCCCGCTTCGACGCCGCCACCGCCAACACCGCGGCGCCGCTCGCGCTGGGCGCGGACGGGGTGCTCGCGGCGCACGTGGGGTCGGTGCCGATCGGCGGCGCGGCGCGGGGAGCGCCCCCGAGCGCAAGCGCGTTGACGACGGCGCCGCCGGCGGCAGCTTCGCCCGCGGCAGCTTCGCCCGCGGAAACCCCGCCCGCGGCCGCTCCGGGCGCCCCCGAGTCCTCCCTCCTCGACGGCTGGCCCCTCTACGCCGGCATCCTCGGCGTCGGCCTCGTCGCGGGCACGTGGATCGAGCTGCGGGGCCGCCGTCGGCGTCGGCGTCGCCGATGATGTGGCTCCTCGCCGGCTGCGCGCCCGCGCCACCCCCGCCACTCGACCGGCCGCCCAACGTGCTCCTGATCTCGCTCGACACCGTGCGCGCGGACCACACCACGCCCTTTGGTATGGCGAGCGGCGTGGCGAGCGCCGTGCCGGGCGGCGGCGGTGTCATCCGCGACACGACGCCCGTCCTCGCCGTGCTCGCCCGCGAGGGCACCGCGTTCACGCACGCCTTCAGCCAGGGCAACGAGAGCGCGTGGTCGCACGCGGCCTTCTTCACCGGGCGCTACGCCTCGGAATTGGCCGAGCCCGTCTACGAGACGTACGGCATCCCCCCCGGCGCCACGTTCGTGTCCGAGGCGCTCCAGGCCTACGGCTACCAGACCGCGATGTTCTCGGCCGGCGGCCACGTCACCCCCGAGTTCGGCTTCGACCAGGGCTGGGACCACGCCTCCGCCAAGTCGGGCTTCGCCTCCCTGTTCGACACCACCCCCGCCGCGCTCCAGTGGATCGCCGCGGCGGAAGAGGCGCGGCCGTGGTTCGTGTTCCTCCACGGATACGACGCGCACCGCCCCTACAGCCGGCCCGGGCCCTGGGACCACGTGTTCGCCGCGGACGCCGAGGGCGCGGGGCCCGGCGGCGCCGGCAGTCGCATCGCGGAGCTGATGGCGAAGAGCCCGTGCATCTCCGAGATGGTCCTGGGCGACACGTTCTTCCCCGAGCTCACGCCGAGCTGGTTCACCCACACCGGCGGGTCGCAGATCCTCGCGCCCGAGAGCTACGCCCGCCTCGAAGCGCCGCCGCCGGGCACCGCGCGCGTCGCCATCACCGACGCGGATCGGCGGCACGTGAAGGACCACTACGACGGCGCCCTGCTCTACGCGGACACGTTGATGGGCCAGACGCTCGCGACGCTCCAGGCCCGCGGGGACCTCGACAACACCGTGGTCATCGTGCTCTCCGACCACGGCGAGGACCTGCTCGACCACGGCTTCATGAACCACCGCACCTGCCTCACCGACAGCTGCACGCGCGTGCCGATGGTCGCGTGGGGGCCCGGCTTCGAGGCCAACCGCCGCGTGGACGCGCTCGTGGACGGCCGCGACGTCGCCGCCACCCTCCTCGCGTTGGGGCGCGCGTCGCCTCCGGCCGGCAGCGGCGGGCGCGATCTGCGCGCGGTGGCCCGCGGCGAGGATCCCGTGGACGCCGTGTTCGCCGAGGGGGTCATGGACATGGTCACGGTGCGCACGGCCACGCACCGGCTCGTCTACCGGGACGCCCCCCTCGAGGCCCCTGACTACGTGGCTGTGCTGGCCGCGGCCGCCCTCGACGGCCCCCACTTCGAGCTGTTCGACCTGCGCGCCGATCCGGGCGAGCTACGCGACGTGCATCGCGACGATCCCGCCACCACCGCCGCGCTGCGGGACAAGCTCGTGGCATGGCGATCGGCCCTGCGGATGGGCGACTACACCTTGCCGCAGGACCAGGTCTCGCCGGAGACGGCGGCCAGCCTGCGGGCGCATGGGTACTGGGGAGCGGAGGGGTCCGAGGGCGGGGCCGAGGTCGCGGGGGTCGCGGTGGAGAAGCCGCGCCGTGCAAAGCCGCATCCCGATCACGCCGACACCATCTGTGCCGACCGTTTCCTCTTCCTCGACGGCGCCGCGCCCTGATCCCGCTCTTGCTGGCGTGTGCGCCTGCCAACCCGGAGCCGCCGTCTGGGGCGCCGTCTGGGGCGGCGGACACGCCCCGCCCCCCGAACGTCCTCCTCGTGTCGATGGACACCGTCCGCGCGGACCGCACCTCCCTCGCCGCTTCTTCACGGGGCGGCGCCCGTGACACCACGCCAAACCTCGCCGCGCTCGCGTCGGTCGGCGTGTCCTGGCCGAACGCGTACGCGGTCGCCAACGAGTCGCTCACGAGCCACGCCGCGCTGTTCACCGGGCGGTATCCGAGCGAAGTCGCCATTCACGACTACGCCAGCTTTGCCCTCCCGCGCGCCGAGGACGGTGGCGTGCCGACGCTCGCGACCGTGCTCGGCGCCTACGGCTACCGGACCGCGGCGTTCACCGGCGGCGGCCACGTGGTCGCCGCGTTCGGCTTCGACGAGGGCTTCGGACACTTCCGTTCCGTCGACGGCGACCGTTTCGGCTCCTTCTTCGACACCGTCCCGCCGGCCCTCGCGTGGATGCGCGCGCAGGGCGACACGCCGTGGTTCGCCTTCGTGCACGGCTACGACGCGCACGCGCCCTACGTCCAGCGCGGGCCCATGGCGCACGTGTGGGGGCGCGCCGGGACCACCGAGCGCGTGGAGGCGCTGGTGGCCGATCCCGTCGGCGTGGAGCAGCTCCGCGGGCGCACGTGGTTCCAGGATCGCGCGCCCACCGACTTCACCCACGCCGTCGGCCGCGCCGTGCTCGGCACCGACTTCTACCGCCTCCCCGCCGAGCCCCGCCCCGGCGAGCGCCACGTGACGCTGACCGACACCGAGGTCGCCCACCTGCGCGACCACTACGACACCGGCCTGACCTACGCCGACGTGTGGCTGGGCGTGCTGCTCGCCGGGGTCGATCTGTCGCGCACGCTCGTCGTCGTGGTGTCCGACCACGGCGAGGACCTGCTCGACCACGGCTACACCAACCATCGCGCCGGCCTCTGGGACTCCACGCTGCACGTCCCGCTCGTCGTCGCGGGGCCCGGCTTCGGTGGCGGCGAACGCCCCGCCGGTCGCGTCGACCTACGCAGCGTGGTGCCGACGGTCCTCCGCGCGATCGGCGGCGCCCTCCCCGCGGGCGTGTCGGCCCCGGCGCTCCAGGATCGTCCGGACGCAGACGTATTGTTCGCCGAGGGCGTGATGGACCAGGTCAGCGCCTGGGACAGCACCACGCGCCTGACCCTGGACGACGTCGGCCTCGCTCACGGCGCCCCCGACCTCGCGACGCGGGCGCTGGACGCGGTGACCGACGAGGCCGACGGCATCACCATCGTAGAGGCCGAGCGCCTCCGCGCCCAGCTCGTGACGTGGCGCGCGGGCCTCGTCCCCGCCACCCAGCCCGGGGCACCGGTGCCCGAGGCGATCCGCGCCGGGCTGCGGGAGCGCGGGTACTGGACGCCCGGGGTCGAGGAGGAGGGGGGCGAGGAGGAGGGGGACGAGGAGTAGGGGGGCGAGGAATAGGGTCTCGAACCGCGCCCGGCCGGGGTCCCCGGCGCCCGCGGCACCGGCGGGTTGATGCGGATCCCGGCGGCGCCGACCCCGGCCGCTGAGCATCGTGACTCGGGTAGGACCTGGGGGGGCCGTCGCGGCGGTCCGGTCCCCCGGGTCGTGGACCCTCCCGCGTCGCAGCACCCTCGGACGAGAAGAGAAGCGCGAAGTCAGCCCGCGGGCGCCTGTGCCAGCTGTCCCAACGCGTGGGCCACGGCGTCCCGGCCGGCCCCGTCCAACCGACCCAGCGCCAGTCCGTGGATGCTGAACGAGAACAGGTCGGCCCGCGCCGCGTCCCCCCCGGGGAGCCCGAGGCGACGCGTGCGCCGCGCGAACGCGGCCTGGAGAACCCGGCGGGGAGAGGGCACCTTCAGCGGGCCCGCGTCGACCCCGGTGGGCACCCGGGGCTGGTCACGCCAGCCTTCTCCTGACGCGAGCCGGTACAGAAAGGGGTTCTTCTCGGCGTAGGCGACCCAGGCCTTGCCGACCACCTCCGGCGACGCGCGCGCTGCGCCGATGGCCTCGGCAAAGGCGGCCTTCTCGAGGTCCGCGAGCACCGACGCCGCGACCGCGGACCGCAGCCCCGCCCGTGAGCCGAAGTGGTAGACCAGCGCGGTGGCCGTGACGCCGAGCTCGCGCGCGAGGCCACGAAGGGTGAGCGCGTCGGGCCCGAACAGCGCGACGAGCTCGCGGCCGCGCCGCAGCGCCGCTTGCTGGAGGTTGCCGTGGTGGTAGCCGGGCTTGAGGCGGCGGCGCGGGGTCAGGGGTCCTTCCATGAGGGCATCTTAGCATCGCTAAGATGCCTCGGCAAGATCATAGGAGCGTCGCTGAAAGGCTCCCGTCGTCCACTCGCGTCTGCTGGCCGCGGCCGAGCGTCTTCCTCGGTCACGGTGTCGAGGGGGATCACAGGGGGATCACAGGGGGATCACAGGGGGATCACAAGGCGCCCGGCTCCCAGTGGCTGGATCAGTCGAGGGAGACGACATCCTCGGGGTCCGCGACAACCACCCCCTCCCCGCACCGGGACGCGATCCGCCCTGCCTGCCCGCGCGCGGCC
>JAZKFH010000069.1:0-25169 GCA_040386535.1 Myxococcota bacterium | reverse complement strand
GCCCGCCCGGCATGATCGTCCTCGCACGGGGTTGGGAGCGCGTGGCACCAATCGCCCGGGTCGTGTCCCGACTTCGGCGCCTTCAGGGCGGGGGAGACGCGATGTGATCAATGGTCAGCTGCCGGCAAGGCCCCCTACTGTTGGGGACCGTTCGCCCAAGCAAGCTCACGCACGCCTGGTTTCTTGACACCCGGCGCGGGCAGACGTCCCCATCCCCGCCCACGCGGGCCTGAGGTCCTCCCTCGCGGTCGCTACGCCGCGAGTCCGCGTGCCGACTCCGCGTCGAGTAGAACCTCGTACCAACGCTTGTCGCGTTGGCCCCAGTCGACCCCGAGCACCTCGTAGGGACTACGGCCGCGATGGGACGGCTGGGTCCGCGGAGTGAGGTTCCATCGGAGTGCTGTGAGCGCCAGCATCTCGTCGGACACCTTGCGGTGGACCATCTGCATCACGCGAAGGCGGTTGTTGAGGGACTCCACGCACGAGGAGGAACGCCGCGGGCGCGAACACTCCCGGTCGACCGCTTCGTCCACGGCGTCGAAGTTCAGGCAGGCGGATCGGAGTCGCTTCCGCAGCTCCCGGGCGAGGCGCTGACGGTCGAGGAAGTCCGCGTAGTTGCGCCATTGGGTGGGGTCCGCGAGGCCCTGCTCGATCCCTCGCAGTCGAACGACGCCCCGGATGACCGACGCGCGCTCCCAGTGCGTTCCCTCGTGGAGGATGACCGGGATGTGGTCGAACAGGCCGATGTGAGCCGTATAGCGCTTCCCGTGCGTGCGAATATGCTTTGCGATGCGTCGGGCGCCCGGATGAGCGTCGAGCCTGCGCAGAGTGTCGCGGAGCCTGGCGGCGATCCGATCGGGGGTCCACAGCTGTTGGGTCTCCGGGTCGATCGGGTGGTGGAGCAAGCGGATCGATTCTTGCGCTTCGGCAATGGCAAAGAAGGCATCTTCCAAGCCGTTCACGGCTTGCATCCGGGCGGTGAAGCCGAGCGACCGATCGTCGTCCCACCCCTCGAACCCGCGGAGCGGCGACGCCTCCTTCCGCTGACGGGCCTCGGCCTTCGACAGGTCGGAGAGGACATCGTCGAAGATGCGCATCTCGTGCCAGTAGTCGGCTTGGTGCTCGATCCCGCAGGCGCCCGCCGCCGCGCAGAGATCTCCACCAAGGTCCGAGACGAGCAGGCTCAGGTTCGGGAAGCGTCGCAGGCGCTCGGTCCACACCTGTGTGGTCGGGCCGGTGCTGCGTCGCACGTCGAGGATGGCGTTCGAAACGGGCTCGATGATGGGCTTCACGTCGACCCGATGGAAGTACACGTCGTCCGCGGCAACGCAGGGAAGCGTGTCGCGGACCGTGTCCACCGCCTCGTCCAACAGCGCGCCCGCCACCAAGCCGTGCCACCGCATCCGAGCCTGAAGCTCGTCGAGCGACGGTTGGTGGTCCGTGCCGTAGGCAGCCTCGAGGATCTCGCGGGTGCCCCGGAGCGACACGTTCCTCCCAAAGCAGGCCAGCTCCACACACCGACGCCGGCGGTCGTCGACGAACACCGAGTCAGCCAGCCTTCCGCGGAGCAGCACGTTCTCTTCCTCCAAGGCGGAGATCCTTGCTCGAAGCATCGTCTCCTGCCGGAGTGCGTGCGCCCGAACGACGTTCTCCCGTCGGGGTCCCCGCTTCTGGGGAGAGAGAGCCTTCTTGGCCCGTGCGAGCGCCGCGTACGCCGCCGGTCGGCTGCGCCCATGCCGGGCCGCGATGGACGCGAGGGTCTCGCCGGGACGGCGCTTCAGGAGGTCAGCGAGGAAGGAAAGCTCGGGCTGTTGCATCGCGAGGGACACGGGGCAAGCGGCAGGGTAGGCAACCATGGGGGTCCGCGCTCCCCGGCCGGGTGTTCAAGCGTCGGTCGTGGGAGCGCCCCCTTTTTAGCCCTTGACGCGTCAATAAATCCAGGGCCTCTGGAGGTGCTTGGGCGAACGGTCCCTACTGTTGGCCGGTCTGAGGCGGAGAGAGAAGCCCGCGGGCAAACTCTCCGTATGACGCCCAAACCGGCCTGCCACCGGGTGTGATCGGTTCCAGTCGGTGGACTCTGCGCGCACAGGCGGGCGCCAACCACGTGGGCGAGCACTACTCGGGTGACCTCGAAGGAGGATGGCGATCGGCCGCTCGGAGAATTGAATCATGCGAAGAGGTGGGAAATTGCCAATGTGTGGCCCGCCTCGCGGCCATCGAGCCCCCTGCCGTACCGGCCTCCGTACAGGCCTCCGTTCAGGACGCGCCGAACTCGCCGGATGAGACGCCATCCCCCGAGTTCGGCGCTCTGGACGCGCCGAACTCGCCGGATGAGACGCCATCCCCCGAGTTCGGCGCGCTGGACGCGCCGAACTCGCCGGATGAGACGCCATCCTTCGAGTTCGGCGCGTGGGAGGGCCCGAACTCACGGGGCCACCGCGCGACCGCCGACGCTCCCCTGTCGAGCAGGTAGCCTTTCGTGCCGTTCGGCGGGTAACCGATCGAAGTGCATCACACCCCCCGAGTTGCTGCCACCCCCGCCGGCAAGGCCCCAATCCCTCGCCATTGCCGGATTCGGCGCGGCCCGCGGGCGCCCGCGGCCCTCACCCCAACGTCATCGCCACCTGAAACGCCAACACGCCGAACACCGTGCCGACCACGCCCCCGAGCACCATCGCGGCGTAGAAGATGGTCTTGAGCCGCTGGGCCTGCAGCACGAGGCTCACGGCGCCGAGCACGAGGGAGAGCTGGAGCCACAACGTCGACAGGTCGAACTTGTCGCCGGCGGCGCCCAGCGTGGCGAGGGTGCCCTCCCACGCCTCGGTGCCGATGATCTGGCCCTTCTGGCCGTCCACCTCGAGCACCTGGCCCGCCGCGCCCACGGCGGCCGAGCCGCGCAGGAGCTCGTTCTTCTCGGCGTCGTAGCGCTTGACCTCCTCATCGGCGGCGGCGATCTGGGCCGTGACCGCGCCAATCCCGGCGGGGGCCACCGCGCCGGCGTCGAGCAGCGCTGTGAGCAGGCCCTGCTGCTGCTCCACGATCGCCTGCTTGATGCTCTTGCTCTGGTACCACTGGTAGAGCGAGGCCTTCTCGTTGGTGCCGATGATCTCGTCGTCACCGTACTTGCCGCCGCCGAGGTCGACAACGGCGAGCACCGCGGCGAACACGGCCAGGGTGAGCCCGGCCAGGAGCTCGAAGCGCCGGGCGCCTCCGTCATCGTCGGAGGCGGCGGGGGCGGGATCGGGCTGGACGGACGCGGTGGACATGGGGAGCTCCGGAGGAGCGCCGATTAGTCCCGAACGGAGGCAATGTCGACCCGGGGGAGGGGGGCGCGATAGTCCGCCCACCCGATGCCTGCACGCACGCTCCGCTTCAAGCTCGCCGCCGCCGCCCTGGTCCTGCTCCTGGCCCTCGGCGCGCTCGAGGCCCTCGCGCGCACCGTCGGCCTGCAGATCCCCGCGCTGGAGGCCCCCACGGCGGGCTCGGACACGGTGTTGCTCAATCCGCACCCGACGCGGCTCTGGTACACCGCGCCCGGCGTGAAGCGGAGCGCGGGCTTCACCTCCACCATCAACGCGCTCGGGCTCCGGGGCCCGCTCCCGGGCGATCCCAAGCCGGCGGGGGTGCCGCGGGTGTTGGTCGTGGGGGACAGCTCGTTGTTCGGCCACGGGGTGGCGGACGACCAGACGTACCCCGCCCAACTGGAGCAAATCCTGCTCGGTTTGGGCCGGCGCGTCGAGGTGCTCAACGGGGGCACGCCCGGCTACTCCACCGAGCAGACGCGCATCTTCCTCGAGGAGGACGGGTGGGCGCTCCAGCCCGACCTGCTCGTCATCGCGAGCGTGTGGAGCGACAACAACTTCGACTCGTTCCGTGACGCGGACCTGCTCCACACCCAACACACGTTCGCGAACCCGTTGGCCCGCTCCGCGCTCTACCGCCTGCTCGCCTCGTGGGTGGACGTGCTCCAGGGGGGCCGTGGCGCGCGCATCGTGACGTGGACACAGGCCCACCAGGTGGCCACCGAGGCGGGCCGCCGCGTGTCGCTGCCCCGCTACGTGGAGAACCTCGACGCGATGGTCAACGACGCGACCGCGCGCGACATCGGCGTGTTGTTCCTCACGCTCACGAACCTGGAGCGCGTCAAGGGTGACCGCACGCGCGTGTCATGGGAGCCGTACCTCGCCGCGCAGCGCGAAGTGGCGCTCTTCCACGGCGCGCCGCTCCTCGACGCGCAGCTCGTCTACACCGCGGCCAACCTCGCGGATCCCCAGGAGCTGTTCGTCGACGCGATGCACCCCTCCGCGCTCGGCCACCAACTCCTCGCCCGCCTCACCGCACGGCGCCTCGTGGGAGACGGCTGGCCCACCCGCGCACGCTACGTCGCGCCGCCGGGGCATTTTCCTGGCACCGCGATCGTCGACGTCTACGAGCAGGGCGAGCGGGCACCGTTCTCGTCGCAGGACGCGCTGTTCGTGAAGTGAGGGTTGCCGCCCTACCGACGCTCGCCCTCATCTCCGCTCGAAATTGCAATTCAACAAGTTGCACGACCGCGTGCACGTGTGCACCTCGTGCCGCCGTCGCATCGTCGTCACCGCGTTCCATAGCTGGGGCAGGGATGCGCCGTCCGCCACGTTGCCGATCGGCTCGAGGAAATAGCACAAGCGCACGTTTCCCGTCGGATCGAACGCGATGTCGGAGTGCCCGGCCTTGCACACCTCGCCGTTGTAGACGGAGGGGTCGCGGAAGTAACCCTTGAACGCTTCGAGCTGCTCGACGGGGTTGCACACCTGGCACTCGTTGCGACGCTCGTCGACCAGCACGTCGATGGCGTGGTCGATGGCGCCAAGATCCGTGGGCCACAGGGGCGAGCGGCGCCACCAGCCCGGATCGTGGGCGTTGGCGCCGAAGTTCTGGTACAGCGGCTGCACCACCAGTTGGTAGCCGCGGTCCTTGACCCACCGGAGCAGGGCGGGGATCTCGTGGGCGTTGTGGCCAGAGAGCACACAGGTGACGACCACGCGCGGGTTGGGCACCTTGTCGAGCAGATCACAGGCATCGACCGCCTTCTTCCACGAGCCGGCGCGGCCGCGGGAATGGTCGACCGTGGCGGCGGTGGCGCCGTCGATGGACACGTACGCGATGCTCACGCCGGCGTCCGCCAGCGCGTGCGCCCGTTTTTCTGTCAACAACCAGCCGTTCGTGTTGAACGTGACAGTGAAGCCGAGCCGCGTGGCCCGCGCCATCAGGCGCTCCAGATCCTTGCGCAGCAGCGGCTCACCGCCGACGAAGTTCATCGCCGCGGGGCCGAGCCACTTCGCGAGGTTGTCGATGGTGTCGGCCCACACCTGCTCGGGCAGGTCGGGGGTCTCGTTCTTCCAGATGTCGCAGTGCAGGCACGGGAGGAAGCAGCGGTCGGTGACGGAGAGGTGCACCTGGACAGGCTTTTCGAGCGCCGGGCGCAGGCGCGCCTGCCCGAGGATCGTCGTGACCGCGGTGTGGATACGGCTCATCCTTGGGCCTCGATCTCGGCGGGGGTGATGTCGGTCGAGTTGGACGAGCGCGGGATGAAACACGTCGCGCACACGGGCAGCCCCGCGTAGTCGACCCGGGCCACGCGGCTCCGCCGCGCCGCCATGTCGGGGCCCCACCACAAGCTGGAGAAGGGCGTGTCTGTCACGTTTCCGAGCGCGTTGGCGAAGCGGTTGTCACGCGTGCACGTGGTCAGCGTGCCGTCCCACCCGATGACGGGGCTCTTCCAGAAGCAGGAGCACACCGCCACGTTCTTGTCCGAGAGCGCGGTGGGAGAACGGTCCTCGCGCGGCAGGGCCAGGCGCTGGGCCGCCATCGTGTCGCGGAACACCACGTTCTGGCGGGCCTGCTCCGCGGGGGTCGGGCAATCGAGCTGGCGGAAGAACACCACCGCGTCCTCGCCGGGCGGCACCAGCTGCGCCGCCGTGCGCACCGGGAGCCCCCGCGCGCGGCACGCCCCCTCCCAGCGCGCCCGGAACGCCGCGACCTCGCCCGCGTTGTTCTCCGACACGATGAATTGGAACACCGGCCGCGGCCAGCGGGCGCCCCGCGCGGCCTTCGCGTCGAGGAAGGCGAGCACGTTCGCCTCGACGACGTCGAAGCGATCGGCCCCCTTCACCGCTCGGTAGGTGGGGCGCGTGGCGGCGTCGAGGGACAGGTGCCACACCTGCGGCACGGGCGCGAGGTTGAGCGCCACGCGCACCTTCTCCGCGGTCAGGTGGGTCGCGTTGGTGTGCAGCTCGACCTTCCCGAACACCCCCGCGGACGCCGTGCGCAGCGCCGCCTGGTAGATCGCGCCGAAGGCGGGGTGCACCAGCGGCTCGCCCAGCCAGAACAGGATGAGGGTGTCGAACCGGGCGCCGACGGCGCGCAGGTCGGCGAACACGGCCTCGGCGGTGGGGAGCGGCAGGAACCCAGTGCGCGTGTGATGCGGATGGCCGGCCTCGGACACCGAACAATGCACGCAGGCGAGGCTGCACGTGTTGGTGGTCTCGAGGACCAGGTAGCTGCCGTTCAGGCGCCCTGGGAGCTTGACCGGGGCGCGGGACGCGACGGGGGTGCGCACAAAAACGAGCATACCCCAGCGAGGGCCGGGGCATGCGGTCGGACGGGGGCGCGGCGCTCGCGGGGGCGCCCCCCTACGTTGCCGGGGGCGCCCGCTACGCTACCGGGTGGTCAGCGGCCGCGGCTGCGGCTGCTGCTGCCCTCGGCGCGCGAGCCGCCGCTGCTCTCGCCGCGGTCGCCGCGGCTCTCGGACCGCTCGCCGCGGTCGGAGCTCCCCTCGGAGGAGCGGCCCTCGGAGGAGCGGCCCTCGGAGGAGCGGCCGTCGGAGCTCCCCTCGGAGCGCCCCTCGGAGCGGCCGCCGCGGTCGTCGTCCCGATCGGAGCGGCCATCGGAGTGGCTGCCGCGGTCGTCGTCGCGGTCGGAGCGGCCGTCGCGGTCGGAGCGGTCGTCCCGGTCCGAGTGGCTGGAGTGCCCCGAGTGGCTGGAGTGCCCCGAGTAGCTGGAGCGCCCCGAGTAGCTGGTGTGGCTGGCGTGCGCCGAGTGGCTGGCGTGGCCCCAGTCCCCGCGGACCCAGACGCCGCGGGAGTAGTAGCCGCCGCGCCAGGCGTACCCGGAGCGCGCCATGGGGCGCCAGTAGCCGTCGACGTAGGTGCGGCCGGTCCAGTAGCCGGGCTCCCAGGAGTAGCCGGCGCGCGACACCGCGGGCACCCAGTGGCCGGGCTGCCATTCGCCGTAGCGGCTCCAGTAGCCGGGCACCCAGTTGTACCCCGAGCGGTACGAGGGGGTGTAGGAGGGGCCCCAGGGGTCGATGACGACGCGGACGGACGGGGCGCTGACGTACACGGCGCTGCTGCGGTGCCCGTGGCCCGCGGAGGCCACCGAGGGGGCGAGGAGGAGGGCTGCGAGGAGGGCGAGGAGGGGGGTGCGCATGACTGCTCCGTTGTCTGGCAGTACGACGCGCACCCCTGCCCGAGCATTCGAACGGATCGGCGAACCTCGCTTCCACGAGCTTCACCCGTCTACGGGCAGTCCATCACCGGGCACCCGTACGTGGTGGTGTTCGGCTCCACCAACGCGACGATCTGCGCGATGCACGTGAGGCTCCCGCGGGTGTAGGCGGCGCTGAAACCCCAGTTGCCGGCGCCGAGGAGCTCGGTCACGAGGCCGTCGCCGGTGGTCTTGCCGAGGGTCTTTACGCCGCCGGAGTCGACGTTCTCCAGCGTGTACTCCTTGAATGCCACGTAGAGCGCGTCCCGGGGATCCTCGGACTCGTCCGTGAGCACCCTTAGGCTGAGGAGGCCGCTCGTGCCGTTTCCGCCCTCGGCCACGGACTCGGTCAGGCCCCCGTCGTTGAGCGTCGCGCAGAACTCGGGGGCGCCGGAGGTGTCGTCCGCGTCGGTGGTGCCGTCGCCGGTGCAGCCGGAGAGGCACGGGGCGAGGGCGGCGACGAGCGAAAAGGCGGGCAGGAGGGAGCGCATGGCGGGATGCTACCGCCAAACCGGGCTCAGGTGGGGCGGCAGGTGGTACGGTGGGAGGATGGACGAGCTCGACGCCATCGCGGCGCGAATCCAGGCGCGTGACAGGGGCGGTACGCCCGGCCCGTGGACGCTGGAGCTCTACCCCACCCTCCGCTGCAACCTCGCGTGCACGTTCTGCGACACCACCGACCGCCACCGCCCCGCGGTGAACGAGCTCTCCGTGGCCCGCCAGCTCGCGATCGTGGACGAGGCGGCGGCGCTCGGCGTCCGGCGCGTGGCGATCCTCGGCGGGGGCGAGCCCCTGCTGTCCGCGGCCACGCCGCTCCTGCTCGAGCGCGTCAAGGCGCACGGGATGGAGGGTTTCCTGACCACCAACGGCACGCGGCTCGACACCGTGATCGATGACCTCGTCGCGCTGGGGTGGGACGAGGTGCACGTGTCGATCGACGGCGCCGAGGCCGCCACCCACGACGCGCTGCGTGGCCGCGTCGGCGCCTTCCGCAAGAGCGTGTCCGCCTTGTGCCGCCTGCGCCGCCTGCGCGACTCCGCCGGCGCCGCGCTCCCGCGCCTGGGGATCCACTTCGTCCTCACCAACCGCAACGTGGATGAGCTCGCGGGTGTCGTGCGGCTCGCCGCGGCGCTGGGCTGCTACCGGGTCGATGTCGACGCGCTGGTAGCCTACCGTCCCGAGCAGGAGGCGCTGGTGCTCGGCCCCGCGGAGCTGGCGCGCCTGTCCGCCCGCGTGGAGGAGGCGCTCGCCGAGGCCGATCGCCTGGGGATCGTCACCACCCTCGACAACTTCCGCTCCGCGGACACCGTGCGGCGGGGTGCCCGCGTCCCTGCCGCGGCGGCGGCCTCGACGTCATCGGTACCCGAGGGCCTGGCCGCCGCCCCATGCCTCAAAGCGTGGCACTACCTCGTGGTGCAGGCGGACGGCCGCACGTCTCCCTGCTGCGTGCTCGCCGGCACGGGCGGCTCGGTGGCGGACACGCCGCTCGCGACGCTCTGGGAGGCCGATCCCACCTTGCTCTCCGTCCGCGCGGGCATGCGTCGGGGCCAGCCCACCGGGCGCTGCACCGAGTGCTCCGAGAACATCCTGGTGCACGAGCGCGCGATCCGGGCGCGGCTCCCCGGGATCGTGGCGGCGTCGGCATGAACGTGAACCTGGAGCTGACCGACCACTGCAACATCAGGTGCAAGATGTGCAGCCAGTCGATGCGGGACGACGCGCACGGCGGCCCCAAGCGGTTCATGTCGTTCGACACCTGGCGCCGGTCGCTCCAAGGCTTGCGGGGCCTGGACGACGTGGCCCTGTGCCCCCACTGGCTCGGCGAGCCGACGCTCCACCCGCGGTTCGACGCGTTCGTCGAGTACGCGTTCGCCGTGAATGGCGGCAACGCCCTGTTCCGCACCTTCAAGATCCACACCAACGCGGTGATCCTCTCGCCGGAGCGGGCCGCGCGGCTGATCCGCCTCGCCCGCACCCCGGGCCTTGCGCCCGACACGTTCACCGCCATCCACTTCTCGATCGACGCGTTCAGCCCCGAGGCCTATGCGGTGGTCAAGGGCGCCGACAAACGCGCGCTGGTGTACCGCAACATCGAGCGATTCCTGACGATCCGCGCCGCGCTCGGGGCCGAGCGCCCGGTGGCCCACCTCGCGATCGTGGTGCAGGACGAGAACCGCCACGAGGTGAAGGACTTCGTCCGGCACTGGGGCGCGCAGCTCGACGCGGTCTCCGCGAAGGGGCGGCGCTGGAACCTCACGGCGGACTGGCCCCCGTTCGACGCCGACGCCATCTACCTGCGCCGCCTCAACAGCGGCGATCAGGCACGCTCCGACGCGATCCACGCGCGCGCCTGCCGCGACGTCGGGATCACATCTCCGTCCACCCGCCCCGAAGGGAGCTTCTGATGGTGATGCTGGCGTTGCTCGGCTGCAACAGCATGGGGACCTTCACCACCGAGGAGGGCCCGGAGACCGTCCGCACGGCGCTCTACTTCCTGCCGGACAGCACGCTCTCGCTGGAGCTCTACGGCGCCCGGCAGGCCTACGTGCTGCTCGCCAACTCGACCGTCCCGTGCTGGCCCGCGGACGACGACGGGGATCCCGCCACGCCGCCCGCCAGCTCCGACCTGCTCTACTGGAGCGCCCAGCAGGCGACGATGTTCTCGCGTGAGGGGGGCATCACCATCGCGTTCTCGCTCGCGCTCGCCCCCGAGCAGGACTGGCTCGGCCGCTACGCGATGCACGCCGACGCGTGGGAGAGCGACGCGATGGCCAAGTACGTCCAGACGGACGGCCGCGTGGCGACCGGCGCCTGGTACGAGGTGTTCGAGGCCGCGATCGACGAGGGTGCGGGCCTCGACTACGCGCTCGACGGCGGCATCAAGGTGCTCGATGAGGCCCACGAAATCGGCGTCGGCGCGCCCGCCTGGGTGGATGTCGAGCGCAAGGACACGGAGATGCGCGGCACGTTCGATTTTGCGCCCGCGCCCTACGCGGGCACGTTCCGCGCGCAGTTCTGCGACAATTACGAGTTCCTGGGGAGCGTGTACGCCCAGCTCCTCGCGTTCGCGATCGCCGACGGCGCGCTCGAAGAGGGCGAGAGCGACACTGGGGTGGCCTTTCCGTCCTCCGAGTAGGACCTACTCGTCGTCGAGCATCTCCAGCTCGTCGAGCACGCCCTGGAGCTCGGCCCGCGTCTTGGTGTCGCCGCTCCGGACGCAGGCGGCGAGGCCCTTGTGGATGGCCTCCACGCAGCCCGCGCGGTCGCCCGACTCCCGCTTCGCCATCGCGAAGTGGTACCACCCGGCGCCGTAATCGGGATGGTGCTCGAGCAGCGCCCCGAACGTGGCAAAACACTCGTCCCACGTGCGGAGCTTGCGCAGCTCCATGGCGAGGGCGTACAGCCCGAACCGATCGGTCGGCTTCTTGGTGACGTAGTCGCGGGCGGCGGACAGGCGATCGGACATGTGGGAGCCTCGTGCGGCGGGAGATTCGGGCTATCCTGCTCCGTCGTCGGAGGACGGGTGCACGCTTCCCTGCTGCTGGTGCTGTTGTCGATCGGCTGCGGCGGACTGGAGCCCTACAACAACGACAAGACCCCCACGCCGGTGGAAGACGAGACGCCGGCGGAGCTGATCCTCGGCATCGAGTCGGTCGACTTCGGCGACGTGCTCTACGGGGACCTCGAGTCGGTCAGCATCCCCGTTCGGAACGCCGGATCCGTGGCGCTCGTGCTCACGTCGATCACGGCGGAGAGCCCCTTCCGGACCTCGCCGGCGACCCTCACGCTCGTCGGGGGCGCGTCGAACGTGCTCAACGTGTTCGCCCAGACGACGGACTACGGCACGTTCGCCGGGACGCTCACGATCGTGTCCGAGAGCGGCGAGGTCGGCACGGTGACGATCCCGCTCACGGTCCGCACCCTCGCCGACGTTGACGGGGACGGGTTCGACACGGTGGACGCCGCCGGCGGCACCGACTGTGACGACGACAACGCCACCGTGTACCCGGGCGCGCCCGACGAGTGGTACGACGGTGACGACGACAATTGTGACGGCGCCAACGAGTACGATCGCGACGGGGACGGCTACGACGTGGAGACGGACGAGCACGACGTGCCCGCCGGGGTGGTCGATTGTAACGACGGGGACGTGACCTTCAACCCCGGCGCCGCCGACGCGCCGTACGACGGCCAGGACACCGACTGCGACGACGCGAGCGACTGGGACAACGACGGCGACGGCTACGATTCGCTCGCGTTCGGCCGTGGCAGCGACTGTGACGACTTCGACGCCACGGTGAACCGGGATGGCGACGAGCGCTTCAACGGCAAGGACGACGATTGCAACGGCGCCCCCGACGACGACGCCCCGGCCGCGCGCGCGGACTACGTGTACGACCACAGCGGCGGCGCGTTCGAGCGCACGGGCTACGCGACGGCGGTGGGGGATCTGGACGGCGACGGCATCGCCGAGGTGATCGTCGCCGCCCCCTACCTCGGCGCGTCAAACGCCAGTGCATCCGGATGCGGCGGCGTGGCGGTGTTCCGGGGGCCCGACCTGCTCGCGACCGGCGGTGATGTCGACACGGCCGACAACTGGTTCGAGGGAGACGGCACCGGCGATCTGCTCGGCAGCTTCGTGACCGTGATGGGGGACTACGACGGCGACGGCGTGAACGAGCTCGCCGTGGGCGCCCCAGGCGCTACCAGCGGGGCCGGCGCCGTCTACATCCTGGGCGGAGAGGACGCGCGGACCTCGGGCGTCGACACCGCCGACGCGCTCGCCACCTACACCGGCGTCACCGGCGCCGCGTTCGGCCGCGGCATCGGCACCAACATCGACCTGAACGCGGACGGCTACGACGAGCTCGTGGTGATGTACACGAGCAGCTCCGCCAACGCGGTGGCCGTCGAGTACGGCTCGCCCGCGCCCGTGTCCGGCGCCGTGAGCGCGATGGACGCCACGTGGTCGACCGACGGCGCGGAGATCGCCTTCTACCGGAACGCGCCCGTGGGCGGCGATCTGGACGGAGATGGCTACCCGGACCTGGTGCTCTCCGACGGCACGTCCGACGCCGGGGCGACCGACGGCGGCGCCTTGTGGGTGCTCTGGGGGCAGGCCACCCCGTACGCCAGCGCCGGCAGCGCCATCGGGAGCGCCGCGACCACGCTCGTCCGCGGCACGGCCAGCAGTCAGTCCGCCGCGTGGTCCAGCCAGCTGGGCGAGGACTGGGACGGCGACGAGGACGACGAGCTGTGGATCTACGGGGGCGACGCCGACGGTCGCAAGGCGCTCTACGTCGTCGAGGGCGGCATCAACCGCCGCGCCCCGTTCGATCCCGCGGTCGACGCCGCCGTCCGCTACACGTGGGACACCCTCTCGCCCGACGCCGAGACGATCCGCCGCGCGGGCGACTGGGATGGGGACGGCATCAGCGACATGCTCGTGTTCCTCGAGGACAAGTCCGGCTCGTTCGGCAAGTCCGAGCTGTTCTCCAGCGACAAGCGCGCCGGCAGCTACGACGAGATCGACGACCGGATCGGCTCGCTCGTCGGCGGGGTCGACCTCGACACCAGCGAGTCCAACGGCAACGCGGGCTACGGCACCGCGCCCCACGCGGGCGACGTGGATGGCGACGGAGACGACGACCTCGCCGTGGGCGACCCCGAGTGGCAGACCGCGAAGGGCAAGGCCTACGTGCTGCTGAACCAGGGCGCCGCGGGGGACTAGGCCACCCCATGCAGCTCGGTCCGCTGGAGTTCGAAGCCGGGCGCCTCGTCGTGGCCGCCGCCACCGGCGCGCGCGACGCCGCCTCCGTCTGCCGCGACGTGGAGAACGCGTTGGAGGCGGCGTGCATGGCGCTGCGTGTCCCCTGGACCCCGTTCGTGCTGGAGCCGAGCGGAGGCCGGGCGGGCGCGCGGTTCGCCGCCGTCGCGCACGGCGCCGTCGTGATCGTGTACGCGCCGCCCCGGCGCTTCTCGGGGCAGGCCACGTCTCTCCACGCCCACGCCGAGGCGTCCGCGCGCTCGATCCAGCGCGAGGAGGGCCGGGCGCTCGGCGAGTACGTGCTGGTGGCGTGGGACGGCGCCCAGATCAACTTCGGCCGGTTCCAGGCGGGCGAGGGAGCGTGGGAGCCCCTGCTCCCCTTCGACACGAACGCCGCAGCCCGCCTCCTCCAGCACCTGCACGACGACGGCATGCCCCTCGTCCATCCCGCCCTGCTCTCGGCGTTGGTGGGCCCCGACTCCCGCGTCGGGCGCGCCCTGGTCCCCCAGCTCTTCGACGCCCTCCTCGACGCGCTCCTCGAACCCGGGCGGCACGGGGCCGCGCGACCGCTCTACGACGAGTGGGGCCGGCTGTTCGGGCAGGTCGCGGGCATCCAGGGCGAGCGCCTCCAGGGCGTGCTCCGCGCGCTTGGCGCCGCGCACGGGCGGCCCTACGAGGCCCATCCCGTCGCGTACCTGTTCGCCCTGAACACGTACATCGCGCTGGTCGCCAAGCTCGTGGCGGCCCTCTCGTTGCGGAACGGCGCCGGGGCGCTCGGGAACCCGGCCGTCCCCCTGCACGACCGCATCGAGAGGATGGAGTCCGGGCGCCTGTTCGCGGACGCCGGGGTCGTGAACATGCTCGTGGGCGACTTCTTCTCGTGGTACGCCGAGGAGCCCACGTGGAGCCGCGTCGCGCCCGCCGTGGACGACCTGCTCGCGCGGCTCGCGGGGGTCAGCTTCGACGTGCGCCGGAAGGACCCCGACGCCACGCGGGACCTGTTCAAGGGCATGTACATGACGTTCGTGCCCCGGGCGCTCCGGCACGCCCTGGGCGAGTTCTACACGCCCGACTGGATGGCGGCGCACGCGCTCGACGCCCTCGGGTGGTCACCGACCGACGATCTGCTCGATCCCACCTGCGGCTCCGGCACCTTCCTGCTCGAGGCGGTGCGTCGGCGGCTCACCGCCGGCGGGGGCTCGGCCCGGCATCTGCTTCACGGCCTCGCCGGGATGGACCTGAACCCGCTCGCGGTGCTCTCCGCGCGTGCGTCGCTGGTCACCTTCCTGTCGCCGTACCTGGATCCGAACGATCCGGTGCACGTCCCCGTGTACCTCGCGGACGCGATCAACTCCGCGCACGTGGACGGTGAGATGTACGTCCACGTGCTCCAGACGGACGCGGGCACCACCACGTTCCGCGTGCCCAGGAGCGTCGTCACCGCGCCGACGTTGTACCCCCTGTTCCTGCGCCTGCGCGCGCTCGTGGACGGCGGCACCTCCGCGGACACCGTGTGGCGCAGCCTCGCAGCGGAGTTCCCCGATCTGCCCGACGCCGTGCGCGCGATCGTGGACACCGTCGTCGTGTTGCACATCCGCGGGTGGAACAGCATCTGGTGCGCCATCCTCGCCGACCGGTTCACCGCGGGCGCGTTGGCGCCGGTGTCGTTCGTCGCCGGCAACCCGCCGTGGGTCAAGTGGAGCAACCTGCCGCCCGCGTACGCCGCGTTCATCAAGCCGCGTTGCGTCGCGCTCGGCGTCTTCTCCCAGGATCGGTGGGTCGGCGGCATCGAGTCCGACATCTCGACGGTCATCACCTACGCCGTCGTGGACAAGTGGCTCCGCGACCAGGGCAAGCTGGGCTTCTACATCACCGGCACCGTGTTCGCCAACGAGTCGAGCCAGGGCTTCCGCCGCTTCGCGCTCGCTGATCGGGGTGTGAGCTGCCGCGTGCTCGGCGTCGAGGACTTCGGCGCGCTCGCGCCGTTCGACGGGGTCAGCACGCCCGCCGCGCTGTTGCTGCTGCAACGCGGCGCGACGACGACCTACCCCGTGCCCTACCGGACGTGGTCGGCCCCGCGCGTGAACGGCGCGCCGGTGCGGGGGTTCGCGAGCGCGGCGGCGTTCCGCGCCGAGGCGGTGGCGTGTGATCTCCTGGCGGCCCCCGTCCCCGGCACCGACGCGGGCCCGTGGCTCCGCGGCACCCCCGTCGATCACGCCGCGTGGGCGCACATCTTCGGCAACGTGGCGCCCGCCTACAAGGCGCGCAAGGGCGTCACCACCGACCTGAACGGGCTGTTCTTCGTCGAGGTGCTCGCGGCCGCGGACGGGACCTGCTCCGTCCGCAACGATCCGGCGCTCGGGCGAAAGCCGGGGCTCGCGCAGGTCACCGCGACGATCGAGGACCAGCACGTGTTTCCGTTACTGCGGGGGCGCGGCGTGGCGGCGTTCAGCGCCACGCCCGACCGCACGTCCCGCGTGCTCGCGCCGCAACGTGGCATGCACGGCGATCCAAATCTGCCAACGACCGCGCCACGCACCCACCAGTTCCTCGCGCGCTTCGAGGCCCTCCTCGCCGCGCGATCCAGCCTGCGCCGCTTCCAGAAGGGGCAGCCCTACTGGTCCTTGTGGAGCACGGGCGCCTATACGTTCAGCCCCTACAAGGTCGTGTGGAAGGAGATGTCGAGCGGCCGGTTCGTGGCCGCGTACGTCGGCGATCACGACGACCCGCTGCTCGGGCGGCGTACGGTGGTGCCCGACCACAAGCTCTACTTCGTGCCCGTGGACACGGAGGACGAGGCCGCCTACGTCACGGGCCTCCTGAACGCGCCCACGGTGGCCCACGCCATCAGCGCGTACGCCTCCCAGCTCTCCCTCGGCGTGAGCGTGGTGGAGTACCTGGAGATCCCCCGGTGGGCGCCCGAGGATGGCGTGCACCGCGCGGTGGCGACGATCGCGCGAGGGATCACCGGTCGGATCGCGGCGGGAGGCGCGGGGCCGACGGCGGGGGAGGCATCCGCGTTGGATGTGTATGCGGCGGGGGTGTTTGGGTTCGCGGCGGGGTGACGCCCGTGCGGCCGCTCGAGCGCCGGGAGCGCCTCCTCCCGGAACGCGCCCGACAGGGCGAGGAGCTGGTCGTGGAGGGTCAACAAGGGCCTCGCCTCCGGCGGACCAGCAGCAGCAGCCCCAACGCCCAACCCGCTTCCGAAGAGCCGCCGCTTTCACAACCGCAACCGGTGGCCTCGGCCCCCGGCGGGGCCTCGTCGTCGGTGCCGTCGGTGTCGGTGTCGGTGTCGGTGTCGGTGTCGGTGTCGGTGTCGGTGTCGGTGTCGGTATCGGTATCCGTGTCGGTGTCATCGGTGTCGACGGTGTCATCGGTATCGACCGGGACATCGGTGTCGGCGGTGTCGACGTTGTCATCGGTGTCGACGGTGTCATCGGTGTCGACCGGGACATCGGTGTCGGCGGTGTCATCGGTATCGACCGGGAGATCAGTGTCGGCGGTCTCGCCGGTGTCGACCGGGAGATCGGTGTCGACGGTCACGCCCGTGTCGACCGTGTCGCCCGTGTCGACCGTGTCATCGGTGTCGACGGTCACGCCCGTGTCGACCGTGTCCCCGGTGTCGACGGTCCCGCCCGTGTCGACGGTGTCCCCGGTGTCGACGGTCCCGCCCGTGTCGACCGCGTCCCCGGTGTCAACAGTCCCGCCCGTGTCGACCGGGACATCGGTGTCGACAGGCTCGCCCGTGTCAGGAATGTCCGTGTCGACGGTGTCGGCGGTATCAGAAGTGTCGGCGGTGTCGTCCGTGTCTACGCTCGTCCCATCTACACCGTCGCAGTCCTGGTCGATCCCGTCGTCAAGCGCGTCCGTCGCGCCGGGGTGGATGGAGGCGTCGCTGTCGTCGCAGTCCGCGCCCGCGCGGTAGCTGTCGCCGTCGGCGTCGAGGTCGGCGTAGCCACCGTACAGGTAGGCCGCTCCGGCGCCCATCGCCCCCACGATCACGTCGTCGTAGCCATCTCCGTCCACATCTCCCGCGCCCGAGACGGACACGCCGAGTTTCGAGCGCGCCGTCCCCGGCAGGACGGTGCTCGTCGCCGAGATCAGCCCGCTCGGCGAGCCGAGGTACACGTTGGCCTGACCCGTGAACGAGCTGTACCGCTGGGCCCCCACCACCACGTCGTCGTAGCCGTCGGCGTTGACGTCCCCCGCGCCGGACACGGACCCGCCGAAGTTGTCAGAGCCGATTCCGTACAGGGTGACGTTGGCGGTTGCTGACAGGCCGCCGGGCGAGCCGAGGAACACGTCCGCCTGGCCGAACCACGTGCTCGCATCGTAGCCGCCGACGATCACGTCGCCGTAGCCGTCTCCGTTGATGTCCCCGGCGTCCGACACGGCGTCCCCGACGTTCGTACCGGTCTCGGTTCCTGTCAGGAGGGTTCTGGCGGTGGTCGACAGCCCGCTTGCCGAGCCGTGGAAGACATAGGCGCGGGCGTAGTCCCCGGCCGCCACGAGCACGTCGTCGTAGCCGTCCCCGTCCACGTCACCGGCGCCCGATACGACCTGACCGAAGGAGTATTCCCCCGTCAGGGTGGTGCTGGCCGTGGTGGACACCCCGCTCGCCGAGCCAGGGTAGACCCACGCATAGCCCTCGCGGACGCGGGTGTTGAAGCTCCCGACGATCACGTCGTCGTACCCATCTCCATCCACGTCTCCCGCGTTCGACAGCGCCCACCCGAAGTGGGTGGAGCTCGTGGCTCCGGTCAGGGTGGTGGCCGCCGTGGGGGACACCCCGCTCGCCGAGCCGTGGTGGACGTAGGCGCGCCCGTAGCCCCCGCCGTACTCGTAGGCGCTCACGAGCACGTCGTCGTAGCCATCCCCGTTCACGTCTCCCGCGCGCGACACGGTGGCGCCGAAGTAGTTGGAGATCGCCTCCCCGGTGAGCGTGGTGGTCGGCGTGGTGGACAGCCCGTCCGCGGAGCCGTGGTACACGTAGGCTCTGCCCGTCATCGAGACGTAGTAGAGGGCGCCCACGATCACGTCGTCGTAGCCATCTCCATCCACGTCCCCCGCGCCGGACACCGAATAGCCGAAGAGGTCGGAGGTCGACTCCCCCGTGAGCGTGACGCTCGCGCTGGTGTACACCGGGTCGATCTCGATCGGGTACCGCGCGCCGGCGTCCTCGACGGCCACCCGGACGCCGCCCGGAGTGGGCTCGAAGCGCGCCGGGAGTGGCACCCCGTCCGCGTCCCAAGCCACGAGGCCCGACACCACCCAACTCTCCCCGGCGTCGCCCTCGAGCCAAGCCTCGTCGGCGTCCACCACCGCCGCAGCGCCCTCGATCGCCACGTCGATGACCAGCCGCCCCGCGCCCGACGGGGGCGCGGCCACCGTCCAGCCCTGCTCGAAGCCGTCTTCCCGGCTGCTCCACCACTCGGTGATGCCGGCGTCGACGTATTCGAGGCGCTGGACGCAACTCCCCTCGGGGGCGTCCATCCCGAACGCGCACGCACCGAGCACCGGAGAGGTGGGAGACACCGCGTCCATCGCGCCGTCACGGCCCCACCGGACGGCGCGCACGGTCACCGCGTCGTGCTCGGCTTCGAGCCGCGCGCCCGCCTCGTCGAACACGCCGCGGACGCCACCCCCGGGGGACGCCGCCCGGAAGCCCCCGGCGTCCGACACGAACGCGCGCGCGTCACTGCGGATCCGCGCGGAGACCTCGTCGTGCCACCCATCGTGCGGAGCGGCCTCCGGGGCGGCCTCGGGACGTGTGGCGCACGCCGTGAGCGAAAGCAAGACGTGGAACAACGGAGTGCCGAGAAGGGGCGCAGGCTACCACGAACCCCGGTCCGAAGGCATCTTTCGGTTCGTGCCCGCGCTTCACGGGATGAAGTACATCGCCTGGACCCCCCAGCTCCAATAGGAGCTGGCGCCGCTCTCCGAGTGGAGGACGCTGTTCACGACGAATTCGTCGTTGCCGTCCGAGGCGCGTGTCATCCGCTGGCCGGTTGACAGGTTTGGCATGGAGTGGGTGTAGCCGAAGCTCGCACCGAGCCCGATGTTGACGACAGGAATCTTGACCATGAGCCCCGCGGTGACGCCGAGGCGCCCGCCGAGCACGGTGGTGTCGTCGCTCTGCAGCTCCCACTCGCTGCCCAGCATCGTGCGCTCTCCTTCGAGCGGAAGGTCGAAGTTCCCCACGACATACGGGTACAGGTGCTCCAACGGGATGCATCCGCCTCCGGACGCGCCGAGGAACAGGCCCTCGTCCTGGAGCTGGATCTGTCCCACCTCGGTCTCGTTCACGTCCCGGACGGTCGCCTCGTACACCGGGCTCGCCGCGTATCCCACGCGCATTTCTGCGGCGAGGTAGCGGCAGAACGCCATGGATGCGTAGGCGCTGCGGACGGGCAACGCGCGCGGATCCGGGTTCGGCGTCGTCGCGCTCTTGTAGGCCACACCAAAGCCGAACCACCGGGGTACGCCGTTCTCGTCCATCTCGGCGGCGGCGGCAACCCAGCTGTCGGCGAGCGCCGCGATGGCTTCGCTCCGCTCGTCGATCGCGGCGATCTTGGCCGTCACGCGGGAGCTGTAGCAGACCTCCTGGGCCCTCGCGTAGGCCCGCCGGGCGCCGTCGAAGTCCTGCCGCGCCCGCGCCTGGTCCCCTTCGTTCTCGTAGGCCCACGCCGAGCAGACCGGGACCGGGGGGGCCGCGTCTGCTTCGTCCTCCTCCTCCTCGGGTTGCCGGCCGTCGACCTGCTGTCGGTCCTCCGCGATCGGCGCTTCCCCATCCTTCGTGCTCGCCAGGTCGCCCGCCGCCGCCTCCGGGTCGTCCGGCGGCGGATCGCCGGTCGTCGCGTCGGTGCTCCCCGCGTCCTCGCCTCCCGCGCCCGCCGCCTGCGCGCGCTCCTCCTCCGCCTTCTGCGCCGCAACGCGCTCCTCCTCCGCCCGGAGCGCCGCGACGCGCTCCTCCTCCGCCTTCTGCGCCGCGGCCCGCTGCTCTTCCTTCTCGCGCTCGGCCTTCGCCTTCGCCTCCGCCTCCTGGCGCTTGGCCTCGAGCGCCTTCTCCTCCTCCTCCTTGATCAGTCCGATGATGTACCGCTCCGCCGTGCGGCTGGTGAGCGGCGGCGCACGGAAGCCCGACGACGCGGTGCTCAACGTCAGGCGTTCCAGGGCGGATTTCTTCTCCTCGGCCGTCGCGCCCTCCTGCCAGAAAGAGGCGAACGGCGCCAGCGCATGCGAGGCCAGGCACGACGTGGCGGTCGCCCCGGCCAGCAGCGAGAAGTTGTAGGGCCCGCCGCCGCCGCCCACCCGGCCCTTGAACTCGACCGTCCCGACCCGATCGGGCACCATGGTCTCGGGCAGCCCCCAGCGCTTGCCCTTGTACCAATAGTAGTCCTGGGCCCGCAACGTGTCGGGGAGCACCACGTACAGGAGGTCGACCGTGGAGAAACACTCGCCGAAGCGGTAATTTACATCGATGCTCGCGCTCTCGTAGCCGTTCCGCCCGGAATTGCCCGGCTCGTACTGGACCTGTTCGGTCCGCATGGCGGAGAACTCCGCGCCGAGCGCGTCGGGGACGCCGATCGACAACCACGCGGCCACGACGAGGAAGGCCACGGCAGCGGGCCTCACTGCTTCTCGTAGGTGGAGCGCACCTGGGTGCCCGCCGTGTCACCGGTGCTGTTCGTGAGGACGAGCTCGGTCGACGTCAGGCTCTCCACCGTGGACTCGTACTCCCCGGCCGCGCCCTCGTAGGTGTAGACGATCTTGGTGTCCGAGGCGGCCAACTGCCACGTTCCTCGTACGATTCCGGTCCCCGCGCCACATTGGTCCGTGCCGTCGTACAGCACCCAGCTCCCGTCCTCCCCGTACTCCTCGGTGTTGTCCAGGCGACAGGCGGCATCGTCCAGCTCTGCCCACTCGTCGTCTCCCACGCGGGACTCGGAGCCGGTCTGGGCCCACGTGCCGACGATTGGCTGTTCGTCGGCGCAGCCGCACAGGGTCAGGAGTGCGCACAGCCCGATCCCCGAAAGGGAAGAGCCGCCGTTGGAGGCCACGAGCGGGCGAGCGAATATAACAGACATGTGTGTGCCCCTGCCGAGTTGGTCGCTTGGGTGCGACTCGCGCCATTGGAACCCATGATCGGCAGGCGGTGAACGAGTGAACGCCCGAAAGTGTTCACATCCAGTGAACGCCCATCGTCGGGCAGCGCGTCGGCCACAGGGAATTGGTTTCTGGCGTACGATGGGCGATGCACCGAATGCGAGCGCTCCCGTTCCTCCTGTTCGCCGCCTGCGCGCCGGAGCCGACGGGGTCCGACACGTTCGCGCGCGTCGAGCCCGCGCGCGCGGGCGCCCCGCTTCCGGCGGGCGCAACGGAGGACTGGGCGGCCGTCGTCCAAACGCGCCTCGCCGCGGAGGCCCGCGCCATCACGCCGCGCGCCGGGGCGTTCGGGGCGGACCTCCGCGCCGTCGGCCTGACCGCGCGCTTCGACGCCGACGCCGTCACCATCGGCGACGCGCTCTCGCTCCGCACGACCGCCTGGGGCCGGCCGGACGCGCTCGTGCCCGTGGGCGCGCGCACCCCGCGGCTGGGCGCGTGTACGACCGCGGTGGACGCGCGGGATCAGTGCATCCCGCGCCTGGAGTACGCGGACGCGGGGCTGACGGAGTGGTGGATCGGCCTCGACGACGGCCTGGAGCAGGGCTGGACCATCGACGCGGCGCCGGGCGGCGACGGCCCGCTCACGCTCGACGTGACGGTCGAGGGCGCCCTCGCGATCGACGGCGCGACGGACGCCCGGATCGACGGCAGGGGCGACGAAGCGGCCCTGACGGACGGGGACGGGCGGGCGTGGACGGTCAGCGCGCTCACCGCGTGGGACGCCGACGGGCTCGTGCTCCCCGCGTGGCTCGTGGTGACCGACGAGGGGCTGCGCATCGAGGTGGACGACACCGGCGCGGTGTACCCGCTGACGGTGGACCCGATCTACGCGACGGCGACCACCACGCTCGAGGGCGAGGCCTACACCGGCGCGCTCGGGTCCGACGTGGACATCGTCGGGGACGTGAACGGAGACGGCTACGCCGACGCGATCGTCGGGGCCTACACCTACGCGACCTACACCGGCCGCGCGCTCGTCTACCACGGCACGCCGACCGGCCTGGAGACCACGGCGACCACCACGTTGACCGGAACGGCCGAGTACGATCTGTTCGGGACCGCGGTCGCCGGCGCGGGGGACGTCGACGGCGATGGTTACGCCGACGTCGTGGTCGGGGCCTACGGCGCGGAGGCCGACGCGGGGCGCGTGTACGTGCACCACGGGTCGGCGGCGGGGGTGTCCGAAACCGCCACCACCACGCTCACCGGGGCGAGCGCCGCCGCGCTCGGCTGCTCCGTGGCGGGCGCCGGCGATGTCGACGGCGACGGCTACGCCGACATCCTGGTCGGGGCCGCGGGCAGCGCAATCCCCGGCGAGGCCTACGTCCACCACGGATCGGCCGCGGGGGTGTCCACGACCGCCACGACCACGCTCACGGTCTCGGGCTTGGGCGTGGGCGATCGCTACGCGACGAGCCTCTCGGGCGCGGGCGATGTCGACGGCGATGGCTACGACGACGTGATCGTGGGCGCCTACGCCTACGACATGTTCGGCCGGGCCTGGGTGCATCACGGCTCGGCGTCGGGGGTGTCCGCGTCCGCCGCCACGACCTTGACCGGGACGGCCGTCCTCAACGAGCAATTCGGCTACTCGGTCAGCCGCGCCGGGGACGTTGACGGGGACGGCTACGACGACCTGATCGTCTCCGCGCCCGCCATCGACACCACGCGGGTCGGGCACGCCTACGTGTTCCACGGCTCCGCGACCGGCATCGCGACGACCGCCACCACCACGTTCACGGGGGCCTCCCGCTACTACAAGTTCGGGCAGCGGGTGGCGGGCGGCGGGGACGTCGACGGCGACGGGTACGACGACGTGCTCGTGGCCGCGCCCGCCTACACGTCCGCCACCGGGCAGGTGTACGTGTTCCACGGCTCCGCCGCCGGCGTCTCCCCGACGGCCACCACCACCGTCACCGGCGAGGCCACGTCCAGCTACTACGGGCTCGGCGTCTCGATCGGCGGCGACGTCACCGGGGATGGCTACGACGACCTGCTCGTGGGTGCCTACTACTACGAGTCGCAGCGCGGCCGGGTGTATCTCTACCCGGGGTCCACCACCGGCGTGGACACGACCGCGATCACCACCCTCACTGGGAGCAAGGCCCCCGGCTTCGGGCACGCGGTCGCGAGCGCAGGGGACGTGGACGCGGACGGGTTCGCCGACGTGATCGTCGGCTCGTACACCGAGGACGGGCGAGCCTACCTCTTCCACGGCGCGGCCGGCGGGCTCTCGACCACGGCCACGACCACGTTGGAAGGAGACGCCGACTCCCTCTACTTCGGGATCGCCGTGGCGGGCGCGGGGGATCTCGACGCGGACGGCTACGCGGACGTTGTCGTCGGCGAGAGCCTCTACAGCAGCTTCACCGGCCGCGTGTGGGTGTTTCCGGGCTCCGCGACCGGAGTCGACACGAGCGCGGTGACGACGATCCTGGGGCCGGCGTTCTATTCCTATTTCGGGCAGTCCCTCGCCGCCGCCGGGGATGTCGACGCGGACGGCTACGGCGACCTGATCGTCGGCGCCTACTCCTACGGCTCCCAGCGCGGGCGCTTCTCGGTGTTCCACGGCTCCGCGAGCGGGGTGTCGTCGACCGCGGCGACGACCGTCGACGGCGCGATCCGCTCGCAGCTCGGCTACGCGGTGGCGGGCGCGGGGGATGTCGACGCCGATGGCTACGACGACGTGATCGTGGGCGCCCCCGAAGACTCCGACTCCTACGGCCGGGCCTTCGTGTTCCACGGCTCGCCCACGGGGATCGGCGCGACCGCGACGACCACCTTCGCGGGCGCGACCCGGTTCGCCTACCTGGGGCGGGCCGTGGCGGGCGCGGGGGATGTCGACGGCGACGGCTACGCCGACGTGATCGTGGGGGCTCCGGCCGGGCAGCCCGACTACCCCGCCTTGGGCGAGGTCCTCGTGTTCCACGGCTCCGCGACCGGCGTGCCGACTACGGCCACCACCACGCTCACCGGCGAGGCCCCGAACGACTTGTTCGGCAACACCCTGGCCGGGGCCGGGGACCTCGATCACGACGGCTACAGCGACATCGTCGTCTCGGCGTACGAGCACGACTCCTCCACCGGGCGCGTCTACGTCTACGCAGGCTCCGCGGCCGGGCTCGGGACCACCGCGGCGATCACGCTCACCGGGGAGGCGACCTCCAACTCGTTCGGGAGGGCCATCGCGGCCTCCGCCGATGTCGACGGCGACGGCTGGAGCGAGCTGCTCGTGGGCGCCCGCGGCTGGGACCACGACCTCGGCCGGGTCTACGTGTACGCGGTCGACGAGGAGGGGGGCGGCGAGGACTCGGGGGACTCGGGGGGCGTCGATACGGGTGCGGTCGACACGGGTGCGCCGGTGGACACGGACACGGGGGAGTCGGTGGACACGGACACGGGCGCGTCGGTGGACACGGACACGGGTGCGCCGGTGGACACGGACACGGTCGACACGGCGGTCAGCGTCGACACGGGCGAGCCGGTGGACACGGACACGGGTGCGCCGGTGGACACGGACATGGGTGCGTCAGTGGACACGGACACGGGTGCGCCGGTGGACACGGACACGGGTGAGTCGGTGGACACGGACACGGGCGAGCCGGTGGACACGGACACGGGTGGGCCGGTGGACACGGACACCGGCGATCCCGACACCACCGACACCGACACCGACACCGACACCGCCGAGCCCGTCGACACCGACACCGAC
>JAZKFH010000068.1:6893-34790 GCA_040386535.1 Myxococcota bacterium | reverse complement strand
GACTCCACGTCCAGCAACTCGCCACCTGGCGGTCAGGTCCGGCGTTGCTGGACTCTACGTCCAGCAACTCGGCACCTGACCGTCAGGTCCGGCGTTGCTGGACTCCACGTCCAGCAACTCGCCACCTGGCGGTCAGGTCCGGCGTTGCTGGACAGCGGGCGGGCAGGGTCCGCCACAACAGGGAGGGCCCACGCCCGCGTCCCCGGCCCAGCGGGGCTGGAGGGGCGCCGCCTCGGGCGGCGCGTCGGCGGCTCGGCGCCGACCAAGGCGCTCCGCGCCGCGCCCGGAAGACACGCGGCGGCGCGGCTCGGCGCGCTGCGGGCCCCCGTCGCCCAGCCCCTCAGAACCCGAACCGGTACCCCACCGACAGCCCCACCGCCGCCCCACCCGGCGCCGGCCCGAGCACCAGCAGCGGCGCCGGCGCGATCGTCCCGTGCAGGTCGACGGTCAGCCACCCGGGGCCGACCGGGAGCAGGCCGCCGACCTGCGGCGAGAGCCAGCCCGTCAGCACCGCGTCGTGGGTGTGGCCGACAGAGGTGAAGGTGTCCTGCGCCACCCACGCCACGCCGCCCGCGAGGGCGACGCGCCCGTGCACGCCATCGAGCGGGCCGAACGCGAACGCGACGCGCGGGCCGGCCGCGACCACAGTGAGGCCGGTGCGCCAGTCGAGGTCCTCGGCAAGGGCGTCGTCTTCGAGCGAGCCGGCGGCGCCGCCGGGGAGGCGGACCATGGCCTCGCCGCCGAGGGTGAAGCGCGGGACGAGCGCGACCTCGCCGAGCACGCGGAGGCCGGGGGCGGCGCCGAGCGGGGCGAACGGGATGGCGAGGGTGAGGCCGGCTTCGAGGGCCACAGCACGCTCGGCGCCGGCCGCAGCGCCCTTCGCCTCGGCGGGCGCCTCGGTGGGAGCGGGGGCGGGAGGCGCCGCGAGCAGCGCCGGGACGAAGGCGATCCACATCAGTACACCACCTGCTCGATCGTGTCGGTGGCCGCGGCGGCGTCGGTGCGCCCGCCCACGGCGTAGAGCGTGGCGCGGACCGTCGCGAGGCCGAAGTCCGCGCGCGGCGTGCCGAAGGTCCCGGAGTCCGACGAGCTCGACCAGGAGCCCATCTCTAGGTCGGGCCCGTCCACGGAGGACTGGCGGCCGCTGTCCTGCGCCTCGTCGGCGCTCCCGCCGCCGCCGAGCACGTACAGCCACCCCGACGCGCCGAGCCCGCGGTGGTCCATGCGCGCCTGGCCGTTCGCGTCGGTGTTGGAAAGCGGGCCGAAGCCCGAGAGGAGGCCGCCGGGGAGGATGGTGGCGTACTCGATGGAGCTGTCGGCGCCGTCGCCGAGGCTCCCCTCGATCGCCACGAGGTAGGTCGGCGCGCCGGCGCCGAGCTCCAGGGCCTCGTCGAACCCGACGGCCACGGCGTCGTGGTCCATCCGCGCCTCGCCGAGCGTGCCCGCGTCGAACCAGGCGCCGTCGGCGTCGAGCGCCCACACCTCGGCGGCGGGCGTGCCGCCGTCGGTCGTGCCCCCGACGAGCCACACCCACGTGACCCCCGCGGGATCCTTCGCCACCACCGCGGCGGCGTGGCTGCGGGCGGCGGGGAGGCGGTCGGCGAGCTCGACCCAGCGGCCCAGGCCCCCGTCGGGCACGAACCCCACGGTGCCGGGGGCCACACCGTCGTCGACCCACGTGGTCTCGAAGATGCCGTCGGCGACCCTTTGCTCCTGGCCGGCCGCGCCGTCGACCGCGTCGGTGCGGTACACGCGGTAGGCCACCGCGCCGGGCACGGGCGCCCACGAGAGGCCCACGCCCACCTCGCCGAGGCCGAGCCGCACGACCGCCACCTCGGAGGCGAGGGTCTCGCCGTCGGGGTTCCAGGGGTCGTCGGAGCCGAGGAGGGCGGACACGCGGTAGTACCAGGTGCCCGGCGCGAGGGTGCCCGGGCCGGGGAGCGCCTCGGCGTCGACGATCTCGGGGCGGATGCCGGCCTCGCCGTCGAGGATCGCGGCCCGCTCGACCGTGTCGAGGGCGCCGGTGCCGTCGTCGCCGCCGATCGCCCACACGAAGCCGTCGTGCACCACGTACGCGGCGTCCGCGCGCGGCGTCGTCAGCTCGCCGCCGAGCCGCGCCCACCCGGACACGACCCCGAACGCGTCGAGCTGGGCGCGCTCCACGCTCGCGAGCGGCGCCGCGCCGTCATCCCCCGCGATCGCCCACAACCAGCCGCGCCCGAGGGTGTCGACGCTGGCGAGCAGGCCGGGCGCCGCCCGCGCCACGTTCATCGGCGCGCCCGCTGCCCAGGAACCGTCGGTGCCGAGCTTGGCAGAGGGGTTGCGCACGACGAACGCGGCGTGGTCGTCGTAGCTGCCGTCCGGGTTGCGGACGCGCACCAGGTAGCTCCCGACGGTCATCGTGGCGGAGGGCACGGTCGCGTCGATGTGGCCTTCGTCGCCCACGGTCGCGGGCGCGGAGACCTCGGTGCCGTCGGCCCGGAGGAGCACCACGGTCGCCCCGGCCTCGAAGTGTTCGCCCTCGATGACGATGGCGGTGTCTTCCTGGGTGGTGCCGGCCTGGGGCAGGACGGTGCGCACGTCGGGCGGCGGCAACGCGGTCACGGTGAACGCGTCCTCGAGCAGGTTGTAGCCGTTGTCGGGGTTGAGCACGACGAGGTCGTAGGGGCCGCCCACGGGGAGCCCCTCGGGCACGACCGCGGCGAGGCTGCCCTCCCCGATGAACGCGACCTGGTCGAGCGCCAAGGCGAGCCCGGGCACGAACGGATCGAGCGAGAGGTAGACATAGGGCGTCGACACGAAGCCGGCGCCGGAGATCGTGATGGCGGTGCGCGCGTCGGTCCAGCCGAAGGGCGGGGTGACGAAGTCGACGCGGATGCTGTCGTCCAGGCGCGGCGGCGGCGTGTCGGTGATCGTGACGGCGTCGATGACGGTCACCGCGCATCCGGCGGGGTTGGTGACGGTGAGGTCGTACACGCCGGGGGCCAGCGTCGCGTCGCCGGGCAGGGTGGCGGTCAGGGCGTCGGGGGCCCACACGAGTTCGGTGAGGAGCACCTCCCCGACGTGGACCTCGGGGAGCAGCGGGTTGGCGCCGTCGCCCCGCACGTCGCCCGGGAGGGCGGAGAAGCCCTCGCCGGTGATGACGAGCCGGTGCGGATCGCCGTTGTAGAGGGGGAGGGCGTCGGCGGCGCCTTCTTCGAGCACCCGGTCCACCACGGGACACGGCTCGGAGCGCCAGGAACAAGCGGCGACGGAGAGCAGGAACAACATCGGGCGAACGTAGCTAGGTCCGCGCCGGCGCTCCCTTACCCGCCGATTTGATCCGGGGCGCGGGCCGCCACCGGACCCACCGACGCCCGCCGAGGCACCCCCGCCGACGCAGCGCGGAGCGGCTGCCCGGCTCCCACCCCCGTCACCGCGCCCTCACCCCCGCGGCTCCAGCTCCGACCGCACCGCCTCCCGCGCGCGATCGATCTGGTCCCGGGTGGCGCCGAGCCGCACCAGGATGTGCTCGGTCAGCGCGATGGCGACCTCGGCCTCCGCCGCGATGACGAGGTCGGCGCCGGCGTCGAGCAGCGGCGGGGCCTGCGACACGTAGGCCGAGCGCACGACCACGGCGAGCGTCGGGTTCAACGCCATGGCGGCACGGATCACGTCCTTGGGGGGCGCGCCCGAGAAGGTGAACAGGAGGCTGCCCGCCTCGGCGATGCCGGCCTCGCGCAACACGTCGGGGTCACCGGCGTCACCGCACACGGCCCGGATGCCCTCGCCCTGGAGCCGCGCCACCACCGCGGGGCTGCGCTCGATCACGGTGGGCTCGATCTCCTGCTCGCGCAACAGGCGCGTCACGCTCCGCCCGACGGGCCCGTAGCCGACCACGATCGCGCGGTGGGCGCCGGCCTGTGGACGCGGCGCCGCGAAGGACTCGGGGGCCATCATCGGCCGCCCCAGGAGGCGGGCGAGCCCCCGCTCCATGGCCGGGGTGGCGCGGTACAGCAGCGGGTTGAGCGTGATCGACACGATCGCGGTCGCGACGAGCGCCTGGGTGGCCGCCTCGGGCAACAGGTCGAGGTCGGTGCCCAGCGCGGCGACGATGAAGGAGAACTCGCCGATCTGGGCGAGCGCCACGCTCACCGCCACGGCGGTGTGCAGCGGGCCGCGCAGCAAGAGGACCGCGAGGAGCGCCACGAGCGGCTTGCCGATGAGCACGATGGCGAGCGTGGCCGCGATGAGCGCGGCGTGCTCGCCCACCCGCATCGGGTCGAGCAGCATCCCCATCGCGACGAAGAACAACACCGCGAACGCGTCGCGCATGGGGAGCGCGTCGGACGCCGCCCGGGCGCTGAACTCCGACTGGCCGACGATCATCCCGGCGAGGAACGCCCCGAGCGCCATCGACGCGCCGAAGAACTCGGCCGCGCCCACGGCGATGCCGACCGCGATGACCAGCACCGTGAGCGTGAACAGCTCGCGCGACTGCCGCCGGTCGACCCAGCGGAGCAGCCCCGGGATGACGCGCCCGCCCACGACGAAGGTGATGCCGATCAGCGCGACGAGCTTCGCGAGCCCGAAGATGAGGGCCTGCGCCACGCCGCCCGCGCCGCCGGCCGCGCCCGACCCCGCCAGGATCGGGAGCAACACGAGGACGACGACGGTGAACAGGTCCTCGACGAGCAGCCACCCGACCGCGACGTGCCCCGCGGGCGTGTGGAGGGCGTTCGCGTCGGCCAGGACGCGCAGGAGCACCACCGTGCTCGCGACGGCGATGGCCAGCCCGTACACGACGCCCGCGGTTCCGGTCCAGCCCGCCGCGAAGGCGAGCACGACGCCAAGCGCCGTGGCGGCGGCGATCTGCGCCACCGCGCCCGGGATGGCGAACCGGCGGACCGCGAGCAGATCCTTGAGGTGGAAGTGGAGGCCCACCCCGAACATCAGCAGGATGACGCCGAGCTCCGCGAACTGCTCGGCGATCGCCTTGTCGCCGACGAAGCCGGGCGTGAACGGCCCCACCGCGACGCCCGCGAGCAGGTAGCCCACGATCGGCGAGAGGCGCAGCTTGTGCGAGACGATCCCGAGGAGCCACGCGGCCGTGAGGCCGCCCGCCAACGTGAAGATCAGGTCGAGTTCGTGGCCGGGGGTGGCGATGCCGGGATCCCTCGCTGGACGGAAGTGTAGGCGCCGACGGCGCGGATCAGGTCGTGATCACGCGGTCGAACGACATCCACCGCCGGAGCAGGGTCTTCGTCATCTCGCCGTTCATCGCCATGTTCGCGGCGGTCGTGCCCATCTTGACGTAGTTCGCCGCGTGCGCCGCCTGGATGATGGGCCAGGGGTGCTTCTTGAGGAACTTCGACTTGGAGATCGGCCCGAGCGCGGCGCGGGGCACGAACGGCTTGGAGAGCAGCTGCGTGAGCGCGATCCAGAACGTGTCTTCCACCGGGCGCGGATACTCGAGGTTGATCCGGTGCTGGTAGAAGGTCTTGGTGGCCGTGCCCTCGATGTCGTACTCGCTGATGAGGCCGGACTCGAGGAGCTTGTGGTTGAGCTCGGAGCCCGGGAACACGGTCATCGAGAACAGGTACAGATCGAACGGGTGCGGGAACTGCGAGATCATGTCGAACAGCTTCGCCTTGTCCTCGTCGGTCGAGACCGGGTCGTCGAAGATGAGCTGGAAGTGGCCCTTGATCCCGAGCTTGTGGAACAGGTTGGCGATGTCGCCGATGGTGTTGTTCTTCACGCGGCGGTCGTACAGGTGGCCGGTCACGCGCTCACTGGACTGCACGCCCATGTAGACGTTGACCAGGCCCGCGTCGCGCAGGCGCGTCATGCGGTCCTCGTTCACGAGCTTCGGCTCGATGAACACCTCGAACGGCAGGCCCACGTCGCGCGGGTAACGCTCGCAGAAGTCGTCCAGCCAGTCGGCCTGGAAGTTGAACACCTCGTCGTCGAAGCGGATGCGCTTGAAGCCCCAGTGGGCCCGCGCCTGCTTGATCTCGTCGACCATCGACGCGGGCGACCGGACGCGGAACCACTTCTGGCCCGGATACACGTCGCGCTTGTAGGTCGAGTTGTAGCAGTAGCTGCACTTGTAGATGCAGCCGCGGCTGCCCATCATCTGGAACACGGGGTCACCCTTCATCGGGTCGCCCTTACTGATGTTCTTGCCCCAGATGAAGTACTTGTGATCGTGCGTCGTGTAGTCGCGGTACTGCAGGGTGTCGAGGTTCTCGATCAGCGGCCGCAGCTTGTTCTTGCGGACGCCGTCCTCCCCGAGCTGGAACATCATGTTCCCGGTCTCGTAGAGCTCGTCCCCCGAGAGCAGGCGGTTCGCGAACTCGAGCAGCGCCAGCTCGCCCTCGCCCTGGAGGACCATGTCGGCGTCCTGCACGCAGGTGCTGCCGACGAGCGTGGGGTGCATGCCGCCCCAGAGCACGGCGAGATCGAGGGTCTCGTGGATGTGCTCGGTGAGGATGCGCGCCGCGTTGTAGTAGGCGCTCGCCCGGATGGAGATGCAGACGACGTCGAGCTGCTCGTCCTTGATGACCTTGATCAGGCTGTCGAGCTCGCTGTCCTTGGCCGGATCGAGGTGGTTCGAGATCCAGTCCTTGAAGTAGATCTCGGCCACGTGGTGCCCGGCGTGCCGGAGCGTGCCGGCGAGGATGCGCACCGCGTTGTTCTCCACGTCGTACATGGAGACGATGCCGATGCGCGGCCCGCGACCCTGGGTGCGGGACACGAGACGGTCGATGCGGTCGTTCATGGGCTTGCCATCCTGCGAGACAGAGAGAGAGCCAGGGTAGCATCCGCCCCGAGGCAAGGGAACGGTGGAGGTGTCGGGCACGCTACACAACACGGGAGTCGAGCCTGAGGATCGCGATGCGCGCGGCCCCGGGCGGGGCAGAACCGTGGGTACGATCCAGGCTGCGGCGTTCGCCGCGGGCTTGGTCGGGTTGGCGCACCTCCGCGCGATCGCCCCCGCGCTCCGGGGGGTCGCGGTGCCCGGCGCGCCCCTGGACGACGGCGACACGCTCTACTCGCTGCGCCTCGCGGACGACGCGTGGGGCTGGTTGCGCGCCGCCGGCTCGCTCTCCGACGTGCTCGCCATGCCCGTGCGGGCGCGGGTCCTCAACGCGCTCGATCTCGTGGTGGCCGTGTGGCCGGCGCGTGCGCTCGCGGAGCTGGTGGGGGCGGCCCCGGCGCTCGCGGCGCTGCACGTGGGGCTGGTCATGGCGGCCGGGGCGGCGGGCGCCGTCTACGCGCGCGCGTTGGGGACGGGGGTCGCCGGCGCGGCGGTGGGCGGGATCGTGGCGGGCGCGAGCGGGATGGTGCTGGCGGTGGTGGGCGTGGGCCAGTACCCGCAGGGGCTGGTGCTGTTCCCGCTGCTGTGGTTCGCCGGCGTGGCGCGCACGTGGCGGGGCGAGGGGGGCGGCGTGGCGCTCGCGGTGGTGGGCGGGGCCGGTTCGCTGCTCGCCTACTGGCTCTTCGCGCCGATCCTCGCGCTCGGGACCGCGGTGCTCGCGGCCGCGGCGTGGACCGTGGCCTGGGGCGTGGGGCCGCGGGTCGGGCGTGGGGCGCTCGTGATCGGGGCCGGCGTCGCGGCGAGCGTGCTGCCGTGGGCACTTCCGGTGCTCGGCGCCGCGGAGACCAAGGTGGCGTCGGTGCCGTGGGGCACGCCGTTCCACGCGGCCGCCTTCTGGCCGGACGCCGCCGCGCACGTGGTGGGCGAGGTGCCGCTCGCGACGCTGCTCTCGCCGGCCGCGGGGTGGCTGCCCGCCCTGCCGCTCCTGTTCGCCGCCGCCCTCGGGGTGCGCCGTGCCACCTGGCCGTGGCTCGCGCTCGTGCTCGTCGGCGCCGTCCTGGCGCTCGGCCCGCTCCCGATGGTCCCGGGTCTTGGTGCGCCGGTCCCGGGCCTGCTCGAGGCCGTCCCCGCCGTGCCCGGGTGGATGGATCCGGCGGTCCTCTCGCACGCCGAGCGCGTCGACAACCTGCCCTACCAGGTCGTCTACCAGTGGCTCCCCGGGGCCTCCCGTATGCGCCACCCGTTGCGATGGGGCGTACTCCTGTTGGCCGGGCTCGTGCCGCTCGTGGCGTTCGGCGTCGATCGTGTGGCCCGGCGCGCGCGGTGGCCGCTCGTGGCCGCGGGCGCCGCGTGGGCGCTGATCGTGGGGCCGTGGCCGCTCCCCTCCGCCGCGTTTCCCGGGGACGTGGTGCGCGCGCTCGACGGGTGCGCCGAAGTGCTCTACCCGGCGCTCCCGCGCACGACCGGCGGCACGATGGAGCGCGTCACCCGCCTCGACGGGCTCCACGGGCGGCCCCGTTATCCGCGCCGCTTCGATCCGCGCGGCGGCGTCGGGGATCCGCCTCCGGACGTGGTCGTGACCTCGGGCGAGCGCGAGGCCATGCTCCTCCGCGTCGCGATGGGGGACACTGCGGGCCTGGCGGCCGGGGCGTGCCTCGTGGTCGATCCCGTCGTGACCCTCGACGCCGACGTTGTCACCGCCGCGCTCACCACGGCCCTCGGCGCGCCCGTCACCGTCGCGTTCCCGGCGCACACGGTCGACCCGGTGGGGCCGGGGGAGCTGCGGGTGTGGCGAGGCCGGTGAGCGGTCGGCGTTGAAGAGCGGTGGTCGGGCGCGACCGTGGCGCGGACGCCACGGTCGGCCCCCTTCCAGGGTCGCGGCGAGGCCGCTCCGTCCGCCCGCCGCGCGCGGGCGGACCGGCGCGGGCGGTAGGCATCGGGGTGCCTCCGGCCGCGGCGGGGGCGGGCCCGCGCCGCCTTCCGGGCGCCTCGCGCGGGAGGAGGGGAGCCGCCCGCCACCACGGAGCGGCAGGGGCGCGCAGGGCGGCCGCGCCGCGCGGTCGGTCCCGCCGGCGATCCGTCCGCGGAGCGCCGGCGGACCGGAGCGCCTCGGGCGCGGAGCCCGGAGCCGACCCGACGGCGGCGTCCCCGCCGCCGGGCCGCCCCCCGGCGACCGGTCCTCCCGTCGAACGGCGCCCCGTGCCACACTCCCCGCCGTGCGCCACCCCTGGCTCGTCGTCCTCGCGCTGCTGCTGGCCACCGTCTTCGCGGCCCAGGCGCGCGGCGTCGTGCACGCCTGGCAGGGCGACAGCCTGCTCGGCTACCGGTTCGACCGCTGCGAGGGGCACCTCGCGGCCGACCCACTCCCAGTGGCGCCCGTGGCGGCCTCCGTCGGGCCGCAGCACGTCGGCGAGGGCTGCGACACCATCCACACGCTCCGCATCGGCTGGGACGCGTGGCGGCGCGCCGGCGAGGCCTGGGACACGCGCGGCTCCGTCGTCTCGTTCCTGCTCGTCGACTTCTGGAACCTCGCCGTCGAGGCCCGCGCGCTCAACGTCCTCGACCTCGCGCTGTTCCTCTGGCCCGCCCGCCTCCTGCTTCCCCCAGCCGCCGCCCTGGCCGCCGTCCATGTCGGGCTGGTCGCGCTCGCCGCCGTGTCGGGCGTTGCCTTCGCGCGAACGCTCGGCGCCTCCCCCCTCGCGGGCCTCGCCGCGGGCGTGGTGGCGGGCAGCTCCGCGGTGGTGCTCGAGAGCGTCCAGCGGGGCCACTACCCGCAGGCCGTGCTGCTCGGCGCCTTCGTGTTCTTCGGCGGGCTGGTCCGCCTTACCCGCGGCGAGCGCGGCGGTGTCGGGCTCGCAGCGGCCGGCGCCGCCTTCGCGTGCGTCTTGTACTGGCAGAACGCGGTCGTGCTCGGCCTCGGCGCGGCGCTGTTCCTCGTCGGCGCCCGTGTCGGCGGCCCGTTTGCGCCGCGCACGCCGCTCCGCCTCGTCGCCGCCGCCGCCGTCGTGATCGCGCTGTGCCTCCCCGCCGCGGTGCCGGTCGTCCAGGCGCTGCTCTCCGGCACCGAGAGCAAGCTCGCAGTCATCCCGTGGGGCACGCCGTTCCCGGTCGGCGCCACCGACCCCGACCAGCACCTGGACCTCATCGACGAGGTGCCGTGGTACGCGCTCGTGTCGCCGCGCGGGGGGTGGATCCCGGTCCTGCCGCTGCTTCCGATCGCCCTGTTCGGCCTGACCCGTCGGGACCGCGTGGGGTTTGTCGCCCTCGCGCTGCTCGGCGCGGTGCTCGCGCTCGGGCCGTGGCCGGTGCTCCCCGGGGGCCTCGGCAGCGTCGTTTTCGAGGGCTACGGCACGGGCGAGCGGGGCGCCAACCCGCTCTACCAGCTCGTGTACCAGTGGGTCCCGACGGCCTCGCGCATGCGGCACCCGCTCCGGTGGGCCACATTGCTCGCCGTGGCGATGACCGCCGGGACCGCGTACGGCGTCGACCGGCTGCGCGCCCGCTTCCCCGATCACGCCGTGCTCGCCGTGGTCGCCGGGCTCGCCTGGGCCGCGTTCGTCGGCCCCTGGCCCCTCGCCGAGCGCCCCTTCCCCCGCGCGCTGCTCGACGCCACGGCCTCGTGCTCCGCGATCGTGCTGCCCGCGCGGGTGAACGGCCCCGTGGAGCTCGACGACGTGCATCGCCTCGAGGGCCTTCTGTGGCTGCCGCGCGCACCCGAGGAGGGCAACGGGGCCCACGGCGCGGGCCGCTCGAGCGAGGCGCGCGCCGCGTGGTCGAACGAGCGGATGGCCGCGCTCGCCGCGGCCGTGGCGGGCGATCCCTCGGGCATGGGCGACACGTGCGTCTTCTATGAGCCGCGCTGGGTCGGCCCGCGCGCCGCCGAGGTGCGGAGCGAGCTCTTGTCCGCGTTCGGCGAGCCGATCGCGACGATCCGGCCCACGGATCTGTTCGCGTTCAACGGGTACACGCGCCAGGTCGAGGTGTTCCGCCGCAGGTGACGGAATCGCGCAGGGCAGCCGCTTCCCGACGACACGAACGTGGTACGGTCGGCGGTCGCTCCGCTCCGAGGTCGTATGGAATCGTCCGTAGTCACCGCGCCGCCCGTCCCCGTCACCGCCTTCGAGCGGCGCTTCGGGCATCCCCCGGGGCTGTACGTCCTGTTCTTCACCGAGATGTGGGAGCGCTTCTCCTACTACGGCATGCGCGGCCTGCTGAAGCTGTACATGGTGAACTACCTGTTCGTCGGGAGCCGCCAGCTGCTCCAGGGCGGGGAAGAGCGCGTGGCCGGCGATCCGTCGGCTGTCATGGGCTGGGGCGTGGTCTCGGGCCTGCTCCCCGCGGGCGCCACGATCCAGGGCCAGGCCTCGGTCATCTACGGCTGGTACGTCGGCCTCGTCTACATGACGCCGCTGCTCGGCGGGCTCATCGCCGACCGCTGGCTCGGCCAGCGCAAAACCGTGGTGCTCGGCGGCATCCTCATGGCGCTCGGCCACTTCGTGATGGCCTTCGAGAACCAGTTCTTCTTCGCGCTCCTCTTGCTCATCATCGGCAACGGCGCGTTCAAGCCGAACATCTCCACGCAGGTCGGCAACCTGTACCAGCCCGGGGATCCCCGTCGCGACGGCGCGTTCACGATCTTCTACATGGGGATCAACCTCGGCGCGTTCCTCACCAACTTCATCTGCGGCGGGCTCGCGGCGGTGTACGGCTGGCACTACGGCTTCGCGGCCGCCGGCGTCGGCATGTTGCTGGGCCTCGTCATCTACATCGCCGGGCAGCGCTTCCTCGCCCCCGACAACCGGATGAAGAAGGCCGCGGCGCACACGGAGACCGCCAAGGAGCCGATGACCTCCGACGAGTGGCGTCGGGTCGGCGCGCTCATCGCGCTGTGCGCCCTGAACATCGTGTTCTGGGGCGTGTACGAGCAGCAGGGCAACACGATGCAGACCTGGGCCGACGAGCAGACCATCTGGCCCGAGGTGCTCGGCATCCAGGTGCGCAGCACGTGGTTCCAGTCGTTCAACCCCTTCTGCATCTTCCTCCTCGCCCCGCTGCTCGACGTGTTCTGGCGCTGGCAGAACCGCCGCGGCACCGAGCCCTCCAGCGTCAGCAAGATGGCGATCGGCTCGGCCATCCTCGGCCTGTCGTTCATCGTGATGGTGGTCGGCGCCAACGTGGTGGGTGACGGCCAGGGCAGCATGTTCTGGCCGCTCTTCTGCACCTTGCTCCTCACCATCGGCGAGCTCTACCTCTCGCCCATCGGCCTCTCGCTGGTCACCAAGGTGTCCCCCATCCGCATCGTCTCGATGATGATGGGCATGTGGTTCCTGTCGAGCTTCTTCGGCGGGATCCTCTCCGGCTACCTCGGCGTGTTGTACGACCAGATCCCGAAGGAGAGCTTCTTCCTGCTCCTCACGGGCTTGGGCGTCGCGACCGGCGTGGCGATGTGGGCCTTCAACAAGCCCCTGAAGCGCGCGCTCGGTAGCGCGGGCTGACGACCGCCGGCCGGGCGGCTCGGTAGCCCGGTCCGCCTACGTACGAGGTCCACCCTACCCGGCGTTGCCGGGATCGGGCAGAATGGCGCGGCGAACGCACCCGAGGTTCCTTTGAGCAAGTCCTCCGTCTTCAGCGCACCGGTCGTCGTCGTCGGCGGCGGCGTCGCGGGCCTCGTCACCGCGCACCTGCTCGCCGAGCACGGCGCGGAGGTGGTCGTCGTCGAGAAGTTCGAGCGTGTCGGCGGGCTCGCCCGCTCCTACGAGTACGAGGGCTTCGTGTTCGATTGCGGTCCGCACCGCTTCCACACGGCGAACCCCAACATCAAGGCCTACATCGACCGCGTGCTCGGGTCGGAGGTCGCGGTGTTCCCCCGCAAGTCCGAGGTGTACTTCGAGGGCAGCTACTACCGCTGGCCGCTCCACCCGAAGAACCTCGTCCAGCTCCCGCCCGCGCTCGCGGCAAAGTCGGCGATCGACCTCGCCATCAACGGCTGGAAGACCTACGAGGGCAACAGCTTCGAGGACTACGTCCTCCGCCAGTACGGCCCCACGCTCTACGAGAACTTCTTCAAGGGCTACTCGATCAAGTTCATGGGGATCCACCCCAAGGACACGCACCCGGACTGGGCCAAGGTCGGCCTGAACCGCGCGATCATCGACGACAAGCTGCAGATGCAGAACCTGTCGCAGCTCGCCAAGTCGACCTTCCTCCAGTTCAACAAGGCCGAGATCAGCTTCACCTACCCCAAGACCGGCATGCAGCTGGCGTGGGACAAGGTGCGCGCCCTGTTCGAGGCGAAGGGCGGCCGCGTCGTTACCGGCGAGGGCGCTCGACTCATCGGCGGCAACGGCAAGATCGACGCCGTCGAGTTCGGCAACGAGCGCATCGAGCCCAGCCTCGTGGTGTGGACCGCCCCCATCACCCTCGCGACCGACCAGCTCGGCATCGAGCGGCCGGACCTGCCCTACCTCTCCACGTTGTTCTACAACGTGCTCGTCCGCGGCGATCTGCCTCGCGACTACCAGTGGTGCTACTACGGCGCCGACGACATCGTGTTCTCCCGCGCCTCGATCCCGCGCTGTTTCTCGGCGGACACGTGCCCGCCGGGCACCACCGGCATCCAGCTCGAGGTCACCTGCCGCGAGGGCGACGAGCGCTGGAAGCACGCCGAGCGCCTGACCGACTGGGTCGTGAGCGATCTGGTGAAGGTGGGCCTCATCAAGTCGCGCCGCGAGGTGCAGAACGTGTACGTCGAGCGCGTGGCCGACACCTACCCGATCTACCACAGTCGTTACCCGAAAGAGCTCGAGCGCACCCGCAAGGCCCTGTCCGCCTACGAGAACCTGCACCTCGCCGGCCGCACGGGCATGTTCTGGTACAACAACATGGACCACTCGATGGAGAACGCCATGCAGCTCTCCAAGCGGCTCCTGCGCGACTCCGGCCGGGAGGACGCGGAAGAGGCGCTCCTGGCCAAGGGCGTGCTCAAGGCGGGGTAGATCCTGCTGTTCTTGGGGCGGGGGCTCCGCCCCCGCAACGCCCCGGAGCCACGGGACGATGAGCTCCCCGGTCGTGCGGCGGGGCCCCCGCGCGAGGTGCCCGGAGGGCGCGCCGCCGCGGCGCGGTCCGGCGCCGCGCCGACCGAGCGGCTTTGCCGCTCGCCCGCAGGGGACCGACCGCCGCGTCTTCGCGGCGGACGCGCCCTCCCCGATCGACACCGCGTGCCCCTCACGCGTGCTTAGAAATTGACCCTCAGGTCGAGCGCATGCCAGTTCCGCTCCGGCGCGTCCAGCTGCACCTTGATGCCGTAGTCGAGCGTGGCCTTGTCGCTCACCAGGCCGAGGCCGAGGTGGGCGGCGTGGACCCCCTCGTCCATCGACCAGCCGCCGCGCAGTGCGAGCCACTTGGTGGCCGACACGTCGAGGCCGGCGCGCCACTCGAAGGTGTCGATGTCCAGGCCGTCGGCGATGGGCGCGACCACGTCGGCCTCGAGGCCGAGGTAGGGGCCCGGGTCGAAGCGCACCGCGAGGTCGACCTCACGCTGGGTGCGCGTGTCGACCGTGGTGAGCAGGCTGCGCGCGCCGGCCGCCAGGGTGAGGGCCGGCACGGGGCGCCCGGCCACCGAGAAGCCGAAGTTGAAGGCGTTGGCGGGGCCGGAGATCTCGGCGTCCCACCAGTCGAAGCGCGTGTGTACCGCGAGGGAGAGGCGCCGCTCCAGGAAGGGCAGCGCCACGCCGAGGTGCACGCGGTGGGCGGTGGTGGGGTTGTCGAGCGCCTCGCCGTCCGCCGGGGCCCAGCCGGGGAGCGCCGCGCCGGTGGGCGGCACGTTGTCGGACCGCCAGCGGTAGCCGGCGCCGAGGGCGATCGGGGAGGTGCGCGAGTCGACCGCGCCGGCCCGGGCGAGGAAGCGTTTGTCCGGGCCGAGCTCGGCGCCGCCGAAGAAGCTGTAGCTGGGGATCAGGGACACGGCGGCGAGGTTGAGCTCCTCACCCGAGATGTCCGTCGCGTCCGCGCGGCCCACGCCGCCCCGGCCGAGCGAGCGGGCGCCCATCACTTCCGGATGGTCCAGCGGATGGTTGGGCGAGGCGTGCGCGGGCCCTGCTGTGAAGCTGACCAGGACGACGCCCACCGTCACCATCGAGAGGGTAGGCTTGCCGAGCCACATATCGGGCACTACTATGAGCCGCTTTCCGAGCATGCAAGCTCGGGATGGGCCTACAGCGTCGACTATGGTGTCGTCGAGACCGTCATTTACAACTACACGCCTGAACACTTCCGAACAGGCGTCGGGAGGGGATGACGGGGTACATGAGCGGGCATGCGTCGGGCAACCTCCGGGAACGGGCATTTGGAGTCAAGATGGAACGCGACAGGCTGGACTTTTTCCGCACTCTGCTTCAGGACCGCCTCCGGGCGCTGCTCACGGAGGCCGGTGCGACCCTCGGCGATCTGACCGACGAGAAGGAGAACCTCGCCGACGCGATCGATCTCGCGTCCATGGAGTCCAACCGTGACTTCCAGCTCCGCATCCGCGACCGCGAGCGCGTGCTGATCCACAAGATCAAGGAGGCCCTCGCCCGCATCGACGAGGGTGAGTACGGCACCTGCGTGGCGTGCGGCGGCGAGATCTCGGACAAGCGGCTTGTTGCACGCCCGGTCGCGACGCACTGCATCGACTGCAAGACCGAGCTCGAGCAGCTCGAGCGGTCCTCGCGGGACCTGTGATGTTGCGCAAGGCGGTCCTTCCCGCGGCAGGCCTGGGCACCCGCTTCCTTCCGCTGACCAAGGCGGTCCCGAAGGAGATGCTCCCCATCCTCGATCGCCCGTGCATCGAGTACGTGGTGGCCGAGGCGGTCGAGGCCGGATTCACCGACATCGTCCTGGTGACCTCCCGTGGCAAGTCCGCGATGGAGGACTACTTCGACCGTTCGCCCGCCCTCGAGGCGACCCTCGAGGCCGCGGGCAAGTCGGCGCTGTTGGCCGAGGTGCGGCGCGTGGCGCGCCTCGCCACCATCGTGACCGTGCGGCAGCAGGAGCAGAAGGGCCTCGGCCACGCCGTGCTCGCGGCGGCGGCGGCGGTGGGTGACGAGCCGTTCGCCGTGCTCCTCGGGGACGACATCATCGACGCGAAGGTGCCGTGCATCGGGCAGCTCGCGCGGGTGCACGCAGATAGCGGCGGCGCGGTCGTGGCGCTGTTGGACGTGCCGCGCGCGGACACGCGCAAGTACGGCATCTGCGCGGGCGAGATGGAGGCTCCCGATCGCATGCGCGTGCGTGCGATGGTGGAGAAGCCGGCGCCCGAGGTGGCCCCGTCCACGCTCTCGATCGTGGGGCGGTACATCCTCCCGGCCGAGATCTTCGAGATCCTCCGCAACACGAAGCCCGGCGCCGGCGGCGAGATCCAGCTCACCGACGCCCTGGCGGTCCTCGCCGGGCGGGGCGAGGTGCGCGGGGTCCTGTTCGAAGGCCAGCGCTTCGACACCGGCAACCCCCTCGGGCTGCTCGAGGCGACGCTGCACGAGGCGCTCCGGCGCCCCGAGTACGCGGAAGGCGCCCGCGCCCTCCTCGCCCGCTTCGCCTGATCGTCGGGGGCGGCATGGTCTACGTTCGTGTGGCCGTGCCGCTCCCCATGTTCGGGGCGTTCACCTACTCGTCGCGCACGCCCCTGCCGATCGGCACCGAAGTGGTGGTGCCGTTCGGGCCACGCCGCATCAACGGCTGGGTGGTCGAGAACCTCGACACGCCCGACGTGAAGGGCATCAAGCCCATCGAGTCCGCGCTCGACCGGCAGGCGTTCGACGCGGATCAGCTGGCGTTCTACCGCTGGATCGCCGACTACTACCTCGCCCCCCTCGGCGAGGTCATCGCGACCGCCACCCCTTCGGGCGTGGCCATCCGCACGCGCCACACCTACCAGCCCACGCCCGACGGCATCGAGGCCATCGCCACCGGGGCGCCCGAGGGCACGCCCGCGGCGGTGCTCCGTGAGGTGGTGGCCCGCCCCGGACTGACCAAGAGCTCGCTCGAACGGCGCCTCCACGGCGAGGTGCTGGACGTGGCGAAGTCGCTCCGCGCCGCGATGGACGCGGGGTGGGTCGTCGCGGTCGACGTGGTGGTGGAGGGCGTCCAGGACAACGAGGACTGGATCACGCTCGTCGGGGACGCCGACAAGATCCCGCCCAACGCCACGAAGAGCCGCGCCGTGGCCGACGCGCTCGCCGCCGGCCCGCGCCCGCTCTCGGAGCTCGACTCCCCGGCCGTCCTGCGCATGGAGAAGACCGGCATGGTGCGCCGGGAGGAGCGCGCCAAGCGCGATCCCTTCGTGCCCGACGTGCCGCCCTCGCCGCCGCCGAAACTCAACGCCGAGCAGACCACCGCGGTGGACGCGGTGGTGGGCAAGGGCACGTGGCTCCTGCACGGCGTGACCGGCGCGGGGAAGACCGAGGTGTACCTGGCGCTCGCGTCCCGCGCGGTCGCGGCGGGCAAGCAGGTGCTCGTGCTCGTGCCCGAGATCGCGCTGACGCCGCAGCTCGTGGCCCGCTTCGCCGAACGTTTCCCCGGTCGCGTCGCCGCCCTGCACTCCGCGCTCACCGGGGCCGACCGCCTTCGCGCGTGGCGCCGCATCGACGCGGGCGAGGCCGATGTCGCCGTGGGCGCCCGCAGCGCCATCTTCGCGCCCATCCCGCGGCTCGGCCTGGTGGTGGTCGACGAGGAGAACGACGACTCCTACAAACAGGACGAGGGCGTGCGCTACAACGCGCGCGACCTGGCCATCGTACGCGGGCGCTCCGCCGGCTGCCCGGTCGTGCTGGGCTCCGCCACGCCCTCCTTGGAGACCTGGGAGCACGCCCGCACGGGCCGCTACACGCTCCTCACCATCCGGAACCGCGCCACGCCGCGCCCGGTGCCGACGCTCCAGATCATCGACATGCGGGAGGAGGTCAAGGTCGACGGCGCGGTGCCGCTCCTCTCCTCGCCCGTGCACGAGGCGCTCACGACGGCCCTCGCCGCGGGCGGCAAGGGCATCCTGCTATACAACCGCCGGGGGTACGCCAGCTTTGTCGAGTGCCCCGGCTGCGGCCAGGCCTACGACTGCCCGAGCTGCGGCATCGCCATGGTGTACCACCAGGCGGTCCAGCGGCTCGACTGCCATTATTGCGGCTTCCACCGGGCGTTCAAGCCCGACTGCCCCAAGTGCGGCACCCTGCTCGCCATCCTCGGGCGCGGCACGGAGCGTGTCGAGGAGATCGTCGCCGAGGCGTTCCCCGGCGTGCCGATCGGCCGCATGGACGCCGACACCACCACCGGCCGCGGCTCCCACGCCCGTATCCTCGACGACTTTCGCGAGGGCCGCACCCGCCTGCTCGTCGGCACCCAGATCGTCGCCAAGGGCCACGATTTCCCCGATGTCCACGTGGCCGCCGTGCTCGGCGCCGATCACGTGCTCGGCATGCCCGACTTCCGCTCCGCCGAGCGCACCTTCTCGCTCGTGACGCAGCTGACCGGCCGCGCGGGCCGCGGAGACGTGCCCGGCCGCGTGTTCCTGCAGACCCACCACCCCGATCACCCCGTGTTCGGCTGCATCGGCGACATGGAGGCGTTCGCCGCCCACGAGGCCCGCGTCCGCAAGTTCCTCGGCTACCCCCCGTGGACGCGGCTGGTCCTCGTGCGCATCGAGTCCACCGACCGCACCCAGGGTCGCGACGCCGCGCAGGCCTTCGCGTCGCAAGCGCGAGAGCAGTCGCGCGGGTACGCCGGCGTCGACGTGCTCGGCCCCGCCCCCGCCCCCATGGCCCGGCTCGTCGGGCGCTGGCGTTTCCAGGTCATTTTGCGCGGGCGCGACATCGGGCCTCTGCGCGCGTTCCTGACCGCGCACCACGCCAGCTGGAAGGCCGCGGCGGGCGTGCGGCGGATCATCGACGTGGATCCGCGCACGTTGGCGTAGGGTCGGTGGGGCTCCGTTGGGCCGGGTCGGGCGCATCCCCGCGCGGACGCGGGGCCGGCCCCCGACGGGCTCGCGGCGGAGCCGCTCGGTTGGCACGCCGCCGCCCTGTCGGGCGGGCGGGGGTGCCGAACCGGCCACGCCCGCGTGGCCGCCCTTTGGGCGCCTTGCGCGGCGGAGCACCCCTGTCGAGCAGGGTCCCCGCTCGGTGGCCGCCGTTCGTCACCTGCAGGGTGCCGAACCCAAGGAGTGGCGCCTCACCTGGGCCGTTCGTCACCTGGAGAGTGCCGAACCCAAGGAGTGGCGCCTCACCTGGGCCGTTCGTCACCTGGAGAGTGCCGAACCCGAGGGGTGGCGCCTCACCTGGGCCGTTCGTCACCTGGAGGGTGCCGAACCCGAGGGGTGGCGCCTCCTTGCCTATGCACTTGCCTCAGCCCTCGAGTACGAGGGCGTCGAGGTCCGAGGTCATGCCCCCTTGAACGCCGCTAAATCGGAGTCATGCCCCCATGAACGCCCAGTTCGAGGCTCGCTCCGCGCGCCTGCTACGGAGCAAGCGGCGTTTTCCGCGCTGGGGCGAGCGCTTTCAGCCTGGATACGAGCATTCAACCCGGCATGACTCCGTGCCGCGTGCAGTCGTGGGGACATGACCTCGCGGTCCGCGGTGGCCGCCGCGATCGGGGGAGTCGGCCGTGGGCTTCAGAGACCTCGGGAGCGACGGCCTGCTGGGACGCACGGGCGCCAGAGGGACCTGCATGGGCGCCTCACCCCGGCCGTTGGTGACCCAGAGGTTGCCAAACGCGCGGGATGGCACCCCGCCCGCCCCGCGCGCGAGGTCCCTGCCGCCTTTGGCCCCCCCCCCGCGCGAGGTGCCTGCAGGGCGGCCGCGCGCTCGGGCGCGGCCGGTCCCGCCCGCCCTCCGCTCCGGGAGGGCGGGCGGACCGAGGCGCCCCGCGCCGAGCCCGGAAGGGACCGCCCCGGCGCCTCGCCGGGACGCGCCCGACGCCCGCCGCTACGTCGCGGACCCAAACACCTCAACCCCGCTCCAGAGGCTGCGACGCAGCTCCGGGCGGGGTTGAAGAGGCCCGACGGTGCGGGCAAGTCCGACGCCACGTGGCCGAGGCCACGCGTGACCGAGACCTACTTGGTCTCTTTGTGCGTCGTGTACTTCCGCTCGTAGCGGCAGTACTTGTTCAGCTCGATACGAGCCGCGGTGTTCTTCTTGTTCTTCTGGGTGACGTAGCGATTCACCCCGGGGATACCCGACTCGCGGCACGTCGTGCACTCGAGGAAGATCGTCATCCGGCCCTGCTTTGCCTTCTTCGCCATGTCCCACTCCGCTAAAACGTTTCAGGCCGCGGTGACCCCGCGGCAATGAGCGCGCCAGCTAATTCGACCGGGCGGATCCTGTCAATGATCGGATGCCGCTTCGGCGCGCATCGGCTCGTCGTACACCGGCCAGCCGAGCCACCGGGCGTCGGGCGCGTAGTCGGCGAACAGGGGATGATCGTCGAGGTTCGCGCGCATGCGGCACTCGGCGAGCCAGCCCGCGTAGTGGCCCGGGTAGGCGCGAAGAAAGGGGGTCGCGTGGTCCCGCAACCACTCGCCGAGCTCGGGGACGACGGGCGGCCCGATGACCACGCGGCTCGACTTGTCGCGCTCACGGCGGATGGTGGCGAAGTGCAGCGGCACCCCCGCGCTCCGGGCGAGGGCGTACGGCTCCGGCGACAGGAGCGCCTCGCGCCCGAGGAAGGGGACCCGGACGTAGGTGGGCCACGCCCGGTCGTCGAACGCGGCGGCGACGACGTGCCCGCGCGCCAACCACCCTGCGAGCGCGGTGGGATCGGCCTCCCAGCGGATCGGGAGGCGGGCGTCGTCCTCCGCGCGGCGCCGGGCGAGGCGGCTGTTGATGCGCGTCGGCCGCACCGCCCCGACGGCGCCGGCCGTGGCGGGGGGGAGCCCGCGCGCCGAGAACACCACGAGGCCCGGCGACTGCCACGCGAGCGCGGCCACCAGCAGATCGACGTTGGCGGTGTGGGGGTAGAGCACGACCGCCGGGGACCCCGTGCGGCCCGCCACACGCACGACGGCGGCGAGCTCCTCGGCGCGCATCCGCGGCAGGACGAGGCGCTCCATGCGGGCCTGGAGCGCGAGGTCCTGGGCCTCGCGGACGATGGCGGTGGCGGTGCGCACGTTGGCGCCGAAGCAGCGGCGCGCCTCGTCCCCGAGCAGCAGGGCGCGGCCCGGCGTGAGGCGCTGCTCGAAGCGCCAGCCGATCCCCGCGAGGAAGCGCAGGATCTCGGGCTCCTCGGGCGGGAGGGCGCCACGCAGCGTCTCCTCCAGGGCCCACCGCACCAGATCGAAGGGCCACTGGACCGCGGGCGGACGCACACGGATCACGACTCGCGCCCCCCTGGCGCGGGATAAGCCGCCCCCCGTCGGGGCGTGGGAGATCGACGATCGACGCGCACCGGGACGGGTATCGCTCGCGCGGCGCCGCTCCCAGCGAAATGTGGTTGCAGCGCCACCCCCCAGGAAACACCGCAGGACCACCGAGGGCCAGATGTACGACGCGATGAAGGCAGCGATCGAAGAGCAGCTCGCGGGCATCCGCGAGGCCGGCACGTGGAAGCAGGAGCGCGTCATCGTGTCTCCGCAGGACGCGACGATCCGCGTCGCCTCCGGCCAGGAGGTGCTCAACTTCTGCGCCAACAACTACCTCGGCCTCGCCGACCACCCCGTGCTGCTCGACGCCGCCAAGGCCGCGCTCGACAGCCACGGCCTCGGGATGGCGTCGGTGCGCTTCATCTGCGGCACGCAGGACCTCCACAAGGACCTCGAGGGCGTGGTCAGCACGTTCCTCGGCACCGACGACACGATCCTCTACAGCTCGTGCTTCGACGCGAACGGCGGCCTGTTCGAGACGCTCCTCGGCGAGAACGACGCGATCATCTCCGACGAGCTCAACCACGCCTCGATCATCGACGGCGTGCGGCTCGCGAAGGCCAAGCGCTTCCGCTACAAGCACCTCGATCTGGCCGACCTCGACGCCCAGCTCCAGGCCGCGGCGGACGCGGGGGCGCGGGTCAAGCTCGTCGCGACCGACGGCGTGTTCTCCATGGACGGCGACATCGCCCCGCTCGGCGAGATCTGCGACATCGCGGAGAAGCACCGCGCGGCGGTGATGGTCGACGATTCGCACGCCACCGGTTTTGTCGGCAAGACCGGCCGCGGCTCCATCGAGCACTGCGGCGTGATGGGCCGGGTCGACGTGATCACGTCCACCCTCGGCAAGGCGCTCGGCGGCGCGTCGGGCGGTTTCACGACCGGGCGCAAGGAGATCATCGAGCTCCTCCGCCAGCGCTCGCGCCCGTACCTCTTCTCGAACACGCTCCCGCCCCCCCTCGTGGCGGCCTCGATCGCCGCGATCGGCATGTTGTCGGCGTCCACGGAGCGCCGCGACCGGCTCGAGGTCAACACCGCGCGTTTCCGCGCCGCGATGACCGCCGCCGGCTTCCAGATCCGCCCCGGCGTGCACCCGATCGTCCCCATCATGCTGGGCGACGCCCGGCTCGCCACCGAGATGGCCGATCGGATGCTCAAGCGCGGCATCTACGTGATCGGATTCAGCTTTCCGGTCGTGCCCCGTGGGCAGGCGCGCATCCGCGTCCAGCTCTCGGCGGCGCATACGACCGAGCAGGTGGACCAGGCGATCGCGGCCTTCATCGCCGTGGGTCGCGAGCTCGGCGTCATCGGCGCCGCCGCGTAGATCGTCCTACCCGCGGCGCCGCGGGTTGCGACGCTGGTCCTCGGTGACGACGACCTCCATCTTCTCCAGATCGACGTCGGGCAGGCCCTCGAGCCAGCCCGAGGCCTTGAGGAGCTCCTGGAAGTGCTTGTCGCCGTCCGACGCGGCGCGGGTCGGGGCGGGGCGCAGCGGCTTGTCGCCCGAGACGCGTTGCAAGGCGTTGTTAGCGTTGCGGATCTGGGTGGCGAGCGCGCCGAGCAGGCTCTCCCGCCACGCCAGCCGGTTGGGGCCACGCAGGCTGCCGTAGCCCTCGACATCCATGCGGTAGAGCCAGCCGGGGCGGGCGGCCACGCAGCTCGCCGTGCGCGCGCCGCGCTCGATGAGCGTGTTGATGCCGAAGATGCTGCCGGGGCCGAGGCTTGCCAGCAGCTCCGCGCGGTCGCCGCGCACGTTGCGGAGCACGTCGACGCCGCCGTCCGCCACGAGCCACGCGGCGGCGCCGGGCTCGCCTTCGAGGAACAAGATGCGGCCCTCCTCGACGGGCTCGGCCACGAACCCCTGCGCCAGGGCGCCGATCACCTCGCCGCTGATGTCGGAGAGGCCGGGCTGGCGGCGCAGCAGCGGCTCGATCGGGGGGCACGCACCCGCGGGGCCGCCGGGCCGGAGCGCCTTCCAGAAGCGGACGAACGCGGACGGCTCCGTACGAGCGGGCGCGGCCACGCCCCCCGTGGCGACCTGGGCGATGCGGACGTTCGTGGCGCCGATGCGCCGCACCAACGTGACCAGGCCCTGCTCCAGCAGCGCGTCGTACACGCTGTTCCCCTGCCACCGCATGGTGTGCAGGCTCGCGACGGAGAGGGTCAGCACTTGTGACGTGGTCCGCGCCCGCAGGGTGGCCGAGCGGGTGGCGCTGGCGAAGAACGCCGAGGCCTCGCCCAGGAGCTCGCCGGGGAGCACGCGGCCGACCACGGTGCCGTCGACCTCCGCGGACAGCTCGCCGAGCACGAGCACGGCCAGCGCGTCGACCTCGCCGCCGATGTCCCACAACACCTCGCCCGGCACGAGCGAATGTTGCTCCCAGAGCGGCGCCGAGGCGCGCAGCTGCTGCGGCGGCACCTTGCGAAAGAACGGGATGATGGCGAGCTCGTCGGCGATGGTCCCCACGGTGGCCTCCGGACGGCCCCGTTACAACGCCGGGGGCGGCGGGGCCAGCCGGGGCCGCGCGCGCGGCGGAAACGTCGCGAGCCACGCGGTGAGCAGGCGCTGGCCATCGCGGCGGGCGGCGCCGAGAGCAGTCCACGTCCCTGCGTCCAGGTCGCGGGTGCGGGCGACGTAGGTGGGGAGCGCCTCGTCGGCCTCGGGGTGGAACTGCACGGTCCACCGCGCGGGGCCGTACCGGAGCGCCTGGATGCCCATCTCGTCGGCGGCCCAGAGCGTGGCGCCCGCGGGCACCACGGCCACGCGCTCGCTGTGGAGCTGGAGCACGCGCCCGGAGAAGCCGGGGATTCCGGGCAGATCGAGCGGGTACACGCCGTACTGGGGGCCCGGCGAGAGCTCGACCGTCCCGCCTAGCGCCCGCGCGAGGAGCTGGTGGCCGCCGCAGATGCCGAGGAGCGGCACGTCCACGTGGGTTGCGAGCCATTCCTGCAAGGCGACGCGCCACGGCTCGCGGTGGTTCGCGGAGCCGAAGCTGCCGCCGACGATGACGCCGTCGTACTCGTGGGGGTCGGGGGCGGGCGCGAGCGTGACGTCGTGGACCACGGCGGTGGCGCCGAGCCCGGCGAGCACGGGCGGGACGGTGTCGGCCTCGACGGGCGCGTCGGCGCGGCGCAGATCCTCGGGGCCGACGAGCTGGGAGAGGTAGAGGATGCGCTTCATCGTGATGCCCGGGTGCTCCGAAAGGGCCTACTCCCGCGCCGCCGCGCTCCGCTGCCGGATCAACACCATCGCGAGCGCGTCGATGGCCGCGGGGGTGATGCCGGGGAGGCGCGCCGCGGCCCCGAGGGTCTCCGGGCGCGCGCGGGTGAGGCGCTCACGGGCCTCAGTGGAGAGCGCCAGGAGCGAGGCGAAGTCGATGCCGTCGAGCGAGGTCGCGTACATGCGGTGGGCGTCGGCGCGGCGCTCGTCCTCGCGGAGGACGTAGCCGGCGTACTTGATTTCGATCTCCACCTGTTCGGCGGCCTCGATGTCGAGGGAGGGATCGGCGTCGGGGGGGGCGAGCTCCAGTAGCGGGGAAACTTCGGTCCACCCGAGCTCGGGCCTCCGCAAGAGATCCGCCGCCGTGAGCCGCCGCGTCAACGCGGGCAGGCCGATAGCCTCGAAACGGGTCTGCGTCGCGACGTCCGGCACGAATACAGCGTCGGTCGCGCGCTTCAGGCGGGTGATGCAGGTCTCCTTCGCCTCGTAGCGCGCCCACGCCGCGTCCCCGACGAGGCCGAGCGCGCGGCCCTTCGGCATCAGGCGCCGGTCCGCGTTGTCCTCGCGCAACACGAGGCGGTGCTCGGAGCGGCTCGGGAACATGCGGTAGGGCTCGCCGCCGACGCCGCGGGTCACCAGATCGTCGACCAGCACGCCGATGCACGCCTCGTCGCGACCGAGCCGCAGCGGCGCCATGTCGCGCGTGAGCGAGGCTGCCGCCACCCCCGCCACGAGCCCCTGGGCCGCGGCCTCCTCGTAGCCGCTGGTGCCGTTGATCTGGCCGGCGAAGTACAACCCGGTCACGCCGCGCAGGCCGAGGTCGTGGCCGAGCTGCGTGGGATCGGCGTAGTCGTACTCGACGGCGTACCCGTACTGCAGGATCTCGGCGCCCTCCAGGCCGGGGATCGACCGGATCATCGCCAGCTGTGCGTCGCGCGGCAGGCTCGTGGACGTGCCGTTCACGTACACGCGGTCGGTCTCCAGGCCCTCCGGCTCCAGGAACAGCTGGTGGCGCTCCTTGTCGGGGAACCGCACCACCTTGTCCTCGATCGACGGGCAATACCGCGGCCCGCGCCCCGTGATCGCGCCGGTGTGGAGCGGGGACTGGGGCAGCGCGTCGCGAATGAGATCGTGTGTGCCGGCGTGGGTGTAGGCCATGTAGCAGGTGCGCTCGCCGATGCGCGGCGGCGCGGGCGCGAAGGAGAAGCGCCCCTCGCCCAGGTCGGGCTGGGCTTCGAGCCGCGCCCAGTCGATGGTGCGGCCGTCGAGCCGCGGGGTGGTGCCGGTCTTCAGGCGGCCGAGGCGCACGCCAAGCTCGCGCAGGGCGTCGGAGAGCCGGTACGCAGCGCCCTCGCCGACGCGGCCGCCCTCCACGCGCTCGTCGCCCCGGTGCATCACGCCGCCGAGGAACGTGCCGGTGGTGAGCACCACCGCGGCGGCGGTCACGACGGTGCCGTCCCCGAGCACCAGCCCCGTGATCCGCGTCCCGTCGATGCGCAGGCCCACCGCCTCCCCCTCGAGGATGGTCAGGTTCGGGAGCGCGGCGAGCGCCTCGGCCATCACGCGCGGGTACCGGTCGATGTCGACCTGCGCGCGGCTCGCCTGCACCGCGAGGCCCTTCCGGGTGTTCAGCCGGCGGAACTGGATGGTGGTCGCGTCTGTGACCCGCCCCATCAGGCCGCCGAGCGCGTCGATCTCGCGGACGAGCGTGCCCTTCGCGAGCCCGCCCATCGCGGGGTTGCAGGACAGGCGCCCGATCTGGCCGCGGTGGAGCGTCACCATCGCGGTGCGGGCCCCGAGGCGCGCGGCGGCGGCGGCGGCCTCGCACCCGGCGTGCCCGGCGCCGACCACCACGACATCGAACTGGGAAACCTGCATGGGCGCCGGGTAACCCATCGGGGCCGGGCTACCGCGTCGGCGGCTCGACGGGCCTCCGCGCGTCCAGCCATCCGCGCGCGATTCCGCGCAGCCGCGCCCCGGGCCCTCCCTCACGTGCAACCTGGGCCACGGCGAGCCCCACCACCACGACGTCGCGCCAGCCGGCATCCACGAGCCGCAGCTGCCCTGACACCGCGTGCTCCTGGGCCTCCTCGGAGGTGCGGTCGAGCGTGGCCCCGCCCTCGTGCCAGCACCGCGCGCTCACGACGATCGTGCCGCCGCCGGCGCGCCGACACAGCTCCACGTCCTCGCTCCCGTGGCGGAACCGCGTGTCGAAGCGCAGGTGCGCGGGCAGGTGGAGGCAGGCGCCGGAGAGCGCGTCTACGTGCGCATCGTGGGCGGGCACGGTCGTGATCTGCACCACGCGGCCCCACGCCCGCACGCGAAGGCCCGCCGACTCCACGCCGCGCGGCCCGACCAGCACCGGCCCGCACACGCCCCCGACCCGCGCGAGGGCATCGAGGCAGCCCGGCTCCGGCGCGGCGTCGTCGTTGAGGAGCACGGCCGTGGGCGTGCGCACCGCCGCGAGGCCCGTGTTGGCGGCCCGCGCGAAGCCCTGGCCGCCGCCGAGCCGCACGGTCGGCACGTCGAGATCGAGCCCGTCGTCGGAGTCGTCGACCACGACCAGCGGCCAGCCCTCCACCGCCGCGAGCGCGCGCACGAGCAGGTCGCGACGCCGCCGAAACGGGATGACGACGGTGGGGCGGATCATCACGCGCTCATAGCGGGCGGGGCGGAGGGCGGCTCATCGGCGCCCTGCGGGGTCGCGCGTTGCGCTCCGTTGGCGCGGCGCCGCCTGCCGGCGTCGAGGCGCCGAACCGGCCGGCGCAGCCGGCCGCCCTCCGGTCACCGGCCGCGGGGCTTGGCGCGCCCGATCCGCGTGAACCGCTAAGGCGCCACGGCGCCGCGACGCGCACCACGCGGCTTACGACGATGGACGGCCAGCACGGCCGAGGGAGACGCGTCTCGACCGCGTCCCCCCGACCGCGCCGCCTCGACCGCGTCCCCTCGACCGCGTCCCCTTGACCGCGTCCCGTCGACCGCGGCCCGTCGACCGCGTCCCCTCGACCGCGGCCCCTCGACTGCGCCCCCTCGACTGCGGCCCCTCGACTGCGGCCCCTCGACCGCGTCCCCTTGACCGCGTCCCCTTGACCGCATCCCCTTGACCGCCTCCCCTCGACCGCGGCCCCTCGACCGCGGCCCCTCGACCGCGGCCCCTCGACCGCGGCCCCTCGACTGCGGCCCCTTGACCGCGTCCCCTCGACAGCGTCCCCTCGACAGCGGCCCCTCAACGGCGTCCCCTCGACAGCGGCCCCTTGACCGCGTTCTCTCGACCGCGTCCCCTCGACCGCATCCCCTCGACCGCGTCCCCTCGACCGCGGCCCCCTCGACCGCGTCCCCTCGACCGCATCCCCTTGACCGCGTCCCCTTGACCGCGGCCCCTCGACCGCGGCCCCTTGACCGCGTCCCCTTGACCGCGTCCCCCCGACAGCGTCCCCTCGACCGCGGCCCCTCGACTGCGGCCCCTCGACCGCGTCCCCTTGACCGCGTCCCCTTGAC
>JAZKFH010000068.1:0-6669 GCA_040386535.1 Myxococcota bacterium | reverse complement strand
GACCGCGTCCCCTTGACCGCGTCCCCTTGACCGCGTCCCCTTGACCGCGTCCCCTCGACGGCGTCCCCTCGACCGCGTCCCCTCGACTCCGCCGCGGAGCGCGTCCCCTCGACAGCGTTCCCCTCGACAGCGGCCCCTCGACCCCTGCCGCGCCGTTCCACCTTGGCGCCTTGGCGGTTCGTTTCACCTCCGGCGCGCGCTGCGGAGCGCGGTCCCGAAGCGCGCGCCCAAACCCTCGCCCGGCCAGGGGAGCGCGATCGCTGCTGTCGTTCCCGCGACCGGGGGCGACTCCGCTGTGCGCAGCCGTCGCCGCCGAAGCGCCCGATTCGTCCGTGCGCGGGCGGCCCGGGTAGTGATCCCGCTGGTGGAGGTCGGGGTGGCGCGCACGGGACCGGCGCGAGCGTCCCGGCTTCTTTCCCGCATCTGGCGGCGAACGGGGTCATGCCCCTGCGAGTGAGCCCTTTTTGGAGTCATCCCCTGGTGGATGCACGTCCGGACGGTAGGCCCCGCGAACTCTCGGCGTTCGTCCGTACGCGTTCGGGCCGCGCGGCCGTTGAAGGGCTCGATTCGGGCATCCAGGTAGGCATGACTCGGAAATCGCGGCGTTCGCGGGGGCATGACCTTGCTTCAGGGCCCCGTGCGGGGGCGGCTCTGGTCGTGGTCCCGCTGGTGGAGGTCGGGGTAGCGCGCACGGGGCTGGCGCGAGCGTCCCGGTCTCCTTCCCGCACCTGGCGGCGAACGGGGTCATGCCCCTGCGAGTGAGCCTTTTCTGGAGTCATCCCCTGGTGGATGAACGTCCGGACGGTCGGCCCCGCGAACTCTCGGCGTTCGTCCCTGCGCGTCCGGGCCGCGCGGCCGCTGAAGAGCTCGGTTCGTGCCTCCAGATAGGCATGACCCGGAAATAGCGGCGTTCGCGGGGGCATGACCTTGCTTCCGGGCCCCGTGCGGGGGCGGCCCTGGTCGCGGTCCCGCGGGTGACGTCGGGGTGGCGCGCACGGGACCGGCGCGAGCGTCCCGATCTCCTGCCCGCACCGAGCGGCGAACGGGGTCATGCCCCTGCGAGTGAACCTTTTCTGGAGTCATCCCCTGGTGAATGCACGTGCCAGCGGTCGGCCCCGAGAACTCTTGGCGTTCGTCCGTGCGCGTCCGGGCCGCGCGGCCGTTGAAGGGCGCGATGCGTGCATCCACGGAATTAGCGGAGTTCGCGGGGGCATGACCTCGCTTCCGGGCTCCGTGCGGGGGCGGCCCTGGTCGCGGTCCCGCTGGTGGAGGTCGGGGTGGCGCGCACGGGGCCGGCGCGAGCGTCCCGTTCTCCTTCCCGCACCTGGCGCGAACGGGGCCATGCCCCTGCGAGTGAGCCTTTTCTGGAGTCATCCCCTGGTGAATGCACGTGCCAGCGGTCGGCCCCGAGAACTCTTGGCGTTCGTCCGTGCGCGTCCGGGCCGCGCGGCCGTTGAAGGGCGCGATGCGTGCATCCACGGAATTAGCGGAGTTCGCGGGGGCATGACCTCGCTTCCGGGCTCCGTGCGGGGGCGGCCCTGGTCGCGGTCCCGCTGGTGGAGGTCGGGGTGGCGCGCACGGGGCCGGCGCGAGCGTCCCGGTTTCTTTCCCGCACCTGGCGGCGAACGGGGTCATGCCCCTGCGAGTGAGCCCTTTTTGGAGTCATCCCCTGGTGGATGCACGTCCGGACGGTAGGCCCCGCGAACTCTCGGCGTTCGTCCGTACGCGTCCGGGCCGCGCGGCCGTTGAAGGGCTCGATGCGTGCATCCAGGTAGGCATGACTCGGAAATCGCGGCGTTCGCGGGGGCATGACCTCGCTTCAGGGCCCCGCGCGGGGGCGGCCCTGGTCGCGGTCCCGCTGGTGGAGGTCGGAGTGACGGGCACACAGGGCCGCCCCGCTTGTTCCGCCCAGGGAGCCCCCGCCCCCGCCGAAACCCACCGCGCGCGAGGGCTCCGTCGGGCGCGTGGGCGGGCCCGCGCGGTTCGCCGCCCGGCGCGGCAGCGCCGCCGCGGCAACCAAGCGCGAAGCGCGCGCCCAGAGGAGCCCGGCCCCCGCCCGGCGGGGGACGCGCCCCGCGGCCGACACCTCAGAAATCCTCCCCCCGCCCCCCCGGCGGAGGATCGCGCCGCGTCAGGGAGATGCGCAGGCCGTCTACCGGCGCGGTCGCGACGGTGAGCGGGAAACGGTCGGCCTTGCCCTGCGGGTCGAGCGGGCCGGGGCGGCCGTCGCCGTCCTCGTCGACGGTGGCCTCGATGTAGACCTTGCCGGCGCCCTCGCGCACGGCCAGGACGAACGCGCCGGGGCGGTCGAGGTCGGCCATGCCGATGACGTCGGGGTGGCCGCCCGCCGCTGCGCCGTGATCGCCGTCGAAGGCGGTGATCTTCACCCGCCCGCCCTTCCACTCGGCGAACACGACGGTGCCCGACACCTTCACCGTCGGCCCCGACGGGCCCCCCGTGCCCGAGCCCGGCGGTGGTTGCGACGGAATGCCCGGCGCCGGCTCGGTCGGCACACCCGGCCGCGGCGCCCCGGGGGCCACCGCGGACGCCCCGCCGGCCACCGCGAGCGGCGGCGATCCGGGAACGCCCGGCGTCGGCTCGTCCGGAACGCCCGGCGCGGGCTCACCCGGCGCGCCCGGCAGGGGCTGACCGTCCGGCCCCATCGGCACCGGCGCCCCCGCGGCGCCCCCGGGACCACCACCCGGCGCGCCCCCGTCCGGATCTCCCGGCTGGGCCGCACCCGGGATCCCGGCGCCCGACGGCGCCCCCGCTCCTGCCCCCGCCCCTGCCCGATCGCCCGCCCGCGCCACGCGCGCCGCGCTGGCCGCGGCGGCGTCCGCTTCCGCTTTCTCCAGGATGGGATCCCGTCCGCACGCGGCGAACCCCCAAACCGTGACGATGGCTACAACCCAGGCCCGCATGATCCGGTAGTATAAGCCGCCATGGCTTCCGCCCTCTCGCCCCTCGTCCGCTCGGTCCGCGTCGCCATGACGCCACAGATCCTGCTGATGGTGAGCAAGGTCTACATCCCGGTGCTCTTCCCGGTGACCTTCCTCATCGCGCTGGCGTCGATGAACCTCGACCGGGCGCTCGGCCTGGCCGCCGGGTTCCTGCCGACCCCGCTCAACTTGTACGTGGCCGCCGCGTCGATGGTCGCGGGCCTGCTCATCGTCGGCATCACCTACGCCGAGCTCGTGTTCCGCGGCGAGGGCAGCCCGTCGCCCACCGCCGGCCGCACGATCAAGCTGGTCCGCACCGGCATCTACGCCTACTGCCGCAACCCCTCGGTCATCGGCAAGACGCTCGGCGTGCTCGCGGTGGGGTTCGCGCTCAACAGCTTCGCGTTCTGTTTCGTGCTGGTCCCGGTGCTGCTCGCCCTTTCTCTCATAGAGAAGGTGGTGCGCCAGGAGCCCCAGCTCATCGAGATCTTCGGGGACGATTACAGGCAATACTGTAAGGACGTCCCACTGTTCATCCCCTGGAAGCTCATCGTCTTCTGGCGTAAAGTCTAAGTTCGCCGTCGCCGCGCCCGGGCGACAAACAGGAGCCTCATGGACATCACCCTCGTCAACCCGCCCGAGCAGTTGCGCGTATGGGCAGGCATCCCGAAGGCCATGGCCTACGGCGTGTACTGCTTCCCGCCGCTCGGCCTCATGTACATCCAGGCCGCGATCGAGAAGCGCTCGGGCTACAAGGCCGAGATCTTCGACCCGGTGGTCGACGATCTCGACTACCCCGAGTTCGAGAACCAGCTCAAGCGTTACCCGCTCGATCTCGTCGGCATCAGCACGTACACGCACTCGTTGCCCGACGTGCAGATGACGGTCAACCTCGTGCGGAAGCTCAACCCCGCGGCGAAGATCGTCCTCGGCGGCCCCCACTGCTCGATGTTCCCCGACTACGCGGCGCAGCTGCCCAATGTCGACGCGATCATCACCGGTGACGGGGAAGACTCCTTCCTCGAGATGGCGAGCCGCTACGACAAGGGCCAGTCCTGGGAAGGGATCGACGGCATCTGGTTCAAGGAAGGCGGGGAGACCGTCAAGAACAAGGACCGCAAGTCCACCAAGTCGCTCGACGCCTACCCCTGGCCCGACCGCGCGCGCACCCGGTACCAGGACTACTACCTGCCCGGCTGCAAGCAGCCCCTGAACACCACCGCGATCACGTCGCGCGGCTGCCCGCACTCCTGCCCGTTCTGCCTCACGTACAAGAAGCAGTACCGGATGCGGGACATCGACAACATCCTCGACGAGATGGAGCACTGCGTCTCCCTCGGCATCACCGAGACCCACTTCATCGACGACCTGTTCACCCCGAACAGCCAGTGGGTGTTGAAGTTCTGTGACGGCATCGAGCGTCGCGGCCTCAAGTTCAACTGGGGCTACAAGACGACCATCGCGGGCACCACGCGCGAGCAGATCCGTCGCTGCGCCGAGACCGGCTGCACGAAGATCCACTTCGGCGTCGAGTCCGCGAACAACGAGGGCCTCGACAAGTGGGGCAAGCACTGCGACACGGACGACGTGCATCGCGTCTTCAAGTGGTGCCGTGAGGAAGGCGTGCGCAGCGTCGCGTACATCATGCTCGCCGGCCCCCACGAGCGCACGATGGACGAGGCGGTCAAGAACATCGACGAGATGATCAAGCTCGACGCCGACTACGCCGTGTTCGCCGTCTTCTCGCCCTACCCCGGCACCGAGTCGTTCGAGGAGGGCGCCAAGCTCGGCCTCTTCCCGGCCGACTGCTGGGACCGCATGATGAAGGACCCGCTCTGCGGCGTCGAGGTGCCCGCCTCGTGGGAGGAGCATCTCAACAAGGCCCAGATCCTCGAGCTCCTCAAGATCGCCCACCGCAAGTTCTACCTGCGCCCCAAGTTCGTCATGCGCGCGGCCAGCCAGCTCGCGTCCACGGCCGAGCTCAAGCGCCTCACGAACGGCGCGATCTCGATCTTCAAGCTCGAGCTCCTCAACGCCACGAGCCGCACCGCTCCCGTCTAGTACGGGCCGGTGTAGTCGTCGGGTGACCGCGTGAGGGCCCTCCGGTTCGCCGGGGGGCCTTCGTCGTTTTGGCGCGTGCACATGGGCGCGCCGGGCCCGCGCGGACTCGGTCCCGTCGGGCTCCTCGCGGGGTTCCGTTGGCGCGGGCGCGGCGTGCGCCGCGCGGCGCCGAACCGGCCGCGCCCGCGCGGCCGCCCGCCGGATCCCTCGCGCCGGCTGCCTTTGCGCGAGGTGAGGGGGTCTGACCTTACGACTTGTCACCTGGAACGGACGAACGCCGATTGTCGCCGGGTGGGGTCTGACCTTACGACTTGTCACCTGCCTCGCGGGAACGCCGAGGAACCGGGTCCGCGCCCGCCGCACCCGCTCCGCAGCGGCGGCGCGTCCGGCGCGGTGCGGAGCCTGGTGAGGGGTTCTTGCGAGTTGTCACCTGGAGCAGGTGAACGTCGATCATCGCGGGGTGAAGTCTGACCTTGCGCAGTTGCGCGCAAGAGGGGGAACACCGAGAAGCTGTGTCCGGACCCGCCGCACCCGCTCCGCAGCGGCCGCGCGCCCGGGCGCGGTCCGGCTGCCCCACTCCAGCTTCCCGATTCCGGCTTCCCGATTCCGGCTTCCCGATTCCGGCTTCCCGATTCCGAGGCCGCCTGCGGCTTCTGCACCTGGCTGCACGCGCGGCCTCCCGTCGGGCCCCTCGCGACCGCGGCCTCGTGCGGTACCTTCCCCGAGATGGTGTCCACCCTCGCCCCGGTCCTGTTCGTGTCGCTCCTCGCCGTCTTCGTGTGGCGGGCCGGGCGCACGTTCGACACGCTCCGGTGGGCCTTTCCCTCGCGGCTCGCGCGCCGGATCGGCGCCCTCGCGGCGATTCCCGCGGCCGGCGTGTGCGGCGGGCTCGTGGGGGCGGGCATGGAGCCGCCCGGCGCCGTGGCGTTCGCGGCGACGGTGTTCATCGGGGTCGTGGCCCTCGTCGTCGCCGGGATGGGGGTGGATCCGAGCCAGCCTCCCTTCCGCGTCGGCGCCGCGCTCCCACGGCGGCGGCGGTATCGGCGCGGATCGGGGGTGGCGGGCCGGACGCGAGCGGGGGACCGCGACCGCACGTGGCAGCACGATCGGTTCGCGCTCGCCAGGCTGCGCCACCGGCGCACCCCAGCGGTCGAGCGCGCCTATCTGCTCGGCGTCGGCGTCATGCTCGTCGTCGGTGTTTTCGCGGTTCTTGCGTTCGGGTAGGCGGCGGCGGCGGCGCGTTGAAGCCCTCCGGCGGGCCACAAGTAGGGGACTCGGTGGGCCATGCGCAGAGACAGGCGCCGACCACGTGCCTCGCGGCCACCGAACCCCCTGTCGAACAGGCCCCCCTTCAGGACGCGCCGAACTCGCCGGATGAGACGCCCATGCCTATGCACTTCCCTCAGCCCTCGAGTACGAGGGCGCCGAGATCCGAGGTCATGCCCCCTTCAACGCCGCTAAATCGGAGTCATGCCCCCGTGAACGCCCAACTCGAGGCTCGCTCCGCGCGCCCTCTACGGAGCAAGCGTCGTTTTTCGCGCTGGGGCGAGCGCTTGCAGCCTGGATTCGAGCATTCAACCCGGCATGACTCCGTGCCGCGTGCAGTCACGGGGACATGACCCAATGCCGTTGACTTAGCGCGAAAGAGATCGTCCAAATTCCACTTTGG
>JAZKFH010000067.1:0-112203 GCA_040386535.1 Myxococcota bacterium | reverse complement strand
CCCAGCGGGAGTACTTCCTGCGGGAGCAGCTCAAGGCCATCCAGAAGGAGCTCGGCGAGGTCGACGATCGCCAGGAAGAGTTCGAGGAGCTCAAGAAGGGCATCAAGAAGGCGCGCATGCCCAAGGAGGTCGAGAAGGTCGCCTTCAAGGAGCTCAAGCGCATGAGCCGCATGAGCCCGGGCGCCGCCGAGTACACGGTGAGCCGCACCTACCTCGACTGGCTGATCGAGATGCCGTGGGCCACCTCCACGGATGACCTGATGGACGTGAACGAGGCCGCCCGCATCCTCGACGAGGACCACTACGGCCTCGAGAAGGTCAAGCAGCGCATCCTCGAGTACCTCGCGGTGCGCAAGCTCAAGCGTGACATGAAGGGGCCGATCCTCTGCCTCGTCGGGCCCCCCGGCGTCGGCAAGACCTCCCTCGCCAAGTCCGTCGCCCGCGCCCTCGGCCGCAAGATGGTCCGCATCTCGCTCGGCGGCGTGCGGGACGAGGCCGAGGTTCGTGGTCACCGCCGCACCTACATCGGGTCGCTCCCCGGCAAGATCCTCAAGGGGATCAAGAAGGCGGGCACCAACAACCCGGTGTTCGTGCTGGACGAGATCGACAAGCTCGGCATGGACTACCGGGGCGATCCCTCGAGCGCCCTGCTCGAGGTGCTCGATCCCGAGCAGAACGACACGTTCATGGATCACTACCTCGACGTGCCGTTCGACCTCTCCAAGGTCCTGTTCATCGCGACGGCCAACCTCGCCGATCCGATCCCCGGCCCCCTGCGCGACCGCATGGAGATCATCGAGATCCCCGGCTACACGCAGGAGGAGAAGATGAAGATCGCCCGGCAGTACCTGCTGCCGGAGGCGCTCGAGGAGCACGGCCTCACCGCCGAGTCGCTCGAGCTCGGGGATGCCGCGCTCCGGCACCTCGTGGGTTCCTACACCCGTGAAGCCGGCGTGCGGTCGCTCAAGCGCGAGATCGCGGCGGTCGCCCGGTGGACCGCCAAGGAAGTCGCGTCGGGCAAGCAGCTCGGCAAGCTGATCATCACCCCGGAGAAGATCGAGGAGATCCGTGGGCCCGTGCACTTCTTCGCGGAAGTGGCCGAGCGCACGAGCGTTCCGGGCGTGGCGACGGGCCTCGCGTGGACCGCGGCGGGTGGCGACATCCTCTTCATCGAGGCCACCAAGATGAAGGGCAAGGGCGCCATCCAGCTCTCCGGCTCCCTCGGGGACGTGATGAAGGAGTCCGTGGGTGTGGCCCGCAGCTACATCCGCGCCTCCGCGGCCGAGCTCGGCATCGATCCGGACGTGTTCGACAACGTCGACGTGCACGTGCACGTGCCCTCCGGCGCCATCCCGAAGGACGGCCCCTCGGCCGGCGTCACGATGCTCACCGCCATGGTGAGCCTCCTGACCGGGCTCAAGGTCGATCCGACCATCGCGATGACCGGTGAGGCCACCCTCCGCGGCGCCGTGCTCCCCGTGGGCGGCATCAAGGAGAAGGTGTTGGCGGCGCACCGCGCGGGCATCAAGACCGTGCTCCTCCCGGACAAGTGCCGGAAGGACCTGGTCGAGGTCCCCAAGGAGATCCGGGACGACATGACCTTCCACTTCTGCTCGCGCATGGAGGAGGTCCTCTCGCACGCCTTTGGTGAGGAGAACCTGGAGGCCCGTCGCACCGAGGTGCGCGCGGAGCTCGAGGCGCGCGCCGCGGCGAAGCGCTCCGGTGGTGAGGCGCACGCGTAGCTTGCCGACCGTTTCTCTTTCACCGACGTGAAAGCGCTGGAAGCCCTCCGCGAAACCGGACGAGCGCGGTGAAAAAGATCAAGGGCCCGCTCCGGTAACCATCCGGGGCGGGCCCCTTGCGCTTTTTGGACCTTGCGCCTGATTGGCAAGGCGCCGGGCGCTTGTTCGAGCATTTGCAGAGCTTGCGTACACCGCTACGGTACTGCCGGGGGTGGTGTGCAACTTCCGGGCATTCTCGTGGACGAGTCGGAGCGGCTCGCAACGCTCTACTCGCTTGGCATCCTCGACACGCCGCCGGAAGAGGGGTTCGACCGGATCGTGAGCCACGCGTGTGAGCTGCTCGGCATGCCAATCGCGGTCGTGTCGTTGGTCGACGCCGACCGCCAGTGGTTCAAGGCCAAGGTCGGCACGGAGGTCGTCCAGACCCCGCGCGACGTCTCCATGTGCGGGCACACCATCACGTCCGACGCCCCGCTGATCGTGCCGGATACCTGGTCCGATGCGCGGTTCCACGACAACGCGCTCGTGCGCGGCCCCGAACAGATCCGCTTCTACGCCGGGCACCCGCTCATGGTCGCCGGGCGCCGGGTCGGCGCGGTGTGCGTGATGGACCGCGAGCCGCGGGCGTTCGATGCGCGCGCCCAGGCCACCCTCCGCGTGCTCGCCTACTGGGCGGAGGCCGAGCTCGTCCGCCGCCTCGTCACCGAGCTCCCCAGCGCGTCGCTCGTGCAGGAGCAGCGCCTGGACGCGCTCGTGGCTGCGCTCCCGGACATCGTGTTCCGCCTCGACGCGCGCGGGATCCTGCGAGCGTTCCACGGAGGTTCCTGGCTCCCCCTCGCCGACCGGCCCGCCTACACGCTCGGAATGTCCCTGGCGGAGCTGCTCCCGCCGCCGATCGCGGCCGAGCACCTGCGCTTGATCGCCCTGACGATCGAGACCGGCGCCCAGCAGACGTATCGGCATCCGTTGGACGTCCAAGGCCGGCGGCGTCAGTTCGACGTCCGCTTCAGCCGGGTGCACACGAACGAAGTGCTGATGGTCGTGCGGGATGTCACCGAGGAGACCGAGACCGCCGAGGCCTTGCGGCGCAGCGAAGCGCTGTTCCGACAGACGAGCGAGCTCACCAGCACAGGGGGCTGGTCGGTCGACCTGGTGTCCCAGAAGACCGAGTGGTCCGAGCAGATGTATCGGAACCTCGAGCTGGATCCGAGCGAGGGCCCTGAGAGCGCCGATACGTTTCGCGCGCGCATGGAGCCGGAGTTTCGCGCCCGCATGACCCATCTGTGGACAGAGGCTGCGCGCGTCGGGGGCCACGCGGACATCGAGGTGGCCGTGCGGACAGCGCGCGGGTCGCGGCGCTGGATGCGCATCGTGGGGGCGGCGCAGCGGGAAGGGGACGAGATGGTGCGCCTTTACGGGGCGTGCCAGGACATCACCCAACGCAAGGAAGCGGCGCTCGAGAGCGAGCGTCGCGAGACGCAGCTCCGCTTGCTTGGCGACGACCTACCGGACGCGGGGTTGTTCCAGCTCGAGACCGGCGGCGAGTCCGGCGCGCGGTTCACGTACCTGAGCAGCTCGCTGGAGTCGCTACTGGGCGTGTCGATGGCGGACGGCACGTGTGATCCCGTCAGCCTGCTCCAGCGCCTCGAGGGCTCGGATCGCCGTCGGCTCCTCGTGCTCGGCGCGGCATCGCGGGAGGCGGTGTCGCCGTTGGACGCGGAGCTCCGGTTCACCACCCCGCTGGGCGTGCGCTGGCTGCACGTCCGATGCGTTCCGCGCCTGACGCCAGACGGGCGGTGCCGCTGGGACGGGCTCGTGCTGGACCAGACCCGTCGGCGGGAGGCCGAACGGAACGAGCGCCTGCGGAGCCAGAAGCTCGCGGCCGTCCTGCAGACCGCTGGGGACGCGACGTTCGTGATCGCGGGCGAGATCGTGGAGTTCGCGAACCCCGCCGCCGAGGTGATGTTCGGGGCCCAGGCCGGGGGGCTCGAGGGGAGGAGGCTCGACGGGCTGCTGCCGGGCTGGAGCCCCGTGCGCGACGCGTCCCATCCGCCTCGTGAGTTGTCGGCGCGCAAGCTGACCGGTCTCTGCTTCCCGGTGACGTGCACCACAGCCGCGCTCGACGCGGACGATCGGCAGGTGGTCGTGGTGCGGGACCAGAGCGAGACCCGGTGGCTCGAGCACCGCCTGGAGGAGCGCGGCACGCTCCTCTCGGAGATGCAGCGGCTCGCGGGCATCGGCGCGTGGAAGGTCGACCTTCGCACCGGGAAGCTGCTGCTGGACGAGGAGTTCCACCGCATCCACGGCACCTCCGCGGACTCGGAGACCCAGGACGCCGATGTGCGCATGCGCGTGCATCCCGACGAACGGGAGCTCATGGACTCGCTCATGGCCGAGGCGATCGTGCGCCGCGGACCGGTCGAGAAGGAGTTCCGGATCGTCCGCGCCGACGGCTTGCGCCACGTGCTCACCCGCGCCGAGATGGTGTACGGCGACGAGGGCATGCCGGTCGTGTTCCGGGGCTTCTCCCAGGATGTCACCGAGCGGAGGCGCATGGAGGACGAGCGGCGTCGGCTCCTCGACGAGCGCGAGCGCCTCGCCCAGATCCTCGACGCCACCCCCGACATCGTGAGCATGGCCGACCTGGAGGGGCGGGTCCTGTACGTGAATCGCGCCGGCCGGCACCTCGGCAACCTGGCGCCGGACGCGAACGTCGAGCAGCTCGGCCTCACCGTGCGCGCCTGCCATCCAGGCGGGGCGTGGCGCCACATCGAGAGCGTCGCGATCCCGTCCGCGCTCCGGGATGGCGTATGGGTCGGGGAGAGCGTCCTGCGCTCGGCTACCGGCGTGGGGATCCCGGTGGCGCAGACCATCCTCGCGCACCGGTCGTCGGACGGCACGATCGAGCGGATCTCGACCATCGCGCGCGACATCCGCGGCCAGAAGCGCAACGAGCGCGCATTGGCGGCGGCGCGCCTCCGGGCCGAGGAGGCCAACCGCGCCAAGAGCGCATTTCTGGCGAACATGAGCCATGAGCTGCGCACGCCGCTCAACGCGATCATCGGGTTCTCGGATCTGCTCGCCCAGCAGATCTTCGGCACGCTCAACCCGCGCCAGGCCGACTACGTCGGGCACATCGTCGCCGGCGGGCGACACCTGCTCTCGCTCGTCGACGACATCCTCGACATCTCCAAGGTGGAGGCCGGGCGCCTCACGCTCGATCTCGTGGAGACCGCGATCGGCCCGCTGCTCGTGAGCGTCTGCTCGGGCATGCAGCCCGTGGCCGCGCGCGGCGGCCTCGCGCTCGACGTGGTGATCGCGCCCGATCTCCCTTCGCTCCGTCTCGACGTGAAGCGGGTGCGCCAGATCCTGATCAACCTCCTCTCGAACGCGTGCAAATTCACGGCGCACGGCGGGCGCGTCTCGGTCGAAGCCGCGGTGGCCGACGGGGACATGACCGTGCGGGTGTCCGACACGGGCATCGGCATCGGGCGCGAAGATCTCCAACGGGTCTTCGACGAGTTCGAGCAGATCGCGTCGTCTGGCGGCCGCCCCATGGACGGGACCGGCCTCGGCCTCGCGCTGAGCCGTCGTCTCGCGGATCTGCATGGAGGCCGCCTCGACGTGGAGAGCGAGATCGGGGAGGGGAGCACGTTCACGCTTCGCCTCCCCGTCAAGTCGCTCCTGGCGCCGCCGCCCATCCGCGCGCTCCTGGTGGGGCACGTGCCCATCGTCGCGGCGCAGCTCGTGGAGCAGTTGGAACAAGCCGGGCTCCATGTCGACGTGGTGCCCGGCATCGACACGGCGCTCACGCGGCTCGAGGGGCGGCCTCCAGGCGTGCTGATCCTCGACGCCGCGCTCCGCACCGGTCTGGACGAGCAGTCGCCGTTGCTCGAGGCGGCGTCCCGCCTCGAGCTTCCCGTGATGTTCCTGGGGGGCGTCGCCTCGGTCGCGGAGGAGGACGCGGTCCCGCCCGCGCGCTGGATGACGCTGGCGCGGCTGCGAGCTTCCGCCGTGCCGCTCCCGTTGATGGCGGGCCTGCGCGTGTGGGTGTTCGACATCGACCAGACGCTCGCCGCGCTCGAGAGCCTCTTGCGCGGCGGAGGCGCCACGGTTCGTCGGGGCAGCTCGCTCTCCGGCGCGGTGGCGTTCGACGCCGACCTCATCGTGTACAGCAACGCCGTCGAGGCCCTCGAACAGCCCCTGCACCCAACCCTCCCTGCCGTGCTCATCCCCCCCGACCTGCCCGTCGAGGAGGTCGCCGCGCGCGCGTACCGCGCGATGGCCGGCAGCGTCACCCCCGTCTGAAGGAGCCTCATATGACCCGGACCCAAGTGTTGGTGGTAGAAGACCACCCTTCGAACATGCTATTGGTAAAAGACCTGCTTGAAGCGCAGGGATTCGATGTATTGTGTGCCGCGGATGCCGACGAGGCCTGCCGGCTATTGGATGTGCACACCCCGGCGCTCGCGCTCGTGGACATACAGATCCCCGGCGGCGGTGGCGCGCGTGTCCTGGCGTACTTCCGCGGCCAGCCGCGCCTCGCGCACGTGCCCGTGGTGGCGGTGACGGCCTACGCGCTCCACGGGGATCGGGAGCGCTTCCTGGTCGACTTCAACGGCTACATCAGCAAGCCCATCGACGTGTCGAGCTTCGTCCGTACGGTGCACGAGCACATCGCCGGCGCGGCACGGTAGCGCGTGAGCAGGGCGTCAGACGCGACGGCGGCGGAGCAACAGCCCGCCCAGCCCCAGCGGCAAGAGCCAGGCGGGGCTCACGCCGTCATCCTCGCGCTTGCCGATGGTGGTCTCGAACGGCGCGATGTCCCCGGTCTCGGTGAAGACGATGTCCTTCTGGTTCGTGGGCGGCGCGAGGATCGTGTCGTAGCGGGTCAGCCAGGTCTCCCCGGCGACGCTGTCCACATAGTCGCCCCCCCACACCGGGTACAACACCGGGTGGGTGGTGCCGACTTCGCGGAGGGTCTCCGCGTACGCCTCCGAGGGCTCAGTGCCGTCGCCCGCGGTCAAGTTGTACTCCCCCTCGTCGTAGCTGCGCTCGGCGGCGGTCCAGCCGTTCTGGGGCTCCGCACGGCTCGCGCCCATCACGTACAGCTCGGTGCGCACCTCGGCGAGCATCGACGTCGCGGCCATCCGCGCGGGGTACGAGCTGTAGAGGATGCCGTCCTCGCCGGCCGACCACGTCAGGCGGAGCGGCGGGAGCACGATCCCGCCGTCGGGCGTCTCGGCGGCCTCGGGTGAGAGCTGCACGGCCACCCAGGAGAAGGCGATGGGGTCGTCCACGTACGCCTGGATCGACGGCGCGGAGATCGTGGGGTCGTAGCCCTCGGCCTCCAGCCAGGCGACCAGCCCGTCGGCGCTCTCGGCTTCGAGCACGGTGTACTCGAACGCGCCCGCGTACCCGGAGGCCACGATCGAGATGCCATCCTCGAACCCGCGGCCCGCCTGGGCCGTGTCCGCGGCGTTGTCGCTGGAGCCGGGCTTGTCGCCCCCGCCCGCGCACCCGCGCTTCGCGTCGCCTCGCGCTTCGTCCTCCCTCTCGTACACGGCGGTCGGCGCGGTGTACACCTCGACCCCGGTGAAGCGCCGCTCGTCACCCTCCTCGACGGCCTCGACCTTGCCCGGCACGGGGATGATCCACGCAAAATCCGTCGCGTTGCCGGCGTAGCGCACCCGGTACTCGGCGCTCACCTGTGAGGCGCCGATCTGGAGGATGGCCTGCTGCGCGTCGGACGACGCGAGCTGCTCCCGGTAGTCGGACGTGACGAGGCCGGCGCAGGGCCAGGCGGAGGGGAGGAGGGCGAGGAGAAGGGACATGGGGGCTCCGGAGGGGCCGAGGGGTTCGGCGCGAAGGCGCCGTGTCAATCGCATCTGCAAGTTGCACGCCAACCGTGTCCGCCCCAGGTGCGGGCCGGGGTAGGGCCGGAACTTACGTCGGGCGGGCGGCGGCCGCTATCTGGACCGGATACCTGTGGCCGGCTGGACCGATTCTAAATTGGTCCCGTTCCACCCACGTACCGGAGTACCCCATGTCGCTCAAGGGCACCAAGACCCACGACAATCTCAAGGCCGCCTTCGCCGGCGAGTCCCAGGCCAACCGTCGTTACCTCTACTTCGCGAAGATCGCGGACGTCGAGGGCTATCCCGACGTGGCCGGCCTCTTCCGCGACACGGCCGAGGGTGAGACCGGCCATGCGCACGGCCACCTCGACTACATCAAGCAGGTCGGTGACCCCGCCACGGGCATGCCCATCGGCGAGACCGAGCAGAACCTCGCGGCCGCCGTCGCCGGCGAGACCTACGAGTACACCGACATGTACCCGGGCATGGCCCGCACCGCGCGCGACGAGGGCTTCGCCGAGATCGCGAACTGGTTCGAGACCCTCGCCAAGGCCGAGAAGTCGCACGCCGGCCGGTTCCAGAAGGGCCTCGACACCCTCGGCTAGCTCGTCCGCGGGGGGCGGCCCGCGCCGCTCCCCACCCGCCCGGCACGACATCCGTGTCGCGCCCCACCGCCGCGCGGCCACGTGCGCAGGAGGCTCGCCTATCCATGGCCCATTCCATCCCCACGCCGCGCGAGCCCGAATACTGGAGCCGCGACGCCCTGGTCGCCGAGGAGAAGCGGGTCTTCGAGATCTGCAACGGCTGTCGGTTGTGTTGGAACCTCTGCCCGTCCTTCCCCAAGCTGTTCGACGCGGTCGACGCGCTCGATCCGTCCCCGCACGTGGTGGACGAGAACAAGCCCGCGGTCCAGGTCGACGCGCTCGGCAACCACGCCGCCGCGACCGAACACTTCCACGCGGCCGCCCCGCGCGCGGACATCCGTGGCCAGGCCGAGGCGTTGGAGAGCGTGCCCCTCTCGGTGCACCAGGAGGTCGTCGACCTCTGCTACCAATGCAAGTTGTGTGATCCCATCTGCCCCTACACCCCGCCGCACGAGTTCGGGGTCGATTTCCCGCGCCTGATGCTCCGCCACAAGGCGATCGACGCGAAGGAGCACGGCGTCAAGCTGCAGGACCGCGTGCTCGGGGATCCCGACCTCGTCGGCAAACTCGGCACGATGATGCCGCTGATCGCCAACGCCGGCGCGACCGTACGCATCAACCGCATCGCGATGGAGATGGTCGCCGGCATCCACCGCGATCGCCAGCTCCCGACGTTCGCGGACGAGACCTTCCTCGAGTGGTTCGGCAAGCGCCACCCCCCCGTCGCGGGCAAGCGGGTGCCCGAGCCCGAGGCGGTCGAGGGCCGCAAGGTCGTCCTGTTCTACACGTGCTCGGTGCAGTGGAACGAGCCCCAGGTCGGCCGCGCGGCGGTCGAGGTGCTCGAGCACAACGGGATCACCGTGTTCGCGCCTTCGTTCCGCTGTTGTGGCATGCCCGCGCTCGACGGGGGCGACGTGCCCCGGGCCACGGATTGGGCGCGTCACAACGTGGCGATCCTCGATCGCTACGTCAAGGCCGGCTGTGACATCGTCTCGCCGGGGCCCACGTGCTCCTACATGATGAAGCACGAGTGGAAGGACTACCTCGGCACCGAAGAGGCCGAGGCCGTGTCGAAGAAGAGCTTCGACCTGATGGAATACCTCTTCAACCTGCGCAAGCAGAAGTTGTTGAAGGAGGACTACACCGCGGACGTGGGCGCGATCGGCTACCACCTGCCCTGTCACCTCAAGGTGCAGAAGATCGGGTTCCGCAGCCGGGACATGATGAAGAAGCTCCCCGGCGCCGATGTCACGTTGGTCGACAAGTGCTCGTGCATGGACGGCACGTGGGGGATGAAGAAGGAGTACTACGAGCTCTCCAAGGTAGGCGCCAAGCCGCTCCTGGACGGCCTCGTGGCGAAGAAGCCGGGCACGCTCGCGTCCGATTGCCTCATCGCCAAGCTCCAGATCGAGGAGAACACCGGCCAGAAGGTGGTCCACCCGATCGAAGTGTTGTGGAAGGCCTACGGGGGCACCGACACCACTCCCGTCGCACCCGGCGCCGCCATCGTGTTGGCGCCCCCCGAGGAACAAGCGTGAACAAGCTCACCGCCGCCGACATCCTGCCGAACGCAGCCTTCCTCGAGAAGCGCCCCACCCTCGAGCGGGACGTGATCCGCAACAAGGAGGCGCGCCGCGTCGGCCTCGGTCCCAACCTCACGTTCCTGTTCGAGAACCGGGTGACCCTGGCGTGGCAGATCCAGGAGATGTGCCGCGTCGAGCACATCACCGCGCCCGAGGCGGTCAAGCACGAGCTCGACACCTACAACGCGCTGCTGCCGGGCACGAACGAGCTCACCGCCACCCTCCTGGTCGAGTACGAAGAGGCTGGCGAGCGGGACCGCATGTTGGCCAAGCTGCTCGGCCTGCACGACCACGTCCGCCTGGAGATCGAGGGAGAGGAGCCCGTAAAGGCCGCTTTCGACGCTGAACAATACAACGCGCGTCGCATCTCGTCCGTGCAGTTCGTCCGCATCGCGCTCTCGCCGCGCCAGGTCGACGCGTTGTGTGACATGCGTCGTCCGGCCACGTTGGTGTGTGATCATCCGGCCTACGCGGCGCGCACGCCGGTGTCCGGAGCGGCGCGTGGTGCGCTGGTCGAGGATCTGCTCGCGGGGCGTTAGACTGCCGGCCCATGAAGCCACCCCTCGAGAAGGTCCTCGTCGCCAACCGCGGTGAGATCGCCGTTCGTGTCATCCGTGGATGCCACGAGCTCGGCATCCGCACGGTCGCCATCTACTCCGAGGCCGATCGTGCGGCGTTGCACGTGCGGAACGCGGGGGAGGCGTACTGTGTCGGCCCCGCGCCCTCGTCGGAGAGCTACCTCCGCGGGGACGTGGTGATCGAGGTCGCCAAGAAGTCCGGCGCGACCGCGATCCACCCCGGCTACGGTTTTCTCTCCGAGAACGCGGCGTTCGCCCAGGCGGTGATCGACGCCGGGCTCATCTGGATCGGGCCGCCGCCGAGCGCCATCGACTCCATGGGCAGCAAGACCGGCGCCCGCCAACGCATGGTCGCGGCCGGCGTGCCGGTCGTCCCCGGCACCACTCACCCCATCGAAACCGAGGGTGAAGCCGAGAAGATCGCGGGCGAGATCGGCTACCCGGTGATGCTCAAGGCCGCGGGCGGCGGCGGCGGCAAGGGCATCCGCAAGGTCGACCGCCCGGAGGACTTCCCCGCGGCGTGGCGCGCGGCGCGCTCCGAGGCGGCCCGGTCGTTCAAGGACGACGCGGTGTACCTCGAGAAGTTCGTCTCGGACCCGAAACACGTCGAGATCCAGGTCCTCGCGGACGCGCACGGCCACACCGTCCACCTCTTCGAGCGCGACTGCTCCGTGCAGCGGCGCAACCAGAAGGTCGTGGAGGAGACGCCGTGCCCGGTGCTCTCCGATGAGACGCGCCTCGCGATGGCGAAGGTCGCGGTCCAGGCCGCGCACGCCGTCGGCTACGTCGGCGCCGGCACCATCGAGTTCCTCTACTCGCAGGCCTCGGGGGAGTTCTACTTCCTCGAGATGAACACGCGCCTCCAGGTCGAGCACCCCATCACCGAGATGGTGACGGGCATCGATCTGGTGCGCGCCCAGCTCCGCATCGCCGCCGGGGAGCCCCTCTGGTTCACGCAAGAGGACGTGAAGCAGGTCGGCCACGCGATCGAGTGCCGCGTGTACGCCGAGGATCCGGCCAACAACTTCGCGCCCGCGCCCGGCAAGATCTCCGGCCTCCGCGAGCCCGGGGGGCCCTGGGTGCGCGTCGATAGCGGCGTGTACGCGGGCTACGAGGTGCCCATCCACTACGACCCGATGGTCGCGAAGCTGGTGTGTTGGGGCGCGAACCGCGAGGAGGCCATCTCCCGCTCGATCCGCGCGTTGCGCGAGTACCGCGTCCGCGGGATCCGCACGTCCATCCCGTTCTTCGAGGCGATCCTGCGGGATCCCGACTTCCAGGCGGGCAACTACTCGACCGCGTTCCTCTCGCCGGAGCGCATGGTGGCGCTGACCGACGCGAGCCACAACGATCGCATCGCCACGATCGCGGCCGCGATCGCCAAGTACGAGGCCGACACCCGGCCAGCACGCGTGAATGACACGGCCGCCGCCGAGAACCCGTGGAAGCGCGCGGGCCGGCCCCACGGCACCACCTGGCGGGTCCCATGAAGTACGAGATCACCATCGGCGGCACCACCCGCAACGTCGACATCGAGCCCGCGGGCGAGGGGCGCTACCGCGTCTCGTGGCCCGGCGAGTTGCACGAGATCGACCTGCTCAAGCCCTCGCCCGAGGCCTACCAGATGCTCATCGACGGCGAGAGCTGGGAGGCCGGCTGCGTCGCCGTGCCCGACGGCTACCTCGTCGACGTCATGGGCCTCTCCACCGAGGTCGGCGTGATCGACCCGCGTCGGAAGGCGCTCAAGCTCGCCGCGGGCGCGGCCACCGGCATGCTCGCGACGCAGATGCCCGGCCGCGTCGTGCGTCTCATCGCCAAGGTGGGGGACGTGGTCAAGAAGGGCCAGCCCGTCATCGTGGTCGAGGCGATGAAGATGGAGAACGAGATGAAGAGCCCCATCGACGGCACGATCGCCGAGATCCTCGTCGCCGAGGGCCAGGCCGTCGAGACCGGCACGAAGCTCGTGCGCGTGGAGGCGTAGATGGAAGAAGCCGGCAAGTTCCCGTACACCCGCGGCATCCACCCGACGATGTACCAGGGGCGCGTCTGGACGATGCGCCAATACGCCGGCTTCGGAGACGCGCGCCGCTCCAACGAGCGCTACCGCTACCTGCTCCAGAAGGGGCAGACCGGCCTGTCCGTGGCCTTCGATCTCCCGACGCAGATGGGGTACGACTCCGACCATCCGATGTCCGTGGGCGAGGTCGGCAAGGTCGGCGTCGCCATCGACACGATCGACGACATGCACGTGCTGCTCGACTCGCTCCCCCTCGACGAGGTGAGCACGAGCATGACGATCAACGCGACAGCGTCGACGTTGCTCGCGCTGTACGCGGGCGTGGCGCGGGCCCGGGGCACCCCGACGACCGCGATGAAGGGCACCATCCAGAACGACGTGCTCAAGGAGTACATCGCCCGGGGCACCTACATCTACCCGCCGCGCGCGAGCATGCGGATCATCACCGACATCTTCCGGTGGTGCGCGGTGCACGCGCCCAGGTGGAACACGATCTCCATCTCCGGGTACCACATCCGCGAGGCCGGCTCGACCGCCGCGCAGGAGCTCGCCTTCACGCTCGCGGACGGTATCGCCTACGTCGACGCCGCGATCGCCGCCGGCCAGCACGTCGACGAGTTCGCGCCGCGGCTCTCGTTCTTCTTCAACGCGCACAACGACTTCTGCGAGGAGATCGCCAAGTTCCGCGCGGCACGCCGGATGTGGGCCCACATCATGCGGGATCGCTTCGGCGCGAAGGATCCGCGCTCGATGATGTTGCGCTTCCACACGCAGACCGCCGGCAGCACGCTCACCGCGCAGCAGATCGACAACAACGTCGTGCGCGTGACCGTCCAGGCGATGGCCGCGGTGATGGGCGGCACCCAGTCGCTCCACACCAACTCGCGGGACGAGGCGCTGGCGCTCCCGTCCGAGCCCGCCGCGCGCCTCGCGTTGCGCACCCAGCAGGTCATCGCGTTCGAGTCGGGCGTGAGCAGACACGTCGATCCGTTCGGCGGCAGCTACGTCATCGAGGGGCTGACCGACGGGCTGGAGCATGAGGCGACCCGCCTCATCGCGGAGATCGACGCGATGGGCGGCATGGTGTCCGCCATCGAGCGCGGGTTCCCGCAACGCGAGATCCAGAACGCCGCGTACGCCGCCCAGCTCGCGATCGACCGCAAGCAGGCGATCGTGGTGGGCGTCAACGAGTTCGTCGAGCAGGAGCCGCCCACCGAGGGGCTGCTCCGCGTCGATCCCGCGCTGGAGGCCGAGCAGGTCGGGCGCCTGAAGACGTTCCGGGCCAACCGCGTCGAGCGGGCCGCGAAGGACACGCTCGACGCGCTTCAGCAGGCCGCGTCCGGCACCGACAACCTCCTGCCGCACATCCTCACCGCCGTCGAAGCCCGCGCCACCCTCGGCGAGGTCGCCGATTCGTTGCGGGCCGTGTTCGGCGAGTACCAGGAGTCGGTCATCCTTTGATGACGCCGCACGCCTGCCGCGCGCCGGGGTCTCCCCCCGCGGTGAAGTCGGGCGCGCGTTCGTAGACGACCACGGCGCGGTCGACGAGGGAGGGCGGCGTGTCGGAGAGGGTGAAGGCGTGCAGGACGATGTCCTTCTCGCCGCGCCCGTCCGCGCCGACGGTCACGAAGCCGAGGTAGCCGGGTGGTGGGCTGGTGCTGTCCGCGTCGGCGGGGCCCGATCCCACGGAGGCCTTGTTCGGGCGCTCGGCGGGCCCGTACCAGCCGCCCGCGGAGGAGGCGTCGGCCGCGGAGCAGTCGCCGATCTCGTGGAGGAACACCGCGTGGTTGCCGGGCCCCGCGTCGGCGAGCCGGATCGACACCAGGATGGGGCGGCCGGGCGGGCCGGGCTCCTGGGCGAAGGTGACCGTGCCGGTGACGCGGCTGCCCGCGCGCGCCTCGAGCGGGGCGAGCGCCTCCCGTGGGCCGGGCAGGTGCGGCTCGGCCACGGCTACGCTCGCGAGCTCCCCCGCGCCGTGGACAGGCGCGTCGTCCACGTCGAACGCCGAAGACCCGGTGACCGCGCAAGCGAGGGTGGAGAGAAGGAACATCGTGCCACTCCGAAGCCGGGTCCGGCCGGCGACTCGCCGGAGGAACTGGAGCTTCGACCCTCAACATACGCACGGGGCCACGATCGTAGGGCCGTCGTCAGCCGCCCGCGCGCGCCCCTCCACCGAAGTGGACGCCGAGCCCGCCGCCGAACAGGAACACCGCGGGCCCCCCCTCGGTCTCGACGCGCAGCTCGTGCTCCACGAAGTAGCGGGGGGTGATGTACCAGCGCACGGAGCCGCCGCCGCCGAAGGTCGGCATCAACGTCGCGTCGCCCACCAGCGGGTCGCGCAGGCGCCCGCCCAACGCCAGGAACAGGCCCGGGCGCACGTGTTTGCCGTCGATCCCGAGCTGGAGGCGGCTGCCGAGGCTCCACACGTTCTCGCCGTCCGGGGTGCGGGTCCAGCCGATGCGATCGACCGAGACCGAGACGCCTTTCGTCGCGAGCCACTCCACGTTCATGCCGGCGGTGTAGGGCGCGTTCACGTCGTTCGGCGACCACAACGACGTGGTGGACATCGTCCAGCCCTTCAAGGGGCGGAACGTCTCTCGCTTCTGCGTGTGCCAGGCGGCGTCGGCGATGGCGGCGCCGTAGAACATCGCGGCGGTGAGCCGGAGCATGTTGGGGCCGGTGATGCTCCCGTTCCAGAAGTTCTCGTTCGCGCCCGCGCCGAACACCGATCCGCCCAGGAACGCGGCGGTACCGACGAAGTAGAGCCCACCCTTCACCCACTGGCCGTTGTAGAACTGGCCGGCGCCGGGCACCAGGGTGCTGGCGCTGGCGGCGAGCACCGGGGAGTGGCGCAGGTCGGTGACGTTGAGCGCGGTCGCGGCCCACCGCCCGCTGTCCTCGGCGTGATGGCGGGCCAGCTCGAGGGCGTCGAGCGCCACCCGTTCGCCCTTGGGGGTGCCGAGCTCCGCGTTCAGCGCGCCCCAGCGCGACACGGTCACGCGGCTGCCCTCGCTCAGGAAGATCTGCACCTCGCGCAGGTCCTTGCCCTGGGACAGGCGAAAGTGGTAGGTGCCCGGGGAGAGCGCGAGGGTGACGGCACGGCCCTCCACCTTCGCCACTTCGGCGACCGGCGTGCGGTCGGGCATGCGGAGCACCATCACGCGCCCGGCGATGTCGGCGGGGAGCGTGGCGGTGGCGCGGCCCTGCGACACCTTCGTCAGCGTGAGCTCGCCCTCCTGCTTCAGACGGATGTCGCGGTTGGGGTGCTGGGCGCCGGCCTCGGTGCCGCCGGTGTGATCGACGACGCGGGCGAAGGCGTAGTTGTAGGCCTCGTCGAGGCTCACCTCGCCGTCGCCGGTGTCCGCGGCGCCGCGCAGCCCGGAGAGCAGGTAGTGCGTGAAGAAGCTGCCGCGGAGCTTGTCGGACTCCTGGGCCGACTCGTCCGCCGAGGTGGCCGTCATCCACGCCTCCCCCTCCGCGGCGAGCCGATCCTCGACCAGGAAGGGCTCGGAGAGCGCGGCGCCCTTGAGCCGCGTGATCGTGCCCGAGCGGCAGGCGTCGAGCAGGCCGAGCTTCACGTTCGACGCCATCGCGCGGATGTCGGCGCGGAGGGTCTCGAACGGGTACAGGTCGTTCCCGATGCGCAGCCCGCGCGCGTCGGCGTGGCCCGAGTAGTAGAAGGTGAACAGGTCCTCGTCGAACGCGTCCGCCACCATGGCGTGGGCGCGCAGGGCGGCCTTGAGCTCGGCCTCGGTGGGCCCATAGAGCACGGTGACGTGGGCCGCGTCGTAGCCTCCGAGCTCCACCAGCACGGCCGAGACGCGGTCGGCGTCGAGCTCGGCGTAGCGCAGCGGCTCGAGGTTGCCGCCCCCCTGGTTCGCCCCGACGATCAACGCGTGGCGGAGCACGCCGGCATGGGCGACCGAGCTCCACAGGGCACACCAGAGAGCCAGCACGCCTACTCCTTGCGCAGCACCACGGACGCGATCTCGCCGGAGTCCATTCGGATGGGCTCCACCGCGAGCGCCTTTAGCACCGAGTCCGGCGCGGGGCGCGTGTCGGTGAGGATGGCGAAGAACGCCTGATCGCCCTTGCTATCGTCGAGCGTCAGGGCGAAGGGCGCCGTCGCGAGGCCCGGGCCGCCGGCGGGGAGCGTGCCGTACACCTCGACCGTGCCCTTCGCGTCCCGACCGGCGAGCGTCACGAAGCGGTGCTTGCCCGCGTCGTACTTCAGCTGTACACGCGTGCCGCCGCGGAGGCGCTCGCCCGTGTAGAGGGGGCGCGCGCTCTCTCCCGTCTTGACCCACGCCTCGAGCAGCGGCCCGCCGCCGCCCTTCGTGCGCAGGATGTCCTCCTCCACCAACGGCGCGTCGCTCGTGGGGGCGGGGGGCCCGGCGCTGGTGAGGGAGGAGGGCACGGCGCGCACGACGAGGAGGGTGGCGGCGAGCACGGGGACGAGGAGAAGTACGGCCCGCCAACGACCGAGCCGCTCCGCCCACGTGGGCCGCGGAACGAGCCCCGCGGGGACGGGGGTGCGTACGAACGCGGCGCGCTCGGCGTCCTGGTGGCCGAGGCGACCGGCACACAACGCACAGTCGGCGAGGTGGGCGTCGAGCGGAGCGCGGGCGTGGGCGTCGAGCTCGCCGAGACGGAGCTGGTGGAGCCGGAGGGTGGAGATGTGGGTCATGGTGCGATCTCCGCGAGCCAGGAGGGGGGCGTGTCGCGCAAGGAGGTCCGGAACGTCGAGATGCGCTTTCGCACCGCGGCGCCCGAGATCCCGAGCAGCTCGCCCACCTCGTCGTGCGTCATGCCGTCGACGTAGTGGTAGACCACGCAGTCCTGCGTCCGCTCGTCCTGGCCCGCGAGCAGGCGATCGACGAGGTCCCGCACCGCGAGCCGGTCGAGCACGCTCTCGGTGCCTTCGCGCACGGGGGGGAGCTCCTCGACGGGGTCCTCCGGCCGACGTTTGCGCGTGCGGATGCGGTTCAGGCAGGTGGTGGTGGTGATCTTGAACAGGAAGGTCGACGGAGAGGACTCGCCCCGGAAGGAGTCCCGGTAGCGGTGGAGCTTGAGGAACACCTCCTGGACGGTGTCCTGCGCGTCGGCCTCGTTGCGGAGCAACGTGCGGCAGCGGCCGAGCACGAGATCGCCGTAGCGTCGATAGAGCGCGGTGATGTCGAGTGGATCCGCCACGCTGCTCGCCACAGGAACCGCCACTGGGCCAGCCGCTGGGCCCGCCACAGGGCGACCATGTAGCGCGACGCCCCCCTGCCCGGACACGCCGGGCAGGGGGCGCGCGCGTGTGTCAGGGACAGGCGTCGCCACTGTCGTCCGTGCCCGAACCATCGCCGGAGCCATCGCCCGAACCGTCGCCGGAGCCATCGCCCGAACCGTCGCCGTCACCGGAGCCGTCGGTGGGCTCGTCGTCGTCGCCGGCCACGACCAGCGTGAGCGCGTCGCCGAGGAACTCGACCCGGTCCTCGGGGAGCAGCAGGAGCAGGTCGGCGGTGCCGGGCGCGGCGGACGCGGGGATGGAGATGGTCAGGAGCAGCTCGCCGGGGCGCGCCTCGGTGGCGAGCACCTCGGCGTCTCCGTAGACCTCGACGCCTTGCACCGTCGCGAAGTCGAAGGCCTCGCCGGTCGCGGTGAGCGACGCGATGAAGGTGGAGCCGATCTCGCCGCGCGAAGGGGTGAGCGTGAAGGCGAACGAGGCGCCGTCGGTGTCGCCGGGGTCGACGTCGGTGTCGCCGTCCGTGTCATCGACCGGGCCGCCGCCCGTGTCGCCGGTGTCCCACCAGCCGTCTTCGTCCTTGTCGCGGCCGCGGCCGTGGGTGTCGTAGATGATGCAGCCGCCGAGCTGGGCGGCGAGCGGGAGGAGCAGCATGAGGCGCGTCATCGAGGGTCTCCTGGGGGGTCAACGGGCGGAAGGGGTGGTCCCGAACCGGTTCCGCGACTGTAGACACCACTCCGCCGAGGACGCGCTACCGGTCGCGGACGAATTCCTCGGCGGCCAGCGCCGGAGATAGCAGACCGCGAGTCGAGCCCGTGCGTTACGTTGACGGACTTTTCAACGGAGTCCGTTTGCCGCCCACCGAGAAGGCCTACAAGAACCTCAAGTTCCTCAACAGCTCCCACGCGCGGCACATCCGCCTTCTGTGCGAGTACGAGGAGCCTCGGACGCGGTTCATCGAGCAGCAGGTCAAGGACACGATCGTGATGTTCGGCTCCGCGCGCGTGCGCGATCCGGAGCACGCCCGTGCCGAGCTCGAGCGCGCCCAGCGCGCGGTCGAGGCCGTGGAGGAGGAGTCGCATCGCCCCAAGGCCGTCGCCGAGCTCGCGCAGGCGCAGCGCGGCGTCCGCCTGGCCCGCTACTACGACGACACGCGGGAGCTCGCCGCGCGCCTCACCAAGTGGAGCCTCGAGCGCACGGGCGGCCGTCGCTACGTGGTCTGCTCGGGTGGCGGTCCCGGCATCATGGAGGCCGCCAACCGTGGCGCCGCCGATGTCGAGAACGGCCGCAGCGTCGGCCTCGGCATCTCCCTGCCCTTCGAGGAGAGCGTCAACGACTACTGCACGCCGGAGCTGGCGTTCCAATTCCACTACTTCTTCATGCGGAAGTACTGGTTCGCCTACCTCGCCAAGGCGATGGTCATCCTCCCCGGCGGCTTCGGCACGTTGGACGAGCTGTTCGAGATCCTGACGCTCCGCCAGACCGGCAAGATCAAGAAGAAGCTGCCCATGGTGCTCTTCGGCACCGACTACTGGGATTCGATCATCAACCTCGAGAAGATGGTCGAGTGGGGTACCATCGCCGAGCGTGACCTCGGGCTCGTTCATCGGACGGACTCGGTGGACGACGCGTTCGAGTTCCTGACCCGGGAGCTCGAGGGCAACGAGCGGGAGGATTCGAAGTGACACCCTGGGGCATTCGCAATCGCATCAAGGGCCTCGTGGGCGCCGGCGGCACGACCCGGTCCGCGCCGGACGAGTCGCTAACGCTCCGCATCGTGCTGCCGACGGGCAAGGAGCACGAGGTCAAAGCGGAGCAGCGCTACACCATCGTGATGGCGTCGCAGACGCTCGAAACCCCGATCGCGACCGGCTGCCCCGACGGTGGGTGCGGCGGCTGCACGGTCGACGTGCTCGATGGCACCGGCCTCGCCGCGCCGACCGCCGCCGAGAAGAAGCTGCTCGACGAGAAGTGGAAGGACAAGCCGACGTTCCGGCTCGCCTGTCACGCGCGCATCACGGGCTCGGGCGCCCGCGTCAAGGCCATGTCCGTGTGGACGATGGATACGACGCGCGGCACCTGACGGCTCCCTTCGCCCCCTCCGCCCTTTGACGAGCGGGGGGCGGGGGGCCTACGGCGACTTGACCTCGGCCCGCTTCTTCGCCGACAGGCTGATGGAGGGGCCGCTCACGCCCATGTCCCCGGCGACCAGGGTGCCGGTGTTCGTGCCCATGACCATGTGCTGCACCGACACCTCCTCGCCCTTCACCGAGATCTTCCCGCCCTGCGCGTAGGGCATGATCACGGTGAGGTTGGCGTTCGACGATGCGGCGGACGTGCCGGTGAGCACGGCGTCCCCCTCCATCTCGACCTTCACGTCGCCACCCGCGGCCGACACCGTGAACGCCGTGAGCGGGCCGCCGACAAAGGCGCCGCCGCCGCCGGCGTTCACCTTCACGTTGCCCGAGCAGCCGATCACCTGCACCCACCCGGCGCCGCTCTGCGAGACGGTGAGGCTCGTGGTGCCCTTCGGCACGTTGACCGTCAGGTCGATCTGGGCGCGCGCGACGCCGGACTGCATCGAGGGCACGCGCGTCTTGACGCCGCCGCCCTTGGAGTCACCCCACACGGCGATGCCGATGCCCTTGCCGACGGACTCCATCGGGCCTTCGCTCGAGCCGAACACCGTGTACTGGAGGCGGCCGGACAGGGCCTCGACCTCCATGCACCGCACGGACACGTTGCCGGACGAGTGGGTGATGGTGAGCGGCTTGCCGCGCACGTAGCCGGGGGCGTTGCCGGCCAGCCCGCCCTCGTAGGAGAGCGGGGAGTCCCCCGGGCCGGACAGATCGATGTCAGCGGCGGGGGTGAGGGACAGGCCGCCCTCCTCCTGGGCGAGGGCGGCGAAGGACAGGGCGAAGATCAGCATCCGCGCAGTGTAGACCGCGGATGCCTCGCCACGCTACTCGGCGGAGGTGCCGCTCGGGGCGCTGCCGCCGCTCGGGGCGGCCTCCCCGCCGGCGCTCGCCTCACCGGGCTCGCCACCTTCGGCGCGCGCTCCGTCGGCGCCGCCACGGCCGCCACGACGACGACGACGGCGGCGCTTCTTCGCCACGCCATCGGGACCGATCTCGCCGCCTTCTTCATCGCTACCCTCGTCGTCACCGCCGTCCTCCGTGGACGCCGGTGCGGCCTTGGCGGCGGGCTCCGCGTCCACCGCGGGCGCGACCTCGGCCTTGGGCGCGCGCTCGCGGCGCTTGCGCTCCGGACGGGGCGCGGGGGCCTCCGTGCCCTCTACGCGGGGGGCGTCGGTGCCTTCGGCGGCGGGGGCGTCCGTGCCTTCGATGCGCGGAGCGTCGGTGACTTCGGCGCGGGGCGCGTCGGTGCGCTCGGCGCGGGGCGGACGATCGCCGCGGGGCGGGCGGTCACCACGGGGCGCGTCACTTCGGGGGGCGTCACTGCGCTCGCCGCGGGGCGGGCGATCCCCACGGGGGGCGTCGGTGCGCTCGCCACGATCCCCACGGCCCTCGCGGGGGGCGTCGGTGCGTTCGCCGCGGGGCGGGCGGTCGCCGCGGGGGGCGTCACCACGGGGGGCGTCACCACGGGGGGCGTCACTGCGCTCGCCGCGGGGCGGGCGGTCGCCACGGGGGGCGTCGGTGCGCTCGCCGCGGTCCCCACGGACCTCGCGGGGGGCATCACTCCGGGCGGCGCCGTCCACGCGGGCTTCCCGGGGCGCGTCGCTCCGGGCGAAGTCGCTCCGGGGGCCGTCGCTCCGGGGGCCGTCGCTGCGGGCGCCGCGGTCCCGATCGCGGGGGCGGTCGTCACGCGGGCGATCGTCACGCGGGCGGTCCCGATCGCCGCCGCGGGGGCGGTCGCGATCGCGCCCACCGTCACGGCCGCGGTCGTCCCGCTGCTCGGTGCGCTGCTCGGACGGGGCGCCACCCTCGTTGTCGAGGGCGTCGGCCGCTGCGGCGCGGCGCGCCTGGTCCCACTGGAAGAAGCCGCGGAGGGCGACCGCGAGCACCATGTCGGCGTCGGGGCGCTCCTTGATGGCCTTGACCACGTCAATGTAGGCCTCGTAGGCCATCGTGCCGGAGGCGGTCTTCAGGGCGCGCGCGATGCGGTCGGCCTGGAGCTTCTTGCTCTCGTCGGGCGTGGGGAGGTGCTTCACGTCGAAGATGATCTTGTGCTGCCGCTCGAGCGACAGGCGCGTCGAGAAGTCGGCGCCGCCAGCGAGGGTCAGCGCGATGCCGGTCTTGCCGATGCGCCCGGTGCGGCCGCAGCGGTGCATGTAGACGTTCGGATCTTCGGGCAGCGCGTAGTTGATGACGTGCGACAGGTCGGAGATGTCGATGCCGCGGGCCGCCACGTCCGTCGCGACCAGGTACTGCACGGCGCCGGCCTTGACGCGGGCCATGACCTTCTCGCGCTTGTTCTGGGCGAGCTCTCCGCTGATCATCTCGACGCCGACACCCTGCCGATCGAGGAAGGAGTAGACGGTGTTCACGTCCTCCCGCGTGTTGCAGAAGATCAGCGCGGAGGCGGGGCGCTCGAGCTCGATCAGATCGATGAGCGCGCGGGCCTTGTGGTAGTCGGGGCTGGTCTCGTAGAGCACGTGGGCGATGTTGGAGACGTTCTCCCCGTCGACCGAGAGGTAGATCTCCTCCGGATCCTTCAGGTAGTTCCGGATCAGCCCCTTGATGCTCTCGTTGATCGTCGCGCTGACGAACAGGTTCTGGCGGGACTTGGGCGTGCGATCGAGGATCTTGCGGACATCCTCGAGGAACCCCATCGACAACATCTCGTCGGCCTCGTCGAGCACGGCGAAGCTGATGTTCGACAGGTCGAGGTTGCCGCGCTTGATGTGGTCGAGGATGCGACCCGGCGTGCCGACGACGATCTCGCAGCCGTCACGGAGGGCCTGCTCTTGGGGGGGGAAGCCGACGCCGCCGTAGATCGCCGCGATGCGGAGATCCTTGTACTTGGCGATGCCGGTGCACTCCTGCGCGATCTGGATGGCGAGCTCGCGCGTGGGGGCGAGCATGATCGCGCGGGGCTGCCGGACGCCGGCGGGGATGCGCTCGACCACGGGAACGCAGAAGGCGGCGGTCTTTCCGGTGCCGGTCTTCGCGCGGACCAGCAGATCCTTGCCGGCCAGGGCGGGATCGATGGTCATCGCCTGGACCGGGGTGGCCATGCTGTACCCGAGCTCGGTCAGGCCCTGCAGGACCTCGGAGGAGATCGGGAAGTCGGCGAAGTGGCGATCGCTCACGTAGTCGGAGCGGCGGGAGGGGATGGCGGGCGCGGCGGCGGCGTCCGACGCGGGGGCCTCGGGAGGGGCCTCCGACGCGTCGGAGGCGGCGGCCTCCGGTGCGGGGTGCCCACCCTCTACGATGCCCTGCTCCGGCTCCACTTGGGCGGATGCGGCAGGGGTCTCGGGGGAAGGGGCGAGGGTGTCTTCAGGTGCGGTCAACGGCTCTCCAGGAACGGTCACGCGCGGGGCGCGCGACAAAGGGGGCCTATTTATCCCGATTCCGGCTCATCGCAACCGGGCGCGCTTGCGCGAAGAGGCGGCTGCAATAGGCTTGTGGGTTCGCGGGAACCCCCATGGTCGAGAAGTTGGTCGAGCAGTCGGTCGAACAGATGGTCGGGCGGATCGAAGTTGCGCTGCTCGACCGCGTGCGGCAGAGCACATCGGTGCTCCTGACGGGCCCCGAGGGTCCCGATGGGGACAGCATCGGCGCGTGCATCGCGCTCCAACGGCTGCTGGAGGTGACCGCCCCCGGTGTGCGGGTCGACGTGGCGGGGGTGCCCGGGCACCGGTACGGCTGGCTCCCCGGGGCCGCGGCGATGGTGCCGGACACGGCGGTGGGCGCGTACGACGGCGTGGTCGTGCTCGACGGAGACAAGACCCGGCTGTGCCCCGAGGTGACCCGCGCGTTCGCCGGCGCCCGTTGGACGGGCATCATCGACCACCACCGGTCGACCGATCTCGGCGGCTACGACGTGGCGTATTTTGACCCCACCGCCGAGAGCACCTGCGGCATGGTCAGCGCCTTGGCGAAGGCGTGGGCTGTCCCGCTCGACGCCGACCTCGCCACGCTGCTGTACGTGGGGATCATCTTCGACACCGGCGGCTTCCGGTACTCGAACACCGCCGCGTCCACCCATCGCCTCGCGGCCGAGCTCCTCGAGACCGGCATCGACCACGCGCGCATCATGCTCAAGGTGCTGGTCGAGCGCCGCCCCGCCGCGCTCCGCCTCATGGCCCGGCTGCTCCAGGAGGCCACGTTTCCGGCGAACGGGCGGCTCGCGATGACGACGTGCACGCTCGCCATGATGCGAGAGGTCGGCGCGAACGACGGCGATCTGGAGGGCGTGGTCGACATGCTCCAGCACACCGAGGGGGTCGATCTCGCGGTGGTGATCGTCGAACGCGCGCCGACACGGGTGAAGCTCTCGCTGCGCTCCAGCGGCCGCGTGGACGTGGCGGCGCTCGCGCGTTCGCTCGACGCGGGGGGCGGCGGCCACGCCAAGGCGGCGGGCGTCGTGCTCCAGGCGCCCGTGGCCGAAGTCGTCACGCGGCTGACCGCGCTGCTCGTGCCCCAGCTGACCGCGCTCCCGTAGGCCGTCCCCCTTCGAAGGGCGGCCGGCCGTTAGCTCAGCCCACCGTCCACCACGAAGGTCTGCCCGGTGACGTAGGACGCGCCGGGGCCGAGGAGGAAGCGCACGATGGGCGCGATCTCCTCGGGCTTGCCGAGGCGGCGGAGCGGGATCATCTGCTTCACGCCGTCGACCAGCTCCGAGGGGAGCGCCGTGGTCATGTCGGTGTCGATGAAGCCCGGCGCCACGCAGTTCACGCGGATGTTCCGGCGGCCGAGCTCCTTGGCCATCGAGCGCGAGAAGGCGATGATTCCCGCCTTGGCCGCCGAGTAGTTGCTCTGGCCGGGGTTGCCCTGGATGCCGCTGATGCTCGTGAGGTTCACGATGGCGCCGCGGCGGCGGGAGAGCATGTGTTGGGCCGCGCCGCGGCAGCAGCGGAACACCGAGCCGAGGTTCGTGTCGATGACCGTGTTCCAGTCCTCGTCGCTCATGCGCAGGAGCAGCCCGTCCCGCGTGATGCCCGCGTTGTTGACGAGCAGCTCGATGCCGCCCGCGGCCTCGCCCGCCGCGATCAGCGCGTCGACGCCGGCCTGGGTGGACACGTCCGCCTGGATGGCGCGCCCGCGCCCGCCGAGCTCGGCCACGACCTGCTCGGCCGCGTCCGCGTTCTTGAGGTAGTTGACCAGCACGAACGCGCCCGCGCGCCCGAGCTCCAACGAGATGGCGCGGCCGATGCCTCGGCTCCCCCCGGTGACCACGGCGATCTTGCCCTCGAGTTCCATCTCACCCTCCGCGGCGCCCTTCTACCGCGAGACCTGGACGTGCGCGATGTCCGGCTCGCCGGTGAGGGCCATCACGAGGCGATCGACCCCGATGGCGATGCCGGCGGCGCGGGGCATGTGCGCGGATGCGGCGATCACGCCCTCGTCGACGGGATGGGGGCGGCGCCCGGCGGCGATGCGGCGCGCGGCCGAGGTGTGGAAGCGCGCGCGCAGCTCGTCGGGGTCGCGCAGCTCGGAGAACCCGTTCCCGAGCTCCAGCCCCCCGAGGTAGACCTCGAGGCGCTCGGACACCTCGCCGCGCACCTCCGCGAGGGCCGCGTGCCGCGCGGGGTAGTCGAGCACGAAGGTCGGCGCGGTCAGCGTCGGCTCGATCCGGTCGACCCAGCGGAGGAAGAACGTGTCGTCGTCGTCGGGAATGTCCCCGTCGAACAGCGATTCCACGGTCCGCCGCTCGAAGACGGGCGCCGGCACGGCGATCGCGCGCGCGGAGGCGGCCACCAGGCCCTCCACGACCGGGATGAGGTCGAGGTAGCCGGCGTTCGCGAAGTAGAGCTCCAACATCGTGAACTCCCGCGCGTGGTGGGTGCCCCACTCCTCGTCGCGGAAACACGGGACGATGCTGTAGATGCGCGGCAGGCCCGCGGCCAGCACCCGCTTGAGCGCGAACTCGGGGCTCGTGTGGAGATACCGCCCGTCCGCGTGGACGGGCTCCAGCGTCTCCTCGAGCGCCGGCCCGTCCACGATCGTGGGGGGTTGGACCTCGAGAAAGCCGGTGTCGTGCAGCGTCGTGCGCAGGGCGTGGAGGATCGCGGCGCGTTGGCGCAGGCGGCCGGCGTCGATGCGGGGCGGGAGCGCGGCGGGGAGGGTCACGGGCGTCACGGCGCCCGTGTACGCCGTTCAGTCGCCGCGCACCAACCGGGGCCTTCCGTTGAAGGTGACGCCGTAGTTGGGCCCGCTGCCGCCGCCCTCGGTGCCGTAGTCGTAGTCGCTCGACGTGTCGATGCGGATCGAGAGGTTGGTGTTGGCGCCGTTCCCCGTGATGTCGTAGACGGCGGCCCACAAGAACGCCACGAGCGGCTCGTCGTGGTTGAAGGCGCCGCCCGAGCCGGTGCAGTACCCGGGCCCCCCGTCGAACACCAGGATGGGGCCCTCGTAGGTGTTCCCGTACTTGCCGATCGCGATTTTGCTGGTGCTCGGCCGACTGGGGAGGGCTCCCCACTTCGCGGTCGACCAGCGCGTGGAGGAGGCCTCGATCTCGGTGTCGAGCTCGCTGATGGCGGAGCTCAAGACGCCGTTGTTCAGGCCGATGGGATCGCCGATCTTGACCTCGCCCTCGGCCTCGCAGTCCCCGATCTGGTCCTTCGCCCAGCTCGCGTTCGGGTGCCCGTTCGGGCGGCCCCAGCCCACGTTGTCGACGCCGGCGGGGTTCAGCTTGAGCTTGAGATCCTGGATGCCGTCGACCCCCTCCCGATCGAGGATGCAGCTGGGGATGGCGAGGGGGAGGAAGCAGGAGACCGCGGTGGCGCCGCCTTTCTCGACCTTCACGCGTGTCTCCGCGGAGACCGGGACCGTCGTGCGACCGAACGCCACGGGCGAGACGAACAGGTCGAGCCCGCCGACCCGCGCGCGCACGGCCACGGTGTCGACCACGGCGGGGTCCTCGCTCGCCACGAACGTGCTCGTGGTGTCGTTCCAACTGCCGAGGGTCACGTCCGCAGCGGCAACCGCGACGGGCCCGCCCCCGGCGTTGTTCATCGCGGCCACGGCGATCGCGGTCGCACGGGCCTCGACGAGGCCCTCGTCCGTCCCGTCCAGCTTCATGGTGCCGGCGCGCGCGGCGGCTTCGCTCGCGTTCTGCAGCTGCTGCTGGACGACGCGGCCGTAGCTGATGTCGATCGTGACGGCGGCGAACCCGAGGAGCGTCGTGAGGCTCAAGGCGAGCGTGACAGCAACGTTGCCTTCGCTCGGACGTATCGACGCTTTGCCGCGCATGGGAGCACCTATGGTTGAACTACAGGTAGAGACGGAGCCCCTGACCGGCAACGTCGCTGGTTCTCTTCGAACCGCGGCGCCCTTACTTCACACTATCTTCCGCATATCTCGAACCGCGCCGCAAAAACAAAGAAGGCCCCCGGGTGACGGGGGCCTTCTCTCGACGAACGAGCCGTTCGGCTCCTTCAACGCTGGCTACTTGGTGTTGACCCGGCCGACGTAGGAGCCGCCCTCGCGCGTGTCGACCTTGAGGAGCTCGCCTTCGTTCACGAAGATGGGCACCTGGATCTCGGCGCCGCACTCGAGCTTCGCCATCTTGAGCACGCCCTGGGACGTGTTGCCCTTGACCGCAGGCTCGGTCCACATGACCTTGGTCTCGATGAAGTTCGGGAGCGTCATGTTGACCGCGCGGCCCTTGTAGAAGAGCACGTGCACGTCGAGGTTCTCCATGAGGAACTTCGCGTCGTCCCCGAGGAGCTTCGCGTCGAGCTCGACCTGCTCGAACGACTCGGTGTTCATGAAGGTGAACGTCTCGCCGTTGTTGTAGAGGAACTGCATGGGGTGTTCCTCGACATCCGCCTCGCCCACGGTCTCCCCCGAGCGGAAGGTACGCTCGATCACGGAGCCCGAGAGAATGCTCTTGAGCTTGGTGCGCGTGAACGCGGTACCTTTGCCGGGCTTGACGAACTGGAAGTAGACGATGGTGTAGGGATCGCCGTCCAGCTCGATCTTCAAGCCATTGCGAAAGTCGGAGGTCTCGTACATGGGGTTCGCTCCAGCGGGGAGGGGCAATCTTACGGAGGCCGCCTTCTATCACCCGGAAAGAAAGGCGCCAGCGCCCGGTCCGTTCGTCGGGCGGCCGGAGGCCCTGGAGCGCTGGCCGTGGCTCCGAGAGTTGGATTGGGAACGGCTGGCGGCGGCGTTCCCCGTGCACATCCCGCGTGCCTACGTAGAAGGTGCAACCGACCCCGCCGACCCTCGCCTGCTCACGGTCCTGCCCGACGCGCGCGAGGGCGTGTCCGCGCCCGACGACTGCGAGGATCCCGTCGGGGACGCGCTCCGGAGCCCCGTTCCGTGGGGGGTGCGCAAGCATGCCGACCGGGTGCTCCTGCTCCTGACCAAGCGTTGCCACCTGTACTGCCGCTACTGTTTCCGACGGAACCACGAGCCCGGTGACACCGATGATCCCTCGCCGGAGGAGTGGGCGCGGCTCCTGGCGTGGGCCGCGGGCAGCGGCGCGCGCGAGGCCATCCTCTCGGGCGGCGACCCGCTCGCGGTCTCGGACGCCCGCCTGTTCGACGCCATCGACACGCTCCGGGCCACCATCCCCGTGATCCGCATCCACACCCGCGCGCCGATCACCTACCCGAGCCGGGTCACCCCGGCGCTCGTGGCGGGGCTGGCGGCGCGCGGGCCTGTTTGGGTGCTGGTCCACGCCAACCACGCCGCGGAGCTGACCCCACCCGTCGAGACCGCCCTCCGCATGCTGATCGACGCGGGCATCCCCGTCTTGAACCAGGCCGTGCTCCTCGCGGGCGTGAACGACGATGTGGACGTGCTCGCCGCCCTCTCCGAGCGCCTCGTCGCGCTCCGGGTGTTCCCGTACTACCTGCACCACCCCGATCACGCGGCGGGGAACGCGCACTTCCGGGTCGATCCCCTCCGCGGCGTGGCGCTCCATCGCGCGTTGCGCGCACGCACCAGCGGGATCGGCCTGCCCGCCTACGTGATCGATCTGCCGGATGGCTCCGGCAAGATCCCCGTCGAGGAGTGGCTGGCGCGTGGGGCCGCGAGGGCGGAGGAGTAGAATCGCGCGCATGGCCATTCGCCAGGCGACGCTCCGCTACCCCGACCTCACCACCTTCCTGGTCGCGTACCCGTCGACCCTCGGGGTGAACGCGCTCGTGCTCCCCGGGCACACGCTCGACGGCGAGCCGGCGCCCGAGCTCAAGGTCGACCTCGTGCTCCCCGTCGTGGGCCGGGTGGGGCCCCTCGTGGGCCAGGTGGTCGCCGCGATGCCCGACGGGGGGGTGGCCCTCCGCATCGTCGAGACGCCGCCCCAGGTGACCGCGGCGGTCCAACAGCTCCTCGGACTCGCGGAGCAGGTGAAGGGCTGGCTCGTCACGTCGGGCCAGCTCGTCCCGCCGACCACGACGGCGCCCGTGTCCGCGGAGGAGGTCGCCGGCCTGCGCGCGCGGATCCGCGAGCTCGAGGCCCGGGTGGCGCTCGGCGGCGGCGGGGGGGAGGGGACCTCGACGGGGGCGTCCGCGACGCGGGTTCGTGGCCTCCGGGTGCCCACCGTGGGGGCGCCCAGCCTGTCGGGCAGCCTGGTCGATCGCTCCTTGCGCGACGCCCTCATGGCGCTGGCCGTCGAGAAGCAGACCGGCATGTTGTCGCTCACGCGTCCCGACGGGCGGGTGCGGTACGGGTTCTGGTCGAAGGGCGGGCCGGTGGCGTGGCGCACCGAGCCGGTCGAGGAGCAGGAGGTGCTCGGCATGCTCCTGTTCCGCGCCGGGAGCCTCACGAAGGAGCAGCTCGCCGAGTCGCTCGCGATCATGGAGCGCACCGGGTCCCGCCAGGGAGAGGCCCTCATCGAGATGGGCGTCTGCACGTTCCCCCAGCTCGTGCTGATGCTCCAGAAACAGGCCGACTTCGTGCTCCAGCGCGCGCTGCGCGAGCGGGAGGGCACGTGGACCTTCCACCTGCTCGACGAGCTCCCGGAGCGCTTCCTGACCCCGCCGCTGCGCGTGGCCTCAATCCTGTACCGGGCGCTGCTCACGCACACGCGCGAGATGCCGGCACAGGAGCTGGCCGCGCTCCTGCGCCCGTGGCTGGACCACTACGTCGCGATCGTGCCGGGGGTCGAGCGCACCTTCGACGAGATGAAGCTGACCGCCGAGGAGCAGCAGTTCGTGCAGATCATCCAGCGCACGCCGTACCGGCTGCGGGAGATCTTCTCGGTGTCGAGCCTCTCGCGCTCGCAGACCGCCTCGGCCCTGTGGTGCCTGTACGACCTCAACCTGCTCGAGATGCGGGCCGAGTCGTCGGGGGTCCGCGAGAAGGAGCGGTTCGTTGCCGACCTCGCGTCACGACGGTTGAACAGCCGGGCCAAGACCCTGTTCGAGCGGCTCGACCTCCACTGGATCTGCAGCTCGCTCGACGTCGAGACGCACTACAAGCGCCTCAAGGGCGAGTGGCCCATGGAGCTCGCGACGCGCAACGGCGAGGAGCACCGCGCGGTGCTGCTCGAGATCAACACGGCGATGGACGAGGCGTTCGCCGTGCTCTCCACGGACGCGAAGCGCCGCGAGTACCGCGCCTCGATCATCGAGAAGAGCAAGATCGATCAGAGCGCTGAGATGCTCTCCAAGAAGGGCGAGATGGCCATCATGAAGGGCGCCGCGCGCGAGGCGCTCGACTGCTACAACAAGGCGCTCGAGCTCGGGCCAGGGAACGCGGAGTACCGGGAGGGGCTGAACCGCTCCCGGAACATCCCGCAGTAGGGCCCGCGCTCGTGCTGGGCGCGGGCCGCTAGATCGACTTGAGGGCCATGTACGGGGCGACGTGCTCCAGCTTGTCGTCGGCGAGGCGCACCTTGCGGGCGGCCACGGTGGTCGTGGGGGGCACGATCACCTTGTCGCCGGGACGCCAGTTGGCGGGCGTGGCGATGCCGTTCGCCGCGGCGGCCTGCAGGCTGTCGATGAGGCGCACGATCTCGTCGATGTTGCGGCCGTTGGTGAGCGGGTAGTAGATGAGGGCCCGGACGGTGCGGCTCGGGTCGATGACGAACACGGCGCGCACGGTCACCGTGGAGCTCTCGCCCGGGTGGATCATGCCGTAGGCCTGCGCCACCTTGGTGTCGATGTCGGCGATCATGGGGAAGGGGACCTCGACCCCCATGTTGGCGGCGATGGACTCGAGCCACGCGAGGTGCGAGTGGATCGAGTCGATCGAGAGGCCGATGAGCTTGGTGTTGCGGGCCTCGAACTCGGGGGCGCGACGCGAGAACTCGGAGAGCTCGGTCGTGCACACGGGCGTGAAGTCGGCCGGGTGCGAGAAGAACACCACCCACTTGCCGTTCTGCCACTCGGAGAAGGTGAGGGGGCCCTGCGTGGTGTTCGCGGTGAAGTCGGGAGCGGGATCGCCGATACGGGGGATGGTGGACATGCGTTTCTCGGGGAGGGAGCGTGGGGTAATCACCACGCTCCCCGTCGGAAACTAGCCCTTCGCCGTTTGTACATCACCCGGCTTTTTTTGTTCGTCGCGTTGGCCGTCGAAGACGATCTCCCCGGCCGGCAGGAAGTACGCGATGAGCATGCGGCCGCCCGTCACCGTCGGGACATGGCGACTGCCCGGCGGGTACACGACCCAGCCCGGCGGCCGCCCGTCGAAGCGCGGCTGCCCGTCGAGCACGAAGGAGAGATCGAACTCACCGCGGGGGTGGGTGTGTGCGCCGGGCGCCGCGCCGCTCATCTCGACCACGTCCAGGCTGAAGCCGGAGAGGGCGGGATCCGCGCGGGTGACGCGCCCAAAGCGGATGCCGCCCGCTTCCTTGGGGGTGGCCCAGCCCTCGGCGTGGGCCTCCCTGAGCGCGGCCTCGAAGGCGGATACGCGAAACCCGCGGAGCGCCTGTTCGGCGGCCGCGGGCTCGGTGGCATCCAGGTCGCGCAGGGCGGCGGTGATGACCGCCGCCTGCGCCAGGAGCGCTTCTTTCGTCATGCGTGGGCGGGTCCGTGACCGGAGTCGTGGTGGTGGGCGTGCACGTGCACGTCGGACGGGTTCGGGTTCATGAACGGGTCCGACACGGGCACCGGCGGGACCTGCGCGAGGAAGGTCGTCACGGCGCGGACGAACAAGCTCACGAAGCCGATGAGGATGCCGAGCTCCAGGGGGCCGATGGGGAGGGAGTCTTCCCGCCACACCGCCGGCATGACCAGCAGGAAGCGCTCGAGGAACACGCCCAGCGAGATGACGACGGCCACACCGGCGAGCGAGCGCGGGAGCTTCTTGATGCCGCGGGAGAGCAGCACCGTGAAGGGGATGATGAAGCACATGGCCAGGACGACCTTGGAGAGCGGGCCCCAGGTGTCGGTGTACATGCGGAGCATCAGGTACCCGGTCTCCTCGGGCATGTTCCCGTACCAGATCGGCAGGAGCTGCGCGTAGAAGGTGTAGGTCCAGAAGATGCTCAGCGCGAACATCATCTTGCCGAGATCGTGGAAGTTGGTCCGGCCGGTGAGGTGCTGGATCTGGAGCCACTTGCCGCCGATGACGGCGAACAGGCAGATCCAGGACAGCGACACCCAGAAGCTGGAGACGAACATCCACGCCGGGAACATGTTCGAGTACCAGTGCGGCTCGAGGCTCATCACGGCGTCGACCGCGAAGAACGTGAACACGGTAGCGTAGGTGACGATCATCACCGGCGCGAGCTTGATGTTGCGCTGGTAGGCGGTTTCGACCTCGGCCTCGCGGCCCTTCCAGCCGACCGTGACCTTGCCCCACCACGCGGGGGCGCGGCTGCCGAGCTCTTCCGCGGCCACGCCCAGGTCGGGGCGGAGGCTGTTGCGGACGAACGTGAGCGAGAGCAGGAACAGGATGCCGAGGCACACCGCCTGGCGCGCCACGAAGAAGCCGGGCTGGAGCCAGATGGCCTTGTGCCCGTGCATCGGCTCGTGGGTCCACGGGTAGATGTGCAGCCCGCCCGCGAGCAGGAACACCAACCAGAGCACGTAGAGGATCGGCAACATCACCGAGAAGGACTCGGCGATGCGCTTGAAGGGGCGGCCCCAACGGCCGAGCGAGGCTGTCTGCGCGACGGAGAACATCACGCCGCCCTGCGACACGCCGATGAAGTACACGAGGCACGTCAGCAGCATGCCCGCGGTGCGATCCGCTTGCAGGAACAGGCCCGCGGCGATGGACACGAGGCCCACCACGAGGCCGATGTTGGTCGCCGTGCGCACGGAGGCGGGCACCTCGCGCGGGGTGGACTGGACGGCGCGCGCCACGTCGGGGCCGGGGCCCACGACGGTGCGTGCGAGCGCGATGAGATCGACGTTGTTGCTCATCCTGCTGTCCCCCCGGTGGGCGCTTGCTCGGTCGGTGCGGGGGTCGGGGGCGCGAGCTGAGCGCCTTCGAGCGTACGGATGTACGACACGATGGACCACCGTTCGTGATCGGTGAGGCTGATGCCGTAGGCCGGCATCAACGCGCCACCGTTGCGGATCGTTGCGTAGAGGTACCCGTCGGAGCGGACCGCCGTGACGGCGCCCGGGCCCGAAAGGAGGGGGGCCGGCAGCGGGAAGCGCCGGATGTCCTTGGCCGGATCGTTGTGGGTGACCGGGCCACCCCCGATGCCGTCGACGCCGTGGCACGGCGCGCAGGTCACCTGCATCAGGCGCTTGCCCTCCGCGAGGGCCGCCGCGTCGGCAGGGTAGGGGTTCACCAGGGCGTCGGCCTCGGTCGCGCGGTCCACCGGGGCGACGTACGCGGTCTGGTAGGCGCCGGGGGTCTTGGGACCGGACGGCGTCTGCTGCACCGAGGCGACCGGGAACGGCCGCATCTTCCACTCGTAGGCCTTGGAGGCGTACGAGTCGACCATGTCGATGTCCCAGGGGCTCGCCCAGGCAACCCCGGCGATCAGGAGGCCGGCCCCCACCACGAGGCGGCGACGCTTGCGCGGATCAGCCCCCCCGGATTCAGGCACGCGGGATTTAGCCATGGTGCGCTCCGTGGGCGGCATCACTGCCTCCGCCCGTCACTTCGATCGCGCCCGAGTGGGCGAGGATGGACTTGATCTTCGCCGCGTCCTGGGCACCCACGCGCTCGACGACGATCCCGAAGTGATCGTTGCTGAAGCGCGGATCCTCGACCTCCTTGGGGAGGCCCCGGGAGGGGAGGCGACAGAGCAGTAGGAGCCCGACGAACGTGAACATCGACGCCCAGAGGATGGTGCCCTCGAACGTGATGACGATGAACGGCGGGATGGAGACCAGCGGCTTCCCACCCGGCATGATCATCGGCCAGTTGGCCGACATCAGCGCCGTCATGGTGAAGGCCATCGTGGCGCCGAAGATGCCGCCCACGAGGGTGAACCAGCGCACGGGGCTGGGCTCGCCTTCGTAGAGGAGCTCCTCGACCTCGTGCCGCGGGAACGGGGTCAGGACGTGGAGGTCCCGCACCCCGGCCTGCTTGAGGTCGGAGATGCCTTGGACCAGGCAATCCAGATGCTTGTAGACCGCCTTGATGGGCGCCACAGAAGCGGCGGCCTCGACGGGAACAGAGACGCTCATTTGGCGGCGACCTCCTCATCGGACTTGAGCGGCGGACGCATCAGCTCTTTCACTTCGGCGATCGCCACGGAGGGCATGATCTTCACGAAGAGAAGGAACCAGGTGAAGAACCAGCCGAACGAGCCGAGCATGATGCCCCACTCGATGTAGGTGGGCTCGTAGTAGACCCAACCGGCGGGGTCGAAAGAATGGGCGAGCGAGCTGGCGATGATGTTGTACCGCTCGAACCACATGCCGACGTTGATCAGGATGCTGATCACGAAGAGCCAGAGGTAGTTCGTGCGGACCTTCTTGAAGTACCAGGGCAGCGGCGCGATGCAGTTGCAGAACACCATGGTGGCGAAGACCCACCAGTAGTTGCCGACCACGCGGTCGACGAAGGTGCCCCACTCGTACATGTTGTCGGAGTACCAGGCGATGAAGTACTCGGTGCCGTACGCGTAGGTGAGGATCCCGCCCGTGAAGAGGCAGAGCTTCGCGAGGTGCTCGAAGTGCCACACGTGGATGTAGTCTTCGAGCTTGAAGACCTTCGTGAGCGGCAACATGAGCGTGATGACCATCGCGCAACCCGAGAAGATCGCGCCCGCGACGAAGTAGGGCGGGAAGATCGTCGAGTGCCACCCGGGGGTCTGCGCCATCGCGAAGTCCCAGGAGACGACCGAGTGCACGGAGAGCACGAGCGGCGTGGCGAGGGCGGCGAAGAACCCGTAGGCGGCCATGTAGTGGCGCCACTGGCGGTCGGTGCCGCGCCAGTTGAGGCACATCACGCCGTACAGCTTCGAGGTGAAGCCCCGCGTCGAGTCGCGCACCGCGGCCATGTCCGGGATGAGGCCGATGAAGAAGAAGACCGTGGAGACGGTGAAGTAGGTCGACACCGCGAACACGTCCCACATCAGCGGGGACTTGAAGTTGACCCAGAGCTGCCGCTGGTTGGGGTACGGGAACAGGAAGTACGCGTACCAGGCGCGGCCGACGTGGATGGCGGGGAAGAGCGCCGCGGTCATGACCGCGAAGATCGTCATCGCCTCGGCGGCGCGGTAGATGCCGGTGCGCCAGCGCGAGCGAGTCAGGAAGAGCACCGCGGAGATCAGCGTTCCCGCGTGCCCGATACCGACCCAGAACACGAAGGTCGTGATGTACACGCCCCAGAAGACCGGCGGGCGGTACCCGGCGACCCCGAGGCCGTTGATGAGCTGGATGGCCCAGCAGTACCCGCCCCAGGCGAGCGCCGCGAGGGCGAGGCTGAGCGCGCCCATGTACGCGGCGCTTGGCGTGAAGAGCGGGGCGAGGACGTCCCGGTTGACCGAGCTGTAGGTGGGGCCTTTCATCATCCCTCCTCGTGCGCCGGAGCGTCGTGGGTCGGAGCGTCGCCGTGGGTCGGAGCGTCGTGCTTGGAGGGAGCCGCGCCACCGTGACCGCCGGCAACCGCGCCGTCGGAGAACCTGGCGCGTGCGAGGTACCGGATGCCGGGCTTCGTGTTGAGCTCGCCGAGCAGCGTGTAGGCCCGGGGGCTCCCCCACTGCTTGGCGACCGAGCTCTCCGCGTCCTTCGCGTTGCCGAAGGTGATCGCGTCGGAGGGGCAGGCGGAGGCGCACGCCGTGAGCTTCTGCAGCGCCTGGTCGGGGACGGTCTCGCCCGCGTCGCGCCAGACATCCTTCACGCCGCGGATGCGCTGGACGCAGAAGGTGCACTTCTCCATCACGCCCATCTCGCGGGTGCTCACGTCGGGGTTGAGCATCAGGTGCATCGACTCGGGCCACTGCCACGAGTGGAAGTTGAAGCGCCGCGCCGTGTACGGACAGTTGTTCGCGCAGTACCGGGTGCCGACGCACCGGTTGTAGATCATCGCGTTCAACCCGTCGAGGTTGTGGTACGTCGCGAGCACGGGGCAGACGCCCTCGCACGGCGCGTGCGCGCAGTGCTGGCAGAGCGACGGCATGTGCCGCACGTCCTGGTGCTCGCCCTCCCCCTCCCAGAACCGGTCCATCCGGATCCAGCTCATGACGCGGCCCTTGCGCGTCTGGTCGGGACCCACGAACGGGATGTTGTTCTCGAGGTTGCACGCCACCACGCAGGCCATGCAGCCGGTGCAGACGCTCGTGTCGATCGCCATCCCGAACCGGTAGGTCGGGTGCTGCGGCTCCGGGTACATGTCCGTGATGCCGGCGGCGACCAGGCGCTCGTCCATCGGGATGGAGTGCAGGTGCACGATGCTGCCTGCCTTGCCGTCCACATGGGCCACCGCTTCGTCCACGGTGACCGTGTTCGCGATGGGGCGGCCGTCCTGCGTCAGGTTGCCGATGTGGGCGTGCAGATCGGACTCGCCGGCCACGCGCGCGACGGTCACCCGCGTGCCGTAATAGGCGAGCGCCCCGCTCACGGGGTCGGCCACCGACGTGAGGAGGCGGACCGGGTTGCCGCCGCGGTTGGTGCCGTAGCGGCCCATCTGCTCGTGGCCGTTGCCGAGGTTGATGGCGACGACGTTGTCGGGCACGCCCGGCGACGCGAAGTAGCCCATCTCCAGCTCGCCCGACGCGGTCTTGATCTTGACCTTGTCCTTCTCGCCCAGGCCGAGCTTCTTGGCCGTGCCGGTCGAGATCTCCGCCCACGTGGCCCACGAGAACGTGGTCAACGGGTCGGGGAGCTCCTGCGCCCAGGGCTGGTTGGCAAAGCGCCCGTCCGCGAGGTGCGCGTGCGGGAAGACCACGAGGACCGGATCCGCGCCGGCCGCGAGGCCGGTGATGGCGGGGGCGCTCGTGAGCACGAGGTCGGCGCGGACCTTCGGGGTCTCGACGAAGAAGCCGCCCTTCTGCAGCGTGGCGAACCAGAACGCCTTGAAGTCGTTCCCGCCGGAGAGCGGGAAGATGTCGCGCTCCCAGCGCGCCTTGACGTAGGTGCCGAAGTCGGCGTGGCCGAAGCCCATGCGCGCCGACACGACCGGCGCGACGACGGGCTCGGTCGCCGCGGGCTCGTCGGCGCCCTTGGGGGCAGCGGGGGCGGGCGTGACCGCCGGGGCAGCCGCGGGGAGCACCGCGGCGGGGGCCGCTTCGGCGGGGACGAGACCCTTGCCGAGCGCCAGGAGCACGTCGCCCATGGAGCGCGTGTCGAGGCCGGGATTCATGGCCGGCTGGAGGATGGAGTGCACGCCGGCGATGAACTCGGCGTCTCCCCAGTCTTCGAGGCCGGCCCCGGTCGGGAGCACGATGGAGGCGGGGCGGATCGAGTCGTTCGGCCCGGAGGTGAAGTGCACCACGGCGCCGACGGCATCGAGGGCCTCGGCGACCTTGTCCTCGGGGGGGAGGTTGTAGACGGGGTTCACGCCGTCGACGAAGAGCACGCCCACCCGGCCGGCGCGCGCGTCCTCGAGGAGCGCCTTCACGTCCGTGTAGCTGTTGACCGGCCCGGGCTGCAGCTCGCGCCCGAACACCATCGAGCGGCCGATGTTGCCGGCGAACTCGTTGATGAGGAAGGTCGCGATGGCGAGCGCCGTGCCGTCGACCGACGCGTTGGCGTGGCCGCCCGGGAGCACCACGGAGGGGGCCTCGGTGATCCAGCCCGCGACCTGCTCGAGCTTCTCCTGCGAGATGCCGGAGGCCTGCGCCGCCGCCGCGACGTCGACCGCGGCGACGAGCGCGCTGGCGGGGCCGCTGTACTTGACCTTGTCGTGGACGAGGCGGGCGAGCGCCATCGCCACCAGCGCTTCGGTGCCCGGGGTGGGGGGCAGGAAGTTGTCGGCCTGCGCGGCGGTGGTGCCGACGCGGGGCTCGATGGCGACGAAGCGGGTGACGAACCCGCCGTGCTTCGGATCGCGGGCCTGCGACCAGCCGTGGATCATGTGCATGGTGTCGACGGCGGTGGACAGGAAGTCCATGCCGAAGGACACGATGGTGTGGGCGTCGGACAGGTCGTAGGTCGGGACCACGTCCTTGTTGAACGCCGCGCGGGAGGCCGCGAGGAGGGTCTCGACGCCGAGAGCGTCCCAATGGACGCGGCGGAGGCCGATGCCGGCCCCCAGCTCGTCCAGGAGGCGACGGAGGCTACCGGTGCGGTACTGGCCCAGCCATGCAACGGCCTTGCCGTCGGTGCGCGCCTGGGTGATCGCCTGCTGGACGGTCGCGAGCGCCTCGTCCCACGTGGCCGGCTTGCCCGCGTTCAGGGGCGTGGCAAACCGATCGGGGTTGTAGGTCTCGGTGAGCACCATGTGCCCGCGCGTGCAGAGCCCCACGCCGCTGGGGTTGTCGGGGTTGCCCTCGACGAACACCACGCGCCCTTCCTTCGAGCGGGCCACCATGCCGCAGGCGGAGGCGCATGCGGTGCACGTGGTCGCGAAGTACTGCGCGACGCCGGGAAGGACATCGTCCTCCTGGTGGACGTACGGCAGGACGTGCTCGGAGGGGACCTTGGGGTCGTAGGTGCAGGCGGCTGCGGTCGCGGTACCCGCGACAGCGGCGTTCCGCATGAAATCTCGACGGTTCATCGTGGCCATGTCGCCGCTCCGCCTACTTGTGGCAGGTGTAGCAGTCCTTCAGCTCTGCACGCCGAAGTTCCGCTTTGGTGCCGTAGTTCTCGTCGATGCTGTCGTGCTGCGCGTGGCAGTCGAGGCACCAGCCCATCTCCAGGGTGGCGACGCGTTGTGCGACGCCCATCTCCTGCACCTGCCCGTGGCACTCCTGGCACTGCACCCCGCCCGTGACGTGGCGCTTGTGGCTGAAGTACACGAAGTCCGGCAGATCGTGGACCTTCACCCAGGGAATGGGCTCGTTCCGCGCGTAGAAGTCCTTCAGCTTGTCGAGCTCCGGGCGCCCTTCGGTCGGCACGAGGTTGTGGCACCCCATGCAGAGCTGCGTGGGAGGCACGCCGGCGTGGATGCCCTTGCGGGCGCTCGAGTGGCAGTATTGACAGTCCATCCCGAGCGTCTGCACGTGCGTGCTGTGCGGGAAGGCGATCGGCTGCTCGATGGCTTCTTCGAGCGGTTGGCCGACGGCGACCACCAGCTCCTTGTCGAAGAGCTCGGGCGGGAACAGGTTCTTGGTGCCTCGCGTGAACGCCGCCTCGGCCGCGGTATCGGCCTCGGTGGCGCAGCCGGTGGAGCCGAGTACAGCTCCGCTGATTGCGGCGAGCACCAGGGCGGTTCCTGGCAAGTTGCGCATGCATCCTCCGGCCGGATGGCGTGGAACGCGTTCGGTGATGGGGGGCCCAGGGGGCCGGGTAGCGGGGGCTTCGGGGGCCGCACCCTAATGCAGCGCTGGACCGCGAACAAGGGGCGCTGCGTCAGTCCGACGGGCCCCGTGCGGAAAAGGCAGCGGGCATCTCATTCGTCTCGTGACGCTTCCTGACGGGCTCCGGCGAGCGTGCCGGTGCAGGCGTGGTGCGCCTCCCTTCGCGGCAGGCGCGGAGGCGCACGGGAGGCGCTCGGGGGGCGCGTCGGAGGGGCCTCCCCACAAAACGAGCGACGGCCGCCGGGTGAGCCGGCGGCCGCGCGAGGAGCCCTCGAGGAGGGCTACTTTCCGGCGAACTCGGAGTCGAGGTAGGCCACCACTTCCCACGCCTGGTCCTCGGTCAGGCCGAGGGGCGCCATGCCCGTGCCCTGGATGCCGTTGAGCAGGACCCAGTGCTTCACGCCGTCGGACGTGTGGTCCCAGCGCTCCTTCCAATGGAAGTTGGAGGGCTTCTGGGGGAGGGCGGTGCCCGCGACGCCGTCGCCCAGGCCGGTCGCGCCGTGGCAGATCACGCATTTGGCGTCGTACAGGGCCTTGCCCGCCGCGATCGCCGTGGCGTCCCCCTTCTTGGGGTTGGTCTTCGCGTCGGCGCCGGCGGCCTTGGCCTTCTCGTAGGCGGCCTGCGCGAGCGGATCGGGGGTGTAGGGGCCGGACTGGGCGGTGCCGGCGGCCGGGGCCGCGGGGGCGGGCGCCGGGGCGGGCGCTGCGGGGGCGGGCGCCGGGGCGGGGACCTCGGCCTTCTTCTCTTCACCGCCACAAGCGGCGAGGAACACGGTCAACAACAGTGCACGGTACATGGGTGACTCCGGAAAAGAGGCGACCTCTAACCGGGGTGCATGGGGGGGGCAACTGACCACGGGCTAGTCCGCGAGTGTCGGCCCGGTCAGCGCGTAGCCAGTGGGGTGCTGCCCCGACACCACCCAGTGCTCGGCCACGACGTCGCGCGCGCCGATGCGCACGAGCTCGCCCGAGAACCCGGCGGAGGGGTCCGAGAACTCGGACAGCGACGAGGTGCTCATCGTCGCGGTGACCAGCCCCTCCCAGCCGGCGGGCTCCGAGGCGGTCGGCACCACCTCGGCGCCGAACGCCCGGAGGTAGTCGCCCTGCCCGGCGTCCACTCCCTCGAGGTTGAGCTGGAGATCGAAGCTCCGCCACGCCACGAAGCCCTCGCGCGCCCCCCCCTCGAACCGCGCGGGGATCTCCATCGGCGGCTGGTCGGTGTACGGCCGCTCCTGGAACTCGTAGGGGCGCGCGCCGGAGACGGGCAACACGTCGAGGGCGCCGGTGAAGGCGATCAGCGCCACGTCGACCGTGACCGCGGTGACCGCGTACGGGATCGCCGCGTTCATGTCCTCCCGGTCCTGCGGACCCCACCGGATCGTCGCGTCGACCGGGATGTGGACGTCCGTGCCGTCCCGCTCCGGGTCACCCAGGGCGAGGCCGAACCCCTGGCTCGCGTAGCCATACGCCGCGTCGTACTCCGCGGGGTATTCGGCCGACTGCGGCAGGTCGGTGTCGATCGAGAAGCCGTCGATCACGGCGACGAGATCGGCGTTCGCGGGAAGGTCGGTCCCGTCCACCACGAGGGTGGTGGAGCCCTCGGGCCCCGGCCCGACCTGGAGCGTGGCGGTGCCGCGCACGACGCGGATGCCTGCGCCGACGACGCGCTGGTACCGCACCCGGTAGTGCGGCACGTCGACGAAGGCGGCGCCGGTGGACCAGTCGCCCCCGATCAGGCCGAGCGCGAGGCTCGAGTCCTCCTCGACCCCGATCCGGACGAAGGCCACGCGGTGGGAGAGCTCCTCCCACTCGTAGTTCCAGCCGGTCAGGAACAGCTCGGGGTCGCCGGGCGCGCACGCGAGGAGCGACATCGTCAGGAGCGGCAGCATCATCCTACAGGTAACCTTGCGGCCGCAAGGCGTACATGGCTTCCATCAGGGCGTTGAACGCCGCTTCTTCGTCGTCGATCGAGTCGATGTCCTCGATGCTCGACAGGACGCTCTCGATCGAGTGGTTGCGGAGGGTCGCGAGGGCGTCCTCTTCGGCGATGATGGCGGCCGCGGCGGCGGCGTCGAGCTTGAACATGGGGGCTCCGTGCGCGGGGAGCATAGCTCACGGGCCGGAGGCCACGTGCACGCGGATCCCGGGCCCCGCGCCGCGTGTTCGACGTGGTAGGGATCCGCCGTTCCGCCGCCGGTCGTGTCGCCGGCGCCCCGGCACGTAGCCACCGCATGGAGCCGACCTCGTGATCCTGGCGCTCATCCTCGCTTGTTCCGGTCCCCGGTCCGCCGCGGAGCTCCCGGTCGCCGATTCCCCGCCCTCTGTCGTGGACGGCGGCGCCGCGCCGGTCGAGGGCGGGACCGCGCCGATCGACGGCGGAGCCGCGCCGATCGACGGCACGGCCACGACGCTCCCGATCGGCGGCCTCCCGCAGACGCCGGCCGAGGCGTACCTGGGCTGCAAGGAGCGCGTCGAGGGCGTGCAGACGCCGGGCGAGTGCACCACGGACGCCGATTGCGCCAAGACGGGATGCTCGCAGGAGATCTGCGTCGCGGCCGCGGTGGCCACCGAGGTGATGGGCACCTGCGAGATCCTGCCGTGCTTCGCGGCGCTCGAGACCTGCGGCTGCCACGACGGCCAGTGCTCCTGGACCCTCGCGGCGTCGATGCCGACACCGGGCAAGGTCACTCTCCCGCCGAGGCCGCGATGATCAAGATCACCGGGGGCGTCCTGCGTGGGCGGGTCCTCTCCGCGCCCGTACCCCCGAACGTCCGCCCCACCGCCGTTCGCGTCCGCGAGGCCGTCTTCTCGATGGTCGGGCAGGACCTGGAGGGATGGTCGGTGCTCGATCTGTTCGGCGGCACGGGCCTCATCGCGATCGAGGCGGCCTCGCGCGGCGCCTCGCCCGTCACGGTCGTGGATCGCAACGCGGCATCGTTGGCCTGCATCCGCGCGAACGTCGCGGCGCTGGGGGCGGACGTGCGCGTGGTCTCAGGGGACGCGACCAATCCGCGCCCGCCGGCCGACCTCGTCTACCTCGACCCGCCCTTCAAGGAGCCCATCCGCCCGTGGTTGTTGCGCGCGGCGCCGCTGTGCCAGCGGGTCCTCGTCGCCGAGGCCCGCGCCCCCGTTGAGTGGCCCGAGAACGTGCCGGGCTTCACGCTCGATCGCACGCGCACCTACGGCGATACCGCCGTGGCCCTATACGTTCGGATCGGGACGGACGCCGGTGGTCCGGAAGCGGACGTAGTCGGCGATGATCGCGGCGTGATCGAACACGATGGGGGAGGGGAGGGCGTCGAGGGGGAACCACCGCGCGTCCCCCGCGTCGTCCCCGGCGACGATCTCGCCTGATCCCGTCGCGGTGAACACCACCGAGAGCGTGGGTCGGCGCGGGTCCCGGCGCGGGTCCGAGTAGACGTGCATCAGCGCGCCGAGCGTGATGTCGAGGCCCGTCTCCTCCTTCGCCTCGCGCACCGCCGCGTCGCCCACCTTCTCGCCCGGGTCGACGAACCCGCCGGGCAGCGCCCAGCCCAGCGGCTCGTAGCGACGGCGAACCAGCACGATGGCGCCGTCCCGCTCGATCAGGGCGTCGACGGTGGCGGCGGGGCCGGGCGGGGGCATGGACATGGAATCCTCCGGTGCGTCGGGTTCCGATCCCGAGCGTTTCCGGGTTATCCGCCCGTGCGCGCGTCCGGTACCGCACCCTGGTGACCGGCGTGACGGGAGTGGTGATGGCGGAGGATGCGGTCGTAGTCGGTGGTGGGCCGGGCGGTATGCGCGCGGCGGCGGCGCTGGCTCTGTCGGGGCGCCGGGTCACCCTCCTCCAGGAGGGGCCCCACGTCGGTGGCTACGCCCATCCGGACATCCCGCTCTCGCGCGGCGTCACCCCCGCGGTCGGCCCGCTCGCCGAGCAGCTCTACGGGCCCATGCGCCCGGTCGAGGGCCTGGATCGGGGCATCCACATCGACGGGCGCACCCACCTCCTCCCGCTCGGCCGCGCCGAGATCGCGCGCCTCGTCCCCGCGACCCAGGCGGCCTCCGCCGCGATGGCGTGGGGGCGCACGCGCGGCACCATCGAGCTCCGCAAGATCATCGGCGGCGGCAGCGAGCTGCGCACCTACCGCGACTGGGTGGCGCAGCGCTTCGGCGAGCCCGTCTTCGAGCGCTTCTACGCGGCCTATTGCCAGGCGCGTTTCGGCCCCCCCGGCGAGATCTCGTGCAACGTCGCGCGCGTGTTCCACGGCACGGTCGCCGAGGGGCCCGTCTACGCGCCCGCGGGCGGCCCCACCCTCGCGACCACCGGCTTCGACGTGCGCACCGACGTCGTGATCCGCTCGGTGCAGGGCGGCCAGGTCGACACGGACGACGGCATCTTCACCGGCGAGGTGTTCCTCGACATCGCGCCGCGTCGGGTCGCCGCGTGGCTCGGTGACGCCGCCACGCCGTCCCTGGTGAACGACGTGGGGTTCCTGACCGCGCGAAACGCTCTCCAGGTGCTCGTCCGCGGCCCCCAGAACGGAGCGGACCTCCCCGTCGAGACCCACGTGCTCGGCGGCGCCCCCTTCTACCGGATCATGCGCCCCGCCGCGATCCCGGGCTGCGCCGCGCTGGACGGGTGGCTGTGCGTGCACTACGCGCTCGACGAGGGCGATCCCCTCTGGCTCGCGGACGACGCTGTCGTCGCGGCCCGCACGGTCGATTCGCTCGCGGCCATCGGCATCGCCGGCGCCTCGGCCGACGGCGCTCGCGTCCAACGCATCCGCGACCACCACCCCAGCTGGACCGGCACGCACCTCGTCCGGATGCGGCGGTACCTCATCGCGCTCGAAGATCTCGAGCTGGTGCCGGTCGGCCGCGCGGGCCTGCACGCGCCGCTCGAGCTCGCCGCCGAGACCGCCTACCTCGAAGGTCTCCTCCTCCCCGAGCGCCCCACGCTCCGCGCGTTGTTGCGCCACCACGTCGAGCCCCCGGTGCTCGACAGCGTCGATCGCGCGCACCTCACGCGGTTCGTCGAGCGGTAGGGGTGCTTGGGGCGGGGTTTCACCCCGCAACGCCCCACCAGGGGGCGGGGCCCCCTGGACCCCCGGCGTGCGTGGTGGTGAGCCGCGGCCTCAAGGGTGCGCGTCGAGCAAGCGCTGGGCATCGGGGTGAGGGTCCGCCATCAGCGCCTGGCGCGCTTCTTCGCGTGCGAACGTGTCGAGCTCGCTCCAGCGTGTCTCCACCAAGGCGCGCAGCTCCGCGCGGAGGAGAACCTGCGCCGCTTCGCGCCCGCCCTTGCTCCACGGCAGGCCTTCGGCCGAGATGCCGTCCCAGTCCGCGCGATCGCGCGTCGTTTCGAGGCGCAGCGTGCCGGCCAGCGCGCAACGGTTCTCGCCCGACAGCGTGATGACCCACGTGCGCTTCTCGAGGGTGCGGCGGGCGCCGGGATCGTCCGCCGGGGGCAATGCGAGCGGATCCCCGAGGCATGACGCGAGGATGCCGCCGATGGGCGTCCACGTCGTGCGGCCGGGCACCCGGTTGAAACGGAGGCGGGCGCCCGCGCGCTCGACGCGGACCGGAGCGCCGTCGGCGCGCCACTCCTCCACGAAGCAGGGGGGGCCGTGGCCGCGCAGGGCCGTGTTGATGGTGGCGCAGTCGGCGCCGAGCAGGGCGGCGCCGCCGGGGAGCGTGGGGGTGTCGAGCCCGTCGGACGAGGCGCGCCCCACCAGGATCCAGGTGGGAGGCGGACTCGGCGCGACGGCCGGCGCCGGGACCGCGACGCCGGGCTCTGGGGGCGACATACACGCGACGAGGAAGGGCCACATACAGTTGACGATAGCGCGGCGGCCGTTTAGAAGGCAGCGGCGAGCCGGGGTAGCTCAGTTGGTAGAGCAGCTGATTCGTAATCAGCAGGTCGTCGGTTCAAGTCCGATCTTCGGCTCCATCAGATAAAGAAGCGCCCGCCCTGGAGAAATCTGGGGCGGGCGTTTCTGCGTGTGGCGATGCCGGTCGGGCTGCGGTCGTACCACGGTCGTACGGGGGCGCGAACGTCACGGCGGCGGGGGGCGCGGGCCGGACCTGGCTGCCGCCCCCCGGGTGGGCGGGCCCCGGCGCCGCATGCGCCCGATCAGGCGGGACGTGGACGATGGGAAGCGAACGCCCGGCCAAGGCCCCTGAACGAGAGGCATCAGGACGCCGAATACGGGGGCGGCCAGCGCGACCGAATGTTCGCCGCGTGCGAGTTCGTCGGCGAGCTGACGCTATGGGACGCCAGTGCGGCGATCACCCGCATCTGGAGGTGGACGACGTGCTCCGAGCGCTCGGGTGGGGCCCGGACGCCACGGTGCGCTGTCGGGCGGGTCCTCGACTGCCTGCCTCCGGGGGCAGCGGCCGGGATCGTCGAAGAGGATCAACGAGACTGAACATGTGGGCCCGCCATCTTCCCGTCAGGCCACCTCGCATCTGCGCGCCGTCTCGCGCTTCCGAACAAGCGGGGCGAGAACCTTCGACGGGCGAGGAACCCGGCCGGCCGCTACGAGAACGCAAGGGCGGTGCCGTTCGGCGCGGTCACAGACGGGCCCACTGGATCTTCTTCAGCCTCTTCCGACACCACTTGCCTCCTCGTCGTCCTGGACGTCAAGGGGCCCACGCGGGCTGACCGAGGTCGGGTAGGCAATCGCGCCGGAAGGTGCGAACCTCCGCTGGCCGCGGACCGCGGCGAGCATGTCCTGTCCGGCCGCTGGCCGGGGGGCCGCTGCACGCTGCCGGCACCGTCTGCGCGGCGATGCGTGCGGCCGTCGTGCCCGACGACGATGTTGAGCGTGTTCCGCCTCACGCGCAACGTCGGCGGCGGGCCGATCCGTTGGGCCGTCGCGAAGTACGGCACTCGAATGAGCTCGCGTCAGACTTCTCGGACACCACAGCGCTGCCCCACGCCTCTCTCCTGGTTGGACCGTGATTCGACGCCGGCTTGAATCAGCCGGCTTGCCGTTTGCGGACCTCCGACTCGTGCACCCGCTTACGCGCCCGGCTTGGCGGCCATCTCGCTCACGCGACGGCGCCCCCGGCGAATCTGATCGGGGTCGCTTCGACGCCGACCCCTCGATGGCTGCCGTCAACGTCCGCCGTGGTCTGGCGCTCCTCTCACCGAAACCCAGGCCTGGGTCGGACCCAACCCGGGGCGGCGGTGGCTCGAGAACGCGGCGTTCCCGAACGGGGCGGGCGGACGTTGCAGCACGCGCACTGGAGCGGGCGCACGGAGGTGAGCGGGGTGCGCTGCTACAGCCACCCCCACACCTGTCTCCACCCCGGATCCCGCGCCGACACCCGCTCCCATGCCCACACCGACGCTCCCGGGAGAGCGGCTACCCGATCTGCGATCGGTGCGAGGACCGTGAGGCTCTCGTCCACGTGCTGAGGCGGGCTCGCCACCAGCAGTCGGAGCACGGCGGCCGCGTCGCCGGCGTCGACCCGACGCGCGAGCGCGGCGCGGGCAGCCTCGGGGGAGTGCAGCCAGACCTGGTTCAGGGCCGCCTCCAACCCTCCGGTGTCGAGCGCGCGGGCGATCGCGAGCGGGGGCGAACGCGGGAGCAGCCGATCATGGAGTCCATCCGCGTTCTTTACCGCTGCCTGCCAGGCGCGGATGGGGAGTTCCGCGGTGGTAGCGCGCCACGCGAGCAGGCCCGCCAACAGGCTGCCCGACGCGGGCTCGTCCCAGGTGGCCGCGGGCAGCGCGCGGACGACAGTAGGAAGCGCCGCAGCGATGTCGGCACCAAGCAGCTTGAGAAAGTCGACGGCTCGCCATCCTGCCCAGACCGCGAGCGCGATCATGCTGGCCGCTTCGTCCGCTGAGGGGCGCGACAGCGTCTCCTCGCCCTCCTCGGGCAACTGGCTGAACATCGCCGCCGAGAAGAGGCCCGTAGCGAGGTCCCCCGGCCGGAACATCGCAACCAGCGCCTCCACCGGTTCGGCACGCCGGATCGCGCGGCCCAGATGCGCGGCGAGGGTGATCCGGCGGGCGGGGGTTCCAGGGACGTCCCGGAGAATGGTTACCCCGAGCAGCCAGTTGACCGAACCCGGCGCGTCGTCGAGTGCGGTGACGACGGCGTCAAGCGACGCCGACCAGGGCCGCCTCCAGGGGACCAGCGCCCCTGCGGGATCGCACGGCCAGGGCTCGGGAGCGAGGCCCTTCTCGTAGAGGAGCCCTGAGATCAGCCACGCGCTCTCCCACCACCGAGGGAGGAGGTCGAGGGTGCGGCCCAGTCGCGGATGGGGGACACCCCGGATCGAGACGGCGACGCGGCCCTGCGCCTCCCAGAGCCGCGTCAGCAGGTCCAGGTGGAGATCGCCGCCGCGGAGGACCTGTCCGAGCAGCTTGGCACCGACCGCGCGGAAGCAGAGCTCCAGGGCGGCCACGGAGCCGGGGTCCGCCGCGTCGAGCGTCGCGATCGCGCGCTCGGTCGGGCCCCAGGTGTCTTTCTGGAGCCGCTGCAAGATCGCCTCGGGCGAGGCGAGCGATGCGGCCCGCAGCCGGGCCGGATCCTCCACGACCTGCCGGGTGGCCGCCCAGTGGGTCCAGCGGGCGAACCAGCGCGGGGCGAGATCGAAGGTGTCGGCCGCTTCCGAGGCGAGCACCCCCAACTCCCGAAGCCGGCCAACCGTCTCCTCGCCTCCCAGGCGTGTCCAGCCGGCGAGATCGTGGGGCCCCGTCTCGGCAAGGCTCGCCTCCGCCAACGCCCGCACCCGGGACCACCCCTCGCGCTTGACCCACTCCCTCGTCTCGCGTGGGACGGCAGGACGCGCGGCAAGCCACTTGAGCCACTGATCCCCGAGCTTCTCGATGTCTGCCCCGAGGAGATCCCGGCCAAGGCCATCCAGGAGACCGCACAACGCCATGAGGTCGCCCGGAAGCCGAAAGTTGGTCGCGCTTCCAAACTTCTCCCAGACCTCCTGGGCGAGCGAGGCGGTGTACTGGCCGTCCCCGTAGAAGCGCTCCGCCCAGACGAAGAAAGCTCCCGCCCAGTGATCGGTGGGAGCAGAGCGGACGATCTCCCAGGGCCCGGGCTGGGCGCGCGGCCCCTGCGCGGGCTCGGGCGGGGCGAACGCCGCCACCACGCAGATCTGCCACCCCTCCAGCCCGTCGGCGCGGAGCAGCGCCTCGGCGTCGGTGGACTCCGCGAGGACGACGAACGCAGGGCGACCCGGACGGAGCCCCGCGCGGGCTCGAGCCCAGTCGCGCTCGCGCACCACCTGAATCTCATGGTTGCACCGGAGCCAGCGCCCGACCCACTCGGCTCCCGAGCCCGCCTCGGCGTGCCACCACAGGCGCCGCCACGCGGCCGGCTCGGCGACGCGAGCGGGGACACCCGGGAACAACGGGTCGGCGCGGAGGTCCCAGCGGCGATCGCTGTCGAGCTCCGGGATGAGCACGGAGGTGGCCTCGTCGTCGTCCGCCGCGGCGCCGATCCGCTCTCGCAGCGTGGCTTCGTTCCAACCGAGGACCACCGCCAGCTTCAACAACACGTCCGTGCGCTTCCGCAGCCACTCGATCCCGGCCGGGTCGAGGTCGTCGAGCTTCCCCAGGTGCACGTTGACACTGTTGAAGCTGGGCGCGCCCGGAAAGGAGGACACCTCCTCCGCCAGCTTGCGGATGCTACGGTAGCCGGCGTCTCTCGCGGCACGTTCCAACCAGGACATCGAGGCCTCCATCTGGAAGCCGACCGTACGCGCCGAGCGCTGGGCGTGCAAATTTATATGTAAGTCGTCGCGTAAGTCCTTACGTAAGCCGCCGGGTCGATCCCCCGGCGCATCCGGGCGATGAAGGGGGTGTCGGAGAATCGCACTTGACGTTCCCATCCCGTCCCAGTAGCTTCCGGCTGGCGCATACTTTTCTCTACCCCGTCCAAGGATCCACGGGGACCGCCGCAAGGCGGGTGACTGGTAGCGACGCCGGCTGTACGAACGCCCCGATCCTCGACAACGTGACCCAGACCTTCGCACGCCGCTCGGCGTGGCCTGTTCCCGTGTCCTGCACGGTTGGGGGTTGTCTGTCGTCCGCTGCCGGAACGTCTCTCCGAGCGGAGCTTTCATGAATCCCCCTGCCTTCTTCGGTTCGGCCCGCGCGCCGACCACGCCCGACGTGTCACTCGATCTCTGGGTGCTCCCCCACGCCCTGGAGCGCCTCCGGCTCCACCACCCCAACGTCGGCGTACGTGGTGCGCTCGCGCTCCTCGGTCGCGCCGAGGAGATCCCTCCCGGCGTCGCCGCGCCCCTCCTCGGGCGCTCGCTCGAGGGGGTTCGCGATCGGTACTTCCTCGCCCACGACCGTGCCGGAGTCTACGTGATCGCGCGCTCCTACCCCGGCAGCTCGTTTGGGTGGGTGATGATGACGTACCTGCGCTTCGGCCCGTATCAGCAGGACGTCGCGGTGAGCCTCTACGGGATCGCCGCGTGAGGCCCCTCCTGCTCACGGGCGCGGCCGGTGTGCTGGGGCGCGCGCTCTCGCCTCTGCTAAACGGAGGCTGCCGGCCCCTCGACCGGCTCCTGGGTGAGGATCTCGCGCACCGGAAGACGACACGCTCCGCGGTGCGCGGCTGCCGCGGAGTGATCCACCTCGCGGCGTGCGCCCGAGTGGGTCGCTGCGAGGCCGACCCCGAGGCCGCCTTCCGGGACAATGTGACCGCCACCGCGAACGTCCTCGACGCCGCTGCGGCCGAGGGGGCGTGGGTGCTGCTGGTGAGCAGCCGGGAAGTGTACGGGCAGCCCGACCTGCTCCCTGCGGGGCCGGGAACGGCGCTGCGACCGCAAAATGTTTACGGACGAACCAAGGCGGGCGCCGAGGCGCTCGCGGAGGGGCGCAACGTGGCCGTGGTGCGCCTCGCCAACGTCTACGGGGCGGCCGGTGATCATCCCGATCGCCTCGTCCCCGGCTGGCTCGCCGCAGCTCGGACGGGTGCCCCGCTCCAGGTCCGGGGGGCCGATCACACCCTCGACCTCGTTCATGTGGACGATGTTTTGGACGGCCTGCTGCGTGTCGTCGCGCGCCTCGACGCCGGTCACACCCTCTCGACGTTGCTCCTCTGCTCGGGGGAGGAGACCCGGCTCGGAGACCTGGCCCGCGCGCTCAAGGGCTCGTCCCCGCTCCTCCACGTGCCCGCCGCTCCCCACGAGGTTCGTCGCTTCGTCGGAGACCCCGCGCCCGCCTTCGCCACCCTCGGCTGGCGTCCCCGTATCTCGCTCTCCCGCGGCTTGGCCGCGCTCCAATTCGCCCCCCCGCACGAGGCGTCCAAATGAAGATCCTCCAGGTAATCCACGGCTATCCGCTACGCTACAACGCGGGCTCCGAGGTCTACACCCAGACGCTCGCGCGCGCTCTCGCAAACCGGCACGACGTGCACGTGTACACCCGCGAGGAGAACGCCTTCGCGCCCGACTACACCTTGCGGGAGGAGACGGACGCGGGCGATCCGCGCGTGCGCCTCCACGTCGTGAACATGCCACGCAGCCGCGACCGGTATCGGCACGAAGAGTTGGATCGTGGGTTCGGCGGCCTGCTCGACGCGCTCCGCCCCGACATCGTCCACGTCGGCCACCTCAACCACCTGTCGACCTCCATCCTCGCCGAGACGGCGCGTCGCGGCGTGCCCGTCGTCTTCACGCTCCACGACTTCTGGCTGATGTGCCCGCGTGGGCAGTTCATGCAGATGTTCCCAGAAGATTCCGCGAACATCTGGGCGGCGTGCGACGGCCAGGCCGACGAGAAGTGCGCGCGCCGTTGCTACTCCCGGTACTTCTCGGGCGCGCCCGAGGAAGAGGCCCAGGACGTGGCGCACTGGGCGGACTGGGTTGCGCGTCGCATGGCACACGTGCGCGCGATGGTGGAGCACGTGGACCTCTTCATCGCGCCCTCCCGCTCGCTGCAGGAGCGGTTCCACCGCGACTTCGGTCTTCCCCGCGGCAAGCTCCGGTACCTCGACTACGGCTTCGATCGGGCGCGCGTGGAGGGGCGGCGTCGTGCGCCCGGCGAAGCCTTCACGTTCGGGTACATCGGCACCCACATCCCGGCGAAGGGCATCCACCACCTGCTCGACGCGTTCGGGCGGCTCCTGGGAGCGCCGCGGCTGCGCATCTGGGGTCGACCGCGGGGCCAGGACACCGAGGCCTTGAAGATGCTCGCCGCCGCGCTTCCGAACGAGGCGGGCCAGCGCGTGGAGTGGCTCCCCGAGTACCGGAACGAGGACATCGGGCGCGACGTGTTCGACCACGTCGACGCGATCGTGGTGCCGTCCGTCTGGGTGGAGAATTCGCCGCTGGTGATCCACGAGGCGCAGGGCGCGCGCGTGCCGGTGATCACCGCGGACGTGGGTGGAATGGGCGAATACGTACGGCACGACGAGAACGGGCTTCTATACCGCCATCGCGATCCGACGGATCTCGCGGCGCAGATGGCGCGGCTCGCGGCCGATCCCGTGCTCGCGGCCCGTCTCGGGGCTCGCGGCTATCTGCTCGATCCCGAGGGGCGGATCCCTCCAATCGACGCGCACGCCGACGCGGTGGAGGCGTTGTACGCGGAGGTCCTCGCGAAGCGGGACTCCGCCCGCGTGGAGCACCTCCCCGGCCCGTGGCGCATCACGTTCGACACGAACCCCGACGATTGCAACTTGCGTTGCATCATGTGCGAGGAGCACAGCCCCCACAGCCCGCGGCAGGCCGACCGTCGCGCGGCAGGGGAGGCCCCGCGGCGGATGCCGGTGTCCTTGATCCGGAAGGTGGTGGCGGAGGCGGCCCCGCGCGGCCTGCGGGAGATCATCCCGTCCACCATGGGAGAGCCGCTGCTATTCGCGGACTTCGAGGAGATCCTCGCCGTGTGTGCGGAGCACCGGGTCAAGCTCAACCTGACCACCAACGGCACCTTCCCGCGCCTCGGGGCACGCGCCTGGGCCGAGAAGATCGTGCCTGTCACCTCGGATGTGAAGGTGTCGTGGAACGGCGCCACCGCTGCCACGCAGGAGGCGATCATGGTCGGCGCGCGTTGGACGCAAGTGTCGGAGAACCTGCGGACGTTCCTGGCCGTGCGGGACGCGCACGCCGCCGCCGGTGGGAACCGGTGTCGGGTCACGTTGCAGATGACGTTCCTCGAGACCAACGTGGGCGAGCTCGCCGACATCGTGCGACTCGCGGCAGGGCTCGGCGTCGACCGCGTGAAGGGCCACCACCTCTGGGCGCACTTCGACGCCATCCGGGGCTTGTCCATGCGCCGCAGCCCGGCGGCCATCACCCGCTGGAACGCTGCGGTCGCCGCGGCCCGGACCGCCGTGGAGGAGCACCGGTTGCCGAGCGGGGAGCGTGTGCTGCTCGAGAACATCTTCCCGCTCGATCCGGACGCGGGAGACAACCTCGCCCCGGGCGGCGGGTGCCCGTTCCTCGGCCAGGAAGCCTGGGTCAGCGCCGCAGGCCGCTTCGACCCCTGCTGCGCCCCCGACGCCCAGCGCCGCACTCTCGGCGAGCTCGGTGACCTCCACGCCCGCACGCTGGGGGAGATCTGGGACGGGGACGCCTACGGAGGGTTGGTCGCGGGCTACCGGAGCCGCGCGTTGTGCCAGGGGTGCAACATGCGCAAGCCGGTGACGTCGTGACCGGCGCGTGGCCCTCCGCGGCACCGGATGGCACCCACCATCGCCGGGACGGGCAGCCGGCGTACACGGCTCGTTACCACGCCGTCGGCAAGTTCCACGCGCCTGGGCTCGCGCCCGCCCTGAACGAGTCTGGCGCGTTCCACATCGATCCGAACGGGATTCCGGTCTACGTGGCGCGCTTTAAGAGGGCGTTCGGCTTCTACGAGGGCCTGGCGGCCGTGGAGGGGGACGACGGGTGGTTCCACGTCCGACCCGACGGAGCGCCCGCCTATCACCGGCGTTGGGCGTGGTGTGGGAACGTGCAGGAGTGTCGCGTGACGGTGCGCGATGCACACGGGCGGTACCACCACCTCGACGCGCAGGGTGACAGCGTCGGGCGCGCGTGGCGGTACGCTGGCGACTTCAAGGACGGCGTCGCAGTCGTCATGGGGGACGACGGCCGCTCGACCCACGTGGACGCGGCGGGAGCCCTGGTCCACGGACGTTGGTTCCTCGATCTGGACGTGTTCCACAAGGGGTACGCCCGGGCGAGGGACGAGGCCGGCTGGGCGCACATCGACGGTACGGGGGCGTCCACCTACCGCCGTCGCTTCGCGATGGTGGAGCCGTTCTATAACGGCCAGGCGCGCGTTGAGCGTGCCGATGGGGGGCTGGAGGTGGTGGACGAGCGCGGCGAGACGATCGTGGAGTTGCGTGGCGGCTCGGACAGACGCGATGGCACGGTCCGCTACCGCAAGCTCCTGCTGGTTGGGCTGCCTGGCGCGGGCAAGACCACCGTTGGTGACGCCCTCGTCGCGCGCCTGGGGGTGCCCGTCCACCGGCTCGACACCTTCCGGAACGCCCTCGCGGACGGCACCGTGGCGGGCGACTACCTCGCGCGCAGCGCCTTCCTCCGCGCCTGCCATGCCCCGAATGCCGCGATCTACGAATTCTCGGCGGCGGGGTATCACCGCGTGGCGGTCCGGCAGGCCCTCCGCGAAGCCGGTGACACCCTCCTCACCGTGTGGATCGACACGCCGGGCGGCGTGCGCGCCGAGCGGCTCGCACGGAGGACGTCGACGGTGCCGCTCCCGGATTGGGGGATCGCGCCCGGGGCCTTCGACGACCGGATGGAGGCCAAGCTCCGGGCGGACTTTGACGCCGGGTTCTGGGAGATCCAGCCGGGGTGGCGCGGGTTGCGCCTGGACGGAACCCTGCCCGTCGAAACGTTGGTCGACACATTGGTGGGCGCCTGGTCGGCGCTCGGAGGTACCGAATGACCCTGCTTCCACATGGATTGGATATGTTGATCGGCGATCGCGTGGGGCCACACGAGCGGCTCCCTCTTCGCGACGAAGGGTTGCACGGGAAGCCGCTGGGTTGGGCGCGGATCCGGGCGACGGGGGACGCTCTCGACATCAGCGCCCGCCTCACGGAGGCGGGGTGTCGGTGCACCGTGCACCCCGGCTTCCTCCTCGTCCGTACGCACGCGGGAGAGCGGATCGAGATCGAGGTTCCCGGCATCGACGGTAACGACGGCCCCACCGCGTTCGTCGCGGCGTTCGCCGAAGCTTTCGATCGCGCGGTACACGCCCGGCGGGCAGGCCACTCGATCGCGTGTTGGCAGGGGACGAACGACGCGATCGCTGCGCTGATGCGGTACCTCTGGGCCGCTACGGGTGGAGCGCCGATGCCCGGAGAGACGTTCCCCCCGATCCGCGCTCGCCTGCCCCGCCCGCTCCGGGAAACGCTCGCCGGCCTCCGCGCGGGCCTGAACTTGCGTGACAGCCTCGGCGACCTGCGGCGGCTCCTTGTGTTCGCGCGGGAGGCCGCCGATTGGTTGGGAACGCCGGCGGCGACCGCCCTCTCGGTGGAGATCGAGCGGCTGGCCCCTGCGCTCGAGGCCGACCGCTTCTGGAATCTCCGGGACGTCGCCACGTGGTGGGCACCCCACGTGCGCCCGGGCGTGCTGTTGCGCGGGCGCTCGCCGATGGCGTATTCGGACGAAGGCTTCTGGGGATGGGCGGAGACGAACGCCCTGAGCCGCTTCGTCGACCTGCGAGGGCCAACCGAGCGCGCCGCGGTGCCCTACCCCGACGACGTGGCCGGCTGCGCCGCCTGCCCGCTCGACCTCGCCAACCCCCAGGGCGTGGCGGAGTCCGGAGGGCTCGACGCGGCCTACGTCCACATCGTGTCGCGAAGCGCACCCGCGCTCGGCGCGCTCCTGGAAGCCATCGCCGCGGACGAAGGCCCCGTGCTGATCCATTGCCACGCGGGGGTGGATCGCACCGGCGTCCTCGTGGCGTTGCTCGGCACCTGGCTCGGCGTGCCGCGCGCCCGCATCGAGGCCGACTACCTCGCCTCCGGCCAGTTGGTCGACGTCCGGCGCCTCGCCGGCGCGCTCGCCGCGGCCGAGACCTACGGCCTGGCACGCTTGGTTGCGGACACCGCCCTCCCCGAGACCACCCTCACGCGCGCCCGCGCCCGGCTCCTCCCATGACGTTCCGGCCTGCGCACCCCGAGTCGGTTCTGCTCCTCACGCTCGACTCCTGCCGGTACGACACGGCGGCGGCGACGCCCACGCCACACCTCGCCGCGATCGGGCCGCTGCGGCGGGCCATGGCGCCCGGGCACTTCACCTTCGCGTCGCACGCCTCGATGTGGGTCGGGACCACGCCCGGCATCGCCGAGACGACGCAGCCGGTGCTCAACCCCAAGGCGGGGCGGCTGTTCCGCCTCGCCAACGCCAGGGCGCCCGCGCAGCCGGGCGACGTGTTCGTGTTGGAAGGCCGCACGATCCTGGAGGGCTTCCGGCGCCGCGGCCACGCGGTGATCGGCACGGGATCCGTGGCCTGGTTCGACACGGACACCGAGCCCGGCCGCGGGCTCGTGGCGGACTTCGACATCTTCCACCACGTGCGCGGGCCCGGGGCGCTGCCGGCGCAGCTCGCGTGGTTGGAGGCGCAGCTCGACGCGGTCGAGGACCGGCCTGCGTTCGTGTTCGTGAACGTCGGGGAGACCCACGTGCCCTATTGGCATCCCGGCGCGACGTGGAGCCCCCGGGACAACCCCTGTGTGCCGTTTGGGGAGCGGAACGACGCGGCGACCTGCCGCACGCGCCAGTCCGCCTGCCTTGCGTGGTCCGACGCGGCACTGGGCTCCCTGCTGGCCGCCTTCGGCGGGGCGACGATCCTGGCGTGTGCCGACCACGGCGACTGCTGGGGGGAGGACGGCCTCTGGGAGCACGGGGTGTGGCACGAGAAGACGATGGAGGTGCCGCTCTGGGTGCGGATCCGGGGCGTGCCGTGCTGAAGCTCCCGCTCAGTGTCGTGATGATCGTCCGTGACGAAGCGTGCCGGCTCCCCGGCGCGCTCGCCAGCCTCGGCGCCATGTCCGACCTGGTGGTGTGTGACACGGGCTCCGGAGATGGCACCCTCGACCTCGCCGCCGCGGTGGGCGCGCGCGTGTTCGAGGTGCCGTGGGTCGGAGACTTCGCCGTCGCCCGCTCCGTGGCGCAACGGCACGCCCGGTATGATTGGATTCTGCGCCTCGACGCCGACGAGCGGCTGCATGTGGCCCGCGGCCGTCCGCAGGAGTGGCTCGCGTGGACCATCCAGCGGGCAGAGCGCGAAGAGGCCGACATCGTTTACGTCCGACGTCGTTACAGCCCGACGAACCAACATTGGTTCCCGCGCCTCTTCCGCGCCGACCGTTTCCGTTGGGTGAGCCCGCTCCACGAGCGGCTCGTGCCGGTGGGAGAGCGTCGGCGCGCGATCGCAGCGAGCGGGGCGGTGTTCCTGCACCGTCCGGCCGAGCGGGCCCGGGGCTACGCGGACCTTGCGGCCCGCCACCTCGCGCGCACGCCGGGCGATCCGCACCTCCTGTACTACCGGGCCCGGAGCGCGTGGGAGGAGGGCCGCGTCGGGGAGAGCCTCCCCGCGTTGCGTGCGTACCTCGCCGGCCCGACCGACTACCGCTTCCACCGGGGCGAGTCCCATCGTCTGCTCGGGCTCGCGCTCGCGGCGACGGGGGAGACGGCCGAGGCGATCCGCCACCTGGTGGAGGGGACGCTCGGCGACGGCATGCGCGCCGAGGCGGGCGCGGACCTCGTGCGGCTGCACCTCGTGCGTGGGGAGCGGGCCGAGGCGCGGCGATGGATCGGACGGATCGCCGGAGTGGCGCCGCCACGCGAGCGCGCGCCGTGGGGCGGCTGGAGACGCCCGTACCTGCTGGAGGCGCCGGCGTGGCGCACGAGCACCTGGCGCGCGGCGTGGCGGAGGGCGACGTGACCCCCATCGTCGGCCTCTACGGCATCCAGGAACGGCAGGACGGTCCCTCGCCGCTCGAAACCCACGACCACGCGATCTGCCGCCTCGAAGGGGGGCGCGTCGTCCATCACCTCGCGCTCGAACGGTACACGCGCCGCCGGCACGACAACCGCCTGCACGTGCACATCGAGGCGCTGGCGCCCCGAGGCTTCCTCTCCCGCGGCGAGGAGGCCGTCCTGGCCTGCGCGGACAGCTTCGTCGGCCGGGCGTTCGTCTCCTCAGGCGGCCGCTGGCGCGTCGAGGCGGCCCCGGCCACCGATCTTGCGACCGGGCCCGTGCGCGCGCGTTCTCACGTCGATGGCCGCGAGATGGAAGCGTGGATCGTCCCGCACGAGCTGGCCCACCTCGGCGCCTCCCTGCCTTTTTCGGGCGGGTGGGAGGACGGGACGTTGCTGATCCACGTCGACGGGGCCGCGAGCCGCTCGTGCTGCTCCGCGTGGCGCTGGATCGACGGGAGGCTCGTCCCCCTGCACCACGGCTGGGACCTCGCCGACGCGGTCGCGGGCTACGCGACAAACAACCTCGCCCAGGCGATGGTCGGTCACACGTGGCGGGAGTTCCTCGACGTACCCGGAAAGCTCATGGGGCTGGCGGCGTGGGGTACGCCGGATCCCGAGGTCCGCTCGTGGCTCGACACTCACGGATGGTTCGCGCGGATGCGCCTGGGCCCCGCTGCGTTCGAGGACGCCGCCCGCCGCGAGCGCGGGTGGACGGGTCGGCTCGATCCGATGGATCCGCTCCTCCACACGGTGGCGGCATGTTTCCAGGCGCGCTTCGAGGAGGAAGTGCTCGCCTATGTCGAGCGCTTTGCGGTGGCGACGGGGGCGCGTCACCTCGTACTGTCGGGCGGGGGCGCCCTCAACCTCCCGACCAACCAGCGCATCGTGGACGCGGGGTGGTTCGACGACGTTCTCGTCCCTCCGTGCGCGGGAGATGACGGCCTCGCGCTCGGCGCTGCGGCGCTCGTCGCGTTCCTGCGTGGCGACGCTCTTAATCGGCACGCCCCGTTCCTCGACGACCTCGACGCCCCCGCGCTCGGCCACGCCTCCGACGCCGAGATCGCCGCGCTCGCCGACGCCCTCGCCAGAGGGGAGATCGTCGGCACCTGCCTCGGCGCGGCGGAGGTCGGGCCGAGGGCGCTCGGACGGCGCTCCCTGCTGGCCCGGCCGACCGTGGAGGACGCGCGTCGGGTGAGCGTCGAGCGGAAGGGCCGCGAGCCCTGGCGGCCCGTCGCGCCGATCGTCCTCGCCGAGCGCGCGGATGCGCTCTTCGAGGGCTCCCCGTCACGGAGCCAGCTGGCCCCGTGGATGTTGGGTCGGTTTCGGGCGCGTCCCGAGGCCCTCGCGGAGGCGCCCGGGGTCGTCCACGTGGATGGCACCGCGCGGGTCCAGGTCGTCGGACACGGGCCCGCGCTGGCGCCGATCCGTCGGCTCCTCGAAGCGCTCTGGGCGCGCCACCACATCCCGTGTCTCGTGAACACCTCGTTCAACCGGCGCGGCGAGCCGCTCGTGCAGACCCTCGCGCAGGCGCGGGAGGCCGCGGCGGCCATGGGCGTGGATCGGCTGTGGCACGGAGGTGGGGTGGAGGCGGTGGCCGAGGGGGTGGCGGCCCCCGCCGCGTTCTCCGCCGTCTCCGCGGACCTCGTGACTTGGCGCGCCGACACCCTCTCCGCCGCCGTCGGGCTCGGCCTCTTCGACGCGCTCCCCCTGACGGACGCCGAGGTGGGGGGTGAACCCCGTCGGCGTCTCCTCGCGGCGCTTGGAGAGATGGGATTCGTGGCACGACGCGACGGCGCCTGGATCGCCACGGAGCGGGGGGCCCTCATGCGGGCGGATCACCCGCTCTCCCTGGGCGCCGCGGCGCGGTACTGGGCGCAGGATGGGCGCGCCGCATGGGCCGCGCTGCCCCAGGCGCTCGCCGACCCCGCGTGGCGACCCGCGGACCCCTTCGCCGCCCAGGCAGCCGACGCCGACCGCGTGCGCGCCTACCACGCCGCGATGGCCCCCTACGCCCGGCACGACTACGCCGGGCTGCCCGCCGTGCTCGACCCCGGACACCACGTCCTCGTCGACGCCGGCGGGGGGCACGGCGCGCTCGCCCTGGCCGTCCTGCGGGCCGCCCCCGCGCTCAGGGCGTTCGTGCTCGATCGACCCGAGGTCGTCGCCTCGGCGGCGGCGCCCCCCGCGGACCTGGAAGGGCGGCTCACGTTCGTCGCCGGAGACCTGTTCGAACCGTGGGAGCTCCGGGCGGACGCCCTCGTGCTCGCCCGCGTGCTCCACGACTGGAACGACGCCGCCGCCGCCGCGATCCTTCGTCGGGCCCGCGCCGCGCTCCTGCCCGGCGGCCGCCTCTACATCGTTGAGATGGTGCGCCCTGCCGAGGGGTTCGACGGTGCGCTGCTGGACCTGCACATGTTGCTCGCGACCGGCGGCAGTGAGCGCACGGAGGCGATGTTCCGCGCGCTCCTGGCGCGCACGGGGTTCGCGCTCCGGGAGGTGCGTCCGCTCCCCTCGGTCAGCAGCGTGCTCGTCGCGGAGGGGGTGTAGTGCCGCCCGCCTCCACGCGGGCGCTCCTGGAGCGTATGGACCCGGAGCGGCCCTTGCTCCTCCTGCTGCGGCACGCCGCCCGCGGCCCGATCCTGGCGAACACGACCGGCGACGGTGTTCCGCTGCTGCCGGAGGGCGTCGCGTCCGCTCGTGCGCTCGGGGAGTGCCTGCGCGGGCGGGTCGTCACCCTGCGGAGCAGCCCCGTCCCGCGCTGCATCCAGACCGCCGAAGCGCTCGCCGACCGGGCTGCGTACGTGCGGGAGGTCACGATGGACCCCCGCCTCGGCGCCCCGGGCGCCTTCGTGCTCGACCCGCCCGTCGCCTGGGAGAGTTGGATCCGTCTCGGCCACGAGGGCGTGATGGCTGCGCTCGTCGCGGGCGAGCGGCTGCCCGGGTTCGCCGTCCCTCACGAGGCCGCGCATGCCCTCGTCACCCACATGGTCACCGTCGCGGCGGATCGCCCCGGCGCGCACGTGTTCGTGACCCACGACTCGCTCCTGACCGCCACCCTCGCGCACACGATCGGCGGCCTCTTCCCCCCGTCGGCATGGCCGACGTTCCTTGAAGCGCTCGCCGTGGTCCCCGCCGACGGCACGCTCGCGTTCACGTGGCGGGGCCACACCCGGGTGATGCCATGGCCTTGACCGACCCACACCCCCTGGCCGAGCCACGTGTGCTGGCCTTTGCCGAAGCCGAGCTGACGGCCACCATCGGGCTGGATCTACCCGGGCGGGTGTTCCTGGCGGGCGGAGTGTTCAAGACGCTCCTCCACGGCCGGCCGCCGCGGGATCTCGACCTCTGGTCACCCACGCCGGACGACCGGACCGCGCTCGTGCAGCGCCTGCTCGACCGGGGCGCCCTGCGGGGCAATCGGCATGCCTACGCCGACGTCTTCTTCCTCGCCGGGCGGGAGATCGAGGTGCCGGACCACGCCGAGCCCCCGACGCTGGAGGGGCGCCTCGGGCGCTTCGACCTGGCGCTCTCGGCCGTCGGGGTCGAGCTTGAAGGAGGGCGGCTGCGCGCGGTCGTCCATCCGCTGGCCTGCACGTCCGTGGACCGACGCGAGGTGCTGCTTCTCCAGCCTCTGGTCAACGGGAAGCACGCGTTGGGCACGCTTGCGCGTGCGCATCGCTATGCGCAGGAGCTCGGGTGGACCTTTCCGCTCGAGGAGGAGTCCGTGATCTGGGGGCTGTTCGACGGGCAGCCGGTCGAGGAGCAGGAACGGATGATCGAGCGGTATCGGAAGACGGCCGTGCGGGGGTGGGGGGTGGTGGAGGAGGCGGAGGGGAGGCTGCGGAAGCGGCGAGAGGCGGGACTACCGGGGTCCTTATGAGGTTCGGGGAGGCGAGGTCACGCTGCCAACACCGCAGGCTCCGAGCCGAGGTGGATTGTGAACGTTTCCCAGGCCACAGGAGTCGGCGCAGGACCGCATCCTGGTCGAGCTCGACCGTAGCGCTGACCACCAAGACGGTCCCAGTCGGGGCCTCCGTGCCCTTCGAGGGCCGGAGTCGCTTTGGCCGGGTCGGCAATCGCGTCTCCGCCTGTTCCGTCACCGTCGCGCGATAGAACCTCAGCCGGGGAAGGGGCTTCTGCCACGTCGGGCTTGCTCACGCCTTACGTCCTACCCGCTCACCAGGGCGCAACTACCTTCCGGGGCCAGCCGTGGCGCTGGCATCGGCCCTAGCCGTGCATGCCTCTGGCACGACGGGCGACTCGAGATCGATTAGCATCGCGCACGCACGCGTGAGGTACGGGGACACATCGGTGGGGTAGACGCGCACCTCGTCGTCTCCGAAGCGGACCAGCATCTTCTTGCCGGAGAGTCGGACGGGGCTCGAGACGCGCAACCCGACCGGGACCCGGAAGAGGACGTCGCCGGTGTGTTTGGCCACCACGAGCGCTCCTTCCTCGGAGAGGTCCACACGGGCGCGCACCTCGGTCCGCGCCGCCTCGGCGCCGATCTCGGGCCACGCGTCGAGGGTCGGTAGGAACTCCGTATCGCCGGGTCCGAGGGTGAACGGGGCCTCGCCGCTGCGCTGCCGATGGCGGAGGAGCGGCGGGCCCCATCCGTGGTCACCGAACTCAATGTCGGCAGTTCGGCCTGACGAGGACCAGCTGCCGAGCGGCTCCGCGTCGACCTCCGTGACGACCGGGCCCTCCTCGCCCTCCCATCGGAGCAGGAGCGCCCGCCCTCCCATCTCCAACGCCAACCCCCGCGTGCCATCCGCGGAGACGTCGACGCCGTCCCAGCTCCCTGCGACCTCGACCCGGTGTGCCGAATCGAGGTCGGCCTGCCACCAAAGCTCGCCCTCGTCGTTCGTCCACAGTCGCCGAGCCCCGTCGGCGCTGGCGGCGACGTTCGGGTTTCCCGTGAGGCGCCACTCGGAGAGGTCCGGCGCGGGGTCGAGGAGCCAGACCCCGCCCCCTCCCTGCGCGACGAGGTGGCTGCCGTCCGCGGTGAAGGTGAGCTGCCGCACGTCGGGTGGGAGGCGTTGGAGCTCGGTGGCGCGCTTTGTCCGAGCGAAGCTCGGGTCTGACCATACGAACCCTCGTCCGTCCGCCGTCCAGGCGACGGTCTCCCCGCAGCCGGGCGACCGGGACAGGCCGGTCACGCCCGGGAGCGTCAATGTTGGGACGAAGGCCCCCCTTCCGCGTTCGCATACAGGGCCGTCTGTCAAGGGCCACTCCCAAGGGACCACCCTCAGGCCACGAACTAGGGACCACCTCCTTCCCCCAAGGTGGCCGCGCGCCATGAACCAGGGACCACCCGGCCATGAACTAGGGACCGCCCCAGGGCCGCGACCGCAGGGAAGCAGACCGGATGCAACGAACCTCTCTCGGATCCGCCGATCTCTTGGCTTAGCTCAGGCTTCGCCGCCGACCTTGGGCTTCTGCCGACGGCGGTACGACTCGCCTTCGATCACGAGGTCGTAGGCGCTGTTCACGAAACGGTCGACCAGCGCCTGCGCCTGCAGCGGGTCGGCGAGGAGCGCCAACCACTCGGAGGGGTCGCGGTTCGAGGTCACGACCATCGAGGCCGTCTTGTGCCGGCCGCAAACGATCGCGTGGAGGTCCGACGTCTCGTGCGCGTCCATCGGCCTCAGAGCGAGGTCGTCGACGATCAGCACATCGACCTGCGTGAGGCGCCGGAGCTCACGCTCGTGCGTGCCGTCGAGGCGGCAGGCGCGCAGGCGGTGGAGCAGCTTCTCGGCGGTCTCGCAGTGGACGGACAGGTCCCGCGCGATCGCGAGGTGGCCGAGCGCGTGGGCGATCATGGTCTTGCCCACGCCGACGGGGCCGATGATCAGCGCGTGGTGGTGCTCGTCGACGAAGCGAAGCAGCCGCAGGTCGTCCATCACGCGGCGGTCGAACGTGATCTTCGCGGCGGGGTCCCAACGCTCGAACACGAGGTCGGGCTGCAGCCCGCCGTCCTTGGCGCGCACGCGATGACGCTGCTGCGCGCGGCGCTGGGTCTCGTCCGTGAGCAAGGTCAGGAGCAGGTCCTCGGGGTCGAGCTTCCGCTCGCGCGCGATGCGCAGGCGCTCGGGCAGCGTTGGGAGGAGCTGGCCGAGGCGCAGGTCCTTCATCGCGCGCTTCAGCTCGGGGGAGAGGTCAGGTCGCATCAGGGGTGTCTCTCGGGGTGAGGCGGAATTCGCTCGGGTCGCGGCTGAAGCGGCTCGAGGTGGGAGCGGTGGCGGCCCGCGGCGGCGGAGGCGGCGGCGATGAAGGAATCGAGCGCTCCAGGAGACGCTGGACCCGCGTGACATCGACCACGTCGAGATCCAGCGCGCGCTTGCACGCCTCCTCCACGGCCGCGTTGCCATGGGTCCGACACAGCCCGAGCAGCCGGTGGACGTGCCGCGCCCGCGTCCAGGGGAGCGGCCCTTCGAGGACACGCCGCGCGTAGTCGCCGACGGCCACGCCATGCTTCGCGGCCCGCGCGTTCAGGCTCTCGGCGTCACGCGTGGCGAGCTCGCCGAGGCCCTCGGGAAGGTCGGCGGGGTCGATGACGCTCGCGCCTACCGCCGCGCGGGGGTGGACCTTCACGACGGCACCGCGGTCGTAGAACTTGACGGTGCTCCGATCGAAGCGGATCCGCAGTGTCCGGTCGCGGTAGCCATGCGGCACCGAGTAGAGTGCGCTCGCGACGGTCACCGCGTGGTCGCGGCCGATCTTCAGCTCGACCCACGTGGGCGGGTCGTAGGGCGCCTCGGGCGCCGGCAGCAGCTTCGGCCGCTCGTCCTCGAAGGCCTCGAACGGCTTCCTCCGTGTCTTCCCGTGGATGCGCTGCCCGGCCACGTCGCGGCACCACCCCTCGGCGTGGCGTCGGGCGCGGGCGAGGTCGACGAAGCGCTCGCCCGCGAACGCGCTGGACCGCGTGTACGCCACGGTGCGCTCGACCTTCGGCTTGTCCTGCGGTCGCCGGACCCGCGCGAGGTCGACGAGGAAGCCCCTCGACTGCGCGTACTCCGCGAACCCCTCGTTCAGCGCCGGCTTCAACGGGTCGGCCCGGGTGACGATCGGCTTCGGGTTGTCGGCGATCACGACGCGGAAGACGCCCCCGAAGAACGCCCAGGCCCCCTCCAGTCCCGCGATGACATCGTCGAGGGTCATGCCGAGGCAGGGCCACACGAACGCATGCCGGCTGAATGCGGCGACGCACACGAGCGCGTTCAGCTTCGTCGGCTCGCCGCCGATGTCGACCGTGCCAACCTCCATGAAGTCGATCTCCAGCACCTCCCCGGCCGGTGGCTCGACCAGGCGCACGGTGCCCTTCGGACGGCGCTGGGGCAGCTCCTCAGCGATGAAGCGGCTGAGCGTGCGCGCCGGCACCACGACGCCTACGTGGCTCTGCAGCAGCCGCGCGATCTTCGGCGCCAGGCAGCCCTCGTCCACCCAGGTCGAGATGCGGTCGCGGTGCTCCCGGCACAGCGCTCGCATCTCGCCGACCCGGGGAGGCGCGCCAGGGAGTACATCGGCGACGATCTGGCCGACCAACTCGTCGTCGAGCGCCCGGCCGCCCTCCCGCTGGAGACCGCGTGCGATCGCGGCGTCGACGTAGCGCCGAACGGTCTTGCGATCCGTGCCCGTGGCGGCCGCGACCGTACGCAGACCCTCCCGGGCCTGCCACCTTCGAAGGATCTCCCGAATCACGATCACCGACAGCTCCCGGAACGCCATGACGAACCCCAGCTCGAGGGCTGCGTCGACGCACGCCGGCGATGAGGAGGCCGCTGGTGGTCCCTAGATCGAGGCCGGGCGGTGGTCCTTAGTTGGTGGCGGGCGGGGCGTTCTGGTGGTCCTCATAGAGTCGCGGGCGACAGGCCGTCCCCGAGTCGCACCCGGCGGTCGGGGGTGGCCGTTGGCTGACTGTCACCCGCGGAGTTGTCCGACGCAACCGGCGCCGTGACGGCAGCTGCCGCCTACAGCGACCAGATCCGCAGCGAGGGCTTCCTGTAGCCGCGGGCTCACCCGTCGAGGCGTCGGTGAGCCGGTTATCCAGCCGGGATGCACATCTCCGTCACCTACCCCCTCGCCGCTGGTCAGTTGGTACTGCGTACGGAGGCCGACTGGGAACGGGACATCCTACCGTCCGAGGTGTCGGCCACCGGCGCCCGCTTCACGATCGAGATGGACAGCCCAACCCTCGCGCTCAGGCCTTGCATCAGGGAGGGGGACGCGATCCGCTGGGCGCGCGGCGCCAACTACGTCATCAGGGCGACCGAGCCCGAGCCGCTGCTCTTCCCGTTCTTCTACGCCGAGGCGCGCGGCCGCCTGTCGGACGTGATCCATCTGCAAGCCGAGTCCGGTGTGCACGCGATCCGCGTCTACCATCCCCCCGGCTACGACGAGAACACGCTTCGCCGCTACCCCGTCATCTACATGCACGACGGTCAGAACCTTTTCTTCCCTCAGGAGGTCTTCCAGGGGGAGGAGTGGCGGGTCGACGAGACCCTGGACTGCCTCGATGATCTGGCCCTTCTCCGCAAAGCACTCGTGGTCGGGGTGGCCCCGGCCGACCGGATGCGTGAGTACACGATGCCCGGGTATGATGCCTACGCACGCTTCATGGCAGACCGGCTCAAGCCGCTGGTGGACGCCCGCCTGCGCACCCGCCCCGGCCCCAGGGACACCGTCGTGATGGGTTCCTCGCTCGGAGGCGTGGCTTCACTGCACCTCGCATGGAGCCGGCCCGACCTGTTCGGCCGCGCCGCATGCCTCTCCAGCACCTTCGGGTACCGCGACGACCTCTTCGAGCGCATCGCCGCCGAGCCGCGGCCGGACATCCTCATCTACCTCGACAGCGGCGGGGCGCGCGACAACTACGAGACGACCAACGCCATGCGGGACCTTCTCATGCGCAGGGGCTTTCGGCTCGGCGCCGAGCTGTTGCACTTCAGCTTCCCCGAGGCCAGCCACGACGAGCATCCCTGGTCGATCCGGGCCCACCTGCCGTTTCAGTTCTTCCTCGGGCGGCCGTGGCTCGCGCAGCGGGGCGAGCTGTAGAGGGAGCGCCCGAGGCGAGAGGCCGGTGCGGCGTCACGGGTGCCCGACAGGGGCGGCGCGGGGGTCGGGAGCCGGAGCCCTCCGCCAGTTTTTTTCATCTTGATTCGCCGACTCTCTATCACCCTCGGCACGATGAAGGAGCCGCACGTCCTCACGACCCGCCTCGGATTCGCCATGCGCTGCGGCAACAAGCGCCGTAGTGGCGGAGCCGGCCGCACGCCAATCCAGCCCCGCTCCTGCTTGCCCGGTGAACCCGCGTCGGATCACCCCTGCCGCTCGGCCCGCATGGCCACCAGGCTCAGCAGGCGCTCGACCTCGTACGCGCCGTGTTTCGGCTCGCTGCCGAGGAGACCGAGTAGCCTTGGGCTTACGCCGCGCGCGTGCAGCGCCGCGTTGGCCGCACCGGCTAACGCCTGGGCGGTGCCCCCGGTGAACGGTAGGGCCAGGACAGGCAGGTCGGCTGCGAGGGCTGCCTCGCACTCCGCAGCCGTCCCCATCCGCCCACCGATGACAATCACATAACCGGCGAAGTCGGCGACGGACTGCCCCGGGTGTCCCGCGCCTGCCAGGAGGTCGAACTCGTGGGCGGTGAGACGGCGGGAGCGACCCTCGGCGGCCTTCACGCTCCGGAAGCCGGCGAGCACCTCGCGCCCCACGCCCCGGCCGTCGCCGCAGAAGAGCCGCCATCCTCGCTCGGCTAGCCGCACGCCCAGGGCGCGGCAAAGCGTGGCGTGCGCCGCGCCGCTGCCGAACACGACCGCGGGCTTCGTGGCCTGGTGGCGCCCTGCGGCGAGCCACTCCATCAGCGCCGCGAGGTCCAGTGGACCGGGGAGACCGATCTTGTCTTGGTACGCGCGCAGCAGCGGCAGCGCCACGTTGCGCCGACTGGCGTCCTTCGAGTCGTTGAGCAGACTGTCGGGGTCGCGCAGCTGGTCCACCACCGCGCCCACGATTGCGTCGATTTCGAAGGGATGGCGCTCCGCCTCGAGGGCGGCGGCAGCGTTTACAGCGGCCCACTGTTCGAAGCGCTTGAGTGGGGTCGCGATCCCCGCGGCCACGACCTCAGGCGGCGCGACCCCCGGCCGCCCCTCGCACGCGGCCAAGGCGACGAGGCGACGTCCCGGTGTGCCCGCGCGGAACAGCTCGTGCAGGAAGGACGCCGGCAGCTGGGCGTCACGCGCGATTCCGGCCACGCGCGCGCGGAGCTCGTTCATGAGGCGCACGCGAGCGGCGCCCTTCGCGTCGCGCCGAATCCGCTCGTACTCGTCCGCCTCCCGTCGGAGGCTCTCCTCGACACCGCGGACGGGCTGAGGGGCCCACTCATCGAGCAACTCTGCGATTTGCCGCTTTGCCTCCCCGCCCGGATCGAGGGTGCGCTCCTCGCGGAGGCGATCGCCGAGCCGCTGCAGCACCCCGAGGGCGTGGCCTCGGTCATCGTCGGGGATGGCGGTGACGTGGAAGTGGGAGCCCAGGGCGACGAGGCCCTGCCAGAGGGGGCGCGTCTCGCCGCCCGCGGCGAGCGCCCGGTCTGGCTCGCGCGCGAGGGCCTCGGCCAGGGCCCGGCAGTCGGCGCCGCGGGGCCAGGATCCGAGCGCGATGTAGGCGACGACGCGCTCGGGCGAACGAGGGCTCGCGAGCGCAGCGTGGACGTCGAAGCGATCGCGGGGATCCGGCAGCTCGAGCCGGGCGCGGAGAGTGGCCGCTCGCGCGTCCGCCGCGCGGAGCGACTGGGGCGCGAGGTACTCGGTCGCCGGGCGCAGCAGGGCGTCCTCGCGGATGATCCGCCGGGGCACCGCCTGCAGCTCACGCAACACCGCCTCGGCCGGAGCCTCCGCCAGCGCCATCCGGCGCGGGCTCAGCTCCGTAGCCACCCCGCCTGAGCCGACGAAGGGGACCACCGGAACGCCAAGTCCCTGTGCGGAGTCGACCAGCTGGCGCGTCCACGTCCGCCCCCCGATCACGACGACGGCGTCGACGAGCCCGAGCGCTGACCACTCCGAAGAGAGCTCTTGATCACCCCGCTCGCTCGCGGCGCCCCGGAAGTCCGCAGCGCGCGGCGGCTCGACGATCTGGCGCAGCCCGCCGGGAGCGCCGCCGTGCTCCAGGTAGGTCCGCGCGACTACGTGATCGACGCCGTGCCACCCGTTGGTGACGACGCCCCAGCCCGCCGACGCTAGCGCGCGCCCGAGCGCCTCCGCCGCCGCGTTGACCGCGGGCGGCAGATCGGGCTCCGCCGTGCCCGCGACGAGAACCCACCGTTGGGGCGGCTCGACCGCGCGGGGGGGCGGGCCGGGCGCAGCCCGCTCTCGGGCCCACACGCGGAAGAGCCCGATCTTGAACTGCACGGACGAGCCGGTTGTGGCAAGAATCTCCTCGTGCCCGAGGCGGGCGATGGCGTCGGCGAGACCACCCGGGGAGCGGAAGAGCCGATTCCCCTGCAGCCTGCGCTCGATCACGGCGGTCGCGAGCGGCTCATCTCCGTGCTCCGCCATCACGCGGACCACCGACTGGCATTCCGGCGACAGCCCATTGAACCACCAATCCAACAGGTCCGGGCCTCGCACGGCAACCCGCGCCGCGCCGCGCACGTCCTGCGTCGTCACCCCACCTCGCCCCTCCTCGTCCGCCAGCGCCCAGCTCTTCCGGCAGAGGTATTGCGTCAGGAACGGATGCCCTCCGGTGAGGCGCCACACCTCTTCGATCGCGTCTTCCGTCCAATCGAGCGACGCACGTGACGCCCGGATCAACGCCAACGTGTCCTCCCGATCGAGGAGCCCCACGCGGTGTGTCTCGAACCCCCTGAGCAGCTGCGCCGCCTCCAGGTGAAGGTCCGCCGGGGGCATGTCGAGCGCCAACACCAGCTTGAGCCGGGACCACGCGCGCTCCCGCAACACGAGGAGCGCCTCGAGGAGGCCGCTCGACTCCCCCCAGGAAGCGACCCGGGCGATCTCGTCGAGGAACACCACGAGGGGCCTGCCGCTGCGTTCCAAGACGCCCGGGAGCCACTCCGTCAGGACGGTCCGCACCGCGCCGTCCCCGAACAGCGGCGGCGGGAGTTCGTAGGCGCGGGAGATGCTGCCGACGAGTAGACGCACGAACCCCACGGGATCCGATTCGCCTGACATGTTCATGTACACCGCCACGTGCGTGCCCCATCCCTCCACCCGCGTCTCGAGCACGCGCAACAGCGAGGTCACGCCCATGCGGCGCGGGCCATGGAGGACCACCCCCTCCCGCTCCGGATCCCGCAGCGACTGACACACCGCGTCGAGCAGCCGTTCCCTGCCGACGAACCCCGCGGGGCCCACGGCAGGCGAGAACACGTTGAAGGGATTTCTCCCAACGATCCCCCCCACCCCCCTCCGCACCCCTCCCAACTCTCCCACCTCCACGATCGCCCGCAACGCCGCCGCTCCGTCTCCCGCCAGCGCCTCGGGAGCGTCTGCCTCTCCCAACCCGTGCAGCAACAGATCGATGTCGATCCCCAGACGGTCGCGCCCCTCGCCGCGCTCGAGCATCCCCAGCAGGAAGCGCATCACGCCGGGGAGATCCTGCCGCGCCGTCCACCGCAGCGCGGCGCGCCGAGCGGCGTCGCCGCGGAACCGGACGAGGAGCGGCTCCTCGGTGCCGACGCGCTCGAGGAGCCCCGAGGTGAGCGCCTGTGCGAGGTGGAACCGCTGGAAGGGCACCGCGAAGGCGCCGCCCAGCGCGATGAGCAGGTCGACGTCGATGTTTCCGGGGACGGCTGCCGCGAGGCCGAGCAGCGCGCAGCTCTCCGGCTCGGCCCCGCGCTCGAAGGCGGCGGCTCGCTCGGCGGGGGTGGCGGGAGCCGCGGGGGTGGCGGCCCCGGCGCCCCGCGCCGGTGGGGGGCCGCTGCGGCGCCAGGCCTTTGCGTAGAGCCCGCGCGCGGCGCGGCCCTGGGCCCAGCCCTCGAGGGCGTCGAGCCCGGCGGAGGCGAGGGGCACGAGCGGCACGCCGACGGCGGTGTCCGGCCGTCCGCGCCGGAACACGCCGGGGGGCGCCCACGGCATGCGGCCCGCCCAGGTGCCCTCCCAGCGCCCGGGGCCCCACGGGTGGAGCCAGGCCACGGACGCGTCGACGTGGAGCGTGTCGAGCAGCTCGAGCACGCCGCCGGTGGGGACGCCGCGGCCCAGGCCGTCCGTCACCACGAGCACGAGCAGCGCCCTGCCGGGCTCGCCGATGTCGATGCGGGTCACGGGCGTGCGGCCCGGGAGCGTCACCGGGACCGCGATGCCGCTCCCGCTGAGATCGACCGGCTGGTGGACGACCCGGCCGAAGCGGTTGGACGCCCGCGCCGCGGTCGCCAGCGCGCGGACCTGCTCGCGCCAAACCTCCATCTGCCCCGCGGCGTCCTCGAGCAGGAGGAGATCGGTGGCGCGCGCGGGCCCCCGCCGGTACTGCAGGAGGAGCGCGTCGGTCTCGGCCGAGCGGCGCACGGTGGCCGCGACGTCGAGCTCGTTGCGGCCCACCAGCTCGACGGAGCCGAGGCGATGGAACGCGCGGGAGAGGAGCAGCCGCTCCTTGCGGCGCTCCGGCCGCTTGAGGCTGGCCTGGACCGTCTGCATGCCGCCTTCGCCCGGTGCGGGCACCTCCGGGCCCGGCGGGCCGAGCGACACCTCCACCTTCGCGCCCTCCGGCAGCGGATCCGCCAGCGGAGGCGGCGGCGCGCTCCCCGCGACCGGCGGCAGCGGCGCGACGACCGGCGTGCGCGGTCGCAGCTCCTCCCCGAAGGTCGCCCCCAACCAGAGGAGCTCGGCGAGCTCGCGCGGCGAGGCCTCGATGCGATCGCCCCCGATCGCGGTCAGCCAGCCGGCGATGGACCCGCTCATCCGGGCGTCCCGCCGCCGCGTCGCAACGCGGGGACGATCTTCGTTGGATCGCCGCCCGCGCTCCGGGTGAGGAAGAGCGCCTGGAGCAGCACGTCGGTCATGTCCGTCGGGTACTGCGCCACGAAGGCGTCGATCTCGGCCGGCGTGCCCGCCCCCGCCTTCAGCCAGCCCGCGAGGATGGCCGCCATCTTCGTGGGATCGGGACGATCGAGCGGGAGCGTCACGCACCGGCGCATGAAGGCGTCCGGAAACTCGCGGTCGCGGTTGGTGGTGATGACGACGACGGGGTGGTGCACCGTCCGGGCCACGCCGTCCGTCACGTCCACGCGGTCTCCGGCGGGGTCCCAGGGGGACACCGACGCGGGGCCCGCCTCGCGCACGAGGGCCGGCACCGTGAACTGCCCCTCCTCGAACACGTGCAACAGATCGTTGGGTAGGTCGTAGCTGGACTTGTCGAGCTCGTCGACGATGAGGACGCGCGGCAGCTCGGTCGGCAGGAGCGCGGTGCCGAGGGGGCCGAGGGTGATGAAGGCGGCGAGGCTCTTGCCGCCCCCGGCCTTGGTGTCCTGGAGGTGGCCCACGGCGTCGTAGCTGTGGAGCCCGTCCTCGAGCGTCGTCCGCGAGTTGACCTCCCAGCGGAGCGGGGGGCCGAGCCCGAGGCACCGCGCGATGCTCCATCCGAGGGAGGTCTTGCCGAGGCCCGGATCCCCGGAGACGAGGAGCGGACGACGGAGGTGCAACGCCATGTTCACGCGCTCGCAAACCAGCTCCGTCGGCACCACCCACGTCTCCGCCCGCGCGAGCTGCTCGGGGCGCATGGCGGGGGGCCCGCGTTTGCAACGGTCCGTCCGTTCGGCCCACGGCGGGCCGGTGCGTCTCCAGGGAGGGATGTTGGCCAGCCACGCGGCGCGGATCGTCGGGTCGAGCTCGGAGACGCCGTCGTAGAGTCGGAAGGGAACGGTCATGGGGCCTCAGAGGGATTCGAAGAGCAGATCGTCGGTGGGGCCGGCGAGGTCCCAGCTCGGGGTGTAGCGTGCGTCGGTCCAGACGACGTGGGCCTCGTGGCGGGCCGCCCACGCGAGGCGGAGCCGCTCGAAGAAGAGCTCGACGGGCACCGCCGCGTCGCCCCCGAAGATGGCGTCCACGAAGGTGTCGAGGTCCTCGTCTTCAAGCAGGACGGTGAGCAGGCGGTTGGCGTGGTGACACACGGGGCCACCCGTGTCCGCGCCGCGCCACGCGAGCGCGCCGGCGAACACCGCGATGCCCGCGCCGAGGCGGCCGTTGAGCTCGACGGCCGACACCGGCGCCCGCACCCACACGGAGTCCGCGGGCACGGCGATCGGGCGCGGCACGTCGACGGACCGCGGCCGCTCGGGGGGCCGGGCCCGCGTCTGCCCCCAGGCGTCCGACAAGCACGGCCACGTCGCGACGCCCTTGAGCTGCCGCGCGAGGTCCTTTCCGTTGTCGACGCCCTGCCAGCGATGAAAGCGCAACCCGACGTGGCAGGCCTCGACCTCGACGATGAGGACGAGGCTGTCCAGGGGGATGCCCTGCTTCTGGAGCTGCACGTCGTAGAGCTTTCGGAGGAAGCGGGAGAACTCCTGCGACGTGCGCCGCTTCTCCGGAAGCGCGGCGCTCCCCGCCGGCGGGTAACTCCAGAGCGTCGGCGAATCCGGACGACGCAGCTCGGCGCGGGAGAGGAAGAAGGTCTCGTCGTCCTGCACGCCCTCCAGCCGAACGAGCAGCGCCGGCGGCGCGGACGAGGCCGCCGCGGGAGCGGGCGCGCCCGCGGCCTTCAGCCAGGCGGCGAGGCGTGGCGGGGCCTGCCCGCCGACATGGAGCGCGCGGGCGACCTCGCGGGCGACCGTGACCAGCGGCGCCTTCCAGTCGGCCGCGGCCTCCAAGTTGCTGTCCGCGAGGTGGAACAGGGCGCCGCGCAGGACCACGAGCAGATCCTGGCCCCCCGCCTCGAGGATCCGGGCGAACCTCGAGGTCTGCGGGAGCCGCGCGAGCGTCTCGACGAGCGCGGCCGTCGCCGCGCCCGCGAGGGCGTCCCCGTCGACCGCGGAGGCGAGCCGGGCCGCCAGCTCGTAGCGGGCGTAGCGGGAGTCGGCAGGATCGAACGGGATGCGCGCGGGTTGGTCGCGCGCGCCCTCCTGCCAGCCCAGCGCGTCCGCCGCGATGCGGAAGGCCGCCGTCGCCGCGTCCCCGCCCCAGGGGGTCCGCGGAGACGACGCGAGTCCGTAGGGCCTCTCGGGCGCGGCGAGGTCCGTGACGACGTAGATATCGCGGCCTTCGCTGCGCGCGAAGTCCACGGCGATCGTCACCTCGTCGTGCTGGTACCAGGCGCCCTTCGAGGCCTCCGTCACCAGGAAGACGTAGGCACTACATGTGCCGAGGGCCTCGGGGATCGTGACCGTGAACGGGCGGCCGGGCCGAATGTCCTCCTCCCAGGTGACGCGGCAGCCCCACGCCCGGAGGTGGGCGACGAGCGCGCGGGCATGGTCGCGATCGGGGCCGGCGAACGCGACGAACAGCTGCGCGGGCGGGGTTGGTCGCGGGTCGGGCGGCGGCATACGGGTCGCTTATACCGCATGACGACGGCCACAGTCCGCGGGACCCTCCGGATCGCGAGACTTCCACAAAGCGCGGTCAGCTCCGCCAAAGGGATCATCGGCGCGCGATCGGGTGGGGTTGGTGAACGAGGAGGTGCGGAGACCGAGGGGGAGGGGCGATTCCTCCGCGGCGGGCGCGCTGCCGGTCAGTGATTAATGCTCGCAGGGCCCGCCTCGATGGCCACCGGTCCCCGGTACATCAGAGCCTCCAAGCGGTCGTTCCACCCGGGCATCGCGCTTTCCGCGAGCTCGCCCCTAGCCGCCCGGATGGCGGGAAGAAGGGACTGGTAGGTGGTCAAGGCCGCGTCGACCTCCTCCTCGGCGCCCGCCTCGCGCATCGACACGAGGGACTTGCGCGCAAAGGACAACACCTCGCACCCGTGCGCGGCCCAAAATTCATTCGGCAGGCCGCGCGAAGCGGCGACGAGCCAGTTCTTCATTCCCTCGTACAGTCGTCGCCGAGGAAACTGGCGCAGGGTGGCAGACCCAACGTGCGTCGCCGAGAGGTCTGGTTCGACGGTGCACGTGGCCCCGAGCGCCTGCATCCGCAGCCCCACCTCCCAATCCTCGAACAGGAAGAAGAAGTCTTCCGGAAAGCCACCCACCCTCGACATCGCCCCACGTTCGTACAATCCGCAGGCGCCACAGGGAGCGACGACCTCTTGTCTGGGGGGAGCGATGACGCTTCCCCTGAACTGGCTCCGATTCCCATACCCGTAGGGCGTCAGGCACAGCCCCGCGGAGTGGACCGCTCGCACGCTGCCCGCCTCCCACAGCACGGCAGCGAGACACTTGACCTCTTCGGGCAGGGTTCCGCGCCGGTCCTCGAACGCTGCCATGAACTCGGGTCCGAGCACTACGTCGTCATTGAGAACCAGCACCCACCTCTGGGTGCCGTCGCGCCACCCTCGGTTCACCGCCCGCGCGAACCCGATGTTCTCGGGAAGGGCGATCACCCGAACCGGTGGCTCGTGGAAAAGTCTCGCCGAAACCTCGGCTCCTGTACCGTTGGCGACGATGGTGACACTTGCGGGCGACGGTCGTTGGTCGAGGAGGGAGGCGACGCAGGCGCGCAGCATCTCGCCGCCCCACAGAGTCGGAATCACGACGTCCACGGGAGCAGCGCGGGAACGGGTCATAGGAACCTCACGATCTGGTTGAAGAGGGCGGTGCGAACCCGACGGGGTAGAAAGACCGCCAGAAATCCGATTCCGCCAAGCCAGCGCACCTTTCGCGAAGCATTCGCCCAGCCCTGCTCCCGGGCGAAGGCGCCGTGAGTCGCCGTCCAACGGGCACTCGTTCGATAAGTCCCTGCGATGATCGCGACGATCGCCGATCCGTACCAGAACTGGTCTGCCGCGGCCCAAGCGCGTTCCCCCCCGCCGCGGAGCGCATCGACGGAGAACTCGGGCTCGATGACGGCCAGCTCCTGTTGTGCAGTATGAACGTCTCCCTTTAAGGCGCTGACCAGGGCTAGCTTCGACTTGCCGGCAAGGACATGCCAACGCTGCGACGGAAGTCCCTCGAGCGCCTCCACGCTGCTGCGGTAGAAGGCCCCGGCGGCTTCCAGTTGCCCGTTCCGGAGCGCGAGGTTTCCCCGCTCACGGAGAACCTGTCCCATCTTCTCCCTGCGAAACAACGGGTCCCGGATGGCTCCGAAAGCCCGCGTCGCATCGAGGTAGTGGGCCTCGGCCGACTGGACCCTGAGCTTTCGCTCGGCCAGCGCGAGGTGGTTGTAGAGCTCGCCTTCGAACGCCAGCTCCTCGTCCGTAAGCGGCCTGTCTCCGGCCCGTTCGCCGATCAACTGGATCGCCTGGGCGTTCAGGTTGGCCAGGGTCCGCCACTCGCCACGGTTCAGGAAGATGGCCGAGAGCGCGTTCGATAGGTCGGCACGGGCTCCAGGCGAGAGTTCCTCGTTGGAAAGACAGTTGAAGGCCTCTCCCACCAGCCCCTGCACGACCTCGGCGGGTGGTCTGGTTGTGGAGCAATAGCGCAGCACGTCGGAATAGACCCGCGCCCGGCGCCCCGCCGCGGCCTCGGTCAGCGCAACCGCCACGCTCGAAGCCGGCACTTTCTCCCTCAGGATGACCGGCAGCACACGCTGTCGCAGGACGCGATCCGCCCGAATCGCCCAGTCAGGGAGATCCACGACCTGCCACGAGCAGATCGGGTGCTTCGGGAGGTCCATCCCGTCGATCGCGATCGGCACCACGAGGAGGCGGGGGTCCGAAGCCGCCCGATCCAGAAAAGTCTCGCTCTCCCTCGTGCACCACTCCGACTCGAAAAAGGCCCGGGACAGTATGGCGACGAAGACATCCGCGCGCGCGAGTTCGCGTACTATCGTGCCTGGGTATCGCTCGCCTACAGACAAATCGTCGTCCATCCACACGTCGACCACGCCCCGGTATTCGCGAAGGTGGCTCGCGACCAAGGCTGCAGGTGTGTAGTTCAGCCTCGAGTAACTGACGAAGACGCGAATTGGGCCGTTGTATGGTTCGTGCGGCACCGAGTCCGAGGCGGGAGCGTCGTCCCGGGACGTCGCCTCACGGGACGAGTCCGGCCGGGGGGGGCTCATGGTACAGTACCCTGATTCGTGGACCAGGGACTCGCGCGCAGGTCACGCCACAAGCGACGCGCAAGCTGTTCGTGCGCTGGGGAACGGGGGCATGGTGGGCTGCGCGAGGGGCTGCGGCTGGCGGATGTTCCGCTCCGGCACCGCCCTCGATGCGTTAACGTCCGATACTCTCCATCCAAAATCCGGCCAATCCGGGATGGAACGAGGGCCCTCCGTTGACCCGGGAGCTTTTGGCCGAACGCCAGAAGGACCTTGGTGTCCAGGGAAATGCCTTTCATCGGCCGAGCGCGAATGCTTCGGTTCGGGCCTTGGCCAGTACGCTCCGCAGACTCTCGATCGTCAGGTCGTTGAAATAGTCGTCGAGAACGTGGACCTGCGCATAGCCGCATTGCAGCGGGAGGAAATTGCTCAGAGGTGTCGAGCCTCCCCCCGTTCGTATGACCAAGTCGACCGCCTCGGGAACCGAAAGCTGGCCGAGGGCGAAGGGCCGACCCTCCGCGCCACGGACGGCCGCGGCGACTTCCTCGACCGGATCGTACCCGAGGAGGATGTAGAGCCGGTGATCGTTCTCGTTGGCGGTCTCGGCGACGAATTCCGTCAGGGTCCTCTCCACTTCCACTGGGACTCGACCCGGAACTCCTGCGACAACGAGGCGAAACCGATGCTTCGCACGGAGGCGAGGCAAGTGGGTCACCGCAAGCTCTCTCGCGGCCTCGAACACCACCTCTAGCTCCTGACTCGGCCGCTCCAGATTCTGCTTGCTCAGGCAGTAGATGCTCGTCGCCGAGACGCCTGCCTCGAAGAGGTACTCGGCGAATCCGATCACATTCCGCGCGGCCAGACGGTAGGCGGTGGCGTAGTCGACACCGACCCGCCGCGCCCAGCGGCGGTTGCCGTCGGGGATGATCCCCACATGGCGGATGTTCCCGGTCATGCAAGGGGGCCCGCATCGCGTAGGATGCCGAGCGCCCGTTCGGACATCCAGCGTGCGCGGCTTCCGGGCAGACTGCCCGACCAGAGCTGCTCCAGCGCAGGGATCGCCGCCATCGGGCCGCCCAGACAGGCCTTCACCTTTCGTGCCTCCGGATGCTCGCCCCCGTAGTGAAACAGCGCTGCGGCAGGATGTGTGTCGGCCATTGATCCCTGTACCTCGTTGCCGACGGGCGTCACGTCGAGCCCTTCGCTGAGCGCGGCGACGCAGAACGCGATCTCCTCCCGGTGCCGGGCCTCCGTCAACGGGCGTATCGCCTGGTAGATCGTCTCCCAACGCCTCACTACCCGATCCCAGCTTTGATAGTCTGCCGCGATGAACGAGGTGTTGAAGTGCCGCAATCTGCTCGGGCCGCCACGGACGAGCTCACGAAGCTTCGCGGCTAGTGGCCCCGGCAGCCCCTTGACCTCGGAGCTCACCTGAATGCTGCCGGTTGGCGGGTGCGCGGGGAACGGGCCGAGGACCAGATGGTCGGGGTCGAGGTAGAGCAGGGTGCGGGTACTACGCTTCATGGCACGTACGTAGTCGACCAGGAGGAACTTGACCCGGTACGGATCGTCGGCGTGGTCGCAGGGTGCGACAAAGCGGGCGACCGCGTACGAGCGGAGCGTGGCCATTAGCTCCGCGGAAACTTCTCCCGCGGGTTGCAACACCGTCATCCGGTCGGACCAGCCGCGGTATACGCGGTTGAAGCCTTCGAAAAGCAGCGCGAGCGCCGCACCGTTGACCGGGTTGGCATCGACGACCGTGACCAGGTCGCAGGCAGCGTGCCAGGTGGGTCTTTCGGACTGGTGCCGTCGTTCGATCATGGCCGGGGGCTCCGAAGGGCTATCTGGCGAACTGCCGCTACGTACGTAGCGTCTCGACCGTCGGCCCGCACGCGGGCAGCGCCGGGATCTGGTGACGAAGGCCGGCTCGCGGCGCGCTCGACCCGGACCGGGCCACCGGGGCGCTCTCGATGGAGTTCGAGGGGGGAAGAAGCAGGTCTTCTGCCAGAACTCCGGGCGACGCCCGGCTGGAGACAACGTGCAGGCCGACCTGTCCGAGGCCCCGAGCCAACAGCGCCCGCCGCAACTTCGTGAGCGTCGGCAAGGCGCGCGAGAAAGAATCGCAGGGCGGATTAACCAGACCACGGTGCGGCCAGCGGCACATAGTCACCTGCTACGCCGAACGACGGGGGGCTGGAGCGCCCACTCCCCCGTTGCCGCCTGCAACGCGTCGTAGAGGCGTGCGAGCGCGCCAGCGCCCTCACCAACGCAAACTGCGTGGGCCGCCGCGGCAGCCACCGTAAGCACCGCCGCGCGCCCCTCAGTCGCAGCCACGCGAAACAGGGTTGGTAGTACCTGAACGACTCCGCGGTGGTGGCCCTCGCTCGACGCCTCGCGAACGAGGTCGCGGAGCGTGGCGGCCGGAGCCGTCTCCGCCAGCGACATCGCGACCGCCACAGCGCGGTCACAGTGGCCATGTCGTGCCAGGACGCCCGCGAACTCCGCCCAGCATTGGTCGGGGAGCGTCGCGTCGATCTCCGCGACCGTACGGAAAGCCTCGTCCACGCGATTTTGGCGGACCTCCACCTCGGCCACCTTCATGGCGGCATATTCTCGCTCGTATCGCTCATCGTCGCCGAGCCCGACCCGAACGTTGAGACCAAGCGATCGGCGGGCAAGATCCCACTCCTGCGCCTCGGCGAACGCACTTGCGAGACACCGAAGATCGTGAAGCCGGGCGCGGAAGTCGCCTCTGTCCAAGGCTGCGTACGCACAATGCGACTCGATTTGGGCGTCCACGAGACGGTCGGCGGCGACGAGCGACGTGATCACGATCGAGCGGAGTTCGGGTCGCTCCGCCGCGAGGCGCCGCGCCTCGTCCAAGTATCCGCCGCAGACGAGCCCTTTCACTATCGCGGGCTCGTCCGCGAAGTCGGCAGTACCCGGGACGCGGGGGGCGATGTTGACGCCGAGGAGCTCAACGACGAAAGACAAGTCATCGCCGATCACTGTCCCAAGGTGTTGTCCGTCATGCGAGACAATCTCGCCGAGGAGGCGCTGGGCTGCGGCGCGGTTGGTCCGCGCGAGGATCCACGCGACCCGAATGAGGGGGACGATCCGACGCTCTGGGAGAATAGACCTGGCGATCCGAGTTGCCTCCTCGAATTCTCCATGCTCGGCCGTGGCGACCGCGAGCGCGCTGCTCACCGTGTCCGCGTCCCAATCGAACCCGGCGGTGCGGAGTGCGGAGGCCACTCGGCCCGCCGAGCCGATCTGCGAAGACTTCGCGAGCATCTGTCCCAGTGAAATAAGCGAATCCGCGTTTTCCTGGGTCGGGCTGAGTCCGCCCGCGCCGCCGTGGGCGAGCGCCCGCGCGGCGGCGGAGCACGACCCTGGTGACGCCAGGGTCGCCTCGCCAACATCACCGAGCGCAAGCGCCATCCATTGATCGACGTGCCCTCCCTCCTCCAGGCCTCCGAGCACAGCTGCGTGGCAGTCGGGATCGTCACCTGCAACACGCAACGCCTCGCCGACCTCCCCGGCGTACCCAAGCGACTTCGCGACTGACCTACGAAGGAACTGCAGGGGTTCGTGCACCGCAGCCGGGTCCGCGACGACGTTGGCGATCTCCTCGTCTACAAGCCCCTCTGCGAGAGGACGCAGCTCGGCCCCCCCGGCCGACAGGAGCGCCGAGACAGCGGCCTCGACGGCGTTGCACCGCTCCCGACTCTCTGTGACGCTCCGCGCAACGCCGGCGGCGCCGAGCGCGAGCTCACGCGCCTCGCGGGAGGCGCGGGCCCGAGTGCCAGAGTCGACCGCCCGGTTCGCGGCGAACGCCGCGAGGGCCGCCGCTGCGTCAGGAAGCCAGTACATCCACAAGCCTCCGGTGATGGGCAACAGCGGTTCGAAGTGGATGTCGGCGCCGATCGCGGCGGGTCGTGCAGCGAGTCCGCGAAGAGTCGCGGTCACCAGTTGCGGGTGTCCCGTTGCGATGGACCGGACAGCGTCGACGTCGTTGCTCTCCATGGCGTTGCGAAGAACCTCGCTCGCCGCCTCACCTCCGCAGGCGGGCAGCAGCGCCAACGCTTCGCGGAGGCGACCCGACCGTGCCTGCTGGACGGCTACTACTGCGAGGACCTCCTTGCGTTCGGCTTTCGGAAAGGCGTCCGCCATCGTGATCGCCCCCTCGATGTCGCCCCCCCTGGCCATCCCTTTCGCGATCGCCGCGTCGACACGGGCCCTGTATTCGGGGTTCACATGCCGCGACAGTTCGGCAGCCCGCTGCCGGTCTCCGTGGCGCCCCAGCGCTTCGACCACCTGCATTGCCGAGAACGCGAAGTACACTCCGTTCGTCTGCATCGCATGCACAATCTCGATCGCAGCATCCAGGTCACCAGCCGGGAGAACGACGTCGAGCGACTTCTGTAGCGCTTGGTCAACATAGCGATCCTCCCCCGCCTCGAGAGCCCCGACGGCGCGCCACATCGACTCGTAGTCCTTACACGCCCCATGGATCGCCGGAACCTCTCGGAGTACCCACTCTCTCGGTTCATGTCCGTCGAGGAGAGGTCCCTCCAGATCTCCCGCGATGCGCCGAGCCGCCGGATGATCCCCCCGCCTGGCGGCGTCGAGGGCGATGCACGCCAGGGCGCGACCACGTGTCGACCAGTCGGCGACGGATCGTGCCCACTCCTCGGCGCCGGCCCGATCATGGGCAAGGAGTGCCGTCACAAGCGGGATTGCGACCTCACTCTCGGCCACGCGGCCAAGTTCCAGGGCCCGATCGAGTTGACCCGCATCGATCAGGGACGCGACTGCGGTGCCCACGAGCTGCTCCCGCGCCCTGCCGTGATTCCGGCGTCTCAGCGCCCAGGCGCTCCACGCCGCCTGTTCCACGAGGCCTGCCCGGGCGAGCGCGAAGACGATTTCGTGATGGACGGGACGGGTGGGCTCGTCGGGCCGCTCTTCGCCCAGTGCATGCTCTGACAGGGCCTGCCCGGCCGGGATTCGCCCCGCCGCGAGCAGGCGTGTCGCCACGGTGAGCTGGAGGCAGGAGGCATCCTCGCCGTCAGCCCGGCTCGTCGCATACTCGACTGCGCGCCCCAGTTGCGACGGGCCTCCAAGGCTCGCCAGCGCCCGAATCAACGGGGGACTGACGGCAGCGGCGTGGTCCCAGGCAGCCGCCGCCGCGTAGGCCATGCGCCCGAGCGTCGACGTATCGTCGAATCGCGACGCTGCCGATAGGGCGATGCGCGCATCGAAGATGAACGCAGCCGGTCCCTTGGTCCGCCGCAGTTGGTTCCTAAACCAATCGCGGCGGACGAGGTCGAACAGATCACGCATCCAGCCAGCCTCGGAGAGGTGCCAGGTTAGGTGATCGTGCAGGTAGCCGTCGTCGGGCACATCGTTCCAACGCCGAAGCCCAACGGGGCGGTACGCGTCGAGCAGCTTGCGATGCGCGTCTGGTTTGTGCCCGGATTGGGCGAGCCAATCGCAAATCAAATCGTGCAGTCCAACCGTGGTGTGGCCGGCGGGGCCCTCCAGGTCAATCAGCGACCGGTCCCGGAGTTGCTTCAGCAGGCCAACGGTGTCTTCCGCAGTATACCCGGCCGTGTGGCGCCAAAGCCGAGCGACGACGTGCGTTGGTACGCGTGTCGAGCGGTCGACCACCACCAACTCGTGGAATCGGTCTCTCTCACGCTCGCAGAGCGCGCGGAGGCTCACGTCGAGCGCCAGGGCGACAGTTGGGTACGGGTAGTTCGGCAGGCGTGCCTTCACTGCGCCCAGCTCGCCAGCGACCATCCGTTCCGCAATCTCTCGCTCCGGCGTTCCGTCTGCTATTGCCCGCCCGCACAGCGCGAGCGCGAGCGGGAGACCTGCGCACATTCGGGCAATCGCCTGTGTCTCTACGGTGTTGGCGCGCGGGCCTCCCATAGCGGCGTGCAGGAGGGCCAGCGCTGGCTCGTCGTCCATGAGGTCGAGCACGATCGCACGCCCGCCGCAACCGATGGCGAGCGAGGCGTCCCGGGCGCTCACCAGGAGGCGGCATCGTGACCCCGTCAGGTGGTTCACGAAGGCCTCGATAACCCCCGCGTCCCAAACGTCGTCTAGCACGAAGAGCGCCGCAATGTTGCGGCTGCATCGATGAAGCGCTGCGCCGCGGGCGATGTTCGGCAGTGTCCCGCCGTGCTCGAAAGGGGCCAAAGCCTGCTGGAGCGCCCCGTCCACTACCTCCTCGACAGCGCCGGGGCCCACCGATATCCAGACGATTCCATCCCGAAAGTGCCGGGATGTCTCGCAGCAACTTGCGAAAGCAGCCGCCAGCACGCTCTTGCCCATCCCGGGCCCTCCCGCCAGCAGTGCGAACGGCCGCGAATCCCTGGGTGCCACCGGTCCGCGACCATCGGCAAACAGATCGGCGCCGAGACGCTCTCGAGCTTCCAAGCGCGGTACGTACCAGGGTGGGAGCGCGGGCACCCCATGCCGTGGTGCCAAAGGTACTCGGCTCTGCGCCAGTACCCGGAGGAGGTCGTCCAAGGCGCTGCCTGGTTCGCCTGGATCATCGATCCTGATGGCGTGGTAGGCTCGGAGCTCAACTGGCAGCTGTCCCTCGTGACAGCCCACGAGCAGCGGCACGATCACCTTGCACATCTGCAGCGCATAGCGCCACTCCGCGTTCACGTAGTCGGAACCCGCTGCACGTGGCGAGAAGACGAGCAAGAGTGTGTCATGGTCATGGATTGCGTCTCGGACTTCAAGGTTGAACGGGCGCCCACGACTTGGCATGTCAGTCCGATCGACCCAGACCGAATGCCGCACATCCTCGAGCCGGCGCACGAGCGCGTCGACGAAGGCGTCTTGGTCACCTCGCTTGTAGGATACGAACACTCTTCGCGGCGGTTCCGACGGCCCCACCTAGGCAGCCTGCATAGCAAGCATGGGCTCTGTCGCGGAGGCCTCCCATTGCGCGCTGTGACCTACGAAGACGACTGGCCGTCTCGCGATGTCGATGTACGACAGGCGCAAGCGCCTCATCGCCGCCCCCTCTTCGGCGGAAGCCTCGTGAGCCCACGCAGAACCAGCTCAAGAATCCGCCGGCCGTCCCGCGCATGCAGCAATTCCCGGTTCTCCTTGTCGTTGAGTCCATTGTTCAGGGCCGCCGCGAGGCCACCGCGACCGATGGCCGCCACCTCTGCGGCCACGGCCTCGCGTGTGTCGAACGGCAAGCCGAGGTCCGACGCGAGGTCCCGGGCTTCATCGTAGGCCGAGGGTGCCAGGGTATTCCGAAACACCGCCGCACGGGCGTTAGGCTCCGTCAGGACGGGATCTGCGTGCTCGCGGCCGTCGAGAAGCAGCTCCGCCACGACGGCGGCCGCGCCTCCGTAGGCGGCGACTAGGTACAGCGGAGCGCCCAGACGGAGGGAACAAAGCGCCTCCTCCACCAGGCCCGGGAGCCAGCCCATGCTGACGACTGGACCCCCGACAAGCACCCTCGGCCGCATCGGTGCTCCCGGATTCGGCTGGGTGACACGCCGGCGCATCTCCCGAAGTCCGAGGCCCACGGCGAGCAGACGAGGAACGCTGTCGATGACAGGGAACACCCCGCGGGTCCAGTGCTCGTACGCGAGCGCGCCGAGGTTCGGGGCAGGAGCTAGCTCGAGTTCGGCGAGCTTCCCGAAGAGGTCGAGCTCCTGATCGCCATAGGATAGGTGCAGCGGCCACGGCGGAAAATTCACCACCGGAGCCCTCCAGGGTCGGCCGAGGTCTTGGGCGAGATCTCCATAACGACGAACGACGTCGAATAGCCGCAACACGTAGTTGGAGGGTCCGCCAGAGGTGTAGTTGACCAACCCCCCGTACACTATCCGAAGCCCAGCGAGCAGTACCACCAGATGGAGTTCGTCGGTGAGCGCGTCCAGATGATGTGCGACAAGCCCGAGCGTCCGTAGGGCAGGGTCGCCCGGAGATGAGACGCTGACGACGACCTCCTTGACCGTCGAAGGTACCCCGGCCTGCGCAATCCGGCCGAGTGGCGTGACGAGCTGCCGCTTGCGCAGGAGCGACGCAAGTACAACGCGTTCTTCATCAGGAAGCGGGGGGTCCGGGTACACGAAAGTGCGAACGTCGGCACGCCCGGCGAAGTCGAGCGCCTCAGGCGCACTGCCAAGATGAATGGTATGCTTTCCTAAAGCGACGCCGAGCGCACGCCGCTCGAACCGGTCGCGCAGCGCGGCGAGGACAACAGCGGTGAAGACCCGAAAGCGCTCGGCGGAGGCCGCCTCCAAGTCGGCGGCGGTTGGCGCTTGACCCTTCAGCGGGACGGGTCCACGCCAGCGAACCCAGGTCGCGTTTCCCACGTAGGGGAAGACGCGCGATGAAGACTCGTAGAGCGCGTCGACCACCACCACGGTGCGCCCAGCAGCCTTCGCGGTGAGAAGTTCGCGGCGACACCACGGGCGACTGCTCCACGCATCGGTCCACACCACTAGAAGCACGTCCGAGGCCCGCACCTCAGCTGCAAGCCGCGTGGCAAAGTCCTCGCCTGGACCAATTTTCGCCGAGTCAAAGAAACGATCGACCGCGTGGTCTTGAAGCGCGGCGAGCATCTGATGCACGGGATCGGTCAGGGCGGGTTTCAGATCCGCCTTCGCGTGGCTGACGAACACCTGGATGGGTGCCTGCAGCCGCCCGTCGTCGGCCGGGGGCGTACGGTCCGAGAGTAGGTAGAGCGCCCGGACGCCAAGGTGTTGGAGGATCGTGTCGAGCTGGCGGTCTGCCGGAATCTTACGAATGCTACGTGTCAGGTCCGCTGGCACAACGTGAAACCCGTGTTCATCCAGCGCGAGCGGCACGACCGATCGGCGACGCGGATCGGCCGCGGCGTCTTGAAGCGCCCGCGCGAGGTGCGCGCTCCATGCGTCCGCGGTGCCCCCCGCCACGCGACGCGCCATCCGAGCGTCGAGCAAGTATACGAGTAGCGTCGCATCCGCGCCGGTGTTCCAGCACTCGTCGAGCGGCGGCGGGGCGCCGTCGGGCAATGTCCGACTGAACCACGTCGGAATGCGAAGCTGCAGCGCGGCAGGTTCCCCATAAAGCCGATGCAGAATCTGCATGGCGAGCGACGCCTCGTCGAACGGACCACCCGGCGCAGCTCCGAACACCGGAGAGTCGGGGTGGGCGAGGACCACGACGTGAAGCGGGATTTTCATCACGGTCAGTCCTTCCACCGGGCAGCGGTCCCGTCGCGCCCGAACGGGTCCCCCACGTTGCTCAGCCACCGCGTGCGGCCACGACGTAGCAGCGCCCAATGGACCCAACGTTGACCCTCGTGGCCGTCGTTCGACCAATCGTAGAATTTATCGCTGAGTCGCCGACCGTCGACGGGGAGCAGGTTGCGATACGCATTTTCGGTGGACGGCGCGCGATATCCCACTTTCTATCCCCATTTCCCAACCGTTTTCACATCCTCGCCTCGGCGCAGAGCAACAATTACCGCCTCAAGGGACTCTCGGGCCCGCGCTGCTGCTGCCAGCGCGGGGCGGTCACCTTCGATCCCCGACTTGACCTGCTCGCTCGCGGTCCCGATCCCGCCCAGCACAGAATTGACCTGTTTCCGTCGCTTAGCGAGGCGACCTTCGGGAAAGCCACCCGTCGCACCCCTCAGCACGGCGCACAGGGACGCCAAGCCATTCGCGTCAAGATTTCGGTCGCTCGTGTACTCCCGCTTCTCGATGAGGAGATCGCAGAGCCGGGTGGCAGCGGCGGCATCTCCGGCGACGAATCCAACGGCGATCGTCGTGAGCTCCTCGATCGTCATTCTGTCGAGTCGCGCGACGACGGCCGCCCCCGGCCGTTCCTTCCATTCCGCAAAGGCTGCGAACACGGTGATTCGGCGAGGCGTGCGAGTACGATTTGCTCCGTACGCCGCCGCCCAGGTCAGGAGCCTCGATAGCTCGTACATGTTGGCGACCCACCAGTATGAAAGCTCAATCTTCCGAAATGTCGCTACCACATCGAGGTAGCCGTCCTCGGCGTTGAACTGAACACCCATAAGATGCGGCGTCAGGGCGTCTTTGGTCGCAGCAACATCAACCTCGGCGCGGTACAGGCCTGCATACGCATCGGAGCGCGACTCGTGGCCGACAAGGTCTAGTGCGCGGACGATGGCGCTCTTTTCCGCACCGCCCACCCGTTCGAACAATCTGGGTCCGTGCTGAAACTGGAGACGGGATCCCATCCTCCGCATCGAAGCGTCGACCCCTCTCAGGTCGTTCCACCCGTCCGTGACCGCGTGCTCTGGGTGAAGCGCCTCAAACGATCCCTCAATGTCCGCCATTGTCACCCGCCGCTTGGCAAACCGCGCGGTTGCCGGAAGCTCAAACTGACACTGCTCAACAACCGAGACAAAAGTCTTCAGAAGTCCAGCAGATGCACACCGAAGCGCGATCGCACGGTGACAGTCAACGATCGTCTCGGCGTGGAACACGTGGGTTGGGTGCGCAAGGTCCTCGCCGAGCTCGCACTCGAATCGGGCGGAAACCTGCGGCCTTGCCGGGGGATCCGGAATGTCGTTCACTTCAACCGCTGTCAGCCAGCGGTGCGCCGACACCCGGGTCAGGTCGACCGCGTTGTAGCTGAGTGGTTCGCCGTGGCCACGCTGTGCTTGCTCCACACCCACGCTACCCGCCCCGAGCGAGAGCAACTGAGCGCCGCTCGCAGGTCCGCCACGACGCCAGAGGCGATCCAACCTCGCGTGCATGGTATGCTTGTGTCCATGAAGCAGGATGGCGAATCCATGATCTGCGAGCCACGCCTGAAGAACCGCAGAGTTGGCAACAATCTCGAGGTCCGGCTTGTCGCGTAGCTCAGCTAAGTTGATGGTCCGGTCCCACGACGGCTCGGCAAATGGAAACAGAGCATGATGTACGATGAACGCGCGTAGCCTAATCGACGAAAATTCGGGCGTTCTGAGTACGCTCTCGATCGCATGCAGGTCGTCCGCGGAGAATCCCACCGGTGAACCCGGATTGCCAGCGTCCCCAACGTACGCGGCGGAATTTGCGGAAACGAGGAGTAGCTGCTCCCCCTCGTCTCCCGAGACGATATCGAAGCTAACCAAGGTCTGTCGTTCTCGGCCGGATGCCCCTGCGACCCGGTAGGCCGGTGCGAGACGGCCTCCGTCGAACCCTTGTACGAACGCGCGGAATGCTTCCTGTCGTGCGGGTGAACTGGAAAGATCGACATCATGGTTCCCCGGAGCGACGACCAGCGCTGCGCCGGGCCACGCCGTGCGGAGGGCCGCTAGGAACTCCGTGGCATAGCCGTAATCCGCACCTGCTCCACTCCAGCCCACATCTCCTGACACCACAACCGCGTGAGGGTGGAGAGACCGCCCGGCGACCAACCGACCTGCGAGGACCGATGGGTTTGGCTCCCCTCCCGCGTTCACATACCGATGCGCAGAGGTTCCATCGGAGCGAACACCAAAGTGCAGGTCAGACAGATGAAGTAGCCGGATCATGAGCCGCTCCCGTCGGGGGCCGAGGCTTTTGACGGGTCTTGTGCCGCGCTTGTCGGGCAACGTTCCGCCATCCTCGCACACCACCTCGACCACGTCGCGTGGTACGCCGGGTTGGTGCATTGGGCCATCAGGATCGAGGCTTGGTCGATTCCCCCTCGTCGCCTCGCGGCATCCGCGCCTACCACCAGAAGAACGTTACGGTAGCTCTCCGGCACGTCCAGCCCGAGCGCGAGTTCAGAACACCGCTCAGGTGACACCTGTTTGCGTCGCATCTCATCCATCCGCGCCCCAACGGCCGAGAAGTGTGCCAGTGACTCCTCGCGCGGTTCCGAAAACCGATCGGTGTTCGGCGCTGCGATGCGGCCGCCCACGGTCGAAATAGAGCTGAGATCCCGCTCATAGACGTGGAGACTATCACTGATCTGCACGTATGTGCCGACATCAACGCCGATCCATCCGGCAAGGATCTCTTGGAGGCTCATGAATTGTACGAAGTTGTGGGGCGTCCCGAGAAAGATGTCGTTGCTCCGGATGACCTGGAGCCACTCAAGCCGCCCGCCACGAACTTTGAGCAGCGAAGTCACGTTGCAGGGGATGTCCGCCGCAACCGGCTCGCCGGTCGCCGTCGGGAGGTCGGCAGTGGCGTCCCATATCTGGAGTACCGCCTGTCGGCTGGCGGGGTTGGCCCGAAGCGTGTCCGCTACTCGTGCGAGTTGATCCACGCCGCGGTGGCGGCGAAGCCGCGCGCCATACGCGCCGTGGTAGGAGGAATCTGCCCCGGCGAACTTCGACAAGGCGGGATTCCAGAAATTAGGGAAAGCGGCATCGTCGCGCCCTAGGACGATCCATACCACTTCTGCCAGTGCAAACGCCGGATTCATCGCGGGCTCACGCTCGAACACCCAGCGCTGCCGCGAGTCCCCCACCTCGAACGCAGCGTGAAGCAACTCGCGAGTCGCCCCACCGCGCCCAGGAATCATCGCGGCATCCGGACCCGCGAGTGCGGCCGCGGCTGCGAGCCAAACATCGCTTGCCGTTTGCCCAGAGAACACCTTCATTTTGCCTCCTCCTCGCGGGCAAGGGGACGCCTCATGCCGCCGTGGGGAAACAGAGTGGGCCGATCTCGCCGGTTGGCCGTGACCCACGCCGTAACGGTGTCGTTTAGGCCCCACTTCGGGGGATACGTCGGCGAGATCAGGTCGCCGGACGAGGTGAATATCTGCTTGATTCGCGTCCGCCCAGCAATTCCTTCGATCTCGGGATGCCGGACCCGGGAGTACTTCGACACCTCGCAGAACAGGTTCTGGCAATCGATGAGGTGCAGCGGCCTGCCCCAGAGAGACTTGAAGTCAACACCCAAGCGCGTGAACTCCTCGACCTGTCGATCGCAGACGGCCTGGATTATTTCCGCCTCGCTCAGGCCCCCGAGATCGGAAAAGCACTTGCTGATACCATCCACAGCTCCCGGACCAGGCATCACGAAGTCGTTCTCGGAGAAGTCCAAAAGCGGGCTGTAGTTCAGATCGATGAGGTACTGATAGGCGAGAAACCCCCCGATGGACGGATAGCCACGAAGGAGATCGAACGCCGCCCCCATCGATCCCGCGTCCTGTAGCTTCTTCCACAACTCATCCCTCACCATCCGCTCAAGCAGCAGCAGATGGCCTTGGTGCTTGCGCGGGACGTCGAAGACGCGCCCGGCCGATGGCATGATGTACGCCGCCGAGTAGATTTTTTTTCCACGGGCGCGAGCGGCCTCAAGCGCTCGGTCGTAGGCCTGAAACTGGAAGGTCTGAAACGACACGTCACCGAATTCGGTAACCAGATACTCCCACGTATCGATACGATTGAACAGCTTAAACAACATGATCCGCAAGAAGACATCGCGATCGTCGTACGCCTCGCCGTAGATCACGTTCCGCAAGAGGTATTGGCTGACCCGGTCTGAAGCCCGGTAAGTGTTGGTGAACTTGTAGGCCAGAAGAACGGAGTCTTCCGTCCATGGGGGCGTGTCGCCGCGCAGCCTGCGAAGGAAGATCTCTTGACGCTCGGCCGCGAGTCGCCAGTAGCTGTCGTATACCACCGTCGGCTTCGCTGACGAAAACGACGAGACCGGGCCCTTAGCTCCAGACGACGACTTCGGCCCCTGCGACCTAGTCCTCGCCGACGCGGCGCGCACCGGCAAGTTGGCCCACAGTGCCGGCAGGCGCGACATCAATTCGGCGACGGAATCGCCGGATGGGCGGTTTGTATCCAGCGCGATGACCGGGTGCGACGTGGCGTAACGATCAGCCAGCGCCTGATACTCGGCGCGAAGACGAGCACTCGTTTCGCCGGGCGAGCGTCGATCAGGCAGCACGAGCGCGTGAGGGGTCCAGCCACCCCAAGCGCGGCGCTCGACTGCGATCATCGCCTCCAGCACCTCCCGTTCAACTCCTCCCTCCAGCCCGTATACCCACGTCGACCACCAGAACCGATCGAGCAGGACGACCTTTCCAGCTTCCAGCGCCGGTAGTAACAGCCGTTCGATTGCGTCGAGGTGCGCCGCGATGTGTAGTGCTTGGAGCGCGGCCGGCGCGATCGTTCGGATACCCGATGCGGCGGCGTCGTGATGGAGACGATACACGAGATCGCCCAGTGTTCCTTGCGTGTTCCCCGGAAAGGCATGTACCTCATGGGCGATCCCGTGCTCGGCGAGTGCTCGAGCCACCGCGCTGACGAGCGTGGTCTTCCCGACGGCATCAGGTCCCTCAAAGACGACCAGTTGCCCCTTGGTCGAGGCGTTTGTCATGCGGCATCCGGGACGGCCGCGCGAGACGTCACGAGTGTTGCCACGAGCGGGCGTTGGGTTGCGTCGTCCGGCCGCACAGCTGCGAGGAAGCAGTTCATGTGCGTGTGCATCAGCCCGGAACCACGGGCGATGAACCACGGGTGCCGTGGGCGGTATGGCTCGAAAAGACTCGTGCCAAGCGCCCACACGCCGGGTGGTGGCTATTCGGAAAGCGTGTCACTTCTACCCTCGTATCGCGCAGCGCCGTTGTCAAAGTCGAAAGGGTCTCCTCGCACTCGGTTCAGCGCCGATGAGTGGTGTGCCTCAAGCCATGCCACCAACTTGGCGCCGGGGCCAATGAGATCAAAACGTCGATATTGTCGACGGTTCTTGTACCCCATCTCGGACAGAATCGAGTCGTTGACCAACGGGGCGCTGCTCCCGAAGTAGTAGAAGTGATCGGAGACTAGCACTGCGTCGGCGCTGGTGTCGCTATTGACATTATGTGCGTTTGGGGTCCCATCCGCGTTGCTGTGATGCGAATCCGCTTGCTGCCAGGGGTCGTCGGCCGAGGGACGGAAGTAGATATTGTCGCCGACCATCATCTTGAGGCTTCCGTTTCGCACCGGCTTCTTGTCCTTAAAGTCAGGAGCCGTCCAGTACTGACAAAATGTCAGCTTCTTGCTGACGCGCATCGCAAAGATGCATTTCCCCGTGGCGTGCAGCCTGGATCCGCCCATCCCGAACACCCAGTCTCCCGCGAAAGCGGAGTTTCGAATTCCTGGCTTACAGGTTGCCAGTGTGCAGGAGCCGTGAAAGGGGTTCGGTGCGAATCCAAAATCACGATCCACAACGTAGATAAAGATGGATGACATCGCTGGTTAGCACTCGGTCCGGTTGCTGCTTCCGACGGCGCGTTCGGAGCCGTCGGAGTTCTCAAACCTATTGTTTTCGCCATCAATTGCCGCGATAATTCGTTCGGAGTTCCATGCGACAATCGAATCCCCATACCGGTCCAAATTCGAAGGCAAGGCGGCCTCCTTCCCCCCCCGCTCGTAGACGCCCACAATCCGCTTTCCTTGCTCGTACGCTTCCTTGATCTCCCAATTCACCCAGGGCCGCTGATGGGTTTCCTTTCCGATCAGCACCACCACCGTCGTGGCCCACGAGATTTTCATCCGCAGCAAGCGCTGGATCACTTCCTCTTTCACCAATCCCCGCTGCAACCGCTCGGCGTTGGCCGGCTTGGCGCGGATTGAGCTGTTCCGGATGTCGTAGCCCCGATCGTTGCAAAGCTTCGTGAGTTTCGACACCGCCTCGTCGTCATTGTGGTGATGACTAATGAAGAGGTGGCGCCGCTTGCTATCCTCTTCCATTTTGACGACCCCCTGCTTGTGGAGCGCAAGAAGGAAGGTTCATGCGGAGGGTGTTGCGCCTTGTCGGAGGGCGAAGCGCGGGCGAGCGACGCCAGCTACCCCCGGGTGACCGGGTGCGGGAGTCGGCAAGAAGGGAGGTGCGCGAAGTGCCCCGGCCGGCGCCCGCTTGTGGCGCGGCTCCGAGAATCCGTTCGGCGTCATGCAGCGGCGGCGAAGGAGCGTCTCGCCGCCTGGCGTTCAATTCTCTACGCCTCAGCATCGGCCATGATCTCCGGCGTGATGTCCTCGACACCTGCGATGGCAGAGAGCAGCCCGGTGAACGCGACTAGGCGGGCGCGGAGAGACTCCAACTCCTGCCTGAATGCCTCCTTGCCCGAGAGCGTGTCCAGTGCCCCTGCGATGCTTTGTTTGTGCCAGCGAGCGGTGAAGGGGCGAACATCTTGGTTGAAGAAGGGGATCGTCAGCTTCGCAAACACGGTGCAGCCGCGATGCGCCTTCAGAGTGCTGCGCACGATGCCCCACAGGTCGTAGATGCTTCGGAGGGCCGCGACCTCGTCGCCCGCCTCGCCAGGAAGCCTCTGCGTGGCGATCCGCGTCACCAGCTCGACGTACAGGTCCCACGCGGCATCGCGATCAGGATCCTGGGCGGCGAACTCGCCCTCGACGAAGCCCGTGGAGAGCTTCAGGCTCTTCAGCCCCCACGTTTCCAGGAGATCGCGCATTTTCATTAGGTCTCCGTGGTGCCTATCGTCTCTATCCGGTCCTTCTGCGGACGGCAGCGAAGTCGTGGAGTCCAGGCCGCGTGGCCGCCGGTTTTTCCCTACTGGCTTCGGTCGGCGGCCCGCTTGCCGTCGAGCGCCCTCGTCGAGGCGGGTGGCGTAGACCTCACCCGGGCTCGCGTCGACGAACTGGGGGTCGTAAAGGACACGTAGCACACGCGCCCGCCCCTCGGCGCTCAACGCCCGCCAGCTCGTGCGCGTCGGCCGGACGACCTGCGGCCGGCGTCGGCGGTACAGCGTCGCCCGGGACACGCCCAGCGCGGGGGCGGCGTGCAGCACGGCGTTCATCCGCTCCTCTCTCTCGTTGAGGGCGGCGCCAGCGACACCAGCACTTCCGCAAGGTTATCATGGCCTCCACAAGCATCACTGAACGGCGGAGCTTCTCCTCGAGCGCGGCATTCTCGCGGCGCAGACGCTCGATCTCCTTCTCCGCGGTGCGGTCCACCGGAGCGTTCGCGTGACGGCCCGTCTTCTTCGGGGCGAGCGCCTTGACCCCGCCCTCAGCCCGGCTCCGCCAGGCGCGCCCCCAGCGACGCTGACCGCGCTGCGCGCCAGCCGCAGGTTACGCCGGTGCACCCGCTGCTCTTCGCCGATCATGTCGTTGGGATCACGATCGCGCAGGTGTGCCGTGATCCGATTCACCTCCGCGGACGAGCGCTCGCCGCTCGCCGTCCAGGAGCGCCTACAGCGCGCCGTGCTCGCCAGAGAGGATGTCACCGACGAACTCGACGCCATCGCGGCCACCGTCTCGGCAAGCGACGAACCGTGGGTGGCGCGCTGGGCACGGGACCTGTACGCTCGCCTCCCGAGGGACACGCGCGAGACCCTGCCTGCCTGGGCGGTCGCCACGGCGGGCGCGCGGCGGCTCGCGGTGCCTGAGCCCCTGCGGCCGGGCACCGGGTTCGGCGATACGGGCATGGCGACGACGAAGGTGCGGGTGCGCCTGCATGGAACCCGCCTGCACGTGCACTGGCCGAACCTGACGCCCACCGGGTGGCACGAGCTCGAGGTGGCGGCAGGGGCCGCGCTCAGTCTCGAGGTCGAGGACGGCGAGGGGCTGGAGCGCGTGCGGCACGCGCTCGTCCTGCGCCGCGGAGGGTACGCGGGGGCCGCGGTCGCTCACCTGACGGTGACGCTGCGCGCACCGTCGGGGGCCGCGTGGCGACTCACTGAAGGCACGATGGCGGGCGCGCCCGCGGCGCTCCCCCGGGTGTATGCCCCGCCGGGCGTCGTGTTGCCGGAAGGCTTCGAGCGCGTGGCGGACCCCGGCGAGGCCGACGTGACCGTCCGGCGCGCTCTCGATTGGGTTCCCTGGGTGGACGCGCCGGGCGCGGCGCTGATGCGCCCTGTTGGCGGATCCCGACTACGTCCCGACGCTGTTGACGGACGAGGCGCCGCCGCCAGAGGCGTGGTGGGGGCGGGAGCCGCGCATGCAGGTTCCCGACAGCGCAGGCGGGCGCGCGTTCTTCCGGTGGTGGGTAGCGCGCGAGGATCCGTGCCCGGTCTTGATCCAGCGCCTCGATGAGACGCCGCTCGGCCAGGACACCGCGCGCCTGGAGCGCTCCCTGCTGGCGCAGCTCCGGGCGGTGTTCCACCCCGAGCTCGCGTCGGCGGCCGACCTCCTCGGGGCGCTGCGAAGCCTGCAGGCCCCGGTGCGGGTCGGGCTCGACGCCCCTCCAACCCCGCGTGGATCGGCAAGATTGCGCGCGCCTGTCCGTGGGGGAGCGCGGTGATGGCGGTTTGCACGGTGACCTCACGGGCTTCGTGCGGGGCGAGGGGATCGATTCGTTCCGCCCTGGGCGCGCGCTCGCCGAGGAGGCGTCGCGGTTGAGGTGGCTCCTCAACGAGGACGCACCGTACGGCGTCGTGTCCCGAACGATCGTCAGCCTGATCTTGGCGGCGCAGGCTCCGCTGTCCGAGCCGATCCTCACGCGTGTGGTGACCAGCGCGCGAGGTGGGTTGACCTCGGACGTGTACGCTGCTGCGATGCGTAGACTGGAGGCCTTTGCCGTATTCGGCCACGCCCGGCGTGGCTGGCTACAGGAGGTCATCGCGTCAGCGAGCAGGGATCAGCTCGAGTCCTTCCTCGGGGACCACGCCCCCGCCCACGCTGCCCTCGCCGATACGATATACGATCGCCGCTTGGCCCCCCACCGAGAGCGCCACCGAGTGGGAGCGAGCCTACGCCGCATCGTTCCGGTTGCTGCACCTCTCTCACGCGGAGTGGCCGCGCGCCCTGGCTGATGCGTGGCGGGACGCGGACTTCCTGGTGGAGGCCTGCCGGGCCACCGGCACCGAACGCATCGCCCGTTTCGCCCCTCGCCCCGTCGCGACGCGCCTGCGGAAGAACAAGCATCTGCTCACCGGGGATCCCGAGGCGCTCCCCGCAGTCCTCGGCCTCCCCGGGCGGGGCCTGCGGCTGATGAGTCGCGCCGAGCCGGTGGAGATCCACGGCCACCGCAACGCGATCCTCTCCGCGCGGGTGCGTGGCGACGACGTCCGCTCGTACTCGGTGGACGGACAGCACGTCGGCTGGAAGGTGACCCCGCCGCGCGTCGCGGTGGGGCCGGGCTCCCCGACACGCGCCCCGAAATTCATATTTTGGATCGAAGATCTTTACCCGGTGCTCGGCTTCGCCGACGGCACGATCGAAGCGTGGCGCCCGCAGGGGGTGCGCCGCTTCGAGCTACGCGGACTGCGCGCGCTCACGGCCGGGCCCGGTGACGCCTTCGCCGCGGCAGCCGACCGGGTGGTGTCTCTCTACGGAGAGCGCAGCGTGACGGTGCCGGGCGCCCGCGTCGTGGCCGCGCTGCATGACGGTGGGGCGCTGATCGGGGACGGCGCCGGGCGCGTGCACGAGTGGACGGTGGACGGCCAGCTGTTGCTGCTGGCCCGGCTCGGGGGTGCGATCGCGGGGATCGTGACCGCCCGCACGACGGAGGAGTTCGTCGCGTGGACCGCCGCCGGCGAGGTCTACGCGTACCCGGAGCCTGGCCACATCGGAGCCCCGCACGCACGCGTTCCGCACGCCGTGGCGCTCCACGCGTCAGCCGGGTGTGTCGCCGTTGCCGACGAAGCAGGCGTGCACGTCCTCGACCTCGCAGCGGTGGACCGGCCGCGGATCACGAACACCTCCACGCCTGGGGGGTGGCGCACCCTCACCCGCACGGTCACCCACGCGCTCGCCTTCGACGGGCCCGACCGGCTCCTGACGGCCGGCGACGACCACTCTATCGAGGTGTGGGAACTGCGCACGTGTAAGCACCTGAACCGCCTGACCGGTCACCGCGCCCCAGTGCGGGGCCTCTTCGTGGACGGCCCGCGGATCCTGTCCTGGTCGGACGATCGCACGATCCGCCTGTGGCAGGGCACGGACCTCGACGTCTGCGACGTGTTCGCCGCCGAGGAGCGGATGGATTGGATGGGGGTGGCGCCCGCGGGCACTTTCCAATCCAACGAGCCCGCGCGGGTGACTGGCGTGTCTCCACGCGGCGTGCGGCGCGCGCTCGACGGGATCATCATGCCGAGCAAGCCCCGGCTGGCGGCGTGGGACGCCGACCTTGGGCGCGAGGCGCGGATGTAGGACAACGAACGCCGGCCCCTCGGGGCGACCACCGTGGTGAAGGTGACCTCCGCGGGAACCCTCTTCGGCGACTCGCGCGGCTTCGTGGCGCTAAACCTGGACGCCCGCCCGGTCGCGAACCAAGCGATCCGCGCCCTGGCCGTCTCGAAGGCGTACGCAGCGGCCGCCGGCGACGATTGCTTTGTCTACGTGCTCCCGCTTGCGTTCGATCGGCTGGGCGCGCCCACCTCGCCCGGCCGCCATGATCGCCCCGTCCACGCCCTCGCGTTCTCCCCCGGGGGCGACCTCCTCGTCTCCGGCGCGGACGACGGTACGCTGCGGGTGTGGCACCTGGCCTCCGGCGGGAGGTGGCGCGATCTGGACGACCACGCTGGGCCGATCAACGGGATCGCCTGGATCGACGACACCCGTATCTGCGTCATCGACGAGGCCGGGTACGCCCGCGTGCACGACGTGCGGGCCGGCACCCGGTGCGGCGCCTGGTGCCATCCAGTGGCGCTCTGCGCCGTGCGCCTCCATGAAGCCATCCTCGTGGTCGGCACTGAAGACGGGCAGCTGCTCCGGCTCGCGTACGATGACGGGCTCACCCGCGCTTGAACCGCCGACGCCTATCCCGGCTCGCGACGCCCCTGCGCCACTGGGGGATCGCCGCCCGGATGGGGCGCGCGGCGTCCGGCCGTAGCGGGCGCCCGTCGAGCATCTGGAACGCGGCCGTGCGGACGTGGAAAAACAGACGATCGGCCTGAACCACCTTGGCCACAACGTCCAGGCGCTCGAAGGAGGGCTCGTCGAGCCGGGCGGGATCGAGCAGAGGCCCCGTTGTCCAGCGCCACTGGGAGCACGCCGTGGAGGGAGACGAACCCGGCGGCGCCGCGGCGTAGAGCGCGCACGTCCGGTCGGCGCACGCGGCCGCCTCCGCTTGTCCGGCACTCGCCGCGCTATCCGCGCGTACGCCAGGAGGACCACGAGCATGTGCGTGGCGTTCCCAAGCTTACTCGGGCCGTTCGGCGCGGTATAGACTGACCCCCGGTTCGCCGGGGGGCACGCCCGCGGAGGGCGGCGAACCGTCACGGGTCCTGTTCAGGGGCTTGGAGGTCACGGTAGATGTCGAACGCAACGCCGCAGGCCTCCGTCGCCTCCAGGGCCGCGACGCTGTACTTCTGCGCCTCGGCGTATCGTTCGGCCATGGCGTACTCCAGGGCGAGTTGAGCGAGCAACTCGGGGTCGGAGCCGAGTGCGGCCTGCGCCGCGTGCCCAACCCGGATGGTCTCGTCCTGCCGACCGAGCCGCGAGAGGGCCTGGATCTGGCGTGACCAGGCCACGTGGTGGTCGGGCGCGAGGGTTGTGACCTCTGCGAACAGCACCGCGGCGCGGGCATGGTCGCCGCGCTGGAAGGCGATTTCGGCCTGCAGGAGCGCCGGTGTTACCGCTCCCGGATCGGCCGCCCGGGCGAGGTCCACGTCGGCGGCCGCAGCGGATAGGTCACCCCCGCGCAGAAGCGCCTCGGCGCGGGAGGCGAGGAAGCCGGCGCGGGGTTCCCGACGAATCGCTTCGCCGTAGCTCGCGGCGGCGTCCTCCCAACGCTCGGCCTCCATCTCCGCGTTTCCCTTGACGAACCACGGGTCGGGGTCGTCCGTGCGATGGGCGGCGAACTGGACCAGCTCTGCGATGGCGCTCTCCCGCCGACCGGGGAGGCGCCGATGCACCATCGCGCGCACCAAGCGGCTGTTCCACGCGAACTCTGCGCCGACGACCTCGGTGAGTGGGACGACCCGGTCGAGGGTGGGCGCGACCACGGTTGCCACCGAGACGGCGCAGGTCGGGTCGAGAACGCCGTCGTGTGTGAATAGTTGGGAGAGGACGCTCATGCTCCCTGCGAGCGCCGTCTCCGCGCGCGCGCGCATCTCCTGCGCGTAGACCGCGAAGCCCGCGGTCGCGAATAGCAGCACGAACAGGGCCACGATGCCCGCGGACGCCACGCGTGCGCGTTGGCGGGAGAGGCGCAGGTCCTCTCCGTCGATATCGGTAGGATCGACGCCTCGAATAGTGGCCGAGATCTGACGGACGGCGTCACGGAAACGGGGATCGCGGAGGTCTCCCTGGTCGAGGGTGTGCATCCAACGTAAGTCGATCCACAACGGCTGCGCCGCAAGCGCAGCGCCCACCGCTATCCTAGCGTCCACGATTCCGGGCGGGAGTTCGGTCTCGCGCGGAAGGGCGTCGGTTGCCGACCAGTCCGGTCCCGATTTGTCGGCCGACCAGAGAACCTCGCCGCCAGCGAGCACGAGGATCAGGCGCTCGGCGCGCGGGTCGCGCGTGAGCCAGGCGTGCAGCTCGCGACGCACCCAGATCGAGCCGGCGGCCTTGGGGGAGGCCACGAACACGAGGTAGCGGGCCTCGCCGAGGTGCCGGTCGATGGTGGTCCACAGGTCCGGGTTGGCCGAGAGGTTCACGTCGTCGCGGAACACGTGGATGGCGCGGCGCGTGAACCGCGGACGCGCGAAGGTGTGCAGGGCGCGATGCAGCGCCCGGGCCACCACCGCGCCGTCAGCTTGGCTGTAGGAGAGGAAGGCGTCGTACGGCACTCAACCCCCCATCAGCAACCGCTCGGCCCTGACCTCGTTGGAGCGGTTCCAGTCGAGCTCGATCCCGGGCGGATCCGCCTGGACGAGGGTGAACTCGGTCGCAAGCCTCGTGCGGCACGACTCCTCGTCCGACCAGCGACCGGCGTCACAGTCGGGCACGGAAGTGACGTCGGCATCGTGAAAACCGGCAAGAGGGGCGAGGAGGAGGAGGGGCATTGCCATGGAACCGGGTTGCAAGGAAACATACCATGGGGAATGTCTGCGCCGGCAGAGGTGAGCTCAGGCGCTTTTGGAGGAGCAAGGGCCCATGGCATCGAACGCGAAGACAACTGCCGGCGTGGCCCGCCCGCGTCCCCGCCAACGTCAGCGTGCATGGCGCCCCGGCGGTCGCTCCGGCGCCGCCCCGGTGTTGGGAGATCCGGATCACCGTATGGTCACTACCTTGAGCGTCACCGTCTTGCCGCCCTTCGTGGCCGTGACGTCGAGGCCTCCCCGGGTGCCGCCTGGATCCGGCCATGTCGATACGTAGAGGCTGCCGCCCCACGGCGCCGACGCCTCACCGACAGTCGCGGGTTTCTCTCCTTGCATTCGGACCTTGGAGTCGGCGCCGTCGGGCGAGTAGGTCGACAGCACGACGACCTGGTCGCCCACGACGTAGGCCTCCACCTCGACCGCGGGTGGGGCCGGTGTGGGAGTCGCCTCGGGGGCCTCCGGGGCGTTGCCGCGCGGCGCGTCCGGCTCCGGCTCCGTAGCGCCACTTCTGTCGGCAGAGAGCAGCTCGCTGTGGACGTGGATCAGGTGCGACGCCGTGTTGCGCCCGTAGATGGTGGAGGCACCCTCGTATTGTTGCCACTCGTACTCGTGGAGGGTCGTGAAGTAGCCGCAATAGTCACCGGTGTACCCCTGCACGAGCACCTGGCGCCCGGCGGCCCGGCCGAGCGTGGTTTCCAGCGTCCATGCCATGCCGACGGTGGGCTCCCCCGGCAACGTGACGAGCAGGGTGTCGCCGATCTCTACGTGGTGCAGGGAGTGGGACGGCGCCGGCTTTTTCGCGTTGAAGATGGCGTCCAGGATGCCGCCCACCGGCTTGATCTTCGGGTAGTGCAGGCGGTCTTCGACCGAGTGAGGCTCCTTCTTTGCCTTCAAGCCCTCCGGAAACGCGCACGCGAATGGCGACGGTCCGTCCTCCGCGCCGCCCAGCGTCGGGGCGCCAAAGCGCCAGGCCGCCAGTTCGAGGTCGGCGCTGTCGCTCCTGGTCGGGTCCCACGCGAGGTAGCGGGTTCGGATGGCGCCTGGTGCTCCGGGGCCGGCCGCGCGTACGGCTGTGGCCAGCAGGTTCGTTAGTCGATCGGCGCGAACCTTGGCGTGCGCCTCGCCCTGGTGGACCTTTCGATCAAGCCTCTTCAGCCCGTCCAAAGGCAGCGGCGATTGGTCGCCCGCGCCCGAAAGCGCGATTGCGACGAGACCTCCGAGCTCCGCCTCCGCCTGTGTCATCGCGCGTCCGACGAAGTCGGGGTCCCACACGCCCTGGTTACCCATCGAGGTGTTGTGGCACGCGACGAGCGCGTACGTCGCGCAGACCTTCCCAGCGTCGTCCCGGAAGACGAATCCACGCAAGCGCCCGTCAACGGCCCGCAGTTCGTCCGCACCCTCGAGGCCCTCGCCCGGCCAGCCCTTGCTGGTCCAGGCGTCGAGCTTGTACGGAAACGCGCAGCGAGAACGGTTGGTCGCGATCTCCGATACCCTGCCCTGTAGCGGCGCGACCGTGCAGGCGGTCCTGCCCTTCCCCAAGGCGCCACGCACTGCCTTCTCGATCGCCGCGACGACCGGCTCCCAAGCGTCGGCCCTGGGCGTGGGTGCCAGGAATCCGCCGGTGAAGCCGTCGTAGAGGCTGTTGCCATAGATGCGCGCGGGCCCGGTGTGGGTGTGGGTGCCTGCCAGGACCAGCGTGGACAAGGTGACCCCGAGGTCCTTCAGCCGATTGACGGCCTCGTGGTGGAGCAGCCGAGTGCCGGTGTGGATGTCGGCGACAACCAGGATGACGCGTGCGCCAGTGTGGTCCTCCAGGGCGATGGCGCGCACCTGGAGCGGGTGGTCGCCGTTCGCGCCAATCTTGCTGCCCGGGCCGTAGCCAGCGGTCGCGAGGCCTTTCGGGAGGCCGGTGATCGGGGCGGAGCCCGTGCGGATGAAGAGTCGGGTGGTGACGCCCGGGAGCACACTGCCATCGTCGCGGACCGTGCGGAGCGGGTCGAACCAGAGGGTGCCCGAGCCGCGCGTAGCGTCGGTCGCCTCGCCGCCTCCTGTGACGGGAGCGGCCTGCTTGCGGAGCCAGGCCGCAGAGACCCGCTGTGCGGAGACGCGATCGAGGGTGCGCTTGAGGATACCGCTCAGGTCGAGGAACTCGGCCGGTCGGGGCCGCACCGAGAGCGGAGTGTCATTCAGCGAAAACGGCAGCGACTTCTCGCCGTCGCCTGGAGCCGGTGCCGCGGGAGCCTCTGCCCCCGCTCGCATCTTCGTCCGCAGCCTGAACTGCTGGAGCCCGGGCCGAAGGACTTCCGCAGCATGGACGTGTTGCTCGCCTGCGGAGCCCTCGCCGAGGGCGTCGAACGCGAGCGCAAGGCTCAGGTGAACCTCGGCCGTGTTCGCCGCGGGGGATTGTGCCACGATCCGGGCGATCTGCCTGAAGACATCCAACGGCGCTTCGATGAACACGGCGTCGTCGATGGCATCGAGCGCGATTGCTTCCAGAGGATACGAGGTGGGCCCCGTCGCCGGGCCGGTCACGGCCATGGTCCAGGCCGGGTCGCCGTACGCCTGGTAGGCGCCCCAGGTGTTCACCCGGGGGTTCTTGTTCCAGGCCGCCTCCCGCGCGGCGCGGACGGCGAGGCCGAACGGCAGCCCGTCGAGCATCCGCTCGTAGAACACACATGCGAACACCTTGGCCGCCGCGTCGTCGACAGCCCAGCCGGCCGCGACCACGCCGCGGACGCCTCGCTCGATGAAGGTCTGCGCGACGCTCGCCGCGAGGCGACCGCGACCGAGGCCCGGCTGGTGGTCCGGGCCATCGAGACTGCCCAGGTGGCAGCAGTTGAAGAAGACCAGCTCCGGCAGCTCGCTCCCGAAGGCATTGAGGAGCTCCGCTGCGGTGATCACGCGGTACATGGGCTCGATCCCCTGCCCCTGCGTCCTTCCCAATAAGAGGCCGGAGGCTCCGCCCGGCCCGTTGTAGATGCCGTGCCCGGCAACGTGGAGGATCCGGCAAGACGACTCGGCGATACGCCCGAGGAACGTCCGACGCAGGTCGGCTTCAGGTGCGCGGCCCACCCGGGTCACGCGAACGCCGCGCCGCTCCAACATCTCATCGATGGCCGCAGCTTCGGCTACGGCCCCCTGCAGGTAGGCGAGACCGGTGTCCCCGCCAGCGCCGTCGCCCAGCACGATCGCGACGTTGCGGCTGCACAGCGGGCTCGGCGTCCGAACGGAGGCGGTCTCGAGGGTACGCAACATGGGGGTGCCGACGGCGAGCGGACGGCCCCCGCGCTCCGGCTCGGTTGCCATCTCCCAGGGGAGCCCGGCTGCCGGTACATCCAGCACGAGGCGGAGGGGGGCACCTCCATAGATTTCGTCCCGCAAGTCGCGGGGGAAGATCTGACGGCTCAGAATCCGGGTGACCTGCTCCCCCGCCGAGCCGCGATCGCTCTGGGGCGACTTCATGATCGTAGCGAGGTCTGCCTCGAGATCCTGGATCGGGACACAGACCTCGTCTGTCCGCCCGGTCGTACGCCGGCCGGTGAGCGTGTACCGAAGGACGCCTTCCCGCGTCGTGACGTTGAGGGTGGTCCAGTTGGCCCGCCGATCCTCGCGGTCGAGGCGCCGGCCGCGGCGCTTCAACCCTAGCGAGAGGGTCGGCGCCAACTCCCAACGCACGTTCTCGGTCCCCACCGCTTGCGCGACGGCTGGCGCACGGTCTTGCAGGATCGCCACGAGGTCCTCGAACGCGTTGACGACAACGAGCTCACCGGCCTTCGTGGCGAAGGATGGGTCGAGTCCGATGAGGTCGTCCATCGCGCGGGTGAACCCCTCCATGAGCCCGCGCAAGGAGTCCTCGATGCTGAGCACACCCGCGTTCCCTGTGCCGATGAGCGTCGCCGAGAGTGTCACGGGCGCGTCTGGCTGCTCCAGGCAGAATCGGCGCACTGCGACTTGCACGGCGTCCGCGAGGCGGACCGGGGTGAGATCGAAGGGCTCCCCCGTGCCGATCACCAGGAGGGTGTAGCCGCCCCAGCGGGTCGTGTAGCTCTCGCCCAGGCGCTGCGGCAGTACGTTGGCGGTTGCGAGGCGCGGGAGGGGGCTGCCCGGCAATTTCCCCAGTCGTGCCAGCGCACCACGGAGGCCTGTGCCTGGGGTGTTCTCCACGAGCACGGGGGAGGGCGCTTCGTCGACGCCCCCGAAGAAGATCCGCAAGCGTATCGTCGCAATAGCAACCGCACTCGGACCGCCTCCGCCCATGGCAGCGGCGAGCAGGTCCGCCTCGGTGGGGTAGCCCAGGAAGGGGGCGGCCGCGAGTGGTGGGAGCATGTCTCGCGGGCTGGCCGGCGTCGAGCGCGGTGCTGACGACGCTCCAGGCGACGGCTGCCCGCCCGCGAGGATCTCGCCGATCATTCGTATGGTGTCGGGGTGCTTCGGGATGTCGCCATGTCGGGCCGCGACGTACCAGGTGGGCGCCCCGGTGAGCACCGAGCGTGTGTAGGGAACCGTGCCATCGCCCACCCCCTCTCCCGCTTCATTGAGCAGGAAGGAGGAATTCTTCCAGCCGCTGCGCGTGACCGGAGCCGTACCGAGGATGAGTGTGCACCCCTCGATGGTGGTCACACGATCGAGGCGTTTGCGAGCGCCGAGGGCTTCCGCAAGGCGGCGTGGCGCGCCACCAAACGGAAGCCAGGTCGGGTCGAGGAACCAGGCGGAGTTCGAGGGGAGGAGCGCAAGCACGCCCTCGAACGTGCGGACGATGTTGAGCACTTCGTGGCTTTCATTCACGAGGTCCGCGGCGGCGAGCCCGCGCAGGAGGGGGTGTTCACCGAGCATGGCGGCCAGGGCGTCCCAGGCGCCCTGCAGGGGCGGTCCCATCATGACCACCTGCCCGGACCTCTCGCGAATGCGTTTCCAGATCGCCGGCTGCTCCGCGACGAGCATCTGCACCACGACGCTGCCCATGGAGTGCGCCACGAGATGCACTCGACGCTTGCCGTCCAAGACGGCACCGAGCTGCTCGGCGAGCCGGCCGGCGGTGTCGGCGAGCGGCCGGCGCCAATCGAACGCGAACACGCCTACGTCGTAGGTCAGAGCCAGCGTCGCGACGAGCTGTTCGTAGTAGTCCGCGATGATGCCGTCGGCGTTCACGCGGAACTCCGCGTCACGGTCGAGGTCGAGGTGCGCGAACGCCCCGGTGACCAGGCGAGGCACGTTGGCCCAGATAAGTCCACTCTGGCTCGCGAGCGTGCTGCCCATGAGGCCGGGAAGCACGATCACCACGTCCCGGCCGTCTCCGGTCGGCCGGCGGCTCGGCATGCGACCGCCGAAGCTCTCTACACCACGCTGCGCGATGGACGTGCTCTTCGGGCGCTCGGCCACCTCGAGGCCGAGGCCGGCGGTGTTCCAATCCGGCGCGCCCATCGCACGCACGATCGCATCGCGGGTCGCGGGGTGGGTGAAATAGGTGACATGGTTCAACCCGGGGCCGAAGGGCTCCAACGCGCGGGCTTTCCCGAAATCGCCCGTCGTGTACATTCGCTCCGTGTCGACGACCAGATCCGTGTCCCCTCCGAAAAAGCCGTTCGGCAGCACACGGAGGAGGGTCCCGCCGAGCCCGTCCGAGCCGGTGAAGACACCACCCACGATGAGCCGATGGGTGTCGGGGGCGGGTGCGCTATTCACGGCCCGCACCACGGGCCCGTCCGGCATCATTGCGTGCAGCCCGGGCGCCACGGCCGGGTTGAGCGCGACGTCGTTCGTGATCGCGCTTACGAGCACGCGGGCGGCGTATATGACCGCTTTCACCCCGCCGATCATCGGCCCGTTAGGGACCAGCGCGGCGAGGAGGTTCACGATTGTCGAGAGCCCGTCGATGAAGTCAGCGGAGCGCTGCGACGCGAGGCGCGTGCCACGAACTGGCGAAGCGACGCGGATGTGGCGCTCGACCACGATCCCGCGATCTTTCCGCTCCACCACGAGGCTCTCGAGGCCGGGGACCGCTCCGTCCAATCCCGCGCCCGCCACGAGCTCCGCCACGAGTCCGCCGCGGGAGTGCGACAGGATGTCGACCTTCTGCCCCTTGGGCAGGAGGCGCAACAAATCTCGGGCATTCTCGACGGGCGACACCGACAGCGTGGCATGGTCGAAACCGTAGATCCGACCGCCATATCGTGCGACCACGGAGTCCCACGCCTGTTTGCGCTCGGTATCCAGGCCCTCTCCGAGCGCGAGCCCCGCGAAGCCGTCGGAAATTGACGAGAATGTGCCATGAACGAGCACGAGGAGAGTTGCGTCCGTACGCGCCGTCAGGGTCACCTGTGCACCAATCGTGCCGTCCGCGCCAACCTGCAAGAGCCGTGGCGTAGGCGACGAGAGCGCGTCGTCCGCCTGTTTCACAAGCTTGTGTAGGTTTACCTCGTCTTTCTTCACGAGCGCGCGTAGTGCTTGCCAGGCCACGAGCAGCGCGGATCCGAGGCCACGATCACCGGATTGCCGCTCGACCGGGAGGGTGTACTCGGCTCCCACTGGAAGCTCCCAAGTGATCAGCCCATTTTCCCAGGTCAGCTCGATGATGTCACCAGCCTCCACGGCCCGGCCCGCCTCGGCGTCGCCGCGCGTGGCGAAGTTGTTGCTCGCGGCGACAACGCAGAAATCGTCGCCTGAGGGGAGCGGCGCGCCCATGATGGCGGCGCCGCGATCCGCGCCGGGAAGAATGAGCTTGATTCCCAATGCATACTCCAGAACGGGCGGAGCGTACCACGTCGTGCAGGTAGGCCACCTGCGACGATCCCGCCGGGAGCCCCCGGCACGGGCGACGACCGGACGGTATGAACACACAGCACCGTAGGAGGAGCCTGCACGGCGGGCCGCGGCGGTGGTCCAACCGGCCGTTTCCAGCGACCGGGCGGCGGGCTGCTGGTCAACCGGCACTTGACGACGCGGCCGGGGAGGCCGCAGAGTGGGGGGATCGAGGGTTCATGTTTCTTGTCCTCACACCGCGTCCCGAGGACGGCAGCTTGCGCGAGGAACGCCTGCCCAGAACCAGGCCGCCCGCGGCCCTCCCCCTTCGAGCCCCGCATCCAGGGCGTCGGGGTCTGGCTCATTGCAAAAGGTACGTATATGCCGAGCATGAGCGTCGTCCTGATGAAGGAGTCCACATGGCCGTTGAGCCGCGCGTGTATGGGCGGGATCGAGGCAGAGTCACGTGCGGATCAACCGGTGCTGAGGCGGAAGTTGCGCCAGATGAACTCCTCCAACAGGGGCCTGAAAGGACGACACAGGGTTCCCCGTCCAGGACGGAACGGATGGCAAGCTCCGCAAGGGCCGTCTCTGGGCGGTCAGGGACTAACAGGAGGCGCGCTACCACTTCACCGACACCAAGCAAGGCAAGAACCCCGCCGCGTTCCTCGCCGCCTTCAAGGGGAAGCTCCTGCTCGTCGCGGGGGTAGCGAGTTCAACCAAGCCGTCGCCGCGCTGGGCCTCCGCCGTGCCGGGTGCCGGTGCCCCCTGCGCCGGTACTTCTTCGACGCCCGGCACCACCATCCGGCCGAGGCGCGGCTCGCGCTCGGGACGATCCGTGACCTGTTCGCGATCGAGGCCGGCCTCGTCGGTGCACCGCGCGCGATCGTCCGCGAGACGCGGCGACCGCGACTCCCGCCCGCTGGTCCAGGAGCTGTACGACTGGACCCTGGGACTTCGCCTGTCGACCCGGCCCACGAGCCTCGGCAAAGCGCTCACCTACGCGGTCAACGGGCGCGACTTCTTCTTCCGCTTCCTCGATCACCCCGAGCTGCCGATGCACAACAACCGCTCCGAGCTCGCGTCGTGGGCCGGTCGTGGGCAGGAAGGCATGACTGTTCTCCGGGTCCGAGGGCGGCGTTCACGCGGCCGCCACGATGTTCACCCTCGTCGGAACCTGCATGCTCCAGGGCATCGACCCCTGGCGTACCTCGCGGACGTCCTCACGCGCTGGGCGACCATCGGGTGAACAAGTGCATGGGCTCACTCCGCTCGCCTGGCGCCTCGCGCGAGGGGCGCGACCGCGACGTAGGCGGGCACGTCACCCGGCCGGGACGAGGCGGGGAGATGCTGTTCGGCGAGTGGGATACTGTACGAGCATCTCCATCGAGTTCCAGATGTCGATCCGATGCCGACGCCGATGCGGACACCCACACGGACTTCCGACACCAAATAGCAGGTGATTGTTGGGGATTGCCTTGACGCGGGCCCTCCTCTGCTGGACGCCCTGCGTCCGGCTCGGTGATCGGCCGAACTACTGGATGTCCTCGCAGCCCAGCCTTGATAGCCGCCTTGACCGTCGTACTAACCTCCATGTGGGCTCAAATGCGCGGGATGGGGCAGCATGCTGCCATCGCTGGATGCCGGGTGGGTCTGTTGGCGAAGACCCGGCCGTGGTACGCTCGCCACTCCTGTGCATGGTCTTGCACCGGATGAGAAGGTACGATGAAAAAAGTGTTCCTTAGCTATCCATCCGAGCATTCTAACGAAGCGATGGCCCTCGGCCAGGCGCTGCGCGCAAAGGGGGTCGACGTGTGGACCGACCACTGGCGGATCCGGAGCCTTCGCGATCGTCTGAATCTCCCGCAACGCATCGATCAAGCGATCCGAAGTTGCGACGCCGGCGTGATAGTTGTTTCGACCCGAACAAGTGATAAACGTTGGCCGAAGGCTGAACGTCTCGCGCTTCGCGACCTCGGCAAGCCGCTCGGCTTCGTCGTCGTCGGCCAGCTCGACGACCGGATCCAGGGCGCGGTGCGCGAGGCTCCCGGTTCCCGGCTCTTCGAGGCGGCCGGGATCGAGCGGTGTGCCGCCGACCTCGCCGCATGGCTGAACGAGCCCGCCACGCGCTCGCGGCCGCCCACGACCAATCGATCGTGGCGCGCACTGAGCATTGCCATCGTGGGCCAAGCCAGCACGGCCATGGCGGGTATGTTCGCCACCTTCGCGGGCCTTCACCTCACTGGCGTGTACCCGCTCAGTACGGGCGAGGCGTCGTGGGCCGGCGCAGCCGGGCTTGGCCTGAGCGCGTTGAGGTTCGCGTTGTGGGCCCGCGGGATCCCCTCGCTCTACATCGTCGATCGATACTTGCCAAACGACAGGTGGGCGTTCGTTTGGGGCGTGGCGATGACTCTCGGGTACCTGAACACAGACGCGGCGCGACTCGTGTTCCTCGCCTTAGGACTGATCTACCTTGGCATCTTTCTCTCCCAGCGGCTCCGCGGCTCACCGGGGGAGCTCACCCACCTCCTGTCCGCGATCTACGTCGCCGCGAACTGGTGGCTCGCGGGCCCAACGGGCATCGGCCCCCAGGATTATGACCGCGAGACGCGGAAGCTCCAGCTCGAATTTGGCGCATACGAAATCTGGATGCCAACGACCCCGGTCAGAGGTGCTGACGTGCAGGGATCAGGATTGGAGCTCTCCGAGTGGGCCACCCAGCCGCTCGGCTCGGACGCCTCCTTCCACGTCGTCCTATGGCGCCGCAAGCAGATAACCATAGACCTGGATTTTGCCGACCTTATTCTGCCGCTCGCGCTGAGGGACGCGGAGGAGTCGGCTCGACGTGAACTGATCGTGACGCAGTTTTTGGACGCCGCCGCGAACGGGGCGGGCTGGAAGCGATTGGGCGCCCACCCCTCGCGCCTCGGTGGATTTGACGCGACCGAGGTTACGTACTCGACACCCAACGGGGGCAACATCTCGCTCCGATACCCCAGCATCGCCGTCGGAACTGGTGGGGATAGGCGGTCAGTTATCGTCTGGGTCCATACTCGCGTGGAGGACATGGACTCCGAGCCGACGACACACTTCTTTAGCTCGTTTGCACTCGGCCGGGGTAAATGACAAGGTTGGTTAAGACGTGGCGCTCTCGGCTCGGGACGATGCTTTAGGGAGCGCAGGGATCTCGGAGCGGTCGGCGGCACGATCTCGCGCTGGTGCACGAGCCGGTCGGGCGCTCGGACCTACGCCATCGCAGCCGGAGCCCACTGGGAGGGGCGTGCGCGGGTCCTCGGCGACGAGGTCGTGGCCTGGGTGGCGGAGGTCTACGACGGCGCCGACGCGTTGATCCCGTTGCGGACGGTTCGGGCCGTCGTCACGCTCTCGATGGCTTCCCACGGGAGCGGGCGAACAACGCCTGTAAGCGCGCCCGCCACTTCGGGTCCACGACTACCGCGGCCTGAAGGACACCCTGAAGAAGGCGCTGGATCTGGAGCCGCTTCCAGCTCCGCTGTTCCCCGCGTGCTTTACACGGGCGCCAGTGCCCTCATTCTTCACGCAGCTCCGGGCTGCTCGCGGCGACGGGAGCCGCGATCGCCGCATGCTCAAGGTACACCAGCCCCGACCTGCTGATGACCGCGGGCTGATGCCGCTCCGGGGCGACGAGCCCGCCGATCCTCTATGAGGTGATCCCGCAACGGTACGAGCAAACCCCCGCCCTACCCCCGGTGGAGCGCAGGCACCGGACGTGTGAGCTCCGCACGCACCAAGCGCCTTCGCTGTAGCGACGATTCTGCCGGCCAGCGGACGATCAGGCGGCCTTGTCGATCGCCTTCGCCGTCGCGGACTTCCACTTCGCCGGGAGCAGGTTCGCCAACTCCGACTTCTTCGTCCCGGCGATCTTCGGGAGCACGTCGGTCAGCCAAGCGACCGGTCGACGCCGTTGACCCGACACGTCATCACGAAGGTGTAGAAGACGGCGGTCCGCTCGGCGGCGGCGTCGCTCCTGGCGAACAGGTAGTTGTTCCGACCGATGGCGACGGCGCGGAGCATGCGTTCGGCGAGGTTGTTGTCGACGGGGAACCGCCCGTCCATCAGGAAACGGGTGAGCGCGTGCCAGTGGTTGTGTAGGTAGTTGAGCGCCTTGGTCAGCGGGTCCGCGGGCGTGTCCGCGTAGAGGTGGGCATCCAGCCATCGGCGGAGGTCCGCCACGATCGGGGCCGACTTCTCTTGCCGCAGGGCGAGGCGGCCCGGGGCGTCGAGCTTCCGCTTCACGCCTCCGCCTCGGCGGCGTAGAGCGCGGTCCAGTACGCGAGGGCCTCGCCGGCGACCCTGCGGTGGATCGGCTCGACGGCCTCGGACTTGCACCGGGCGTGCGCGTTGCAGCCGAGCTCGATGATGCTCCCGTCGGCGTAGGTGCGGGGGGCCCCCTCGGCCAGCGGGCGACCGTTGGCGTCTTCCAACCAGTGAGGGTCGACCTCGACGAAGCTCGCCGACGCACACCGCGTACCTGGCCTGCACGCACGGAGCGTCCGACGCGACGAGCTCCACCACACGCAGGCGAGGGCGACGCCTTCCGTCCCATGCTCAGCCGCCACGCGTTGAGCGAGCGCGCGTTCACCGCGTTCGCGTGCGCCCAGGCCCTACGCCCAAGTCGGGTCCGCTCGGCCTCGGGCAGGCAGGCCCGCGCGTCGTCCTCGTCCCTCAACCGTCTCCCCGTCGTCGTCGGCATCCGCGTCTCCAAGCGCGAACATGACCCGCTCGGCGCCGGAGGTCAGCCCGGGGGGCGGGCGGGGGTTTACCGGTACGAGCGCGGGGCGCTCGTCATCACGTCCAACCGGGCCCTTCCGGAGTGGCCGCCGCTGTTCGGCGACCCGCTCCTCGCAAGCGCCGCGATGAACCGGCTCCTCCACCACGTCGAACGTCGTCAAGATCGAGGGCGACTCCTACCGGAGCTCGTGGCGTGCACGAGGGGCAGAGGGGAGCGAGTAATCCGAGCGCGCGGCTGAACGTGCCGGCGAGGCCGCGGCGATCAGTTTGGCCGCCCCGCGCCGTTGGGCTGAGGGCGCTATCACGATCGCGCGGTCGGCTCCGCGGATCGCCTCGACTCGTGCCACCCGTCCCGGCTCGATTGGCGGATCGGTTTGGCCGCCCCGACAGCGGTCTGGTGATGCGGTCCTTGACCCTCCTCATCGCGGCGACGTCGTCGGGGGTCTTCATGGTGTCGGTACTCGGCAGCCTCGTGGGGCTCCGTACCGGCTTTGCTGCGTCCGTCGTCAGCCTCCTCGCGCGCGGCAAGGGGGATCAGGTTTGCGTGTCCCCTGACAAGAGATCGGCGGCGTGCAGGAACGTGAACAAGACGAAGCTCCCGCGCGCGCGAATTGCCGTACTCCGGCGGCGCCCCTGCGACGGTGCAGCCCGACGCCTGTCTCCCACGCGCCTCGCTGGCCCGCTGAAAACCATCCCTCGCCTACTCGCTTGAGTCTCGAGGCTGTTTGAGGAACGGCTCCCGCTCCGGGTGCACGCCGACGAGTTCTCCGTGCGGGCCCCCGCGGGGAGCTGCATGCGCTGGAAATGAGGGCGCTCATTCGGAGGCGCTGACATGTAGCCCTCCCCAGGCAAGGTTGCTGGAGAGGAACGCCGGCCCCGTAGCAGGAGGCCAACGCCCTTCGAACCCTGTCACCGTGTTGGAGGCGTGATGCAATCTTATGGTAGTTTCTCTGACGAGAAGTGCAAGCCCCTGCTTGCCTTCCTCGACGCCGTTTGTCCGCCACCTGGCCTGATCTACACCTTGAGCCCTCCAGAGCGAAGGTTCGATGGAGCATGGCCCGACGCCGGTGAGCCCTGGCCCTGTACCTTTTCCGATGCTCAAAAGCTGCGGGCTTCCTTGCCGAGGCTCTCCGGTCGCGCGCGGCGGAACGGCAGGGCCGTGTTCTTCGGCGTCGTCAGGCGCTCATCGCAGCGCAATCGTGACCTTGTCGACGTGGGCCACTGCCTTTGGGCCGACTGTCCCATCCCACGAATTCCACCCACCCCACCACCCCCTCGTCCCACATCCAGC
>JAZKFH010000066.1:0-15827 GCA_040386535.1 Myxococcota bacterium | reverse complement strand
CGCCGCACCGGGCGCCGCACCGGGCGCCGCACCGGGCGCCGCACCGGGCGCCGCAGCGGCCGCCGCACCCGCCGCCGCAGCGGCCGCCGCACCGGGCGCCGTACCCGCCGCGCCCGCCGCCGCAGCGGCCGCCGCTCTGGGCGGTCCGTCTGCCCTGGGTCGGTTGGTTCGCCCCTGCCGATGTTGCGCTTCTCGTCGGTGTGTGGCTCGAGCTGTTCGGTGTTGCGATGATTCACGCGACGACCTCGCCCCGGGTTCGGCCGCGAAGTGGGCGCGCCGAGCTCGCCGGATGAGGCGCCGATGCCTCTCCATTTCCATCAGCCCTCGGGTACGAGGGCGGTCCGGGGTCATGCCCTCCTCAACGCCGCTAAATCGGAGTCATGCCCCCATGAACGCCCAATTCGAGGCTCGCTCCGCGCGCCCGCTACGGAGCAAACGGCGTTTTTCGCGCTGGGACGCGCGCTTTCAGCCCGGATCCTAGCATTCAACCCGGCATGACTCCGTGCCGCGTGCAGTCGTGGGTACATGACCAGGACATGGCCGCTCCACCCGCGGCCCACCGGCCCGGATAGCCGCCACGTGGCCAAGGTCGGGCCACCTTTGCCGAAAGGGGGTGCCGGGATCGCCGCCACGTGGCCAAGATCGGGCCACCTTTGCCCAAAGGGGGTGCCGGGATGGCCGCCACGCGGCCAAGGTCGGGCCACCTTTGCCGGAAGGGGGTGCCCGGATGGCCGCCACCGTCCTCCTTGGCGGCTGAGGCGTGCCGATGACGGAGACCGATCGCCCCTCGGCCTCTCGGCCGGGCTCGTCGCAATCCACCCCCGTCGATCGCGGTTCGCCCGCTCGCCGATCGGGGGGTGACGACCCTGGATGCTTCCGTGCCCCATTTGCGGCTTCCTCTCGATCGTCAGCCCCACTCGCAATCTGTCGCGTCTGCAACTGGTAGGGCGACGGCGCCCAGCTGGCGAATCCCACCTCGCGCGCCGGGGCCAACAAGGATCGCTCGACGTGGCACGGCACGCGCCCTCCTCGCGCATCCCGTTCCAGGTGCCCGACCCGCGCCCCCCCGACCGTGTACGATGCCCGCGAAGGAGCCCATGCCACTCGACCCCGGCCCATCCTTGTGCGCGGCGTGTGGCGACCCGACGCGGGAGGACCCCTGCTCGTCGTGCGGCGCGTCCCCGCTGCTCGTGGGGCGCTTTCGCCTCGTCGGGACGTTGGGGCAGGGGCGCTCCGGCACCACGTTCCGCGCGATCCGGGTGGAGGACGGCGCCGTGGTGGCCGTCAAGGAGATGCCGCTGCGGGGCGCGGATTCGGCCAAGGCGCGTGCGTTGTTCCAACGCGAGGCGCGGGTGCTCCGGCAGCTCGCGCACCCGAACATCCCGCGCCACATCGAGGACTTCGTGGCCGGGCGCGGCAAACATGCCACGATCTTCCTCGTGGAGGAGCTCGTCGAGGGGATGGACCTCGCGCGGGAGATGGAGGGGCGGCGCTACGACGAGGGCGCGGTGCTCGACGTGCTCCTCGGCCTCCTCCCAATCCTGGTGTATTTGCACGGCCTGTCCCCGCCTGTCATCCACCGCGACCTGAAACCCCGCAACGTCATGCGGCGCGCCGACGGCCAGCTCGTGCTGCTCGATTTCGGCGCCGTGCGGGACGCGCTGGTCGACTCCGAATTGGGTGGGAGCACCGTCGCCGGCACCTTCGGCTACATGGCGCCCGAGCAGTTCCGCGGCGACGCGACCGCGGCGTCCGACCTCTACGGCCTCGGCGCCCTGGCCATCGCCCTGCTCACCCGGCGCGAGCCGAACACGTTGGTCGACACGACGGGCCACGTGCGGTGGAAGGCCCACGTCGAGGTGTCGCCCGGCCTGTCCGCGTTGCTCGACCGTCTCCTCGACCGGGAGATGGACCGGCGGCCGCGGAGCGCGGGGGTGGTGCTGGAAGAGGTGCGGCGGCTCCGCGCGATGCCAAAGACGGCCGCGACGCCGGAACCAACCGCACCAACCCAAAGCCCCCCCACCACGACCACCACGCGCCCCACCGATCCATTTGCCATTCCTCCCTTCGCACCTCCCGTCCCGCAGAGCCGCATGGGCCTGCTTGCGCCGAACCTCGCCCTCGCGGCCGGGGGTGTGTCGTTGCTCGGGTTCCTGGCCTGGACGTTGGGAGCCTTCCTCCTCGCGTCCTCCAGCGCGCCGCCGCCGCCCGTGCCCGCGCCGGTCACCTCGTGCCTGCCCACCTACACGGACACCGAAGCACCGGTCCCGGACACCACCTCCCGATTTGGATTCGTGGGCGGCACGGAGGACGGAAGTCGGGTAGCGCTGCTGCTCGGCCGGCAGAGCGACGGGCGCGGCGAGCTCCTGACGTACCATGCCGGCTACGAGGTGGCGCTGCGGGAGCGAGCGGCGCCGCCGTCCGCGGTCCGCCGGGCGTGGGAGGATTACGCCCGCGCGGCCGTGACCCCTGCGGACATGCGCGCCGAGAACCTCGATCCGAGCCTCCGCCCCGGGCGGGTTGCGTGGTGCCAGGACGGCCCCTCCGTGCGGATCGGCAAGGAGACGTGGCGCTTCGACACGTTCCCGTCGCCGTGCGCGCTGGGCATCGGCGAGACCCCCTCGTTCCAACTGTGCCCGCCCGACGCGGAGGACAGCTCCGCGTGCATCCTCTCCCCGCGGCTCGGCGCCGGATGTTGGCCCGAAGCGCCCCGCCTGGTAGACGTGTTCCGCCTCGGCAACGCGACCTGGGTGGTGGCCGAACGCCCCCAGGAGGGCGTCGTGGCGCGGTTCGCGGCGGGGGTGATGCGGGAGTGAGGGGTGTGTGGGCGACCAACGTGGGGCGCGGTGCCCGTCGCCGAGGCGGCGCCGACCGCGCCCCCGGGGATGCTGCCGTGAATGTCAGGACGTCGCGTTGCGCACGGCCTCGACCAGCACCCGGAAGATCTCGAGGTAGGCGTTGCCGATGTCATCCCGGAAGAACTGCACCGCCATGTCCGGGCTCCCCACGAACGGGCGCAGATCCCACCCCATCTGGATGCCGACGAACGCGTAGAGCACGAACCAGAGCCGCAGGAGCGGGCGATGGACGGGGTTCTCGGCCACCAGCGGTGCGTAGGTGCGCGCCAGCACGCGGCGCGCGTTCCAGGTGGCGCCCGCGAACAGGAGCGTGCTCCAGGCCTGGGCGGTGCGGTAGTCGCTGTTGGTGAGGTTGAGGAAGAGGGTGATGGGGACGAGCGCGGCGAGCTGGAGGGACACCGCGAGTTGGAAGTCGACCAGGGCCTGCCACACGCGGCGGAAGTGGTCGCCCACGCCGAGCAGCAGGTTGATGACGTAGAACGAGGGTACCGCGAGCAACATCGTGGCGACGAAGAGCAGCGGGACCTTCACCGCGCCGTACGCCACCATCACCGGGCGGTCACCCGCAAAACCGTTGTAACTTGCCATCACCGCGCCGTAGAGCGCGCTGGAGGACACGATCACCACCGGCGCGGCCCACCGCGGGAGCGTGTCCCACTCCAAACCCCGCACGCCATTCCGGGCGAGGAACGCGACGGTCGCGCCGACGACCGCACGATCCAAGCGGGTGCGATGGAGCGGGGCGGGCGCGGTCATTCGCCGAACAAGGCGTTCCAGAGGTGGTGGAGCACCCCCTCGATGAACCCGCCGCTCTTGCCACGGAAAAGGACGAAGGGCTTGTCGGGGTGCCCGATGAACGGGCGGAGGATCCAGCCCGACTGCACGCCCACGAACACGTAGAGCAGCACCCACCAGCCGAGGAGGCGCCATACGCCCTGGTTGACGGCGGGCGGCCGCTGGGGGACGAACGTGCTCTTCGGCGCGGGCGCGGGTGTCTGCGGGGGGGCTTCCGGTTGCGACGAGAGTGGCTCGAAGGACGCCATCCACGGGTCGGGTTGGCGATCGGCCGGCGACAGCGCGGTCGTCGGGTCCCCGGTGCTCCCGGCGAACGGAACCACGTCGATCGCGGTACCGGGCTCGTCCTGGAGAAGCTCGGTCACGTCCGTCACGACCAGCGGCGCGAGCTTGGGGAGGGGTGCCGGCTCGTTCAGCGCGCGCACGAACACCCGGATGCCCAGCAGGCCGGCGATCCCGCACGCGAACACGGTGAGGAGCACCATGAAGGAGTACGATGTCGTCGTGAGCGCGAAGAACGCGACCACCGGCGCGAGCGAGCCCAGCACGGCCGCGAGGATGGTGTGGGCCACCATCAACATCGCCGCGAACTCGCGCGCGCTGAACCGCAGGCCCCGGAGCGCGCCGAACACGTAGAGGGAGGGGACGGTCACCGCGGAGGTGAGCAGCAGCAGGAGCGGCATCTTCACCAGGCTCGCGGCCATGAAACGCGGGTCGGCCGGATACCGGCTCAACGTGGCGTACACGCCAAGGGACGCGCCGAACAACGACGCACAGACGACCTGCCACGCGAGCCAACTCGCCAGGAGGGCGACACGGTCCTCCGTGGGCATCCTCCCGCGCAGCAGCGCGTCGAAGTTGCGCCAGGACAGCAGGGAGGAAGGGGACATCGGCGCTCCGGTGCCGCAGGGTAGCACCGGCGCGGCGACTCACCGCGAAACTCCCAGCGTCACGACGACATCGGGCTCGACAGGCACCGCGCCGTGCCCCGTCACGACGACCAGCCGCGTGACCCGCCACGCCGCGATCCACGCCGCCACGACCGCGGTGGCGTCGGGATCGAGCGGCGCGAACACCTCGTCGAGCAGCAGCACCGCGGGGTCGCCGGCCATGGCGGCGAGCAGCTCGGCTTTCCGACGTTGCCCGACCGAGAGCGCGTCGAGCCGGCGGCCGCCGGGCAGGCCCAACGCGTCGCGGGCGGGGGCGCCGTCCCAGCCGGGGCGCCCGCGGAGCGCGGCCATCATCCGCCACGCCTCGTCCACCTGGAGGAAGCCGGAGAGCTCGGGGACCGCGGGCAGGAAGGACACGTGCGCGCGCACCTCGGCGTCCCGCGCAGGGTCGCGACCGTCGATGTACACGGTGCCCCCGTCCGGGGCGCGCTCGCCACACGCTACGCGCAGCAACGTCGTCTTGCCGCAGCCGTTCGGGCCGCGGAGGAGCACGACGCCGGGGCCCCAACGCGCGTCGAGGGGGCCGACGGTGCCGTTGGGGAGGCGCAACACGAGCTGGTGGAGGGTCAGGGTCATCCGCGGGCGAGCCTCCAGGCAGCGAGCATACATGCGCTTGCGCCGGCGGCGAGCTGAACGGCCACGGACGCGGGCGTGTCCCAGACCACGAGCAGCAGCGCCCCGAGCACCCAGCCGAGGTGCAGCCCCAGGTTGAACGGGCGCCCCGGCCGCCACACCGCCACCAGCGCCGCCCCCGCCGCACACACGCCGACGGCCACGGTTGCGGTGCCCAGCCCGGTCCACGGCGCGCCCGCGCCTGTCGTGCGCGACACCAGCGAGGTGGCTGCCAACGCGCCGCCCGTCGGCAGGAACGTCCCCGCCGCGACCAGCACCAATGACGCGACCCGCATGCCCGCCGATGCCGGCCACCGCCGCACGTGGAACCCCGCCCCGAGGCCCACCCGCACCTGCGCGAGCGCGACGCCTCCCAGCGGGGCGCACACGCACGCCCCGACGCCCATCGCGACGGCGAGCGCGGCGCCGTCGAGCCCGCCGCGCACCCGCAGCGCCGTGAGCAGCCCCGCGACCGGCAGCGCCACGAGGCACGCCCCGCGCAGCACGTCGGGCGCGGTGCGCGCGAGGCAGGTCACGTCGCGCCACACCAGCGCGCCGAGGGGCGAGCGCGGCCGCCACACGATGAACGGCGCGCGCGGGAGGGCGGCGCCGGGCATGCCGCGAGTCCATCGCGTGTGGAGCGGGCCCGCCGTGGTCACGAGCGCGGCGGCGAGCACCGGGAGGAGGGCCTCGACGCCGAGCGTGCGGATGCTGGTTTCCGCCAGCGCGAGCAGAGCCGCCACCGCGGGCACGCGGAGCAGCCGCGCCGGCCCCATCGCCACGGTCCCGAGCAGCACGGCGGCTCCCGCGCGCCACGCCGCCGTCGCGAGCGGCGCGGGCCAGAACACCGCCGTCGCGACCCATGGGAGCGCGGACACCACGAGGATCGGCGCGATCGCCGCGGTGCGCACGGCGTCGTGGAGCCCGCTCCGCCACCATGGGCGCAGCGCCGGCCGCTCGACGAGGAGGGCTCGCAACGTGGGGCCCTCTCCGATCGCCCACGCCCCCACGAGGCCCGTTCCCAACGCGGCGCTCCCGACGGGCGGCAGCCCTACGATCGTGTCCCGCACGTGGTCCCAGGGGATCACGGTCCAGAACTGGACGACCACGAACAGCAGCCCCACCCACGCTGGCATCACGCGCGCGGTGAGCGCCCCGCCGACCTCACGGGCGACCACGTACGCGAGGCGGGCGGCGACGGGCGGGGGCACGGGGCTCCGGGGGTGCGGGGACGTATCCGGCTGGGCGGGAGGCGGGGGTTCAGGCAAGCCTGGGCGCCCCCCGCCCGCCGAGCCGGGCGGGTCGGGCCCCTGCGGGCGCGCCGTTCCGGCTTGGTCGGCCGGCCGGGCCGGCCGGACCGACCGGCAGAGCCGGCCGCCCTCCGGTGCCCTGGCGCGGGTGGTTGTGCTATTCGCACCCACGAGTGTGGCACCAGGCGACATGCGTTCGCCACCCTCGCGTTGCCACACCCCGCCACATCCTACGCCCCACGCCGCGAAGGGGCGCACGGCGACCGCCGCGGTCCCATATCGCCGCGTCTGCGTCGCTTCACCCCTGCCTCTCGACGCCCTTGCGTCCCGACGCTCCTGCCTTTCCGACACCCCTGCCTCCCGACACCCCGATCGGACCGCTCGACCGGCCGAAGTGGGAGGATGCAAGCTCACCCCTACACTTCGGACGTACATACCGTCCGAAGTGAGAGGGTACGCGCTCATCCCCCGACCTTGGACGGAGATAGCGTCCAAGGTCGGGGGATGCGTGCTCATCCCCCGACCTCGAACGGAAGCGGCATCGGCGTCTCCCCGCGGTGGCCGTACCGAGGGGGCCCACGGTGCCGACTACGCGGGGACGGTGAGTACAAGCTCCTTCGAGAGGAGGGTGCCGTCGACCCTGGCGCGAAGCGACCACAGGGCTCCCGGCGCTCCAGGGGAGTCCCCCGGTTGGTAGCACTGGAACGAGACCACGTCGTCCCGGAAAAGAGGACTGCTGATGCAGTCGGCGTGTCCCGACTCGCGGAGCACCGTCTCCACCAACCTGCCAGGGCCGACCACGGAGATCCGGATGAACCCGTACTCAATGGCCAGGACTTCGGCGAAGGCCAGGGGCGCGGCCGCGACGACGGCCCGGAGCGTATCCAACGGGAGGGTGGCGAGCGCCTCTCGAAGCTCGTTGAAGAGGTCGTGCTCCCCGTCCACGGTTTGAACTCCCCAACACTCGAACTCGCTCCTGAACTCGCCACCGTACGCGCTCTGCGCGAGGTCGCAGCTCACTCGAACGAGGGCCCTACCCCCCACCACGAGGAACGAGCGCAGCGCCAGGCGACGGCGCCATCCGTCGGGGATCTTCGGGAGCATGGTGTCCTGTAATTGACATTGGCGGCGGCTGCCTCTCCTGCACCTGATCCGTGTGAACCTTGGGTCATCGGTGCTCCCCCTTGGAACTGCGCGGGTCGGCTTCCCCCGTCGCTGGGAGATAGTGGGGACGCCGCACTGCGGGATGGCGCTGTCCTCACGACATCCACTCGGTCCACGAGTGGACGAATTCCCAGCGACCGTTGTGGTTGCGGAGGAGTATCCAGGTGCCCGAGGCGCAGAGCACCCCGCAGTCGTAGACCCGGTAGACCAAGGCGTAGCTCCCGTCGTGGGAGATGGCGGGTCGTGAGAACGCGATCGCATCGGCCGTGGGGCCCTCGCAAAGGGTGCCCGGATAGCAGGCCCCGATGGCTTGCGCTGCCTGGCTCATCGGGGTGCCCGCAGGAGACAGCCTTCCGTGGGATCCAAGCCAGGTCCCGTGCCTGAATGTTGCCTCGTGTAGTCCGAGAGCGGCGGTGCGACACTGTAGCTCCAGCCCGTACGTAGATAGAGCGGGCACGTCCTCTACAAAGCGCTCCCAATCAGGGCTCGCGACCGTGAGCGGCAAGGCCACGACCGCGACCAGCTCGGGTGACGCTGGCGGTGTTGCGAGCAACTCTTCGAGCACTGCGTACTCGCGCGGGCTCACGTCGACCGATGACGCGAGGTCGAACTCGGCGCAGACCGCGGGCAAGATGTGCAAGGCGTGTTCTCTCATCGCCTGGACGGTCAGCGATACCGAAATCGAACCGAACAGGATCGACCACCAAGGGCGAAGTGCTACACGAGCGGCGGTGGGTCGCATCACGGGGATACTACCGCGGCGCGTGGGAGCTGTTCGGGCGGTGAACTCCCCCGTCGACGCCCCCGATCGCCCCCGATCGCCCCCGATCGCCCCTGCCAGGCCCCCGACCCGACAAAATTCGCCTCACGGCCTGTACTGACGCCCGTTCTGTCGGGTCCGAGCGTCCCGGTGACCGCCGATCCCGCGTGCACCGACGAACAGACGCCGATTGTTTGCCTTCGGTGCCCCGCGGACGCTGTCGGGCCAACCAAAAACCCGACAGAACTCGCCTCAGTGCCTCCACTGACGCCCGTTCTGTCGGGTCCAGGCCAACATCCCTCCCCCCGAGCCACCTGGGCCGCGGTCGTCGCGACCGGATGAAGCGCTGAGGCTTCGTGCCGGACTTGGGGGCCGCCATTCACGATCGTCGGCGCGCCTTCGAGGTCTACCCTCCCCGAGCGGTGAGTCCGAGGGCTGCGAAATCTGGCGCGCTCCCCGCGCGAGGTGCCTGAAGGGCGGCCGCGCCGCGCGGCCGGTCCCGCCCGGCGCCTCGCCGGGCGGACCAAGGGCCCGCTCCTCAATAATGTCCGCATTCGGCCGCCCCTGGGCTCGCGTCCGCGGCGTCGCTCGTCGGTCACATGCCTACGGGCATGCTCCCTCCTCGCTCCTTGCGGCCGCGGCCCAGGGTCGCCCTCGGTGCTGGACATTATTTCCGGGCGGACCCGGCCGTGAGGCCGCGCCCGCAAGGGACCGACCCCCGCGTCTTCGCGGGGTCGCGCGCGCAAGCTTGTTCCCGGGCCCGCCCCGGCCTACAACACCACGTGCTCCTCCTCCTCGCCTGCACCGCCCCCGCGCCCGTCGAAACGTCCCCTCCGTCGAAGGAGGAGCCGCCCGGCGTGGTGGACGAGCCGATCGAGGTGGTGCCGGGTGACACCGCCCGCGAGCCCGATCCCACCGATGCGGTGTTCGATCCGACGCGCGTGGTCACGATCGCGCTCGAGATGGGCGACGCTGACTGGGCCGAGATCCGCGACAATCCGTGGGTGGAGGCCTGGCACGCCGCGACGTTCCGTTGGCAGGCCGAGGGCGTGGACGAGGTCGTGGTGGCCGACATCGCGGTGCGCGCGTTCGGGCAGGGGAGCCAGATCGCGGGCAAGTCGTCCCTGAAGCTCTCGTTCGACCGGCTGGTGCCGGGGCAGGAGTTCGCGGGGTTGGACGAGCTGAAGCTCGACAACAGCTCGCAGGACGTGGGGTTCCTCAATGAGTACCTCGCCACGGGGGTCATGCGGCGCTTCGGTGTCCCCGCGGCGCGCACCGGCTGGGCGCGCGTGACGGTCAACGGCGCGCCGGCCGGCTTCTTCGTGCTGATGGAGAGCATCGACGACCGGTTCGTCGAGCGTTGGTTCGGCAATGACGACGGTGTGTTGTATGGCATGAATTCCGGGTACTACGCCCAGGGCCTCAACCCGATGACGGACGGGCTGTATTGGTTCGAGCCGCAGACCTCGGTCGACAGCGACGGCACCGATCTGGTGGCCCTCTCGGAGATCGTGGCGACCGGCACGGACGACCAATTCGCGGCCGCGTTGGACCTGACCAACTTCGGCCGGGAGAGCGTGGCACGTTCGGTCATGGGCTCGATGGACGCGTTCTCGGCGGACGGGAACAATTACTACCTCTACAATGACGGCGGGGTGTGGCACATCCTGCCCTGGGACTTCGACGTTGACCTCGGCGGGTACTACTTCAGCAACGCGCTCACGGTCGACCCGCGGGCGCCCTGGCTCACCTCGCCGTGGGCGACCAACCCCATCACCGGCGCAGCCTACACCGACCCGGTGCTGACGCGGAACCTCGCCCTGGGCCTCGATCCCGACGCGATCGTGGACGAGCTGCTCGCCGGCGCGATGGCGTGGGACGTGGTCGACGCCGAGGCGAAGGCGGCCGCGGCGCTCATCCGCGACGACGTGTACGCCGATGTGCTCGGCTACGGCCTCGCGTTCGACCAGCGCCGCCACGACGTGCGGCTGTTCCTCCACACACGCCTCGCGGGGCTCGCCGGCGCCGAGGTGGCCCCGTGTGTCACGCCGCCCGGGGCCGTGTCCCTCGCGGAGATGGGCCCCACCGGCACCGTCGGCTGGGGCGAGCTGCTCGTGGACCAGACGTATTGGGCGCCCGGCTTCAACATCGCCGGTGAGCACGCGTGCACCGGCGTGTTCGCGCACGCGCCGAGCACCGTCACGGTCACGATCCCCGAGGGGGTCACGCGGCTGGTGGGGAAGGCGGGCCTGCAGGACTGGGCGCAACGTTGCGGAGACGGCGCCACCTTCGCCATCGTGCAGGGCGCCACGTTGTGGCAGACCGGCACGATCACCAACTACGAATCCGCCGAGGCCTTCGACGTGCCGGTGGTCCCCGGGACGCTCACGTTGGTATCCGGGATCAACGGGGACTACAGCTGTGACACGGCGGCGTGGGTGGATGTGTGGGGGGTGCGGTGAGCGGGGGCCGCCCGTGCGCAAACGCGCCCTTTCCTCCCGCCAAACGCCGCGCTAAAGGCGTCCCGCGAGGTCCTCCATGCAACGCGCGTTCGTGACCGGTGGCTCCGGCTTCCTCGGCCGCCATCTCCTCCGCCAGCTCCGTGACCGCGGGATCCCGACGCGCGCGTTGGCCCGCTCGGAGGCCGCGGCGGAGGCGGTGCGAAAGGAGGGGGCGGAGCCGGTGCGGGGCGATCTGCTCGACCGGGACGCGATCCGCGCGGGGATGGAGGGCTGCGACGTGGTGTTCCACTCGGCGGCGCACGTGGACGAGTGGGGGAAGTACGAGGACTTCTACCGCATCAACGTCGAGGGCACCGACACGCTGCTCGCCGCCGCGAAGGACGCGGGGGTGGAGTGTTTCGTGCACGTGAGCACCGAGGCCGTGCTGTTGGACGGCTCGCCGCTCGTGAACGTGGACGAGACGCGCCCGCGCCCGGCGCGCGTGCTCTTCTTCTATGGGCACACCAAGGGCATCGCGGAGGACCACGTGCGCGCGGCAAACGCGCCCGGCTTCCGCACGGTGGCGATCCGCCCGCGGTTCATCTGGGGCCCGGAGGACACCTCCGTGCTCGCCAAGCTGGTCGAGGCGGTCCGGTCCGGGCGCTTCAAGTGGATCGACCAGGGCAAGTACCAGACACACACCTGCCACGTGACCAACGTGTGCGAGGGCGTGCTGCTCGCGGCGGAGAAGGGCCGGGGCGGCGCGGTCTACTTCCTGACGGACGGCGCGTCGCAAGAGGCGCGATCGTTCATCACCCGCCTGCTCGGGACGCAGGGCGTGACCCCGGGGCGCTCGAGCGTGCCGCGGTGGCTGGCGCTCCTGGCGGGTCGGATCAGCGAGGCGGTGTGGGGGTTGCTGCGCCGCGCCGATCCGCCGCCGGTGTCGGTCGCCGCGGTGCACCTCATGGGTGGCACCGTGACCGTGAGCGACGCCCTGGCACGTCGCGAGCTCGGCTACCAGGGCCACGTGACGGTCGACCAGGGGCTCGCCCAGATGCGGGGGTAGGCCGGGACGGAATGGCGCTCGACGTCGGGATCGACGTGTCGTAGACTCGCGGCCCGCGCCCCCTCCCCACGCCGGAGCCTCCGATGTCCGACCCCCTCCCGATGGCCGAAGACGGCCTGTACCACCCGCGCTCCGAGGCCGACATCGTGGCGCTCGTGCAGCGCGCAGCCGCCGCCGGCCAGCGCCTCCGCGTGCGGGGCTCGCTCCACACGTTCCCGCGGCGCGCCACGTTCACCGACGAGGGGCCGGGCGCGCCGCACCAGTTCAACCTCCAGCTCGATCTGTACCGGTCGATCGTCATGTTCGACAAGGTGCTCGGCCGTGTCGAGGTCGAGGCCGGCTGCAACCTCGGCTCGGACCCCGAGCTCGCGTCCTCCACCGGCGAGAACGGCCTGCTCCAGCAGATCGACGCGGCGGGGTGGGGCTTCTCCGACCTCGGCGGCATCACCCACCAGACCGCTTCGGGGTTCGTGTCCACCGGCTCCTCCGGCGGCTCGGTCCGGTACGCGATCGAAGAGAACATCGTCGCCCTGCGCATCGTGGACGGCACCGGGCAGGTGCGGGTGTTCGAGCGTGGCACCGACGAGGGCTTCGCGGGCGCGGCGGTGGCGCTCGGGCTGTTCGGCGTGATCTCGACCATCACGTTCCAATGCGAGCCGGGGTACGCGATCTTCGGCCAGGAAGCCACGACCACCACCGCCGACTGCGCGATCGACCTGTTCGACGGCGGCCTGAACGACCGCCCGAGCCTCGAGACCTTCCTCCGCGAGGCCGACTACAGCCGCTTTCTGTGGTGGCCCCAACACGGCGTCGATCGCGTCGTGGTGTGGCAGGCCCAACGGATGCCGGTCGTCCCCGGCTTCCGCCCGGTCCCCTACGAACCCTCGGGCGTGAAGGCCGAGACCGTGCAGGCGCTGGCGGGCCTGATGCTCGCCATCGTCGGCAATCTCGAAGATCTGCCGGCGCTCCCGGGCAAGATCCAACCCATCTTCGACGAGCTCGACGACCACGTGGCCGACGATCTGCGCGAGATGGGCTTCTCCGCGCCGGTGTCGCTCGCGATCGGCAGCCTGGTCGAGGCCATGCTGGACGGCGGCTCCGACGGCATCCTGGCGCTCCCCGGCATCGACACGCTCGGCGAGTGGCTCCACACGCACCTCGACGACATCGTTCCCCCGCTGTTCCGCGCGTTCGTCAAGCTCGACAGCGAGGCGCGCGCGGGCAAACCGGTGTTGTTCCAAGACTATTGGTGGCGCGGCCTGCCGATGGACAACGGCATCCAGGACGACCTGATGCCCACCTGGTTCACCGAGCTCTGGATCCCGCTCGACCGCGCGAGCGAGGTGATGCGCGTCCTGCGCGATCATTTCGCCAAGAACGGGCTCTCCGCCACGGGAACCTACGCGTTCGAGTTCTACGCCGCGCGGAAGAACGACATCTGGATGAGCCCCGCGTACGGCGCCGACGTGTTCCGTGTCGACCCCTTCTGGTTCGGCTACAACGACGGCGATCCCGTGGCGTTCTTCCAGCAGTTCTGGGATCTGCTCGAACCCTTTGCGTTCCGCCTCCATCCCGGCAAGTTCATGCCCCCCGACCCCGACGGGAAGTGGGCCGCGTACCTGCGCACCCAACACCCTCATTGGGATGATTTCCTGGCACTCCGCGCGGCGATGGACCCCGCGGGCGTGTTCCTCACGCCGTATTGGCGGGAGCATTTCGGGATTCGAACCGAAGTCGAGGGCGAGATCCCGGGCAACTCTGACATCGGACAAACCAAATGAGCGCCCCCACCTTCCCCGGCGAGAAGCTCTCGCGCCTCCTCGTGTGGGCCACCGTGATCATCACCGTCTACGGCCTGCTGGCGGCGCACCTGCCGTTCGTCGTCGGCACGCCGTGGAGCACGTGCAAGATCGAGAACGAGCTCGGCTGCGTGCTCGCGTTCCACCTGTTCGAGGTGCCCGTGGTCATCTACCAGCTCGTGTTCGCCTGGTACGGCTTCACCCGGCTGCGCGCCGCGACCGTCGGCACCTTCAAGGTGCTCCTGCTCGGCACCATCGTGCTCAACGCGGTGTTCGGCCTCTTCGAGGTCAACCTGCTCCTCGAGTCCATCCGCGCCAACGCGCCCACGTGGGAGCTGCTGGCGCTCACGAGCCTCGTGGTGTCGTTCCTCACCGGGGTGTTCGTGGGGCTGTTCGTGTACGCGAAGCTCGACAGCGGCGCGGTGGCGGCGGCGCAGGATGTGTCACGGAGCGCTTGAACGTCTTGTATTGGATCGGGGGGCGCCCCCCGCGCGGACGCGGGGCGGGTCGGCTCCGGGCGCGCGGCGGAGCCGCTTGGTCGTCCGGGCGAGGCGGCATCGTCGTTTGGTTGGGAGCTCCGTCCCGCCCGGCCGGACCAGCCGCCGGGGGCGGCTGCCCTCCGCGCCCCTGGCGCGCGTGCTGTCCGATTGGATCGAGGAGCGATACCCCGGCGGCCAGGCCGTCCACCACGCGAACGAGTGCCAGCAACGCCTGGAGTTCCTCGGTGACGCGTTCCTGGGTTGGGTCGTCGGGCGCTGGTGCTTCGAGACGTTGCCGAGCGCGCAGGAGTCCGCGTTGACGGACGCGCGCAAGGCCTACATCGACCGCGCGTGGCTCCAACAACGCGGCGCTTCGTTCGGCATCGAGCCCCACGTGCGGCGAGGCATCGGCGAGACCAAAAAAGCGGCCACGAACGCCGCCCTGCTCGAGGACACCATGGAGGCCATCCTCGGCGCGATCGTGGTCGACGCGGGCGAGGCCACCGCCGCGGCGGTGCTCCGCGCGTGGTTGCCGACGGAGCCGGACCGGATCGCGGCGAAGGACCCGATCTCGGCGCTGAACGAGTGGCACATGGCTCGGTGCAAGGCGGCGATGCCGGAGGGACGGAGCGAGAGCTCGGGCGAGGACCACGCGCGCGGGACGTACACGGTCGAAGTCGACGGCATCGTTGCCGTGGGGCACGGCGCGACAAAGCAAGTGGCCCAGCGGGACGCGTGCGCGCAGATCCTGGTACGGATCGCGGGGGGGTAGGGCGGGGGAGCCGTCGAGGGGATGGGTGATCATCCCCCGAGCTTGGACGGAGATACCGTCCGAGGAGATAGGCCTTCCATGCCCATGCACTTCCCCTCGGGCGCCCGTGCGGACCAGCGGGCCGTCGCTCCGAGGTTTCCGAGCCCACCGCCGACGTTCCAATCGCGGGCCGCCGCGGGGGCCCGACCGCAGGGTCATAGGTCATGTCCCCATGAATGCACGCGGCACGGAGTCATGCTGGGTTGAATGCTCGGATCCAGGCTGCGAGCGTCCGCCGGATGCCGAAAAAGGGCCGTTGTGCCGTGGTGGCAGCCGTAGGCAGCGCTGACTCGAGGGGCATCAACTTGATTTAGCGGCGTTCATGGTGGCATGACTCCGATTTGGCGGCGTTGAGGGGGGCATGACCCCGCCCTCGATGCGCTCGTACTCGAGGGCTGAGCGAAGTGCATAGGCATCAGGGGCCCCCCTCCAGGAGCGCTGGCGTCGATCGCGTGGCACGCGGCCGCCGGTGGGGACGCCGCGCCGAGGCGGAGGGGGAGCTCCAGGCCCCGGAGAAGCGGGCGGCGGCGTCCGCAGCTCGATCGGCAGCGGCAACGGAATCGCGTTCCAGAAGAAGTGGCGGGGCTATCTTCCGTCGTGGAGGCCCCGATGTTCTGGCTGCTCGCCTGTGCGCCCCCGGTCCCGCCTCCGCCCGCGCTCGACCTTCCCGTCACGCCACCCGCGGCGACCCACGCCGCGGAGGTGCTGGTGGACACTTTCGTGGGTCCCGTCGAGGTCGCGGAGCTCGATCCCGCCCTGCTGTGTGGGGCGCCGGACCGCGCGGCGCTGGTAGGCGTCCGGTGAACCCGTCTCCCGTGCGCTCCGAATCCGCTGGCGCGGTG
>JAZKFH010000065.1:53205-76124 GCA_040386535.1 Myxococcota bacterium | reverse complement strand
GGCATGTGCGCTATGCCGCCTGACGAGGACACTGTTTGACCGCCGGGGTAGTATCAACCGATCCAATCCTTCCCGCAGAAGAACATGGACGAGATCGTTAGCCAGATGGCCAAAATTTGTGAGGCCCTGAGTACTCGGGTCAAATACATCCAGGCCCTTCGAAACCACTCTCGCCCAGGCGGCACCGAGAACGCGGAAGCGGTTTTTGACGGGGGTCTAGCGCTATCCAATATGTGGGCTCTGTACAACTCAACTTGTGCGGCTCTGGAATGGAAGCCCGTCGCGTTCCAGCTCCAGGCCTGGATTCAATCGTTGCTAAACGAGCCTGGGCCCGTTCGATTGGAGCCGCTCCCGTCCGGCATCAGATTAGAGTTTACGCGAGGCGAAAGGCCGCTTACCCTGAACTTGGATGACCTCGGAACCGGCGTCGCCGAGATGCTAATGCTCCTCTTCGCGCTCCACTATTGGCAGCGCTCCGGCATGGCTATGACGGTCCTCCTCGAGGAACCGGAGGCGCATCTTCATCCGGCGGCAGCGGCGGAGTTCATGCGCTTGGTAGTCAAGCACTTACCGCGACACCAACTCCTGGTCACCACGCATTCCACCGCCCTCGTGGATGCTGCTGACTCCGACTGGAGAATGTTTCGGCTTGACCTTAGTAGCGGACGCACGCGGGTCGCACCTCTGTCGCACTCTTCCGATCGACGTGGTCTGCTGGCCGATCTGGGGATTAGACCCTCACAGCTCTTCCTCGCGAACGCGATTGTCTGGGTCGAGGGGCCCTCTGACTGCGTGTACCTCAGGCGCCTGCTCAGCGAGACCTGCGGAGCTGATTCCTTGCCTCCCCTCGTTGAAGGCCGTGACTATGCCTTTGCGATCTACGGCGGGTCCGCTGGCGTGGCCCACATGTCGCTCGGCGAGGACACCGAGAGGCTGGTGTCGCTTTTCTTCCTGTCGCCAAACCCGATTGTGATCTGCGACCGAGACGTGGCCTTCGGGGAGCAGCTAAAGGTGCACGTGAGACGCCTGCTAGCAGAAGGCCAGAGCCTCCCTGGTGGCCCGCCTGTTGTCGTGACGCACGGCCGTGAGATTGAGAATCTTGTGCGGCCTGAAATACTCCTGGATGCTGTGCGGGCCTGTGCTCCGAAGTCCCTGGGGGGCAAGGCCCTCCGTTACCCTTCCGTGGCCATCCACGACGGTGACGCCTTCGACGTTGTGGTTGCCGGAACGGCCCGGTTCGAACCGGACGAGCGCCTGAGCGCGAAGGAGCGGCGGGTTCTGGCCGGGCGAATCTCTGCCAACAAGGGAAACATCGCCACCCACGTGGTCCTTGCGTCCGCACCATTCAATGCTGGCGGGACCGCGTTCGCCCGCGAGATCATTGAACTCATCAAGAGAGGCAGACCGCTTTAGAACCTCCCGCGAGCGTCTTTCTGCTAGCGCATCTCCCATCCTTTGGTGTATGACCTGTGCGCCTACTCCACCGTCTCGGGCCGTCGTCACGTCGGAGAACTGGCCGATGTGCCGCGAGACGCGCGGAGCGGCTGTGTCCGGCGAGGCGCCGGACACATGCCTGCCCGCGGCGGACCGCGGGCACCGGCGGCGAGGACGCCGCTTGGCACGTCGGCAATCGTCTTCGCGTTATTCGACAGGACGCCATCTCCCGTGAAGCGTCTACGAAGTTGCGGACAGGGAACGGCATACCAAGCAGTTCTGTGCCGGAACGACGGATCCTCCTCGGTGGGTCACCTCGGACCCTGAACCTTTCCCACAGCCGGGTAGATGCCGCTTTGAACATCCTCGCCCGCAACGCGAACTACCTTAAAGTGTGCGTCATCGTACTTGAAGGCCACAAGGAATTCCTCGCCTACTTCAGCCCGACGGGCTGCCCAAGCAACCGTCTCCGCCTCTATGTTCACGCCACTCGGCATGCCCTCCAAGACAGCAACCGCTCGGCGCACCGGGTAGCAGGCGGTGGGTAGGAAACGACCGTTAGCCGTCTCGGGCAACGACCCGCTGCGTCATCTGTGCAAATTGATCCGGAGTCATGTGGGTCGTCTAACCCGGAATCATGCAGAGAGCCCCCGCGCCATCTTCGGCGCATGCAAGGGCACAGCCGCGCGACGGTGAGCGCGCCGATCCCAGGTCCGCCCCCTTCGGCACCCGTGGAGGAGGGCCCTAATCTTCCCCACCGTCGTCGCACTTGGGCGGAGAGACGGGAGGAGCGTGAACTTGCGGACGAGCCCCATCGCCCGACGAGCGTTCCGACAGGCTTAGCGGCCTATCGAGTGTTCAATTCCCGTGCCGTTATCGCTCACAACGTCGTATCCCGACGAATGCTCGGCTCGAACACCCTGCTGCCCGTGCAAGCCGCCACCGCCGCGCTGATGAACACCGCGCTCAGCACCCGCCCTCCGTGTGGCGCTACTTCACTCCGGAACGCGGCGGCCTTGTGGAAGTCCGTGATTCGCTCGATGCGCCGCCCCGGGTGGACCCGCAGTTCGCCCGGCGGCCCCGATGCGCGCGTGAGGACGTGGACAATGGGGCGGATCGGCTGATGATAGGCGTCTAAGCGGAGAGTCAAATGTACCGTAGCGCTGCCGCGCGCCGCCCGCTGTAGGGTGTCGGCTTCGCGGCCCCCCGAGAGTTCCGACAGGAGGGTGGCGACCTCCTCCTGCGAAGCACAGCCGAGCGCGCCCACGTAGATACGCCGCGCCATCGCTATCTCGTCCCGACGCGCCGCGCAGAAGCCCAAAACGTCGGCCCCCTCCACCGCCTTCACGAACGCGCCGGCCAACTCCTCGACCAGGGTGGGGTAGTCGGGGTCGCGCGCGCCGCGGAGCACCGGCCCCGCCCGCTCGGCCAGCGCTCCGGCAAGCTCCCTCCGCCCGGCCGTCTCTACGGCGATGTTCCAAAGCGCCTCCGGAAACGGAAGCGGGCGCACGACGAGGCGGGCGACCCGGGCCTGCACCGAGGAGAGCGCGTGCGGGCTGACCAGGACGACGCGCGGCGGCGCCGCGAGGGCGAACGCGCGCATCGCTACAAGTTGCTTCCGCCACAGGTCGGACACGAGATCGGGAAGGTTCCCCGACGACGCGGTCAGCTCGATGAGAACCGGCCCTTCCACGGGATGCCAGGCGAGGGCGTCGAACTCGGCGCGGAGGACACTCGGACCGCCCCGGTATGACGGCGAGGCGAGCACCACGTCACCCTTCTCGTCACGGGATAGGGCGCCCCCGCCGAGGTTCGCGGAACCGCCGGCGCACGCAAACTCCACTCCCGCGGACGCGTCCGAGCGCACGGCCCGTGAGAGACCGGCCACGACCATTCCCTCGTAGAATCGCCCGCGAGCGTTGCCTCGCGGGGGGGCGAGCGAGCGCTCATCTACCCCCTCGGCCTTAAGGCGTAGATAGCGCGCCAAGTAGTGGTTTTGATATGAGAGGGCCGCGCGCAAGGCTGCGTCAGAGGCCAGCCAAGCCTCCATCTCGTCGAGGGCGCGCGCTATCCAGGCTGTCATCTCCACCCCCTCCACGCCCGTATTGGGCGCTCCCGCCCTATCCTCCCGTGCCGACGCTCGGGGAATTCGGCCTCCGCCCAGTATACGCTCCACGCGAAATCGAGTCCTGCCAGATGACTGCTCGTTGTTGCGACAGGACGCCATCTCCCGTCGAACCTTGGCGAGGTGGCCAACACGGAGCGGCGTATCAAACCGTTCCGGAACAACGCAGGCGGCGCGTAGAGTGAGGTTCGCTGCGAGCGAGTGGACCCCCATGACTCGGCGCGCGCCAAGGTGAACGCCGCCAATGCGACCGTGTGGTCACGCACGGGTGCGCGAAGCGGGCGCACCAGAGAAGCCCGGGCCCTGCCTCTCGGGTGGTCGACGACGGCCGCAAAGGGTCGGGACCCTGCCTCTCGGGGGGGCGAGCACGGCCGTGAAGGGTCGGGACCCCGCCTCTCGGGGGGTCGATCGCAGCCGCAAGGGGTCGGGACCCCCGCCTCTCGGGGGATCCACCACGGCCGCAAAGGGTCGGGACCCTGCCTCTCGGGGGGTCGACCATGGCCGCAAGGGGTCGGGACCCTGCCTCTCGGGGGGTCGACCACGTGCCCCGGAAGGTCGGGACCCCGCGTCTCGCGTGGTCGACCACGGCCGCAAAGGGTCGGGACCTTCCCTCTCGGGTGGTCGACCACGTGGCAGGGATCGCCAGGCCCTTGCGATGTGCCCCAAGACGTGCGCCTCCTCATGGAAGACGCCGAGGGGGACGGCGGCCAAGATGGCGCGCGCGTCGAAGACCCTCGAAGCACTGGTTGCTGAAGCCCCAGCCGATGGCTATGATGATGTACATCCTGGAGCCGTCATGCCGCGCGCCTACTCGATCGCCGAAGCCCGTGACCAGCTTCCCTCGCTCGTACACGACGCTGAGCAAGGCGGGCGGGTTTCACTTACCCGCAGGGGGAAGCCTGTGGCTGTGCTCATCTCCGTTGCCGAGTATGACCGCCTGACGGCCGGGCGGACCGACTTCCTCGGAGCGCTCGTCGACTTCCGGGCGCGCAACGAGCTGGCGGAGCTTGACCTCGGGCACGCCCTCGACGACACGCGCGACCGTTCCCCTGGTCGGGAGGTCGACTGGGGATGATTCGTTTCTTGCTCGATACCAACGCGCTCTCCGAGCCCATTCGCCCGAAGCCGGACCCCCGCTTCCTGGAGCTTCTGAGCGCACACCGGGACGAGTGCGCCATCGCCTCCGTCACCTGGCACGAGGCGGTCTACGGACTCAGCCGCCTGCCAAGCGGGCGCCGTAGAGACGTGCTTCATGACTACCTGCACGGCGTGGTGCGGACTTCGCTCCCCGTTCTCCCATACGATGTCGCAGCGGCAGAGTGGCACGGACGGGAGCGAGCAAGACTTGTCGCCGCCGGCCTCACTCCGTCCTTTCCCGACGGCCAGATCGCCGCCATCGCACGGACCCAGGGGCTCGTGGTCGTCACCGCGAATCACGACGACTTCAAGCACTTCGACGGACTCGAGATTCGATCCTGGCGCGAGTAGCGCGCGGACACGGACAGCATCGGCTCCGCCCCCTGCAAATCCGCGTCCGCCCGTGGTACGGGGCCCGCCATGCGCACCCCCGCCCTGCTCCTCCTCGCGTTTGCCGCCTGCGACGGCCCCTCCGACAAGCCCGTCGACGACACCGGCGCGCCCGGCACGAACGAGGCGCCTGGCGCGCCCGTCATCGAGCTTTCGCCGGGCTCGGCCACCACCGAAGACGACCTGCGGGTGGTCGTGCTCTCCAACGCCGGGGACCCCGACGGGGACACGGTGACCTACAACTACCTCTGGTTCAGGGACGGTGCGCTGGTGGACGACCAGGTCGGTGACACCGTGCCCGCCGATGTCACCGCGAAGGGAGAAGCCTGGCGCGTGGTGGTCGTCGCGAACGACGGGGCGCTTGACGGGCCCCCCGCCGAGGCGGAGGTCACCATCCGGAACACCGCGCCGATGGCGACGGTGGTGGTGACGCCCGAGGCGCCGCTGACGGTGGACGACCTCGTGGTCATCGCGTCCGCCGGGGACGCCGACGGCGACAGCGTCGCGTTCACGTACCTGTGGTCGGTGGACGGCGTGGGCGCGGGCTACACCGGGGAGACGATCCCGGCGGATGCGACCACGCGGGGCGAGACGTGGACGGTCACCGTGATGCCCGATGACGGAGAGGAGCAGGGGGAGCCTGTCTCGTTCGACGTGACGGTGGGGAACAGCCTCCCCGCGATCACGTCCGTCGTGCTCGATCCGGCGGAGGTACGGGCCGGCACCGAGGTGGCGTGCGTGCCCTCGGGCTGGGTAGACGATGACGACGACGCCGAGGGGTACACCTACGCCTGGTACCGCAACGGCGCCTACGTCGCGGCGACGCCGACGCTGTCCGGCTTCGTGTCGGGGGACACGCTCTCGTGCACGGTGACCCCCACCGACGGCGTCGACGAGGGGGCGCCCCTGTCGAGCGAGACGACGACGGTGCTCAACACCGCGCCCTCCATCGACGCGGCGACGCTCTCGACCACGAGCCCGGTCGAGGCCGACACCCTCTCGGTTTCGGTGAGCGGCGCCCATGACACCGACGGCGACGAGATTTCCTACACCTACGACTGGTACGTGGATGGCGTCTGGGTGAGCGACGCGGAGACCCTCGACGGCACGTGGTTCGCCAAGGGGGACACCGTGTATGTGGAGGTGACGCCCCACGACCACGCCGAGGCGGGCGCGCCGGTGACGAGCGACGTCGCGACCGCCGTGAACACGCCGCCGGTCGTCACGGTCGTGAGCCTCTCCCCGAGCACGGTGTACACGGCCGACACGCTGAGCGCGTCCATCCTCGGCAACGACGCCGACGGCGACGACATCTCCTATACGTACGCCTGGTATGTCGACGGGACCTGGGTGAGCGGAGCCGCGACGCTGGACGGCGCCTCCTTCGACAAGGGTGACACCGTGTACCTCGAGGTGACCCCCCACGACGGCACCGAAGCGGGCGCGGCGGTGATGAGTGAAGGGGTGACAGTTGGGAACACCGCGCCCGTCGTGAGCGCGGTGAGCCTGAACCCGGGCTCCGTGTACACCAACAGCACGCTGACGGCGGCGGTCACCGCCGGAGACGCCGACGGCGACTCGCTCTCCTACACGTACGCGTGGACGGTGAACGGGGCGGCGATCGCTGCCACCGGGAGCACGCTCTCCGGCGCGATTTGGTTCGAGCGCGACGACGAGGTCTCCGTCACGGTGACTCCTAATGACGGCGCGTCCGATGGCACCGCGGAGAGCTCCGCGTCCGTGACGGTGCTGAACACGCCGCCCGGCGCGCCGGCCGTTTCGATTACGCCGAGCGCCCCGGGCGACGAGGACGACCTCCTGTGCAGCGTCTCCGCCGCGACGGACGCGGACGGTGACAGCGTGACCTACACGTTCGAGTGGACGGCGGACGGCGTCGCCTACACCGGCGCCACGAGCTCGACCGACACCCGTGTCACCGTGCCCGACTCGGCCACGAGCGCGGGCGAGGTGTGGGTGTGCGCGGTCACCGCGGACGACGGCAGGGACGCGGGCGCGAGCGCGTCGGACAGCGTCACGGTCAGCGGTGGGGGGCCGTGGGTCTACGTGTCGGACTACGGGACCAACAGCGTCTGGCGCGTCGACGTGGGCGCGGACACGATGGAGCTCCTGTTCACGGACTCGCGGCTCGGGACCCCGCGGGGGATTGCGCTGGACGACGACGGGTATCTCTACGTGGCACAACAGCAGGCCAGCAGCGGAACGGTGCGGGGCGTGGTCCGGTTCGGCACCGACGGCACGTACGTCGACCAGTTCCTGGCCGGTCCGTACGGCTCCTACGGCCCGGGCAACCTCCGCTACAGTGACGGGGAGCTCCTGGTCACGGGCGATACCGCGGGCAGCGGTTCGACCTACCGCTACGACGTCGACACGGGCGCGCTCGTCAGCTCCTTCCGGTACTCGGGCACCACGACGGTCCTGGGCCTGCACGTGGAGGGTGACGAGGTTTGGGTGGCCGGGTACTTCTCCGGCACCATCGTCCGTTACGACATCTCGTCGACCACGGCCACCTCCTCGCTCGTCTCCACCGCCCTCGCCACGCGGAGCCGCGCGATCACCCGCGGGCACAACGGCAACTTCTTCGTGGCGGACGCCGACTCGGCCTACCTCTACGAATACGACGACGGGACGGGCGCAAACCTGGGAACGTTCGCGACGTTCAGCGGTGGCCAGGGCGACCTCTGGTACGACGACGTGTCGAACACCTACTTCGTCACCTCGTCCAACACCGTGTGGCAACTGGACACGTCGGGTAGCGTGGTCAACAGTTGGACCGACGCCGACATGGGCACGGTCACAGGGATTGCGGTCACGTACACGGAGTGGTGAGGGGGGGGCGGCGTGCTGTCGAGGTCGTCGCCCGAATGTGGTGCGCGCGCTAACGCCAGCCCAGCACGCGACCGCGGGGTCCAGGGGGCCCGCGGCCCCCTGGCGGGGGCGTTGCGGGGGCAGCGCCCCCGCCCCAAGAACACGCGCCCCCGCCCCAAGAACAAGCGCCCCCCCCCAAGAGCCCGGCTTCTGGAGTTGCCATCGCCGTTCCGGCCGCGCTACACTCCAGCTCTTCGAGGTACGCCAGCGCATGTGGAGGTCCGGAACCATCCTGGGGGTCGGCGCCGCGCTGCTGGCGGGCGGGGGATTGTCCGCCTGCGGGCCCGATACGCCGGCGGATGGGCCCGCCGCCGCCGCCACCTACGACACCGCCGATGCCGACCTGCTCGACCCGTTCGTGGCCGACCCCGACTGGACCGTCGAGGAGACGATCGCGCACGTCGAGGCCGGGATGGCGCTCGGTTTTCCCGATCCGCGCATCCCGGTGGAAGCGTACGTGGAGCTGCTCGGAGGGCGGGACGAGACCTGCCCCAACGCAGGCGAGCACCTCATCGGCCAGGACATGCCGATCGACGGGTGTACGTCCGCGTCGGGCTACCATTACGCCGGCAACACGACGCTGCTGCGCTTCAGCTCGACCGACCCCTCCCGCGAGATGGAGGGCTACTCGCTCGGCGGGGACTTCGAGATCCGCGATCCCGAGGGGTACATCCTCGCGGGCGGGGGGGCGATGACCTACAGCTGGTCGCGCGAGGCGAACGGCCAGACAGTGTGGATGGGCGAGGCCGCGGGCTCCTGGGTGCACGACAAGCGGGACGACGCGTTCGGCCTCGGCATGAGCGGCACGTTGACCTTCCGAGGGGCGGCCGCCACGGCCGACGACAACGTGTCACTCACCGGCACCGTGGGTGTGGGCGAGATGTACGTCCAATTCATGGACGTGTCGTGGGCCGCGACTTGTGGCGGATATCCGAGCGGGAGCGTGCGGATGCGCGATCCCAGCGGGGTGTGGTCCACGTTGGACTACGGCGACCGGTGTGACGGGTGTGGCACCTACACGATCGACCTGCTGGGGGAGACAAGCGAGGCGTGCCTCGACCTCGGCGTCTACAAGGCCACCATCGAGGACCTGGGCACATGGTGACCGCGCTGCTCCTGATGCTGGCGTGCGCGCCCGACGTGGCCGAGCCCCCCGTCGTGACCGAGGTGGCGTCGCCCTTCGTGCCGCTCGACGCGCCGCGGCTGCTCCGTCGCATGAGCCTGGACCTGCGCGGGGTGCTGCCGACCGTCGCGGAGCTCGACGCTGTCGAGGCGGACGCGACCCAGGTCGACGTGCTGCGCGACACGTTCCTCCAGGACCCGCGCCTGGAGGGCCGGCTCGTGGCGCTGTTCTCGGAGCAGTGGCACACGCTCGTCGACCAATTCGCGGCGGATTGGTACGACTTCGGGCTCACGTCGGAGGACGAATTCCGCTTCGAACGGTCGATCGGGGAGGAGCCGCTGAGGCTGCTTGCGTACGTTGCTACGCACGATCGCCCGTGGACCGAGATCGTCACCGCCGACTACATGCTGTCGGACGAGCTCCTCGCGGGCATGTGGCCGGTCGCGTACCCCGAGGGCGGCACGGGATGGCAGGTTTCCCAGTGGACCGACGGGCGCCCGCCCGCCGGCGTGTTGGTCTCGAACGGGCTGTGGTGGCGCTATTCCACCAATCCGTTCAACCAGAACCGCACGCGCGCCGCGGCGATGTTCCGCTTGTTGGTGTGTGAGGACTTCCACGCGCGCCCGGTGAGCTTCGCCGACGCGTCCGCGGGGTTCGAGGCCGAGGAGTCGGATACACGCATCAAGGACGATCCTTACTGTGTGGCCTGCCACGCGACGATCGAGCCGGCCGCGTCCGCGCTCTTCGGCTTCTGGTGGTTCCGCCAGAACAGCCCCACCGAGATGGTGCGGTACCACGCCGAGCGCGAGCAGCTCGGCATCGACACGCTCGGCGCCGCCCCCGCGTGGTTCGGCGAGCCGGTGGTCGGGCTCGAAGACCTCGGCCGCCACATCGCGGAGGACGGCCGCTTCCCCGAATGCGCCGCCCGCACGATGGCGACCGCGATGTGGCGGCGGGACACGGTGCTCGAAGATCAGCCGCGGATCGAGGCGCTCGAGGCCGCGTTCGTGGCGGCGGACATGCGCATGCCGGTGCTGCTGCGCGATTTGACGGACGGCCCAGAGTACCGCGCCGGGGCGGTCACGGCGGATGCGCCGGTCGATGTCGCCGCGCGGGAGATCACGGTGCGCCTGCTCTCGCCCGACCTGCTCGGCGGAGTCATCGAGGACCTCACCGGGTGGACCTGGATGTCGTTCGGCTTCGATCAGCTCCACAACGACACGTTCGGATACCGCATGCTGGCGAACGGGGTCGACGGCGAGCACGTGACACGGATGGCGCAGGACCCGACCATCACGTGGTCGCTGGTCTCGTCGCGCGCGGCCGAGGCGGCGGCGCACACGGCCGTCCAGCACGACCTGGTCGCTGGCACGAGCCCGCGGCAGCTCCTCCAATCCGTCACGTTGGAATCCACCCCCGACAGCGCCGAGTTCCAAGCGGAGCTGGCGGCCCTCCACTGGCGGCTGCTCGCGCGCCGGGCCACGGCCGACGATCTGCTTGCGCTCACCACGCTGTGGTCGGCGCTCGAGCCCACCGGCGGGCCCACGGGCGCGTGGAAGGGCGTACTCGCCGCACTGCTCCAGCACCCCGAGTTCCTGAGCTACTGATGCTGAACCGACGCACCTTCCTCTCCCTCTCCGCCGCCATGATGGCATTGGGCGCCCGCCCGGCCCGCGCGGACGGGGGCGTGGAGCGAAAGTTCCTGTTCGTGCTCTGCAAGGGCGGATGGGACCCGAGCTACGTGTTCGCCCCCCAATTCGACAAGCCCTACGTCGACACGGAGTCGGACGCCACGTCCGCCATCGCCAACGGCATCCCGTTCGTCGACCACGCGGACCGCCCCAACGTGCGGAGCTTCTTCGAGGACTGGGGCCACAAGAGCTGTGTCATCAACGGCTTCGAGATCCAATCGATCACGCACGATCGGTGCCTGCGCCTCCTCCTGACGGGAAGCGGCGGCAACGGCAAGGACGACTGGGGATCGACGTTGGCCGCCCACTCGGCGAACGAGCTCTTGCTCCCGTACGTGGTGCTCTCGGGCAGCTCCTACTCGTACGACCACGTGAGCGAGGTGGTGCGCGTCGGCAACACCGGCCAGCTCCCGGACCTGCTCACCACGTCCGGCAACCTCATCCGCTCGGACCAGACGGTGCCGCTCCCGGGCGCCGCGTCCGAGGCTGCCGTGCGGGCCTATCTGCGCGACCGTGCCACCGCCTACGGCGCCACCGCCGGCGCCGGGCGCCCCCAACGCTACGCCGAGCTGTTCGAGCGCACGGTCGGCCAGGTCGACCGGCTCGCCGAACTCTCCGATACGCTCAACTTCCGCGGTGGCGGCGGCGTCCCGACCGATGGCCTGGAGATCTGGGCCACGATGGAGGTGGCGGTGAACACGCTCGGCATGGGCGCGGCCCGCTGCGCGATGGTGCAATACGACGGGCTGTGGTCGATGAGTTGGGACTCCCACTCGGGCATCGCTTTTCAGAGCAACCACTTCGAGGGCCTGTTCGCCCACCTCAACAAGTTGATGGAGAAGCTCGAGGCCGAGCCCGGCACCGCGGGGGGCTCGCTCCTCGACGAGGTGACGGTGGTGGTGCTCTCCGAGATGGGCCGCGGGCCGCGGCTGAACACGTGGGGGGGCAAGGACCACTTCACGTTCACGTCGGCGATGCTGATGGGAAGCGGTGTGCGCGGGGGCCTCTCCATCGGGGGCGGCGACGATTACGGCATCGGCCGGCGGATGGACCTGAACACGGGCGAATTCACCGACTCGGGCACCGCGGTGCAGGCGAGTCACCTCGGCGCCACGCTGCTGGCCCTCGGGGATATCGATCCGGCCCAGGAGCTGCCAGACTCCCCGCCCATCCTCGCGATGATGGAGTAGGGGTGCTCCTCCTGTTGTGGGCCTGCACCGGCGCGCCCCCGTCCGATACCGCCGAGGTGTGTCTCTCCGACACGGACCCCGCCGCCGTGACGTGGGACAATTGGGGCGAGGACTTCTTCACCAGTTATTGTGACTCGTGTCACTCCGCGCGCGCGCCCGACCGTCGCGGCGCGCCCGAGTCGGCGGTGTTCGATACGGAGGCGCAGGTGGTCGCCCAGCTCGCGCGCGTCCAGGCCCGGGTGTTGGACGAGCAGACGATGCCGCTCGGGGGCGGCGTGTTCGACGACGACCTGATCCTGCTCGCGGCCTACATCGAGTGCGCGACCGCGAAGTAGGGGGGGGCGTCAGCTGCGAGAGGCGGGGGCGTGGGCCGCGAGGCGTCCGGCGACGAGGTCGGCGGTGGGGACCACGCCCGTGTCGAGCACGAGCGAGGTGACCAACGTGTTGGGGGTCACGTCGAAGGCGGGGTTGAACACCGGCGCGTCGTCCGGGGCCCAGCGGTGCGTGCCCCTGTTGCTCACCACGCCGCGCACCTCGGAGGCGCCGCGCTCCTCGATGGGGATGGCGGCGCCGTCGGGGGTGCGCAGGTCGACCGTCGACCAGGGCGCGACCGCGTGGAACGGGATGCCGTGGTGCGCCGCGAGCACGGCGACGCCGTACGTGCCGACCTTGTTGGCGAAGTCGCCGTTGGCGGCGATGCGGTCGGCGCCGACCAGGACGCGCTGGATGCGCCCGGAGCGCATGACGCCGGCGGCCATGTTGTCGGTGATGAGCGTGTAGGGGATGCCGAGCCGGCCGAGCTCGTAGGTGGTGAGGCGGGCGCCCTGGAGCAGCGGGCGCGTCTCGTCCACCCACACGTGGAGGCGCGTCCCGCCCTCCCACGCGCGCCGGATCACGCCCAGCGCGGTGCCGATGCCGGCCGTCGCGAGCCCGCCGGTGTTGCAATGGGTGAGGATGCCCTCGCCGTCGGCGATGAGGGCGGCCCCGTGGGAGGCCATCGCGTCGCACAAGGCGGCGTCCTCGTCGAAGATAGCGACGGCCTCGGCCGCGAGGCGCTCGGCGAGCGTGGCCTCGTCCTGGTGGGCCAGCAGGACGCCGCCCATGCGGTCCATCGCCCACATGAGGTTCACCGCGGTCGGACGCGCGGCGCGCAGGCGGAGGGCCGCGTACACGAGGTCGGGACCGTCGGCGCCGGTGGCCGCCACGCGCGCGAGGCAGAACGCGGCCGCGACGCCGATGAGCGGCGCCCCGCGCACGCGGAGCGTGAGGATGTGGTCGATCATCGCGTCGAGATCGTCGGCCGAGAGCCAGCGCTCCACGTCGGGGAGGGCCTGCTGGTCGAGGATGAGGAGCCCGCTGCCGGCGGCGTCGTAGCGGAGGGAGAGGGAAGCGCGCTTCACGACAACCTTGGTCCGAGGCGGTCTCGTATCGCGGGCCGGGGGAGTGGGGTGCGCAGATGGGTACGCAGGCGAGGCGCGCGCGGAGTATCTGGCACGCCAACCCGCTGGGCCCCGCATGACCGACGCCGATGTCGCCCGCCTCTACGACTTCTCCACCCCCGTGAAGCTCCCCGGGAATCGGGCCTGGACGGCACGTTTCCGCGCGCGCGAGCCGGGGCGCGCCGGCCTGGTGTCGTTCGTGGTGTCGGTGCGCACACGCAGCGGGGCGACGACGACCTACGACGAGACGGTGGCGCTGCCCGCGGGGAGCGAGCCCGTGGACATCGCGCGCGGCCGGTGGCTCCTGGATCTGGAGGTGCGGCGGCGGCTCGGCATCCCGAGCCATGCGCGGCCGCTGTGTCCGTAGGCGGCGCCGCGGTAGTTGCGAGACCCTAGGACCAGCGTGGCAGGGGCTTGGTGGTCGCTTCCTCGACGTACCAGTCCTGGAGCGCCTGGAGCGCCCACGGCGTCTTGCGGAGGAAGGTCAGGGTCGACTTCACGCTCGGGTTCATCTGGAAGCACCGCGCTGGCACGCGCGCGTACATCCCGTTCCAACCGTGCCGCTCCAACAGGGTGGTGACGAGGCGCTCGAGCGAGACCCCGTGGAGCGGGTGATTCAGCTGCTCTTCGGTCGCCATCAGATTGCGACCGCCGTGCGGCTGCGGGGTGCGGCCGCGCGTTCGCGGTTCTTCGTGGCCCACTCGCGGATCACCGAGGCGAGCGCGTGGGCGTCGGCCGAGGCGGACGCAGCGGAGGCGTCAGCGATCAGGACCGCCGCGACCTCCCGGGCGTGCCCGGAGAAGTAGTCGAGAACGCGTGCGGCCTTTATCGCCGGCACCGCCGGCATCCGACCGAGCGCGGTCAACGCGGAGAGCTCGTTTGGCGAGAGGTTGGTCGGGTGCATCGCTTTGATCTGTATGTGGAGGGAGTGTAGCCGTCAAACCCGTGTCCGAGTGTAGTCACCGGGGGACGGGCCGCATCTCCCGGAACACCGGGAAGCTGGCGATGCCTCCGTCGCGGCGGCCGTCGGCGGTCCACTCCTCGCGCAGCTCGGGGGCGATGGACAACACCAGCGCGTCCGACCCCTCGGGGAGCTCGAGCAGCTTCTCGCCGTTGATGGCGTCGCGCCACAGCCCGATCACGCGGTTGCGGGGGACGAAGCCCTCCTTCGGAACGCTCCGCGCGGACATGCCGAGGCTCGTGAGCGTGAGCACGGACGAGCCCGGGTCCTCCGCGAGGATGGAGGCGTACCGACCGGGCCAGCGGCTGGGGAGCTGCGGGCCGTCCATCAGCAGCGCGATCACGAGGTTCGGGCCGACCGCGCGGATCACGTCGGCGGCGGGATCCTGGCGCGCGAGGTCCTCGCAGATGAGCGGGCAGAAGGTGAGCCAGTCGTCGACCGTGATGAAGTTCAGCTCGCGGGCCGCGGCCTCGGAGTGTTCCCACCAGAGGCGGCCCGGATCGAGCGCGTCGGTGAGCCCGTACTGCTCGAGCTGGCTGCGGTCCAGGCACCAGCGGTGGTGCTTGCGCTGGGTGACCCGCTGCCGGAACACCCCGCCGTCCACGCCGTCCGTCGGCACGGAGACCAAGACGTGGTTCGACAGCCGGCGGTCCGCTCCGGCGCGGCCCCAGACCCCGGAGATCAGCAGCATGCCGGGATCGCGGGCGGTGATGGTCGCCTGCACCGCGTCGAACGCGGTGGTCGTGAGCGCCAGCTCCGGGAGCACGATGGCGTCGATGTGTCCGACGGTGCGGAGGGCGCGCTCGAGCGCCTCGTCGACCTCCCGGGCGGCGATCGCGGGGTCGATGGTGGGGCAGAAGCGGAAGAAGCCGTAGGGCGCCGGCAGGGCGCACCGGTGATCGTTGGGCTGCTTGTGGATGACGAACTGGCTCGCGTCGACCTTGAGCGGCCAGGGCAGGAGCAGCAGGTGCATCTCTGAGCGGGCCCGCGCCCCCGGAAACTGGTGCCAGACGGCGGCGAGATCGTGGTCGTCGGCCAGCGCGAGGTGCACCGACAGGGAGCGCAGCGTCATGCCGCGCTGGGGCGTGTGTTGTTTGGGGAGGACCCGCGCCTTGGAGGGGTGCACCTCCAGGCAGACGCTGAGGGCGTCCTGCTGCAGCTGAAGCACCAGCAGGGCGAGGTCGAGGAAGGGCGCGTTCCGCGCGCCGAAGCCCACCCCCGCGCACACCTCGTCCGACACCGCCAGGAGCCCCATGAGCGCCTGGAGCAGCCTGGGGCGCTCGTTGGCGCGCAACATCGCGAGCGGCGTGTCCCACGCCTCGCACAGCTCCGCCCACCAGCTCAGGACGGGCATGGGCGGCGGGACGCGCACCCGCTCGGCGCCGAAGAGGAGGCGCGTCCAGTTCCGGGAGGCCGGGCCGAGGCGGCGGAGCCAGTCGTCCGCGTTCAGCGCGACCTCGGCGCGCCAATCCCCCTCGCGGCCGCCCGCGTCGAGGGGCCAGTGGTTCACGATGTGGACGTGCGCCCCGGTGCGCTCGAGGATGCGGGCGGCGAGCGCGAACAGGTCCGGCGGCCACGTCGGGCACCGGCGCGAGCGGGCGAGCCGCGGGAGCAGGTGCACCAGCGCGGCGCCGAGGGTCGCCTCGCTCGATTTTCCTCTGCTGTTCCGCGGGGTCGACGCCGGCATGCCGCTCCTCCGCGCGGGAGGCTACACCATGCCGGCCGTCAGTTCACGACCGGCTACCGCACCACGAAGTTGACCAGCTTCCCAGGCACCACGATCTCCTTCACGATCGTCTTCCCGTCGAGGTGCTTCGCGACGTTCTCCACCGCGCGGGCGCCCTCGAGCAGCTCGGCGTTGGTCGCGCTCGGCGAGGCCTGGAACGTCCCACGCAGCTTCCCGAGCACCTGGACGGCGATGGGAACGCTGTCGACGACGAGCGCCGCCGCGTCCCACGCGGGCCAGGGGTGCCCGTAGATCGAGGTGGTGTGGCCCAGGCGGGCCCACAGCTCCTCGGCGATGTGCGGGGCGAAGGGGTGCAGGATCAACAGGAAGGCCTCGGCCTCGGCGCGCGGGAGCGCCTGGCCCTTGGCGGTGTTGACCAGCTCCATCATCTTGGCGATGGGCGTGTTCAGCCGCAGCGCCTCGATGCCCTCGGTGGTCTCCTTGATGGCGACGTGCAGGGCACGGCGCGTGTCGGCCGAGACCGTGTCACCGATGCGGATGGCGTCGGTCTCCTCGTCCACGAACAGGCGCCACACGCGGTCGAGGAAGCGGTACACGCCCTGCACGCCGCTGGTCTGCCAGGGCTTGACCTGCTCGAGCGGGCCCATGAACATCTCGTACAGCCGCAGGGCATCCGCTCCCCAACCCTCGACGACCTCGTCCGGGTTGACGACGTTGTAGCGGGACTTCGACATCTTCTCGATCTGGGTCTTCGCGACGGTGTCGGTGCCCTTGACGTACCAGGTGCCCTCGCGCTCCTCGACCTCACCGGGGTGATAATACTTGCCCGCGGCGTCCTGGTAGGAGAACGCCAGGACCATCCCCTGGTTGAACAACTTCTGGAACGGCTCCTTGGTGTGCACCCAGCCGCAGTCGTAGAGCACCTTGTGCCAGAACCGCGCGTAGAGCAGGTGCAGCACGGCGTGCTCGACGCCGCCCATGTAGAGATCCACGGGGCCCCAGAGCTTCTCCTTCTCGGGGGAGAAGGGCTGGTCGGGGTTCGTCGCGTCCATGTAGCGGAGCCAGTACCAGCACGACCCCGCCCATTGCGGCATCGTGTTGAGCTCGCGCGTGGCCGGTTGACCGTTGTACGTCGTCTTCACCCAGTCGGTGGCGCGGCCGAGCGGCGGCTTGCCGTCGGGCGTCGGGCGGAACTCTTCGAGCGCCGGGAGCAGCACGGGCAGGTCGGTGACCGGGCAGATCGTGCCGTCTTCGAGGTGCACGATGGGGAACGGCTCGCCCCAGTAGCGCTGGCGGGAGAACAGCCAGTCGCGCAGCTTGTAACGAACGCGGCGGGTGCCGAGCCCCTCGGCCTCGATGATGTCGAGGATCCGCGCCTTCGCCTCCGCGGTGGGGAGGCCGTCGAGCGGGCCGGAGTTCACGGCCACGCCCTCGCCGGAGGAGGGGAGCTCGCCCGCGTCACCCTGGGCGGGGGCGACCACGCGCACGATGGGCAGGTCGTACTTCTGGGCGAAGGCGTAGTCGCGCTCGTCATGGCCGGGCACCGCCATGATCGCGCCGGTGCCGTAGGTGGAGAGCACGTAGTCCGCCACCCAGATGGGCACCTTGGCGCCGGTCACCGGATTGGTGGCGTACGCACCGGTGAACACACCCGTCTTCTCCTTCTCGGCCGCGACCGCGCGGTCCAGGTCGGAGCGGTTCTTGGCAGCCGCCACGTAGGGCGCCACCTCGGGGTTGGTCGAGAGCTGGGCCACCAGCGGGTGCTCGGGGGCGAGCACGCAGAACGTGGCGCCGTAGAGCGTGTCGGGGCGGGTGGTGAACACGAGGAGCTCGCCCGCGTCGGTGCCGAAGCGCACCTCGGCGCCCTCGGAGCGGCCGATCCAGTTGCGCTGCATCTCGAGGATGCCGGCGGGCCAGTCCAGCCCGTCCAGGTCGGTGAGGAGCCGCTCGGCGTACGCCGTGATGCGCAGCATCCACTGCTTCATCATGCGGCGCTCGACCGGATCCCCCGTCTCGACGTACTTGCCGTCCTGCACTTCCTCGTTGGCGAGCACCGTGCCGAGCGCGGGGCACCAGTTGACCGGCACCTCGGCGAGGTAGGCCAGGCCCATCTCGTGGAGCTTGAGGAAGATCGCCTGGGTGTGCTTGTAGTAGTCGGGCGTGGAGGTGTTGACCTCGCGATCCCAGTCGTACGAGAACCCGAGACGGTCGATCTGCCCGCGGAAGTTCGCGATGTTCTTGGCGGTGATCTCGGCCGGTTGCCCGCCGTCGCGAACGGCCTTGCGCTCGGCCGGGAGCCCGAACGCGTCCCATCCCATCGGGTGGAGCACCCGGTAGCCCAGCGCCTTGCGGTAGCGGACCACGATGTCGACCGCCGAGTAGCTCTCTGCGTGGCCGACGTGCAGGCCATCCCCGGAGGGGTAGGGGAACATGACGAGCCCGTAGAACTTCGGCTTCTTCGGATCCTCGTCCGTGCGGAACGTGTGCTCCGCGCGCCACCGGGCCTGCCAGCGCGGCTCGATCTCGTGGGGGGTGTAGCGGCTCATGGTGGCTCCGAGGCTCGAGGGAGAGAGGGGCGGCGATTAACCCGTGCGCCGACAGACGGATCGACAGACGGGCCGGGAGACGGGGTGGATGCCCCCGCGCCCGGATAGTCCCCACGCTCGTTCGGAGCCTCGATGTTTGTCCTCGCCGCGGCCCTGGCCCACTCCGGGCTCGCCCACGCGGGCCTGCGCGCCGACCTGGACCGTGAGCTGGCCGGCGCCCCCGAGCTCGCCGTGGTGTGCTCCTCCGCGAGCGAGGCGCTGACGCGCGTTCAACAAGCCGCGGGCCTGCTCGGCGGCGCGCTCGCGGACGCGGGGGGAGCGGGTGCGGAAGGCGGCCCCACCCCGGACGATCTGCTGCCCTTCCTGGAAGGCATGCGCGCGACGCTCGCGCCCGACGCGCGGCTCGCCATCTCCTGGTGGCAGGACACCGAGACGCTCGAGCTCGGCTTCGACACCACGCTCGCCGCGCCGGAGCTCGCCCGGCGGTTCACGGAGCTCGATCCCGCGACCAAGGGCGTGGTGTTCGAGGGGCCGCGGGGCTGGGGCATCCGCGAGGCCGACGGCGACGAGATGGGCGTGCGGGTCACCGACGGGTGGGCCCGCGTCACCCATGGCCCCACGGTCGAGCGGCCAGCTCGAAGCCTGCGCCCGGCGATGCTCGCGGCGATCCCCGAGACGCCCGGCTGTGTGGTGACCATGCACGTGGACGAGGCCGAGATCGGCGCCATCGACATCGCCGCGCACCTGTCCTTCGCGGAGGGCCAGCCCGCCACCTTCGTCGCCACCGTGCCCGGCCTCGAGACCTCCGGCGCCATCCTGCTCGAAGGGGCGGTGCCCCCCGTCGTCACCACGCCCGAGCCGCCCCAGGCGACGGTGGTGATCGGCTTCGGGCTCGACAGCATCGACTTCTCCAGCTTCCTGAAGGGAAAGGAGCTCCGCCAGGCCCGCCGCCTCCAGAACCTGTTCCCGGTGACCGGCGGCACGACCGTGGCCCTGCTCGCGATGGAGCCGATGCCCCGTGTGGCCGCGGTCATCCCCTTCGCCGGGCGCATGCCCGCCCGCAAGGTGGCACGGCGCACCCGCCGCATCGCGAAGCTGGCCGACATGGCGGTGGTGCGCGTGGACGCGACCCACCTCACCATCACCGCCGGCAGCATCGACATCCTCGCCGCCGCGAGCGACAACCGGCTCGATCTTTCGACCGATCCCGCCACTCTCAACGCCATGATCGGCAACGGTCCCGGCGCCGCCCTCGCCGCCGGGCGTGAGCCCTGGGTGAGCGGCGCGGTGGCCGAGCTCGCCGCCGCCTGGCCCCTCGTCATCACCACCCGCATCCTCCCCGGCGAGGACGGAGCGCCGGCTCGCGTGCTCCCGCGGCCGCTCTACGTGGCGCTGGACTTCGAGGATGCCCTGCTCAAGGGCCTGATCGACGTGCCGCTCCCGCTCGGGGAGATCGCGGCGCTCGCCAAGGGGCTGGACGCGGCGCGAAAGGCCGCGGGGGCCGCCAAGGAGCAGGCTCCGGGCGACGAGACGCCGAACCCATAGCGCCCGACCGGAGGCGAGCGCGCCGCGGCGGGCTGCCCGCGGCGTTGCCTCCCGATCAGCGGCCTCCCGATCAGCGGCCTCCCGATCAGCGACCTCCCGATCAGCGGCCTCCCGATCAGCGGGAGGAGGCGACCCGAAAGGGACTACGGGGGCGGCCGGCGACCTCCCCGAAGCTGGCCCGGGCGCTGGCCCGGAGGGGAACCTGCGCCGCGTTGCGCACCACCGAGGACAGGCCGCGCACCGTGCCGGCACGATCTGCGTCGGTCCAGGGGAGGAGCCAGAGCGTGAGCCCGCCCGCGCCGATCAGGGCGAGCGAGAGCAGCACCGTGAGCAGCGAATCGAAGAAGAGCGTGGCGTTCATGGGGGACTCCTGTACCGCGAGAGGGTGTGTCGACCTGAACATGAGGTTAGCTGAACACCTGTCCGGTGTCTACCGGACACACACATCTTGTCTCCCGCCTGTGCCAGAATTTGTCCGCCCCCTTAGTTCGCCCCCCGCACGCACCCACCGCGACCTCCAGAGAGCCCCGCCGATGACGGACGAAAGTCTCAACAAGTCCCAGAAGTTCGTGCGCATCTTCGAGATCATCCAGCGCCGCGGCGGCGTGTCCGCGCAGCACTTGATGGAGCGGTTCGCGCTCGATGCGCGCACGCTCCGCCGGTACCTCTCCGATCTGAAGGACCTGGGCCTGCCCTTGCGCGACGAGGGCGTGGGCGCCGATCGCGTGCTCTCCCTCGAGCCCTCGTACGCGCGCTCCGGCGTGCAGCTCACCCTCGCCGAGGTGCTCTCGCTGCACTTCGGGCGCACGTTGTTCACCTTCCTCGACGGCACGTCGTTCGCGGCCGACCTCGAGGGCGCGATCGAGCGGCTCCAGCCCGCCATCGCGCGCTCCACCTCCGATCTGACCCGCGATCTCGACCGCAAGTTCATGGCCGTCCCGGAGCACGCGAAGGACTACCGGGCCGATCCCGACAAGCTCGACGAGATCGTCAGCGCGCTCCTCTACTCGAACCCGGCGGATGCTGAATACCGTCCCGTCCGAGGTGGATTCGGCAAGATCTACCGTCTGGAGCCGCTCACGCTCGCCACGTACCGCCAGGGGCTGTACCTGTTCGCGCGCGACACGTTGGAGGACAAGATCAAGAGCTTCGCCGTCGAGCGCTTCGAGCGCTTCGCGCGGCTGCGTCGGGAGAAGTTCGAATATCCCGTCGGTTACGACGCGCACGCCCTCGTCGCCGACAGCTTCGGCATCACCAGCGGCCCCCCCGACAACGTCGTCGCCCGCTTCACCCCCGGCGTCGCCCTGTTCGTACGCGAGCGGCAGTGGCACCCGACGCAACACATCGAGCCGCTGCCCGACGGCGGCGTGCGCCTCCGCATGTGGGTCAACGTCGGTCCCGAGCTGTGCGAGTGGCTCCTCGGCTTCGGGGCGCAGGTCCGGGTGGAGTCGCCGGCTTCGCTCGTGGAGCGCGTGCGGGACGCGCACCGCACCGCCGCCGCGCTGTATACGGAGCCGATGGACACCACCTCCGACCAACAAGAATGCTGATGCGACGCCCCCCCGAACGAGAAGTCATCGTCGAAGTGCTCGCCGAGGGCGATCCCACCAGCGGGGACGAGGCGCTCTTCGAGCCCGGCGTCTACCTGAACTACCAGCGCTTCGGGGGCGCCGAGCTCGACGCCGCCGCCTACGACATCGCCGAGCGCGCGTTCCACGCCAGTGTCCTCGCGGTCCTCCAGGGCGATGCGCCGTGGGCCGACCCCGAGCTGCTCCGCCTCGCCGCGGTGCTCAAGATCGACCACGCGCCCCACCACGACGTGCGCCCGCCGCGGATCGCGGAGGTGCCCGTGCCCGACCACGTGTTCTCCGACATCGTCGAGGATCTCGTCCCCGACTACGCCGTGCTCACCGAACGCATCACGGGGGACGACCGCCCGGCGACCGTCCCCATCGTCGGCGCGTTGGCGTTCCTGCCCATGACGGCCGACGGGCGGCGACCCATCGACTGGTGGAGCGAGGAGGAGGAGGACCGCGCCCTCGTGCGCGCCGCCCGCGTCATCGACGCCTCGCCGCCGGGCCTCTTCCGGGACGGCGTGCCGCTCCTGCCGTACCCCGAGCGGTTCACGCCCTCGAGCCCGGTCGACGCGCCTCGCGGCGTGTACGTGGGGCGCCCCTACCAGGTGCCGACGGGCTGGGCGTGGTCGGCCTGCCTCAAGCTTCCGCGCGTCCCGACGCTGGCCGTCGTCACGCGCCGCCTCGTCCTGGAGCTCTGGCAGCACCGCCGCACCGAGCGCCGCGCCAGCGTCGAGGACTGCCTGCGCGCGCGGCCGGAAGTGTTCTACCGCGCGTGTTGCGAGGCGAGCGCGATCGATTGACGACGATCGGGCCCTCGGAGAGGGGCGGCCCGGCGCCGCGGACGGCGCCGTCGGGTCGGCTCCAGGCTTCGCTTCGCTCGGTTCGTCCGCGCGCCGCGGCGGCACGCGGCCGGAACCGTCCGGGCGCGGCGCCCGGCCGCCTTGCGCGCCCCTGCCGCTTGCCGGGTGCTGCGCGCTCGCGACGGATTTGAGCCGATCGGTGCGTAGGGTCGCGACCAAGGGACTCCGGCGCTGACGTTGCGCTGACGCTCGCACGGGGGCGCATCCTCCGCTCCGCACCACGCCTCCGCGCTCCGCTCCGCTCTGGGCCGCGCCTCCGCCTCCGCTCCTCCGCCGCTCCTCCGCCGCTCCTCCGCCGCTCCTCCGCCGCTCCTCCGCCGCTCCTCCG
>JAZKFH010000065.1:12467-53105 GCA_040386535.1 Myxococcota bacterium | reverse complement strand
CCGCTCCTCCGCCGCTCCTCCGCCGCTCCTCCGCCGCTCCTCCGCCGCTCCTCCGCCGCGATGTCCGCCGCGATGTCCGCCGCGATGTCCGCCGCGGACCGCAGTCGCGAGATGCCGGGCATCGAACGACTGCGGTCCTCCCACGCGGACCGCAGTCGCGAGATGCCTGGGCATCGAACGACTCCGGTCCTCCCACGCGGACCGCAGTCGCGAGATGCCCGGTCAACGGCCGACTGCGGTCCTCCCGCCCCTTGCACAGGATCCTCCGCCTCGTGCACCGAATTCGTCGTCAGCTCTTGGCATGCGCCCGATCGGTGTGCAGCGTTCGCGCGCCATGAAGCTCGTGCACCTCACGTTCACCTCGGTCGGCCGCCTGCCGTTGGCCCCGGGCGAGGCGATGCGTCGCCGGGTCCTCCACGCGGTGGGTCGCGCCGCCGCGGACGTGGTCGTGTTGTTCGCCCTCGTCGACGACCACCTGCACCTCGCGGTGTACTGCGACGAGGCGCGGCTCGGGCACTTGTGCCGGGCGCTGATCCTCGGCTTGCGGGCCACCGTCGACGTCGACGTGAACGTCGCGCACCGCTCGCCCATCCGGGATCGCGCCCACCTCGAGACCCTCGTTCGTTACTTCCTCACCCAGCCCGCGCACCACGGCCTCGCGGAGCACCCCGCGCTCACCACGGGCTCGTGTTTTCCCGAGCTCGTCGGGGCCCGGATCGTCCCCGGCCTCACGCTCCAACTCGCGGAAGTGCTCCCCCGTTACCGCCTCCGGGTGGCGTACCCCCACGTCGGCTTGCCCGCGACTCCACTCGTTCCCGCGTCGGCGGAGCGCGTGCGAGAGGCCGGCGCCGCGCGGATCGGCGCGGCCGTGGCTGCGGCCGCGGGCTGCGGGCCCGTGCTGGACGGGCGTACGCCGTTGGATGCCGACGCTCGCGCCGCCGCCGTCCACCTCGCCCGCGCCAGCGAGGTCGACCTCGTAGGCCTCGCCAATACGCTCGGCATCACGACGCGTGCCGTCCGCCGCATCGTCGCGGATCGGCCGGCGCCGGAGCCGCTCGTGCGCGCGGCCCGGTTGCGCTTGGCGTTGGAGGACGCCGCCATCGCCGCCTCCCTGGCGTCGGCGGGGCAGCGCCAGGTGTAGGGCCAGGTGTAGCGATGGCGTTCGCTCACGGCCCGCAGTCGCGAGATCGACCGACTCCGGTCCGCCCCCGCGCCAAGCCCCACCCCGGAACCCCCGCGCCAAGCCCCCGCGCCAGGCGCCCGGAGGTCGGGCGCCCGCCTCGGGCGACCGGTCCCCGACGCCGCGGCGGGACCGAGCGGCCTCGCCGCGAGACCGGAGGGGGCCGACGGTGTCGCGTCCGCGCGGCACCGGGCGCCCCTCGTCCCCCAGACCCGCCCCCAACGAGGTAGCCTCCCCCGATGTCTACCCCCGACAAAGGCCTCGGCGCCCAGCTCCGCGCGTTCGACTACGTGTTCTGGCTCTGCATCTTCATGGAGCTCATGGAGCGCATGGCCTACTACGGCGTGCGCCTCGTCGTGCCCGTGTTCGTGGTGCTCGCGCCGAGCGAGGGCGGCCCGGGCCTCTCCCACACCGAGAAGGGCACGATGCTCGCGTGTTGGGCGGCCATGCAGAGCTGGCTGCCGACGTTCGCGGGCGGGTTCGCCGACCGGTTCGGGTACAAGCGCACCATCGCGGTGTCGGTCGTGCTCAAGGCCACCGGGTACGCGCTGATGGCGATGGCGACGGGCTTCTGGAGCATGCTCCTCGGCACGCAGATGCTCGCGGCGGGCACGGGCATCTTCAAGCCCGGCATCCAGGGCACGCTCGCCCACTCGATCGCGAACTCGAAGGGCAGCGCGTCGATGGGCTGGGGCCTCTTCTACCAGTCGGTGAACGTAGGTGCGGCGTTCGCGGCGTTCATCCCCGCGTTCACGCGCGACACGATGGGGTGGGGCTGGCACGGCGTGTTCGCCACGTGCTCGCTGATCGTGCTCTCCAACCTCATCCCGCTGTTCTTCTACACCGACCCGACCGACGAGCGCGGCGGCGAGAAGGACACCCGCGGGCCGTTCGTGCTGGTGCGCGAGAGCGTCGTCGAGCTGTTCACCAGCCCCGTGCTCCTCGGGTTCATCTTCATCAGCGCGGGCTTCTGGTTCGGGTTCCACCAGCTCTTCGACATGCTCCCCAACTACGTCGACGACTGGACCGACAGCTCCGGGCTGCTCGCGTCGCTCGGCCAGCTGGTCGGCAACGAGACGTGGATCGCCGAGGGCGCGCGGGGCGTCAACATCCCGCAGGAGCGGCTGATCAACCTCAACGCGATCATGATCATGGGCACGATGTTCCTGTTCGCGTGGCTCTCGTCGCGCGTCAGCACGCTCACGAGCACGATCCTCGGCATGGGCATCGCCAGCCTCTCGCTCATCGCGTTCGTGTACACGGCCAACGTGTACGTGGTGCTCGCGGGCATCGTGGCGTTCACCATCGGCGAGATGTTGTCCTCGCCCAAGAAGATGGAGTACCTCGCATCGCTCGCGCCCCCGGGCAAGCGGGCGCTCTACCTCGGGTACGCGAACATGCCCGACGGCATCGGATGGGTGCTCGGCAGCCTCGTGGCGGGGGCGTCCTACGAGGAGCGCGGCGACAAAATCAACCTCGCCCGCGAGGCGCTCGCCGAACACGGCGCGCCCGCGGCCGCCACGGCGTGGCTCGAGAAGGCGCGCAGCGGCGGCGTCTCCGAGGAGGCGTTGGTCGAGCTCACCCGCTCCGTGGACGCCACGACGACCGCGCAGGCGCTCGCGACGTTCTCTGGGCTCGACGGGCCGGCGCTGATGACCCGCCTCGCCGAGCACCTCCCGCGCGGCGAGGTGCTCGACTTCGCGCTCACCGCGATGCCGACGCTCCCCAACGGCCAGGCCGCCACCGCCGCGTCGTTACGCATGTTCCTCTACAGCACGTACCAGCCCGGCCAGGTGTGGTGGACCTTCGTGGCGATCGGGCTCGCCAGCACGGTCGGCATGATCGCCTACGATCGGTGGGTGCGCGGGAAGGCGGCGGCGGCGTTGAAGGCGGCGTAGGGCGCGCAGACGACGGGCGCGCCCCCGCGAGGACGCGGGGTCGGGCCCCGGCAGGGTCGGCCGGTCGGCCTCCGTCGGCCGGCTGCGCGCCGTCCGACCGGCGCGGGCGGTCGGACGGTGGCGGATCGTCGGCTCCCCGTGCGCCCGCGCCGCCTTCTGGGCCCCTCGCGCCGGGAACACCCCTTTGACTGCGCCCGCGCCCCTCCTTACGAAGGCACCCTCTGAGCGTACGGAGTCCCGATTGCGCGTCCACCACCTCGACTGCGCCACGCTCTGCACCTTCGCGCCGCGTCTCGTCGTGGGGCCGGGGCACGCGGGGATGGTGTGCCACGTCCTGCTCGTCGAGACCGAGGCGGGCCTCGTGCTGGTCGACACGGGGCTCGGCACCGCGGACGTGCACGATCCGGTAGCCCGCCTCGGCCGGGGTTTTCTCGCGAGCTCCCGCCCGCGCCTCGATCCCGCGCAGACCGCGCTCCGTCAGGTCGAGCGGCTCGGCTTTGGCGCGGCCGACGTACGCCACATCGTGCTCACGCACCTCGACCTCGATCATGCCGGGGGGATGGCCGACTTTCCGCACGCCAAGGTGCACGTGATGCTGCAGGAGCACGAGGCGGCGATGTTGTCGTCCACGTTCAAGGAGCAGCAGCGCTACCGGCCGATCCAGTGGGCGCACTGGCCCGACTTCGAGATGTACCGGACGCGCGGCACCCGGTGGTTCGGGTTCGAGGCGGTCGACACCCTGCGCGGGCTCCCCCCTGAGTTGCTCCTGGTGCCGCTCTTCGGCCACACGCGCGGCCACGCCGGGGTCGCCGTCCAGACCGCCGACGGGTGGCAACTGCACGCCGGAGACGCCTACTTTCACCGCGCCACGGTCGAGGGCACCGAGGTGCCGCGCCTGTTCCGCACCTTCGAGCGGCTCATCGCGATGGACGACACCGCGCGCATCGCGAACCAGGCACGTTTGCTCGCCCTCGCCCGCACCGGCGAGGCCCGCGTGTTCTGCGCGCACGACCCCGTCGAGCTGGCCCGCTTCCCGTGACCCTCTCCTCTCCTCTCACCTCGCCGGAGCCCCGATGCGCCTCGCCCTCCTCCTCGCCAGCGTCCTCGCCACCGGCTGCACCCCCCCGGCCGGCCTCGTGTTCTCCCCCGACACGCTCGCGTTCGGCGAGGTCGACTTCAACGGCGAGGTGCCCGACGAGGGCTACGCGACCGAGGTGGTGACCCTCACCAACGAGGGCAAGAGCACGATCGTCATCGAGCTGCCCGAGTACGACCCCGACCGGCTGTGCCTCGCCGGGTTCGGCACCCAGGAGTTCCCCGTCGCCCTCGGCGATCTCGGGCCCGGCGCCGCCTACACGTTCACCGTAGGCGTGTGCGGCTACGTCTCCGGCGAGATCGACACCGAGGTCACGACCGAGCTCGAGGTGGACAGCGACGACGGCTCGATCACGCTCCCCATCACCTTCACGCCGGTCCGCCCGACGGAGTGACCTTCGGCCGGCGTGATCACCCGCGTGATCGGCCGGGTGATTGCCCCGTGCGCGCGGCGTCGATAGGCCGGCCTCTTCGGTGGAGCTCGGATGCGTACTCTCGTGGTGATGTTGCTCGTGGCCGCGCTTTCCCCGGCCGCGCGTGCGGACGAGGCGCTGCGCGCCAAGGTGATCGATCTGTTGTCCGCCTACGAGGAGCCGGCGAACGCCGCCGACTGGCGCGGCCTGGGCGCCGGCGCGGGCGCCGAGCTCTACGTGCTCGCGCAGGACGGCACGCTCTCCCCCACGAAGCGGGCGGGGGCCGTGTACGCGCTCGGCTTCTTCCCCACGGACACGCACCGCGCGCTGCTCGCCAGCCTCGCCAGCACCGACGGGACGGACGCGCTCCTCCGGCGCAAGGCCGTCTACGCCCTCGCCGCGGGCTGGGGCGATGGCGCCCTCTCCGAGCTGTCCCGCGCGCTCGCCGCGCCCGACACGCAGCTCCGCGTGGCCGCCGCCCGCGCGCTCGGCCGGGTCGGCACCCCGGGCGCAACCGCCGCTCTCCGCGGCCGCCTCGCCATCGAGGCCGACGCGACCGTGCGCACCACGTTGTCCACCGCCTTGAGCGGGAAGTAGGGCCGCATGTCCACCCGTCTGTTCCCGCTTTCCTCGACCTTCCTGGCCTTCTGCGTCCTCGCTGCCTGCGACGGCGACAAGGTCGACCAGGAAGAGGGCCTCGAGCGTGAAGAGCTCGGCACCTTCACCACCGACACCGGCGGCGGTGTCGACGTGCCCTTCGAGCCGGCCGACGGCGCGGTCTCCGCGCTCGTGCACTGCGGCCCCTACGGCTACGACACGCTCTCCACGGCCGAGTCGATCACCGCGCCCGACGCGAGCGTGGTGTTCGACATGGAGGAGCCCACCGCGACCGCCATGCGCGTCGGGATCCACAGCGACATCCTGCCGATCCTGCTCCCCGTCTCGCCCGACCTCGACCTGACCGCCGGCGCGTACGGCCTGCGTCTGTACTTCGACGCCGAGGAGGCCGTGAGCGTCACCTGCAGCGCCGTGTACCGCACCCAGCCGGTCGAGGCGGACCCCACGGTCAACATCCACCTCGTGTTCGTCGGGGTAGACGGCATCGCCGCCGGTCTGAACGCTGCCGAGGGCGAGACCACGATGGCCGGCGTGATGGACCAGGTCACGGCGATGTGGGCCGGCGGTGGCCTGTCCGTCGGCACCGTCACGTACACGGACTTCGACGGCGACGTTGACAAGTACACGGTCGTCGACGGGGACGAGGAGCTCGGCACGCTCTTCCGCACGGTCGATGCCGCGGGCGATCGGTCGATCACGTTCTTCTTCGTCCAGGAGATCACGGACGACGAGGGCGCCACCATCCTCGGCCTCGCGGGCGGGCCCCCGGGCACCGCGGCCGTGGGCGGCACGAGCAAGTCGGGCGTCGTCGTGACGACCGCGTCGTTCGAGAGCGATCCCGCCGAGGTGGCGCGCATCATGGCGCACGAGGGCGGGCATTTTCTCGGCCTGTTCCACACCACCGAGAAGGACGGCAGCGAGTCCGATCCCCTCGGCGACACGCCCGAATGCGCGAGCGACACGGACGGCAACGGCACCTTCTCCTCGAGCGAGTGCGCGGGCACCGGCGCCGAGAACCTCATGTGGTGGGCGTCGAGCGCCGACTCCACGGACATGAGCGCGGATCAGGGCTGGGTCGTCTCCCGGAGCGCGGCCGTCCGCTGATCATGGTGCCCTCGCTCTACCGCCGCCTGCTCCTCGTGGTGATGCTCGTCGTCACCGCGCTGGGGCTCGCGCGTGCCGCGGGCCCCGAGGACAAGGCCGGCGGGGAGGTCGGCGGCGGCACTCCAGAAGGGGCCGCGGCGGCAGGGGCCGCTCCAGGCGGCGCCGAGGGCTCCGTCGCGCCCGAGCCCGTGCACTCGGGCGACCGCCCGGTGCGCATCCAGTCCATCGAGGACGCCGCGTCCGTCACCGACCCCCGCGCGCTCATCCGCGCGGCGGACGTGCATCGTGACGGCGGGAACGTGGCGCTCGCCCGCGCTCTCTACGAGAAGGCCGTCGACGCCGAAGAGCTCGCCGTCTACCTACGTTACTCGGCAAACCTGCGCGAGGCGCTCGTGCTGGAGCACCTCGGGGACACCGCGGGCGCCGAGGCCCGCTACCGTGCGGCCGCCCAGAACGACGTGCTCTACACCGTCCTGGTGCTGCGCATCGCCTCGCACCACCCCAACCGCGACGCCCTGGTGAGCGAGCTCGTGACGCGCGTGCGCACGATGGCCGAGGCCGTGAAGAACGGCGCCACGGACCAGGTCATCTACGTCACGAAGAAGGGCGAGCCGCGGCACCTCGAGCGCGTCGCGAACGCGGACGTGCTCCCGCGCCTGCGCGCCGTGGCCGCGGGGGACGACACCAAGAAGCTCCGCTACTGCTACATCGACGAGCTGGATCTCACCGGCGTCGACCCCGCCACGCTCCCGCACCGGATGCAGTTCAGCCAGTGCGTGATCGGGCGGGTGCGCCTCCCCGATCTCGACGTGGGGCAGCTCGTCGTGAGCGGGTTCGTCCTCGGCGATTTTGACGTCGGCAAGACCTGGGAAGGCAAGGTCAACCAGAGCAAGGCGTTTCCGGGGAGCCGCTTCGAGGAGCTGACCACCCGCGAGACCGTGTTCCTCGGCAAGGCCAACTTCCAGGACATCACGATCAGCGGGCGCAAGGCCGCGTTTCCGCTCACCGTGTTCGAGGGCGTGGCCGACTTCCGCGGCGCCCGCTTCTCCGCCCCGGCCGACTTCCGCTTCACGGTGTTCGGCGAGGGCGCCAACTTCAAGCGCGCCCGCATCGAGAAGATGGCATACTTCGGGTCCGCGCGCTTCCGCAAGGCGACGACCTTCACCGGGCTCTACGCCGAGCGCGAGGTCTACTTCAACTCGGTGCGCTTCGAGGGGCCGGTCCACTTCGACGGGTGCGAGTGGCGCCGCGCCGCGACGTTCGAGGACGGCCGCTTCGACGGCCCGGTGTCCTTCTCCTCCACCAGCGTGGGCGGGCGGCTCAACCTCTCCCGGTCCGTCTTCGCCGACAGCCTCGACATGAAGGAGGTCTTCCTCGGCGGGATGGATCTGATCGGCGCCGATCTCGTGGGCGACGCCCGCTTCGTCGACGCGCGGTTCGACGGCAAGGTCCGCTTCTCCCTCGATGACGTGACGCGCGCCCGCTACCTCGGCGATCCCTCGCCGCTGTTGTCGCTCTACCGCGACTACCAGGGCGACGAGGACGCCGAGGAGCCGCTCGCCACGGGCTCCTCCTACGGCGTCGAGCACGTCGACGACCTCATCGCCCGCGTGCAGGGGAACCTGTCGTTCGCGAACTCCGTGTTCGGCGGCTTCGTCATCTTCGAGCGCGTCGCGTTCGGGCTGCCCCGCGCGCCCGGCGACACCGGCCCGGCGACCACGGCCGAGTTCTACAACACCCAGTTCGGCGGCGAGACGCACTTCGAGCGCACCACGTGGCACTCCTCGGCGGACTTCACCACGATCTACGCGCAGGAGGTGGCGCTCAACGAGGCCACCTTCCACGAGACCCTCGTGCTGGACGACGCGAACGTGCCCGGCCGCGTCACGTTGACGGACGCCCGCTTCACCGGGGACGCGACGCTCTCCTTCTACGGCAGCGAGATCGGCACCTTCCAGGTCGACCGTGCGCAGGTGGAAGGCGACGGTTCGGGACACCGCCTCTACTACGAGGGGTGCGCGTTCGGCACGGGCCCCCTTGCGACCGACCTGCGCATCCTGCGCGACTACCGCGGCACCCCGCCCGAGGACGCCGAGATCCGCAAGGCGTGCCACGCCCGCGCGATGGACGAGTTCGTGTCACTCAAGCAGAGCTTCGGCGACCGCGCCATGACGGGCGACGAGGACTGGGCCTACTGGTGGATCAAGCACCACGAGACCAGCTTCGGCGCCCGCTACGGCGGCGTCCTCGACACGCTCGCGTGGCCCGTGCGCTTCCTCCTGTTCGAGCTCGCGTTCGGCTGGGGCGTGCGCCTCGGCAACCTCGCCGTCACCGCGCTGATCGTGTGCCTCGCCTTCATGGTCGCCTACAAGGTGTTCTGCGCGGACACCGTCATGTCCTACAACGGCGACGACGTGCCGATCCGCGACATCCCCTGGATCGGGATGTTCTACGTGTCGCTGCAGTCGCTCGGCGGCTTCAACACCGGGTGGGACTTCGGCGAGTCCAACCTGCGGTTCCGCTACCTGAACACCGCGCACGCGTTCATGGGCATCATCATCCTCACGTTCTTCGTGGGCGCGTATACGCGGATGATCTTGGCGTAGCTCCGGGGCCCGCGCCGTGGATCAGTCGGCTTCGCAGATGAACGTCGAGGCGAGATCGCACGGCCAGTCGTTCCAGTGCGTCCCCCAGATGAGCTGGCCGCAGTCCTCGTTGTTGGCGTTGTTCGGCTCGAGGCTGTTCCACTGGGTCCAGGTCACGGGGGAGCCGTCCTCCCACACCCAGGAGCCCTCGGAGGCCAGGTCGTTGAAGCCGGTCCACCAGTAGGCCTCGGGCACGCTGGCGTACGTCGTGGTCGCGACGGAGACGAGCCACGCGTCTTCGGCGCTCGTGTCCACCGTGACGAGGTGGTAGCCGTACGCCGCGCACGTGGCCGACGCCGCGGCCCAGGTCGTCGCCGTATCGCAGAACTGGTAGGCGTGGTCGTCGTACCAGTCCACGTCGCAGGGACACACGCCGCCGTCGTCGGCGAGGCCCGAGCAGTCCTCGTCGTACCCGTCGCACACCTCGGCCTCGCTCGGGCTGGTGCTCGCGTCGTCGTCGTCGCAGTCGCCGTCGTCCGCCACGAACCCCGACGGCGCGGCGCACTCGGTCACGGTCGCGTCGGCGTCGCCCCAGCCGTCGCCGTCGTCGTCCGCGTACCAGGTGGGGACCGTGAGGCCGTCGTCCACGGCGCCGTCGCAGTCGTTGTCCGCCTCGTCGCACACCTCGGTGCCACCAGGGGAGCTGGCCGCGTCGGCGTCGTCACAGTCCGAGGCGCTCGCGACGTAGCCCGTGGGCGCCGCGCAGCCGACGGAGGTGAAGCGGGCGCCGCCCCAGCCGTCGCCGTCGTAGTCGAGGTGCCAGGTGGGCGCGTCGGCGGCGTCCGCCTCGTCCACCGTTCCGTCGCAGTCGTCGTCGTAGCCGTTGCAGGACTCGGTCGCCGTCGGGTGGGTGGCCGCGCGCCCGTCGTCGCAGTCGGTCCCGTCGATGACGTAGCCGCCTGGGGCCTCACAGGCGCGCACCGCGCTCCCCGCGCCCCAGCCGTCGGCGTCCGCGTCGGCGTACCAGGAGAGGGTGCCGGTGGCGTCGGCCTCGTCCACGGTGCCGTCGCAGTCGTCGTCGTCACCGTTACAGACCTCGGTGGCGCCGGGGAACACGTCGGCCGCGGCGTCGTCGCAGTCGTCGTCCGTGGCGGCGTACCCGGCGGGGGCATCGCAGGCCTCCTCGACCAGCGCGGCGTCCCCGAAGCCGTCGGCGTCGACATCGCCGAACCACGTGGTGGTCACGCCCTCGTCGACCACGCCGTTGCAGTCGTTGTCGTGCTCGTCGCACACCTCGGGGTTGCCCGGAAAGGCCGCGGCGTTGGTGTCGTCGCAGTCGTCGCCGAGCGGCACGGCGCCGGCGGGGGGCTCGCAGCCCGGGACCGCCGTGTCCGGATCGCCGTGGCCGTCGCGATCGGCGTCGGCGTAGAACACCGTCGCCACGCCGTCGTCCACGACGCCGTCGCAGTCGTTGTCGACGCCGTCACACGTCTCGACGTTCGACGGGTACGCGTCCGCGTCCGTGTCGTCGCAGTCGGTGCCGCTGGACACGTAGCCGGCGGGGGCCTCACACACCTGGGCGGCGCCCGCGGGGTCGCCGAAGCCGTCCCGGTCGGTGTCGGCGTAGAACGTGGCGGTCACCTCCTCGTCGACCGTGTCGTCGCAGTCGTCGTCCACGCCGTTGCACAGCTCCGTGGCGCCCGGGCGCACGTTCGCGTCGGCGTCGTCACAGTCGCCCTCCTCGCTCGAGAAGCCGTCCGCATCGGCGTCCAGGCCGTCCGCGGTGTCGGTCACGGGCTTGTCGTCCGAGGCCGGGGGGTCGACACGGCAGCCGGCGGCGACCCCGAGCACGAACGGGAGCAGGGCGGAGGCGGCGAGCAGGCGCATGTCAGCAACTGTAGCAGCGGCACGGCCGTGGCGTCTCGGGGCGCGCGCGGCGCCGCGGGCCGGTTAGTCGTGTGGTTTCCGAGGTTCCTCATGTCTGTCGAAGCCGTTCACGACCGCTACCGCAAGGCCTTCGTCGGCCGCTCCCGCGCCACCCGCGATCTCGCCCTGCTCGACACGATCATCGGGGACACCGAGCGCCTCGTGGCTGCCGGCGTCGCCGACGCCGAGAAGGCCACGGTCGACGAGCGGCTCACCCTCTACAAGACCGAGCGCGCCGAGATCGCCGCGGTGCAGGCCGGCGGGCCGAAGGCCGTCGCGGGGTGGCGCCTCGCCGAGTGGTCCGAGATCAACCGCGCCCGCTACATGCGCCTGTTCGCGGGCCAGAACCGCCCCACGCGAGACCTCGGGCTGATGACCGAGATGGCGCTCGAGGAGGCCGCGTGGATCGCGGCGATGCCGAAGATCGACAACAGCCGCCTCGCGACGCGGCGCGAGCAGATGGAGGTCAACCAGCGCCTCTACGCCGCCGAGCGCACCGCCATCGCGGACGCCCGCTACGCCCTGGCCCCGTCGGAGCAGGCGCGCGTGCTCGCCACGGCCGCGAACATCCAGTTCGGCCACTACCGCCTGCATTTCCAGGGCCAGTCGCTCCAGTCGCGCCGCCCCGGCCTGCTCCAGCGCGTCATCGACGCCCTCGAGGCCATCCGCGTCTCGATGGTGCGGGTGCGCGAGCAGGGCGTCGACACCGAGGTGCACACCGCGAACCTGACGAAGGTGACCGAGCGCATCACCCACCACCGCAACGAGCTCGCGCGCATCAAGAAGGCGCGGGCCGAGGCCCGCGGCACGGCCATCGGCGCCGCGCTGGGCGACGATGCGAACAAGCGCTTCGAGACCTACCGCCAGAACTACGCCGGCAAGCCCCGCGAGACCCGCGACCGCGCCGCCCTCTCCGAGCACTGCGAGGTGCTCCACGAGCTCGTGCGCTCCATGCAGACGCTCGACACCGAGCGCCCGGACGAGACGACGAAGAAGAACGTCGCGATCGTGCTCGACCACCTCAAGATGGCCGAGCGCGAGTACGTGGCGATCACCGCCGCGCAGAAGCCGAAGGCGAACTGAGCGTTCGGATGGCGCGGGCGGGCGCGACCGGCCGCGTCGTGCGCGTCGTGCGCGCGGCCGATCGTGTCACCATGCCGTGGAAGAACGGCGGCGGCGTGACCCACGAGCTCGTACGCGAGGGGGAGGGCGCCGCCGGCTTCGGGGTGCGCCTCTCGATCGCGGAGGTCGCCGCGGACGGGCCCTTCTCCCGCTTTCCGGGTGTCGACCGCGTGATCCTGCTCCTCCGCGGCGCCGGCTTCCGCCTGACCGGTCACGACGGGCGCGACGTGCTCGTCACGCTCCCGAACGAGCCGTTCGCCTTCGCCGGAGAGGACGCGTGGGGCTGCACGCTCCCCGGCGGGCCGGTGTCCGACTTCAACGTCATGACCGATCGCGCCACGTGCCGCGCGCAGGTCACGGTCAGCGGGCCGGGCCCGGTGGCCGGGCGGTGGGTGCTCGCCCTCGCCGACGGCGTGGTCGGCGGCGTTCCCGTCGCGGCGTGGGAACTCGCGGAGCTCGATGGGGCCGTGGTCGCGGACGTGCCGTGCGTCGTGATCGCGGTTCAATTCATCCGGGCGACGTAGCGAATCACGGCGCGGGTGTAGGCAAGCGCCGCCTCGAGGCGGGCGTGGAGGAACGTGTCCGCGCCCGCGGCGCAGTCCCGGCCGAAAGGGATCACCGCGCGCCCGTAGCGGCCCGGGCGGGGCGCCCAGACGGTGGCGAGCGCGACAGGCCCGCCATCGCAGAGCAGGGGCGCGTCCAGCGCCGCCAGCGTGTCCAGGGCGAGCGCGTGGTGGGTCGCGGGAAGGGCGAGGTCGGGGACGGCGGCGCCGGTCAATGAGGGGACGAGGTCGGCGGTGGCCTGCGACTCGAACGGGTCGAAGAGGCCGTGCGCCACGGGCACCACGTGGGGCGGCGACGCCATGTCCTGCACGTGGTGGGCGAGCAGCCCCGCGAGGAGCCAGGCGCGGCCGGGCCGATCCTCGGCGAGCGCGCCCTGGATGAGCACGTCGAGCTGCGCCACGCGCTGGTCCGAGGGGCGCCGCCACAACGAGCGCACCGTGAACGACGGGTTGTAGTAGTGGTGCCAGAGCAACCACTTGCGGGGCAGGTTCCAGTCCTCGTTGCCGGCGCCGCGGACGAAGGCGGCGGCGATCTCCGCGGTGAGGGGCTCGGCGAGGAGGGGGAGGGCGCGCGACGGGGCGGCGGCGGACTCGAGCGCGACGGCGCGGGCGGCGAGCGCACGGTGGACCGCCGGCGAGAACGCGTCGGCGTGGCTGAGGAGGACGAGCAGGACCATCGGAGGGCGGGGCGTACCCCGCAACGAAGAACGGCGCCCCCGGAGGAGCGCCGTTCGGCGACGAGAAGGAGCGCGCTACTCGCGGGTCTCTTCGGCTTCCATGCGGTTGTTGTCCGACTTCTTGAGCTTCTTCTTGCCCTTCTTCTCCTCGACGGCCGGGGCCGCGGCGGGCTCGGCGGGAGCGGCGGCGGCATCGGCTGCGGGAGCGGCGGGGGCCGCGGCAGCGTCGGCGGCGGGGGCCGCGGGGGTCGCGGGCGCCGCCGGAGCGGCCGCGGGGTCGGCGGGGGCGGCGGGGGTCGCCGCGGGAGCCGCCGCGGGGGCGTCACCGGCGAAGGCGGCGGTGGGGAGGGCGAGGGCGAGGGCGAACAACGCGATGCGCATGAGATTGCTCCGAGGGAAGACCACGTCTGGACGTGGGCGGTGTGACCCGATTCTTTCCTGTTGGGCGTGGATGTCAAGGCCGAGGATCGGCCACGGGTCGCCTCCCGTTCGCGCCTCCACCGTTCTCGTGCAACGCTTGCGCGGGGCGGCCGGACGGATCGGCGTCGACCCCTGAAAAGGCGGGTTCGTGCGACCGAACATCCCGGCGAATCGCCCGCGCTCCCGCCGGAAGACGCGGCCCCGGGAGGCCACTGGCATCGCCAGTTCCGCTACTCCTTGCGTCGAATTACCTCGTGCTTATCCACGCCGCCGACCCCCGCTCCACGGCGGTGCCGGGCACCCTGCGCGCGGCGGCGACCTGTCTCGTTGTGCCACGGCAGGCGTGAACCCCGACCGTGGCGCGTTCCTCTCCACGGGGACGTTCCCCGCGTGCCCCTCGTCCAAAGGCCGGTTAGGCCGCCACCCCTGTATCCGAGGACCCCGCATGTCCCTGCTCGTCGCCTTCGCCGCCTCCGCCGCGTACGCCGCATCCTGCGACGCACAACTCGCCAAGATCGGCACCCTCACGAGCGACGCGACCCCGGGCGCGTTCTCCGACCTCGCGACGTGTGACCGCAAGGTCGCCGAGGCCAACTTCAACCGCTACCTCGAGCGCGCGACCGACTCCGACGCCGTGGTCGGGCTGTTCCTCGCCGCGGTCGACAGCGAGGTCTGGAACCCCGCGTGGGGCGCCCTCTCCAAGATCACGTCGTACGACGCGCGGGACGAGATTGCCCAGCGCGTGGGCGAGTCCTGCGTCTCCCGGCCCAAGGTCGTGAGCTTCCTCCAGGGCGCCTACTTCGGCCTCCGCGACATCGAGTTCCAGCAGTGGGACGACGCGTTCAAGGCCTGCGCCGATCCCGGCCTGTCCGCGTTCGTCGAGAAGCAGGTCTCGGCGCCGCCCTCCAAGATGTTCGACGAGAAGTTCAACGCCCTCCTCGATATCTACGTCAAGGAGCGCCGGGTCGAGGCGCTCGGCGCCCTCACCACCGGCGCGGTCAAGGCCGCGAAGGACGGCGGGCCGTTCGAGCCCATGCTCATGAAGATGGGCGAGGCCGTGGCCCCCGAGCTCGGCGGCCAGACCACCCCGGAAGACCAGCAGAAGCTCGAGGACGCCCTGGTCTCCGTCGCCAAGCAGGTCGCGCCCGACAAGGCGCGCGGCGTCGCCAACCAGCTCGCCAACTCCGGCGCGGACGCCGCGGCGGCGCGGCTCCTCCCCACGCTCTACCCGGACCGCGTGCAGGCCGGCGGCGGCTTCCTCTACGGCGCCGTCGCGGTCGAGGCCGGCGAGTGTGACGGCAAGAAGTCCGCCATCCTCCACTACGCCGCCGTGGCCGAGGCCGGCAAGCGCTGGGCCATCGTGGCCGCGGTCCAGCCCGCCCTGCGCGGCACCAAGGCCAAGCTCGGCAAGTGCACGGCCGTCGAGTCCCCGTGGGCCGTCCTGACCACCCCCGAGCCGGTCAAGACCGCGGCGGACGCCGACAAGTGGGTCGAGTCCGTCCAGGCGGACTGGGAGAAGAAGGGCTACGCGGTCAAGGTCCAGAAGGAGAAGGCGGTCTCGATTTAGCCCACCGTGGCTGGATCGTAGCGGCTTCGCACCTTTGTTGAGGGCGCTGGGCGGCCCGGCGGCACGGCCGTGGTGGGTCTCGCCAGCGCTGGGCGGCCCGGCGGCAGGGCCGCCGTCGGGGTCCTCCGGGGTCGGGCTGCGCCCTCCGTTGGCGCGTCCGTTCGCCGCTGGCGAACGCGGCGCCGAACCGGCCGGCCCAGCCGGCCGCCCTGTGGACCCCTGCCGCGGGGCGTGGTGTGGCAAACCGGCCCTTCGACCGCGTTCGCGACCGGGCCTTCGACCGCACCGCGGCCGCGTCCCCGCCGCGGTCCCACCGCGTCCCCGCCGCGTCCCCGCCGCGTCCCGCCGCGTCCCCGCCGTGTCCCCGCCGTGTCCCCACCGCGTCGCCACCGCGTCCCCGCCGCGTCCCCGCCGCGTCCCCGCCGCGTCCCCGCCGCGTGCCCACCGCGTGCCCACGCGTCCCCGCCGCGTCCCCGCCGCGTCCCCGCCGCGTCCCCGCCGCGTCCCCGCCGCGTCCCACCGCGTCCCACCGCGTCTCCGACCCGCCGGCCGCCAGGTTGCCGAACGCGGGCAGGGCCCGCCCACGCTGGTCGTCAAGGGTAGCGAAGGCCGCGCAGCCCGTCCGTCCCGTCAGCCCGTCGGCGCGCGTGCCAACTGCCCCAACGCGTGGGCCACGGCGTCCCGCCCTGCGCCGTCCATCCGGGCCAGCGCCAGGCCATGGATGGTGAACGAGAACAGATCGGCGCGCGCCGCGTCTCCCTCGGGGAGGCCGAGACGTCGCGTGCGACGCACGAACGCCGTCTGGAGGACCCGGCGGGGAGAGGGCACCGCCAGCCCCCCCGCGTCGAGCCCGGTGGGCACCCGGGGTTGGTCACGCCACCCCTCTCCGGACGCCAGCCGGTACAGGAAGGGGTTCTTCTCGGCGTAGGCGATCCAGGCTTCGCCGACCACCTCGGGGGCTGCGCGCGCCACACCTTTTGCATCGGTGAAGGCGGCCTTCTCGACGTCCGCGAGCACCGCCGCCGCGACCGCGGAGCGCAGTCCCGCCCGTGACCCGAAGTGGTAGACCAGCGCGGTCGCGGTCACGCCGAGCTCGCGCGCGAGGCCACGAAGGGTGAGCGCATCGGGCCCGTGCAGCGCGACGATCTCCAGGCCCCGTCGCAGCGCCGCCTTGTGGAGATTGCCGTGGTGGTACCGGGGCTTGGAGCTGCGGCGAGGGGTCAGGGGATCGTTCACCACGCCATCTTAGCATCGCTAAGATGGCGCCGCAAGCCCACGGTGCGCGTCCCGGCCGTTCGGTCGCCCGGCCGTGCGGCGCCCCGGCGTGCGGCGTCCCGGTGTGCGGCGTCCCGGTGTGCGGCGTCCCGGTGTGCGGCGTCCCGGTGTGCGGCGTCCTGGCCTGCGGCGTCCCGGCCTGCGGCGTCCCGGGCGTGCGGCGTCCGGGCGTGCGGCGTCCGGGTGTGCGGCGTCCGGGTGTGCGGCGTCCGGGTGTGCGGCGTCCAGGTGTGCGGCGTCCGGGTGTGCGGCGTCCGGGTGTGCGGCGTCCCGGTGTGCGGCGTCCCCGCCTGCGGCGTCCCCGCCTGCGGCGTCCCCCCGTGCCCCCCCCGTGCCGAACAGGTCGGTGCCTACCCGCGAAGAACTACCCCGCCGCCTTCCGCTTGAACCGATCCACCAGGCTCCGCATGAGCCCGCGGCGGCCGGCGGAGACGTGCACGGTCGAGCGTTCGCCGAGCTCGCGGAGGCCGATGCGCGCGCGGTCGAGCTTGTCGTCGAGGAGGAGCGCTTCGCGGAAGTGGCGGGTCGCTTGCTCGAGGTTGCCGTCGCGCAGGGCGAGCGAGGCCAGCTCCAGGTGCATGCTGGCCCTGCGCCCGCGGTCCTGCTCGTCGATCAGCCGCAAATGCAGCTCGGCGACACGATCGCGGTCCAGGTTGATCTCCATCGGGCCCATCTTCTCCGATTTCGGTTCGGCTAGTGTGTGCTGTTCGTCACGGTATCGTCCTACCAGTGGAACACCTGAGCGCTAGTTCTCGGTACAAGCGTTCATAGCGGTCGACCGTGTCCCGAATGTCGAAACGGGCCGCGACGCGCGCACGCCCCTGCTCTCCGAGCGCCCGCCGGAGCGTGGGATCTGCTCCCAGTCGAACGAGCGCGTTGTGCAGCGCGGTCACGTCCCCCGGCGGGACGAGCAGCCCCGCGTCACCCACCACCTCGCGGAGCCCATCGACGTCGGAGGCGACGACCGCCACGCCCGCCGCCAGACCCTCCGCGGCCGCCAACCCGAAGCCCTCCCAGCGGCTCGGCACGACGAGGATGTCGGCGTCGGCGAGCAGCGCGGGCACGTCCTCGCGGCGCCCGAGGTAGCGCACCCGGGGATGGTCCACGCGCCACGGGCCCTCGCCGACGATGTCGAGGTGCATGCCGTCCGGAAGGGCGGCCACGAGCACGTCGAAGCCCTTCTGCGGCACGCGCCGGCCGATCGCGAGCACCCGCGTCCCGCCCGTACCAGAGCCGCGGTGGGCCCCGAACCGCGTCCGATCGATGCCGTTCGGCAGGACGCGCACCCCGGGGATGCCCTCGACGTCGCGCGTGTAGGCGGCGGCCGCCTCGCTCACGCACACGATGGCGTCGCTCACGGGGGCCAGCACGCGCTTGACCCCGCGCTGCCACGTCTCGTCGCGGTTTACGTTGTGCTCGGTCGTCACGACGATCGGCCGCCGCCCGTCGCCCCGCGCGGACCGCGCCCGCGCCACCATCACGGCCAGGCGCCCCCAGGTGTCGCCCGCGAACAGGTGGGTGTGCACGACGTCGATGTCGTCCATCGCCCGCGCCAGCCGCGCGATCGCGCGCAGGCCGAGGTGCCGCCGCGGCCGATCCCCGACGAGGAGGGAGATCCCCGCGCCACGAAAGGCATCCTCGAGCGGACCCAGCCCCCCGACGGTGGCGACAGCCACCTCGATGTCGGGCGCACGGCGGCGACAGAGCTCCAGCACGAGGCGCTCCGCGCCCCCGGAGGACAGGTCGTTGAGGACGTGGAGGACCCTCATGGGCTGGTCACGTGAACGGGGCCCTCGTCGCCCGACGAACCCGAACCCCAGCCGATGGCACGCCCCTTGCTTCACCATGGCCGCGGGCACACCCCGCTGCTCTCCCCGCTGACGTTGCCCCAGGATTCAAGATGGCTCGCTCTCTCGTCGTGAAGCACGAAGAAAAGCTTGGTACCTCGCCCCTCCTCAACACCTTCCTGGTGCTCGCGCTGGGCTGGATGATCGGCGGAGCCGTGCTCGCGTCGATGGGCGACGCGCCCCCCGTGGCGGCGCCGACCTTCCTGGCCAAGTAGCGGTTCGTCGCAGGGCGTCTATCGATCGTAGATCGCCACGAACTCGAGGGCGCGGGGCGCCTCAATAGGACCACACCCAGCACCGGCCGGCGGCGGAGGCCAACCACCGCCCCCGCCGGCTGAACGCGAGCGCGAGGACCGGCCCGTCGTGGCCGTCCACGCGGGTCGGGTTCACGCGTTGGCCGCCGAGGCGCGCCGAGCCGATCGCCACGCCGCCCATGCGCGTGCCCATCGCCACCAGCGACTCGTCCGGCGAGAGCGCGGCGTTCACCACCTCAAACAGCTTGATGTTCACAGGGGGCTCGCCCTCGCCGTGCCAGACGGTCACGCCGCCGGTCACGACGCCGATCACCGCGTTCTTGCCGGTGAAGCGCAGCTGGTGGACCGTGGCGGGCTCGGTAGGGAGCGCCTGCCCGAAGGGGCGGAGCGTCAGCCCGGCCTCCGTGCTGCGCGCCAGGAGCAGGTTGGCCTCGGGGTCCGCGCCGAGCGCCGTGCGTGCGGGCACCCGTGCGCGGGCACGGCGCTCGCCCAAGTCATCGTACACGAGCACGCGGCGGTCCCGCCCGTCGTCTCCCACGACCGCGATGCCGCCGCGCCACCACTGCAGGTGCAGCCCCGCGATCAGCTCCGTGGGCCGCTCCCAGAGCAGCTGGCCCTCCGCGAGCGCCCACACCTGGAGCAGCCCCTCGCGCGTCAGGACCGCGAGGCGTTCCCGCTCGATGGCGAGGTGCGCGGGGTCGGGCGCGGCGGTGAAGAGGGCGCGCGTGCCATAGGACGGCTCGACGTGGTGGATCGTGCCATCCCGCGCAGCGACGAGCAGCGCGTCCTGCCCCGGAAGCCAACACAGCGCCCGCGGATGATCCACGGGCGGGCTGACGAGCGCCTCGAGCGACCGCGCGGCGTGCAGGAAGTGGGGATCGGAGGCTGGGTCGCGGGCCACCGACGGCTCCTCGGGCGGCGATCCATAGCGCGGCTGGAGGCGGCAGGGGGCCGCCTGGAAGCGCGATGGCAGCGCCCTCCGGACGCCAATGGCCCGGTCAGGCCCTCAGCCCGCGACCTTCCGCCGGTCCGCGATGATCTCGGCCTGCTCGCCGTCGCTCACCGGCACGACGTAGTCCCCGTCGAAACACGCCATACACAACGGCCGCCCCATGATCTCGCGGAGGCCTTCGGGCGAGAGGAACGTGACGGAGTCGACCCCGAAGGCGGGGGCCCATTCGGCGGGGCCGAGGCGCGCCGCCACGAGATCGTCGCGCGTGGGCATGTCGATGCCGTAGAAGCACGGGTTGCGCACCGGCGGCGAGTACACGGCGAGGTGCACCTGCGTCGGCTTGAGCGCGCGGACGAGATCCGCGAGCCGCCGCACCGTGGTCCCGCGCACGACCGAGTCGTCCACGAGGATGACGCGCTTGCCCTCGAAGATCTCGGGGATCGGGTTGAGCTTCAGCCGGAGGGCAGCCTGCCGCGTCGTCGCGTCCGGCATGATGAACGTGCGGCCGCTGTAGCGGTTCTTGATGAACCCCTCGCGGTAGGGGAGGCCGAGCACTTCGGCCATCGCCTGGGCGGCGGGCCGGGAGGTGTCGGGCACCGGCACGACCACGTCCGCTTCGAGGCCGCGCGCCTTCCATTCGTGGCCGAGCCGCTCGCCGAGGGCCCAGCGCGTCTGGTAGATGCGGCCCTCCTCCATCTGCGAGTCGGGGCGGGCGAAGTAGATGCGTTCGAACACGCACGGGCGGGGATCGGCGGCGTCGACCGCGAGGCGCACGGGCTTGTGGCCGGGGCGGAACAGCATGACCTCGCCCGGCGGCAGGTCGTCCACGCGGGTGAAGCCTAGCGCGTCGAACGCGACGGTCTCGCTCGCGGCGGCCCAGGCGCCCTCGGCGTTGTAGCCGTAGCTGCCGGGGCGGATGCCGTGGGGATCGCGGAAGGCGACGAGGGTGTCCACCCCGTCGACCTCGAGGAGGGCCACGCAGGAGTAGGCGCCGCGCACGCGCCGGAAGACCTGGCGCACGGCATGCCGCACGTCCTCGGCGTCGTGGCCGCTCGGGCGGCGCTCGCCCAGGGCCTCCGCGAACACGAGGAGGATGGGCTCGACGTCACATTGCGACTGCACACGGATGCCGCGGCTCACCAGCCAGGCTTCGAGCTCGGGCAGGTTGGTGACATTGCCGTTGTGCGCCATCACCACGCCGGGGCGGCGGGTGTGGAAGGGCTGGGCGTCCTCGCGGCTGCCGCCGCCGACGGTGGGGTAGCGCACGTGGCCGATGCCGGCCTTGCCCGCGAGCCCTGCCAACACGGGCGGGGTGAAGACGCCCGCCACGCTGCCGAGCTCCTTGTAGAGGTGGACCCGCCCGCTCTCCACGGTGCCGATGCCGGTGGCGTCCTGCCCGCGGTGCTGGATCGCCTGGAGCCCGATGGAGAGGGCGCCGGCGGCCTTCTCGACGCCGATGAGACCGATGAATCCGCACATGTTCAGGACTCCAGGAGCTTGATGAGGAGCTTCGCCTGGTACAGGGCGTCGTAGTCGGCGCGATGTTTCAGACCGAGGTCTTCCTTCTCGAGGCCCAGGCGCTCTTCCAGCACCTCCTTGCTCGAGTCGAACCAGTGCACGCCGAGCTTGCCGGTTGCGAGCGCCTTGGTGTCGAGGGCCTTGTAGCCGAACGGGTTCGGCAGCTCCTCGGCGGCGTAGCCCCAGGCCACGAAGCTCCAGTCGAACGGGGCGTTGTGGCCCACGAACACGGGTTTCGTGCCGGGCTTCGTGTGGGCCTTGACCCACGCGGCGAGCGTGACGAGCGCCTCGCGGCGGGGCTTGCCGTCGCGACGGAGCGCCTCGATGTCGAGGCCGTTCACCTTCATCGCGCCGGGGTCGACCCTGGGGCCCTCCGGCTTGATCTCGACGTAGAAGGTCTCCCCGAGGGTGAGCGCGCCGGCGGCGTCCGGGGCCACGACCACGGCCCCGAGGGACACCATGTCGTAGATCGCGGGGACGGGCCCCGAGCACTCGATGTCGACGGAGAAGTAGGTGGCGCGGGTCTCTGGCAACATGCCGGCGCTGATAACCCGGAGGTCGGCACGCCCGCGCCCTCGGGGCGGGTGGGGTTAAGGTCCGGGTAGTGACGCGTATCGTTCTGGCGGTCTTGCTCGGGCTCGGGGTCCTCCCCGTCGGCGCGGCCGTCGCCGCGCTCACGGGGCTCGGCGTGCTGCGCGGCCTCGGTGGCCTCCACGTGATCCTCGCTGCCTCCCTGGTCACGCTGCTGCCCATCGCGGGCCTCTGGTCCCTCTTCGGGCGGCGCCCGATCGGCCTCGTCGCGGCCATGCTCCTGTGGCCCGGCCTCCTGCTGGTGGGGCTCCCCGGCTACTTCCCGGGCGAGGTGCCCGGCGCCATCGGCACGGGCTTCTCGGTGTTCGCGTCGCCGGGCGGTCTCGACTTCTCGCGGAGCGCCGCGGTCCTGGGCGAGCGCGTGGGCGAGGGCATGGGCGGCCCCGAGACCCTCTCCGGCTCGGCGCCCGCCCCCGAAGCCGAGCGCGCCGTGCCGGAGTGTGTGCCGAGCGCGGTGCCCGCCACGGGCGACCAGGCCGCGCTCCCCTACGAGGGCAGCGGCCACAGCATGGCGATCCCCGTCCAATTCGGCGACGTCGAGCTCCCCATGTTGTTCGACACCGGCGCCAGCGTCACGACGCTCAACCGCGAGAGCCTCGACCGCATGGGCATCCGCGTCCCGGCGGACGCCCCGGAGATCACCCTGCGCACCGCCAACGGGGAGCGGACCGCGCGCCTGGTGCTCATCCCCAACGTGTGGGTGGGCGGTCTGCTCGTCGAGGGCGTGACCGTCGGCATCTGCGAGGAGTGCGCGGACGACCGCACCAAGGGCCTGCTCGGCCTGAACGTGTCGAGCCAGTTCCTCGTCACGGTCGACACCGTGCGCAAGGAGGTCGTGTTCCAGGCGCGCGAGGGGGACTCGGCAAAACAAGGCGGCGAGCGCCTGATTGACGTGTCGCCGTGGCTGCGCGTGCAGGCGCGGGCCACGATCTACCCGGACACCCGCGTCGAGGTCGAGGTCACCGGGGAGAGCCTCGCCCCCCGTGTCATCACCGAGGCGGTGGTGGGCCTGCAGTGTGGCGACGACCGCTTCGTGGCGCGGCTCACCAACGTCCCGCCGGAGGGGAGTGTCACCACCACGGTAAACCTGCCACGCGGCACCGACTGCTCGACCTACAAGGTCACGTTGGACTCCGCGCGCTGGTGACATACTCCGCGGACGAGGCCGAACCCCATGTTCCCATCCCGTCTGCTCCTCCTGCTCGCCGCGCCCCTCCTGGTGTCGCAGGCGCTCGCCAAGCCCAAGGAATTCACGGCCATCCGCATCGACCTGGAGGGCTCCACCGGTCTGTGCCCCGGTCAATCGCAGCGGCTCGACCTGTTCGGCACCGACGCCAAGGGCAAGGAGTTCCCGGTCCGCGCCGCGTCGTGGAAACAACTCTCGCTCTCCTGGGACATCGGCGAGGTCTCTCCCAAGGGGGCCCTGGAGATGCCCGATGATGTCACCGCCAGCTGGGGCAAGGCGGGCAAGGTCGACGTGAGCCTCGCGAACGACCCGACGGTGAAGGCCGAGGCGCTCCTCCCGGCCCGATACGACTGCAAGGTCGTGGCCCAGCGGGGCGCTCCGGCCGGACAGGCGGGCCAACGTGGGGCGAGCGGCGGCTCGTCCGCGGCGAGCGCCGGTGGGGACGGCGGAGACGGCGGCGATGGGTACGACGGCCCCGACGGCCCCGAAGTCGAGGTGTCCGTGCGCCTCGTGAGCGCCCAGGGCGTCGACGTCCTGCAGGTTGCCATGAAGAACCTGGCGACCGGCGAGACCTCGCTCCACGCCGTGGCCGTGTCCGGCGGCCGCCTCACGATCGACGCGAGCGGCGGGGCGGGCGGCCCGGGTGGCACGGGCGGATCCGGCGGCAACGGGACGACCGGGTTGGACGGGGGCGACGGCGGCCAGGGCGGCCAGGGAGGCAAAGGTGGCAAGGGGGGGCGCATCACGGTGATGGTCGATCCGTCCGCCCAGGGCAAGCTCGACGCGTTGGTGTTCGACAACCGCGGCGGCGGGCCGGGTTCGGCGGGCCTCAAGGGCGATGCCGGGCAGGGCTTCTCGCCGGGCAAGTACGGCCAGCCCGGGCACCCGGGATCGAGCGGACAGCGCGGCGCCGACGGGCCGGCGGTCGTGCTGAAGGTCGAGGCCGTACCCCCGTTGTGGTAGGGGGCGATTGCGAAAGAGCGCGGGCAATGGTCGGGCGTGTCGCGACACCTCCGGCGTTTCACGATAGCGGTAGGTGGGCTGTTCCTCCGCGTTGAAGGGGCGGCTTCCACCGACCCCCGCCACCGGAAGCACCCATGTCCCGCCTCCCCGTTCCCGTCGTCGCGCTCCTGTTCGCCTTCTCGCTCGCGCTGCCGGCGGCCTACGCGGGCACGCTCGAGTCCGCCGACCCCGTCGCGTACATGACCGAGCTGCGCAAGGTGGGGGACAATCCGACCGCGCGCATCGAGATCCATTGCCGCTACGTGCTCGCCATGGCGGCCAAGGCCAAGGCGGACATGAGCGAGAACCTGTTCGTCGGCATCAAGGAGAAGCTCACCACCGCCGCGACCGAGGGCGTCGAGCTCGGCAAGGCGCGGGGAACCAACGATCCCGAGTACCTGCGGATGAAGCAGCTCCTGACCGACACGGTCACCGACGTGCAGGCCACCATCGACTACATCAAGGCCCACAAGCTCGACGTGGTCGAGATGCCGAAGGATCTCTACGCCGGCGCCGACAAGAGCAAGCTCAAGGCCGCTGTCGCCGAGGCCTGGAAGACTCGGTACGCCGCCGACGAGGTGCTCGCCATCCGCTTTCCCCAAGCCGCTTGGGACCGCAAGGTGACCGAGGAGTGGGTGGGTGACACGAAAAAGCGCTACGACATCTCGTCGATGGTGGTGCACGTGGTCGTCAAGAAGACCACCGACGTCGCCACGATCCACGGCCTGTACCTCCAGGTGAACCACCACACCAGCGAGGCCCTCCAGGTCGGCACCAAGGATGGCGGGTTCTCGGCGCGGGACATGTGGATGAAGAACGTCAAGCCGTAGGCGGCCACGCACCCGCTCGCGACTGCGCCGGCTCAGGTGCCCGGGCGCACCACGAAGATCCCCTGGTACATCACCCGCCACACGTCGAGGTACCCGGGCAGCGGCAGCTCGGACACCTTGCCCTTGGTGTGCTCCCCGGCGATGAAGCGCCGCAGCAGGTCCCCCTCGTACAGCGCCATGTGGCGCACCCAGTGGGGCTCGCCGTCGAGCGTGACGAGCGCGGGCTCCGCGGGGTTGGGGATGCGCGACAGGAAGAAGACCACGTCGCCGCTCCGGAAGAGCGACCAGTCGATCTGCTCGGTCAGCACGCCGTCGAGGCCCGGCACCGGCGCGCCGAGCGACCGCGCCGCGACCAATTCGGTGGGGTTGACAGAGAGCGACTCCCAATCTTGGCCGGTCACGTCCGTCCATGCCAGAAAAACCAACCCCATGCAGTCGAGCGACTCGGCGCGCCCCGCCCACTTGTAGGGGCGCCCCCGGTACTTGCGCGCCGCGGTGATCAGCGGCGCCGGGTACTCTCCCGAGAACGTGGACGGCGCCGGGAATACGGTGGGGGCCGGTTCGGCGGCGGCGGCGAGGGTGGCGAGGAGCAGGAGCACGGAGGGAGTGTAGGCGCGATTGGGTGCCGACCGCTACCTTGTAGGCCGCGGAGGCACAATTCGGGCGCGACCCGCGCGCGGACGCACGGGTCGGCCCCGTCCGGGCGCGGCGCGGAGCGCCTTGGTCCGGCCGCGCCGAGGCGGCACGCGGCCGGGACCGGCCGGGAGGCCCGGCCGCCCTCCCGGCGCCTCGCGCGTCCAACAACGCCGCACCTGACGGTCAGGTGGCGAGTTGCTGGACACCTGGTCCAACAACGCCGCACCTGACGGTCAGGTGGCGAGTTGCCGGACGCCGGTCCCACTCCCCCGGGGGCGCGGCGGCGCCACCTGAGTGCCTGCGATCACCGGGGGGTCGGCAGGCGCCGGGCACCGCGGCCCGCGCCGGTCGCCCAAACAGCGCCCTACATGACCTCGAACGGAAAGGCGACCTGCATCTCCTTCGGGAGGTTCAGCAGCACACGCTCGTCTTCCTCGTTCAGCACGTCCTGCGCGTGGAACGCGTACATGCCCGCGGGCACCGGCTCGCGCGTGGTGATGAGGTAGGCGTCCCGCGAGGGGAGGGCTTTGAGATCGAACGGCACTTCCTCGCCGGCCACCCAGAGGTTGACCGTCGCGTCCATCGCGCCGAGCACGCCCTTGACGCGGGTGTGGTCGACAAAATCGAGGCGGGTCAGGTGCAGGTTCATCCGCGCGAGCTCGGAGGCCCGCAAGGTCGAGCTGAACACGAACGTGGCGGGGCCGCCGCTGGTCATGGCCTGCTCGGCGATGTCCTGCAGGCCGGCGAAGTGCTTGAGCTCGGTGCCGACGACCCGGATGCGCTTGGCTTCGAGGTGGATGTACTCGGAGGCGCCGACGCCGTAGAAGCCGGGCTGCTCGGGCTCGGGGTACAGCGCGAAGGCGAGGGGATCGTAGTCCTCGCCCTCCTCGGCCGGGGCGGGCACGAGCTCGATGTCCTTGATGTAGCCGTCTTTACCGGCCATCACCCGGGTGACCGGATTTTCGGTGTCGATCGTGAAACGGCCCGCCGAGTCGGAGCGGTAGCGCTCGACGACCCCCTCGATGACCACGGTCGCGTCCGACACGGGTTTACCCCAGACGTCGCGTACATCTCCCGCCAGGACCCGTGTGTCCGTGCAGGCCGTGAGCAGCAGGCTCAGCAGCATGGTCTCCCTCATTCTCAAGATAGCGCATTCGCCGATCAAAGGCCCCGCCGTCAAGGGTTCTCGACGAACCAGTGATCGAGGGTCCCGTTCTCTAGTTCTTCGAGCGTGTGCTCGGTGAACCGGAGGTACAATTCCCAGTCGTCGGCGGCGCGCCCCTCTTCACGCCTTCGTGTAACTGCCGCCACCGCCCAGGCGCGGCACCGCGTGGTGAAGGCGTGGACGGCGGCGATCCGCTGCGCGGGCGTGGCGCTCGGATCGGCGGCGAGGAACAGCGGGCCCGGGGACGGCCCCGGCGGAGGCCCAGGAGGAGGCGCCTCGCCCGGCGGCGTCACGAACGCGCCCGCAACACGTCACGGATCGCGGAGAAGTCGACGCTCCCGGTGCGGGAGAGCCCCTCGAGCAGCCGGCGGCCGGTCTTGGCGAGCTCGAGCAGGTTGCGCACGCGGGTCACGAGGAAGCGGCTCTGGAGCATCGCGCTCGGGTCCTTGCCGCGGCCGAGACCGTCGAGAAGCGTAACGGCTTGTTCGAGCTGCTCGATCGTGCGCTCGACCAGGCGCAGCTCCCGCTCGCGGAAAACCCGGGCGACCATCGCCCACATGTCCGTCTCGGCGACGAACAGGCGGCGACGATTCGGCCCCGGCGGCACCCGCTTGACGACCCCCCACTGCAAGAGCTCCTGCACCGACATGCTTACGTTGCCTGTGCTAAGCCCGCTCCTCGCCTCGATCTCCTCGGCATCGAGGGGCCCCGGGGAGAGGTAGAGAACCGCCCAGATCCGCCCGAGCGAAGGCTTGAAGTTCCAGAAACGCATCAGCTCGCCGACCGCGTCCGCGACGATCCCGATCGCGCGGTCCCGCGCCTCTTTGACCTCGGCCGTCTCCTCCTCGGTCGCCATCGTCATGTCCTCGCCAGATTCACCGAGTTCAGTTAACATTGAAATGCATGAAGCGTCGACGGGAGGAGTGATGGAACGTGCGGCCCGGGACCTGCCGGAGAGCGCCTCGTCGAAGCGGGGCGACGCCCGCAAAACGGGCGGGCTCGATCCCGCCCACGTGGTGCGCCGGCTGCGCCCCGTCGGGGTGCACGGCGGCTCGCCGCTGACCTGGATCGAGACCCCGGCCGACGTGTTTGCCCTCGCCGAGCCCGAGCTCGCCGCGGCCGAGGTGCGCCTGCGCGAGCTCGTCGCCTCCGAGGTCGACGTGGTCGAGGCCATCGGCGCCTACCTCGCCTCCGCTGGCGGCAAGCGCCTGCGTCCGCTGCTCACCGCGCTCGGCAGCGGCGCGGTCGGCCACACCGGCCGCATCGACGGGCTGATGTGCGCGGGGGAGCTCATCCACCTCGGGTCGCTCCTCCACGACGACGTGGTGGATGACGGCGCCACCCGCCGCGGTCTGCCCGCCGCCCAGCGCGTCTACGGCAACGCCGCGGTCATCCTCACGGGTGACTTCTGCCTCGCCCGCGCCGTGCTCCTCGCCGCGACGGACGGCGGCCACGCCACCGTCACCGCGCTCGCCGAGGCCGTCACGAACATGGCCGAGGGCGAGGTGCTCCAGCTCCAGCGCGCCGGCAACCTCGACACCACGCTCGACCAGTACCTCGACATGATCGACAAGAAGAGCGCCGCGCTCATCGCCTGGTGCGCCGCCGCCGGGGCGCTCGCCTCCGGGAACGACGCCGCCGCGGCGGCTCTCGCCGCCTTCGGCCGCGGGGTGGGCGTGGCCTTCCAGATCACGGACGACGTGCTCGACTACAACGCCGGCACCGGCAAGCCCGCCGGCCAGGACCTGCGCGAGAAGAAGCTCACGCTCCCGCTCCTCCTCGCGATGGAGCGCCTGCCCGACCTGCGCGCGCGCCTCTACACCGACGATCTGGACACGCTCCTCGCGCTCGTGCGCGCCTCGGGCGCCCTCGACGCAGCCCAGGACGAGGCCCGCCGCCGCGTCGACCTCGCCGTCGGCGCCCTCGGCGTCCTCCCCCCGTCCGTGTTCCGCGACGCGCTCGTGGTCCTCGGCCGGTATCTCGTCGAGCGTTCGTCGTGAGCGCTGAGCAATTTGGTGGGGACGGGGCGCTGCCCCGTAACGCCCCGCCAGTGGGGGCCGGGCCCCCCCTGGACCCCCCCGGCGGCGCGATGTCCGGCCCCGACGCCCCCGTCCCCGGCGATCCCAACCGCGCCCCCGCCGTGCGCGACATGTTCGCGCGCATCGCCCCCGGCTACGACCGCGCCAACCAGTTCATGTCGATGGGCATCGACCGCGCGTGGCGCCGCATCGCCATCCGCACCCTCGGCGCCAACGCGAAGGGCGACGTGCTCGATCTGTGCGCGGGCACGATGGATTTCACCGCGGCTCTGGCGCCCGTGGCCCGGAGCATCGTCGCCCTCGACTTCTGCGCGCCCATGCTCGAAGCGGGCATGGCCAAGATCCCCGCCGGCGCCAACGTGCGCACCGTGTGTGCCGACGCCCGCGACCTCCCGCTCCCCGACGCCTCGTTCGACGCGATCGTCATCGGCTTCGGCATCCGCAACGTCCCCGAGCCCGAGCGCGCCCTCGCCGAGGCCCGCCGCGTCCTCCGCCCCGGCGGCGTGATGGTGGTGGTCGACTTCTTCCGCCCCACCACCTTCGCGCAGAAGTTCTTCGCGGGCACCTACAACCGCGTCGTCCTGCCCATCGTAGGCGGCCTCGTCACTGGCGACGCCTCCGCCTACCGCTACCTCGCCGGCTCCATGGCCGCCTGGTACGACCGCGCCGGCTTCGAAGCCGCCTGCCGCACCGCCGGCTTCACCACGGTGTCCGGCCGCGACCTGTTCCCGCCGGTCGCGTCGCTGGTGGATGCGCGGGTGGGCGCGTGACCGCGATGTCGGCGGGACCCGGGGCGGCGTGCGCGTCCGCGGCGCGGTCGTTCGGGAGGACCGGAGTCGCCCGATGCAAGGTCATCGCCGGACTCCGGTCCGCCTGGGAGGACCGGTGTCGCCCGATGCGAGGCCATCGCTCGACTCCGGTCCGTGCTGGAGGACCGGAGTCCACCGATGCGCGGCCATCACCCGACTCCGGTCCGCGCGCGACCACTCTGCTCCCGCACGCGAGGGAGCCGGAGGGCGCGCAGTCGGGGCCGCGCGGTTCGGCGACGCGCGGCGCCCGCGCCAACGGAACCCGCAGGCCGAGCCCGCAGGCCTCCGCCCCCGGCGTCCGCGCCGGGGCGGCGCCGAAGTCGACCGATGCGGCGGCATCCCCGGGGTTCGGCGCCCTGGGCGCGCCGAAGTCGACCGATGCGGCGGCATCCCCGGAGTTCGGCGCGCGGTGCGCGCCGAACTCGACCGATGCGGGGACATCCCCCGAGTCCGGCGCCCTGGGCGCGCCGAACTCGACGGATGCGGCGGCATCCCCGGAGTTCGGCGCGCGGGGCGCGCCGAACTCGACCGATGCGGGGACATCCCCGGAGTTCGGCGCGTGGCCCCGCGCGAGGGGTCCGGAGGGCGCGCGGCCGGGGCCGCGCGGTTCGGCGCCGCGCGGCGTAAGCCGCGCCCGCGCCAACGGAGGCCGCAGGCCGACCCCGCAGGCCCCCGACCCCGGCGTCCGCGCCGGGGACGCGCCCAACCAAGCCATCACCACCACCACCTCCCGTCCCCTCCGGGCCATGGTTGAGATGCCAGGCACGACCGGGGCCAACGCGCAAACGCCCATCTCTCCGTGCTGTGGAAGCACCGGAGGTCCCAGGCACGCCGACCCTCGAGCTGCAGCAGGCATCCCGCGCGCCGGCGGCCGGGGCTGGGCGCCGTGCGGCCCGGGTCCGCTGGTGGGGCCCCCTCACGGCTCGCTTTGCGCTCGCCTCCGGGGGCGGGCTGCGTCGGCCGTACGATCCTCGCCCGCCCTTCCAGGCGGCCGAGGCGTTCGCCCCGCTCCGCGTCCGGCCCTTGCCGGGCCGGGCGCTGCGAGTCTCGCGCCCGCCGACTCCGCGAGCCCTTCGGGCTCCCCTCTGGGGGGGACCAGCGGGGGCCCCGGACGCGGTTCTCGGCGCCCTGCCCCTGCCGACGGCGCGCCCCCGGAGGCCCAATGAAGCTCGTCCTCGGCGTAAGTGGAGCGTCCGGCGCGCCCTACGCTCAGAGAGCCATGGCTTTTCTCGCCGGCCCCGGCCGCGCCGCCGGCATCGAGACCGACGTGGTTTTCACCAAGACCGCCCGCCTCGTGTGGCAACACGAGATCGGCACGAACCCCGCCGACCTCGGCCTGCGCCTGTGGCCCGCCAACGACATGACCGCGCCGTTCGCGTCGGGCTCCTCCCGCTACGACGCCATGTTGGTCATCCCGTGCTCCGCCGGCGCCATGGCCCGCATTGCGCACGGCATGAGCGCCGATCTGCTCGGCCGCGCCGCCGACGTGATGCTCAAGGAGCGCCGCCCCCTCGTGTTGGTGCTCCGCGAGACCCCGTTCTCGCTGATCCACCTCCGCAACATGGAGGCGCTCACGATGGCCGGGGGCATCGTGATGCCCGCGGCGCCTTCCTTCTACAGCCGCCCCAAGACCATGGACGCGCTGCTCGACACCGTCGTCGCGCGCGCCTTCGATCGGGTGGGCATCGAGAACGAGCTGGTCCGCCGTTGGACGGGCCTGTCCGAACCAAGCGAGGTCCAGGATGACTGACCAAATGCCCGAGCTGGGGAGCACCACCCGCCGCGCCATCGACGCCGCGGGCCTCGGCCCCATCCGCGAGAAGCTCGAGGCGGGCGTGCGCCTTTCTGTCGAGGACGGCATCCAACTGTTCCACACCCCCGAGGTGGCCGCCGTGGGCGCGCTCGCCAACCGGGTGCGCGAGCAGCGTTGGGGCGACCTGACCTACTTCAACCGCAACCTGCACGTCAACGCGACCAACGTGTGCGAGGCGAGCTGCATCTTCTGCAGCTTCGCGCGGCTCAAGACTGGGGATCCCGAGTCCTACACGATGTCGCTCGAGCAGGCGGTCGGCCGGGTGAGCGCGCTCCGCGAGGAGTTCATCACCGAGGTGCACATCGTCAACGGGCTCAACCCGGACCTGCCCTGGGAGTACTACCTCGACCTTTTGCGTGGCATCAAGGTCGAGCGGCCCGACCTGCACATCAAGGGCTTCACCGCGGTCGAGATCCACTACTTCGCGGAGAAGTTCGGCAAGTCCTACGAGCAGGTGCTGACCGAGCTCGTCGAGGCCGGGCTCGGCTCGCTCCCCGGCGGCGGCGCCGAGATCTTCCACCCCCGCGCGCGCAAGAAGTTGTGCCACGACAAGGTCGACGCGGACGGTTGGTTGGAGGTGCACCGTGTGGCGCACAAGATGGGGCTGCGGTCCAACTGCACCATGCTGTTCGGCAGCATCGAGACGATCGAGGAGCGTGTCGACCACCTCGTGCGGCTGCGCGCCCTCCAGGACGAGACGGGCGGCTTCCAGACCTTCATCCCGCTGCGGTTCCACAACGAGAACAACCGCTTGCGCCGCCTGCCGGAGCCCACGGGCTACGACACGCTGCGCACCATGGCGGTGTCGCGCCTGATGCTCGACAACATGGACCACATCAAGGCCTACTGGATCATGCTCGGCATCAAGCTGGCGCAGGTGTCCCTGGCGTTCGGCGTGGACGATCTCGACGGCACCGTGCGCGAGGAGCGCATCTACCACATGGCGGGCGCCAAGACCCCGCAAGAGCTGACCCGCACCGAGCTGGTGCAGCTCATCCGCGACGCCGGGCGCATCCCGGTCGAACGTGACACCCTCTACCACATCGTCGCGGAGGCCTAGATGAGCCCCACCAGTGAGAAGCCCCGCTACCGCGTCGCCTGTGTCGGGTACACCAACGCCTGGCCGCTGACCCGTCACTTGGATCCCGAGCGGTTCGACGTGTTCGGGTCGGTGCCGAGCGAGGCCGCCCGCAAGCTCAAGAACGGCGAGGCCGACGTGGGGCTGATCCCCGTCGCGAGCATGTTCACCGAGGGCGGCGACTACCGCGTGGTGCCCGGCTACGCGATCGGCTGCGACGGCGACGTCGCGAGCGTGCTGCTGGTCGGGGAGACCCCGATCGAAGAGTGGGACCGCATCGCGCTCGACGGCGCGAGCCGCACCTCCGTCGTGCTCGCCCAGATCCTGCTGCGCGGGCCCCTCGCCGAGAAGCTGGGCGGGCGCGAGCTCCCGGTGTTCGGCGTCGACCCCGGCACCCCCGCGTTCCACGCCCAGGGAAAGACCGGCGCCGTCGTCATCGGCGATGCCGCGCGCAACCTGCCCGACCGCCTCACCACGCGCATCGATCTTGGCCGCGTGTGGAAGGATTGGACCGGCCTGCCGTTCGTGTTTGCCGTGTGGGCCGGCCGCGCCGACCTCGATCCCGACGCGATCGCGGGGCTGCGCGCCTCCGCCGCGCTGGGCCTCCCCGAGCGTGAGCACGCGCCCGAGGCCGACCGCACCTACCTCACCGAGCACATCCGCTACGAGCTCGACGACCGCGCGCTGATGGGCCTGCGCCGCTTCGCCGCGCTCGGCAAGAAGGCCGGCTTCTTCACCCACGAGGACGTGCAGCTCTACGGGCCGCCGCGCACGCGCGTCCGCGTGGACCTCGACACCCTGCTCTCGAAGGGCGCCGACGGCGAGCGGCTGACCGAGGCCGAGGGGGTGCGCCTCGCGACGGAGGCCCGCATCGAGGACCTCGGCAACGCCGCGCACTTGCGCCGGATGGCGCTGCACCCGGGCAAGGAGGTGACCTACATCATCTCCCGCAACATCAACTACACGAACGTGTGTGTCACCGCCTGCAAGTTCTGCGCCTTCTACCGGCCCAAGAACCACAAGGAGGCGTACACGCTCACCAAGGACCAGATCGCGGGCAAGCTCGACGAATTGGTCAAGGTCGGCGGCATCGAGACCCTGCTCCAGGGCGGGCTGAACCTCGCGCTCGGCATCGAGTACTACGAGGATCTGTTCCGGTGGATGAAGGCCGGTTGGCCGGGCGTTGCGTTGCATGCGCTCTCGCCGGAGGAGGTGTTCCACATCATGAGCGTCTCCAAGCTCACGATGGACCAGACGCTCGACCGCCTCATCGCGGCGGGCATGGACAGCATCCCCGGCGGCGGCGCCGAGGTGCTGGTGGACAGCGTGCGCAAGCGCATCGCGCCGCTCAAGTGCAGCAGCGACGAGTGGCTCGAGGTCATGCGGCAGGTGCACAAGCGCGGCCTGCGCTCCTCCGCGACGATGATGTTCGGCATGGGCGAGACCCCGGCGCACCGCGTCGAGCACCTCATCCGGCTGCGTGATCTGCAGGACGAGTACAACGGCTTCACCGCGTTCATCTGTTGGACGTTCGTGCCCGACAACACGTACATCACGCCCTTCCAGAACACCGCCGCCGATTATTTGCGTGTCAACGCCACCGCGCGCCTGATGTTGGACAACTTCGACAATATGCAGGCCAGCTGGGTCACCCAGGGGCCGGGCGTGGCGCAGGCCTCGCTCTACATGGGCTGCAACGACTTTGGCAGTGTCATGTTGGAAGAGAACGTGGTCAGCGCCGCGGGCAGCACCTGGAGCATGACCATCGCCGAGGTGGAGCACAACATCCGCACGGCCGGGTTCGTGCCGGTGCGCCGCAACATGCGCTACGACCACCTCGACGTGCGCGGGGTGGTCACCTCGCCGTCGGCCTCGGTGTGACCGTGGATCCCGCTGCTCCTGGGGCGGGGGGCCCGGCCCCCCGCAACGCCCCCGATACACGTGCCCGTGAGGGGGCGCGTGCCTATCGGCCGACCTGGGCGTGGACCGAGGAGGGCCTCGTGCGCGCGCCGGTCATCGGCGTGGACGACCGCGGGTACCTGTGTGATCCCGCGGGCCTGCCGGTCGAGGACCGCCGTGGCCTGCTCGTGCCGGGCTTCGTGAACGCGCACACCCACCTGGAGCTCGGGCGCGTCGCCACGGCGGCGCAGGCGGGGTTCGTCGCTTGGGTGGGGCAGTTCCGCGCGGGGCCACCGCCCTCCGCGGCGCAGGCCGGGCGCGGCGTGTACCAGGCGATCCGCGCCGGTACCGCCGCCATCGGCGAGATCACCAACACCGGCAAGTCGGCGGGCGCGATCACCGCGGCGCGGATGCCCGCGCGGGTGTGGCACGAGGTGTTCGGTATCGACTGTGTCACCGTGCCGGCCGACGTGTCCGCGCGCCTGACCCCCCACGGGCCCCACTCGACCCATCCCAACATGATCCGCGCGGCCGCGGCCATGCCGGGCCCCTGGTCGATCCACTTCGACGAGGATCCGGAGGAGGTCCGCTGGCTCGCCACGGGCACGGGAGCGTGGCGTCCGTACATGGAACGGTCGCGACGCGACTTCAGCGTGTTCGCCATCCCGGGCATGTCCCCGGCGGCGTACCTGGCCTCGCTCGGCGTTCTCGACCGGCGCGCGATGCTGGTGCACGCGGTGTTGACGCGCGACAATGATCTCGACCTCATCGCGGGAGCACGCGTGTGCCTCTGCGTCAGGTCGAACCAACACATCACCGGGCTGCTCCCCGACGTGCCCGGGATGTTGGATCGTGGCATCCCGCTCGCGGTGGGTACGGACTCGCTTGCCTCCTCGCCCGATTTGGATCCGCTGGCCGAGGCGGCGGCGCTCCGGCGGGCGTTCCCACAGATCGCGCCCGAGGTGTGGCTCCACGCGCTGACGGCGGGCGGCGCGGACGCGCTCGATCTGCCCGTGGGGCGGATCGTGAACGGGCAGGCGCCCGGGTTGTTGCTGGTCGACGTGCCCGAGGAGGACCCCATCGGGGCGCTCTTCGACGGCACCGTCTGGCCGCGGAGGTGGCTCGGATGTCCGGCGCAGTAAGCCCCAAAGAGGCGGGCTCGACCAACCCCATCGCGGTCTACGGCCGGATGATCAAGTTCTCCCACAGCATCTTCGCCATGCCGTTCGCGCTCGCGTCGGCGGTGATCGCCTCGCGGGTCACCCCGGTGGAGTGGAGCACGATCGCGCTCATCGTGGTGTGCATGGTCCTCGCGCGCTCGTTCGCGATGGGGGTGAACCGCATCGTCGACCGCCACTTCGACGCGCGGAACCCGCGCACCGCCATCCGCGAGATCCCGAGCGGCCAGATGAGCGTGCGGACGGCGAGCGCCATCACGGCGGCGGCGGCGGTGCTGTTCGTCGTGAGCTCGTTTGCACTCAACCCCGCGTGCGGCGCGCTCTCGCCCGTCGCGCTGATCGTGGTGGGCGGCTACTCCTACGCCAAGCGGTTCACCGCGCTGGTGCACCTGTGGCTCGGCGCGGCGCTGGGCATCGCGCCCGTCGCCGCGTGGATGGCCGTGACCGGGACGGTGTCGGTGGTGGCCGTGGTGCTCGCCGCGGCGGTCATGACGTGGGTGGCCGGCTTCGACATCCTCTACTCCCTCCAGGACGAGGACTTCGACCGCGACCAGGGCCTGCGCAGCATCCCCGTCGCCCTCGGCCAGGTGGGCGCGCTCTGGGTGAGCGGCGGCCTGCACGTCGTCACCGTTGGCCTGTTGGCATCCCTCCCGTTCCTCGCGCCGCTCGACTGGGCCTATTGGGTAGGATGGGCGCTCATCAGTGGCGTGCTCGCGTACGAACACACCCTGGTCAAGCCCGGCGATCTGTCCCGGATCGACAAGGCGTTCTTCGACTTGAACGGGTATGTGTCGTTGGTGTTCTTCGGGGCGGTCCTGTTGGCGTAGGGGCGCCTTCGTCGGCGCCGTTGCCAGCTTGACCAGGGGGCTGGTCAAGGCTACCCTGATCGGCATGGGACCTGTCTCCGTCTACGACGCCAAGACCCATCTCTCGCGCCTCCTCGACGCGGTCGAGGCCGGCGAGGAGGTGGTCATCACGCGGAATGGCCGTCCGGTCGCTCGCCTCGTCCCGGCGGCGGCGGCGCCGCGGCGGCGCTTCGGGACCATGCCCGACGTCGCCGTGGTGCGCGCCGACTTCGACGAGCCTCTCTCCATCGAAGAGCTCGACTTCCTCCCTCGCTGAGGTGTCCCGGTGCGGCTGCTCCTCGACACCCACGCCGCCCTGTGGGCGATCTCGGAGCCGGACGCCCTCTCCGCGACCGCGCGCGAGGCGATCGTGGATGCCGAGGAGATCCACCTTAGCGTCGTGAGCCCGTGGGAGCTCGTGATCAAGGCGGCGCTCGGAAAGCTCGTCCTCCGTCGGTCCGTCGAGGACATCTGCAAGGAGCTCGAGCGCGAGTTCGGGGCCCGATCGCTCGCCGTCACCCTCGCGCATGTGTTGGAGGTGGGTCGGTTGGCGCCGCATCACGGTGACCCGTTCGACCGCCTCCTCATCGCGCAGGCGAGGGTCGAGGGGCTGACCATCGTGACGCGTGATCACGTCTTCGGCGACTACGGGATTGCGCTCGTCAAGGCGTGAGCCCGACCGCCGCGCTCCGTTCGCCGAGGCCCACCCCGCCCACGACCGCGTCCGCGCCTACGTTCTGGAAGGGGAGGGCCGCATGGGAGAAGAGCGCAAGGGGCCGCCGCCGCCGGAGCGCAAGGGGGCGCCGGGCAGGACGCCGGATCCGACGGCGCCGCACGACACCGGGGCGATCCGGAGCCCGGAGGAGGCGCGGGACCCCGAGGCCGCCGCGGCGGGCGGGGCGCGGCCCACGGGGGGCCCACGGGGGGCCGGTCACCCCGCCGAGCAGGTGGCGCCGGTCCTGGAGGACCCGCTGCTCCTCGGGCGGCCGCCGCAGGCCCACGAGCCCGAGCGGCCGGAGATCGGGATGTCGGTTTCGCAGCCACCGCCGGGCGCGACGGGGGAGCACGCCAACCCGGTGGGGCCGGGGGAGCCGGCGTCCGCGGCGCCGAAGTTGCCGCCGGGCGCGGCGGTGCTGCCCCGGCGCGACCCGGGCATGCCCGCCACCGGCGCGCCCCGCGGCCCGCACGGACCGGGACCCGACGCGGACGAGCGGCGCGTCACGCAGCAGGACTGGGCGCGGTGGCGCGCGGCGGACCGGCGGAAGGCGCCGTTCGAGTACCCGAGCTGGCGATCGTAGGCAGGGCCCGGGCGGAGCCCCAGCCAAGCTTCCAGCTACGCCCCCAGCTACGCTCCGAACCGCGCCTGGAACGCCCGAAGATTGCGCCGCTCCTTGCTCGGGTCGTACACGGCGAACACCACCCGGTCGAAGCAGCCCGTGAACGCCGGGTGCGCGAGCCAGCCCCCGAACGCGGCGGCCACGTCGGTCGGATCGTTGCGGAACACCCCGCAGCCCCAGGCGCCGAGCAGGAGCACGCGGTGGTTCCGGAGCACGGCGGCCGCCAACACCTTTGCCGCGCGTGTACGCAGCGTGACGCCGACGCCGCGGTGCTCGACGGGGCCACGCCGCTCGGCCTCCCCTGCATTGGGCGCGGGCGCAGTCAGGACCGAGAGAAGGAAGGGCGTCTCGAGGAGCGCCAGCTTGTCGTCGCGGAAGAAGGGCACGCGCGGCGACCAGATGATGTGGTCCGTGTAGAGCATCGTGCCGCAGGCGCGGTTGGCCTCGTAGTAGCCGGGGGCGCGGAGCAGGCAGGGGTACAGGGCGGAGGCGCGCGCGAGGTCCTCCTCCTGCGCCTTGGCGGCGCCGAGGAAGCCGCCGCCGGGGTTCTTGGCGGACGCGAAGTTGAGCGCCACGACGTCGTGCACGCCCTCGCCCGCGACCAGGCGCCGGGCGGCGGCCGCGGTCGTCTCGTCGGTCACCTCGAACCGGGGAGCGCCCCCACGTCGCGGCGGGTGGGACAGCGGCGAGAGGTGCTCGGGCCGATAGAGCACCGTGCCCTCCACGGCGGACGCGACCGCCGCGCCGATGTCGACCCGCGCCCCGGACGGGGCCGTGTACGCGCCCGCCTCGAGGATGGCGAGGGTCTGTCGGGTCACGTCGGCGAGCGGCATCACGGATCTCTACCCTGCTCACGCACAGGCCCGCCGGTGCGTTCGCTTGCCAAGTGATGGTCGCCGCCCACCGCGCCGCCGGGCACGATAACAGCCGAGGATGAACTTCCTTCCTGACGGCCCCTTCGGCCCAATCCCTTGCCTCCGCGTCGATCCCTCGCCCGCGCCCGAGCCCCCGCCCGTGGTGCTGGTTCTCCAGGAGATCTTCGGGGTGAACCCCTACATCCGCGGGGTGTGCGCCGAGCTCGTCGCCGCGGGGTTCACGGCGGTGGCGATCGATCTGTTCCACGCGAACGCGCCGGGCTTCGAGGTCGGCTACGACGCGGTGGGCATGGCCGAGGGCCGGCACGAGGTCGCCGCGCTCGATCTCGGCCGGTTGCACGCGGAGCTCGAGAGCCTCGTGCACACCTTGCGGGCCGACCCCGCCTGCAACGGCCGCGTGGGCGTGCTCGGCTTCTGCTACGGCGGCCTCCTCGCGTGGGAGACGCACGGCCTGCACGGGACCGACGCCGCCGTGTCCTACTACGGGCGGGCCCACTCCCCGAGCCTCGGAGGCGTGCCACCGCTCGAGCGCACCGCCACCATGAAGGGTCCGATCCTGGCCCACTTCGCGTCGAACGACGCGTCGATCCCCGCCGACGCCGTCGGGGCCTGTGCGGCCGCGCTGGTGACGGGCCCCGCGCGTGGCACGATCGAGGTGTGGCCGCGCACGCAGCACGGGTTCCATTGTTGGGACCGTGGGGCGTTCGATCCGTACGCGGCGAGCCGCTCGTGGGCCGCGACCCTGGCCTTCTTCCGCGCCAACCTCAAAGGGTAGGGGCGCGGACACCGTCACGGCGGATAGGGCGGCCGACGTCGCGGCGAGCGCCGTTTTCTATATCGGTTGATATACTCCAAGCAGAGGATCGGGGATGGCGCGGCCGGCGGGAACACGGAACGTGGGGTTCGAGCACAAGCGTGATGCGCTGGCCTTCGCGCTCATGTCGCGCGTGCTCGTCTCGCCGCCCCCGAGCTTCCGGGAGCTGGCCGAGTCCGCGGGCGTGAGCGTGCCGACGCTCCGCCACTACTTCGAGGACCGCGACGGCGCGATCCGCGGCGCCCTCGACGCGATGTACCGGATGGGCGCGGCGCACATCGCGCGGAGCGGCACCGACGCGATGGGGCCGGTGGCGCCGTCGTTGCGGTGGTTCCTCGACCAGTTCCGCGAGGCCTGGGAGCGCTACGGCGTGGGGCGCATGATCACCGCCGGGCTCGCGGAGGGCCTGGGCAGCGCCGGCGTCGGCCCCACCTTCATCGACACGATGCTCGAGCCCTCGCTCCAGGCGGCCGAGGTCCGCATCGCCGCGCACGTCGCCCGCGGCGAGCTCGAGCCGTGTGACGTGCGGCACGCGGCGCTCGAGCTGTTGTGCCCGGTGCTCCTCGCGTTGCTCCACCAGGGCCCGCTCGGCGGGGTCGCGTGCCGCCCGCTCGACGTCGACGCCTTCCTCGACGACCACCTGCGGCGCTTCCTGCGGGCCTACACCCCCGGCTGACGGGGGCGTCCGAGGTGCCTACCTCCGGTGCGGGGGGACAGAACCATGGACGCCATGCTCTTGTTGAAGCGCCAGCACAAAGAGGTCGACGCGTTGTTCGACCGCTACGAGAAGTCGAAGGACCACGACGACAAGGTGAAGCTTTTCGAGCAGATCGCGGACGAGCTCGCGATCCACACGCGCATCGAGGAGACCTACTTCTACCCGGCGGCCCGGGCCAAGGGCACGCAGGACGAGATCGCCGAGGCCTACGACGAGCACAAGGAGGTCAAGAAGCTCCTGATGGACGCGCTCAAGAACACCTCGGCCCCGGGCTTCGACGGGCGCGTGGCCGCCATCCGCGGCGCGCTCGATCACCACATCCACGAGGAGGAGAACGAGCTCTTCCCCAAGGTGCGGAAGCTCTGCGACAAGGACGATCTCGACAAGGTCGGCGACCAGATGAACGAGCTCACCGAGGACCTCAAGAAGAAGGGCAACGCGCGCAAGAACCTCTCGGTCACGCCGGCGAAGGCACCGGCGTAGGATGTAGAGGGGGCGCGGGCGTGCCCCCCGGCGAGGCGCCGGGGGTCGGTCCCTTGCGGGCGCGCTTCGCTTGGTCCGCCTCCGCGCGGCGCGGAGGCGGGACCGGCCGGGCGGGGCCCGGCCGCCCTTCAGGCACCTCACGCGGCTCGGTGGTGCTCGGGTGGGTGCGGCGTCCGCGCCGGGGCGGGCCAGTGCTCACACCTGGCGGCTCGAGGGCGCCGGGCGTCGACGCGGCGCTGGGACCGGCGGCGTCTGGTGGCCGCCCAGCGGCCACGGAGGCGACCCCTGGCGAGCAGGTACCGCCTCGGTGGCCGCCCAGCGGCCAC
>JAZKFH010000065.1:0-12367 GCA_040386535.1 Myxococcota bacterium | reverse complement strand
GCGAGCAGGTACCGCCTCGGTGGCCGCCCAGCGGCCACGGAGGCGACCCCTGGCGAGCAGGTACCGCCTCCCGTGGGATGGGCTGCGTCGTGACCGTGAGGACGTGCGTCGGGCCCAAGTCGGTGGGGATGGGGACGTTTGCCCGCGCTGGATGTCCAGAAACCAGGCGAGCGTGAGCTTGCACAGGCGAACGGTCCCCCTCCGCGTGGCCACCCTGCGGCGGCCACGGAGGCGACCCCGCCACCCCACCGACCGAAGCGGAGCACCCCCACGCCGTCAGGGCCGCGCCACGGCGCACCTCGGCGCCATGGCCACGGTCGCGACCCGCGCCACGGCCGCCTCGCGACCTGCGCCAGGGGCGCGGAGGGCAGCCGCCTCGGGCGGCTGGTCCGGCCGGGCACACGGGAGAGCCCCCCGCCGCGCCGATGCCGCCGTGCCCGGACGACCAAGCGGCTTCGCCGCGCGCCCGGAGCCGACCCGCCCCGGGTCCGCCCGGGGGGCGCGCGCGCTCGGTGAACGGCTGCTGCCCCGTTTGGGGCCGGAGGCGGGCGCGGCGAGCGGTGCGGGTCCCGGCGGCCGCGCATCACCCCAGCGTCAGGATCGCGTGCCCATCCTCGGTCACGAGCACGGTGTGCTCGAACTGCGCGGAGAGGCGGCGGTCGCGCGTCACGACGGTCCAACCGTCGGGGAGGGTGTCGACCTCGGGGCCGCCGAGGTTGATCATCGGCTCGACGGTGAACGCCATGCCGGGGCGGAGCGTGGGGCCGTCGCCGCCGCGGCCGGTGTGGGCCACGAAGGGCGGCTCGTGCATCTCGCGGCCGATGCCGTGGCCGCCGTAGAGGGTCACGACCGAGCAGCCTTCGGCGCGCGCGAGGGACTGGACGGCGTGGCCGACGTCGCCGAGGCGGGCGCCGGGCCGCACCACGGCGATGCCCGCGTCGCGGCAGCGGCGGGCGGTCTCGACCAGGTGGCGGGCCTCGGGCGAGGGGGTGCCGACGAAGAACGTGGCCGAGGTGTCGCCGTGCACGCCGCCGAGGCGCGTGGTGACATCGACGTTCACGATGTCACCGTCCTCCAACAGCTCCGTGGGCGAGGGGATGCCGTGGCACACGACGTGGTTGCGGCTGGTGCACACGGCCGCGGGAAAGCCATGGAAGCCGAGCTGGCTGGGCGTGCCGCCGCGGCGGGCGGTGTCGTCGCGCACGATCCGCTCGATGTCCGCGGTCGACATCCCCACGCGCAGGGATCGGCCGACGAGCGCGAGGGTGCCCGCCGCGGCGGCGCCGGCGCGTCGCATCTGGCGTTGCTCGTCGCGGTTCAACATGGGGTGTGGGTCGGCATGATCGAATCCTCGGGGCGAACATGCCGCTCGCAAAGGCCGTACGCCCATACCGTCTCGGTATGGGACACCGGAGGGCCGTTCCGCCTTGCCGCGCCCGGTGCTACCTTGCCCGCATGAGCCTCGACCAGCTTCAGGCCGTCGTCACCATCGCGGAGGAGGGCACCCTCGTGCGCGCCGCCCGCCGGCTCCGCATCAGCCAGCCGCCGCTCACCCGCAAGGTGCGGGCGCTCGAGGACGAGCTGGGCGTGGCGCTGTTCGACCGCGGCGCCCGCGGGATGCGGCCCACGCTCGCGGGGCAGGTGTTCTTGCCCTCGGCGCGGCAGATCCTCGCGGCGGTCGCGGAGGCCGCGGCGTCGGTGCGGCCGTCGACGGAGGGCGACGTGGACGCTTCGAGGGCGGCGACGTCAGGGTCGGGCTCGACTTCACGTGTCGATGTCGGCACGACGGAGGGGGCGGGCGACGAAGGGCTGTCTGGGTTGATGGGGGCATCCGCGGTCGGCGTCGCGTAGGGGCGCCCGGCGCGGGGATCGGTTTCAGGCTTGTGGCGCCTGATCAACGAGGGCGGACGCGGCGGCCATCCAGGCACCCCCTCTCGGCGGAGGTCCCTGGACCTTGGCCGCGTGGCCCACTCGATCCGCCACCTCGCCTCATGGGCGCCGGAACGGCGGCCAAAATCGGCGATCGTCCGGGATGATCGCCCCTCGGTGACCGCGTGGCGGCCCGCTGCACGCCGTCCGCGTCGCGACCGCGCCCGTGCTCACGAAGGCCCCCCGCGCACCCCACCATCCCCGCGCCAGGCGCCTGGAAGGCGGCCGCGGCAGCGGCCGGTCCCGAGCGGAGCGAGGACCGAGGCGCTCGCGCCGAGCCTGGAAGGTGCCGACGGCGCGCCAGCGCCGGGGCGCCCCGCGCTCGAACGCACCGGTGATCCCGACGCCCTACGGCGCTCCGAGCGCGATCCGCACGAGCTGCGTGACGTTCGTGGGCGTGTCCATCCCCGCGGTGTCGGCGACCCAGCGGTGATCGTCGAACTCGTCGTTGCCGCGCACGTCCCGGGAGGGCACGTCGGCCACGAACACGAAGTTCAGGTGCAGGCCCTTGGACCCCGCGGCGTGCTCCTCGTAGCCGATGAGGCCCGGGGGCGTGCCGTCGACCGCTCCCGCGGTGGGCGCGAACGTGCCGACGAAGCCGGTCTCTTCGAAGAGCTCGCGGCGGGCGGCCTCGAGCGGGGTCTCGCCCGGCTCGAGCTCGCCGCCCACGGGGAGCCACGTGCCGAGCCGCTTGTGGCGGATCAGCAGCACCCGGCCGGCGTGACGCGCGAAGATCGCCACCGAGAACGTGCGGCGCTCGGTCATCCGGTGATCATGCGGTGGGGAAGGCCGTGTCGAGCTCGGCGAGGTCTTCGGGGGTCAGGTCAAGCCGCATGGCCTTCGCGGAGTCGATCGCGCTCGCCACCTTGGAGGCGCCGGGGATGGGGATCATCACCGGCGACTTCGCCAGCAGCCACGCGAGCGCGACCTGGAACGGCGAGACGTTGTGCCGCTGTCCGACCGCGACGAGCGTCTTGTCGGTCGCGACCTTGGCCTTACCCCGCCCGCCGCCGACCGGGCTGTAGGGTAGGAACGCGATGCCGTTCGCCGTGCAGTACTGCACCACGCCGTCGGCCCACGCGGTGCGGTCGAACGGGTTGCAGCGGTTCTGCACGCTCACGATCGGCACGATCGCGCGGGCCGCCTCGATCTCGGCGACGCTCACGTTGGAGAGGCCCACGTGCGCGATCTTGCCGGCGGCGCGCAGCTCGGCGAGGGCGCCCACCGAGTCGGCGAACGGAACGTCGTCATCGGGGGCGTGCAGCTGGTAGAGCGAGATCCGCGCCACGCCGAGAGCCTGGAGGCTCTTGTCGCACGCGCGGCGCAGGTGCTCGGGCCGCCCGTTGGTGGTCCAGTCGCCCTTGGGGCGCTCGAGCCCGCCCTTCGTCGCGACGACCACGCCACACGAGTCGAGGTCACGATCGCCGCAGCGCTCGCGGAGCGCCTTGGCGATGAGACGCTCGTTGTGGCCGATGTCCGTGTCGTCCAAACAATAAACGTCAGCGGTGTCGATGAAGTCCATGCCCGCGTCGAGCGCGGCGTGGATCGTGCGCAGGGCGTCGGCCTCGGAAGGCCGCCCCTGGATGGACATCGGCATGCCGCCGAGCCCGATGGAGGCGACCGAGAGCCCGGAGCTGCCGATGGTCCTGCGCATCGCCTTACTTCTTCTTCTTCTTGGGGGCGTTCTTGTCGGCCTTGCTCTTGTTGTTGGGCGGGCTGCGGAAGCCCGGCCGCGCCTGGAAGTCGGACGCATGGGTCAGTACGCCCGGGGGCGCCTTGGGCGTGTTGGCCGAGACCGTCTGGGGCACGGCGACCGCCTCGGTCGTCGTCTCGGTGGTCGTCTCGGTCGAGGCCAGCTCTGCGGGCTTGTCGGACATGGAATCTCCTTGGCGGCGGAGCCTAACCGGGTGGACGGGCGGACCACGATCTCGGGGCGGTGCACGGCATCAGAACGGCGCCAGCAGAACAGCGTCATCCGAACAGAGCCATCCGCACGGTCCCATCAGAACAGCGCCAGCTGGCTGCCGTGGCCGGGACGCCGGAACGGCGACGGCCCCTCCCAGCTCGGCCACGATGCGTATCCCAGCTTGTCGCACCAGAGGCGGAACAGCTGCTCGGTGGCGCCCCACTCCTCGCCCCCGCCCCGCATCCGCGCCCCGAACTCCGGGTTGTTCAGCTTGCCGCCCCGCGCGCGCCGGATGCGCGCCAGCACGCCCTCGGCGCGCAGCGGCAACACCTCGCGGATGCGCTTCGCGAAGTAGGGCGCCACCGGGCCGGGCAGCCGCACCATGATCAGCCCCGCGCGCGTCGCCCCCGCCGCCCGCGCGGCCTTGAGCACCGCCGGGATCTCCTTGTCGCTCACGCCCGGGATCACCACGTTCACCCCCACCGGAATGCCCGCGTCCGCCAACGTCCGGAGCGCGCGGAACCGCCGGGCCGGGGTAGGGGCGCCGGGCTCGATCGCGCGGGCGAGCACGGGGTCGAAGTAGGGGATCGACACCGTGACGTGTACGCCCGCGACACGATTCAGCTCGGCCAGCAGCTCCACGTCGCGCTCGATGAGGTTGGACTTGGTGATCAGGTTCGCCGGGTTGTGGTAGCGCAGGCACACTTCGAGGCACGCCCGGGTGAGGCCCAGCCGGAATTCGAGCGGCTGGTAACAGTCGGTGTTCCCCGAGAACAGGATTGGCTCGCCCAGCCAGCTGGGTGCATCGAACGTGGCGGCCAGGAGCGCGGCGGCGTTGCGCTTGACGACGATCCGGGTGTCGAAGTCAGTGCCCGCGCCCCAGCCGAGGTACTCGTGGCTCGGGCGCGCGTAGCAGTAGATGCACGCGTGCGAGCACCCCCGGTACGGGTTGAGCGACCACGTGAACGGCAGGTCCGGGCTGTCGTTCTTGGCGAGGATGCTCTTGCTGTCATCGTCATACACGTGCAAACGGGCGGGAGGCGCCTCCTCGTCGTACACGACGTGCATCGTCTCGAAGCGGGAGGGCGGGTTGGCTGCTGGCGTGAACACCTGGTCAGTATATCCGCGGTGCGCGGCGGCGCCACTTCTTGGCGCGCGAACTTTTCGGGCCAGCCGTGTCGCGCGTTCGTCTACTCGCCTGAAACCTCGCGCCTGAACACCTTGGACGCGGTGCCAGTTGGGCCGACCCTCCCCGGCCTCCGCGAAGTTGGCAGCGGAGTGCGTAAGCGTCGCGACGGTAGCATGGCGTTGGTGGCACGGGGTGAGGCGCCGGGCGGCGTGCTGCGCGTACCAGGCCGCCTCCGAGCCCCTCACAACGTAAACGAAAACCCCTCCGCAATGATCCCCGGCGCCCGGCTCCCGGCCAACGTGCGTCCGCCATAAGTGCCGGTGTCCGGCAATTCCTCGGCGTGGGAGGTGAGGCCGACCAATTGGTCGCCGAGCACGCGGAGCAGGCTCTCGTCGAACCGCATGACGGGCACGGGCGCCACGATCTCGCCGTCCTCCACCCAGAAGGTGGCGAAGCGGGTCATGCCGGTGACACGGGCCGCGGGCCGGTCGGAGAAGTTCAGGTACCAGAGGTTGCCGACGAACAGGCCGGTGCGGAGGCGGGCCAGGGCCTCCTCGGGGGGGATGTCGCCGGGGGCCATGGAGAGGGCGCGGGGTGACTCGTCGGCGTCGGCGCCGTTGGCGGCCAACTGGAACTCGCCGGCGCTGCGCGCGCTGACGAGCTCGCCGGCGTAGCGGCCGTTCTCCACGAGCGACACGCGGTCCGGACGCACGAAGCCGTCGGCCGTGAAGGCGGGCGCCCAGCCACCGGCGATGTCCTCGGTGAAGCTGACACTTGGGTGCAGCTGGGCCTCGCCCTGCGCGAGCCGGAGCAGGGGAGACGAGCCGGTGCGGCGGGCACGCGCCGAGAAGCCGCCCCAGCTCATGACGCCGAGCAGGTCCTCCATCGCGTGGGGGGTGAGCAGCACGCGGTACTGACCGGGCCGGATCGTGCGCGGAGGCCGGGCGAGCGCCTCGAGCTTGGATCGCGCGGTGTCCAACGTGCTGCGCCACTCGGTGCGCGACCAGTTCGCGCCAGAGAGCCCCGTCTGCACGGCGCGATCGCCGCCCAGGTAGGCGGCCACCTTGGCGTCGAACCGCTCCACGACGTGCCAATTCACCTGGCCCAGCGACGTCGCGAGCCCGCGCCACATCGGGCCGCTTGCGTGGATGCCGACGAGATCGAGGCCGGCGGCGTCCTCCGCCACGCTCGCGACGATCTCCTCCGGGCTCGGCAGGGCGCCGTGGGCGACGCGGCGGGTCGAGGTCGGCTCGGTGTTGTAGAGCAGGTACGGATCGGGATCGGAGCCCGCGACGAGCGCGCGCGCCTCGTCGAGCGCGGCGGCCAGCCGCTCTGCGTCCCGATGCCCCGTCAGATCGACCGTGACGGACGCGTGGCGTGTCCCATCGATCAGGCGCACCATGGCCCGCTGCCGCTCGACATGCCCCGCCTGCCGGACCTTGGCGTGGTTGAACCGAACGAAGTTGGTGGACTCCCCGTCCAGCGACAAGAACCCTACCTCTGCGCCCGTCAGGTGGGCGAACAGGGTTTCCGACAACGCGGCGAATTGGGTCTCGGCCCGGTCCATGGCGCTCATGACTCGATCTCCACTTCGCTGGTTGCTTCCACCACGGCTTCACCACCGAAGACATCGACGTTGTCGAACAGACACGCCGGCGAGGCGTGTCCCACGCGCACCATCTGGTTGGGCTCGCCCTTGCCACAATACGGGGTGCCGAGCACCTCGACCGTGGAGCGATCGCCCACCCCCGACAGGCTGCGCCAGAACGTGGCGGAGATGCCCCGGTAGTTGGGGTTCTTCACCACCTCGGCCAGCTGCCCGTTCCGGATGACACGGCCCCACTCGCAGCCGAATTGGAACTTGTTGCGCGAGTCGTCGATGGACCAGGAGATGTTGGTCTCCATCATCACGCCGCGCTCGACACGGGCGATCAGCTCGGCGAGCGTGGAATCGCCAGGCTCGACGTTCAGGTTTGCCATGCGATCGATGGGCGGGCGGTCCCACGCGGAGGAGCGGGCGTTGGCGGTGCCGGGCAGGCCCGCGCGCCGCTGCGAGAGGGCCCCGCCGAGCGGCCGCTCCAATACGCCCTGGCGGATCAACCACTCGCGACGCGCGGGCGTGCCGGCGTCGTCGAAGGCGTAGCTGGCGAGCTCGCCGGGCACGTGTGGATCGAACGTGACGTTCAGGAGCTCCGAGCCGTATCGATACGTGCCGAACATGTCCGCGGTCACGAAGCTCGTACCCGCGTAATTGCGCTCGTCGCCCAGGATGCGGTCGAGCTCGAGCGGGTGGCCGATCGACTCGTGGATCTGGAGCATCATCTGGCCGGGCATCAGCAACAAGTGCATCGGCCCGGACGGACAGTTGGGCGCCAGGAGCAGCGCGAGCGCCTCCTCGCGGATGCGTTCGGCCTCGCCCTCCAGAAAGGCGACGTCGAAGCGATCGAAGCCCCCCTGGGTGTTCACGCCCCCGTTGTATCCGCCCCCGAGCGACCGCCCCTGGGAGGCCGTGCCGCGGGCCGCCGTTGCCGCCAGGTTGGGTGCCATGTGGCGGAAACGTTGGAGCGTGGCGCCTCCCCGGCTGGTCCACGAGGCCTGGTCCACGTCGGTCACGTCCAGGCTCGCGGACGCGTCCACGATGTCGGGGGCGCCGTGGCGGAGGCGCGCTTCGAGCTGGCGGAGGGCGTCGCGCACGAGGGCGGGGGAGAGCTCCGGGGTGTCCACGCCGGGGCCGGTGTAGGTGCCGCGGGCGTCGCTCACGTCCGCCGCCAGCATTGGCACGAGCGCCCTCGCGCCGACCACCCGCGCCCATTCGGCCGCGCGTCCCAGCGCCTCGGCCAGGCCGCGCTCGCTCACGTCCGCGGTGGCGGCCCACCCCTCGGCGCCGTCGACCACGGCGGTGACCAGGGCGCCCTCGGCCTGGCTCGCGAACGGCGGCTCGGCCACGCCGCGGCGCACGCTCCAGCTGCGCGTGCGGGTGCGCGACCAGCGCACGCTCCAGTCGTCGAGAGCGATCGAGTCGGGGGCGCGCACCGCGCCGGCCATCCGGGTGAGGTCGTCGAGCATCCGCACGCGTAACCAGGGGCCACGGTCGGCGGGGCCGGGGCCCAACGGACGTCGGGGGCGCCCCGCGCGGGCTACGCTCGCCCGCCACCCGGGTGTCCCCAATGGAACGGCTCCAGATCAACCCCGACGCCGAGCTGTACGTCACCCCGGAGCGGGCGTTGATCGCCCGCAACAAGGCGAGCGGCGCCACGCTCCAGCTCTCGCCCAACGTGCTCGTGGTCCTGTCCCAGCTCGTCGCGCCGCGCGAGGCCGACCAGGTCGTGGCCGATCTGGACGCGCTGTTCGGCCTCGATCCCGACGATGTCGCCGCCGCCCTCGACCACCTGATCGACCACGAGATCGTCGGCCCCGAGTCCGCCGCGATGCCCGAGAGCAGCTACTTCGCCGGCTACGGCGAGCTCGGCATCCACCGCCTGATGGTGGCCGACCACGCCCGCACCGACGCCTTCCGCCGCGCCATCGAGGCCGTCGTCACGCCGGGCGCCCGCGTGCTCGACATCGGCTGCGGCACCGGCATCCTCTCCCTCTTCGCCGCGCGCGCGGGCGCCGGGCACGTCGACGCCGTCGACAACGCCCAGATCCTCGAGTACGCCCGCGCCCTCGCCGACGACAACGGGCTCGCCGATGCCATCACCTTCCACGGCGGCGACATCGACGCGGTGGCGCTCGACGGCCCCTACGACGTCATCGTGTCCGAGTGGCTCGGCCACTTCGCCGTGACCGAGAACATGTACACCCCCGTGTTCGCCGCGCGCGACCGCCTCCTCGCCCCGGGCGGCGCCATGGTCCCCAGCGCCGTCACGCTCTGGCTCGCGCCCGTCGAGGAGCCGCACCTGCACGCGCGCACCGGCCCCGGCGCGTGGACTCGCCCCGTCTTCGGTTTCGATTTCTCGCGCCTCGCCAAGGCAACGCTCCGCACCCCCATCGCCGAGCCCGCGCTCCTCCCGCTCACCGCCTACCTCGCCGCCCCCGCCCAGCTCGTCCGCGTGGATTGTGCCACGGATCCAACCGACGCCTTCCACCAACCGATGTCCACGCGTTGGGAGGTCGAGCGCGCCGGCATGCTCCACGGCTTCGCCGGGCATTTCACCTGTGAGCTCGGCGGTGGTGTCACGCTCGACACCTCCTCCGCGGCGGTCCCGACCCACTGGCAGCAGCATTACTTTCCGACGGAGGCGTTGGCGCTGGAGCGTGGGGACGTGCTCGAGGTCACGCTGCACGTCCTGCCGATGCTGCACGGGCGGCGGAACCCGATCGTGACCCTCTCCTATCGGGTCACCCGCGGCGCGACGCCCGTCGCGGAGGGGTCGGCGCGGTACAACACGACGGTGTGAAGGATGGTGGAATGCCGGCCTTCGGGCTATCGTTCCCCGATGCTGGTCCGGACGATCCCCGCCGCCCTCGTGCTCGCCGGCTGCTGCCCCACCTTCGCGCAGATGGACGTGATCGATCATGCCGACGCTCCGGCCGATCTGCTCGCCGAGGTGCGTCGGAGCATCGACACGTTTGCCGCGTGGACCGGGCGGGACGGCGTGTGTGTCGCGAGTGTGGAGGTGGTGGACGTGGTGGACGACGAGGGGAACGGGGGCGACTACCGGGGCCGCGGCGCGCCGATCCGCATGCGTGCGGACATGGACGTCGACCACGTGATCCAGCACGAGCTCTGCCACGCGCTCGACTTCGAGGAGCGCCTGGCGCCTCCCCACTATGACCTCCTCGAGGCCGCGGCGGGCGAGGACGGGGCGGACCTGGACGAGGAATTCGCGAAGGTATGTGACGGCGGCCCGCCCCCGCTCGGCGAGATCGCGCTGTTGGAGGCCTGTGGTATCGAGAGCCCGCTCGCGGCGGTGCTGCGGGACGAGGTGTACCGCGCCTATGTCGACGCGCCGGTGACCATCGCCGGTCCCCCGGCCCTGCGGGAGGTCGCACGGCCGTTCGGCGAGAACGCCGTGGTCGAGCTCGGGCCCTGGTTGGACGAATTGTTGTTCGTCGTTCAGACCCCCGACGGCGCCGACGAGCTGGTCCGGTTCGACCCGATCGACGCAACTGTGCGGGCGCGCATCCCGTTGCCGGCGGCGGCGGCGGGGAGCCCCTGGCACATTCCGTCCGACGACGTGCCGCGGTTCGGCACCGGGCGCCAGACCTGGGCCGTGACCGCCGACAGGACCGCGATCGTGGCCGCGCCGCTTCCCGGATACGCCACGCTCGACCATGCCACCAGCCCCATCGTGGCCGGGGGCCGCGTCCACTACACGGACTCCGACCGCACCGCGCTCCGGGTCGCCTCCCTGGAGGACGGCGCCGAGCTCCCTGGGCCGGGCGGGTTCATCCCCTCCTTCGAACCAGCGTTCACCTGGGCGGTCGCGGCCAACGCCGACGGCCTCGTGATCGCCGGACAGGTCGATTCACGGCGCGGCGGCACCCTGGCGACCTGGTCTCCCACCGAGAACACCTGGTCCGGCCGCGACCTCGCGGACGGGCTCGACGGCGATCGCGGCGCCCTCCTCTCGGGCGGTCGCGTCGCGCGCCTGGAGCTGGTCGAATTCTCGCCCTGGCCCCGGGAGTTGGAGATCCCCTTGACGATGGCCGCCGCCTCCATCGCGGTGTTGGTCGTCCACGGGCCGGACGGGCACGCCACCGTCTACACATCCTGCCCCGACGCGGGGCCGATCCTCTCGTCCATCCACGGCGCGGGCGGGAGGCTCTGGACGTGGCACTCGGGCGCGATCTACGAGGTGGTGCTCCCGTAATAGCCGCGCTCATTTCAGCGTGAACGCCCCCGCTGACTTGCGAATCGACGCGATGCGCTGCCGATAGTGGGTGCCACAAATCCGGGTGGCAGGGTCGGCGTCCGCGGCCACAGCGGCCGGCCCGAGCAGGATCGCCCGCACCCGCGCCGGGCGGCCTGCACACGCGACGGCGCCGTGCTCCGTCCACGTCGGGAGCAGCGTCGCCGACGTGATCGCGGCCACCCCATCCACCCGCTCCATCACGATCTCGAGCAGTCCGCCGTCCCGACGCAAGGCCCGCTCCTCGCTCGAATAGCTCCACGATTGGCCCGACACGAAGTTGCCGAGGCTGAACGCCACGAGCCCGCGCCGCCCGCCGTGCTCCACCCACTCGACGGGTTGGAGCACGTGGGGATGGTGCCCCAGGATGGCATCGATCCCGCCGGCGACGAGCATTTGCGCGAAGGTGCGCTCCCACGAGCGCGGCTCCGGCTCGTATTCCTGCCCCCAGTGCACCGAGAGCACGACCAACTCGGCGCCCGCCGCCCGCGCGGCCTGCCCCGCCGCGATGACCCGCGCCGGATCGAACTTGAACACACACGGATCGCCCGGCTCGCGGTTCAGGTACAGGTTGTGCACCCGGCTCGCGGCCACCCACCCGACCTTCAACCCATTTCGTTCGAAGATCCGGTACGCCTCGGCCTCGGCGCACGTACGGCCCGCGCCGGCCCACGCGAGGCCCACGGCATCGAGGTGCCCGACGGTCTCGACCAACCCTGCGCGCCCCTGGTCCCACACGTGATTGTTGGCGATTGATACGGCATCGAACCCCGCGTCCCGCACCGCCTGCACCAGCGCCACGGGCGCGTTGAACACCTTCGCGGCCGTGCTCCCCGTCGAGCCGGGCGCCACGGGTGTTTCCAGGTTCAGGATCGCCAGGTCCGCGGCCGATACCACGTCCTTCACGTCGGCGAACACGCTGTCCCACCCGTGCTCCGCGGCGGAGCTCTGCACGGACGGATGGGGGATGAAGTCACCCGCGGCGATCAATCGCAGCTTGGGTGGCGGCGGTGGTGGCTTGGGTGGCTCGGGCGGCTCCGGTGGGGCGATCGGTGCTGCCACGGCGGCGACGGACGCGCCCTGGGTGGTCGGAGCGGGGGCGGCCTCGGGGGTGTGGCACGCGAGGACGAGGGCGAGGAGCATGGCGGCGCGCGTGTAACCTTCCGGGCGCGTCCCGGGCCAGGGCGCCCGGGTCGGTCCCTTCCGGGCGCGGCCTTCGGCCTTGGTCCGCCGGCCCTCCGCGGACGGAGGCCCGTCGGGACCGGCCGGGCAGACCCGGCCGCCCTCCAGGCACCTCGCGCGGGGCTGCCGCCCCGGTCCATGCCAGAATAATCGGGCCGGCCGTGACACAGGGGACCACCGCCGCGGGGGCTGGTTGTCAGGAGCGGGCGTCGGCGTATACGCGGGGCGGCCGGCGACATGCAACTCCGGAAGCGGAGGACCGGCGCGACCGTCCAAGGTCGGGGGATGCGCGCCCATCCCGTCACTTCGGCCGGTATATCCGTCCGAACTCGGGGGATGCGCGCCCATCCCGTCACTTCGGACGGT
>JAZKFH010000064.1:0-32366 GCA_040386535.1 Myxococcota bacterium | reverse complement strand
AACAGGTATCGCTCACGACGACAAATGTCCACTATTTGACTGCCGGATTAGTATCTCCGCCCTCGGGTAACTGAGGCTCCGCGCTCTGTGCCGGAGGCAAGCTCCCGAACCGCACCGCGGGAAGCGTCGTGCGCCCTTCGAGAAGGGCCCGCGCCACGCGATGGAGGCCGTCCATCACCGTGCCATCCACGTTGAGGAGGATGGGACGCTCCATGTCGGCGGCGAGGATGCGCTTCAGATGCGAAACAACGTTGCGCACAGTGGGGCCCTCCCCGGCGTGGAACCAGCAGTTCTCGTCCACGCCCGGCAGTTCCGCCACCACGACGGCTTCGACTGGGAGCCCGGCCGCAAGGTCCCACAAGCGGCGGACGTCCCACGTGTAGCGGATTCCATCGATTTCATTGCAGTGGATGAAGCGGATCATGGCGGAGCATACCCCGCCCCACCCCTCCGCCGCACGGGTGCGAGCATCCGCTCCTGTGGGCGCGACGAGCACCCTTCGACGCCTACCGCCCCCCGCGGGATGGATGTCCCCGACCAGTGTGTAGGTGGACACTTCGGCGCCGTCGCGCGTGTAGACGACCTCTTCGAGCGACGCGTCCGCCGGTGTAACCGTGCGCCGGAGGAGCACCTCGGACGGGGCGCCGAGGGCGCCACCCCCTGACCCGTAGATGCATCTGGCGGGGGCCTATCCGGGTTTCACCGGCGCCGGGATAAACCGCCCCCACCATGCCGACCCCCACCCCGACCGCCGCCGACGCCCTCCGCTGGGAGCGCCGCGCCCGCGAGCTGTTGCAGCGGCTCGCCGTGGACGTGTCGCGGGCGGCCGATCTGCAGGAGGCGCTCCAGGCCATGCTGCGGGCGGTGTGTGCGTACACGGGCTGGCCAGTGGGGCACGTGTACGAGCGCGCGGAGGGCACGGACACGCTGGTGTCGGCGCGCATCTGGCACCTCGACGATCCCGACGCGTACGCGACGTTCCGGCGCATCAGCGAGGCGTCCACGTTCGCGTCCGGCATCGGCATGCCGGGGCGCGTGCTGGCAAGCGGGCGGCCGGTGTGGATCATGGACGTGACGGTGGATCCCAACTTTCCGCGGGCGCGCCTCGCGGAGGACCTCGGCACGCCGCGTTCGGGTTTCCCGTGGTCTCGCAGGGGAGCGTCGTGGCGGTGCTGGAGTTCTTCACGCCGCGCACCGTCGAGCCCGACGAGCCGCTGTTGGACGTGATGGGGAGCCTCGGCTTCCAGCTCGGCCACCTGCAGCGAGACGCCCACGGACTCGGCCTCGCTCCACCCGAACATCTGCTCGGCGGCGGCGTTCCACGACACGACGTGCCCCGTGGCGTCACGCTTCCGGCGCGAGGGGCTCACCGCCACCCGGGTGAGCCACCCAAACGCCGTCCGCGTGCTCGACTCGGGTGTGTCATCCGCGGGCATCCCCTATTTGGTGATGGAGCTCCTCGTGGGCCGCACGCTCACCCAACGGATGCGCGCGGAGGGCCCCCTCGCGGTGGCCGAGGGCGTGGCGGTCGCGCGCGCCATCAGCGAGGCGCTCGCGGTGGCCCACGCCGAGGGCATCGTGCACCGTGACATCAAGCCGGACAACGTGTTCCTCGAGGGTCCCACCCAGCACGTGAAGCTCCTCGACTTCGGGATCGCGCGCCTGCTCGACGACACCGGCGCCGACGCGTTGGACGCGATCACCCGCACCGGGCAGCTCGTCGGCACGCCGGCCTACATGGCGCCCGAGCGGCTCCAGGGGATGATCTACGACGGGCGCAGCGACGTCTACAGCGTCGGCGTGCTGCTGTACGAGGCGCTCTCGGGCACGCGGCCGTTCGATTCCCCGGGGCGCACCCCCTGGGAGATCATCCGCAACCACCTGTCGTCGCCCGTCCCCTTGCTGGCGGACGTGGTCGAGGGCCTCCCAACCGAGCTGCTGCGGATCTCGGCCTGGGCGCTGGCACGCGATCCGGCCGAACGTCCGACCGCCCGGCAGCTCGCAGACGCGTTGGCGGCCGTGCCGCTCCCCACGGCGGGGCCCGCGTCCGCGCGGATGGTCGGCCGAGCGCCTCCCGTCGTCTCCTCCGACACGCTCGACAGCGACGATTGATCAGTCGCCGGCGCCCTGTTCTAACCGGAACGCGCCCAGATACAACACGTCCAACCCGCTGCGGAAGAACGTCGCCAACGCCTGCACGGGGGACGCGACGATGGGCTCCCCCTTCAGGTTGAACGACGTGTTGAGCAGCACCGGCGTGCCCGTCGCGGCGCCGAACGTGCGTAGCAGCTCGTGGAACAAGGGGTTGGCCGCCGCGTGGACCACGTGCACCCTGGCGGTTCCATCGACGTGTGTCACGGCCGGCAGCGCGACCGCGCCATCCCGCACCGGCGCCACCAGCAACATCCACTCCGTCAGGGCCTCGCCGCCCGCGGGGATCTCGAAATAGTCGGCCTCCGCGCCCGCGAGAACGGAGGGCGCGAACGGCCGGAAGGGCTCGCGGAACTTCACCTTGGCGTTGATGCGCGCCTGCATGTCCGGCTGGCGCGCGTCCGCCAGGATCGAGCGGTGGCCGAGCGACCGCGGGCCCCACTCGAAGCGCCCCTGGAACCAACCGAGCACGCGCCCCTCCACCAGGTCGGCGGTGGCACGCGCGGCGACGGCGTCCGGCGTCAGCACCTCGTGCTTGACCTTCAGATCGACCAGCAGGCGCCCGATCGTCGCGTCGTCCCAGGCCTGCCCGAGGCCCGGTGCCAGGGGCGCCGCACGCAAGTCCCGCGCCTTCCCCAACACCTCGTGCCACGTCCACAACGCCGCGCCCATCGCGCCCCCCGCGTCCCCCGCGGCGGGCTGCACGAACAGGCGGGCGAAGGGGCCCTGGGTCAGCAGCGCGTGGTTCGCCACGCTGTTGAGCGCCACCCCGCCGGCGAGACACAGGTTTGGCAGGCCGGTGCGCGCGTGGAGGTTGCGGGCCAACCCGAGCAGCGCGTCCTGTGTCACCTTCTGCACGCTCGCGGCGATGTCCGCCCACCGCCTTCCCTCGGGAGTGCCAGGGTCGAACATGCTCCCCGGAAACCGCGCCGGCCCCAACAAGGCCTCGAGCGCCGGGGAGTAGGACTCCTCCGCGCTCCAGTGGTACCGCACGTAGGTCAGATCGACGTCGAAGGCGCCGTCGTCATGCAGGCGCAGCACCTTGCGCACCTCGGCCTCGAAACGCGGCTGCCCGTACGCCGCCATCCCCATCACCTTGTACTCGCCGTCGTTCACCTGAAAGCCGAGGTAGGCCGTGAACGCCGAGTACACGAGGCCGATGCTGTCGGGAAACCGCAGCTCCGCGAGCAGCTCCAGCCCCCCGGGCCCGCCCCGATAGAGCGACGTCGTGGCCCACTCCCCCACCCCATCGACCGTGAGCACCGCCGCCTCTTCGAACGGCGACGGATAGAACGCGGACGCGGCGTGGGAGAGATGATGGTCCGAGAACAACACCCGCTCGGGTCGCACGCCGAGCCCGGTCACGATCGCGGACTTCACCCACAACTTGTCGGTCAACCAATTGAAGGTCGACCGGCGGAACGCGCGCGCGCTGCGGGGGAACTCGGTCAGCTGGCTGACCAGCATGCGCTCGAACTTGCGCAGGGGTTTTTCGTACCAGGTGACGTGCGTCAGGTCCGCCACGGAGATGCCCGCGTGCGCGAGGCACCAGCGCGCCGATTGGATCGGCAGCGCGGCGTCGTGCTTCACCCGGGAGAAACGCTCCTCGCTCGCGGCCGCCACCACGCGCCCCTCGTAGATCAACACGGCGGCGGCGTCGTGGTACAGGCCGGAGAGCCCGAGGATCCAACTCACGCGAGGTAGCGGGCGCGGGTGGCCGGCGGCGGCCCCGGCGGCGGCGGCAGGAATCCGGGCGCGCGTCGTTCGGCGCGGCGAGCGACCACCGAGAATGGCGCCAACACCACCACGTAGAGGATGCCAAGCCACGCCGCGGAGACGACGTTTCCGAGGTTCCGGCTGAAGCGCAGCCACATCTGCCATACCCGCCGCACGCGCACCCGTGTCACCGCCCAACCCACGTCCCGGCGCGCCCCGGCGGTGGCATAACGGTCGAGCTCCGCGCGGCTGTAGGCGATGTGGAACCGCTCGTCGCGCGCGATCTCGGCGAACATGGCCGTGGTGGCGGAGTCGTCCCGCATCAGGTCGGCGTACACGTCGAACTGCTCGGCCCCGCGCCGCTCCGCCACCCAAACGAACGCGAGGAACTCGAGCTCCCCGAGCTGCTTGAACAACGAGTCGGTGCCTCGGATGCCTTGCGCGGCGAGATATCCGGCGTCATCCAACACGGCCTGCGCACGGCCGGGCGCCACACCGCCGGTTTGGGTGGCCCGCGCCTCCGTCAGCGCGATCGCCCGCTCGCGGAACAGCCGCGCGTGCCGCAGCTCGTCGAGCGCGTGGCGGAAGTAGCGGGCGCGCAGCTCGGGCCGGGGCGTCTCCTCGACCGCCGCGAGCATGTCCAGGCCGCTGCCCGCCTCGGTGTGGGAGAACTCCGCCATCTTGGTCGCCGCGCGCCCCGGCACGAGGCGCCACACCAGCCACGACACAGCGCGGAGCGGGCTCATCGATAGGAACGGTCGCGGCACGGCCGATCGTAGCATGCTCGGTGCGCGTCCCCGGCGCGGACGCGGCGTCCGCACCGGGGCCGGGCCCCTTCCGGGGTCGGGCCCGAGGCCCTCCGTTGGCGCGGGCCCGCCGCTTCCGCGGCCGGCGGCGCCGAACCGCGCGGGCGCTGACGCGCCCACGCGCCCTCCGGGTCCCTCGCGCGGGGCCTTCGCCGAGGAGCTCGTTCGGTCGAGTCGCTCCCGCCTGGGGTCGGCCGAAGGGACGGGCCGCGTCGCCGACCGCACGCGCTTCGGGGCCCGCCGAACGCGCCGGAGGAGACGCCAGTGCCTATGCACTTCCCTCAGGCGCCCGTGCAGGTCAGCGGCCGTGGCTCCCAAGGTTTTCCGAGCCCACCGCCGACGCCCCGATCGCGGGCCGCCGTGAGGACCCAACCGCAGGGTCATAGGTCATGTCCCCATGAATGCACGCGGCCCGGAGTCATGCCGGGTTGAATGCTCGGATCGAGGCTGCGACGCCCCGCGGGCTGCCGGAAACGCCCTTGGTTCCGTGGTGGCAGCCGTGGGAAGCCCTGACTTGACGGGAATGAACTGGATTTAGCGGCGTTCATGGTGGCATGACTCCGATTTAGCGGCGTTGAGGGGGGCATGACCCCGCCCTCGATGCGCGCGTACTCAAGGGCTGAGCAAGGTGCATACGCATTGAGATGCCATCCCCCGAGTTCAGCGCGCGGGACGCGCCGAACTCGACCGGTGCGACGCCATCCCCAGGTTCGGCGCGCGTCACCGGGGCCACCCCAACCGGGGCGGCCCCCGTGGAGGGTCCCGCGGGTGACCGATCGCATCGTTCACACCCTCGGCCAGAGCGTTTCGGCGCGCCGAGCGGGCGGCGCCGGGGGTGGCCCGCGTCGAGCTCCGAGCCCGGCCACCTCTGGGCGCGCGTCGGCGCCGGGAAACCACCTTGGGTGAACCCCAAGCCGCATCGAACAGGAATCGACGAGACGCAAGCGGCACTGAACAGGAACTGGGGGCTCGTCGCAGGCGCTTCGTCCCGGCGGCGTCACGACGCGTCGCTTGAAAACCATGGTTCATCCGTGGCACCGCGGCGCGAGCGGGCCCCCTCGTTTCTACTCGGTGCCGCTTGCCCGCGTCCGATTCCCATTCAGGTCGGCTTGCCCGCGCCGCCGCCCGCCGCCCGCCGCGCCGCCGCGCCGCGGCGTCGCCGCCCGCCGAGACGCCGCGTAGACGGTCCCACGCCACCGCGTCGGCTTGCCCGCGCCGCCGCCCCCAAGACGCCGCCGCCCCCGACGCGTCGAAGGCCGGCCCCCGCGCGGCACCACCTCCCCCAACGCTCGCCCCTCCTGCCCCGTCGCCGCGGCGGCCGCGCGCCGCGCGCGGTCCGTCCGCCCCAATTCCGAGTTTGCTACGCCATCCCGCCGAGGAACTCGCGCAGCGCAGCGATCATCCGCGCGTGGTCCGCCGTGCCACACATCTCGCGCGCCGAGTGCATCGACAACATCGGGTTGCCAACGTCCACGGCGCGCACGCCGAGCCGCGCCGCCACGAGCGGGCCGACGGTCGAGCCGCACGCGAGGTCGGAGCGGTTCACGAACCACTGGGCGGGCACCTCGGCCTTCTCGCACAAGCGGAAGAAGAACGCGGCGCCGTCCGCCTCGGTGCCGTACCGTTGGGCGGTGTGTTGCTTGACCACGGGGCCGGCGTTGAGCTTCGGCATGTGCTCGCCGTCGTGTTTGTCGCCGTGGGCGGGGTGGACGGCGTGGGCCATGTCGGCGCTGACGAGCCAACTCCTGGTGAGCGCGCGGGGCAGGCCGCCCGCGCTGGTGCCCGCTGCGTCGCGCACGATGCGCTCGAGGAGGTGCTCGAGCCACGCGCTCTGGGCGCCGCGCTCGCTGGTGGAGCCGATCTCCTCGTGGTCGAACAACGCGAGGACCGCGGTGGACGCGGGGAGATCCAACGCGTCGGACGCGAGGAGGGCCTCGAGGCCCGCGTGGCAGCTCGCGAGGTTGTCGAGGCGCGCGGAGTGGAGGAACTCGCCGTTCACGCCGGAGATCACGGCGGGGGTGAGGTCGTAGAGCGCGAGATCCCACGCCAACACATCGGCGGGCCCGACGCCCGCGGCCTCGGCCAACAGCTCGCGCAAAGGCTCGGCGGTCTTGTCCTCGGAGAGGGCGAACAGCGCGGGGAGGTCCTTCTGGGCGTTGAACTTGAGCCCCTCGTCGTTCACCTGGCGGTTCAGGTGGATGGCAAGCGTGGGAATGCGACACAACGGGCGGCGCAGATCGACCAACACGGCGCGCTGGCCGGCGCCGTCGCGCACGATGACACGGCCGGCGATGCCGAGGTCACGATCGGCCCACGTGGCGAGCATGACGCCGCCGTAGGGCTCGACGCCGAGCCGCACGTAGCCGTGATCGCGCAGGTGGGGGCGCGGCTTGACGCGCAGGTTGGGCGAGTCGGTGTGGGCGGCGGTGAGGCGGAATCCGCCCTCGACGGGGTTCTGGGTGCCGACGCGGAAGGCCACGAGGGAGCCGCTGCGGAGCACGTAGCGGCGGGCGCCGGCGGGGAGGGCCTCGGGGGCGGCGGACTCGTCCAGCGCTACGTAGCCGGCCGCTTCGAGCAGGCCGGCGGCGACGCTCGCGGCGTGGAAGGACGTGGGCGAGGCGTCGAGGAAGGACCGGAAACGGTCGAGGACGGCGTTGGCCAAGCGGGCTCCGCGGGAGGGGGCGCTCAGATAGCGCGGCGCGCTTCCGGCCGGGAATCGTGGCGGCGGCGGGTGGCGCTACTCCTCCGCGGGGAGGTCACAGTCGAGGCTCAGGGATCCGTGTTGCACGACGATGTCCCAACGCGCCCGCTGGACCACTCGAAGCTCGTCGCGCGGCACGGAGACGAGCGCGAGGGCGCGGTCGTCCTGCACGCGCAGGGTCATCCATCGGCGCGCGTCCGCGCCTTCCGAGACGGCGAGCACCTCCACTCCCGTCACCCAGGGCGTGACGATCCCGCACGCTCGCTCCCGCCGCGACCAGTGGATGTCGACCACGGCGCCCGGCGCGAGGCCCAGCGCCACCTCCGCCGGCGTCATCTCGAGGGGGACGGCGCGCTGGCCGAAGTACAGCAGCGCGTCGATGCCGGGGCCCTTGCCCGGCGTCGCGAGCCGCTCGGCGCGCACGATGTCGCCCTGGTAGATCATGTCGTGCGGCGTCCGCCCCACCAGCTCGTGGGTGGAGGCGAACAGCTTGTCCTCCACCCCTTTGACCGACGACCAGGGAATCGACTCGATGCGGAGCTGGCTCTCTTCGATGGGGAGCCCGAGGTACAAGGTTCGTGTGGCAACCACCACCCGTAGCGACGCGGGCGTGATGGCGGGTGGCGGCTCCGCGGGGGCACACCCGAGCAAACCGAGGGACAGCAGCACGAGTACACCTCGCCCACCCGCTATCCTCCCCCTGGAGCCCGACCCCATGTTCAGCAGCGAATCCACCCACCCCGCCCTCGCGGTCCTCGACACGCAACGGGAGGCCTGGAACGCCGGGGATCTGGAGGGCTACCTGGCCGGGTGCGCGCCCGACGTGGTGTACGTGACCGCCAAGGGGCCCGTGTACGGCCGCGACGCGCTCCGGGCACGTATGACCGGGGCCTACCCCGACCGCGCCGCCATGGGGCGCCTGGCGCTGGAGGTGCTCCACGTCGCCGAAGAGAGCGGTCAGGAGGTGGGCGTGCGCGTCGTGTTGCGATGGGCGGTGACGCGGGAGGACGGGGCCACGGTGGGCGGCTACGCGCTGGTGGTGCTGGCCGAGCAGGACGGGCGGTGGGTGATGACACACGACGCTACGATAGGGTGACAGCGGGCGAGGGAGCACCCGCCCCGGCCCCTGGCAGCGTCACCGGCGCGCGTTAGCCCATCGAGCAACCTCGGGATCCCGCATGCGCACCCTCCTCGTCTTCCTCACCCTCTCCACCACGTTCGCCTCGGCCGCGGACGTAGAGGTCACCGCCGCGCAGAAGAGCGGCTGGGCCACGTACGCGACCGAGCTCCAGAAGAAGGTCGACAGCGTCAACACCACGTGCGGCGCGAAGCTCACGGCCTCGTACGACAAGAGCACCTACCTGACCTTCGACCCCATCCAGGACCGCACCCAATCCGCCTGCCAGGCCGCCGTCGGCACGCTGACGTCGGTGTGCGCGACCGAGCCGGGCAAGGCCGCCGTGCGCAAGTTGAGCAAGGCCACGTGCGCGTTCTCTACCACCGGCACCGGTGTCTCCGTCAACGGCGGCGAGCTCGTGATCAAGATCGATCCGGCCAAGAGCGCGATCGTGGGCAAGGCCGCCGGAAGTTACAGTTGGTCGAGCGCGCTCGGCGAGGTCCTGTAGTCCGCGGAGTGACGCATCGGGACGCGAGGCAGGGCGGTGGCGCGTACCTTCGAGGCGGAGGGTCGCGTTTGTCGGTGGTTCTGTACGTCGACGACGACGTTGACGATCTGCTCATCTTCCGGGCGGCCGCACGGATCGCGGCCGTCGCGTTCGACGTGCGCACGGCGGAGGGCAGCGAGGAGGGCCTGCGCTACCTCGCCGGTCGCGGCCCCTACGGCGACCGCCTGCGGTACCCGCTCCCCGCGGTCCTCCTGCTCGACGTGAAGATGGCGGGCCCGGACGGGTTCGACGTGCTCGACCGGGTGCGCGCGATGCCGGAGCTGGCAGGGATCCCCGTGATCCTGTTCACCTCCGCGGCGCTCCCCGCCGAGGCCAACCGGGCCCGCGCGCACGGCGCGGTGGCGTGCCTCTGCAAGCCCGTCGAGCTCGCGCAGACCGCCGCCCTCCTGCGCGCCCTCGCCGCCGGGCTCGCGACGCCCGACACGTTGCCGGCGCGTTTGCAGCCGTTCTCGGTGGGCTGAGAGGTCAGGCGCCGAACCGCCGCGGAAGCCACCGCGCCCGTGACCCACCCGTGGACATCCGTTAAACGGTACGCCCCTCCGGAGCCGCCCATGCCGTCCCGCACCATCACCGCCGCCGACTTCGACGCCACCATCCAGGGCAACGACATCGTCATCCTCGACTTCTGGGCCTCGTGGTGCGGCCCGTGCCGTAGCTTCGCGCCGGTGTTCGAGGCCGCCTCGGAGCGCCACACGGACGTGGTCTTCGGCAAGATCGACACCGACGCCGAGCAGGCGGTCGCGCAGGCGTTCGGCATCCGCTCGATCCCGACGCTGATGGTGTTCCGCGAGAAGGTGCTGCTGTTCTCCCAGCCGGGCGCCCTCCCCGCCGCCGCGGTCGAGGATCTGCTGACCAAGGTCAAGGCGCTCGACATGGCCGAGGTGCACGCGAAGGTGGCGGAGCAGGCCGCCGCGGAGGCAGCGGCCGCGGAGTCGGCGCCCGAGGGTGAGCCGCAGGCCTGACGAGTCGGCGGTCGCGGGGCGCCTACCTCTCTTGGAGGAGGTGCCCGACATGGCGCCGATCGCCTCGCAGGACCCCCTTCTCGTCGCCGGGTGCATCCTGGTCGTCTCGCTGCTGTGCGGCGAGCTGGCCGGGCGCCTCGCGGCGCGGCTCGAGCCCAAGGCGGACGAGCGCTTCCGAAGCCAGGTGGGGGCCGTGCAGGGCGCGGTGCTGGGCCTGGTCGGGCTGCTCCTCGCGTTCAGCTTCTCCATGGCGGTGGCGCGCTTCGAGACGCGGCGCGACCTGGTGCTCGAGGAGGCCGACGCCATCGGCACCACCTTCCTGCGCGCCGATTTCCTCCCCGAGCCCGCGCGCACCGAGGCCAAGGCGCTCCTCCGCGAGTACGTGACCGTGCGCATCGCCTACTACGCGGTGGGCGAGGACCGCTCCGCCATCGAGGACGAGATCCGGGCGAGCGAGGCGCTGCAGGCCCGCATCTGGGCGCTTGTCGCACGCGAGGCCAGCGGCGCGCCTCAGTCGTTGCCGCTCTCCCTGCTCGTCACCACGCTCAACGAGGTCATCGACCTGCACGCCGGGCGTGTCGTGGCCCACGACGCGCGAGTCCCCGACGCGTTGATCGTCCTCCAGATCGCCCTCGTCGTGATCGGCGTGGCGACCATCGCCTTCGGCTTCGGGCTGTTCCGCGGGCCCCACCGTGCCGGTACGCTCCTGCTCTCGATCCTGATGGCGGGCATCCTGCTGATGATCCTCGACCTGGATCAGCCGCGGCGGGGCTTCATCCGGGTGAGCCAGGAGGCGATGGTGCGGCTCCAGGACAACCTGGACGCGCCATAGGCCGGAAGGCGGCCGAGCGCGCTCTTATGCCCCCAACGCCTCCACCAGCATCCGCAGCCCGCGGATCGCGGCGTCCGCCGAGTCCTGTCGCGGCGCGATCAGGAGCTCGTCCGCCCCCGTGGAGCGTTGCAGCGCGACCAGCTCCTGCGCGCATTGGGCGGGGGTGCCGATGACGGTCTGCTCGTAGCCGAACAAACGTTGGTAGACATCGTGGTACGAGCGCGCTTCGGCCGCGGTCTCCGCGCACAACACGCTCACGGCGAGCGCGGTGACAGGCGTGGGAAGCTCGGGGCGGGGCACGAACGTGTCACGATAGCGCGCAAACGTGTCGGGTGACATGGGCACGGACGTGTGGAAGCCGGAGCTGGCGAGCCCCGCTCCCGACGTGCCGGCGAGCCGGGCCTTGGCGTCGCTGTTGCCCGAGATCCACACCGGCGGCGCCGCCTCGTACGCGGGGAGCGGCACCCACCCGGTCTCCCGGCGCAGGATGGCGAGGAACGTGAGGATCCGCTCGTGCAGCGCAACGTCGTCGTCCGGGAGCCCGCCGCCCAGCGCGGCCGCTTGGGGTGACGGGGCGCGCGCCGAGGCGATGCCGAAGTCGACCCGCCCGGGGAAGAGCGCCTCGAGGAGCGTGGCGGTGTGCGCCACGGCGAGCGGCGTGTAGTAGCGGAGGAGCACGCCGGAGGGCCCGACACGCAACGTGGAGGTCGCGTTCGCGACCATGGCAGCCATCAACGACGGGTTGGCGTGGGGCGCGCCGTCGTCGTGGTGCTCGGTGATCCAGAAGCGCCCGTACCCGAGCGGATCGACCGCCGCGGCGACCTCGAGCGTACCGTGAACGTCCAGGGCGCCAAGGTCGAGGACGCCGACCGGAAACAGCAAGGTCATCGCCGGGCCTAACCCGCGCGGGAGCCTACTCGTAGACCACCAGCCACGCGTTGAGCACGATGTCCCCGCTGCTGTCGGGCGCCGTGTCCCCGTCGTACAGCCCGCGGTAGCCCACCGTGGCGGTGCCGCCCGGCGCGACCTCGGCCGTGACATCCGCCGAAAATGGCAACACCGGGGCGCCGGGGCACCAGCCGCCCCGGCCGTACCACCACGTGCCGGATTGGTTGGGCGTCATCTGGTCCTCGATCATGTCGATGCAGCCGAGCTCGGTGCCGGCCTCGGGGAAGCTCGCGAGGTGGGTGGCGGCCCCCACCGTGAACTCGTGCTCGTGATCGCAGAACTCGGCGCACTGATTGGTGGAGGCGCCGTGCCCGGTGATGAGGGCCCAGAGCTCGACCTTGGCGGCGGTGGCGGACACCGGCACGTCGACCGGCACGCGCCCGTCGTTGTAGGTGGAGCCGAGGCTGCCGCCGGTCGCGACGCGGGTGACCGCCCGGGGGCGGTACCCCTTGCCCTGGTCGGTGAACCGCAGCGACAGGCGCGTCTCCGTGGGTTGGACGTTCCACTCCGGCGCCCACTCCCACTTGAAGCGGCGCGTGCCACCCTGGAGCAGGTGCGCCATCATCGGTGTCACGTCGGCCACCCAACGCGCCTCGCGGTGGTAGGTCGTGATGAAGCGCCCGAGCTCGATCCAGGTGCCGTCGGTGTCCTCGACCCACAGGTAGGCGAGGTAGTCCCACGCGCCGCAGTTGCCGACCTCGGCCGCCTCCGGGTCGGGGCAGCGCATGTCCACGTCGATCTCGAACGTGTCGAACGTCGCCATCTCCGCGGCGCTCGGCAGCGCCACGTCCATCTCGGCGTAGCCGGAGATGACCTCTCCCGTCCACATCGGGACCACGGTGGCGTCCTGCGCGTCGAGGCGGGCCTGGCGCGCGGCCTCCATCTCGAAGAACCGCGCCTCGTGGGCCGCGAAGGACAGGTTGTCCTCGAAGGGCCAGCTCCCGGCGGCCGCGTCGTAGCGTGTCACGTCCGCGAACGAACCCAGGCCACGGACGTGTTGGAACCGGTCGATTGCGAAACCGTTCGTGCCGATGCCACGCAGGATCACCGCCTCGACCACGCCGCCGAGGTCACGCGCGGGCGCGCCGACCACGTGCAGCCGCTCGCCCCACCAGGTCGCCTCCTCCGGCTCCATGTCGCCCAACAGGTCCTCCACCCGCTCGAGCATGTCGGCGATGGAGGTGGTGGCGGCCTCGTCGCGCTGGGCGGACACGAAGAAGTAGTGGGTGTTGCGAGGGGAGCCGGCCACCAGGTCGTCCAGATCGCGCACCCAGATCGACCGATCGTCCGCCGCCGAGCGCACGAGCGTGTCGGGGATGAAGATCAGGCTCTCGCAGCCGGTCCACTCCGCGGAGAGGGCCCAGGTCGTGCCGTCCGCGATCGGCAGCTCGAAGTCCTCCGCGAGCTGATGGCGGAGGTTGCCGTAGGGACCGACCGCGTCCCACGAAACCGCGGTGCCGAAGCCGTTGTCCGCGCAGAACGTCGCGTCTGGATCGACGCTCGTGTCCTCCTCCACGTCGGTGTCCGCGGTGTCCTCGGCCTTGTCGGCCGGCGAGGTGCAAGCGACGACCACGAGGAGCCCGAAGGAGGCGAGGAGGCGCGCGGGCAGGGGCATGGAGACCTCGGAGGCGTCGGCTCTAACCAGCGGGGGCGGCCCGCGTGGACGCGCTCATGGTCGAGGCCCCGGCCAGGGTCACTGCCCCGGGGTCATCCGCTCGCCGCCGTTGTTCACGTACGGGCCCTTGCCGATGTTCCGGGTGCTGATCTCGAAGTACACGTCGGTCGCCTCCTTGAAGAACCGCTCGGCGCGCATGTACTCGGCCCGTGACTTGGTCACGATCGCGGTGAGCGGGCCCACCGAACGTTCGTCGAGGCGCTGGCTGGAGAGCGACTCAGCCAAGAGGGCGGCGCTCCGTGCCGCGTCTCCCTTGCGGTAGAGCGCCAGCGCATTGTCGAAGTTGCCGCGTTCCTTCGGGAAGTACTCCGCGCGCCGCTTGTTCTTCGATTGGTAGGCCCCGGTCTCGTTGATCCGGTATTCCTTGTAGGCCCACTCGTAGGACCGCTCACACGAGGAGCGCGCCACGGAGAGGTTGGCACAGGCCCGGCGGAACGCCACGAACCGGGGGCTCTCGAGGTCACCGCCGGGGGTCGGGCCGGTGGCCGCGCCGTCCTGCGTGAGCGACCGCTGGAGCACGGAGTCGAGGATGGCGGTGTTGGAGCGGATCCGATCGTATTCCTGGGCGTAGACCCGGTACGGCAGCTCGGGACACTCCTCCAGGTGCCGCGCCTTCGCGCGCTGGAAGTTGATGTCCTTGCGGATCTCGCTCGCGAGGGCCGCGCCGCGCTCGCCGTTGCCGAGGCGCTGGTCGAAGCGTTGGATCCGCAGCTCGAGGTCGAGCTGGCCCTTCATGCCGTCCATGTAGGGATCGCCCTCGATGGCGACGAACATCTGGGTGCCGCCCTCGCCGCGCGCGTCGAACTTGCCGCGGGTCAGGGCGTGCAACACGGTGAGCGCGTCGTAGCCCTCGTCCGCCACCCAGCGTGCCAACACACGGCGCTGGGTGTCCTTGTCACCCTTGGCCTTCAAGAGGCCGTTGCGCAGGTCCTTGAGGCCGTCCGTGGCGTGCAGGCCGCCCTTCTCGTTGAACATCTCGCTCGCGGTCGGCGAGGTGGCCACCTGGATGAAGCGGTCCATGTCCCCTTCGGGGATCGCGGTCTGGAGCTTGTAGGTTCCCTTGTTGGAGCCGCCGACACCCTGCTCGGTCTCCATCGCCGAGCGCGCGAGCCCAGAGCGCACGTCCTTCAGGCTCGAGCCCTTCACGGTCGACTCGGTGTTGAAGAACGAGCGCCCGTCGTTCACCTCGAGCATCGAGAGCTTGTGGGAGCGCTCGTAGTTGCCGATCAGCGGCACGGACACGCTGCTGGAGTCGGTGCCCGCGTCCCGCTCGTACTTGTTGCCCTCGTCGTACTCGACGCCGTGCGACACCGTGTGGGAGCTGCCGAGCTTCACACCCAAGAGGCCGAGCGAGTAGCTGTCGGTCTCCGCGTTCCCCTTGGCGCTGCCCACCATCTTCCAACCCCGCGCGCCGCGTGGGAGCGCGTGGTACCGCTGGTGGTGGTTGTACGCGTTGCGACCCTCGGCGGTGTCCAGATCGAACTCGACCGTGACGCTCTCGTGGCTCGCCCACGACTTGCCCATCCCACCCGACACCCCGGCCATGCCGACGCTGCCGTGCACCTCGTCGATCTCCTTGCGCCCGACCTCCACGCGGATCTTCCCGCCCTGGCCCTTGGTCTGGTTCTCGAAGTTGGTCGAGGAGTGGGAGGCGCCCGCGCCGATCTCGACGGCGCCGAGCTTCGCGTTGACGTCCCCGCCCACGTCGAAGGTGCCCTCGCTGCCGCGCTGGTCGCCCTCGGCCATGCCCGCGGCGGCCTTCGCGTCGGCCGGGAGGCCGTCGAGCGAGGGCTTCGCCCAGAACGCCTTGGCCTCGGCTTCCGTGCCGAACGACCGGCGGCCGGTCTTCTTGTCGCTGCCACCGATGCTCCCGGACGCACCGGCCTTCTTGTTCTTCACCCCGCCGCCGACCTTGCCGGACAGCTCGGTTTCGTAGGTGACGACCCACCGCTTGCCCTCCTGCTTGGGCTCCGCCACGGTGATGGTGTACCCGCCGGACATGCTGAAGCTCTTCGACCCCTTGGACACCGACAAATCGGCCTTGGCGCCCGTCTTGCCGTCCTTTCCGTCCAGATCGATCGCACCGCCCCCGCCGATCGAGCCCTTGTCGTTGCCGTCCTTGTCGGTGTTGGAGTGCTTGACGCTCGCCGCCACCTCGCCGCTGGCGTGATCGTAGGAGCCCGACCCCGAGGTACCCCGCTTGTTGCCCGCGGCGTCCTCCACCGAGCGCCCGCCCGTGGCGCCCACCTTTCCGCTCTGGCTGACGGTCACGCCGCCCGTCGTGGTGGTTTTCGATCCATCGGCGTTCGTGGTGGTCTTCGACGCGTCGGCGCCGCCGTTCCAGTTGCCCTCCGCGTCCCGCCCGCCGCTCACGGAGCCGCCGCGCGTGGTGCCGTCCGCGCCGGTGCGCTGGCCGCTCACCTTCCCCGAGCCCGAGAGCGTGGCGCCCGCCTCGAGGCTCGCCTCGCCGCCGAGCTCCTTGCTCTCGCCGCTCCGCCGCTCGGTCTTCTGCTTGACGCCGGCCTCGGCGCCCACCTTCCCGTCCCCCGCTGTCAGCTTGCCTTCGGCCTCGCGGCTCGTCTGGACGCGCGCCATGCCGCGCTCGCTGGCGTAGGGGCCCGTATACTCCTCGCCCTTGCCGCCCTCCTTCGGCGCCTTCGACGAGTCGAAGTCCTGGACCCCCGCGGTCTTGCCGGCGGCGCGCGTGGCGGCGTGCTGGTCGGCGGTGGGCACCGCGGCCGGGGCGGCGGCGGCGGGGACGTCCGCGGAGCCCGAGCCCACCTGCCACGCGACGGAGATGATCTCGTTGAGCATCAACGAGGTGCCGAAGATCTGCTCGTACGCGCCAACGTCGTCCCGGCCGAGCAGCCAGTCGACCCGTGCCTTGACCTCGGACGAGGCGCGCGAGTGCTTGACCACCTCGTAGAGATACTCGAACTCGCCGCTCCCGGGCTCGTAGTCGCTCATCGGGCCCGCCACCGCGTCGGTCGCGATGCCGGAGGCGGCGCCGCCCTTGGCGTCCGGACCGCTCGCCAGCAGCGTGCGGAGCTCCGTGGCGGCCGTGAAGATGGGCTCGACGGACCCCACCTGCGCCTCGACCGCCTCGGTGTAGGAGAGGTTGCCGAGGGTGATGCCCGGGATGGTCGGGACCACCTTTCCGTGCACGGAGCGGGGCACCAGGAACGGCACGAGCAGCGCGCGCTGCTGCTTGACGACGCCGGCGAACGCGGCGGCGCGCAGGAACTTGGCCCGGAACTCTTCGACCTGGAGAACGTCCGGATTGTCCTCGACGAGATCCGCGAACTGCTGGTTGATGCCCATGCCGGGGAGGAACCAGTCGAGCCGGTAGAGGATGGCGGTGTTCACGTCGAGCATCGTTCCGACCGCGGCGTGGTAGCCGGGGATGTCCCCGCTGTCCTGCGCCGCGTGGGATCGCATCGAGAGAGCAAACGCCTGCCCGAACGCGACGCCGTAGTCGCCCTGGTAGCGGTCGAAGTCGTCCATCAGGCTCGTCGCGCCCTCGTCGAGGGCCGGTGCCTTCTGCGCGAGGGCATCCTTCATCACGCTGTTGTCGCGCGCCTTGGGCGCGCCGCTCGCCCCGTTGGACGAGGGGCCGGCGCCCTTGGTGGGAGCCTTCGCCGGCGTACTCTTGACTTGTCCCTTGCCCATCTTCGCTCCGCGGGGTGCGCTGCGCGCATCATGTCCTGTCGGGACCGGGCTTACCACCCGTCGCGCGGCGTTCGTCCGGAGGCCAGAACGGTTGCCGGCTCGACGACACGCACGGGGCCGCAGCGGCTACAAGGTATATAGATATGCCACCAGATCCTTCTTTTCCGTCTCGCTCAGACGCGTGCCCAACACGAGATTGAAGAACTCGACCGTGTCGTCCAGCGTGAGCAGACGGTCGTCGTGGAGATAGGGCGGGCTCTCCTTGATCCCGCGAAGGGGAAAGGTCTTGATGGCGCCGTCCGCCACCGCCATGCGACCGTTGATCAATACGGGCTCGAAGAAGCGCTCGGTCTTCAGGTCGTGCATGAAGTTGTCGCTGAACAGCGGGGTGTCGTGGCACTCGGCGCAGCGCCCCTTGCCGAAGAACACCTTCTCGCCACGCAATTCCTGGGGCGTGGCCGCGCTGGTGAGGCGGTTGAACACGTCGAGCTTGGGGGCCGGCGGAAAGTCGAGGAGCTCCTGGAACTCCGCCATGGCGTGCACCTCGCTCCCCCGTTCGAGGAAGTTGACCCCCTTCTTCTGCGCGATGGCGATGTCACCGTCGAAGTAGGCCGCGCGCTGCTCGAATTCGGTGAAATCCTCGACCGTGCGGAGCGCGCGTTGGGAGCCGAAGAGGCGTTGTTGGTTGACGCCTCGCAACGAGGGGGTCTCGATGCGGCGGCGAAACGCTTGGGGCCGGATGTCACCGACCAGGTGGGTCGCGCCGTTGGTGTGCCCATTGGTGTGGCAATCGAAGCAGGAAACGCCGAGGCTCGGCTTGGCGCTACGGCGATCGTCCGTGAGGTTGAATTGTTGCTGCGGAAATTGGGAGACCAACAGCCGCAGCCCGTCCAGCTGCTTGGGGTTGAGCACGCCGTCGAACAACGCGTAGAAGTTCTGGGTCGTGACCAGTTGGCCCTGGGACACGTCTCCCAGGTCGGGCCGCGTGGTGAGGAAGATGGCAGGCGGGAACTCGGGAAGAAAGTGGCGGGGCAGGTCGAAGTCGACGTCGAACCGCTCGAGATCACGCCCCTCCTGCTTCTTCACCTCCTCGATGTGGTGCTCCGGAAACACCATTCCACCCTCGTCGTGGAGGGGGTGTGGCAACGGCAGGAAGCCCTTGGGCCAGAGGCCCTTCGCCTGGATCTCGGCGGGCGTCATCTGCGCGAGCTGGTTCCAGGTGACGCCCTCGGGGAGCTTCACCCGCACTCCGCCCTGCACGTCCGTGCCCCGCGTCATCTTGACGCTTCCCACCGGCCGATCGGCCAGGTCGTAGCGCTCCTCGAGCAGCGCCTTCTGGCGCTTCATGGCGGCCCCTTTGTCGCCGCTCATCCGGTCCTTCACCTTCTCGAACGGCTCCGTGGTGGCGACGGGCGCCCAGCTGGTGGCGCCGCGTGACGGGATCGGGAGCTTGCCGGGCTCCTCGGTGGCGGCCTGCGTGGGGACACGATCCTGGGCGAGGACGCCCCCCGCGGCGAGCGCGAGCGCCACGCCCCCGAGGGCGCTGGTGACGATCGCGCGGCCGAGCTTCGAGAATTCCATGCCTTCCTCCTGGGGTCGGGCCCCGGACGGAGGATGCTACGCGCGCTTTCCGTAGGTTCAAGTGCGCTTCTCGGGGGCCACCCCCGGCGGACTACGCCGCCATCAACGCCCGCGCCGCGGGGCGCACCACCTCGGCGAGGCTGGCCCGCGCGGCCGCCTGGAGCACCGCCGGAGAGACCTGCGCGCGCACGGCGAGCTCGGTCACGTCGACCGGCGCCACGGGGGCCAGGAAGGCCGCCCGCACCGCCGCGCGCACCTCGGCACCGCCGGTGCGCACGGCCCAGGCCACGACCTGCCAGGAGAGCGCGGCGTGGCGCTCCTCGTCGGCGGCGATGGCGGCGAGGGCCTCGCGCACCTGCGGATCGGTCGCGGCTTCGGCCGCGGCGCGCGCGAGCACGGCGCCGGTGGTCTCGCCGACACAGCCCTCCCGCGCGGCGTCCGCGGCGATGTCGGCGAGCGGGCGGGTCGCGACGATCGCCGCGGTGAAGGGGATGGCGCCCGGGCCCACGGCGGCCCCGCCGAAGCGCGCGGCTTGAGCGAAGCAGCGCTCGGCGTGGTCGATCTCGTCGACGCCGGCGAGGTACACGGCGCGCACTAGCGAGGCGGGCGCCCCGTGCGCGAGCAGCTCGAGGGCGAGCTTGGAGAAGGCGGCGATGGAGGCGTGCTCGTTGGCGCCGGAGAGGGCCCAGGCGGCGGCGCGGGCCGGATCGAGGGCGGCCGTGGCGGGGAGGTCGGTCCCACACCAATCGGCGCGCTCGACCACCGCGGCGAGCACGGCGACGTCGGCCTCACGGAAGGGGCGGCCGACCATGCAGTTCATGTTGGGGTTGGGATCGATGAGCTCGGCCGCGTAGCAGCAGCCGAGGTCCTGGTCCGCCTGGCTCGTGTTCTGGACGGTGCCCTCACCCGAGATGCTCACGATCTTCTCGTCGTCACAGCTGAAGAACACGAACGCCTCGTCCAGGTCGACATCCTCGGCCGCGGGGCAGGTGGTCACGTCCTCTTCCACGTCGATGCACGCTTCTCCCTCGACGGGCACCCCACATGCGGAGAGGCCGATGGCCGAGAGGATCAGGATGAGCAGCTTGTGGGTAGGCATTCGTCGTCTCCAGGTTCGAACCATAGCACCGGGTCCGGATCTATCTCACCGAGATCACCACCTCCCCCCCATCGTCCGCGCGGGTGGTCACGTCCCACGTGAGGTGGGTGCCGAGCTCGTCCGGCGCGCCGAACCACGCGCGGAGCTGGGCTTCGAGCTGGGCCACGTCCCCCACGCCGCGCTCGAGCTCGCGATGCAGCACCACCCAACGGATACCCGCCCCCACGAACGAGCCCAGATCGACACGTGTCACGTTCTGGAAATCCACCCGCAGCTTCGCCGCTTGATCGGCACGGCCCGCGCTCGGCAGGAGCAGCAGGTTGAACCATTGCCGCCCGAAGATGCTCGCGGTGCCGCCGCGCGCGTCGGGGCGGTACGGGATGGGGAGCTCGCTGGCCGTCTGGTACACGAGGTAGCGGGACGTGGCCATGGTGGCGCCGACCTCGGCGGGCAGGTCGAGGACACCGCGGGCGGGGCGCGGGGGTGCGGGGTCTCCCGGCTTTCCCTGGGGGTTCGCGGCGGCGTGCGCCGATTCCTCCCGTGCGAGCGCGCCGAGGCGCGCGTGGGCGCGGAGATCGAGCGCTTCCACGCGGGCGAGCGGCCACGGGGCGGCGAGGAGGAGGTCGGCCGCGACGAGCACGCCCAGGCCGGCGATCCACCCGCGCCGCGCCCGCGCCACCTGTGCGGCCCCCACCGCCGAGAGCGCTGCGACGGTCGCGACGAGCGGCCACACGAGGCGCTGGGCGTGGGTAGCGCCCGCGTCGGGCAGGAGCGCCACGAGCCACGCGAAGGGCAACGCGACACGTTTTCCGCCGACGAGCACCCAGGAATCGCCCCACCACAGGTAGGCGCCGAGCGAGAGGACGGCGGCCGGCACCACCCCCAGGGCGACACGACACAAATCGGGACGCGCGCGCAGGGCGACGCCGGCGAGCGCGAGCGCCACGAGCCCCAGGTAGCTGCTGTGCAGGAACGCCTCGCCGGTGGCGGCGAGATCGACGGATTGGAATCCGAGCGGCGCCACGAACGCGCGCGGATCGACGGCGTTGTGGGCCAGCAGGAACTCGCGCACGGTCCCGTCCAGGTCTCCGCGGACCACGAGCGAGCGTGGATCGCCGATGCTCGCGCGCACCAGCGCCAACACCGGCGCGGCGACGACGATCCCCAGGACACCCGCCAACAGGGCGCCGCCCACGTGACGCGGCGCGTCCTGCCGCCACCCCCGGCCCCACGCCTGGGCGAGCGCCCACGCCCCGATCGTCACGCCCGTCGCGAGCCCGTAGTACCAGGTTCCCGCCGCCGCCGCGCCCAGCCAGAGGCCCGTGGTGGCCCACCGGCGCGCCCATTCTCCCGCCGAGAGCGCGCCGCCTCCCGGCTCCCCGAGCGCGCGGCGCGCGGCCGCCAACGCGAACGTGGACCAGCACACCCCCACCGCCTCGGACACGCCGTTGTGCACCTCGGAGAGCACGTAGGGGCTCATCGCCACGGCCGCGGCGGCGATCCACGACGCCCCCTCCCCCGCGCCGAACGCGCGCGCCAACGCCCGTCCGCTCGCCGCCGCCAGGGCCACGTACAGCAGCATCACGAGGTTGTAGGCGCCCACGACCCCCACGATCCCCACCAGCGCCGCGCCGACGCCCGCCAGGAACGGATCGATGAACCACAACACCCCGCCGTCGGGCCCCGCGAGCAGCGCCGTGTCCCACGGCAGACCTCCCCGCCCGAGCGTGAGCCACCACCACCACGCGCCCCACGCGTGGTTGGTCACGTCCACGTCGGGGTGCCCGATCAACCTACCGAAGGGCGAAGCCAACAGGGGAAACGTAGCGACGACGGCGAGGGCGAGCGAGCCGAGCACGACACGAATCGGGGGCGACGATGCGAGGCGGCGGAGCACGGGGGAGCATAGCGCGAGGGGCCCGGGGGGCGCGGTGCCCCCGCTGTCACAACGCCAGCACGAACGCCTCTACCGCCACCTGCTCGTCCGTCGGGAGCGCGGCGAAGGCCTGCGCCGCCGCCTCCGCCTCGCCGCCGTGCGCGAGGATGGCCTCCCCGATCGTGTCGGCGCGGCCATCGTGGAGGAAGGTGGCGGAGTGGGAGAGCCCGATGAGCGGGGCGGTGCGCCACTCGGCCGATTGCGCGCTGCCGTCCACGATGCCGTCGGCCATGGCGGGCCCGAGATCGTGGAGGAGCAGGTCGGAGTAGACGTAGGCGTCGATGTCCGCGAGGGGCTCGATGGGGTAGTCGGCGCGCGTGCGTAACGATGGAACGTGGCAGTCGGCGCACCCGATCTCGGTGAAGCGGGTGGCGCCCACGTAGGCGGCGCCCTCGCCGAGCTCGATGCCGGGCGGGCGCGCCGGGAGGGCGAGCAGGCGCGTGAAGTCGGCCATGCGATTGACCGTGTCGAGGGAGGTGTCGACGCCCAGGGCGTAGTCGTCGTCGCGATCGTCGGGGTTGGGGAGCTCGGTGGGGCGCAGCGGGCTGGTGATGGCCATGTCACCCTGGAGCGCGTCGGCGGCGAACTCGTCGAGGGTGGTGATGCGCGCCTTGTGTCCAAACCGACCGATGAGATTGGTGTCACCGTCCGCGTAGGTGTGGAAGGGGCTGTCGGCCGCGACGACCGACCAGGTGACACGATTGATACGGCCGCTCACGATGCCGGCCGCGGCCTGCTCGGCTTCGACGCGCTCGATCTCGGCGTCGTCGATGGCCTCGAGGTAGCCGCGCCCGTACACGGCGGGGCCGATGCGCTCCGTCACGAGCAGGTTTGGGACGTCCTCGGGCGCGAGTATTGGCGTGGCGCCGCCCCCCGCGACGCGCGGCCGCTCGGTGTGGCCCCAGGGCAGCGCGGATTGGTCGGCGGCGGGCTGGTCGCCCTCCATCACCACCATCTTGGTGACAGCGCCGGGCCCACGTTCGGCGCCCGCGTGGCACGCGACACACGCCGAGTTGATGAAGGTGGGGCCGAGCCCGCCGCCGCTCCGGAAGATGGCAGAGAAGGCGTCGTAGCCCTCCTCGTAGCGGGACGACCAGGCGGCGGAGAGGCCCTCGATCGGCGCGTCGGTGGGGCCGTCAACGGGGGCCACGGCGGGCGCCGTCGGGCCGGGGACCACGATGTCGGGCGCGACGCAGGCGAGGACGAGCGGGAGGAGCACGATCAGCGCGAGTGGGAGCCACGGCGGGCGCGCGGCGACCGGGCACCGCGAGCAAGCAGCGGCACGAACAGGAAGAGTGCGGCGCCGCCGCCACACCCGGTCTCGGGCGCGGAGGGCCCGCTGGGGTCGGTGTCCGCGGCGGCTGTATCGGCGGGGGCGGTGTCCGTGTCGACCGTAGCGGTGTCGGTGTCTACGGTGTCGGTGTCTACGGTGTCGGTGTCCACCGTGTCGGTGTCGGTATCGGTGGCCGTGTCATCCGGATCGGCCGTATCGATGTCGACACCCGTATCGACGCCCGTGTCCGCGCCGGTATCCGCCCCCGTGTCACACTCCCCCTCATCCGCCCCGTCACAATCCTGATCGACGCCGTCACACGCGATCTCCGTCATGCAGGGGTTGGCGCCGGGGTTCGTGTCGTCACACTCGTCCTCGTCACCCCACCCGTCGAGATCGGCGTCGGCGCCGTTCGGCAACCAACCCGCGCCCACCGGGCCGACCACCGCCCCGTCGATGTAGGCGAACAGGTCGTATCCGTCACACGCCATGGAGACGTACACCTCCACGTCCGTCCCGTTCACGGTCACCATGCTGGCGTCGCTGTTCGTGTTCGCGGTCCACGTGCACGCCGGATCGCTCCACGCCCAGCTGTCACTGGAGATGTACCCACTGGAGGACGAGTCGAGCGCGTACACGTACCCATCGACCGGCCAATCGGCGCGCAGCATCCCGACCCACGCCACGTCCCAACGCTCGGACCGTCCGTCCGTGCTCCCCGACCCGCCCCGGTACGACGTGAACGTGGCATCCGCGCTGCTCCAGTCCGCGTCGGCCGGCTCGACGTGCACGGTGGTGGTCGCCTCCTCGAACTCCATGATGCCGTCGTTGTAGTGCACCTCCTCGTACCGGTACTCCACCCACGCGCCTGCCGCGGTCGTGCACGCGGCCTCCTCACACAGGACGGAGTCGGTGCTGATCTCGGCGCAAGTCGTGGTGGTGCAGTCGACCCAGGCGAGCACCTCGTCGAGCACCTCCTGGCCCCCGTCGACCGAGGCGAACATGTAGGGGTGGGCATCCGCGGGCGTGGCGATGGGGTTGCACGTCCAAGAGAGGTCGGCGGCGGCGGCGGTGAAGACGAGCAGCAGCATGGCGCTCCGAGGATAGCCCGAAGTTTACACCCCCGTCCGACGTACAGTGGCGCATGTTGCTCCTCCCCACGCGCCTCCTTCCAAAGCGTCTGCTCTCCGTCCTCCTCCTCGCCGCCTGCACCGGCGCCCCCGCTGACGACAAGCCCGGGGACACCGACGACACCGAGGACACCGACGACACCGACGACACCGACGACACCGACGACACCGACGACACCGACGTGGAGGACACCGACACCCGGCCCACCGACGCCGACGGGGACGCCTGGTTCACCCCCGACGATTGCGACGACGACGACGCGAGCGTGAATCCGGGCGCCCCCGAGGTGTGCGACGACGCCGATGTCGACGAGAATTGCGACGGCGCGGCGGACGAGGCGGGCGCCCAGGGCGAGTCGGTGTTCTTCGCGGACGCGGACGGCGACGGCTACGCGGGCGGCTTCGACAACCTCTCCGCCTGCGATCCGCCCGAGGGCTACTCGGCGGTCGGCGGCGACTGCTCGGACCGCGACCCCACGGTGAACCCGGGCGCGGCCGAGGTGTGCGACGGCGACAACATGGACGAGGACTGCGACGGCCTGGTGAACGAGGCCGATCCCAACGCGGTCCTGAACGATTCCTGGTCCGACGCCGACGGCGACGGCTACGGCGACCCGGCAGCCCTCACCCCCGCCTGTGTCGTGCCCGACGGGTCGGTCACCAACGACGACGACTGCGATGACCGCGACCGCTACACCAATCCGGGCGGCCAGGAGGTGTGCGACGCCGGCGGCGACGAGGACTGCGACGGCCTCGTGGACGACGCGGATCCGTCGATGTCGACCGACGTGCTGCTCACCTGGTACCGCGACGACGACCGGGACGGCTGGGGCGACCCGGAGAGTACCGTCGAGGGCTGCGCCGAGCCCTCTGGCTACACGCTCGCCGCCAGCGACTGCGACGACACCGATCCTGGCGTGCTCCCCGGCGGGGTCGAGGTCTGCGACGACGGCAAGGACGGCGACTGCGACGGCTCGCCCGGCCCCGCGTGTGGCCTCTCGGACGAGACGTTCTCGCCGTCGACCGGCACCGGGCGCGTGCTCGGCAACACCGACACGGAGGTCGGCTACGGGTGGGCGGTCGGAGATCTCGAGGGCGACGGCGTGCAGGAGCTCATCGTCCAGGACTCCCTCCGCACGTCGTTCTGGCTGGTGTCCGTGCGAGGCACGGGGGATCTGACCTACGCCGACGCGCGGACCGACCTGACGGGCACCGGCACCATGGACCGCTTCGGCTCGTCGGTGGTCGGCGACGGCCACGGCGATCTCGACGGCGACGGCCTCCCCGAGCTCGTGCTCAGCGTGGACGACTACGAATCGGGCGGCACGCGCGACACCTACGTGTTCACCGACGGCGTCTCCGCGGGCGATACGGTCGCGGATGCGCCCGTGACCAGCGCGTGCACCTACCCGAGCGAGGCGGTGGTCATCGGCGACCTCGACGGCGACGGCTACGACGACCTCGGCGGGGTGTGTGACGACGTCGACACCTACGCGATCTTCCACGGGCCGCTCACCGCCGGCACCTACGACACCGCGGACGCCGACACCGCGCTCACGCGGGCCAACGCCTACCGCGCGGACGCCGGGGATCTCGACGGCGACGGTTTCGACGACCTGGTGCTCTATGACACCACCGCTCGCTACACCGGCAGTTGGCAGGCGACGACGGAGGTGTTCTTCGGGCCGGTGGGAGATCTGAACGCCGACGAGGACGCCGATGCGTGGGGCGCCCTGGGCTCCTCCTACGTGTTCGGCACGATGCAGATCGCCCCCGACCTCGACGGCGACGGTACGGCCGACCTCGTGTTGACCGCACCCAGCTCCAGCTACAGCTCGGTGCAGGCCGTCCACGTGCCGTCCTCGGGCAGCTTCACCAGCGCCGACATCGTGTGGAGCCTGATGTCGGACGAGACCTCGTCCTACCTCGGGAACGAGCAGATCACGTTCGGCGACTTCGACGGGCTCGACGACGCGACCGACGTGATGCTCGGCGCCGCCTACTACGGCGACGGCGGCGAGGGCGCGGCCTTCCTGTTCTACGGGCCCCACGCGGGCACCGAGTATGTGACCGCCGCGGACGTGACGTTCACCGGCGCGGCCAACGTGGACTACGCGGGCTGGTCGGTGACCAGCGCCGACCTCGACGGCGACGGCGCGGACGACCCCATCGTGGGCGCGCCCGGTGACGACGGCGAGGCGGTGGGGACGGGTGTGCTCTATCTGTTGGCGGGCGGGGGGTTCTGACGGCCGGCCGTCGGGCGCCCGCCGCCTACCAGGGCGCCGCCACCCCGTTCCACGTGCGCACCTTGTCGCCGCTGCCGAACCCGATCACGATCTCGCGCACGGTGTTTCCGTTGTACGGCTGGGGTTGGTAGATGGCGTCGTCCCGCCAACCGCCAACCCCGTTGCCCCACACCGCGCCGTGGCCGTACAGCTCGGACACGATGTCGGAGAAGCTGGTGACCGTGCCATCCAACTCGACCCGGTAGAAGCCCCGCGTGGAGTAGTCGGCCACGTAGAGGTTGCCGCACGCGTCGACCTCGAGCCCGTCGTGGTAGCCGCCGCCCACCCCGGAGGCGTACACCATCGGCTCGGAGGTGGCGTTCAGATCCTCGTCGAGCGTCACGTAGTACACGATGCCACCGGAGCCGATGCTGCCGATGTACATCACGGTACTGTCGAGGTTGAAGTTGAGCGAGTGCGCGGACCACCCGCTGGCGGTCACGAGCGTAGTGGTCTCGCCGGTCTCCGCGTCCACCCGGAGCACCGCGGTTCCGTTGGCCACGTACACGTTTCCGTCGGGCCCGGTCACCACGCCGTAGACGTAGCCTACCGACGCCGAGAGCGTGCTGCTGCCGCCGCTGGAGGTGACACGGAGGAGGCGGCTGTTGGTGCTGTCACCCAACACCAGGTCTCCGTCGGGGAGCCAATCCATCTGTTGGATGCCGGACAGACCGGGGAGGAACACCGAGCGCGCGCCGTCGTACGTGCTCCTGATCAGCGAGGATCCGTCGAAGCCGAGCACGGTCCCGTCGCTGCCGTCGAACGCGAGCCCGTGGTAGCCGCGCGCGTCGGACAACGTCGTGTCACCGGTGTTGAACGGCAGGATGTCGTCGCACTGCGTCTCGATGAGCAGGCTGGCTTCGGCCGTGACGGCGGTGGTGTGGAATTCGTCTGTCACCGACACGACCACGCGGAAGGTCTCCCCGAGCTCGACCTGGCTCCCGGGCACGGTGTACAGATCGTTGAGGGACGGGACGAGGAACCCGTCGTCGAACCACCGGATCGAGACCGTGAGCGGATCCCCTTCGGGATCGGAGGGCGCCGGGTCGAGGACGAGCCCGATGTCGTCGCCGGGACCCACCGCCGCGGGGCTGAAGGCGACGCCGGGCGCGATGGGCGCGGCGTTGCCGAGCGTGGCGGAGGCGGTGCCCGCCGGCCCGGCGAGCGTGCCGTCGGTGGGGGTCACGGCGACCGTCCAGACCTGGTCCTGCACCGTCGTGGCGCCGGACACCACGCCGCCGGAGACCTCGACCGGGGCGCCGTCCAACGTCCAGGCGTAGTCGTACGTGATGTCGTCGCCGTCGGGATCGGTCGAGGGCGTGATCATCACCACGCTGAAATCCTCGCCGGCGTCCGGATTCGTGGGCGACAGGACGATGGTCGGGGCGGTCGGCGCCCGGTTCACCGGGCCATCTCCGGTGTCGTCCAGATCGGTGTCGATGTCGGTGTCGTCCGTGTCGGTGTCGGGCCGATCGGTGTCGAAGTCCGGCACCTCCGGCTCCGTGCCGGTGTCGAGCACGCCCTTCGGGGTGCAGGCGGCGAATGTCAGGAAAAGCAGGGAGGTCACCATGGGGCCGGCTCTCCGTTCCACGTGCGGACGGTGTCACCGCTACGGAAGCCGATGACGACCTCGCGCACGGTGTTGTTGTTGTAGGGCTGGGGCTGGTAGATCGCGTCGTCGCGCCAGCCGCCGACGCCGTGGCCCCAGGTGGTGCCGTGGCCGTACGCGGTGCGGTCCGCGGGGACCACGGCGGAGACCACGGCCTCCTTCGTGACGCGGTAGAACCCGCCGGTGGAGTAGTCGGCCACGTAGAGGTTGCCGCACTCGTCGAGCTCGAGCCCGTCGTGCCAGCCAGACCCGACGCCTGTGGCAAACACCGCCGGCTCCGTGGTGGCGTTCAGGTTCTCGTCCAGGTTCATCGAGTACACCACCCCCGAGCCGATGGTGCCAATGTACAACACGGTGCTGTCCAGGTTGAAGTTGACCACGTGCGCGGAGATGCTCCCGGAGGCCAGCACCGTGGTCGCCGCGCCCGTCTCGACATCCACCCGGAGGATCCCGCCGTTGGTCACCCACACGTCCCCGTCGGGACCGACGGTGACGCCGTACACGTAGCCAACGTCGGAAGCGAGCGTTTCACTGCCGCCCGCGGAGGTGACGCGCAGGAGGCGATTGTAGCTGCTGTCCGCCACGACGAAGTCCCCGTCGGGGAGGCGGTCGATCTGCTGGACGCCGCTCATCCCGGGGAGGAACACCGAGGAGCCGCCGTCGTAGGTGCTCTTCAGGAGCGCGCTGCGCGCGTCCCAGCCGATGAGGGTCCCGTCGTCGTCGAAACCGATGCCGTGGTAGGCCGTGGCTTCGCTGAACGTGGTCTGCTCAAGCGCCGCGTCCGGCGGCGCGTCGCACCGATAGGACACCCGCACGCTGGCCTCGGTGACAACGGGCTCGTTGAAACCGTCGGTCACCGACACGACCGCGCGGAAGGTCTCGTTGTTGGAGACGTAGCGGCCGTCGATGAGCATCAGGTCGGTCAGGCGCGCGTCGAACGACTCGTCGTCGTACCAGGTGATCGAGACGGTGAGCGGATCGCCGTCGGGGTCGATCGGCGCCGGATCGAAGACGAGCTCGATGGACTCGCCCTCGAGCGGCTCCGCCGGGTTGAACGAGAGGCCGGGGGCCGAGGGCGGCGAGTTTCCGATGGTCACGCTGGCGGTGCTCGCCGGGCCGGCGACGGTGCCGTCGGTCGGCGTGACCGTGACGCCCCACACCTCGGGGGAGCGCGCGGACCCGACGGGGACGGTGGGGCCGTCGAGCGCGACCGCCACGCCGTCGACCGTCCACGCGTAGCCGTAGGTGACGGCATCGCCGTCCGGATCCGTCGACGGGGTCACGAGGACGACGCCGAACTCGGTCCCGGCCGCGGGCGCGCTCGGCGAGATCACGATCTCGGCGGCGGTCGGCGGCTGGTTGAGCGGGGCGGTGTCGGTGTCGTCGGTGTCGGTGTCGGGATCGGTGTCGACGTCGGTGTCGTCGGGCTTGTCGGTGTCGTCCGGGGCCGAGGTGCACGCGGCGAGCGCCAGGAGGAGGAGCATGGGGAGCCTCGCTCCCGACTATAGCGGCGGCGCGGGAGAGCCGCGCGGCCCAGTGACGATCGCGAGGCATCCACGTTCCACGCGCGCGTCGGCGGGCCCGACGATCCCGTGCGCGTCGGCGGCCGGCGGGCTGCCGTAAGGCACGCGACCGTCCAGGCGCGCCCACGGGCCCGCCAAAGACGATAGCGATCCGCCCATGCTCGCACTCCCCCTCCTGTCCCTGCTCGCCTGTGAGACGCCGCCGCCCCCCTACACGCCCGATCAATCGGCGTACTCCGGGGCAGAAGCCGCCTGCATCAAGGCCCAGTGCGCCGCCTCCGCCTCCGCCGACGCCTTCGCCGCGTGCCGCACCGAGCAGTGCACGCCCATCCCCGAAGCCTGGGCCGTGAACCCCACGCTGCTCCGCTACGACGACGGTGTGGTCACGGTGAGCGTGCAGGTCGAGCACACGCCCGCTTCGAGCGGCACGCACACGCAGCCGCACCTCGGCGACACCTGGCTCGGCGCCACGGTGCTCACCTCGAAGGGCGAGGAGATCGACATGGCCGTGCAGACGGTCTTCCCCAGCCGCCTCGGCGAGCCCTTCACCTTCTCGTCGCAGGTGGGCCCCGACGTGGAGGTCGTCATCGTCGGCCTCTGGGGCAAGAAGATCGAGCCGTGCGATTCGAGCCGCAGCGGCTGCCAGATGTTCGGCTTCGTCCTCGACGAGTCGCTCGCCGCCTGGCCTGTCGACACCTACGTCGCGAGCCCGCCCCGCCGCCAGCGCTTCCTCCCCGCCGCGATGACGGTGCAGGTGGCGGCCGCCGCCATGTCGCCCGAGCGGCAGAAGGCCCTGGCCGACGCGATGGCGCCCGTGTGGACCGCCGAGCAGCAGCGGTTCGGCACCACGTTCGCCCTCGCGGACTGGGCCGTGGCGGACGGTGCCGATGCCGCAGGCACCAGCAGCGAAGTCGTGCACAAGAACGTTCACGACGGCCCCCTCGCCTCGCGCCTCGCCGCCACCCTCGGCGCCGAGGTGACCGTGCGTCACGACGCCGCGGCCGCCGCCGACCTCGCCGTGCGCCTCTCCGCGACCGCATGCCCCCCCGGCCCGGTGTGCAAGTAGGCGCCTGGGGCGCCCTGCTCGTCGCGATCTCCGCGCTCCTGACCCTGCGGCTCCTGCTCCTCCTCGGCGCGGCGGCCGTCGAGCTCGCGCGGCGGCGGCGCGCGCCGTGGCCCCTCGACGGGAACCTGCCGCGCGCCTCGGTCGTCGTGCCCGCGTTCAACGAAGAGCGCGTGCTGGAGGGCACCGTGGCGAGCCTCCTCGCCTCGAACCACCCCGATCTCGAGATCCTCCTCGTCGACGACGGCAGCACCGACACCACCGCCACCATCGCCCGCGCCCTCGCCGCGAGGCACCCCTCCGTTCGCGCCGTCATCCAGCCCCAGAACGGCGGCAAGTCGGCCGCGCTGAACGCAGGCATCGCGGTCGCCACCGGCGTCCACATCGTCACTGTCGACGCCGACACCCTGCTCCACCCCGACGCCCTCCGTCGCCTCTGCGCGCCCCTCCTCGTCCCCGGCGTCGACGCGGTGGCGAGCAACGTGAAGGTCGGCAACCGCCTGCGTTGGATCAACCTCTGGCAGAGCCTGGAGTACGTGGTCGGCCTCAACCTGCACCGCCGCGCCCAGGCCGCGCTCGGCTGCATCACGACGATCCCCGGCGCCGCGTGCGCCTTCCGCCGCGACACCCTCGTCGACGTGGGCGGCTTCTCCTCCGACACCGTCGTCGAGGACACCGACCTGACCCTGTCCCTGCTCGAGGCCGGCAAACGCATCGTCTTCCAGCCCGCTGCGGTCGCCTACACCGAGTCCCCCGACTCTCTCGCCGGCCTGTTCCGCCAGCGCACCCGCTGGGCCCGCGGCTACCTCCAGTGCCTCTGGAAGCACCGCCGCTCCTTCTTCCGCCGCGACGTGCTCGGTTGGTTCGGCATGCCCGATCTGTTGCTCGTCAACGTGCTGTTCTACGGCTTGGTGCCATTGTCGCTGCCCGCCGTGGCGTCGATCCTCGGCGCGGTGGGGTGGGAGGCCGCGGTGATCGGTGTCGTGGGCCTCTTCGCGGTCGACCTCGCCCTGGCCGCCGGCGCCTACCTCGTAGACGGCGAGGACCTCCGCGAGGTGCGCCACGTGCCCCTCCGGCAGCTGTTGTGGCCCTGGTTCCTGCTCGTGGTCTTTTTCGTGGCACTGTGGCGGCTTGCATCGGGCGCAAAGGGCTGGGGGACGCCGGCGCGGACGGGGGAGCTGGCGGAGGCGGGGAAGGGGGGGCGGACGGGGGTGGTGAGGTGAGTTGTTTGGGCGACCGGCGTTGGCCGCGGTGCCTCGGCGCCCAGGGCGGCGCCGACCGCGGCCGGTGGGCTCGGCGTTTTCCTTGGACGTGCACGCCGAGTTGGAGACCGCCGCGCCGAGCATGATCCCAGGGCAAGGTAAGGGCCAACGTCCAAAGTGGCGGGATGAGCGCCCAGTGCCTATGCACTTCCCTCAGGCGCCCGTGCAGGTCAGCGGCCGTGGCTCCCGAGGTTTTCCGAGCCCACCGCCGACGCCCCGATCGCGGGCGGCCGTGAGGGCCCAACCGCAGGGTCATAGGTCATGTCCCCATGAATGCACGCGGCCTGGAGTCATGCCGGATTGAATGCTCGGATCGAGGCTGCGACGCCTCGCGGGCTGCCGAAGAACGCCCTTGGTTCCGTGGTGGCAGCCGTGGGAAGCCCTGACTTGACGGGAATGCACTGAATTTAGCGGCGTTCATGGTGGCATGACTCCGATTTAGCGGCGTTGAGGGGGGCAT
>JAZKFH010000063.1:0-104644 GCA_040386535.1 Myxococcota bacterium | reverse complement strand
GCAGGAAAGCAGGAAAGCAGGAAAGCAGGAAAGCAGGAAAGCAGGAAAGCAGGAAAGCAGGAAAGCAGGAAAGCAGGAAAGCAGGAAAGCAGGAAAGCAGGAAAGCAGGAAAGCAGGAAAGCAGGAAAGCAGGAAAGCAGGAAAGCAGGAAAGCAGGAAAGCAGGAAGCAAACAAGCAGGAGGGCAGGAAGGGGAGACGGAGGACATAGCGCTCTGAGCCCCAGTCCTTCGTTTGCCTTGTACCTCCTTTTTTTCCTGCCTTCCTGCCTTCCTGCCTTCCTGCCTTCCTGCCTTCCTGCCTTCCTTCCTGCCTTCCTGCTTTGTCTTTCTCCCTCCTGCTTCCGTCCCCGGGCTGCCCCCCTCCCGGGCGCGGAAGTCCGCCCCGCCCCCCGCTGTTCGGATCCCATGGATCCCACACATCCGTTTCGCCAGCACATCCGCCACGTCATCGTGCTGATGTTCGAGAACCGGTCCTTCGACAACCTGCTCGGGTGGCTCTACGACGGCGAGGCCGATCCCGCCGAGGTCGTGAACGTGCCAGCCGTGAAGTCGGGCGAGCCCCCGTACCACGGGCTCACGCGCGCGCTCTGCGAGGCCAACGCCCAACCGTTGATGCGGAACGGAAAGGTCGAACACTTCCCGATCCGCCGGGGTGCGCATGGCGCCTGCCCGCGTTGGGACCCGCGCGAGGGGTTCGACGCGGTGCAACGCCAGCTCGCGCGCGATCCGTCGGGACGACCGACCATGCGGGGGTTCCTCCAGGACTACTGGACGTTCCAGAAAAACAAGCTCTGGTTCGATCCCACCGAGATCGTGCATACGTTCGACGCCTCGGAAGCGCCCGTGATCAACACGCTCGCGGGGGCGTTCGGGGTGTCCGACCGTTGGTTCGCGTCCATCCCCTCCCAGACATCGATCAACCGCGCGTTCTCCTTGTGTGGCAACTCCATCGGCCATGCCACGCGGGCCGACCGGTCGGCGGAGCGCACCACCGCCATGGTGGACAACCACTACTACGAGCACCTGCTGCCGTTCTCGCTCGTGCCGGCCATCTTCACGGAGCCGACGATCTGGAACGTGCTGTCCCAGGCCGGCTACGACTCCGCCACGGACTGGAAGATCTACCATTCCAACGTGTGGCCGCCCCACGTGCCGGGCGCGGGGACGACCTCGTACACGTGGAAAATGTTCGGCGGGGTACAGGCGCTCGTCCCCTCCCCCGCCGCGGATCCCCGCTACGTGCCGATCGCGCGCTTCTTCGCGGATCTGGATGAGGGAAACCTGCCACGTTTCGCCTATCTCGAGCCGGACTACTCCTTCACGGTGTTCGAAGAGCTCGGCCTGCACATCGGGAACGACTACCATCCGCCCGGCCACATCGGGGGTTCCGAGCAGCTCCTGGCGGAGGTGTTCGAGGCGTTCCAGGCGTCGCCGTATTGGGAGGACACGCTGCTGGTGGTGTTGTTCGACGAGCACGGCGGCACGTTCGACCACGTGGCGCCGCCGGACGGGCTGGTGTGTCCCAAGGGAGGGGACATCCACGAGAAGGACTTCCAATTCACGCGCGCAGGGGTGCGGGTGCCGGCCTTGTTCGTGTCCAAGTGGGTGCGGCCCCACACGGTGCTCCGCAGCCCCACGAGCACCCCGTTCGAGCACACCGCGGTTCCGGCCACGCTGCTCGATTGGTGGGGGCTCGACCGGGGAGCGTTGGGCGCGCGGGTGGCGGCGGCGCCGAGCTTCGCGGACGTGGTGACGGACACGCCGCGCGAACGGCTCGCCGCGGACGTGGTCCGATTCACGATGGGGCGTTCGTTGGCGGGTGTCTAGTTTCTTTCAGGAGAGAGCGCATGGGTCAACACGGACGCAACCGAACGGGCTCTGACGCGACACGCGGCGACCGCGCCTTCACGACGGAGCGACACGAGGTCCTGGTAGGCGAGGACGAGCGGGTCGAAGGGTACGCGCCCGCGTCGGGCGGGCCCTGGGATCCCCACGGCCGACCGCCGCCCGGGATCGAGGGCACGCCTGGGCCCATGCCGATCGCCGGGGCACCCGACCCCGCGCCCCGCACGGGCTACGACGGCGCGGACCGCCGGAGAGAGCCGGTCGCCGTCGCGGCCGAGCGCCGACACAACCCGTACGTGTACGGGACGCCCCAAATATAGCCGGGACGGGCCTCGGCCCGCGCCTCATGGTAGGTCCGCGGGAACGTGCGCGCGCTCCCCTCCGACCCCTGGTTTCGTCCGCTGCTCGATCCGGTGCGGGATCGTGTCGAGGCGGCTTGGCGAGCGCTTGCGGAGCCGCCTGGCGAGGGCCCTCGCGCGGGGCTGGGCGGGGCCGTCGTCATCCACGTGGCGCGCGGCTGGGGGACCCGGCGCTGGCAGGAGGCCGGCCGCGTCGGCATCGCGCTCGTGGAGGCCTATGACCAGCAGGTGTTCCGCGGGCCGCCCGACGCGGCTACGCGCACCTGGTGGTTGACGACAGACCTGCGCCGCGCCCACGGAGCCCTCCGCGCGACCGTGCGACGCGACGAGGTGCTGCTGCGCCGGGTGGTCGGACGGGTGCTCGGCGGCCCGCGGGCGGGCGCGGAGCCGGTCCCGGAGGCGGTGGTGTTCCTGCGCGGGGCCGTCGCGGCCGGAGTGATCGCCGGGGCCGTGCCGGACGAGGCCCACGCTTCGCTCGATCGGTGGGCGGGCGCGCTCGGGCTCGCGATGGAGCACGCGGAGCCGGGCGGATGCGACGCCTCGCGCACGAGCGCCCTGGGCGAGGCCGCCCGCGCGCTCCAGGAGCTGCCCGATTGTGACGCGAAGGAGCGCCTCGCGGCGGTGCTCGCCCCCGGCCCCCGTCGGCGATCCGAAGGGCCCGATCGGGTGCGCGCGTTCGCCGGGTGGGCGCCTGTGGTGCTTCCCGAGCAGCCGGGCCCCTCCACTCCCCTCGAGCGTGCGCTCGTCGCCCCGTTTCTCGGCGACGGCCCCCTCCCCGCGGCGGCGGCGTGGCTCGCGGCGCGCGGCGGCAAGCGGCTCCGCGCGCGGATCGCCCTGGCAGCGGCACGCTCGGTGGGCGGCGTGCCGGACGAGGCCCTCGCCGTCGCGGTGGCGGCCGAGTGGGCACACACCGCCTCGCTCGTGCTCGATGACATCGTGGACGAGGCCGACCTGCGCCGCGGCGCGCCGGCGCTCCACCGGGCCACGTCGGTGCCGTTCGCCGCGGGGGTCGCCGGGTGGGTGCTCGCGTGCACGCTGCTCGCGACACCGGACACCGCGCCGGTATCGTCCACGTCGAGCGGGTCGCCGCCGTCCTCGCCCAACGTCGCGGCGCTGGCGGACACCCTGCTCGCGCTCGCCGAGGGGCAGCGCGCCGAGCTCGCCTACGCGGGAAACCTCGCGATGGGCCTCGACGACTGGTACACCATCGCCTCGGCGAAGACCGCGCGCCTGTTCGCGTTCGCCGCGACGAACGGGGGCGCCGCCGCGGGCGGGAGCCGGCGCCACCAGCGCGCGCTCGGGCGGTACGGCCAGGAGCTCGGGCTGGCCTTCCAGATCGTGGACGACGTGCTCGACTACGTGGGAGACGAGGCCGCGCTCGGAAAACGCCCCGGGCAGGACCAGCGCGCCGGGCGTGTCACGTTTCCACTGCTGCTGCTGCGTGAATTGGATCCGGGCGCGCTGGCGCGGTCACCCGAGGAGGTCCTCGCGGCGCTGCACGAACACGGCATCGCCGCGCGGTGCCAGGCGCGGGCGGCGACCCACCTGGAGCGGGCCGTGACGGCGCTCGCCGGCTTGCCGGGCGACACTTCCGAGCTGATCGCGCTCGCGACCCATTGTGTGGAGCGGCGCGCATGAGCCGCCTGGGCACGCTCGCGGACGCGCTCGGGCTCCGACGCGCCCCGTACGACTACCTCAAGCGCCTCGCTGGGTTCGCGCTCTCGGGCGCGGTGGTGCTGTACTTCTACGGCATCTCCAAGCTCGCGGGGCCGCACACCGTGCTCCCGCTCACGACGCTCGACCTCGCGATCCCCTTTCTCCCGTGGACCGTGTGGATCTACGGATCGGGCACCAAGGCGGCCTTCCTCGGGTGGATGATGGTGCCCGACGCGCGGGCGGGGCGCCGGCTGTTCTGGACCCTGGCGATCTGCGCGGCGACCGCGGGCCTGGTCTTCATCTTCTGGCCCACGACCTATCCACGCGACCTGTACCCACTCCCCCTGGGCACCGGCGCGTCGTTGGCGGAGCTCGCCGATCTTCGTGACACCGACTCGCCCACCAACTGCCTGCCATCCCTTCACGTGGCACTGGCGTGGGGCCTCGCGCTCAATTGGGCGGGATGGCTGCGCGGGGGCCGGTTCCCCAAGGCGGCGGCGCTCCCAATCCTTTGGGCCGTCGCGGTGTCGGTCGGCACACTCACGACCAAACAACACTACGTCGTCGACGTGCCCGCCGGGTGGGCGCTCGGCGTGGGCGCGTTCCTGCTCGCGCGGCGCGCCATGGCGGGCGATCCCGTCGGGGCCGACGGGCGGCTCGCGCTCGAGGATCCCCGCCCCGTCGAGGCGCTCCTGGCCCGCGTCCGCGCGCACCAGTGGGCCCTGCAGGACGTGCCGTGGCCCGACACCCTCCCGCCGCTCCCCCCGCTGCTCGCGCGCCTGCTGAACGAGGTCATCTACGTCGAGGAGATCGCGCGCCTGAACTTCGAGCTCCTGCGCGACGCGAGTGACACCCCCGCGCTCCGGGAGTTGTACGACCTGTTCGCGATCGAGGAGCGGCGCCACGCCGACGGCCTGCGCCTCCTCCTCGCGCGTTCGGGCGCGCCCCTCCAGGCCCCCGGGCTCGGCAACTCGATGGTCCTCGACCAGTTCGACGAGCTGCGCCCCGATGTCGACGCCGCGCTGGTCGCCGTCTCCACCCCCGTGTTCGAGACGTTCCTCGACGCCGGCACCATCCCGTTCCTCAAGGCGCACCCCGCCCTCCGCTCGCCCGCCTTCGACGTGTTCGTCGACCGCGTGTGTACGGACGAGGCCGCCCACCTCGCGCTGAATTGGATCGTGGTGCGCGATCTGGCGCGGCGCTACGGCAAGGAGGGGCGTGGGGCGAGCCTGCGGTTGCTGTTGAATCCCAACATCCTCCGCGGGATGGGCGCCGTGCCATGGATGTCCCTGGAAGTGTACGCCGTCGCCCATCGGCTCGGGTACGACTTCGCCACGTTGTTGCCTCCCTTCGGCCGCCTGTGGCGTCTCCACGACCGCTTCCCGGAGCTCGCCCGCTTCTCGTTGTGGTGGCCGTACCGGGGCTTCGTGGTGGCGGGCTGGATCGCCACGGTCACCTGTGTGGCGCTCGTCCGCGCGGGCCTGCTGTTCGCACCCGTCTGGGTGTTGGTGACACGTGTCACCGGGCTGGTGGCGCGCGCCTTGTTCGGGGACGCATTGTTGAAGCGGCGCGGGTTGCCGCCCGTGGAGCTGCCGCCGTTGGAGAAGCTCGTGGAGGGATAGGGTCCGAGGATGGTCCCCTCCCGCCCTTCGCAGACCGCCGAGGCCGTCTGCTACATGCGCGCCGCCGAGCGGGCCCGGCCGGCCGCCGCACGCATCCTCGACGATCCGTACGCCGCGTTGTTCCTCGGGCCCCTCCCCCGCATGGCGCTCGCGCTCGGGCCCCTGGCACGCGCCGTCGTGCTCCCGGGGCTCGCGACCTACATCGTGTGCCGCCACCGGCTGATCGACGACGCGCTGCTGACGGCCCTTCGGCGCAGCGATGATCGGATCGAGCAGGTGGTCGTGCTCGGCGCCGGTTACGACGCACGGGCCTGGCGGTTCGCCGACGTGTTGGGGGGGCGCCCCGTGTTCGAGGTCGACTTTCCGGCCACCCAGGCGCGCAAGGAGCGGCTCCTCCGGGGGCGGGAACTCCCCGCGGTCGACGTGCGGCGCGTCCCCATCGATTTCCAGGTGGACGCGCTCGACGCGGTGCTGGCGAAGGCGGGCTTCGTCCCGGGCCGCCCGACGTTTTTCGTCTGGGAGGGCGTGTCGATGTACCTCCGGCGCGCGGCGGTCGTCGCGACGCTGGAGGCGCTCCACGCGCTCGGCGGCGCGAGCTCCGTCCTCGCGATGGACGTGTGGTTCCTCCTCGACGCTCCGGGCTTCACCGCCACGTTCCACCGGGCCGCGGCGAGCGGGCTCTCGCTGCTCGGCGAGCCCGTCACGTTCGGGCTGCACCCCGCCGAGGTGCCGTCCTTCCTGGCGGAGCACGGGTGGACCGCCGTGGACGTGGCGGACCCCGCCGAGCTCGCGCGGCGCTACATCCGCGACGGGCGGCGGATCTACCCGGCCACCGCGGCGCTCGTCGCGACGCGCGCGTGAGCGAGGAAGCGCGCGGTCAGGCCTTCGACCGCGGCTTCACCGACCACGTGAAGGTGAAGCGGCTGACCTCGGCCCCATCGGCCAGGGTGCCGACCGTCTCGAGCGTGAACACGCGCGGCTCGCCCGTCGCCACCGCTTCGCGTACGGCCGCGGCCACGACCTCGCCCCCGGTGCACACGAACGTTGTCGTACCCGTGGCCTTCTTCCCGAAGGTGGCGGTCATGCCGACGATCAGCGTGGAGCAGGGCGTGCTCGCGGTGCTGAAGAGGACGAGCGCGCCCGTCGAGAGCTCCGCCGCCATCGCGAGCGCCGCGAAGTAGGTCGACTTGAAGGGGTTCTGGCTGCGCCAGCCGTAGGGCACGGTGGTGACGCAGCGCGCCAGCGTGAGCTCGCGGAGGCCCACGCCGGTGAACAGCGCCGCCGGGAGCTTCGCCAGCAACCAACCGCGGAACAGGATCGGGTGCGTGATGCTGCGCTGCATGCGCGCCTGGCCCTCGGTGAGGGCGGGCGCGGAGACCGAGGAGGGGGAGACGCTCATGCGCGGCTCCTATCCCGAGACGATCCGTCCGCGCGCTCCCCACGAGGCTTGCCCGGTGGGAGGCCGTGGATAGTGGCGGCCCCGACATGCCGACCGATCTACGCATCACGCTCCTCGCCGCCGCTGCCCGCCTCGGCTTCGGGCGCGTGCGCGTGGCGCTGGCGGGGCCGCCCCCCAACTTCGACCGGTACGACGCCTTCCTCGCGGCCGGCCACCACGCGGAGATGAAGTGGCTCGAGGCGAGCCGCGACAAGCGCTCCGACGCCCGCCAGATGCTCCCCGAGGCCCGTAGCGTCGTGGTCCTGGCGATGGACTACGCGCAGCGCGCGCCGCCCGATCCGGGTGGCCTCACCGGGCGGGTCGCCAGCTACGCGTGGGGCCGCGACTACCACGCGCTCATCGGGCTCCGCGTCCGCCACCTCCGGCGCGCGCTCGAAGCCGCCCACCCCGGCCTGCAGACCTGGGGCGCCGTCGACTCCGCGCCGGCCTGGGAGCGCGGGTGGGCCGAGGCCGCCGGGCTCGGCTTCAACGGAAAGAACGGGCTCGCCATCGTGCCCGGCGAGGGCAGCTACTTCTTCCTCGCCACGATCCTCCTCTCCGAGGCGCTCGAGCCCGACGCGCCGGTGACCGAGCGGTGTGGCCGCTGCCGACGCTGCCTCGACGCGTGCCCGACGGCGGCGCTGCTCGAGGGCGGCGGGATGGACGCCGCGCGGTGCATCTCCTACCTCACCATCGAGCACGACGGCCCGATTCCCGAGGCGCTCCGCCCACAGATGGGGCGCTGGGTGTTCGGCTGCGACGATTGCCAGACCGTGTGCCCACACCAGCACCCGGGCAAGGGCCCGGTGCCGGAGGACTTCGCGCCCCGCCGCGCCTGGTTGCCCCTCCCCGCGATCCTCGAGGCCACGGACACCGCCCTGGTCGACACGTTCGAGGGGTCGCCGCTCCGCCGGGCCGCCCCGCGCCGGATCCGCCGCAGCGCGTGCGTGGTGCTGGGCAACATCGGCGATCCGCGCGCGCGCGCCGTCCTCTCGCGGGTGCGGGACGGCGACGACGCGATGCTCGCCGAACACGCCGAGTGGGCGCTGGCGCGGCTCTCCTCGTAGAGTTCGCCCGGTGCGCGGCTCCGACCGGGCAGCGGGCGGCGCGAGGCGATAGGGGCCCGAGCGGAGCCGTCGACGCCGATCGTCGGGGACCGTGTCACTGCGGAGAAGGCCTGCGTGCCTAAGGAGAGACGAGTGGGCACCCTGGAGGAGCTGGCTTGAGCGGCGAGAAGCGCATCGCCGTCGTCGACATCGGGTCGAACACCGCGAACCTCGCCATCTTCGTCGTGGAGCCGGGTGGCTCCATCTCGTGCGTCGCCGAGCGGGATCAGCCGCTCCAATTGTTGCGCCGCCTCGGTCCGGACGGGCACCTGCCGGCGGCCGCGATCGCCGCCACGATGCAGCTCTTGCGGGACTTCGTCCACCAGGCCACCACGCTCGAGTCCGACGCCATCGAGCTCATCTCGACCAGCGCCGTGCGCGACGCGCCCAACAGCAGCGAGCTCGTGGCGCGCGTGAAGGCTGAGCTCGGCCTCACCCTGCGTGTGCTCGACGGCGCCGACGAGGCGCGCACCGCCGTGGTCGGCGTGGTCAACACCCTCCCCCTCATCGACGGCTTCGTGGTCGATCTCGGCGGCGGGAGCCTGCAGATCACGGAAGTCGAGAACCGTCGGGCAACCCGCGTCGCGAGCCTGCCCCTCGGCGCGCTGCGCATGACCGACCAGTTCGTCCGAACCGACCCGCCGGACGGCCCCACGGTCAACGTGTTGCGCCGCCACGTGCAGCGCACGCTCGAGACGCTCCCCTGGCTCAAGAACGCGGGTGGGCACGTGGTCGGCGTGGGTGGGACCATCCGCACGCTCGCGAAGATGTCGCGCCGCGCGGCGGAGTGGCCGATCCCGCACGGGCACGGCTACCGCCTCACCTCCGACGATATCGAGTCCTCCTGGGAGCTCGTCAGCCGCGCCGACGCCGCGCGCCGCCGCGACATCCCGGGCCTGCCCGCCCACCGCGTGGACCTCGTGATCGCCGGTGCCCTCGTGGTGAAGCAGCTGCTCCGCACCGGTGGGTTCGACGGGATGGAGGTCTCCTCCTCAGGCGTGCGTGAGGGCGCCGCGCTGATGCACCTGCTCGGCCCCGAGGCCCGCGTGGCCGACATCCGCGAGGCCGGCCTCCGTGGCCGCTTCGGCGGGACACCCGAGGATCTCGCCTGGGCGAGCCGGGCCCGCACCTCCGCGGAGGCCCTGTTCGACGCGCTCGCAACGCCGCTCGGGCTCGACCCGACGCTGCGGGACACCTTCGCGGTGGCCGCGCGCCTGCGTGCCTTGTGGGAGCGCCGCTCGCCGGTCCCCGGCCCCCTCTCCGCGCTGCTCGAGCGCCCCATCCAGGGGTTCTTCCAGCGCGAGGTGCTGGCCGTGGCCGACCTGGTGTCGCCCGTGCCGCGCCTCCGCATCGATCTCGGCATCCGCGCGCGCCTCGCCGTGCTGCTCGACCTCGTCGCCGCCGCGCACGGCCGCCCGCTCACCTGTGCCGTCGACACCGACGCGGTCCGCGTGGGCCTCGACGCGCGCGTGCAGGCCGAGATCAGCGAGCGTTTCGCCCGGGTCTTCGGGCGTCCGCTCGTGATCGGCCCGTACGGCGCGCCCCCCGCGCGCTAGTTGTCCACGTCCCGGTTGGTCACGGCGAGCGCGTAGGCGGACACGATGAGGCGCTCCTGCGCGCGCACCCGGTCGGCCTCGGGCGCGCGGCGCATGTGTTGCCCGTCGGAGGTGAGCACCCGCGCCTTCGCGTTGTCGGCGAGCTGCACGTGGAGAATCTCCTCGAGCTTCTTGCGCAGGGCGGGCTCGAGCACGGGGAACGTGGTCTCCACCCGCCCGTCGAGGTTGCGGCCCATCCAGTCGGCGCTGGAGAGGAAGTACTCGGGATCGCCGCCGTTCTCGAAGCAGAGGATGCGGGCGTGCTCGAGGAAACGGTCCACGATGCTGATGACGCGGATGTTCTCCGAGAGGCCGGGCACGCCGGGACGGAGGCAGCAGATGCCGCGGACGACGAGATCGATGGTGACGCCCGCCCGGCTCGCGTCGTAGAGCTCATGGATGAGCTCGGTGTCCGCGAGCGCGTTGAGCTTGGCGCGCAGGCGCGCGGGCCGACCCGCCCGAGCGTGATCCGCCTCGCGACGGATGCGCGCGACCAGGAACTTCCGGAGCCCCTCGGGCGCGAGGACGAGGTGGTTCAGCGGGGGGGTCCGCACGTAGCCGGTGAGCAGGTTGAACAGGTGCGTCAGGTCCTCGCCGAAGGTCTCTCGGGCGGTGAACAGGCTCACGTCCGTGTAGACCTTGGCGGTCTGGTGGTTGTAGTTGCCGGTCGCGAGGTGGCAGTAGCGGCGCAGGGCCTCCCCCTCGCGGCGCACCACCAGCGCGGCCTTGCAGTGCGTCTTCTTGCCGACGATGCCGTAGACCACGTGCGCGCCGGTGGCCTCGAGCCGCCGGGCCCACGCGATGTTCGCCTCCTCGGAGAACCGCGCGCGGAGCTCGACGAGCACCGCCACCTCCTTGCCGTTCCGCGCCGCGGCGAGGAGCGCCTTGGCGATCGGGGAGTCTCCGCTGACGCGGTACAGCGTCATCTTGATCGCGAGGACGTCGGGGTCCTCGGCGGCGGCCTGGATGAAGCGGTGGACGTACTCGAAGTCCTGGTAGGGGTGGTGCACCAGGATGTCGCCCTGCCGGATGGCGGCGAAGGGATCCCGGGCGCGCTCGAACTCGGCCACCGGTTGTGGCATGAAGATCGGGTCCTTCAGCCGCGGGAGATCCACCTGCGCCACGAGCTGCGAAAGATCGGTGAGCGCGGTCATCCCGTCGACCGGGTACAGGTCGGCGGGGTCGAGCTCCAGCTCGCTCACGAGCAGGTCGAGCTGGGCCTGGGAGAGGCCGCGCTCGTACTGGAGGCGCACGGCGGCGCCCATGCGGCGGTTGCGGACGGCCTCCTCGATGGAGGAGATCAGATCGTCGGCGCCCTCCTCCTGGAGCTCGAAATCGAGCTCGGCGTCCCGCGTGACGCGGATGGCGCGGCACGACAGCACGCGAAAGCCGGTGAACAGCCGATCGAGGTGCATCCGGATCACGTCTTCGATCAGGACGAACGCGAACGTTCCCTCCTCGGCGGGGACCCGGATGAAGCGCGGGAGCCCACCCGCCGGCATGTGGATGATGCACTGCGAGGCGGCGGGGATCGGCCCGTCCTCGAGCGACTCGAGCTGCACCATCAGGCACAAGGCGCGGTTGGCCAGCCACGGAAACGGGTGCGCGGGATCGACGGCCATCGGCGTGAGCACGGGCAGGATTCGGCTGCGGAACGTCGTGTCGAGGAACGCGCGTTGCGCCTCCGACAGGTCCCGCTGGCGCAACAGACGGATGCCCTCCGCGGCGAGCGCGGGCAGCAGCGCCTCGCGGAGCAGGCTGTGCTGGGTGGCGACGAGCTCACGCGTCCGGGCCGCGATGGCCTCGAGCACCTTGTGCGGCGTGAGCCCGTCGGGCCCGAGCTTGGTCACCCCGGCGTCGATCTGCCTCCAGATGCCGGCGTACCGGACCATGAAGAACTCATCGAGGTTCGAGCTGAAGATAGCCAGGAACCGCACCCGCTCCAGGAGGGGCACGGACTCATCCTGAGCCTCCTCGAGTACGCGGGCGTTGAAGGCGAGCCACGAGAGCTCTCGGTTCACCAGAATGGACGTGCGCGGAACTCGCTCGGAATCCAAGAACGCTCCAGCGTTGTCTAGGAGGGCGGAAGTAGATAATTCGCAGAGGGGAGCGCAGACACCCCGACACGCGATCGTCACAGTCACCGGTACGAAGTCGTCACGAACACGCCGCTTCCCCGTAACCGCCAGGGTCCATACTCTCTTCATGTCCACTCACACCAACGGCACGACCTCGCTCGAATGGGTCCTGGACGCCTCGGGTGGCTGGGAGCTGCAGGACGGCGTCTCGGTCCAGGCGCAGATCTCGCCCGGGGAGCGGGGGTGGGTCGCGACCGCGGGAAACGACGCGTTCATCCTGCAACGTGTGGGTTTCCACCGCCCGCGCATCGTCGTGCGCCCGATGGGGGAGCTCGCCGAAATCGCCCATCTCCAGCACGATTGGCACGGGCACCGCACGTTCTGCGTCGCGAGCGGTCCTTGCTACGACTTCGAGCGCAGCACCACCGGCCTCATCATCCGCGCCACGGACGGAACCCGGGTGGCCCGGTTGGACTGGTCAGGGCGTCCCGACTCGGCCGCGGCGCGCGTACACCTGGATTCGCCCGAAGCGACGGGCCGCTTCGGCCTGCTCATCCTGATCGTGGCCGGCAGCGTGCTCATCGACGACCTCTTCAATCCGTCGATGCCGCGCTCCATCGGCGCGCTTCCCGGCCCGACCGTCCGCGGCAAGTTCGCCTGATCAGGCCTCCGCGGCGACAGCGCCGCTGACCTCGGCGAGCAAGGTGAGGACAGCTTCTTCGACCATCGCGGCGCGGCGGAGGGGGTTGTCCTCGGCAAGGAAGAGCTGGCGCGTGTCGTCCGTCCGGAGGACCACCGACGCCACGGCCTCGGGGACCCGCTCGGGCGGCAACGAGCGCAACGCACGGGCAACGCCCTCCCCCACCTGGCCCATGCGCCCGACGAGCGGCGTGAACAGGCTGCGCACGCGGTCGCCCTCGGCGGCGAGCTCCGCGGGGTCGACCACGGCGTCGTCCAACAGCTCGGCGATGGCGACCCGGTACAACAACCCGGAGACGGCCTCCGTCAGGATGCGAATGCGTCCGACCGGCTGTACGAGCACGTTGTAGCGCCCGTCGGGTAGCTCCTGGTGCGCCCCGATGATCCCGACCCCGGCATACGGGAGGATGCGGGGGCTGCCCGCGGTGTCCGCGGCGTCTTCCGGCATCACCTGGCACACGGACAACGGCCGCTTGTCGCGCAGGCAGTCGGCGACGAGCTGGCGATAGCGCGGCTCGAAGACGTGCAGCGGCAGCAAGGACCCCGGAAGGAGCACGGTTCCCGGCAGCGGAAAGAGCGGGAGCGACCGGCACGCCTCGAGGAGTCGGGCGCGTTCCATGTGATCCAAGGGGGACCTCCAGGGGGGAAAGAGCGGATAAGACCCGACCTGGAACCTAGGCTAGACACCGTGCTCCTGCATGTCCAACTCGATGGGTCCGAACGCGTCACCGCGCTCCCCGAGTTCGAAGAGATGGTGCGTGACGGGACGATCGGGCCCGAAACGCCCGTGCGCGCCGATCCGTTGACGAAGGGCCGCTGGATTCCGGCCGGCGCCCTGGAGCTCTACCAGGGGCTCCGCGCGTCGCCCGAGGTGCTCGTGCGCCAGGCCCTGGCGAACCCGGCCGTGCCGTGGTTCACGGCGCTGCTCGTGGGGATCGAGCTGCGCATCTTCACGTGGACCCAGTACACGCCCGCCCAGCCCTACCTCGCGGAGACCTTCTCGAAGTACACCCCGGCGATCATCGAGGGCAACGAGTACTGGCGGCTGGTCACCCACGGGTTCCTCCACGGCGACTTCGGCCACATCTTGATGAACATGTTGTTCATCGCCTACATCGGCGTCGCGTTGGAGGGGGTGCTCGGCGCGCTCACCCTCGCGGTGCTGTTCGGGTCGAGCGTGTTCTGGGGCGGCGTCCTCTCCACGTTCCTCTTGCCCGGGGCCGCGTCGCTGGGCGCCTCCGGGGGAGACTTCGGCGTGCTCGCCGCGGCGGCGGTGTTCGGGCTGCGCTACGGCAACCTGCTACCGGTGCGCGCGCGCTCCAACTTCGGCGCGTTCATCCTCGTGTTCGCGCTCTACTTCCTCGCGCGCGGGATGACGTCGGAGCGGGTCGACAACTGGGGGCACATCGGCGGGCTGCTCGCGGGCGGAGCGCAGATGTGGTTCCTGCGTCCGAACGTCGGGCCCGTCTGGAAGGCGCGCAACCGCAAGATCTCCTTCATCGTGGTGCTCCTTGCCGGCGTGGGGGTGGCCACGATGGCGCGGGTGCCGATTCCGCTGGTGGCGATCGAGGAGGACGGCCTGGTGGCTCCGCGTCCGGTGTGGTGGACCATCGGCTGGGCCGCCACCGGCGACCGTGCCTGGGTATCCCCCGTCGACGGCGGCCAGCTCGTGGCGCGCACCGTCCACCACGAACGCCCCAAGCCGCTCGCGACGGCGGCCGACGCGCTGCTCGACGCCTATCGAGAGGTCGACCCCTGGGCCGTCGTGCGGGAAGCGACCGACGTCGAGCGGGACGGCGTGCCCGGTCGGCACCTCCGCATCGCCTACGAGTCCAAGGGGCTCCTTCGCCGCGTGGACGCGGAGCTCTACACGCGCGGGCGCTACGAACACCGCATCCTCCTCGACGTGCCCGCGCGCAGCGGCCGGGTCGCACACCTGGGGGGGCGCATCTTCCATGGGATCACCCTCCCCCTCCCGGAGGAGGTGGCGACTGCCCAGGGCGCCACCGGCGGCTGGCGCGGGCTCCTCGAGCGTGCGAAGGGCGCCGCCGACATCGGCGATCCCGCCGCCGCCCGCGCCCACATCGACGCCGCGCGCCGCGAGGCGCCCACCGAGCCCGCCCCGGTCCAGGCCCTGCTCGAGCTCGTGGCGCTCTACCCGGACCCCTCCGTGCCCGCGCTCACGGACGAGGCGCTGACCACCTTTCCCGGTGACGGGCGCATCTTCGAGGCCGCCGTGCGCGCGCTCGTGGCGGCCGGCCACCCGGAAGCGGCGCAACGGCGCCTCGACGACCGCCTCGTCGTGGCCCCGGACGATCGGCGCGTCACGCGCCTGCGGAGGGAGCTGTTCGAGGAGTGAGCGCTACGGCTGCAAGCAGGGCAGGCCGCCGCCCGAGCCGCAGGTCACCGCCGTGAGGCCGAAGACCCCGGGGACGTACGCGGCGTCGACGATCTCGAAGGCGCCGAGTGGATCGTGGACCCTCAGCACCTCCTGGGCGGCGTCCGCGACCAGCCACGAGCCGTCGGGCAACACGACGGCGTCGCGCGGGAAGGCGAGCACGCCCGGCTCCTCCGGCACGCGCCAGTCCTCGGTCCCGCCCTCGACACGCGCGAGCTGGCCCAGCGCCGCCCAGCTGACGAGGACGCTCCCGTCGGCCATGAACCGCGGCCCGTGCGGCCACAGGCGCTCGGCCGTGCCGACGCCCCCCTCGAAGCTCCACTCGAGCGTCGGGGTGTCGGTGCGCCCGCCGAGGCGGTACACCTCGACGCGCTCGCCCCTGCGCGAGTCGGGAGCGACCAGCTCGGAGAGGGCGATGCGGGTGACGCCCTCGGCGTCCGTCTGGAGATCGAGCCCGTTGGGGTGCCACGTGCCGGCGTCGCTGCGGAACGGCAGCTCCCAGAGCACCTCACCGGCCTCGGAGACCCCGAACACGCGGGACACGATGGGGTCGGCGATGACGTAGTCCCCGTCGGGCGTGAGGACCACGCCGTGCGCGAACGAGAGCGCGCCGCTGAAGAACGCGTCCTGCGACCAGACGAGCGCGCCGGCGGCGTCCACGCGCTCGAGCGCCGAGACGAAGTTCGGGGGCAGGGAGGACCGCACGTACACGGTGTCGCCGTTCTCGAAACGAACCGCGCCGGCGGTGCCTGCCCCCGGGTCGAGGTCGACCGCCCACTGGACGTCGAGCGTCACGGACAGCTCGGTCACCGCGTGGCCGGGATCCCCGGGCGCGGGCGTGCTGGTCGCCAGCACGTGCATGACGTGCGGATCGAGGGTCTCGACGAAGGGGCCCGCGGGCTCCACGGCGCCGGTGTCGTCGGAGGGGTCATCCGCGGGGCCGTCGGACTGACAGGCCACGAACAGGGCGAGCGCGATCATTCGGCCTCCACACAGCGGAAGCCCACCAGCGCGCTGGCGCCGTCCGGGATCGCCATCTCGCGGTTGGTCGAGCGGAGCACGGTCAGGTCGGCCCATCCGTCGGGCCCCCGTACGACGCGTTGGCCCCCCGGCGCCTGGCCCTCCGGATCGGTGGTGGAGGACGACGCGTAGAAGTCGGCGTCGTACCCATCCGAGACCCACTCCCACGCGTTCCCGGCCATGTCGTACACGCCCTCGGCAGTCATTCCGGCGGGGTGGGTCGACACGGGCACCAACCCGCCGTCACACATGCGCGAAGCGGCCCGATCACAGTCAGGCGCGTCGTCCCCCCAGGGGTAGAGCCCGCCCTCGGGCCCGCGGGCCGCCCGCTCCCACTCCGCCTCGGTCGGGAGCCGACGCTCCTTCCACCGGCAATACCCTTCGGCCCGATCGACGGTCATCCCCACCATCGGCTCGTCCGCGGCGCCCACCTCCCCCGACAGCTCGGGGCAGCCGAACGCGTCCCTGCACTCCTGCCACTGCGCGACGGTCACCTCGGTGACCTCGATGCGGAACGCGGAGAGCTCGACCGTGTGCACCGGCGCCTCGTCTCCGTTGCACTCGGGATGGGCCGCGGTGTCGCAGCCCATGACGAAGGGGCCCGAGGGGATGTCCACGAGGGTCCCCGGCACGGCCAGGGGGATGGCCGGCGGCACCTCGTCCACCGACGTGTCCGCGGTGTCGTCGGGGGCGCCCTCCGATGTGCAGGCGGCGAGGATGAGGGGCAGGAGCAGCGTGCGGAGGGATGCCATGGGAGGCACCTGTACCATGCGCCCGGACGACCCGCGCCCCCCGATCGGGCCGCTCGCTCCCGGCGGGCCCGACGGGATAGGGCTGCCCCGTGCTCCTCCTCGTCTCCACCGCCCTCGCCCTCCCGCTCGTCACCGAGCGCTTCGACGCAACCACGCTCTCCGAGGGGTGGAAGATCTCCGTCGGCGCCCAGACCGGGGGTGGGAAGCCGAGCGAATGGACCGTCGAGGACGGCGCGCTCGTGCTCCGCGCCGGCCCGAAGACCCGGAAGTTCACCGCCGTCTCCCGAAAGATGGAGCTCCGGGACGTGACGTGGATCCGCGTCGAGGCGCGGACGAAGACCGAAGGGGTGGACGCCACGAACGCCACGGACGCTCCGTGCGGCGTGTTCGTGCGCTTTGAGGGCGGAGAGATGACGCAGGCCGGCCCGTGCAGCCCCGGCACCGAGTGGACCCCCTTCACGCGCTACTTCCAGGTGCCCGCGGGTGCCCGCGACGTCGAGGTCGGCTTCCTCCTGCCCGGCCCCGGCGCCGGCTGGTACGACGATCTCATCGTGGAGCCGGTCACCCTGGACTGGAACACGCTCGGCCGCGGCCCGTTCACCTACCACTGGCTCGGGAACGACGCGTTCCGCGAGGACCAGCTCGCGGCCAACGACGACGCGTACGATCGTGCGCTCGCGCTGCTCGGCGGAACGCCGACGAAGGCCCGCATCGACTACCACCGCTACGGAAGCCTCGACTCGATCGACCAGTACACGGGCGTTCGTCGGGACGCGCACGTATCCGGCACCACGATCCACACCCTCTTCCGCAACGACGCGGTCTCGATCATGCGGGTGCTCGCGCGCGCCTGGGGGGATCCCCCGCCGCTCCTCACCGAGGGGCTCGCGGTCTCGTTCGCGGGGGAGTGGGACGGGCGCGAGATCAAGCAGTCGTCGCGCGCGCTCGCGGCCGCGGGCACCGCGCCCACGCTGGAGACGCTCCTCGACCCCAAGGCGTTCCGGGCGCTTCCACAGGGCTCTTCGTTCCCGGTTGCGGGCGCCTTCGCCCAGTGGATTGTGGCCACCAAGGGGCAGGCCACGCTCCAGGCGCTGTTCGGGCAGTTGAAATTCGACGCCCCCATCGCCGACAACCGAAAGGCGCTGGAGACCGCGCTGGGGATGCCGTTGAGTGACGCCGACCGCGCGCTCCGGGCGTGGTGGTAGGTCCTCGTAAGGAATCGAGCAGGCGCATCTGATACAATGCGCCGATGAGCATCTACCCCTGGCGTTTCTTTCGGGCGGGCGGCGTGGACCAGGTTCGCCTGGAGACCGCGGACGACCTGCGCAACCTCGGCTCGCTCGACCAGAAGTTGTGGGTCGCCCTCGGGTGTCCCGTGCACGGCCTGGAGATCGACGAGCGGATGATGGCGCTCATCGACCTGGACGGTGACCAGCGCGTGCGCGTGCCGGAGCTGCTCGCCGCGGTCGACGTGGTCTGCCGCCTGCTGCGGGATCCCGCGGAGATCCTCAAGCCCGCCGCGGCCTTGCCGCTCTCGAGCATCCGGGACGACAGCCCCGAGGGCCGCGCCACCCTCGCCTCCGCGCGGACGATCCTGGCCGGGCTGGGCAAGCCCACGGCCACCGAGCTCACGGTGGCGGATGTCTCCGACGAAAGCGCCATCTTCGCGAACATGCCGTTCAACGGGGACGGCGTCGTCACCGAGAAGACCGCGGAATCCCCGGCGGTCGCGGCCGTGATCCGTGACGCCGTGCTCTGCCTCGGCGGCGAGCACGATCGCACGGGGGACAACGGGGTCACCGTGGCCCGGATCGAGGCCTTCTTCGCCGCCTGCCAGGCGTTCGCGGACTGGCACGACCGCGCCACGACCGAGGCCGCGGTGTTGTTTCCGCTCGGCACCGACGCCACGATCGCGGCCCACGCGGCCTTCGAGGCCGTCCGCACCAAGGTGGACGACTTCTTCTCGCGCGTCCGCCTCGCCGGCTTCGACGCCCGAAGCATCGTGTCGCTGAACCGCCCGGAGACCGAGTACGTCGGGATCTCCAGCCATGACCTCTCTGCCGAATGTGTGGAGCTCGAGCCGTTCCCCATCGCGCTCGTGGAGCCCGGGCGTGCGCTCCCGCTGCGAAACGGCGTGAACCCCGCGTGGAGCGCCCGCGTCGAGTCCTTCTACGATCGCGTAGTCTGGCCGATCCTGGGCGAGCGCACCGAGTGCACCGCGGCCGACTGGGCGCGCTTGAAGGACCACCTCGCGCCGTACGGCGCATGGCTGGCGGCCCGCGCCGGCGTCGAGGTGGCCGGGCTCGGCCCCGCGCGCGTGGCGGAGATCCTCGCGGGGACCGGCAAGGCCGAGATCCTCGCGCTCATCGCGCGGGACGAGGAGCGTCGCGAGGACGCCAACTCGATCGCGAACGTCGAGCGGCTGGTCCGCTACCACGCCAACCTCGGGCAGCTGCTCCGCAACTTCGTCAACTTCTCGGTCTTCTACGGCCGTCGCGACAAGGCCGTGTTCCAGGCGGGCACGCTCTACCTCGACCAGCGCAGCTGCGAGCTGGTCATCAGCGTGCTCGACGCCGGCCGCCACGCGTCCATGGCTGGCCGCTCGGGGTCCTACCTCGTGTACCTGGACTGCACGCGCAAGGTCGACGGGCGCAAGATGAGCATCTGCGCCGCGCTGACCGATGGCGACTCGGACAACTTGATGGTGGGCCGCAACGGGCTCTTCTATGACCGGAAGGGCCGCGACTACGACGCCACGATCACGCGCATCGTCGACAACCCGATCAGCCTCCGGCAGGCGTTCTGGTCTCCCTACAAGAAGTTCCTCCGAGCCGTCGAGGACTACGTCAACAAGCGCGCCGCCGCCGCCGAGGCCGAGTCCCAGGGCACCCTGAACCTGGCGGCCGCGAAGGTGGCCACCTCCGACAAGCCCGCGGCCCCCGACGCTCCGGCCGCCAAGATCGACATCGGCACCGTCGCCGCGATCGGCGTGGCGGTCGGTGGCATCACCGCGGCGCTCGGCGCCATCATGTCGGCCGTGTTCGGGCTCGGCATGTGGATGCCGCTCGGGCTGGTCGGGCTGATCCTGGCGATCTCCGGCCCGTCCGTCTTCATCGCCGCGCTCAAGCTCCGCCACCGCAACATCGGCCCGATCCTCGATGCCGACGGTTGGGCCCTGAACACGCAGGCACGCGTCAACATCCCGTTCGGGCGCTCCCTCACCCAGCTCGCCGCGCTCCCCCCCGGCTCCGCGCGCGACCTGCGCGATCCGTTCGCCGCGCCGGCGTCCAGACTGCCCTACGCGGTTGCCGTGCTCGCGACGGTCGTGCTCGTCGTCATCGGGCTCGCCGCGGCCGGGATCGTCAAGATCCCCGGCCTCCCGGTGCCGCCCGTCGCCGACGCCGCGCCCGCCGCCGCTCCGGCAGGCGCCGCGGCGGCACCGGCGGCACCGGCTCCCTGAACCGGTAGACGCGGGAGGCCAGGCACCAGGGGCGCGATGACGCCTACTTCCCGGTGGCCTGGCCGCCCTCGTGCACGGTCTTCCGGGCGGGCATCACCATCCGCACGAAGCGCTCCCGCCAGTCGACGATCATGTCGTAGAACGTTGGGATCACCAGGAGCGTGAGGAAGGTCGAGGTGATGACGCCGCCGATCACCGCGCGGCCGAGGGGCGCACGGAACTCGGCGCCCTCGCCCAGGCCGAGCGCGACGGGGATCATGCCGGCCACGATCGCCACGCTGGTCATGAGGATGGGGCGCAGCCGCTTGCCGCCCGCCTCGATGATCGCCTCCCGCCGCGACATGCCCGCCTCCTCGGAGAGCTTCGCGAAGTCGACCAGGAGGATCGCGTTCTTCGCGACGATGCCGAAGAGCAGCGTGATGCCGATCATGCTCATGAGGTTGAGCGTGGACCCGGTCACGAGCAGCGCGAGCATGACCCCGATCAACGAGAGCGGCAGGGAGGCCATGATGGCGATGGGCTCGAGGAAGCTCCCGAACTGCACGACGAAGATGAAGTACATCAGCAGGACCGCGACCGCGAGCGCCCCGAGCGTGCGCCCGAACACCTCCTGCTGGGCCTCCACGTCACCGCCCTGAGTGATCGTGTAGCCGGCGGGACGATCGAACTTCGCGAGCCGATCCTCGATGCCCTCGATCACCGCGGAGAGCGGCACCCCGCGCGGGTTCGCCTCCACCACGATGACGCGATCGCGGTCGAGGTGCTGGATCTGCGCGGGGCCGCGGGCCTGCGCGATGTCGGCGATCTGGCCGAGCGGCACCATCGTGGCGAGGCCCGTGGGCCCGACCACCACGAGCGGAAGCGCGACGAGATCCTCCGCGCGCTGGCGCGCCTCGGCAGAGAAGCGGACGCGCACGTCCCTCGTCTCCCCGGTGGGATCGACCCAGTCGCCCACGTCGATCCCGGCGAAGGCGGGCCGGAGCGCCTGCGCGACCTGCCCCACGGAGAGCCCGAGGGTCGACGCCAGGTCACGATCGAGCTTCACCTCGAGCTCCGGCTTCTGGCCGCGCGTGGAGAGCCCCACGTCGACCGCGCCGGGCACCTGCTTGACCTCCTCGACGAGACGATCCGCGAGGTCGGCCAGCACGTCGACGTTGGGTCCCTGCAGCTGGAGCTGGATCTGTTTCATGTCACCGAAGCCGCCGCTGGACACGGACGCCACGACGCCCGCGAGGGCGTCGACCTTGGCCTGCACGGCCGCCGCCACGTCGTCCTGGTGCCGATCGCGCTCGGCCTTCGGCACCAGCCTCACGTAGAGGGTCGCCTCGTCGACCGTCTCTCCCTGCCCGCCCACCGTGGCGTAGCTGTAGCGGACCTCGGGGAACTGCTCGATGATCCGGGCAGCCTCGACGGCCTTCGCGCGCCCGTAGAGCAGGCTCGACCCCGGGGGCATCTCGAGCTGGAGCATGAACTCGGAGTTGTCGGTGACCGGGAAGAAGCTCGACCCGATCATGCCGGTCGCGGGCAACGCCAGCGCCCCGGCGAAGCTCCCCGCGGCGATCACCACCATGGCGAACCGGTGACCGAGCGCCCACCGGACGACGCCGCGGTAGGTGTCGGTGCGGCGGTCCACCCAGCCGTTGAACACGCCGAGCGCCCGGGCCACGATGCCGCGCTTGCTCTCGTCGACCACGGGATCGGGCCAGTAGGCCGACAACATCGGGTCGAGCGAGAAGGACACGAGCAGCGACACGGCCACCGAGGCCGCGATCGTGAGCGCCATGGGCCCGAGCCACTGCTCGGACATGCCGCCCATGAACCCGACCGGCACGAACACCACGACGATGGAGATGGTCGTCGCGAAGACGGCGGCGCCGATCTCCGCGGTGCCCTCGCGCGCGGCGGTGAGGTGGTCCTTTCCCATCTCCATGTGGCGGACGATGTTCTCGCGGACGACGATCGCGTCGTCCACCAGGATGCCGATCGCGAGCGACAGCCCGAGGAGCGACATCGTGTTGAGCGTGTAGCCGAACGCCCACACCGCGATGAAGCTCGCGAGCACGCTCACCGGCAGCGCCAAGCCGGTGATGACGGTGGAGCGCCAGCTGGCCAGGAACATGAAGACGACGAGGACCGTGAGGAACGCGCCCTCCACGAGGGTCTTCTGCACGTCGGCCACCGACTCGGCGACGCGCTCGCCCGAGTCACGCACGACGGTGAGCTCGACGCCAGCGGGCAGGGAGGCGCGCAGCTGGTCCACCCGCGCCAGGACCGCGTCGCTCACGGCGGTCGTGCTCTCGCCGGTGGCCTTGACCACGTCGATGCCGACCGCTTCCTTGCCGTTGAAGAGCGCGAGGGACCGGGCCTCCTCCGTGCCGGCCGAGACGGTCGCGAGCTCGCCCAGGCGCACGATCTCGCCCTTCGCCCCGGCCACCGCGATGGCCTCGAAGTCCTTGGGCTTCTCGAGGCGGCCCTGGAGCCGGATCGTCCGCTCCTCGCGATCGTTCGTCACGCGCCCGACCGGCGCCGCGAGGTTGGCGAACTGGAGCGCCTGGACCACCTGGCCCACGCTCACGCCGGCGGCCTCCAACGCGTCCGGCCGAAGCTCGACGGAGAGCTCGGGCTCGATCGCGCCGACGACGTTGACCTGGGCCACGCCGGGCAGGCTCTGGAGCTCGCCGGTGATGCCGGGATCAGCGATGCGGGTGAGCTCGGCGGGGGACAACGTGGTGGACGAGAGCGTCAGCGAGATGATCGGGAGGTCCTGCGGGTCGAACCGCGAGATGATGGGCTCCTCCATCTCGGGCGGCAGGTCGTTCCGGGTCTCCGAGATCTTGTCGCGCACATCCTGCGTGGCCTGCTGCAGGTCCTTGTCGAAGTCGAACTCGATGATGATGATGCCGAAGCTGTCGAGCGCCGTGCTGGTGATGCGATCCACGCCGGAGATGCCCGCGATCGCGTCCTCCAGGGGGGTGACGACCTCACGCTCGACGGTCTCCGGGGAGGCGCCCGGGTAGGGCACGGCGAGGCTCACCACCGGCGGGTTGACCTCGGGGAACTCGTCGGTGTCGAGGAGGAACAACGCGCCGATGCCGAAGACCACGAGCGCGACCATCAGGACGATGGTGACGATGGGTTTGCGGATGGCGAAGTCAGAGATCCACATCAGCGCTCCTCGCCGGCCGGCGTGGCGTCGGTCGTGGCGGGCGGCGCCACCTCGGCCTTGCGCACCTCGACCGGCGTGCCGGGCGCGATGTCCCGCGCGGCGCCGACGAGCACGATGTCGCCGGGGTCGATGCCGGTCCGGAGCTCGACACGCTCGGCGTCCTCGTCGCGGATGCCAACCTCGATGGCGACCCGTTCGGCCTTGCCGTCCCGCACGCGCATCACGCTCTGGACTCCGCCGATGGTCACGAGCGCATCGGACGGCACGACGATCCCCTCACGGACCTCGGTGGCGACGCGACCGTCCGCGAAGAGCCCCGCGACCAGCGCGCCCTCGGGGTTCGGGAGCGTGACGAGCACGGGGATCTGGCGGGTGGCCGCGTCTACCGCGGGGGCGATGCTCGCCAGCGTTCCGTCGAAGGTGCGCCCGGGGTGCCCCTGGACGCTGAAGCGCACCGCCATGCCGACGGTCAGCTGCCCGATCGCGTCGGCGGGGACGGCCCCGTCGAGGCGCAGGCTGCTCGGATCGATGATGGTGAACATCGGCGCGCCCGGGGAGACGATGTCCCCCGCCCCTACGGCCCGCTCGCTCACCACGCCGGTCATCGGGGCACGCGCGGTGGCCCCGTCGACCTGCTCGGCCGCGCCCACCCGGCGGGACTGCGCGTCCTTCAGGCGCGCCCGGGCGGACACCACCTGGCTCTGGGCCAGCTCGCGGTCGCGGGCAGCGAGCGCACCGGCCTCCACGAGGCGCGTGGCGCGCTCGAGCTCGCGCTCGGCCACCGACAGATCGCTCGCCGCGGACTCGACGCCCGCGGATGCAGACCCCAGCGCGTCTCTCGCCGTGCGCGCCTCGATCCGGGCGAGCAGCGCCCCCTTCTCCACCGTCTGCCCGAGCTCGACGAGCACCTCCTCGACGGACCCCGCGGCCTCGGCGCGGATGACAGCCTTCGTGGCGGCCTCGAGCGTGCCCGACACGCGCGGCCCCGCGGCCAACGACTCCCGGGCGACGACGACGAGATCCTCGTCCCCCACCACGACGGGCTCGGGCGCGGCCGCGGCCGGAGCCTCGGCGGGGCCGCCGCCACAGGCGAGGGCGAGGGGAACGAGCAGCGCCAAGAGCCAGCGCGCGCGGCCGGTGGGGAGGGTCGCGGTGGGGTGGGCCACGGTGCGGAGGATCGATGTGGGCAGGCGGGTGGGCATCGGGGGCCTCATCAGTAGGACTGGGCGCCGCCGAGGGGCAGCGCGGGCAGGAGGGCGAGGCGGACGCGGGCGATCTGGAGGTCCCGCGCGGCTTGAGCGCGGGAGGCGCGCGCGCGCTGGAGGAGCAGGCGTGCGTCGGCGAGCTCGGACTGGGTCGAGATCCCCTCCTGGAAGCGCACCTCGGCGATGGAGTAGGCGCGCTCGGCCTGGGCGACGGTGCCGGCCGTCGCGTCCCACTGGGCGCTCGCGGCGACGATCGCGGCGTCGGCGTCCGCCGTGTCGAGCGCGGCGAGCTCGCCCGCCTGGGAGAGGCGCGCCTCGGCCTGGGTGAGCGCGGCGCGGGCCGACACCAGCTCTCCGGTGACGCGGAGGCCCGAGAAGATTGGCACCGAGAGCACGAGGCCGGCGGTGAAGTTGTTGCGCCAGGCGTCCTCGCCGAACTCCGGCACGACGCTCGAGGGGTACGACACCCACCCGTAGTTGGCCGACGCCCCGAGGGTCGGGTACCGCTGGGATCGCGTCAGGGCCAGCGAGGCCTCGGAGAGGCGCACCGCCTTCTCCGCTTGCTCGACCGCCGCGCGGGCGCCGCTCCCGACCGCGGCAACGGTCGCGGCGGCCTCGGCGGGCCCCGTCCCATCGTCGAGGGGGGTCGTGAGCGAAAGGGTCGCGTCGGGCGGGAGATCGAGCAGGCGCTTGAGCTGGAGGTGCGCGATCGTGCGCACGCGGGTCTGCTGGATCACGACCACGCGTTGGGCCTGCACCTCGACGTCTGCGCGGACCAACTCGAACTCCGGCTGGCGGCCGACCTCGTGGGCCAGCTTCGCGTGGGCGGCCGTCGTCTCCGCCTGGGTCAACGCTCCCGTCGCGATGTCCACCAGCTGATCGGCCAGCGCGGCATCGTAGTAGGCCTGCGTGGCGGCGAGGGCAGCGCTGGCGCGGGCGCTCTCGACCGAGAGGCCCGCGACCTCCCGCCCGGCGTCCGCCATCCGCATCGCCGCGCGGTTGCGCCCGCCGGCCCAGATCGTCTGGGACAGCGCGAGGTCGACCCGGTAGGTGTCGGCCTGCCCGAACGGCAGCCCCGAGAACGGCGACGCGCCGCCGTCCGCAGCGTCCGGGGTCTCGAAGAGCCCGTCGTATTCCGAGGCGAACGTGTGCTGGTAGCTGGCGGAGCCCGACACCTGGGGCAGCAGGCCGCTGGTGGCGCCCATCTTGTCGCCCCGCGCGCTCTCGACGCCCGCTTCGGCGTACACGATGTCCTCGCTCGCGGCCTGCGCGCGACGGAGCGCCTCCTCGAGCGAGAGGGCGGTGGGTTCCTGGGCGAAGGCGAAGGCGACGAACGAGAAGAACATGGGCGCTCCCGGGCGCTGGGGCCGGGGTCGGAGGATTCGGGGCCGGCATGTAATCGCGGGGCCCGAGGTGAGCAAGTGTTCAGTGCAGGTAGCGCTCCGACCGCGTGAACCCTGGCCGCCGGCCGAGGTTCCGCCTACGTACGCGGGGATGCCCATCGTGCCCACCGTCGTCAACGGCGACCTGCTCGATCAGCCGGTCGACGCGATCGTCAACGCCTGGAATCGCAACGTGATCCCCTGGTGGCTCCTGTTGCCGCAGGGCGTGTCCGGGGCCATCAAGCGCCGCGCCGGGATCGCGCCGTTCCGCGAGCTCGGCTACCGTCCGCTCCCCCTCGGCCACGCCCGGCGAACCGGTGCGGGCCGCCTCCCGCATCGATGCTGACCGAGCTCGCGCTCCTCGACGCCCCACTCGAAGTCGTGGTGGTGCGCTGGCCCAGAACCGGATTAGAACGCCGCTGACCGCCGAGCGCACTGGAGCCGATCGTGCATCTCTACCTGATCCGACACGCCGCCGCCGCCGACTCTCCCGAGGGCCCGGTGCCCGACGGCCTCCCCGACGGCGTCGATCCCACGGACGCCGCCCGCCCCCTCACCGCGCGGGGGAAACGCCGGTTCGCCTCGGTCGTACGCGGGCTCGGTCGCGCGGGCATCTCGTTCGACCGCGTCTACCACAGCCCCCTCGTCCGCGCGGTGCAGACCGCGGAGCTCCTCCAGGAGCTGCTCGACGGCGACGCGTTCGTCACGCCCCACCTCGCCGCGTCGCCCACCGAGCTCTCGCTGCGGATGTTCACGGGCGAACAGGTGGCCCTGGTCGGGCATCAGCCCTGGCTCGGCGAGCTCCTCGGCCTGCTCACCCTCGGCTCGGCCGAAGCCGGGCGCGTCTACACCTGGAAGAAGGGCGGGGTGGCCTGGCTGGAGGGTGACCTCACCTCCAGCGGCATGCAGCTCCGCGGCTTCTGGGCGCCACGGGTGCTTCGCGAAGAGAAGTAGCCCTTCGTACCCCGCCGCTACCGCACCCCGTCGACGGGGAGCGCCAGGGGCACCTCCTCGTCCTCGGTCTCGCCGTAGGGCGCCTCGGCGTGGGGCGCGGACCACCCGTCATCGACACCTTCCGGGGCGGTCCACACCTCCGGGTCGTCGTTGCGGTACTCCTCCTCGGGCACCCAGTAGCCGTCGTTCCAGGCCTGGCCGTCGAACCAGCCCGGCACCCACACCGCGCCCGGTCGCGCCTCGAGCGGCTCCCAGTAGCCAGCCTCGTAGGTGCCATCGTCGCGGTACCGCGCGTCGACCCAGGCGTAGCGGGACCGCGACGCCGGGCGCCAGAACCCCTCGACCCAGCTCTCGCCGTCCCAGAAGCCGGGCTCCCAGACGAACCCGGCGGGCGCCTGCGACATCGGACGCCAATGCCCGGGGACGTAGTTCCCATCGCGCAGATAGGCGCCCTCGACCCACTGCCAGTCGCCGTCGCGCCGCTGATCGAGGCGCCAGTAGCCCTCGACGTACGCCGAGCCGACCCAGAAGCCGGGGACCCAGTCCCACTGCGCGCCGTACCAGGAGGGCGCGACACGTGTAGGGGCCCAGTGGCCGGGCACCCAGTACGGGCCCTCCCAGTGCCCGGGCACCCACGCCCACCCGGCGCGCGACGGCGGCGCCCAGCCCATCTCCCAGGGCGAAGGCGTGAAATCGAACGACACCACCACCCAGGTGGTGTGCACCCACCGGTAGTGCGGGTGCACCCACCAGTGGGTGTACCAGCTGCGGTAGGCATAGCGCTCGGGCCGGCCGTGGCCCGAAGGCCCGTAGGCGCGCACGTGGCGGGGGTGCGGATGCGCATAGCGCGCGTCACGCGTCTGGTAGGCGGGCCGGTGCGAGCGCTCGCGTGCGCCCTCGTAGGGGACGCGGGCGGTCTCGCGCGGGGGCGACGAGGTGCGCGGCCGGGACACGGCCGCGCCGCGCCGCTCGGTGCTCGCCGCATCGCGGCTGGTGGGCTCACGGCGGCCGTCCGCGTTTCCGTCGGGCCGGCGGTCCGACCGGCTGTCCGGCGTCGCGTCGGTGCGCTCAGAGGGGTCACGCGACACCGGGCGGCCCGGCTCGGTGGCCGGAGCGGGGCGGGCGGGCTCGCCGACCGGCGCGGGACGGACGGGCTCGCCGGCGGGCGCGGGCCGGGCGGGCTCAGGGGCCGGAGCAGGCCGCGCGGGTGCCGCGGGAGAGGCCGGCGAGGGCCGCGCGGGCTCCCGCCCCGGCGGCGCCGGGTTCCGAGCCGGCGCCGGGGCGGACGTGGGCGCGGGGGCCGGCTTCTTCGGTGCGGGCTTCGCGGGGGCGGGCTTCTTCGGCGGGGGCGACTCCGAGCCGCTTCCCTCGCGCTCCTTGGGCGCGGCCCGGCTCGACCCGGCGACTGCCGGCCCCACGAGCAGGGCCCCGAGCAACAACACGCGCCATGAGGATCGCAGCATCTGATCTCCTTCCGCCAGGCGTAGCGAGGCCTGTACCTCCTGTACGTCCGGGGGGCCGGTCTATTCACCCAGCCCCCGGTTACGTCGCCCGCATGAAGTCCCTGCACCGCCCCGACCTCTACAGCTGGTCCGCCTTCGACGAGGCCCGCAACGTCGACTTTCACGGGCTCTGCTGGGCGCGCCCCGCGACGCCGGGCGGGGGCGGCAACGTGCTCGTCGATCCGATGCCGCTCTCGCCGCACGACCGCGCGCACCTCGAGAGCCTCGGCGGGGCCACGCTCATCATCCTGACCACCTCCGATCACACGCGCGCGGCGCAGGAGATCGCGGCCTGGACGGGCGCGAAGATCGCGGGCCCCGCCGCCGAGCAGGGCGCGTTCCCCTTCCCGTGCGACCGCTGGCTCTCGGACGGCGACGAGCCCGTGCCCGGACTCGTGGTCCACACCGTGGATGGGTCGAAGACCCCCGGCGAGCTCGCCCTGGTGCTCGACAGCACCACGCTCATCACCGGTGACCTCATCCGCGCCCACAAGGCCGGCAGCCTGATGATCCTCCCGGACGCGAAGCTGATGGACAAGGCCGCGGCCGTCGCCTCCGTGCGAAAGCTCGCCGCCATCGGCAGCATCGACACCGTGCTGGTCGGGGACGGCTGGCCGCTCTTCGGCAACGGCGGCGACGCGCTCCGCGCCCTCGCGACACGCCTCGGCTGACCTCGAGCGGGACGGGAACAAATCGCGCGCAACCGGGTCGGATGACTGCATGATCCCCCTCCTGCTCCCCCCCGACTGTCCCGCGGCGCCCGACCAGGCCGGCCTCGTCATCGTGGTCGACAAGTCCGACTTCGTGATGGGCGTGTTCCGCGACCGGGTGGTCGTCCCCGGCCCCGCGGGTCCGGCGTGTTTCCCCATCGCGCTCGGTGCGAGCCCGGTCGGTCACAAGGAGCAGCGGGGCGACGAGCGCACGCCCGTCGGCACGTTCCGCATCACCAACAAGAACCCCGCGTCCTCCTTCCACCTCTCCCTCGGCCTGGACTACCCCCAGGCCCAGGACGCCGAGGACGCCTTCGCCGCGGGGCGCATCGACGCCCGCACCCGTGATCGCGTCGTCGCCGCCGATGTCGCCGGGGGCATGCCCGCCCGCGACACCGCGCTCGGCGGGGACATCTACCTGCACGGCGGCGGGGCCTGGCCCAACTTCTGGACCGACGGCTGCGTCGCGATCTCCAACGACCAGATGACGTGGCTCTACGCGACGGCGGAGAAGGGCACGACGGTCCTGATTCGCGAGTGATTCAGATGGGTTCGCTGCCATCCTTGAAGACGTGGTACCACATGTACCAGCCCGTCGGCGCCGCGCGAGCCAAGGTGACCGCCTCTCCGTAGGAGTCCGGCATCCGCTCGCCGCCGTCGGCCTCCCAGATGTCGCCCTCGGTGAGGATGAAGGAGTGGACGGGCGCCCCGACGGCCGCACTGTTGTAGAACAGCCGCGCGCTCCCGTCCTCGAAGCGCACGAACTCGGGCGCGAACCCGTCCACGCCCCAGGCGCCGTCCTGCACGAAGCTCACGCCGCCGTCGGTCGAGCGGCCCCACTCGAGCCCGAACGACGCCATGACACACTTGTCGCCCTCGGTGCAGAACACGCTCGGGTCGGCGTAGGGCCCCCGCACGGCCGAGCCCCGCTGGGTCCAGTGGACCAGATCGGGGGAGTCCGCCCAGAAGATCTCGTGGGACTCCGGGTAGGTCCACGTGGCCGAGTTGAGGTACTCCTCCGGGGTCATCCCGACGTAGTACATGCGCCACGTGCCGTCGGGCTGGCGGACCACGTCCGGGTCGACCACCATGCCGCGCACGAGGCCCTCGACCATGAACTCGTCGACCGGCGTGAACGTCAGGCCGTCGTAGCTTTGCGCTAGCCCGAGCGCCCCGAGCCCCGGCACGCCGTGGGTCACCATCCACGTCGAACGCTCTTGGGCCAGCTCCAGCGCGCGATCGTACCGACCGTCGACGTAGAACATCCAGTACTTGCCGTCTTCTGTCTGGACGACCTCGGGGACGGCCGCCGTCTCGAGCACCACGCCGTCGAGCGCGGTGAACGTGCTGGCGTCCTCGGAGAACGCCATGCGGATGTCCTGCTTCCACGGGCCGTTGTCGGCCTTGCGCTCCTCGACGAAGGCGGCGAAGCCCTCGACTTCGCAGTCGGTCGCGGTGCCGTCGATGGCGTGCTCGATCATCGCGACGCGATCGAGGTCTTCGAGAGCGCACGCGTCGGGGATCGAGGGCGCCGGCTTCTCACCGGTGCAGGCGACGAGGAGGACCAGGGAGAGGGTACGCACGCCCTCGCAATACCACCCACCGCGAGCACCCGCGACCCATCCCGTCGCAGCGGGCGCCCGCGGGACGACGCGACACGCGTTACCACGCGCCCGATGGCCGGCCTCCCGACTACGTCCCGCCTCGTCGAAGCCGCGCTCACCACGCTGGTGGCGGTCCTTGCCGTGGCCGTCGTCGGGGCGGGCGTCTGGGCCGAGCCGACGCGCGGGTTGTTCGGGGACTGGGAGCATCCGGACATGCTCTCGAACCACTGGGTCTACGGCTGGGTGGCCGAGCGCCTCGCAAGTGGCGGCTCCCTCCTCCAGAACGACGCCTACTACGTGCCCGTGGGCGACGCGCCGTTCCTGGCCGGCAACGCGTCGGGCGCGCTGCTCTCGGCCCCCTTCGCCTGGGCCTTCGGCGCGCCGTTCGGCATCAACGTCTACCTGTTCCTGGTGCTCGTCCTGAACGTCGTCGCGGGGACAGCCCTCGCGCGCGCTGCCGGTGCCAGCCCCCGCGCGGCCCTCGTCGGCGGCGTGGGCTTCGGCGTCTCGCCGTTCGTGCTGACCGAGCTCTCCGCGGCGCGGCTCGCGCAGGTGCCGGTGTGGGAGATGGCGGCGGGGCTCGCCCTCTGGATCGGCGCGCTGGAGCGCGGATCGTGGCGGCGCGCGCTCGGGGCCGGGGCGCTCATCGGCCTCGCGGGGGTCGAGTACTTCTACTATGGGCTGTTCGCCGGCTACGCCGCGGGCCTCCTCACCCTGTTCGCGCCGCGCCCGCACACCCGCCAGCGTCTCGGCGTGGTCGCAGCCGGCGCCGTCGCCGCCATCGTGACCGTCGGTCCGTTGTTGTGGCTCTTCGTGCGCGGCTGGAGCGAGGTCGTGGGCGCCTCCGAGGCCGCGGAGAGCTTCCCCCATCCGTTCTCCCTCCAGGCCTCCTTGCCGTGGAGCTGGCCCGTGTGGTCGGACGTGCCGACGATGGTGCCGGCGTACGTCTCCTGGTTGTTGCTGCTCCTCGGGGCCACCGAGGTGTGGAGGCGCCGCGCCGATCGACGTCGCGCTTACGACGGAACCTCCGCCGAGGATCCGCACGGCTGGACCGTACCCGCCTTCCTCGCCACCGCCGTGCTCGGATGGGCCCTGTCGCTTGGCCCCTACCTCGTCACCCTTCACGGGCCCGCCGAGCAGAGCCACCTCCCCTACCAGTGGATCTACGGCCTCCACCCGGCGCTCCAGCGCTTCTGGTGGCCGTACCGGCACGCCGTGCTCGTGTCGCTCGCGGTGGCCGTCCTCGCCGCCCGCGGCCTCGGGCGTGTGCTCGATCGGCTCCCGCCTCGCGCGGCCCTCGTCACCCTCGGCATCGTGCTCCTGGCCGTGCCGCTCGAGCTCCGCGCGCGCGGCGCCCCCGTGCTCGCGGCGACCTCCCGCATCGCCGATCCCCTCCCCGCCGGCGTCACCGCCATGCGGGCCCTCCCCGACGGCATCGTGCTCGACCTGCCGATCGCCCCCGAGCTCCGCATCGGCCAGCAACACCTGACGCTGCAAGCGCTCCACGGGCACCGGCTCCTCGACGGCCACGCCATGTGGGTCGATCGCGTGCGCCCCTCCGCGTGGGACGCCTACGTGGCCGCCTCCCCCTTCCTCACCGAGCTCGCGCGGTTCGAGCGCGGCCTGCCCATCGACGCCGATCCAGCGCGGGTAGATCGCTTCGTGTACGACGTGGCCGACATCGCGCGGCTCCAGGCCGACGGCGTGCGCTGGATCGTCGTGTGGGACGAGATGTTCGCCAAGGACGTGGACGCGCTCCCCGACCACCTCCGGACCCTGCTCGGCGCGGTCTTCGGCACCCCCGCCGTCGACGACGGCCCGCTCACCGTCTACGACCTCGCCGGCCACCGTGAGGACGGCGACCTGCTCGCGCCCGACTGGGACTGGCCCGCGGGCGTCTCCACCGGCGACGGTTCGAGCCGCATGACCGACGAGCTCCCCACGTCGATTCTGGTCGAGCACGGCGTCAAGCGATGAGGCAGCTCCGCCCGCATCTCGGCCCCCTCGCGCTGTTCGCCGCCGTCGCGGTGCTCGTCACGTGGCCCGCCGTGCTCCACCTGGGGACCGCGATCCCGGGCGCCGCCACGTCCGACGCCTACGATCACTACTGGGGCTACTGGTGGTGGGCCGCGGAGCTCGTGAGCGGGCAGGTGCCGATCCGCACCGAGGTGTCCCACTGGCCGGACGGCGGGCTCCTCTGGTTCGTCGACCCCATCGGCGCCACGGTGTCCCTCCCGTTCCAGCTGCTCGGCGGGGCCGCGGTCGGGTACACGTGCGCCATCCTCGTGCAGCTCTGGGGCGGGATGGCGGCCGCGTACGCGTTGGCCTGCGCCGAGCTGCGCGGAAGGAGCGACGGGACCCCCGACCCGCGCGGCCCCGCGGTCCTCGCCGGGATCATCTTCGGCGCGAGCCCCTACGCGATCTCCCTGCTCTACAGCGGCACCATCGAGTACCTCTCCCTCGCCCCGCTCCCGCTGTTCTGGCTGTTCATCCGCCGCGCCTTCGCCGGCGGCCACCGTCGTGACGCGCTGCTCGCCGCGGGCTGCTGGGCGTGGGCAACCCTCGGCAACTTCTACTACTCCGCCTTCTGCGGCCTCCTGTTCGGAGTGGCCCTGCTCGCCGAGTGGCGCCGCGAGGGCGTGCGCCAGCCCGTCATGGCCCTCCTGGAGCGCGCCGCCACCGTCCTCCTCGTGTTCGGCGTGCTCGCCGGCCCCATCCTGGCGGTGGCGGGTTGGACCCTCGGCTCGCCCGACGCGGTCGTCGCCCAGGAGTCCGCGCCCGGCTGGAGCTACCGGTCGCTGCCCGCGACGGATCTCGCCACGTTCGTGCGCCCCGGCGACTACTACTTCCCCGACAACCGGAAGATGGGCAACCACGGCATCATCCACGTGAACTACCTCGGGTGGGTCGCGATGGTGCTCGCCGCCCTCGGCGCCTGGCGCTGGCGCCCGCTCCGCCTCCCGCTGTTGCTCGTGCTCGTCTTCGCGCTCGGCCCCACGCTGGTCGTGAACCAGGCCCCCGTGCGGATCGGCGGCATGCAGGTCCCCTTGCCCGACACGCTGCTCTACCTGCCGGGCTCGCCCTTCCGCTTCGTCCACCACCCCTACCGCCTCGTCGTCCTGCCGATGTTGCTCGGCGCCATCGCGGCCGCGCACGCCTTGCGCCACCACCCCCGCCTCGCCGTCGGGCTCGCCGGCGCCGTGCTCGTCGAGGCCCTCGCGGCCTCCCCCGCGGTGTGGCCGCTCCCGATGGCCGACATCACCGCGCCCGCCGTGTACGACTCCCTCTCCGACGACGAGAGCGTCGCGGGCATCTGGGACTTCCCTCCCAACTACCACGCCGCCAACCGTCACTACCAGGCGCTCGCCGTCGTGCACGGCAAGCGCATCCCGTACGGCGTCAACCAGTTCCTCCCCGCCGAATTCGGCAAGAACCACCTCGTGCGCACGCTGATGCAGTGCCTGCGCAAGCCCGCGGTCGCGACGATCGCGCGCGAGGGCGGGCGCCCGCTCGACGCGTTCCTCCAGCGCCCCGTGGACGCGAAGGTGGCGGAGGGCCGCGCCGCGCTCCTCGGCTGGGGCTACGACGTGATCGCCGTGCACACGGATCTGCTCCAGCCCACCGAGGCGTCCTGTGTCGCCCGCACGCTCGGCCCGAGCGCGTCGATGGACGCGGAGGTCACGATCTACCGGTTGGCGCCGGCGATCGCCGCCGGGGAGTAGGCGCTACTTCCCGACCCCGTCGGCACACGGCGATCCGTCGCCCCACGGCGCGTAGATCGCGGTGGCGTCGTCCTCGTACACGGGCGCCCCGAGCTGCTCCGTGAGGGTGCGGCGGACCCAGCGCGCGCGGCCCTCGAGGCGGGTGCCGATGCGGGCGGCGCCGTCGCCGATGTCGACGTAGGCGCGCTTGTCGAGGAGCACCCACTTGTAGCCCATGTCGGACACGGCCTGCCGGTCGGCGCCCACGTAGATGGGCGGGTCGTCCCCGGTGGCCGCCTGGTCGAGCAGCATCTTCACGAAGGTGTTGCTCGACTTGAACGCGACCTGCTCGGGGGCCGCGAACACCACGTTGTCCTCCACCATGCCGCCGAAGAGCGGGCGCCCGTGCTGGGTCTGGTAGTACAGGTGCGACTGGTTGTGGGCGTAGGGCAGCTCGATGACGGCGCCCTCGTCGGACTCGCCGAGGCACCGGTACCCGGCGGGGACGCCCGCCTCCCACGAAGCCATCGGTCCGAGCTCGGACGCGCGGAGGCCGGACACCCACCACACCCCGGTCGCGACGGCGAGGGCGGGGGCGAAGCGGCCGGCGCGGTGAAAGGCGAACCCGAGCAGCACGGCCAGCCCGATGTGCCCGAGCACGAGCGCCCGGGAGGGCCACCACAGCCGCTGGAAGATCGACGAGGCCTTGACCAGCAGCAGATAGAGCACGTTGGGGATGCCGACGACCGCGGGGCCCGTCGCGATGACGAACGACACGGCGCAGAGCACGAGCGCGGCCCGGCGGATGCGGGGCGGCGCGGCGAGGGCGCCCAGCACGAAGAAGATCACCTGCGGCGCGAACAGGTTGGTCTCTTCGCGCAGAAACGCCATGCCGCCGTCGTTCTTGATGGCGATGAAGCCCGAGCCGAGCGACACCGGATCCCACACGTACAGCCCGATGTTCACGCCCTCGGCGGTGGTGGGCGCCCACGAGGTGAGCGTCCATTGGCTCACGTCGAGCAGGCCGGGCACCGCGTCGGCGGAGAGCATGGGCAGCACGAAGGGCCCCACCAGGAGGAGCGCGACGAGGCCCGCGGCGGCATGCCGGCCGAACGTGCGCTTGCGATCCGGCTCGGTGGCGACCCGGACCAGCGCGATCACCGCCGCCGCCATCCCCGCGAAGAGCGCGTTGTACCAATAGGTCAGGCCCGCCAGGGCCAACCACAGCCCCGCGCGCGCCGGGAGCCACACCCGGCGGTCCTTGTCCAGGGAGAGGTAGTCCGCGAAGAAGAGCAGCACGAACCCGAGGAGCGCCTGGGTGGGCCGCCCGTCGCGGAGCTCGTGGAGCACCCACGGGTTGAAGGCGAAGAACACCGCGGCGAGGGTTGCGGGCGCGGCCTTCGCGCCGAGGCGGACCAGCAAGGCGCGCATCGCAAGCAGGTTCGTGGCTACGATCCCGAGGACGAACAGGTTGTACCCGGCGACGGGGCCGACCAGCCAGCGGATCGGCCAGGCCAGGAGCCCGTCGAGCACGTTTCCGCCGGTGTGGAGGTAGATGTCCTTCCCCCACGGGTAGAAGAACAGGTCCGAGCGGCCCAGGCTCTCCATGGCGCCGACCTGTCGTCCGACGAACCAGTAGAACCACTGGGTGCCCCACGCATCGACGTATTCCCGACCGAGAAAGCGGGTGGTTCCCTCCCACATGCCCTTCCCGAACACGACGTACGTGAACACGAGCGCGAGCAGCCCGGCGACGAGGGAGGGCAAAACGCGGCGCAGACGTTCCATCTCGCGCCTGCTATCGCCCTCCCCGCGCGGCTGTGGGCCCGGCACGCGGCGGATGGTTCGTCGCCGGGCGTGCCCGGCCGGTGTCGGTCGGTTAGAACCGCGGCCCCATGCCCGCTTCGTGCGCAATCGACTTCGGCACCTCGAACACCACGGTCGCCCTGTGCCAGAACGGCGAGGTGCGCCAGCTCGCGATCGATCCTTCGTCGCCCGAGCCCGAGCGCATGCCGACCCTCCTCTACTTCCCGCCCGACGGGCCCGCGGTGTACGGCGCCGGCGCGGTCGACGCATGGCTGGCGGACGAGCGCACCGGCCGCCTCATCCAGGCGATCAAGCGCTACCTCCCCTCTTCCGGGTTCGAGGGCACGCTGGTCGGCAACACGGTGATGGGCATCGAGGCCCTCATCGGCGGGTTCCTCGCGGCCTGCAAGCGCCGGGTCGACGAGGAGGCGGGCGAGAACGTCACGCGCGTGATCCTCGGCCGGCCCGCCCAGTTCGGCACCACACCCGACCGCGACAAGCTCGCGCAGGACCGGTTGTGGACCGCGGCGCGCCGCGCCGGCTTCCAGGAGATCGGGTTCCAGGTCGAGCCCGTCGCGGCGGCGCGCTCGTTCGAACGCTCCCTCGATCGCGACGTGTTGTGCCTGGTCGGTGACCTCGGCGGCGGCACGAGCGATTTTACCGTCATCCGCCTCGGCCCCGGCCGCATCGGGACCGATCGCAGCAAGGACGTGCTCGGCGTCGCCGGCATCGACATCGCGGGCAACGACTTCGACGCGCGCATCGTCTACAAGAAGGTGGCGCCCTACCTCGGCCTGTTCGCCAAGTACAAGCTGGAGGACCGCTGGGTCGAGGTGCCGACCACGCTGCACCACGCCGTCACGCGCTGGCATTCGCTCTGCCACGCCAAGACCGACAAGAACCTGCGGCTCCTCGAGCGCATGCTCCGCTTCGGGGACGACAAGCCCGCCCTCGCGCGCCTGCAGGAGATGGTGGTGGACGATCACGGGTTCCACCTGTTCCGCGCCGTCGAGTCCACCAAGGTGGCGCTGTCCGAGCAGCTCGACACCGTCCTCTCCTTCCACGCCGGCTCCATCGAGCTCGACGCGCCGATGTCCCGGGACGAGCTCGACGCCGCGCTCGCGCTCGACATCCGCGAGCTCGAGAAGGTGCTCGACGGGCTGCTCGGCCGCCTGTCGCTCCGCCCGGACGACATCGATGTCGTGTTCCTCACCGGCGGCACCTCCCGCACCCTCCGCGTCCAGCGCATGTTCGAGGAGCGCTTCGCCGGCCGCGTCGTGAGTCGTGACGTGTTCACGTCCATCGGGTACGGCCTCGGGATCGAAGCCGCCGAGCGATACGCCGGGTAGGCGCGGCGGGTCCCGAGCGCGGGTCCAGCGGGCGACGCCACCGGAGCCCTCGCTTGCCCTCGACCCCCTGGGTGCCACCCTCTCGGGGCAACCAACGGGGGCTCCCGTGTTCGCTTCGTCAATCGCTGTCATCGTCCTCACCGTCGCCGCGCTCGCGGCCGCGCTCGCCACGTTGATCTGGACGTGGCACGTCGGGCAATTCGATCTGGAGGAAGAAGGGGGCGTGGTCCTGCCGTTCGAACGGGGCGACGCGGCGCCCAAGCCCTGAGTGAGCAGCCAGCTGTCGGCCGTCACCCGAGGTTCTCCATGTTCGCTTCGTCGCTCGCCATCGTCGGCTTCACCCTCATCGGCCTCGGCTGCACGCTCCTGGCGTTCGCGTGGGCATGGCGCAGGGGCCAATTCGAACTGGACGACACCAGCGCGTCGCTGCCCTTCGACGACCAGGACCAGCGCGTGACACGCCCGTGGGAGACCACGGAGCAAGCCAAGGATCGGGTCGACACGTTTGGTCCGCCCGTACCGCCGGCGCCGGGGGAGTGGGGGGGCTCGTGAGTGACACACCCCCGGACGAGCGGCGCGCGCTCGACCTCGCCGGGCGGGATCCCGCGCTCTTCTGCTTCGTCACGGCGATCTTCTGGCTGCTGGCCGGCTCGATGTTGGGTGATCTCGCCAGCTTGAAGTTCCAATTCCCCGACTGGCTCGGCACCTGGGGCGCCACCACGTTCGGCCGCTTGCGAACCGCGCACCTGAACGCCATGATCTACGGCTGGGCGTCGCTCGCCATGTTGGGTGTGTCGTGTTGGCTCGTCCCTCGCCTGGTGCGCCGCCCGCTCCAATGGCCCGGCCTCGCGCTCGCCGGCGCCTTGTTGTGGAACTTCGGCCTGCTCTCCGGGATTCCGGCGCTGCTCGCGGGCGCCACGGACGGGCTCGAATGGCTCGAGCTCGATCGCCGCTTCGCCGATCCCTGGCTGCTCATCGGGGGGGGCATGGTCGGCGGCGCGCTCCTGCGGACGTTGATCGGCGCGAAGGTGGAGCACCTGTACGTGTCCGTCTGGTACACCGCCGGCGCGTTCGTCTGGTTTCCCATCATCTTCGTCATCGGGAACTTCGGCGGCTACCGGGGCGTCGAGTCGGCCGCCGTGAATTGGTTCTACGCGCACAACGCGCTCGGCTTCTGGCTCACCGCGATCAACCTCGGCGCCATCTACTACCTGCTGCCCAAGGTGCTCGGGCGGCCGATCCACTCGTACCAGCTCTCGTTGTTGGGCTTCTGGTCGCTGGCGTTGTTCTACTCCCTCAACGGCATGCACCACCTCATCGCCGGGCCCATGCCGACGTGGATGCTCACCACCTCGATCGTCGCGAGCGGGATGATGATCATCCCCGTGGGTGCCGTGGCGGTGAACCACCACATGACCATGGCCGGGCGCTTCGGCGCGCTGCGCTACTCCCCCACCCTGCGCTTCGTCGTGCTCGGCGCGATCGCCTACACCGCCGTGTCGCTCCAGGGGATCTTCACCGCGTTCGTCGAGGTGAACCGTGTCACCCACTTCACGCAGTGGACCATCGCCCACTCGCACGTGGGCGTCTACGCGTTCGTGACGTTCACGTTGTTTGGTTCCATCTATTACATCCTCCCCCGCCTCGTCGGCCGGGAGTGGCCGAGCGCCCGCCTCATCCGGTGGCACTTCTGGTCGTGCCTGGTCGGCATCGGCGCCTACGTCCTGGCGCTCATCATCGGCGGCGTCCAGCAAGGGATGGTCCTGCTCGACCCGGGGCGCCCGTTCCAGGACTCCGTCACCGTCACTCTTCCGTGGCTCGCCGTGCGCACCGGCGCCGGGTTCCTCCTCACCGCGGGGCACCTCGTGTTCGCCTGGCATGTAGCCCGCATGCTCGCGCGCCCCCCGTCGGCCGAGCGTCGCCTTCCGCCGTGGCACGAAGCCCAGCCGCGCATCTTCGAGGAGCCTGGATGAACGCCCGGGTGTGGTTCCTCCTGCTCGGCGCCGTGGCGATCATGTGCTTCGCGGCGATGGTGTTGGTGGTCGTGCCGGGCACGCTGCTCGCGCGGGTCGAGCCGAGCCCGGGCGTCGACGACTACACCCCCGAGGAGGCGTTCGGTCGACGGATCTACATCCGGGAGGGGTGTGTGTACTGTCACAGCCAACAGGTGAGAGACGCCACGGTCACGACGGATGCAAATCGGGGCTGGGGCCGCCCGAGCGTCCCCGGCGACTACGTCTACGACAGCCCCCACCAGCTCGGCACGATGCGCACCGGCCCCGATCTACACAACGTGGGCGCGCGCCTGCCCGATCGCCGCTGGCACCTGCTCCACCTCTACCAACCCCGCGCGGTCGTGCCCTGGTCGATCATGCCGCCGTTCCCCTACCTGTTCCAGGTGAAGGACGAGGCGGGCCCGGACGACGAGGTGGTGGCCGTTCCCCCGCAGTGGGCGCCCGCGACCGGGGTGGTCGTGGCCGGGCCCGAGGCGAGCGCGTTGGTCGACTACCTGTTGGCGCTCGACCACACGGCGCCTCTTCCCACCGAGGGGGGCGGCGATGGCGGTTGAGCCGCCCGACGACACCGGTCCGGTCGAGCTCGGGGTCGAGGTCGAGGAGCTCCACCGCCCGGTCCAACGGGAGCCACCCGAGCCCATCGAGGGGCGCGAGCCCCCGCCCTGGTGGTTGTGGGCAACCGTCGCCATTGCCCTGTTCTGGGGCGGGTTCTACCTGGGGCGGCATGGGGGCACGTTCGACACCCGGCCGCACCTCGGGTACTCGCCGACCGAGGAGGGGGGCGGCGGTGGCGGCGGTCCGCCGGCCGCGGCCGTGCCTGGAGCGCCCGCGCCGCCGCCGTCCGGCGCGGACGTGTACACCCAACGGTGCGCGTCCTGTCACCAGGCCGACGGCAAGGGGCTCGCCGGCGTCTTCCCGCCGCTGGTCGGCTCGGAGTGGGTGGCCGGCGATCCGGCCATTCTCGTGCGCATCGTGCTCGACGGGCTGGCCGGGCCGATCACCGTGGCCGGCCAACCCTACGACGGCGTGATGCCCGCGTGGCGCGACCAGCTCGACGACCCCGCCATCGCCGCGGTCCTTACCCACGAGCGCGCCAACGCCGGCGTGGACGCTCCCCCGATCGACCCTGCCCTCGTCACCGAGCTTCGGGCCGCGACCGCCGCCCGCGCCACCCCTTGGACCGCGGCCGAGCTGGAGGCGCTGCCATGACAGAGCTCGGACCGTCCCACCGTGTGGCCGTGTCCGCGTTCTTCGAGCGCGAGGGCGCGGTGGAGGACGCCATCCTGCACCTGGAGTTGGGCGGGGTGCCCCGCGATCGCATCGAGGTCGTCGTCTCGCCCGAGGGCGCGCGGCGCTGGTACGGACGGCGGGCGCGGGCCGGGCGGCGGCAAACCCTTCCCGGGGCCGGCGCGGGCGCCGTGATCGGCCTGGTGGTGGGCGCGGCCGTCGGCGTCGCGGTGGTCATCCTCCCCGGGCGCAATCCGCCCTCCGTGGTGCTCCTGGCGCAGCTCCTCGGCCCCAACGCCGGATCCATGGCGGGCGCCCTCCTCGGCGCGGTGGTGGGGTGGTTCGTGCCCGAGCGGCCCCGCCCGGCGTGGCGGCGGGTGGCCGGGCGGTCCGACATCCTCGTGGTCGTGGAGGGCTGCTCCCCCGAGGAGGCCCCCCGCATCGAGGCGGCGTTGGCGGCCGCGGGCGGCGCCGAGGTGATCGCGGAGTGATGATCTTTACACCGTCAAGATGCCTTCAGGGGGTCGGCAACCGGGCCAGCAGCGCGGCGAGGATCACGACGATCCCCACCGCGTAGAGCTCGCCCGTGACCGCCGCCGCCGTGACCGCTGCGGCTGAGCCGTCGGTCCGCAGCGCCCGCCGCGCCCGCCACGCGCACACCAGCGCGACCCCCACCACGCCCCCCTTCATCAGCAGCGCGGCGATCCACGTCACGCCTTCCGGCCCGTCCCCGAGCCGATCCCACCCCGCCCCCACGAGCTGCGCCGTCCGCAGCCCGCCCGTGATTCCCAACACCCCCACACACCCGAGCGCGACCCTCCCGAAGCGCCGCACGTCCCGCGCCCCTCCCCAGACCGCCATCCCGAGCCCGCCCAACCACACCACCGCCGCCACGATGTGCAGCGTCGTCCACACCATCGCGGCGCTCCAGGTGCCCGCTGACGCGGCGTGTCCCAGCCGCGCCAGCCCCCACGCCGCCCCGAGGGCCGCGAGCCCCCGCCACCGGCCGCGCAGCGTCACCGTCCCCAGCGACGCCGCCGCGAACACGCCCAGGCTCGCCCCGTAGAAGGTGTCGCGCAGCAGCGTCGTGACCGCTGCCACGAATGGCTTGTCCACCACCACGATTCCCACGATCAGATGGAGCCCCACCGCCACCCCGAGCAGCGCGGGTGCGAGGCGCCGCAGCCCCCCTCCCTCCCCAGGCTCCGCGCCCGTCGCCGCCCGCCACGTCTCCCGCGCCGTCCCCAGCGCGAGCCCGAAGACCGCCGCCGCGTGCGCCAGCGCGCCGTCGAGGAGGTGCTCCACCCCTACCGCACGACGAAGCGGAGCTCGCCCGTGACCGGATGGCCGTCCCGCGACACCACCCGCCACGTGACCCACCAGTCGCCGGGGCGGCCCGTCGGCGCGGTCACCACCACCCGGCGCGGATCGTCGCCCCGGAGCGGCGGGAGCACGACGTCCGTGGGCCCATGCAGCACCACCCGGGTCAGGGCCGGCTCCACCGCGCCGTCGAAGCGGAACACCAGCGTCGCCGGGGGCGTGGCGAGCACCGCGCCCTCGGCCGGCACACTCTCGACCAGGCGCGCGTGGGCGGCGGCGGGAGGGACCACCCAGGAGGACATCGACGCGGCGAAGAGCGCGGCGGGCAACATGGAGAACACGTAAGCACCCGCCCACCGAGCGCCATCTCCGCGCTCCCGTAGGCTTGTCGCTTCAACGACAAGCCTAAAAATCTTCATGTGTAGCTCCCGCCACCCTCGACAGGGACCCGGCCAGCATCTAAGAGGGGCGCGTCTTCAGGAGCCCCCAATGCCCGAGTCCTCCCCCCTCCGCGATTTCCTCGAGATCCCGTACGACAAGCTCGAGGAGATGAACCTCGCGGCGAAGAAGGACCGCACGGATCGTGTCCCCGCCGACAAGGTGCGCGAGGCGCGTGTTCGTTATCTCACCGACGAGAAGCGGATCAAGGCCGTCACCGTGTGTTTCACCGACCTCGAAGGCCGGCTGCACATGCTCGACTACGACAAGAAGTTCCTGCTCAAGTCGGCCGACAACCTCACGTTCGACGGATCGTCGATCCGCGGCTTTTCCGCCCAGCACGAGAGCGATCTGCGCCTCGAGATCGATTGGGCGTCGTTCTATTGGCTCCCCTCCGACGTGTTCGGCCCCGGCAAGGTCCTCGTGTTCGGTGAGGTGTTGGGCCGTGACGGCACGCCGTACGCCGCCGACATGCGCGCCCAGCTCCGCCGTTACACCGATGCCATGTACGCCAAGGACGGCACGGTGTGTCATGCCGCGAACGAGGTCGAGGGCTTCCTCTTCAAGGGCAAGGACGCCGAGCGTCGCTACCACGAGACCGGCAAGTTCGAGTTCCTCTCCACGGGCGGCTACTACCACTCCCTCCCCGGCGATCCCCTCCGCAAGTTCATCGACGCGGCCGCCGAGGTGCAGCGCGCGATGGGTTTCCAGAACGAGAAGGACCACCCGGAGGTGGCCCCCTCCCAATTCGAGATGAACTACACCTACACCGACGCGCTCATCGCGTCCGATCAGATCCAGCTGTACAAGCTGCTCTGTCGCCAGGTGGCCGCCCAGCACGACTGCACCGCCAGCTTCCTCCCCAAGCCGGTCGCGGGCATCAACGGCAGCGGCATGCACACCAACATGTCGATCTCGCGCGGCGGCAAGAACCTGTTCTGGGACAAGGACGGAAAGGACAACCTCTCCGCCCTGGGTTGGGACTTCGTCGATCGCATCCTCAACAACGCGAACGACCTGTGCCTCATCCTCAACCCGAGCGTCAACGCCTACCGTCGCCTGGATCCGCACTTCGAGGCGCCCAACCAAATCAAGGCCTCGGCCAACAACCGCGGCGCCATGGTGCGCATCCCCTTCGGCAACGAGCGGAGCACCCGCGTCGAGGTGCGCTCGGTCGCACCGGACACCAACCCGTACATGGTCATCTACACCCTCCTCCGCACCGGCCTCGAAGGCCCGGTCGGCAAGGGTGACGACAACCGCCGCGAGCGCACGCGCTTCCTCCCCTCCAACATCCAGGACGCGCTCCGGGTGTTCAAGGCGAGCCGTTACGTTCCCGAGTTGATTGGGGAGAACGCGGCCGAGCGGTACGCGGAGCTCAAGCTGGCCCAGGCGGAGCGGTGCCCGAAGGCGCTCGGTACGTTGGTCAAGCCGGCGGAGGTGCAGTTCCACCACGAGGTGACGAACCAGTTCCTCTGGAGCCAGTTCTAGCTTTTGTGTCAGTTGGCCGCGGCCCCGCCGATGCGGCGGGGCCGGGCCCCTCTGGGCGCGCTTCGCTTGGTTGGCACGGCGGCGCTCACGCGCCGGGTGCCGAACCGGCCGCGCCCGCGCGGCCGCCCGCCGGGCCCCTCGCGGACCGAGGCGCGACCTGGGTCTGGTGGATGCCGCGGCGCAGACCTCTTATCTGTCTGCCTGCACCCCCGGCCACGCCCTGCCCTTCGTTTCCCCCGCTCCGACCGTGTTGCCCCTCCGCGAGTCCGAGATGGCTGCCCGATTGCGGGGTCTCGAGTGGTCTTCCACCCCTCTGGGCCCGTTGTCGGGCTGGCCGACCAGCCTCCGCGTGGCGGTAGGCCTCTGTCTGAACTCGCGCTCCCCGATGAGCGTCCTGTGGGGCGCGGACCTCGTCTTCGTCTACAACGACGCCTGCATCCCGCTCCTCGGGCAGCGCCACCCGGCCGCCTTCGGTCGACCGCTGCGCGACGCGTGGGCGGGCCTGGCGGACAGCGTCGGGCTGCAGCTGGACGCGGTGCTGCTCCGGGGCGAAGCCACCCGCGCCCACCCCGTTCCGCTCGTGCCCGAGCCGCAGGCCAACGTCGAGGCCGCGCGGCTCACGTGGTCGATGAGCGGCGTGCCCGACGACACAGGCGGGATCGGTGGCGTGTTCTGCGCGTGGGAGGCAAACGCCGAGGCATCCGCGAACGGCCTCGGGGACGCGGTGGGCTCCCTCGAGCACGTCGCGCGGGTGGAGGCGGAGCGTCTCAGTCGGATGAAGGACGAGTTCCTCGGCGTCCTGAGCCACCAGCTGCGCACGCCGCTCAACGCCATCCTCGGCTGGTCCCAGCTCATCGGGCGGGGTCGGGTGAGCGGGGACGTTGTCGCCAAGGGCCTCGCGGTGATCGAGCGCAGCGCCACGGCGCAGGCGCAGCTCATCGACGAGACGCTGGACTTGGTTCGCGTCGCCGCGGGCAAGGTGCAGCTCGATGTCGAGGAGGTCTCCCTCCCGGCCATCATCAACGCCGTGTTCGACATCGTTCGGCCCGCGGCCGACGCCAAGGGGATCGTGCTCTCGGGGAAGGACCATCCGGGCAGATTCCAACTGGTCGGCGATGCGCACCGGATCCAACAGATGGTGTGTCACCTCGTCACAAACGCTGTCAGGTTCACGACGCCCGGCGGATCGGTCGGCGTCGGGCTCGCGCACGTGGAGGGGATGATCGAGCTCGCCGTTGCCGACACGGGGAGAGGAATCGCCCCGGAGTTCCGGCCGCATGTGTTCGAGGCCTTCCGCCAGAAGGAAGGCGGGACCAGCCGCGAGCACGGCGGGTTCGGGCTCGGCCTCGCGTTCGTCAAGCAGGTGGCCGAGGCCCACCACGGGACCGTGTCCGTCCAAAGCGCAGGCCCGGGTACCGGCAGCACGTTCACCGTCCGCCTGCCGGGCCTCGGACAGGAGATCGCGACGCCGGGGATCGCGACCCCGGGGATCGCGACACCGGGGATCGCGACACCGGGGATCGCGACACCGGGGATCGCGACACCGGGGCTGGGGAAGCCGCTGAGCACCGCGGACGTCCAGGGCCCGCTGCCGAAGCTCACCGGCCTCCAGGTCCTGGTGGTCGACGACGAGCCGGAAGCCCGGGATCTTCTCAGCCGGATCCTCGGTGAGCGGGGCGTCGTCGTGACCGTGGCGGCGTGCGCGGCCGAGGCGCTGGGGCTGCTCCGGCGCCACCGCTTCGCGCTGCTGATCAGCGACATCCGGATGCCCGAGCAGGACGGATTCGACCTCATCCGGGAGGTCCGCAGCCTGGCGTCGCTCGCGGGCCGGACCGTGCCCGCCGTGGCGCTGACTGCGCTCGCCGGCCCAGAGGACAAGGCGCGCGCGCTCGCGGCCGGATACCAAGCCCATTTGGCGAAGCCGGTCGACGTAGCCGCGCTGTACGCGACCGTCGCCCAACTGGCGGGCGCGAAGGGGGTATTCCGGTCATGATCAAAGTAATGATCGTCGACGACAGCGCCGATCTTCGGATGCTCCTCGCGAGCGCGCTCACGAGCGCTGGTCACAGGTCGATCGAGGTAGGGGGCGGTCTCGAGGCGCTGGCGCGGGTGGAGGCGGAGCGGCCGGACCTCATCCTGCTCGACATCTCCATGCCCGACCTGGATGGCTTCGCGGTGCTTGCGCGGATCCGGTCCATGTCCAACGAGAGGGTCGCGCGCACCCCGGTCTGGATGATGACGGCGGACGGCGATCCGGCGAGCATCCGCAGCGCCTGCAAGCTCGCCGCGCTCGAGTACTTCGTGAAGGGAAACTACGACATCGACGATCTGCTCGAGCGGGTCGGACAGGTGGATGCGAACAGATAGCGAACACGCACAAGGATGGCGATGACCGAACAACGGCCGTTGGTCGACGAGATTGAGACCTACGCGCAGAACATCGTCGACACAGTGCGCGAGCCCCTGCTGATCCTCGACGCAACCCTGCGGGTGCGGTCCGCCAACCGCGCGTTCTACCAGACCTTCCACGTCTCGCCCGGAGAGACCGAGGGCCGCCTCATCTACGAATTGGGCAACGGGCAGTGGGACATCCCCGACCTGCGGACCCTGCTCGAGGACATCGTACCCAAGAGCTCCGACTTCGCCGACTTCGAGCTGGAGCACACGTTCCCGGTGATCGGTCGCCGGGTGATGCTGCTCAACGCCCGCAAGCTCCAGGCGGGCCACCACGGCGAGCTGCTCGTGCTCGCCATGGAAGACGTGACCCCGCGCAAGCGTGCGGAAGAGGCGCTCCTCAAGGCCGGTGCCCTCCAGAGCGCGATCTTCAACAGCGCCAACTTCTCCAGCATCGCGACGGACGAGAAGGGCGTCATCCAGATCTTCAACGTCGGGGCCGAGCGCATGCTGGGCTACGCCGCGTTCGAGGTGATGAACAAGATCACCCCCGCGGACATCTCCGATCCGCAGGAGGTCATCGCCCGCGCCGCCGCGTTGAGCGTCGAGCTCGCGACCACGATCACCCCCGGGTTCGAGGCGCTGGTCTTCAAGGCCGCGCGCGGCATCGAGGACATCTACGAGCTCACCTACATCCGAAAGGACGGCAGCCGCTTCCCGGCGGTCGTGTCGGTCACCGCGCTCCGCGACGACCAGAGCGCGATCATCGGCTACCTGCTGATCGGCACGGACAACACCGCGCGCAAGCGGGCGGAAGAAGCCCTCCTCAAGGCCGGCGCCCTCCAGAGCGCGATCTTCAACAGCGCCAATTTCTCCAGCATCGCGACGGACGAGAAGGGCGTCATCCAGATCTTCAACGTCGGGGCCGAGCGCATGCTGGGCTACGCCGCGTTCGAGGTGATGAACAAGATCACCCCCGCGGACATCTCCGATCCGCAGGAGGTCATCGCCCGCGCCGCCGCGTTGAGCGTCGAGCTCGCGACCACGATCACCCCCGGGTTCGAGGCGCTGGTCTTCAAGGCCGCGCGCGGCATCGAGGACATCTACGAGCTCACCTACATCCGAAAGGACGGCAGCCGCTTCCCGGCGGTCGTGTCGGTCACCGCGCTCCGCGACGACCAGAGCGCGATCATCGGCTACCTGCTGATCGGCACGGACAACACCGCGCGCAAGCTCGCGGAAGAGGAGCTGCTCAAGGCCGGGGCCCTCCAGAGCGCGATCTTCAACAGCGCCAACTTCTCGAGTATCGCCACCGACGAGAAGGGGGTCATCCAGATCTTCAACGTCGGGGCCCAGCGCATGCTGGGGTACGAGGCGATCGACGTGGTCGACAAGATCACGCCGGCCGACATCTCCGATCCGCAGGAGGTCATCTCGCGCGCCAAGGCCCTGAGCGCCGAGCTCGGCACCCGGATCACCCCCGGCTTCGAGGCGTTGGTCTTCAAGGCCTCGCGTGGGATCGAGGACATCTACGAGCTGACCTACATCCGCAAGGATGGCAGCCGCTTTCCGGCCATCGTGTCCGTCACGGCCCTGCGGGACGCCCAGGGCGGGATCATCGGATACCTCCTGATCGGCACCGACAATACCGCGCGCCAACAGGTGGAGGCGGAGCGCCTGATCCTCGATCAGCGCGTCCGGGATCAACAGTTCTACACGCGCTCGCTCATCGAATCCAACATCGATGCCCTGATCACCACGGACCTCCGTGGCATCATCACCGACGTGAACAAGCAGATGGAGGCCCTCACCGGCTGCACGCGCGACGAGCTGATTGGCGCCCCGTTCAAGGACTACTTCACGGACCCGGAGCGAGCCCAGGCCGGCATCCGGCTGGTGCTGAACGAACGCAAGATCACGGACTACGAGCTCACCGCGCGCCACCGGGACGGCAAGGAGACCGTGGTTTCCTACAACGCGTCCACGTTCCACGACCGCGATCGCAAGCTGCAAGGTGTGTTCGCCGCCGCCCGCGACGTCACCGAGCGAAAGCGCTACGAAGAGTCGCTCCAGCAGGCGAACCGGGCGAAGAGCGTTTTCCTGGCAAACATGTCGCACGAGATCCGTACGCCCATGAACGCCATCCTCGGGTTCTCCCAGTTGATGCTGCGTGACCAGGACCTCACCCCACGCCAGTGTCAGTACCTGGGGACCATCAATCGTAGCGGCGAACATCTGCTTGCCCTCATCAACGACATCCTCGAGATGTCCAAGATCGAGGCGGGCCGCACCACCCTGAACCTCGCCACGTTCGACCTGCCCGTACTGCTCAGTGACCTGGAGATGATGTTCCGCGTCCGTACGGACGAGAAGAAGTTGATGTTCTACGTCGAGATGGTCGGCAAGGTCCCTCGATTCATCGTCTCCGACATCAACAAGCTGCGCCAGGTCTTCATCAACGTGCTCGGCAACGCCGTCAAGTTCACCGAGCACGGCGGCGTCGGCGTGCGCGTCGGGGCCAAACAAGACGGCGCGGCGGGAGCGTTCCTGCAGGTGGAGATCGAGGACACCGGCCCGGGCATCTCCCAGGAGGAGCTCGGCAAGTTGTTCCGACACTTCGAGCAGACGAAGACCGGACAACAGTCCGGGACCGGGACCGGGTTGGGCCTGGCCATCAGCCAGGAATTCGTTCGCCTCATGGGCGGCGCCATCACGGTGACGAGCCAGGTTGGCAAGGGGAGCATGTTCGTGATCAACTTGCCCCTCGTGGAAGGGGACGCGCACGGGGTTGCTGCCAAGGATGAGCCGCAACGTGTCATGGGGCTGCAGGTCGGGCAGGCGAGCTTCCGGGTGCTGATCGCCGACGACGTGGACGACAACCGGCAGCTCCTGGAGCACCTCCTCGCCCCCCTCGGCTTCGAGATTCGCCTGGCGACCAACGGGGAGGAGGCCGTCCGAGAATTCGAAGCCTGGCGGCCCAACCTCATCTTGATGGACTACCGCATGCCGGTGATGAACGGGGACGAGGCGATTCGCCGCATCCGGGCCATGCCCGGGGGCGACGCCACCAAGATCATCGCGGTCACCGCCAGCGTGATGTTGGGGAATCGCCAGGAGCTGATGGCGATCGGCGCGGACGACTTCATCAGCAAGCCGTTCCGGGAGATGGAGCTGTTCCAGAAGATGCACACCCACCTCGGGGTGGAATACGTCTTCTCGGAGGATCCCATCGTACGGGTGGAGACGGCGGAGCTCACCGCGGAGTCGCTGGTGGGTTGGCCGGAGGACATCCTCCAGGCGATGCGGGACGCCGTCCTCACGGCGGATTTCGACCAACTGCTGGAACAAATCGAGGGTGTCCAGGGGCGGGATCCCGCGGTCGCGTCGGGCCTGCGCCACCTCGCCGAAGGATTTCAGTACCAGAAGCTCCTCGACGTCTTGAACGGGGGGGTGAGCACATGATTGCCGACAAGCCCGGGAGCGGCCCCAAGCAGCCGGCAGGCATCCTGGTGGTCGACGACACCCCCGCGAACCTGCAGGTGTTGGCCGGCATGCTCAAGGACCGCGGCTACAAGGTTCGCCCGGTTCCAAGCGGTAAGTTGGCGCTGGCGGCGGCCATGCGAGATCCGCCGGAGTTGATCCTGCTGGACATCAACATGCCGGAGATGAACGGCTACGAGGTGTGTCAGCAGCTCAAGGCCGACGACAGGCTGAAAGGGATCCCCGTAATTTTCATCAGCGCCCTCACCGAGCAGCTCGACAAGGTGAAGGCCTTCTCCCTGGGCGGCGTGGACTACCTCACCAAGCCGTTCCAGATGGAAGAGCTGCACGCCCGCGTCGAGACACACCTGAAGCTTCGCCGCCTGCAAACCGAGCTGGAGGAGGCGAACACGCGGCTGGCAGAGGCCAACCGCCGGTTGTCCCGTGACCTCGCGGCCGCGGAACAGATCCGGGAGATGTTCCTCCCCCGCGCCGTGCCGCGTGTCGGCGGCATGAACTTCGCCTGGATCTACCGCTCCTGTGACGAGTTGGCCGGCGATTCGCTGAACGTGATCCACTTCGGGGATGGCTCGGTCGGCCTGTACGTCCTGGACGTGAGCGGCCGTGGCGTGGCGGCCGCTCTGTTGTCCGTGGCGCTGAGCCGGCTCCTCGCGCCGCCGTCGGAGCCCTCGTCGATCCTCGTCCGCGAGGGGAATCCCGTCGACATCACGCCGCCCGCCGAGGTCGCCGTCCGGCTGAACCGGCTCTTCCCGTTCGACGCGGCGTCCGAGCCGACCACGACCATGCTCTATGGCGTGCTGAACGCGGGGACCGGAGAGTTCCGCTACGTCGCCGCCGGGCACCCCGGCCCGGTGCACCTGCCCGCCGACGCCGATCCCGTGGTCCTGGAGCACGCCGGTCGCCCGATCGGCCTGGCCGACACGGCCTACGAGGAGCAGTCGGTCCGCCTGCGGGCTGGAGACCGCCTGTACCTGTACTCGAATGGCGTCCCCGAAGCGCGGGACCCCTCCGGCGAGCAGTTCGGCACCGCGCGTCTCCTGGAGGCCATCCGCGAACGGCGCTCCTCGTCGCTACAGGACGGCATGACCACGCTCCTCGGGGAGATCTCGCGGTGGCGTGGCTCCGAGAGGCCGAAAGACGACATCTCGATCCTGGCGCTGGAGGTCTCGGGCGAACCGGGCTCGGGCTGACCCGACCCCGGCCGCGCTCCCCTACCCCACGCCCGCCACGTGCACCGCGAACCGCTCCAACGGATCCATCCACGTCTGGATCCGTCGCAGCCCCGCGGATTGGAGCATGGCGTCCACGTCGTCGAGCCCATATTTCTGGCTGCTCTCCGTATGGATGCGCTCACCCTCCCCGAGGTGCACGGTCATGCCGAGGGCCGCGATGGGAACGGATTGTTCGTGCAGGCTCTCCAGGTACATCTCCATTCGAGAGCCGGCCTCGTTCCACTCCGCGACGTGGCGAAAGGCGGCGAGGTCGAAGCGCCCGCCCAATTCGCGGTTGATGCGCGTCAGGACGTTCTTGTTGAAGCTGGCCGACACCCCCTCGGGGTCGTCGTAGGCGGGGATCAACATCTCCGGTGACTTGCGCAGATCGGTGCCGAGCACCAACATGCCACCCGAGCCGTCGGGGCCGGGCGTGACACACCACCGGACCGCACGGAGGAGCGACCGCGCCTCGTCGGGCTCGAGGTTCCCGATGGAGCTTCCCAGGAACAACACCACGCGCCGCGCGGGGCGGGTCGCCAACGCGGCGAGCGCGCCCTCGTGCCGCTGGAACAACGGCGCCACCCTCACCGTGGGGAGCTGGCGTGCGAGGCGCGCACGGGCCAGGTTCACGGGCGCGGCGGACACGTCCACCGGCACGAAACGGGTGGAACCCCGGCGGGCCACGAGCACCTCGAGCAGCAGCTGGGACTTGGTCGCGGTGCCCGCGCCGAGCTCCACCACCTCCTCGAGGTCGGCGCCACCCGCCACGTCGAGGATCTCGCCCCCGTTCATCTCGAGCACCGCGCGCTCGGCGCGGGTCAGGTAGTAGCTGGGGAGCAGCGTGATCCGCTCGAAGAGCCGCGACCCCTCGTCGTCGTAGAGGAGCCACGCGGGCAGGCGCTTGTCAGGGCGTCCGAGCCCCTCCCGCACCACGCTCGCCACCCCGATGTCGAGCGGCGGCGCCTCCAGCAGGACGGCGCTCATCGCACGTCCCGGGCGAGGCGGAGCCCGGCGACCTGGAAGCGTGTGTCGGGAGGCCAGAAGTTCCGATACGTCACGCGGGTGTGCCCCGGCGGCGTCAGGCGGCTCCCCCCACGCAAGACCACTTGGTTCACCATGAACTTTCCATTGTATTCTCCCACCGCGCCGACGGGAGGTGTGTAGCCCGGGTAGGGCGAATAGGCGGACGAGGTCCATTGCCAGGCGTCACCGTACAGTTGGCCGAGCGCGGATGGCGCTCTCGCCGCGTTCTCCCACTCCGCCTCCGTCGGGAGCCGCGCCCCCAGGAATCGCGCCAGGGCGTCGGCTTCGTAGTAGGAGAGGTGGGCCACGGGCTCGTCGTCCCGCGCCTCGCGGGCCCCGTGGAGTCCGAACACACGCCATGCGCCGTCCGCGCGCGTGACGTATCCGGGGGCGCGCAGGCCGTGCGCGCGCACGAAGTCCAGACCGTCGGAGAGCCAGAGCGAGGGCGTGTCGTAGCCGCCCGCGTCGACGAACGCGCGGGCCTCCCCCACGGTCACCAAGCGCGTCGCCAACGCGTACGGGGCGAGCCACACCTGGTGACGCGGCCCCTCGTTGTCGAACAGGAACGCCCCGCTGTCCGCCCCCCGGTCTGCTCCGATCGTGACCGCCCCCTCCCCGAACGCCACCCAATCGTGCGGCTCGCCATGCCGAGGCGGCCGCCAGCTCTCCGTGGGCAGCCAGGCCTCGGGGGGCAGATAGGCGGGTTGGAGCGGGCTCTCCGAGAAGGCGTGGAGGATGTCGGTGAGGAGCAGCTCCTGGTGCTGCTCCTCGTGCGCGAGGCCGAGCGTGACGAGGGGCGCGACCTTGGCCAGCCCGCGCGCATCGAGCGTCGCGAGCAGACGGTCCACGCGCGCGTCCACCTCGCGCCGCCAGGCCCCCACCTCGGCAATGCTCGGCCGCGAGAGCATTCCCCGGCGGGGGCGCGGGTGCCGGGGCCCCAGGGCCTCGTAGTAGGAGTTGAACAGCGCGCCGTAGCGTGGATCCACGGGGAGGACCCCGCACGGCGCCAGCACGAACGTCTCGAAGAACCAGGTGGTGTGCGCCCGATGCCACTTGGTCGGGCTGCACGCGGGCATCGACTGGAGCTGCTGATCCTCCGGCGAGAGCGGCGCGGCGAGCGCCTCCGTGGCGGCGCGGACGGCGCGGAACCGGTCGCGCAGCGCCGCGCGGTCGGCTTCACGGAGGACGTTCCCTGGATCCCTGGCACCCAGGACGGTCGCGGTCGGAGGGCTCACCCCCTGAAGGTAGGGCGATCCGAACCGCGGGCCAACCGTCGTTTATTCCAGGAGGCTCCGCAACATCCACGCGGTCTTCTCGTGCACCTGGAGCCGCTGGGTGAGCAGGTCGGCCGAGGCCTCGTCCCCCGCCTTCTCCACCACCGGGAACACGGAGCGCGCCGTGCGGATCACGGCCTCGTGGCCCTGCACGAGCTGCCGGACCATCTCCATCGCCGCGGGCACGCCCGCAGTGGAGGCGATCGAGGTGAGCTTCGCGAACTCCTCGTACGTGCCGGGTGCCGGCGCGCCGAGCGAGCGGATCCGCTCCGCGACGAGATCGACGGAGGTCCACATCTCCGTGTACTGCGCCATGAACATGAGGTGGAGCGTGTTGAACATCGGCCCCGTCACGTTCCAGTGGAAGTTGTGCGTCTTGAGGTAGAGGGTGTACGTGTCGGCGAGGAGTCGCGACAGACCCGCGACGATCTCTTCACGCTCGGGCTCGGAGATGCCGATGTCGATTTTCATGGGGGCCTCGGGAGGCGCCATCCATACGCACGGACGCACGTGTAGTCAACGGGCCCGGCGATGGCGACCGGGCTGCGACGCCGTTACGAGCAGCCCCTCCGGGACACGCCCATGCTCCTCCTCCTGACCGGCTGCACCCTCTTCATCGAGCCCACCGAGGGCACCTACATGGCAACGGTGGAGAACTTCGTCGCGGACGATGCCTGTGTGGACGTCTGGGAGCTCGACCTTGCCGACCTGCAGAGCGTCAACGCCACGGACGTCACGCTCTCGGAGGACGGCGAGAGCATGACGTTGGACGACACGATCGAGTGTGAGCGCTTCGGCCTCGTGTTCACGTGTGTCCTCGCCGACGAGGAGCCGATCCGCGGGCGCGACGCGACGTTCCAGACCCGCGTGACGGTCGACGGTGAGTGGATTTCCTCCTACGCGTTCGACTCGGAGTGGGAGATCTCGACCACCTGCCTGGGCGCCGATTGTGAGGCGTACGCGGAGGGGTGTGTGGTGACCTGGACGTTCGACGGCGAGTGGGTCCAGTGACCACGCCCACCCGCCGCGCCACCATCACCGGCACGGGCATGTACGTCCCCGAGCGCGTCGTCCCCAACGCGTTCTTCGACGCTCGCTACGGCCGTGACATCTCCACCTTCCTGCGCGACCAGCGCAACATCCTCGAGCGCCGGTGGATGGCGCCGGACCAACGTACGTCCGATCTCATCGTCCCCGCCGCCGAGGCCGCGATGAAGGCCGCGGGCGTCACCGCCGATCAGCTCGATCTGATCGTCGTCTCCACCGACACCCCCGACTACCTCTCCCCCTCCACCGCCTCCGTCGTGGCGTACCGGCTCGGCGCCGCCCGCGCCGGCACCTTCGACATCAACACCGCCTGCGCCGGGTTCGTCACCGCGCTCGATCTCGCGGACAAGTACATCCGGGCCGACGAGCAATACCAGACCATCCTCGTCGTCGGTGCCTACGCGATGAGCAAGTGGCTCAACCTCGACGACTACAAGATCGCCACGTTGTTCGCCGACGGGGCGGGCGCCGCCATCGTGCGTGCCACCACCAGCGGCCGCGGGTTCCAAGCGAGCCACCTGTGGACCGACGGCCAATACCACGACTACATGGGGATCTACGCCGGCGGCAGCGCCAAACCGTTCGACGCGGGCGTGCTCGCCCGCAAGGACCATCTGCTCGCGTTCCCCAAGCGCATCCCGCCCGAGACCAACGGCACCCACTGGCCGCGCATCGCCCGCCTCGTCCTCGATCGGATCGGCAAGGAGCCGGGCGACGTGCACCATTGGTTCCTCACGCAGTTCAACGTGCTCTCCATCTACGAGACGCTCGACAAGCTCGGCGTGCCCCGGGATCGCGCGCACCTCGTGATGGACCGCTTCGGTTACACCGGCTCGGCCTCCATCGGCATGTGTGTGGCGGACGCGGTGACCGCCGGCAAGGTGCACGACGGCGATCTGTGCGTGTTCATCGGGTCCGGCGGCGGCATGAGCATGGCTTGTCTCGCCCTCGAATGGGGCGCCTGACCCACGCTTCTGCTACGGTCCGGGGTGATGCTCCTCACGCTCCTGTCCACGCAGCTGTCCAACCCGGCGCTCGCCGCCCCCACGTTCGACGTGGAGCGCGGCCTGTACGACGCACCGTTCACGCTCACCCTCACCGCCGAGGCCGGCGGGACGCTGCTCTACAGCGTCGACGGCAGCGCGCCGACCCTCCCCTACACCGCGCCGCTCGGCATCGACGGCACCACGGTCGTCCGCGCGGTCGAGGTGGCGGGGGACCGCACGCGGTCGGACATCGTGACGCACACCTACGTGTCGGTAGGCGACGTGCTCGTCTCCTCCGTGATGGACCCGGCCATCGTGAACGATGCCACCTACGGCCCCATCGTCGCATCGAACCTGCGCGCGCTCCCGACGATCTCGCTCGTGGTGCCCGGCGGCATGCAGATGTCGGAGCAGGCCGTCTCCATCGAGTGGATCGACCCGGACGGTGACGATCTCGGCGTGAACGCCGGCGCCTACATCTCCGGCGGTACGAGCTGGGCGTACGAGAAGACCAGCTTCCGCATCCTGTTCCGCTCGGAGTATGGCCCCGGCAAGCTCGAGCTCGACATCTATGGGGAAGACGCGACCGGCGTGGCCCCGGCCGACGAGCACGACGCGTTGACCCTGCGCGGCGGCAACCACGACACCGTGTTCTACCTGGGCGCCCAGGGCCAGCACCTGCGCAACTACTGGATGGACGAGTCCCAGCTCGAGATGGGCCACGTGGCGCCGCACGGCCGCTTCGCCCACGTGTACGTGAACGGGGTCTACAACGGCCTCTACAACGTGCGCGAGCGCATGAACGCGGCGATGCTCGCCGAATACCTGGGCGGTGACGAGGACGACTACGAGGCGATCAACGGCGGCACGGCGTTCGACGGGAGCGGGGCGGCCTGGGCCGCGGCCGTCGCGAGCTCGGGCGACTACGAGACATTCCGCGAGTGGGTGAACGTCCCCGACTTCCTCGACTACATGGTGCTCAACTTCTACGCGGGCAACGCCTGGGACTGGAGCGCGTACCACAATTGGATCGCGGTCGGGCCGACCGATCGGGGCGAGGGCGGGTTCCGCTTCCACAGCTCGGACTCGGACATCTGCCTCTACTACGACTACACCGTCAACATCCTCGACAACGGCGGTCCTTCCTACGTCTTCTACTACCTGACGGCCGAGGGCCACCCCGACTTCCAGGTTGCCCTCGCGGACGCCATCCACCGCAACCTCGAGGGCCCGCTCTCGGCCGAGGCCGCCGGCGCCCGCTACGAGCGGCTCGCCGCGCTCGCGGAGAGCGCCGTGGTCAGCGAGTCCGCGCGGTGGGGATTCGGCTGGTGGGATCGCGACGGCGAGTGGATCGTGGAGCGGGACCGCCTCCTCACCCAGTACTTTCCGTACCGGACGGACGAGCTCTACCGCCAGTTCCGCGCGGCCGGCTGGTACGCGCTCGGCGCACCCACGTTCGACCTCCCGCCGGGGCTCGTCGAGCCCGGCACCACGCTGATGGTCGAGGTGCCCGACCGCTCGCCGGCGGAGCTCTGGGTGTCGCTCGACGGGCAGGACCCACGGCAGCCCGGTGGAGAGCCCTCGGCGGCCGCGCTCGGGCCCGACGGGGCACGCACGGTGACGTTCGACGCGTCGACGGTCGTGATGGCGCGGCTCCGCATCGGTGACACGTGGGGGCCGCTGGAGCAGGGCTTCTACGAGGTCGACGCCGCCCCACCGTTCGTGCTCAACGAGTGGAACGCGGTCGAGACGGAGAAATGGCTCGGCGGCGACGAGGGCGGCGCCGTCGAGGGCGAGGGTGCCGACGCCGCGCTCGGCCGGCGCGAGGGGAACGGGGGCGACTGGATCGAGCTCCTCGTGGTGGAGGAGGGCCTCGATCTGCGCGGATGGACGCTCACCCTGGCCGATCGCGGGGGGCACGCCGGCACGCTCGTGTTCACCGACGCGCCGGTGCTCGGAAACCTGCGTGCGGGAACGATCCTGACGATCGCGGAAGGCCTCCCGGAGGACCCCGCGTACGATCCCGACGGCGGCGACTGGCGGTTCCACCTGCGCGCCGGGACGGACGGCACCGGCGCCTACGTGAGCGCCGCGGCGTTCGACGTGACCCACCAGGACTGGCAGCTCACCGCCTGGGATCCCGACGGCCACGTGCGCCTCGGCCCCGTCGGGGAGGGCGTCGGCCGCGCGGGCGGCGTGGGCTCCACCGAGGTCGGGTTCCTCGCGGAGACGCCGACGGCCGCGCTCCGGCGGGAGACCGCGGACTACGAGGACGCCACCACGTCGACCTTCGGCGCGCCGAACGTGTGGGCGGACGGCGCGCAGGATCTGGACACGCTGCGCCGCATCCACGGGGGCGTGGCGGAGGTGCACGACACGGCCGACACGGGGGAGACGGGCGGCACGGTGGACACCGACGAGCCGTTCGTGGAGGGCGACCCCATCGTGTTCGAGGATGGCGGCTGCATCTGTGGAACGGGCGGGCGGGTCCCGACGTGGACGGCGCTGCTGCTCCTCGGCGTGGTCCACCGTCGGCGCTCGACGAGGGGCGCGTGATGCCCCTGCTCCTGCTCCTGGTGGCCTGTGGTGCCCCCCCGAAATCCGACACCGGCACGCCGCCCGACACCGACACCGATCCCGGCGTCGACACGGACACCGCCGCGGACACCGACCTCCCCTGCTTCGCCGACGCCGACCTCGACGGGCACGGCGATCCCGCGGTGCCCGCGCCCCGCTGCGGCGGCACCTCGGTCCCCGACGCCACCGACTGCGACGACACCAACTTCCGCGTCAACCCGGGCGCCCCCGAGGTGTGCAACGGCGTGGACGACGATTGTGACGGGCGCGTGGACGACGCCGACGACGACGTGGCCGACGGCCTCCCCTTCTTCGTGGACGCCGACGGGGACGGCTACGGCGAGGCCGGCGGGGTCGACGCGTGCTTCTACGCCGACGGGCTCACGCTGGTAGGTGGGGACTGCGACGACGCGGACCCCACCGTACATCCCGACGCGGAAGAGGGCTGCGATGGCGTCGACCGCGACTGCGACGGGAGCGCCGAAGTCGAGCCCGGCGCGGGCGTGTTGTGCCCCGCGGAGAGCTGCAAGGAGGCGCTGGAGGCGCGCGGCACGGCGGCGGACGGGGCCTACTGGATCGCCCTGCCGTCAGGCGTCCTGACGCGGCTGTGGTGCGACATGACCACGGAGGGCGGCGGGTGGACGCTCGGCCTCCTCACCACCTCGGCCGGGCCGGGCGACCACACGGGGTTCGGCGGCGCCTACCGCGACGCGGACGACCTCGGTGTGTCGCCAGAGGCCGCCACGTTGTCCGGGGACGACGTGCTCGCCTGGCTGGAGCTCGAGTCGTTCGGCTGGGAGGAGCTGCGCCTGGGTGCCTATGCCAGCGGCGGCGCCACCTACGGCTCGCGCGTCATCCCCCGCGCGTCGCTCCGCATCCCCTTCGGCAGCGACGGCTACTACCTCTACGGCGAGGAAGGCTACTGGTGGTGCGGTGGGAGCGCGGCGTACACGGACGCTGGCATCGGCTCCACCGACACCCCCTCCGGCGCACCGTTGGACTGCAAGGGCCACGGCTCGCTGGGCTCCGGCTGGGACTTCTCCGAGAGCACCGCCGTCAACCAGGGCCTGACCCTCTGCGGCAGCGACGCGTCCAATTGCCTCGCCACCACGTGGGGCGGCAACTGGCTCTACTACCCGACGCCCGGCGGGGCTCAGGCCATCTGGGTGCGATGACCGCTTGATGTATCACCCCGTGTGGTGATACATTACGATTGTTATGCAGGTGCTCGCCATGCCGCTCGCCGCCTACGCCCTGGTCTACCTCGTCCCTGCCTTCGCCTTCGGGGGCCTCTACGCGGGCGGGGGATGGACATGGGTGCTCCCCGTCGTCATCTTCGGGCTCGTGCCAGTCCTGGAGCTGGTGTTCCCCGGCGCCGGGAACAACCCGACCCCGCCCACCGAGGCCGCCCGGAGGGCCGACCGCCGCTTCGATCAGCTGCTGGTGGGCATCGTACCCGTGCAGGTCACGCTGGTGCTCACGCTGGCGGCACGGGCGAGCAGCCTCGCGGGGTGGGAGCTGATGGGCGCCATCGGCAGCGTCGGCATCTGCTGCGGCGCGCTCGGGATCAACGTGGCGCACGAGCTGGGTCATCGCGCCGACCGCTGGCACCAGCGCCTCGCCAAGCTGCTCCTGCTCACCAGCCTGTACCAGCACTTCTTCATCGAGCACAACCGGGGCCACCACGCGCATGTCGCCACGCCGAACGATCCCGCCAGCGCGCGCCGGGGCGAGTCGCTGTACCCCTTCTGGGCGCGCTCGGTGTTCGGCGGCTGGCGGAGCGCGTGGCGGATCGAGGCCGAGCGGCTCGCCCGCGGCGGGGTGCGCGCGTGGTCCCCGGGCAACGAGCTGCTCCAGTTCGCCGTCGTCCAGACCACATTCGTGCTCGCCCTCGCGCTCACCACGGGGCCGCTCGGCGCGCTCGCGTTCGTCGCGGCCGCGACCGTCGGCATCCTCCTGCTGGAGACCGTCAACTACGTCGAGCACTACGGGCTCGCGCGCGACCGCCTGCCTGACGGGCGGTGGGAGAGGGTCCGCCCGGCCCACTCGTGGACCTCGGACCACGTCGTCTCCCGCGTGCTCCTGTTCGAGCTCACCCGCCACGCCGATCACCACGCGCACCCCGGCCGGCCCTACCCCGTGCTCCGTCACTTCGACGGCGCGCCCACCCTCCCCACCGGCTACGCGGGGATGGTGCTGCTCGCCACGTGTCCGCCGTTGTTCCACGCCCGGATGGGCCGCCACCTCGCCCGCCTCGGCGCCTGATGCCGCGCCCGCTCGATCCGCTGGTGCGCCGGGGCGAGCTGCTCGACGGCGCCTTCGCGCTGTTCGCGGCGCGTGGCTACCACGCCCTCTCCATGCGGGACCTCGCGCGGGAGCTCGGCGTCACGACCGGGGCGCTCTACCACTGGTTCGTCGGCAAGCCAGAGTTGTTCGCCGCCATGATCGAGCGGCAGGTGGCACGCCAGGTCGCGGAGGCGCTCGCCGCGGTGGGTTCGGCGGCCGACACGTCTGCGGATGCCCGCATGGCCGCGCTCGGCGCCCATGTCCGTGCTCAGGCGGACGATTTGCAGCGCACCCTGCTCGTCGCGCTCGACTACCTCCGCGCGCACCCGGAGAGCGGCCCGTCGCTGGCGGCGGCCCTCGCCACCTATCGTGACGCGCTCGTGCTCCACGTGGGGCTCCTTCCTGTGAACGCGGGCCTCGTCGTGAGCCTCGTGCTCGGCGAGCTCGTGCAGCGCGCCCTCGATCCGAGGCACCCTGGCGCCGACCTCGCGCGGATCCTGCCGACATTGGCGGCCGACTGATACATCCCGGGATGTATCAGTCCCCTCCCCCTGATACATCCGACCGAGGCAGGGCGAACGCCGCCGCCGAGCCTCCCGCCACGCGGCCGCCCCAGTAGCAGGCGTTCACGCTGCCCGAGAACCCGTCGCCCCCGCCGCCACCGAGCAACATCCCGGCCACCTCGCCCGCCGCGTAGAGCCCGGGGATCGGCACGCCGCCGGTGTCCAGCACGTGCCCCTCGATGTCGGTCGCCACCCCGCCGAAGTTCTTGCCGAGGCCCGGAGAGAGCCGCAGGAGAACCCACGGTTCGCCGACGAGCGGCTCGGCGCGGACGAGGTTGCGCCCGTACGGATCGGGCAGCCCGGTCTCGAAGCCCAGGTTGAACGTCTCCACGGTGGACACGAGCCGCGCGGGATCGATCCCCGCGTACACCGCGGCGTCCTCGAGCGTATCGGCCACGACGACGTCCTCGGAGCCGGCCGCCAGCACCTCGTCGAGCGTGGGCAGCTCGGCGTCCGGGGGGGTCGACCAGTTGTAGTAGGGCCGGGAGAACACGAGCGCGTCGGCGAGTGTGCCCGAGAGCACCGCGTAGACCTCGCCCTCGGGGAGCAGGTCGAACAGGTCGAACGACCGCTGAAGGTCCTCGTTGGCGAACCGATCGCCCGCGGCGTCCACGAGGATCCCCTCCTCGCTCCCGAGCGCGAGGAGCGACTCCGACCCGGGGAACCAGGGATCGCCGATCGAGTGCACGTACACGCCGATGTTCTCGGGCGAGAGCGAGCCCGCGCCCACCGCGCGGAGGAAGGGCAGCCCACCGCCGTCGGAGTGCGGGCTGGCCTCGAACACCACCCGCCGGCCTGCCAAGGCGGGGATCACGCGGGCTACCTCGTCCAGGTCGCGCACGAAACCACCGGTCGCCAGCACCACGGCTCCCGACGCGGACGCGCCGTCGAGCCCGGTCGCGAGATCGGTCCATCGGACCCCGACCACGGCGCCGTCCTCGAGCAGCGGCGCCGTCACCTCGACGCCGGTGCGCAGCTCTCCATCGAAGTACGTGAGCAGCTCACGGGCGTTCCCCGTCGCGGTCTCCCCCCAGCCCATCCCGTGGATCCGGGGGACGATCCCCGCGTCCCGCTCGCCCTGCACGAAGTTCACCCACATGCCGTAGCCCTGGAGCCACGTCAACGTGTCGGCGCTCGCGTCGAGGAACTCCCGCACGCCCGGCGTGTCGCCGCTGACCCCCGTGATCGACTGCCACTCCGCTTGCGCCGCCTCCGGCGTGTCGCTCACCCCGCTGACCGCCTGCCAGGAGGTGCCCGCGGCGAACGCATGCCCGCCGAGCACGAGGCCCAGGCCCGGGTCGTCGGCACGCTCCAGGAGCAGCACGCGCGCGCCGGCCTCCCGCGCGGTCAAGGCCGCGGCGGTGCCCGCGGGGCCGGTACCCACCACGATCACGTCCCAATGCCCATCCACGAGGGTGCCGGTGTCGTCCGGAGGGGCCGTGTCGTCCGGAGGGTCGTCGGGCCCGGGCCACTCGTGTTCGGGTGGATCGACGGGGTCCACGGCGGGTACGGCGCACGCGAGCAAGAACAACATGACGCCCGAGTGTACCCCCACAAACGTATGCCCGGAGTGCACCCCCGAACCGGAGCGTTTCAGTGCGCCGCGCGCCCCATCGCGACAACCCGCTCGAAGTGCGCGGCGTCGACCGGGTGCACGGACAGGCGCGACCCCCGCTTCGTGACCTCCATCCCGTCCAACGCCGGCTCGGCCTTCAGGGCGGCCAGGGGGACGACCGCGGGGAAACGTTCGACGAACCCGAGGTCGACCGACACCCAGCGCGGGACGTCCGGCTTTGCACCCGGATCGTAGTAGTGCGACGCGGGATCGAGCGCGTGTGGATCGGGGTAGCCGGCACGCACCACCTCGGCGATCCCCGCCACGCCCGGAGGCTCGGCGTTCGAGTGGTAGAAGAGGACCCGGTCCCCGACCTTCATGTCGTCACGCATCCAGTTGCGCGCCGTGTAGTTGCGCACGCCCTCCCAGGAGGTGCGGCTGTCCCGCAGCAGATCGTCGATCGAGTAGACGTCGGGCTCGGACTTCATCAACCAGTAGCGCATGGGGTCCTCGAAGGGCGCTGCCTAACCGCCCGGCGCGCGGACGCGTGCCAGGACCTCGGCACGCCAACAGCTACTCGGCCGTTCGCTTCTCGTCCGGCGTGGCTGACTGCTGCAGCGTAGGCACGTCCGGCTGGAGCTGCCGGATCTGCGCGATGAGCGCCTTCTCGTCGAAGACCGGCATGACCACGTACGCATTCGCGCCCAGCGCCATGCCCGCCCGCGCTGCGCCGCGATCGAGGTACGCGCCGTGCTGCCCAGACTCCAGGGAGAGGATCAGGAACATCGACTTCGCGTGCAGCGCGTGACCGCGAACGTGCTGGAGGAAGGCGAACACCGACTCGGTCTCGAGGTGCGCCGCACAGACGATGACGTCGACGTGGTTCTTCCCTTCGAGAAAGGCCATCGCCGTGGCGATCGTCTCCGCGCCGATCACGACGTAGCCTTCCTGCTTGCAGGTCTCCTTCAGCCGCTCGATCTGCTCGGGCTTGTCCAGGAACAGGACCCGGAACGTGTCGTGCGGTGCGTTCGCGTCCTGCGCCAGGGGGTACTCGAGCGGAGGTTCGGTCGCCATGGATTCTCTATAGCCGATCGTGGTCGTCGCCCCGGAAGCACACCAAAACGAGAACGGCGGCCACGATCCGAGGATCGCGACCGCCGCGCTACCCGCGGGTCTGGGACTACCAGGCGCCCTGGGGCCCGCCGTACGCGCCGATGTCGTTCCGGCTCCCGTCCGCGTCGTTGTAGGTCGCGGAGGGGTTCCCCGCGTCGATGAGCGCGCTGCCGCTGGCGAGGTTGTAGTCGTCGTTCTCGGTGCCGTCATCCGTGAAGTCGACGAAGCTCGGGTCGTTCTCGATGTTGCCGTTGCTGCCGGTGGGCGCGGTGACACCGCCGTAGTTGGCCGTGTCGTTCCCGTAGGCGTCGGAGTTGTCGGCGTCCAGCGAGGCCGCGGAGGACTCGAGGTAGATGCCGGCGCCGCCGACACCGTAGGCCACGACCGAGCTCTGGAAGAAGAAGTCGGAGGTGCCCATCACCGCGACACCGGCGCCGGAGGCGCTGGCGTTGCTGGAGGCGGTCACGTTCCACCAGGTGAGCTGGCCGTCATCCGCGTACGAGGCGCCACCGGCGGCCGTGGCGGCGTTGCCGGTGAAGATGGTGTTGGTGAGGGTCAGCGTGCCACCCGCCACCGCCGCGCCCGCGCCGTTGGAGGCGCGGTTGAAGCCGATGCGGGACTGGGTGAGGCCCACGGTCGCCGCGTCACCCACGTACAACCCGCCGCCCTGGTCGGCGAAGTTGACCGCGAAGCTCACGTCGATCATCTGCATGCCGCGGCTGTTGTTGATGAACATGCCGCCGCCGTAGCTGTAGACGTAGGACTCGACGTTCTCCTCGGGCTCCTCGAACGAGTACGCCGCGAGGGAGTTGCCCGTGATGAGCAGGGCGCGGAGGGTGGGCGCCGCGTTGTCGATGAACACGCCGCCGCCGTAGAAGCGGGTGTAGTTCGTGATGCAGGTGCCGGTCGAGTCGCAGGCGGCGGAGCTGGAGGTGCTCTCCACCGTCCCCGTGCCCGCGGTGATCGTGAAGCCGCGCAGCTCGGCGGCCATCGACTCGCCGTTCGCGAAGGTGACCGTGGAGCCCATGCCCTGGCCGTCGATGATCGTGTTCTTGGCGCCGCCGGTCGAGAAGACCTCGATGTCCTTGCCGCTGAAATCGATCAGCTCGGGGTAGTTGCCCGGGAACACCGCGACGCAGAGATCCGCGTCGTCGATGCCCTGCTGGATGGTCGCGTAGGGGTACTCGAGCGTGCCGTCCTGGGTGCCGGTCGCCTCATCCGTGTCGACGACGACCGGCTCGGTCGCGTCGCGATCGTCACAGTCCCAGACGTTGCTGGTCGCGGCGTCGCAGGACAGCTCGGTGTTCGTCGGGTCGCCAAAGCCGTCGCCGTCACGGTCCGCGGGGACCTCTTCGGCGTCGACCGCGTCGTTGTCGACCAGGTCGTCGCAATCGTTGTCGACGAGGTCACACACCTCGGCTGCGCCGGGGTTGATCTCCGCGTCGCGATCGTCACAGTCGCCTTCGCGGACGGTGTAGCCGTCGCGATCCCGGTCGTCCTCGGGCTCGGTGTCCGTGTCGGTGTCCGCATCGGTATCGGCGTCCGTGTCGGCATCGGTGTCGGCGTCCGTGTCCGCGTCGGTATCGGCGTCCGTGTCCGAGTCAGAGTCGGCGTCCGAGTCGGCGTCCGTATCGGCGTCGGTGTCCGCGTCCCCGTCGATGTCGGAGTCCTCGCTGCTCGTGTCGTCCTCGACCGGATCCTTGTCACGGGAGGGGAGGCAGCCCGAGAGGGCGAGGAGGGAAACCGAGAACAACGGGAGGAGAAGACGATTCACGAGGGGCTCCGCAGCGGGAGCGCACTCTACCTTGGGATTGAGCTACGTCAAGCGCTTTCGGTAGGTACCCTCACAGAATCAGCGTTGACAATGATTTATCAACGATGTCCGAGCGTTTCACCCCACCTCGAAGTCGGTAGGAACACGACGGGGATCGCTCGGTTTTGAGGGGTACTGTCAGGGGGACAGTCAGGGGTACAGGAGGCTCCACCCCCAGACAGTGAGGGCCGAGAGCGGCACCCCGACCCCCAACAGGGCCCCGGCGAGGTCGGGGCGGAGGCCGTAGGTTTGTGCGAGCACGGCGCCCGTGACCATTGGCGCCATCGCGGCCTCGAGCACCGCGACCCGCGCGCCGAGCCCCGACTCGCCGGCCCACCTCATCCATGCCCACACCAGGACGGGCGCGAGCGCGAGCTTGTAGACGAGGCCGACCGCCAGCGGGCGCGCCGCGGTGGGCGGCGGCCACCGGAGCTGCGCGCCGACGGCGACCAGGGCCACCGGCGAGAGCGTAGCGGCGATGCGCCCCAGCGCGGCCTCGAGCACGTCGGGCCAGGCCACGTCGCGCAGGACGACGGCCGCGATCAGCGCCCACAAAGCGGGAAAGCGTGCCACCCGGCGCAGGAGTGCGAGCGGATCCGAGAGGTCCGAGGCCTCACCCCGGGCCCAGGAGCCCACCAGCGGCGCCAGCGTACAGACCAGCAGGAAGCTGCCGAGCTGATCGAGGGGGACGGCGAACGGCAGGGCCTCGGGGCCGACGAACACTTCGAGGAGCGGGAAGCCGACGAAGGAGGTGTTCGAGAGCCCCGCGGTGAGGATGAGGCAGCCGACGGTGGCGCGATCCCAGCCGACGAGCCGCCCGACGAGGGAGAAGAAGGCCGCGGCGACCACGAACACGAGCCACACGGAGGCGACGCCCCAGACGGAGAACGCGAGCGCCCGGTGCATCTCGACCAACGCCATGGCGGGGAGGGCCACGTGCAGGACGTAGAGCGTGAGCGGCGCCGGATCGAGCCGTGCGCGGAGCAACACCCCCACGCCGAGGCACATCGTCAGGACCAGGAGGCTCGCCATCCCTTCTCTTAAACCGTCGTCGCACATTAGAGCGCAGCCGTGCCCCCCTTCGTGTCCCGCGCCCCGCTCCTCTGCGCGCTCGCGCTCGGGCTCGTGGTCCTCGGCCCTACTCTCGCCGATCCGTTCCATTGGTTGGCAGGGGCGGCCACGGTCGACACCTACGGGACGTGGTGGTTCCAATGGTGGGTGGCCGACGCGGTGGCACGGGGGGTGTCCCCTTTCGAAGCCGACGTCTTGTTCTTTCCGTGGGGCAAGGACATCCTCACGCACACGGGCGGCAACCTGCTCGACGTGGCGGCGCTGCTCCCGGTCCGGTGGGTGCTCGGGCCCGCCGTCGCGTGGAACACCCTCGTGTTCGCGGCGATCGTCACCAACGCGCTCGCCGCCGGCGCGTGGGCGCGTCGCCTCGGCGGAGGCCTCGCCGCAGTCCTCCTGACACAGGTGCTCGTCGGGCTCCATCCGTTCGTGCTCAACGAGCTCGCCCACGGCCGCCCCACCCAGGCCATCCTCGCCCCCCTGCTCCTCGCGCTCGCGTTCGGAGACGACGCGATGCGCACCGGGTCGTGGCGGGACACCGCGCGCTCGGCCGGATTCCTGGCCCTCGCCGGGTGGATCTATTGGTACGCCGCGTCCTTCGGGGCCCTCGCGCTGTGCGTGCTCGCGCTGAGCTCGCTCGGGAAGGCACGCCCGTTCGGCGCGCGGACGCTCACCGGCGTGGGGGTCGGCTCCCTCGTGTTGTGCGCGCCGCTCGTGGTGCCGCTCGTGCTCGCGCTCACCCGGGGCGAGGTGCCCGGGCTCCTGCCGCTCGACCGTTGGATCGCGGGGGTTCAGGACTACACGAACGCGCAGGGCGGCGGCATCCAGGTGGCGACGCTCGCGCCCACCGGCGTCGCGATCCTGCACAGCGGGCGGGGCGAGGTCGCGGAGGGTGTGGTGCTCGGGCTGGTCGGCGTGCTCCTCACCCTCGCGGCGCCGCGCCGGTGGATCGGCGTCGGGTTGTTCGCCCTCGCCATCGCGGTGGGCCCCTTCCCCTTCGACGTCCGCAACCCCGTGTACCTCGGCCTCGTCGCAGCGCTCCCCCCCTACGAGCGGCTGTACTGGCCCGTCCGCGCGGTCGCCGTGCTCGCGGCGGTGGGCGTGGTCGGGGTCGTCACCGGGCTGGGGCGCGTGCCGGAGCGGTGGCGCGTGGGGGTGGCGGCCCTGGTCGGTGCGGCCCTCCTCGGGGAGGGGCTCGCGCGGGGCACCCTGCCGATCGGCCGGTGGCGCGCCGACGTCCCCGAGGCCGTCGCGTGCGTGTCGGAGGGCGGCGGCGCCGGGTTTGTGCTGCCCTACGGCGTCGACCAGCTGGCGCTCGTGTGGCAGAGCGTACACGGCGCGCCGATGCTCAACGGGATGGCGGAGCGGTCGGCGAGCCTCGTACCGGCGGGCCAGCGGGCGTTGCGCACGGAGAACGGCTGGCTGCGCGCCGTCCTGACGCTGCCGGCGGATCCCCGCGCCGACGTGGCCTGGACGGAGGAGGAGAAGGCGGCCGTGGCCGCGCTGGGCTACCGCTGGGTGATCCTGCGTCCCAACGCGCTCGAAGAGGAGGGCGGGCGCATCTCGGGGCAGTCCCGCGCCCGCGCGGCGAAACGTGCGCTCGTGCCGCTCCTCGGCGCGCCGATCCTCGACCGCGAAGACGTGGTCATCTACGCCCCGTGGGGCGGGATGGACGCATGCCGGGCGCTCGCCGACCGCCCCTGACATCGGCCGTCCGAACAGCGACCGGTCGCGACGTGACGGAACGCGACAGCCGTTGCCTGCCTGCGTGCACAACCTGTTGCGGCGCGCGTCACCCCTGACGCGGCAGTGAGGTGTCCATGCGGAAGCAGCTTCGTGCGGCGGCGGTGATGGTGGGTGTGATGGCCTCGGGCGGCGCCTGGGCGGGCCCCGAGGATTCGATGTCGAGCGGGGCCGCGCGGCGCGCGCCGACGGCCGAGATCCCCTCCCCCATCGCGGAGAGCCTCAAGGCCCGTTTTCCGGCCGCCACGGTCGCCGCGGTGGAGCGGGTCGGGAGCGGTTGGGAGGCCTCCCTGCTCGACGGCCATCGCCGGCACGATCTGGTCCTCGATGCCGACGGCAACGTCGTCGAGCAGCACTCGCCGTTGGCGGTGCGCGCCCTCCCCGAGGGGCTGCGCGCCACGCTCGATCGCTCCCACCCCCGCCACACGCTCTGGCGCGCCACCGAGATCGCGACCGAGGAGGGCGTGTTCCACGAGGTGCTGCTGGCCCGCGGCGACCGGCGTAGCTTCGTGCTCTTCGACCCGACGGGCAAGGCGCTCGCCGACGTGCGCCGGACCTGACCGCGCGACCCGCCGCCTACCGTCAGCGCGTGACGATGTAGCGGCAGTAGAGCTCGTCGCCCACGCGGTGCGCGTGCGCGAGGGACAGGCGCGGCGCCCCGTCGAAGGGGAAGCCGTCGCCGTCCACCACGGTGGGGGCCGACCGGCCGCCGAGCACGAGCGGGCAGATGGTCAGGTACAGCTCGTCGACCACGCCCGCGTGGAGGAGCTGGGCGATCAGATCGCCGCCGGCCTCGACGAGCAGGGTCTCGACGCCGCGGGCGGCCAGATCCGCGATCACGCCCGGGATGCTGACCTCACCCACCACGACCTCGCCGCTCGGGACCTCCCCCGCGGTGGCCGAGTAGAACAGCGGGCGCACCCGGGGGTCCCGATAGAAGCGGCCTGTCTTCGGCACGTCGAGCGTGCGCGTGAGCACCACGTTCCACCACCGACGCCCCGTGATCGGGGGCGCCGAAGCGTCGGGAAATCCGCTCGCCGCGAGGGCCGCCAGGGCGGCCTCGTCCGGCACCAGCGGCAGCGGCCAATTCCGGAAGGTGCGCCCCCCCACCAACACCGCGTCCGCCCGGGCCCGCAGCACACTCATGTACTGACGGTCCACCGGGGTGCCGATGGCGACGTGATCGTAGCGTGCGCTGGCGATCTTGCCGTCCACCGTGATGGCGGTGTTGGTGATGACCTTCATTCCGCGAAGTCCTCCGCGGTGCGCCAGCACTCCACGGCCACGTTGCCGACGTTCGGCATGTCGAACGGCGCCTTGGTGACCTTGACCCGGACGCGGCGGATGGGGAACGAGGCGACCAGCACCCGCGCCACGTCCTCCGCGAGCGCCTCGATCAGCCGGTACTCCTTCTCCGCCACCAGCTTCCCGATCGCGAGGTTTGCCTCGTAGTAGTCGACCAGCTCCTTTCCGGCGCGGTCCGCGCGGGCCGAGGCCCGCCAATCCGTCTCGGCCTCGAAGTCGATGACGACGCGCTGGCGGATGTGCCGTTCGTACTCGTGGAAACCGATGCGGCAATCGTAGGAGAAGCCCGTTCCGTGCACCCGATCGTTCACAACCACCTCGTACGGGCGGCTAACCCGGCGGGCCCCGTGTCTGTCCGAGCCAGCCGGTGTCAGTCCACGCACGCCACGAACGAGAGGGGGGCGCCGACACCCTCCGGGATCTGCCAATAGCCGCCGAGCACCGCGTCATACGCGACGGCCTCGACCTGCCGTTCGTCGCTGAAGGGCAGCATCGTCCGGGGCGCGGCGGCGATGCCCTCGATCCCGCCGGTCCCCAGATCGAGCTCCCACGCGGCCTCGTACGTGCGGACGAGCAGGCGCGACCCGTCGGGCCAGAGATCGGCCGAGGTCACGAACCCCCCGGCCTCGGCCTCGGCGTCCCGCGTCTGGAACGTGCCGATGAAGCGTGGCGCGACGACCAACTCGGGGACGACGGTGTCCACCACGTAGACCTCTGAGAGGCCGTCTCCACGCTTCGAGAGCAGCACCGGCAGCCCCTCGGGGGTCACGAGGAACGCCTCGACGTTGACCGGGCCGTCCGTGTAGACCAGCGGGAACCGCTCCGGCACGACAGACTCGTCGAGCCCGCCGCCCCATCCAACGTCCGGCTCGGGCACCCGGTACAGGGTGACCTCGGTGCGCTCCAGCCCGTTGTCGCCCACGTCCGCCGCCCACAAGCACGTCCCGGTCGGGCACGGCCCGAGCGCGATGGCCTCCCAGTCCTCGTTCTCCGCGCCCTCGAGCGCGAGGGTGCCGAGCGTGGAACCGGTCAGATCGATTGCGTAGAACGCGGGGTCGTTCCCGTGATCCTCGAGGATCCACAACACGCCGGGATTGATCACGGACGGGGCCACACCGGACACCTCCTGGTACACGTCGTCCGCGAGCAGGCCGACGTCGCGCGGCTCCGCCCACGTGTCACACGGCGCCGGCACCACCGGACCGGTGTCGGGCAGCTCGCCGGTCTCTCCGGTCTCGGACGTGTCGCCGGTCTCGGACGTGTCCGAGGTGTCCGTGTCCTCCGTGTCGGTCGTCTCGCCGGAGTCGTCCCCCGCGGCCGAGTCGTCGGCGGACGTGTTGGTGTCGTCGGCGAAGGGGGCGCTGCAGGCGCACAGGGCGAGGAGCAGGATCATCCACGGCAGCGTACCCGTTGCACGATCGTCACGCCGCGCTCGCCGGCCTCAATTCCGGCGCGTCATGGCTCGATGATGTCGGGCCCGCACCCACCGGCCACCCGGGCGGGGTGGCAACGCGGCGAGCCGTCCGGGAGCGCGGCGACGTAGGCCGACCCCTCCACGGGCACCACCTGGTCCGACGCGAGGTTCTGGGGACCGGCCTCCAACGCGGCGGCGAGGCTCGCCTCGTTCGTGGCATCGGCCTCGCTGCCGCCGTCCACGTTGGAGGTGACGAGGAAGTTGCCGGCCACCAGCGCGCCGACCTGGTCCGCGTTCGCGGGCGCGTTGTCGATCTTGAAGGTGGCGGCGAACGGATCGGCGGCGCTGTCGCTGTTGACGAAGAGGACCCGCCCCTCGAGGGCCGGGGCGCCGTCGAGGTACTCGGCGCGGTGTTCACTGTCGTCGAGCAGGGCCACGATCAGCCCCCCGCGCGTGTCGGCGAGGCTCGGCCAGCCTGCGGCCACCCCTTCGGGGACCGTGGCGCGCCCGCCGCGCACGTCGTCGGGCGTCAGGAGCCGCTCCCGCGGCCACACCGCCGAGATGGCGGCGTCCAGCTCGACGAGGTGCCCCGCGAGGGGAACGAGCCCTTCGACGGCCGCGTCGATGTCGTCCTTGGGCTCGATCCAGACGGTGAACGGGCTGTGGCACGGGTGCGCGTCCGACCACGCGAGCAGCACGCCGAGGCACTCCCCGAGGGTGGAGCAGGTGGTCTCCGCGTCGATGACCGGCAGGTGGAAGACCTGGAAGACGCCGTCCTCCCCGAGGTGCACGTCCAGCTCGAACGCGCGCACGCCCACGTCGGCCTGCGCGTCGAGCGTCGGCTGCGTGTAGGCGTGGGACGCGTCGAGGACCGTGTCGGGCTCGATGTGGTAGCTGTTGTGGGTGCCGAGGGCCTGCACGTCCGCGATCGTCAGCACGTCGTCCATCGGGCCCGCGAGGTCGCAGCTGACCGGAACGTCGTCGGGAGCGGTGTCGGGCGCGCCGTCGGGCCCACTACACGCCAGGATCCAGAGGAGGATCATCAGTACACGTAGTTGGGGGTGACCTGCCGGGTGCCCCCCTCGGTCGACCACCTGTACTCCGCGAAGTCGCCGTCGTTGTCGATGTCGGAGATGCCGAACACCCCGAGCTCTCCCTCGACCACCTCGACCCAGTACGCGCCCCGCACCGGGCCCGCCGGTTGCCAGCCGAGGGTGCCCCACGCCCCTCCGCCCTGCCACGCCCGCGGCTCGCGGCCGCCGCCCCGGACCTCGGCCTCGGCCTCTTCTCGGCTCGACACCGGGATGAAGGTGTCGAAGGCCGCGTCATAGGCGAGCTGCGCGGTCGCGATGCCGGCTACGTTCGCGGGCACCTCGGCGCGCTCGGCCTTCATCTGGTACGCGATGAAGTTGGGGATCGCGACGGCGGCCACGATCCCGATCACGGGGATGCTACCGAGACAGACGAGCAGCCCGCCGACGCCGATGGCGACCAGGAGCAGCGTGCGGTTGCGGGAAGCGGGCGGCGGGGCGTCGGACACGGAGCTCCGGAGGGACCGGCGGAGTGTACGTCAGCCGAGCGCGTGACCGAGCGCGTCGTCGATCGCGGCGAGCACCACGGGCACCTCCTCCAGGGCGTTGGGCCAGCTCGGGGCGATGCGGAGGTTGTTCTCCGGGGCGCTCACGACCACGCCGCGGGGGAGGAGCGCCGCGACGAGGGCCTGGACGTCGATACCCGCGGGGGCGCGCACCGCGAGGATCCCCGAGCGGCCGGCGGCATGGGGGCTGCGCAGCGAGGTGAAGCCGCGGTCGATCAGCCCCGGCTCGATCGCGTCGTGCCACCGCTGCACGTGGTCGTGCACGGCCGGGACGCCGAGGTGCGCGAGCAGGTGGACGGCGGCGTCGAGCGCCGCGAGGCCGGCGCCGTTCGCCGCGCCGCCCTCGAACACATCGGCGCGGGCGCGGAGCGCACGGTCGTAGCGCAGCGGGCTCGCGCCCATCAGAAAACCGATCGGGTCCTCGTGAGAGAGCCACCCGCCGAGCCGCGGGACGAGCGCGCCGACGCGGTGGGGCGCCACGTACAAGAACGCGCTGCCCTCGATCCCGAGGAGCCACTTGTGGCTGCCGCACGTGAGGTAGTCGACCCCGCACGCCACGTCGATGGGCACCACGCCGACGCCCTGGATGGCATCGACGAACAGCTCGGCGCCGTACCGGCGGCACAAGGCGGCGATGGCGGGGATGGGCATGGCGAGGCCCGTCTGGAACTGCACCGCGCTCACCGCCACGAGGCGCGCCCCCTCGCGCAGGGTGGCCTCGAGCCGCGCGAGCCCGCCGCCCTCACCGGCGCCGTCGCTCTCTGGCGCGTCGCTCGGGAGCCCGAACCCCGTCAACGGCAACTGGACGATCTGGAGCCCGAACGTGGCGGCGGCCTGCTGCCACGGCGTCACGTTGGCCGGGAACTCGCCGTCGAAGAGCACCACCCGATCGCCCGGCGCCCACGCGATCGCGAACGCGATGTCGATCACCCCGGTCGTGGTGTTGGACACGAGCGCGATGTCGTCCGAGCCGGCGCCGATCAGCCGCGCGAGGGCGCCCCGGAGCACGGCGCGCCGCTCGAGCCACCGCCCGAGGGCCCCGACGCCGAGCCGCGCGTAGCTGTCGACGTAGGCGCCCACGGCCTCGCGGACCGGCTGCGACACCGGCGAGATGGCGCAATGCGCGAGGTAGCTGCGGGAGACGAGGTCCGGGAAGAGGGAGCGATCGCCGAGGCGGGGGGCGGTGGACATCCCCGAGGCGTATCACCGGCGGGCGTCGTTCCGGATAGAAGCCCGCCCCGCCCGTCCCTCCGTCCCGCCCGACGCGCCCAGCCGGCGCCAGGAGCCATCATGATCGCCCGCTACAGCCGCCCCGAGATGGTCGCCGTCTGGACCCCCGAGCGCCGCCTCCAGGTCATGCTCGAGGTCGAGCTCCTCGCGTGCGAGGCGATGGAGGCCCGCGGCGAGGTGCCCGCCGGCACGGCCAAGGTGTGCCGCGAGAAGGCCTCCTTCGACATCGCGCGCATCGACGAGCTCGAGAAGACGCTCAAGCACGACGTGATCGCGTTCCTCACCAACGTGGCCGAGTACGTGGGCGAGCCCGCGCGGCACCTGCACAAGGGCATGACCTCGAGCGACGTGCTCGACACCGCCCTCGGCGCCCAGCTGCGCGAGGCGGGGCTGCTCATCCGCGACGCGCTGAGTGACGTGCTCGTGGTGCTCGAGCGCCGCGCGCGCGAACACGCGCACACCCTCTGCATCGGGCGCTCGCACGGCATCCACGCGGAGCCGACCACCTTCGGCTGGAAGCTCGCCATCCTGTGGGACGAGCTCCGGCGCGGCCGCGATCGGCTCGATCACGCCATCGTCGACATCTCGGTAGGCAAGGTGAGCGGCGCCGTCGGCACGTTCGCGCACCTCGACCCGTCGGTCGAGGCCTACGTGTGCGAGAAGCTCGGCCTCACGCCGGCCCCCGCGTCGAACCAGATCGTGCAGCGCGACCGGCACGCATACTTCTTCACCGTGCTCGCGCTCATCGCGACGTCCATCGAGAAGATCGCCGTCGAGATCCGCCACCTCCAGCGCACCGAGGTGCTCGAGGCCGAGGAGCCGTTCACCGCCGGGCAGAAGGGCTCGAGCGCGATGCCCCACAAGCGCAACCCGATCCTCTCCGAGAACCTCACCGGGCTCGCCCGGCTGATGCGCGGCTGGGCCCAGGCCGCCACGGAGGACGTGCCGCTGTGGCACGAGCGCGACATCTCCCACTCCAGCGTCGAGCGGGTGATCGCGCCGGACGCGACGGTGACCCTGCACTTCATGCTCTACCGCCTGCGCGGCCTCATCGACGGGCTGGTGGTCTACCCCGAGAACATGCAGCGCAACCTCGACAAGACGGGGGGCCTCTTCTACAGCCAGCGCGTGATGCTCGCGCTCGTGGAGACCGGGCTCTCGCGCGAGGAGGCGTACGGGCGCGTCCAGCGAAACGCGATGCGGACGTGGGCCGAGGGCACGCCGCTGCTCGATCTGATGCTCGCCGATCCGGAGATCGCAGGGCCGCTCGGCGAGGCTACGATCCGCGCGGCGTGTGATCCTCACTGGTACGTGCGTCATGTCGACACAGTGCTCGAGCGGGTGTTCGGAGGACACGGCGGAGGACACGGCGGTAATCGCCCGTAACGGACCTCACGGGAAAGCCCCGAGAAAGGCTTGCCGTCGGGCTCGTAGTGCAACATGCTGTGTGCATGGGCCTGCTCTTCTTGATGCTCGGCTGTGCGAAACACGTCACCTGGGACGTGCAGCCGCGCCCGTCGTACGAGTTGCCGTCGCTGGAGGTCAGCGTGGTGACCGGGGAGCGTGGTTGCAAGCGCGTCGCGGACGACCTTGCGAAGACCCTCTCGGCCCGCCCGGGAGTGGTCGTGCATCCGGACGCACCCGTGCGCCTGCTCGTGCAGGAGTGTGACCAGGAGGTCGAGACCCTCCTCGAGCTCGAATCCTCGTTCCCCGGCATCGACTACAACGCCACGGTGTCGCACGAGCGTCGGCGCTTCGACATGCGCGGCTGGGCGAACGCGGTGCTCATCGTGGACAGCCCCGCCGCCGCCACCGTGCGCCTCGCGGGCGGCGCCGAGCGGCGTCTCCGCGGCCCCTGGGTGAGCGACGGCGATCTCGACATGCCGCGCATGTTCACGCTCCAGCAGGCCGTGCGGCGGGATCTCGCGACCGACCTGGCGGACCAGCTCGCGCCCCTCCCGGCGACCATCCGCCGCACCCTCTACAACGACCCCGAGCCGGGCACGTCCCGCCAGCTCCACAACCTCGCGGTCGACGCGGAGCGCGAGGGCAAGCTGGATGAGGCCCTGCGGCTCGCCAAGCAGGCCTACGCGGCCAACCCCACCGCGGCGGGGATGGACTACCTCGAGGCCCTCCAGGACCACGCCAGCGCCGTCGGGTACGCGCTCGCGCCGTAGCCGGGCTCGCGTAGCGGCCACCTCCGGGGTAGCGTCGGCACGACGCGACGGATAACCCGCGCGCCATGCGCGTCCTCGCCGTCTGTGGCTCCCTCCGCCCCGCCTCCTCCACCCGAACTGCCCTGGCCCTGGCCCTCGCGGCCGCCGAACGTAGCGGCGCCGAGGTCGGCTGGGTCGACATCAAGGCCCTGCCCCCGTGTGACGGCCGCGCGGTCGACGGGTACGGCCCCGAGGTGGACGCGTTCCGCAAGCAGATCGCCAGCGCGGACGCCCTGCTCCTCGGCTCGCCCGAGTACCACGGCAGCTTCACGGGCGTCCTCAAGAACGCGCTCGACCTGTGCGGCCCGGAAGACCTCCGCGGCAAGCTCATCGGCCTCATCGCGACCGCCCGCGGCGACGCCGGCGCGATGAACACGCTGAACCACCTGCGGCAGGTGTCGCGGTGGGTCGGCGCGTGGGTGCTCCCCGCGCAGGTCAGCGTGCCGCGCGCCTCCGAGGGCTTCGATGCCCAGGGGCAGGCCCAGCGGGAGGGCCTCGGCGAGGAGCTGTCCCTCATCGGGACCGAGCTCGTGCGCTACGGGCGCCTGCTCGCGGCGGACGGCGGCGCCAAGGCCCCGTAGCCTCGCCGCGCCCCATCCTCGGCGCGCGGCCCGCGCTCAGTCTCCGAAGCTGATCCCCACCGCCCGCGCGGCCCGGACCATCTCGTCGTCCGGGCTCACGTTCCGGTTGATGCGTGCCTCTTCGAGCGGCACGCCGTCGACGTGGCCGTTGCGCAGGGTGACGAGCTCGCCCCAACGCCCGGCCTCGACCAGGTCGACCGCGCACACGCCGAAGCGCGTGGCGAGCACACGATCGAAGGCGTCGGGGCCGCCGCCGCGCTGAAGGTGCCCGAGCACGATCACGCGGGTGTCGGTGCCGGGCAGCAGCCGCTCGATGGCATCGGCCACGTAGGTGCCCGCCCGGCCGGCGCCGAGTACGCGCCCGTCCACCCGGGCGCCCTCGGACACGACGATCAGGCTGAAGTTGCGGCTGAGCGCCCGACGCTCCTCGATCTTGGCGATGACGCCCTCGGGCGACCACGGGATCTCGGGGATGAGGATCACGTCGGCGCCGCCCGCCACGCCGCCGTGGAGCCCGATCCAGCCCGCGTCGCGGCCCATGACCTCGAGCACCAGCACGCGATCGTGCGACTCGGCGGTGGTGTGGAGCCGATCGAGGGCGTCCGTCACGCAGTCCACCGCGGACTGGAACCCGAACGTGAGATCGGTCGCGCCGAGATCGTTGTCGATGGTCTTCGGGACGCCCACCGCCTTGACGCCGTGGCGCGTCGCGAGGTCCATCACGATGCGCTGGGTGCCGTCCCCGCCGAGCACGATCAGGCCGTCGAGCCCGAGGCGCTTCATGGCGGCGGCCACCTCACCCGAGCGGTCGGCCTCGGGGCCGGTCTTGCCCGGATAGTGGAACGGGTCGCCGCGGTTGGTGGTGCCGAGGATGGTGCCGCCGCGCTGGAGGAGGCCCTTGCACGCCACGGGCGTGAGCGAGGTGACGCGCAACGGGTCGGTGAGGAGCCCGTTGAACGAGTCCTCGATGCCGACCAGCCGCCAGCCCTTGCGGCCCACCCCGTACTTGATGACCGCGCGGATGACCGCGTTCAGCCCGGGGGCATCGCCCCCGCCGGTCAGGATGCCGACGTTATGACCCACACGTTCTCCGGGATACGCGGCCCTATCGCGGAGGCCGAGCACGTGCGGGCGGGAACGGTATGGCGGGGCGGGTGGGACGCGGGCGCCGCGCAGGCGACGCCGGGCACGCTCGTGCTGTTCGCCAGCTGGGCGCGGGGAGAGCCCGAGCGCGGTCGGTATGACGACGCGGAGCTCACCGCGTGGCGCCGCGCCGTCGGCGTCGCCAAAAAGCGCGGGGCGGAGGTGTGGATCGTGGCGCACGCGGGCGCCCTCCCCGACTGGCAGATCGCTCGCGGCGGGTGGCTCGACCCCGACGCGCTGGCCAACTGGGGCTGCTGGATCGACCGGCTCGGCCGCGGCCTGTCCGAAGCGGTCTCGGGGTGGATCGGGCTCTGGGATCCCATCGGCGAGGCCGCCTGGTACGACGGGGACGCCCGGCGCGTCGGCCGGGTCCTGCTCGACGCGCAAGCCGCCGTCTGGCTCCAGCTGCACCGGGGCACGGGCGCGATGGCGCGCGAGGTCGCGGCCGCGGTGACCCTGACGCCGCCGGTGTCAGCGGATGGAGCGGGCTGGAGCGTGCGCCGCCGCGTCCTGACGGTCGCCCACGAGATCGCCACCGAAGGGTGGGTGCGCGCTGCGGCGACAGGCAGGCTCGGGCCCCCCTTCGCGATCATGGGCGAGCTCCCGAACGGCACCGCCGCGCTCGACCGGGTGATCCTCCTCGGCGAGGGCGACGCCACGCCATTGCGCGCGCTCGGAAAGCCCGTGAGCGTCGTGACGGGGCCGACCGTTCGTTAGGCGAACTACGCCGTCCACACCGCGACGAGCGCGAGGATCGCAGGCATCGCCTGGATGAGGAAGATGCGCGGAGACACCGTCGCGGCGCCGTACGCCCCGGCGACCACGACGCAGGCGAGGAAGAACGTCTCCACGTCCTGCGCGTGCGCCGCGCCCTGCGCCGCCAGCACCATCCCCCACACGAGCCCCGCCACGAGAAAGCCGTTGTAGAGGCCCTGGTTCTTGGCGAGCACCGCGGTCAACTTCGCCTTCTCGGCCGAGTTTCCGAAGGTCTTGCGGCCGAGGGGCTTCTCCCAGAGGAACATCTCGAGGACGAGGAACCAGGTGTGGAGGAGCGCGACGATGGCGACGAGGACGGTGGCGACGATGGGCATGGCGCGCACTATCGCACAGGTGCTCCGCGGCGCGCGATCCCCCTACCGCCCCTCCCGCCGCATCGTCCACGCCGGGGGCCCGCCCTCGACCAGCGGCGAGGCCTCCGTCACGACGAAGCCGAACTTCCGGTAGAAGTCCACGTTGGACGCCTTGACCGTGAAGAGCACGACCGGCGCGTCGCCGGCCCGCGAGAGGCCGAGCCGCAGGAGCTCGCCACCCAGCCCCCTCCCCTGCGCGTCCGGATCGACCGCGAGCGTGTCGAGGTACCACGCGGGCCACACCACACGCTCCAGGCGGCGCTTCGCGGCGGTGTCCGCCCGCAGCCCACGCACCGTGCCCTCCAACCCGAGCGCCAGGGGCGCGCCGAGGAGCCCCGCGCGGAGCTCGCTCCAGAAGGAGGTGACCGCGCCGGGCCCCGGGGGGTACCACATCGCCACGGCCTGCCTGTCCACGTGGTCGCGCAGGCACGACGCGCTCTTGGTGCGCGCGAGGAACCCCTCCAGCCACACGAGCTGCTTCGGGCGCCGCGCGGGGTCGGGGAACATCCACTGAAACCCCGGATCGTCGGCGAACGCCGCCGCCATGAGCGGGACGGCCCACGCGTGGTCGGCGGCAGTCCAGGCCTGCACGGCTCTACTTCGCCGAGATCCCGCCGTGATCCTGGCGGATGTTCGCGAAGTCCTTGATGTGGCCCCAGATCGCCTTGACGCCGCGGGTCATGTAGTCGAGATCGTCCATCGAGTGCAGGTTCCGCAGCTGGTGGGCCAGGAACTTGGGGTGGACGTAGAGCTTGTAGAACTGCCCGGCCATCTGCACGACCTCTTCCTGGCTCATGTCGGTGAGGACACAGGCGGGTTCGGTCATGTCGTAGCGGTCGTAGTCCTTCGGATCGAAGCGGATCCAGCCGTTCTTCTGGCAAAGATCGAACAGCGGCGTGCCCGGGTAGGGCATGACCACGGTGGCCTGGAGGTGGTGCGCGTACCCGTTGTGCATCAGGTACTTCGCCAACGAGAGGGTCTCGTAGGCGTCCTCCTTGGTCTCCCACGGGTAGCCGACCATCATCGTGAGGTGCGGCTGCAACCCCGCCGCGGACGCCATCTTGCAGCCCTCGACGATCTGCTCGCGGGTGAGCGACTTGTCGAGGATGTCGATCGTGCGTTCCGACGCGGACTCGATGCCGAGGATGAGCTTGCGGAAGCCCGCCTTCTTCATCAGGTGGACGTTCTTCTCGGTGAAGTAGTCAAAGCGGAAGTTGCAGTCGAAGACGACCTTCTCGTTGATCTTCCGGTCGACCATCTCGTGGCACAGGCGTGTGAGCCAGTTGCCGGTCGGGAGCGCGCCCGTGTCGTCGAAGATGTTCTTCGCGCCGTGGCGCGTGATGAGCATCTCCATCTCGTCGGCCAGGCGCTCGGGCGAGACGGTGCGGAACTTGGGGTAGGTCACGGTCCACGAGCAGAACGTGCACTTGCCGTACGGGCAGTCGCGCCCGGCCATGGTCCACATGAACGGCAGGCGGTACTTCCACTTCTCGAAGTAGAGGTGCGCGTTGGTGAGGTCACGGTCCCAGAAGGGCAACTCTTCGAGGTTCCCCTCGTTGGTGTAGGGCCCGCTGTTCTTGACCGTGCCGTTCTCCTTCCACCAGATGCCGCCGCCGAGCTTCGTCCCCTTCGTGATCCAGTCCACCAGCGACTGGAGGGAGAAGTCGTAGTCGCCGCCCTGGATGCAGTAGTCGGTCTCGCTCTCTTCGAGGGTCTCGCTGGGGTTGCCGGCGATGTGGTCCCCGAAGAGCACACACTGGGCGCCGGGCACCAGCTCCTTGATGTGCTTGACGATCTTCCAGTGCATCTTCACGACGGGAGACTTGGTCTCCATCGCCACCAGCTCGGGCTTGAAGTCCTCGAGGATGCGATCGAACTGCGCCCAGCTCTTCTTCTCGGCGATGCAGTCGACCCAGTGCACCTCGTGGCCGTTGCTCTGCAGGAGCGTGGCCGCCGAGGCGGGGATGCACGGGTAGAGGTAGCTCGGATCGTGGAACCACTGGAACTGGCGGTTCTGCGTGAGCATCGGGGAGCCCTTCGCCGACTCGATGGGCGGATAGCAGACGAGCACACGCATGGGATCTCCGACGGTGGCCCAAGGTGCCATCCGCCACCCCCCTCGTCAATCGGTCATTGCGCGAGAACGCCCCAGAATCCCGGCCGCCCTACCAGAAGCACGATCAGCCGGCTGCCCCCCAGGCCGCCACGTTCGCGTCCATCCAGGCGAAGCGTGCGTGGGCGAAGGCCAGCACCCGCTCGATCTCCTCCTCGTAGGAGCTCACCGCGTAGAGGTAGCCGCTGAACTGGATGTCCCCGATGGGCCAGCGCTCGAAGTTGCGGGCCGGCGCCCCGCCCAGCGCGCGCACCTGGGCCGTGAGCCGCGCGTCGAACGCCGCGTCGGACAGATCCCCCGCGCGCCACTCCGCCCACATCGACGCCATCCGGCCGGAGAAGCGCGTGTACCGCGCCATCCCGAGCACGATCTCGGGGCGGTAGGCGAGCCACGAGGCGGGATTCTCGTTGTCGTTGTAGGAGGGCTGTCCGAGCGAGAGATCGAGGTCCCACGGGGCGAAGTGCAGCTTGCCGTCCTCGTGCACGTAGACGTGGTGCGACAGGTAGAAGGCGTCGTTGTTCTTGAACGCCTCCTCGATCAGCACGAAGGCGACGGCGCTGTCGAGGTCGACCTCGTCCCACAACGCCGGATCACGCGCGGCGAGCAGGGACTCCATCCGCCCGAGCCGCGCGGTGACGCCCGCGAAGACCTCGGGGGTCTGCGCGGCGGTCGGCGGGTAGACGACCTCCCACAGGCCGTACTGCAGGGTGGACGGGATGCCGGCCTCGGCGGCCTTCACGATGAAGGCGGCGCCGGTGCCGTCGTCCGTGGCGACCGGGGTGCGATCGTCGGCACGGTCGATCCGCTCGACCAGGGTGAACAGGCCCACGTACGCGCCCTGGTACATCACCTCGACGTATTCGGACTCGGGGGCCCAGTCGCGGTCGCCGGTCAGGTCCCGGAACAGGTCGTAGGCGAGCTTGTTCCGGAGCAGCGCGCGGTCGACGTACATGCCGTTGAGCAGCCAGTCGGCCTCTTCGCCCATGCCGAACAGATCGGCGGGGGCATCGCTGCCGGCCTCGTCGCGGAGCTCCACCGCGAGCTGCGGCTTGGGGAACCCCGCGGACGAGCGCCCGTGCAGCCCCATCCCCGCGGTGCCCTCCCAGACCAGCACGCCGTCGGCGTCCTCGAGGCGCAAGCCGCACGGCGTCTTGCCGTCCGTCGGGAAGGCCTCCGCGCAGGTGATCGTCGCGAGGCCGGGCGCGCTCGGAGGCACGGCGGGGACGGCGGTGTCCGACAGGCCGGGGAGGATCTCGACGGAGGTATCGGCGGCCGCGGTGTCTTCCGGGATGGTCACGCGGTCGTCGGGCACCTTCAGCGTGTGGCCCGTGCACGCCAGGAGCGCCAGGATCATTCGGGCTCCGGCCCCAGCCACTTCAGGTAGGTCACGACGATGCCCATGCCCGCCCGCGGCACGGCGCGCCCGTGGAACACGATCGCGTTGTCGCCGAGCGAGTAGGTCCACCCGTCCGCTGCGCGCTCGGGGATGAGCACGCCCTCGACCCGCACCTCCAGGCTGTCCTCCGAGGGCAGGCGCGAGAGGGCGAACGTGTCGGCGAGGCCGCTCACGTCGAGGCCGACGCGGGTGAGCAGCCCGGTGTAGTCGTCCGCGCAGATGGACTCGACGAAGCCGAGGGTGGTCTCGGCCGCGTCCAGGTAGCGGCCCCCGGGATCGGCCGCGGACGTGCCGGAGGCGCAGCCCGCGGGCAGGTCGCCGACGAGCGCGTGCGCGCCGAACTCCGCCCCGGCGACAGCCTCGATCCGCCCGAGGTAGTCGCTCACCGCGGCGGGGCTGTGATCGTCCTCGTCGGACACGAACACCACGTTGAAGCGCGAGCCGCCGCGCACGAAGCCGGGGTTGCGCTCGGGGTCGACCGCGAGGACGGCGGCCGCGAGGCCCCGCTCGTCACGCGAGCCCTCGGTGCCGGCCACGACGGCGGCGCGGAAGGCCGCGTCCAGATCCGGGGTGGCGGCGGTGAGGAGCCCGCCGCGGAGCATTCCCGCGGTCTCGCTGTCGACGTCGGTGGTCACCACGCCCACCTGCCAGTCCGCGTAGGACGACGCCAGCACCTCGACGAACGCGCCGAAATTCGACGCGAGGCGATCCTGCTCCTCCTCCATCGAGGCCGAGTCGTCGACCACGAACAACACGTCGGTCGAGAGCTCCACGTCCGCCTGGACGAACGTGTCGTCGAACGTGAGGGTGCCGAAGCCCTGATCCGAGCAGGCGGAGAGCAGGAGCACGGGCATCAGGCTGGTCAGGAAGGTCGTCAGCAGGGGCAGGCGCACGGGCGTATACTACGGCCTCCCCGTAGGAGGCGGCAATCCTCGTCCTCATGTTGGTGGCGTGCGCGCCCGAAGAGCCCCCCGGTGTCGAGGCCCCGGACGCCGAGGTGACCGCGCTCGTGGTCGAGCCCGCGGTGGCCGAGCTGCACACCGGTCCCGACGGGGGCGAGGCGCTCCAGTTCGACGTCGTCGCCACCTTCGCGGACGGCAAGTCGGGCCGGCTCGACGCGGCCGAGTGGACCGTGTCCAACCGCACCTCCGGCACCATCGACGAGACCGGCCTGTTCGCCCCCTCCGCGGAGAACGGCGGCATCACCTGGGTCACGGCGCGTTTCGACGGGCTGGAGGCCACCGCCGAGCTCACGGTGGTCTACGACGAGCAGATCGTCGCCGACGGCGCGCCCACCGGCGGCTACGATCGGCGCCCCACCGAGCGGACCGGGCTCTGGCTCTACCCCGAGAACGGCGTCAACTTCCCGCGCAACACGCCGAGCATCCTGTTCCAGTGGGCGGACGTGGGCGCCTCCGGCTACCGCCTGCGCTTCACGGCGGCGACCACCGATCTCACCGTCTACACCACCGCGTTGTCGTGGTCGGCGGACGAGGCGACCTGGGCCCGCGTCGTCGGGGCCAACGGCGGCGCGACGCTCGAGGTCGAGCTCTCCGCGGTCATCGACGGCGAGCTCGTCGCGGAGCCGCGGCGCACGCTGAACGTCAACCGCATGGATGGTGACGGCACGATCTACTACTGGAGCACCTCGGTCTCCGGGCTCCTGCGCGTGCCGTACGGCGGCGTGGCCGAGGAGTACCTGACGGCCACGACGACCGGCCACTGCGTCGGCTGCCACGACATCTCGCCCGACGGCGACATCGCGTTCACTTACGACGGCGGGGACGGCCCGCTCGGCGTGCGCGACATGGCGACCGGCGCCGACGTGGTCCCCTACGGCTCGGGGATGATCGGCAACTTCAAGACCTACAGCCCCGACGGGCGCTACCTGCTCACGACGCTCGGCGGCGCCCTCCTCCTCCACGACGCCGTCACGGGCGCGTTCCTCTGGGAGGTCCCGGTCGACGGCACGGCCACGCAGGTGGACTGGTCTCCCGACGGGAACGACGTGGTGGTGGTGCTCTCGGCGGCCCACAGCACGGACTGGGTGTTCACCGGCGGGCGCATCGCGCTTCTCGAGCACCTGGGAGACGGCGTGTTCGGCGCCCCGCGCGTCGTGTACGACCCCGCGGTGCTCGGTCCCACGTACAACGCGTACTACCCGGTGTATTCGCCCGACGGCGCGTGGATCGCGTTCAACGTCTCCACCGGCGACTCGTACGACGATCCCGACGCCAACGTGTACGTCCTCTCCGCGGAGGGCGGCGGCGCGGTCCCGCTCACGGCCGCCAACCAGACGGACGGCATCACCAACTCGTGGCCCCGCTGGGGCCCCCTCCCGGACGACGACGTGTTGTGGCTCGCGTTCTCGTCCAAGCGCTCCTACGGCGCCATCACGGCCGGCGCCCCCCAGATCTGGGTCGCCGCCTTCGACCCCGCCCGCGCCCGCGAGGGCCTCGACCCCTCCTGGCCCGCGTTCTGGCTCCCCGGCCAGGATCCCGCCCAGAACAACCACATCCCGCTGTGGGCGGACTGATGCTCCCCCTCCTCGTCGCCTGCGCGGAGAACCCCGCGACCACCGCCGGCGCCGGCTTCGCCTCCTACGCGGGTGACGTGGGCCGCCTCTACGAGCTGCGCGTGCCCGTGCCCCCCGGCGACACCGCCGACACCGCCGCCCCGGACACCGCCGCTCCCGACACCGCCACCCCCTCCCGCTGGCTCCGCGTCGCCGACACCACCTGGACCCTCACCGAGGGCGCCACCGCCGACGCGGGCACCCCCGTCGCCACCTGGACGACCCGTCGGGAGAGCGGCCTGTTCGTGGACGACGTGCGCCTGCTCCCCGTCAGCGTCCTCGCGGGCAAGAGCGCGGACGGCGCCACGATTCGCGCCGTCGCCACGTGGGAAACCGTGTACGGCACGTTTCCCGACGCCGCCGAGGTCGAGGTCACGACGGAAGGCGCGTGGGCGGGCACCCAGGTGTTCGCGAAGGGCGTGGGCCCGGTGTTCCTGACGATCGACGGCGCCGCGTGGGAGACCGCCTGGTACGAGTAGCGCCCGTCGTCGCGTGGGCGTTGGTCGGGGTGGTGGAGGCGGGCGTAGCGCTGGCACGGGGCGCGCCCCCCGCGGCCACGGGGATCGTCCTCGGGTGGATCACGATCGGCGCCCTCCTGTCGCGCCTCTCTCCGTGGTCCGCCCCCCTCGCCGTGGTGCTCGGCACCGCCGTGATCGTCGGGGATCTCCGTGGTGTGGCCCTCGTGCTCGCGAGCGTCGGCGCGCTCACGATGCTCACCCTGGGCGTCCGCGCGCTCGGCCCCCGCTTCCCCTGGCTCGCCGCCCTCGTCGCCATCCCCGCGACGTTGGCCTCCCTCCACACGCGCGACGCCCTCGCCCTCCCGGAAGCGCCCCCCGCGCCCACCACCGCCCGCGCCGCCGGCCCCACGATCCTCCTCCTCACCGTCGACACCCTCCGCGCCGACGCCGCCGGCCCCACCTTCCGCGCCCTGGCCGACCGCGGCCTGTCGGGTCCCGCCTGGTCCACCGCCCCGTGGACCCTCCCCGCCCTCGCCTCGCTCCACACCGGCCGCACCCCCTACGATCACGGCGCCATCGTGCGCGCGCCCGTCGGCGGCCGCACCCGCGTGGCCGGGATCTCCTCCAGCGCCGTCACCCTCGCCGAGTCCCTCCGCGCCGCCGGATGGCGCACCGGCGCGTTCGTCGAGAACCCCCAGATCTCGCGCGCGCGCGGGTTCGCGCGAGGGTTCGGCACCTGGGACTCCCCCGACGACCACGATCCGTCGCGCTCGCTCCTCCTCGATCCGTTCGGGATCGACCTCGGTGGCCAGCCGCTCGTGCGCCACGGCCGCGATCCCGAGGCCCGCGTCGACCGCGCCCTCGCATGGCTGGCCCGGGAGGAGGGCCCCGCCTTCCTCTGGGTCCACCTGCTCGGCCCCCATCTCCCGTACTTCGACGCCGATCTCTCGCCCGGCACCGCGCTCGGCGACGCCCTCGGCCAAGGAAACGCCACCCGCCTCAACCTCGACTTCCTCCGTCGCGGCAGCCTCCGCTGGACGCCCGCGCTCCGCGCCGAGGTGCGCGCCGCCTACACCAACGAGGCCGCGCGTGCCGACGCCGCCCTCGCGCGCCTCGTCGCCGCCGCGGGCCCCGAGGCCGTCGTCGTCTACACCGCGGACCACGGCGAGGAGCTCGGCGAGCACGGCGGCTGGGAGCACGGCCACGCGCTCTGGGAGGAGATCGTGCGCATCCCGCTCGCGATGGCCGGGCCCGGGGTTCCGGTCGGCACCTTCGCCGGGCCCGCGTCGCTCGTCGACGTGGCGCCGACCCTCCTGAACCTGGCCGGGGCGCCCGCGAGCGGCGTCGACCTGCGCGCCGTGCCCCCCGATCGCACGCTCGTGCTCGCCGACACCCTCTACTTCGAGGAGCGCGAGGGCCTCGTCCGCTGGCCGTGGAAGCTCACCCGAACGCTCTCCGGTAACGACGCCCGCCTCGTCGACCTCGCCGCCGACCCCGGCGAGCGCGTCGACCTGTCCGCCACCAACCCCGACGTGCTCACGACGCTCTCGATCGCCCTCGACGTCGAGCGCGCGCGGCTCGGCGACACCCCGGTCGGCACGATCGACGAGAAGCTGCGGGCGCTCGGGTACGTCGAGTAGGCCGTCGGCACCCGCTTGGGTCCCTGGGCGCGTCCCCGGGCGCGGACGCCCGAGGCCGGTCCCTTCCGGGCTCGCGGCAAGGCCGCTCGGTCGCCCACGCTCCGCGGACGGCGCGCGGGCGGACCGGCCGCGCCCGAGCGCGCGGCCGCCCTACAGGCACCTCGCGCCTACGCCTTGGTCAGCGTCTTCGGCAGCGTGTAGTTCTTCGCCTGGTTCACCGCGTCCGCGAGGTCCTCCACCGCGGCGTTCTGGAGCTCGGCGCGCACCGTGTTCGCGGTGGTGAGCAGCTTGGCGATCTGGTCGGCGCGGTTGGCGGCGTACACCACGATCAGGCCCGACTGGCCCATGTCGAGCAGCTCCCCGAGCTCCTTCAGATCGTGGCGCTTCATGCCGCCCGTGGCGTGCCCCGCCAGCGCGCCGATCGTCGCGCCCACGGCACCGCCCGCCGAGAGCGCCGTCCACACGCCGATGGCGGGGAACAGCGCCGCCGCGAGCCCGCCGGCGAGCCCCCACGCGAGGCCCACCCCGGCGCCGTGCCGGCTGGGCTCCTCGCGCGTCTTGACGATCTTGACCCGCCCCTTGTTGTCCTTCTCGATCACGGCGGCGTCGAAGTCGATGGTGGTGCCGAGGGTCTTGTACATCTGGAACACCGCGTCGAAGTCGGCGAGGGCCTGCTTCGTGTCGTCGTAGGTGGCGGCGGTGACGTAGAGCGTGTCGATCTTTCCAGGCATGGAGTCCCCTTGGGGCTGGTTGTGTCAATCGGGTCCGCGGGGGGAACCGAAAGGCGAGAGCGGAGGTTTACCGCCCGCAAACGGATAGCCACCCCTTCGGACTCGACCAGGGGGAGAGCCGCCGCGCGCCCTCGACCCAGCTTCTACGAGGCGACCTGACGCCTGCTACCAGGCGCCCGCTACCACGCGTTGGTCTGCACCCGCACCGGCGGCAGCGCCGCGCGTTGGAGGCACACGCTCACCGCCACGCGGCCGAAGGCGCCGCCCTCCTGGAGGGTGCGCTGCGCCGCCACGAGGGCGCGCGTGGGCGTGTTGTTGTCCTCGGAGAGGTGCGCGAGCATCAGGTGCCGCAGGCTCGACCCGAGGCCGTCGGTGAGGAGCGCCTGGGCCTGCTTGTTCGACAGGTGGCCGTGGTTGCCCTTGATCCGCTGCTTGAGCGGGTACGGGTACGGCCCCTCCATCAACATGTCCTCGTCGTGGTTGAACTCGAGGACGAGCGCGTGGCACTCCCGGATGTGGCGCGCCAGCAGCGCTGTCGGCCGCCCGAGGTCGGTGATGACCGCGACCGCGGCGTCCCCCACGTTCACGCGGTAGGCCACGGGGTCCTTCGTGTCGTGGGGCACGGGGATGGGCTCGATCTGCAGGTGGCGCACCCGGAAGGCGGTGCCCGCCTCGATGATCTCGACGCCGTCGGGCACGCAGGACTCGTGCACGCCGAAGCTGGTGCCGCGCGTCATGTAGAACGGCACGGGCCGGCCGCGTTTCGTCAGGGCCCGACCCAGGACCGCGGCGGCGCCGACGTGATCGGTGTGCTCGTGGGTGACGAGCACGGCGTCGATCGGGGCGTCCGCGAGGCCCACTTCCGCCATCCGCGCGAGGATCTGCTTGGTCGACACGCCGCAGTCGATCAACACGCCGGCGTGTTTGTCCCCCACGTACGTGCAGTTGCCCGCCGAGCCCGATGACAACACGCAGACGGTGACATCGCGCTGGAACAGCGACATGGCGGGCCGAGGAAGGAGGGGGTGGCCTCGTCGAGCGCGAGGCCGGGGGGAGGTCATCCTACTCCGCTTCTCCCACGTCGGCAGCCTCATCACGGAGGAACCCCCCGGAGACGCGTCCCGCCCGTGAACACTCGCGGAATTCTGTTGCCGATCCGCGGATCGCGGAGACATAAGGGGACATGTCTCCCCTCCCCGAGCTCCTGCTTCAGCTCACCGTGGCCCTGCTGCTCGCGGTCGGCATGTTCGGGCTGGCGCGGTAGGCGCGCCGGCGCACGCGGACCACTACGGGGTCGGCGTGCTCGCGGGGGTGGTCTCTTCCGCGCCGGGGATCGTGAAGTCGGGCAGCTCGTCGCCCTCGGCGCCCTCGACCGGCGGCGCGATCGGCTCGACGTTCGTGAGCGCGGACGCGGCGACCCAGCCGAAGTTGGTGCCCTTGCGCACGCGCACCTTCTCCCCGTCCCGCACGAGCACCTCGACCCGATCGGCCTCCTCGAGCGACACGGACACGGTGGTCATGTCGGGCCAGCGCATGCCGTCGACGGGGGCGACAGCCCAGAGGTCTTCGGCGAAGGCGAAGGAACAGAGCAAGAGCAGGAACATGGTGCACCCGGGCGACAAGCGGCGCGCTATATCGCGGCTCGCGCCTCCCTACCGCCATGCCGCTACGCATCGGTGCCCGGGGCGCGGTTGGCAGGAAGGCTGAACGTGGTGGAGACCCTCGCCCGCATCGGACGTTTCGGCCTGTTCGGCGGCGCCGTGCTCCGCCGCGCGCTGACGCCGCCGTGGAACGTGCACGACATCTTCCGCCACACCTGGCTGGTGGCGACGCGCTGCATGGCGCCCGTGGCGGCGGTCACGTTTCCGTTCGGGATGGTCATCGGCCTGCAGGGCCTGCAGATCTTCGACCTGTTCGGCGCCCAGCGCATGCTCCCCTCCCTCATCAGCGTGGCGGTGCTCCGCGAGCTCTCGCCGATGCTCGCCAGCGTGCTCGTAGCGGCCCAGGGCGGCAGCGCGTTCGCCGCCGAGCTCGGCGCGATGCGCATCAAGGAGGAGCTCGACGCCACCGAGGTCATGGCGGTGGACAGCCTGCGGTGGCACGTGGTGCCCCGCGTGCTGGCGTTGGTCATCGCGTGCCCGATCCTCAACGTGCTCGGGACCGTCGCGGGCCTGCTCGGCGGGTTCGTGATGGCGGTGCTCATCCAGGGCGAGCCGGGCGGCGTGTTCATCGCGAACCTGTGGGCGTTCACCGTGCCGTTCGATCTGGTGGCCGGGGTCATCAAGACCGTCGTGTTCGGCCTGCTCATCGGCCTCGTGGCCTGCTACCACGGGTTCTACGCGTCGGGCGGCGCGGCCGGGGTCGGCAAGGGCGTGAACGACACCGTCGTGCACGCGGTCCTGCTGTTCTTCGGCGCCAACTACCTGCTCACCAGCGCGATGTTCGCTCTATGAGCGTCGCCGCTCCGACGGACACGTTGTGAGCTGGCTCGCCGCCATCGGCCGGTTCGCCGGCTTCTGCTTCGACTTCGGCCAGGCGAACCTGCGCCTCCCGCCGCCGGGGCGCACGATGGAGGAGGCCTATCGCATCGGCGTCCAGAGCCTGCCCGTGCTGCTGACGATCAGCGTCTTCGTGGGGACCAACCTGTCCTTGCAGGGGTACAACGCGTTCACGCCGCTCGGCGGCCAGCGGCTCGTCGGGATGTTCGTGGCGCTCGCCGGGGTGCGCGAGCTCGCGCCGATCATCGCCGCGGCGATGGTCGCGGCCAAGGCCGGCACGGAGATGGCGAGCCAGATCGCGGTGATGCGAACGCGCGAGCAGATCGACGCGCTCGAGGTCATGGCGGTCAACCCCCTGTGGTGGCTCGTCACGCCGCGGCTCCTCGCGATCATGCTGGTGATGCCCGCGCTCACCGTCATCGCGATCTTCACGACCATCGCCGCCAGCTGGGCCGTCGCCACGTTCCAGCTCGGCCTCAACGGAACCGAATTCCTCGATCTCGTGCGCCTGTCGATCGACGCCCGGGACCTGCTCGCCTGCGAGATCAAGGGCATGATCTTCGGCGTCGTGATCTGCCTGGTGAGCTGCTACTGCGGGTTCAACAGCTCCAAGGGCCCCGAGGGGGTCGGCCAGGCCACCAACGCGGCGGTCGTCATCTCCAGCGTCACGTGTGTCAGCCTCAACTTCCTCATCTCGCAGGTGCTCTATGGGTGACTCCGCGCTCGACGAGAACGCCCCGCCCATCGAGCTGCGCGGGGTGTCCAAACGTTTCGGCAGCCTGGTCGTGCTCGACAACGTGAACCTCACGATGCCACGCGGGCAGACCACCGCGGTCATCGGCCCCTCCGGCACCGGCAAGAGCGTGCTCCTCAAGCACATCGTGGGCCTGCTGCGCCCCGACGCGGGCGAGGTGCGCGTGTTCGGCGTGGACATGGCGAGCGCGTCGGAGCAGCGGGTGTACCAGGTACGCAAGCGCCTCGGCATGTTGTTCCAGGACGGCGCCCTGTTCGACTCGTTGTCGACCGGCGACAACATCGCCTTTCCGCTGGCTCGGCACCGCCCCGACATGAACGCGAAGAGGCGGCGGGAGCGGGTGGAGGAGGTCCTGGAGATGGTGGAGCTGCCGGGTCTCTACGATCGGCCCACCAGCGCGCTCTCCGGCGGGCAACGCAAGCGCGTGGGCCTCGCACGGGCCATCGTCACCGAGCCCGAAGTGGTTCTGTTCGACGAGCCGAACTCCGGCCTCGACCCGATGACGAGCGACGCCATCGACCAGCTCATCGTGAGCATGAAGGAGCGGCTCCACATCACGTTCGTGGTCATCTCCCACGACATCGTCGGGACGCTGAACGTGGCGGATCGCATCTGCATGTTGTACGGGGGCAAGGTCGTGGCGAGCGGTACGACCGCCGAGGTCATCCACTCCGACAACGTGATGGTGCGGCGCTTCCTCGGCCGCAACCTCGTGCTCCCCGAACCTGGGGATCCGGCGATGGCGACCCTCCCCCACATCGGATAAACGGCGCTTCCATGGCACTTCCAGGTCGGTACGAAGCGGGGGTTGGCTGCCTGGTCGTCGTGGCGGCCGGCCTGCTCGCGTTCATGGCGCTTCAAGTGGGCGCCATCCGCGGCCTGGGCGATCACGTCGACGTTGTCGCCGTCCTGGACGACGCGGCGGGGCTCTCGACCGGCGCCGTGGTCAGCATCGCGGGGGTGTCAATCGGCCGCGTGTCCGATCTCGAGGTCGACTTCGACAAGGCGCGCGTGCGCCTCTCGCTCGACGCGGACGCCCAGGTGCGCACGGACGCGACGCTCGTGATGCGCGCGCGTTCGGTCCTCGGCGAGAAGTACCTCGAGATCGTACCGAACAGCCGCGACGCGCCGCTCCTCGTGGATGACGACATCATCGCCAACACGCGCGGCTCGGTCGAGATCGACCAGCTCGTCACCCGCATGGCGCCCCTCGTCGAGGCGCTCGATCCCGCCGCGCTCAAGGCCGTGGGCGAGTCCCTCTCCAAGGCCCTCGCGGAGGATCCGGACCGCCCCGCGCGCATGCTGGCGGACGCGGAGCGCGCCCTGGAGAACGCGGCCAACGCGAGCGACGAGCTGCCCGCGCTCGTCGGGGACGCCCGCGCCACGCTGGCCTCGGTGAAGAAGACGAGCGACGCGGCGCGCCCCGTCCTCGCCAAAGCGGACGGCGCGGTGGGCCGGCTCGACGAGCTGGTCGCCAGCGTTCCGCCCGAGGAGCTGCCCGCCCTCGTGGCCGATCTGCGCGCCGCCGTGAAGGACGGACGCGCGGTCATCACGCGGCTCGACGGCTCCTCGGTCGACCTGCAGGAGATCCTCACCAAGGTCAACGGCATCACCGCGGACGAGCTGTCCTACTGGGCGCGCGAGGAGGGGGTGCTGATCCGCCTCATCCCGAAGACCAAGCTCAAGGCGAAGAAGTAGCGGTCACTCGTCGCGGCGCGGCTTCTCGGGCGGGGACCGATCTTCCCGCGGCGCCATCTCGCTCTCGGCGAGCTTCCGCAGGTTGATGCTCGCGTGCAGCTCCAACGAGTAGTTGGTCATGAGGTTGTGCAGGTCGTCCTTGAGGCCGAGCTCCTCGAGGTAGTTGCGCACCTCGCGCGCGACCGCGCGGACCACCTCGGTCTTGGCCTTGTCCCCACCCTCGAGCACGGCGCCGAAGACCTCCTTCGCGTCCCCCAGGATGGTGCGGCCCTCGCGGGTCGTCCCCTCGCCTTCGGCGTCCCCCATGATGCGACGGCCAAGGCGGCGGAAGCGGCCTCCCCGGTCGGGGGGCGGGCGGTCCGCGGTCTTCTCGCCGTCGTCGGTACCCTCCGGGGGTGAACGGTCGGCGGGGGGTTCACGTTCGGCCACGGTGGTCTCCACGGAGCGGGAGCGGTCTATGTCGCCGGGGCGGCTCAGGCGCGCCTCTTCGGCGCCCCGCGTCAAGCGCCCTGCGTATACCGACGGAGAAAGACCTCCATCTCCTTCCCCGACTGGTAGTCACCGGTGCGGTCGGCCACCACGACCCCACGCTCGAACACCTCGCGGGCCCCCGCGGTGTTCCCCTCGGAGACGAGCGCCCGGCCGAGCCCGCGGTAGGCGGCGGTGTACTCGGGGTCGGCCACGATCACCTGCTCGAAGTGCGGAATCGCATCCGCGTGGCGGTGCGCCTTGGCGAGCTCCGTCGCGAGCATGAAGCGCGCGGTGTGGTCGGCGGGATCGTCCGCCACGATCCCTTCGAGCCCCTCGATACGCTCCAAGAGCGCGGGATCGACCGCATCCGAGCCCGAGGTTCCGCTCATCAATTGACCGTGTACGGCTCGGCGAGCGTGAAGGGCGCGATCTCGGCGTCGAACCGCTCGCCCTTCTGCGTCACCATCTGGTACGCGCCGTGCATCGTGCCCATCGGCGTCGGGAGCGGGCAACCGCTCGTGTAGTCGAACGCCTGACCGGGCTTGAGTACGGGCTGCTCGCCGACGACCCCCGATCCCCTCACCTCTTCCACGCGTCCGGTCGCGTCGGTGATGATCCAGTGCCGGCTCACGAGCTGCACCGTGTCGGCGCCGTCGTTCTGGATCCGCACGTGGTACGCGAACATCCAGAGGCCGCTTCGTGGGTCGGACTGGTGCTCCAAGTAGTCGGGACGAACCTCGACGCGGATGCCCCGCGTCGTCGCTTCGGACATCGCTGTGGACGTCGCCGTGGACATCACTCTGGACATCATCTCCCCTCCACCGGCCGCATAACCCGCGCGGGCGCCGACGGGCGGCTCGTCACGGTCGCGTCGGGCGGCGCGGAAGCGCTCGCGGGGCGTGGCGAAGGCGGTCGGACAGGGCGCCCACCCCCCCATTTGCTGTTAGCTTCCGGCGCCCACGCACGGGCCCGCCGCCCCTCAACGTGGACTGGAGCCGACCTTGTCCGCGTCCGCCCCCCCGTCGACCCCGCCGACCCCGACCCCGGCGATCCCGCCGTCGCTTCCCGAGCGCTCGTCGCTGCCCGCGGTCACGCGGGAGAGCCTGCTCGGCCTCTACCGACAGATGGTGCTGATCCGCCGCGTCGAGGAGCTCGCCGCCAAGGCGTACACCCAGCGCAAGATCTTCGGGTTCTGCCACCTGTACATCGGCCAGGAGTCGGTCGCCGTCGGCGCCGCGGCCGCGTGCCAGCCGGGTGACCGTTGGATCGCCGCCTACCGCGAGCACGGGCAGGCGATGGCGAAGGGCGTGAGCGCCCGCGCCGTCATGGCCGAGCTGTACGGCAAGGCCACCGGCTGCACCAAGGGCCTCGGCGGGTCGATGCACCTGTTCGACTCCTCCGTGCACTTCATGGGCGGGTACGGCATCGTCGGCGGGCACATCCCGCTCGCGACGGGCGTGGCCTGGGCCATCAAGCAGAAGCAGCAGAACGACGTGGCCGTGTGCTTCTTCGGGGACGGCTCGGCCCACCAGGGCGCCTTCTTCGAGGCCCTCTGCCTCGCGCAGCTCTACAAGCTGCCCGTCGTCTTCCTCTGCGAGAACAACTACTACGCGATGGGCACCTCGATCGACCGCCAGTCCGCGCTCATCGACATGAGCCTGCGCGGCCTCGGCGTCGGCATGGTCCGCGAGCAGTTCGACGGCTTCGATGTCGAGCACGTGCGCGACCGCGTCGGCGCCGCCGTCGAGTACGCGCGGTCCGGCCAGGGCCCCGTCATTCTCGAGGCCATCACGTACCGGTTCCGCGGCCACTCGATGTCGGACCCCGCCAAGTATCGCAAGGCGGGGGAGCTCGAAGAGAAGAAGAAGTCCGATCCCGTCGCGATCACCGAGGCGCGCCTGAAGAACGACTTCGGCGTGACCGACGCCGATCTGGAGGCCATCCGCGCCGATTGTGACGCCGAGGCCGAGGACGCGGCGAAGTTCGCGGAGGACAGCCCCTGGCCCGACCCCGCGCACCTGTACGACTACACCTACGCCCCGTCCTCGTCGACGGAGTCGTCCCCCGTCACCGCCCCCGCCTCCAAGCCCCCCGAAGGAGACCGCTAAGATGCCGGTCCTGCAGATGCGCGAGGCGCTCCGCCGCGCGATGAGCGAGGAGATGCGCCGCGATCCGAACATCTTCCTCATGGGGGAAGAGGTCGCCTATTACGACGGCGCCTACAAGGTGAGCCAGGGCATGCTCGAGGAGTTCGGCCCCGAGCGCATCGTGGACACGCCGATCAGCGAGAACGGCTTCTCCGGCCTCGGCATCGGCGCGGCGATGGCCGGCATGCGCCCGATCATCGAGTTCATGACGTTCAACTTCAGCCTCGTCGCGTACGACCAGGTCGTCAACAACGCCGCGCGCATCTACCAGATGAGCGCGGGCCAGTACAAGGTGCCCATCGTGTTCCGCGGGGCCAACGGCGCCGCCGAGAACCTGGCGTCCCAGCACAGCACGTCGGTCGAGTCGATCTACGCCCACTTCCCGGGTCTCAAGGTCGTCTCCGTCGCGACGCCGTATGACGCGTACGGCCTGCTCAAGTCCGCGATCCGCGACGACAACCCCGTGCTCTTCCTCGAGAGCGAGATGTTGTACGGCCTCAAGGGTGAGGTCCCCGCGGAGGAGTTCACCATCCCGCTCGGCAAGGCCGATCTGAAGCGGGACGGCACCGACGTCACGCTCGTCACGTGGGGCAAGCAGGTGCACAACTGCCTCGCCGCCGCGGAGACGCTGGAGAAGGAGGGCATCTCGGCCCAGGTGCTCGACCTGCGCTCGATCCGCCCGCTCGACCACGAGGCGTTGTTCGCCTGCGTCGCGAAGACCCACCGTGTGGTCATCGTGCAGGAGGGCTTCACGTTCGCCGGCATGGCGGCCGAGCTCGTGACGCGCATCCAGGAGAGCTGCTTCGACCTGCTCGACGCCCCCGTGCGCCGTGTCACCAACCGGGACGTGCCGATGCCGTACGCGCCCAACCTCGAGAAGCTCGTGATCATCACGCCCGAGCGCATCCTCGATGCCGCGCGCGCCACCGTCGGCAAGCAGAATGGGGGCAAGAAGTAGATGGCCGAATTCTTCGTCATGCCGCAGGCTTCCCCCACGATGACGGTGGGTGTCATCGCCAAGTGGGTCGCCGCCGAAGGCGCCGAGCTCTCTCCGCAGAGCGTCATCGCCCAGGTCGAGACCGACAAGGCCACGATGGACATCGAGGTGTTCGACAAGGGCGTGATGCTCAAGCATCTCGTCCCCGAAGGCGCCGAGGTGCCCGCGGGCGCCCCCATCGCGATCATCGGCAAGGCCAAGGGAGAGGACGTCTCCGCCCTCGTGGCCGAATTCGAGAAGTCGAAGGGAGCCGCCACCGCCCCCGCGGCTGCGGCCGCTGCGCCCACCCCCGCCCCTGTCGGCGGCGGCCCCCGCGAGTCGGAGCAGCCCGCGCCCGCCTCCGCCAAGCTCCCGGAGACCGCGCCGCCCCAGAAGGAGGACGCGAAGCCTGTCGCCGACGCGCCCCCCTCCCCCAAGCCGAGCGCGCCGCAGGACGTGCCGCAGAAGGCCGGCGAGGTGCCGAAGCTCACGTGGATGGGCAACCCCATCCCCGACAGCATCATGGAGCCCCTGGGCCCCTACGTGGCGCCTGGGCCGCGGATCGTGGTGAGCCCGCTCGCCAAGGCGATGGCGGCCGACAAGGGCGTGAGCCTCGCGAAGATCGCGGGGTCCGGCCCCGGTGGGCGCGTCGTGGCCGCGGACATCGAGGCTGCCGCCGCCGCACCCAAGCCGACCGCGGCGGGCGTGGCTACCGGTCGTCGTGAGGACGTGACTGTTCGCGCGACCCAGATGCGCAAGACGATCGCGCGCCGCCTGACCGAGGTGCACCAGTCCGTGCCGGTGTTCTACCTGACCGTGACGTTCGACGCCGCGGGCCTCGTGGCGCTCAAGGAGCAGGCGGGCAAGCGCGGGATCAAGGTCAGCTACAACGATCTGGTGCTCAAGGCCGTCGCGCAGGCGCTGGTCGACGTGCCCGAGTGCAACGCCGCGTGGCAGGGCGACCACATCGTGCGCCGCGGCAGCGTGGATGTCGGCGTGGCGGTCGCGCTCCCCGAGGGCCTCATCACGCCCGTCATCCGCGACGCGGACAAGAAGGGCGTGCGGCAGATCGGAGCCGAACTGCGCGAGCTCGCGGGCCGCGCCAAGGAAGGCAAGCTGGCGGCCGAGGAGTACACCGGCGGCAGCTTCTCCGTCTCGAACCTCGGCATGTTCGACATCGACCAGTTCACCGCCATCCTCAACCCCCCCGAGGCCGGCATCCTCGCCGTCGGCAGCCTCCAGCAGGTGCCGGTGATCGAGGACGGCACGCTCGCGGTCGGCTGGCGTTTGAAGGCCACGATGACGTGTGACCACCGCGTCATCGACGGCGCGCTCGGCGCCCGCTTCCTGCAGGCGCTCCGCGGCTACATCGAGCTGCCCGCGCTGATGGTGCTCTGATGGCGACGTTCGATGTGCTGGTCATCGGCTCCGGCCCGGGCGGCTACGTCGCGGCCATCCGCGCACAGCAGCTCGGCCTCAAGGCCGCGTGTATCGAAAAGGAGAAGCTCGGCGGCGTGTGCCTCAACTGGGGTTGCATCCCCAGCAAGGCGCTGCTCAAGGCGGCGGAGCACTTCCTGTTCCTCAAGGACGAGACCGCGGCGTTCGGCCTGGCCTGCGACAACCCGCGCGCCGACTTCGCCGCCGTCGTGAAGCGCTCCCGCCGCGTGGCGGACCAGTCCGAGCGCGGCGTCAAGTTCCTCTTCCAGAAGTACGGTGTCACCTCGATCAGCGGCACCGCCACGATCGAGAGCGCGCTCCCGACGGGCGGCGGCACGGTCCGCGTCAAGACGAAGGACGGTGAGGAAGTCCACGAGGCCAAGCACATCGTCATCGCGACGGGGGCCCGCGCCCGCACGTTCCCCGGGATCGTGCCCGACGGCGAGAAGATCCTCACCTACCGCGAGGCCATCGTCGGCACGACACCGGCGAAGTCCGCCATCGTGCTCGGCTCGGGCGCCATCGGGCTCGAGTTCGCGTACTTCTGGAACGCCTTCGGCGCCGACGTCACCGTGGTCGAGGGGCTCTCCCGCCTCTGCCCGCTGGAGGACCACGAGGTCTCCGCGGAGCTCGCCAAGGCCTACAAGAAGCTCGGCATCAAGACCGAGGTCGGCACGTTCTGCAAGAGCGTGACCCGCGACGGCGACGGCGTGCTGGTCACCCTCCAGGACGGCCGCGAGCTGCGCGCCGAGGTGTGCCTCATCTCGGTCGGCATCGCGCCCAACACCGAGAACATCGGCCTCGACAAGGTCGGCATCAAGCTCGAGAAGGGCTTCATCGCCCACGACTCGTCGTATCGCACCAACGTTCCCGGCTTCTACGCCATCGGCGACGTGTGCGGCGGCCCCGCGCTGGCGCACACGGCCTACGCCGAGGCCCACACGTGCATCGACCGCATCGCCGGCAAGCACAGCCCCGACGTGGACTACGGCAACATGCCCGCCGCCACATACTGCCAGCCGCAGATCGCCAGCGTCGGCCTCACGGAAGAGGCCGCCAAGGCCAAGGGCCTCGACTTCGCCGTCGGGAGCTACCCCTTCTCCGCGAACGGCAAGGCACGCGGCACCGCCCACACCGAGGGCTTCGTGAAGGTGCTCGTCGGCAAGAAGTACGGCGAGATCCTCGGTGCGCACATCATCGGTCACGACGCGAGCGAGCTGCTCTCCACGTTCGTGATGGCCCGCGCCGCCGAGATGACCGCCGAGGCGTTCCTCCACGTCGTGTTCGCGCACCCCACGATGGGCGAGGCGATGTACGAGGCGGTGGCCGTGGCGTTGGGGAAGAGCGCGCATATCTGAGGGCGCTCGGAGCGCCCTCTCCCACAGGCCGGGGAGGGCGCGGCCCGCGCCCCTACTTGCGCCGCCGCCGGACCAGCGCTAGCGCCCCGAGCGCCGCCGCAAGCATCCCCGCGTTGCTCCCGCCCGTCGAGCAGTTGCATCCCTCGTCGTCGGTCGGCGTCCCCGTGTCGCCGGAATCGGTGTCCGTGTCGGAGTCGGTGTCGGTATCCGTATCGGTGTCGGTGTCCGAATCGGTGTCGGTGTCCGTGTCCGAGTCCGTGTCCGTGTCGGCGTCCCCACCGCCGGTGTCGATGATCTCCCACTCGCAGGCCCGCGCGTCCGGCGTGCCCCACGTGGTGGAAGTAGCGGCGAGGCCGACGCCCTTCTTGCCGGTCGACGGGTCGGTCATCCCGTAGAACACGAGGGAGTCGCCGCCGACCGGCATCACCTCGACGTGGTTGAGCGACGCGAAGGGCGCGGCGTCCGCGGGGAGCGCGGCGCCAACCTCCCAGGTGACCAGATCGGTGGAGCTGGCGAGCCCGACGCCGCGCGGGCCATAGGTCGCGTCCTCGTAGCCGCCCACGAGCAGGCCGAGCGTGTCGTTCGTGCAGTAGAGCGCCGGGGAGAACACGCCGTACGCCGCCCACTCGGTGCCGAGCCAGGGCGACGAGACCGCGGTGTCCCAGAGGCTCCACTGGTTGGTCGCGGTGTCGTACTTCGCGGCGTACATGCTCGTGCCGCCGACGTACGTGACGAACAACGTGTCGTTGATCAGCGTCATGCTCGGCATGCCGACGTTCGTGCTGACCGAGCCCCCGTCCGGCGCGTGCCACTCGCCGGTCGGGGTACCGTCTTCCGCGTCCCCGATCGGGGTGGGCGCGGTCACGACGGTGAAGGACACGCCGTCCGTGCTGGTGGCGTAGCCGATGCCGGCGGCGCGGTTGATGGTCGACCCGCTGTCCTGCTTCTCGTCGCCCATCGTGAAGAGCAGGTGGAACACGCCGTCGGCGAAGACGACCGCGGGCTGGGCCACGGAGCAGGAGTAGACCGAGACCACGTCCACCTGGTCGGGGGCGAGCACCGGCGCCTCGTCGATCGTCCAGGCGAGCCCGTCGGGCGAGGTCGCGCGTCCGATCGCGTAGCTGTTGGCGCAGTCGGCGGGCGTGTCCTCCACCGCCGAGAGCGACTCGAAGTACATGACGTACTGCGCGCCGTCCCACGCTACGGTCGGCGCGTTCACACCGCGCGCGAAGCTGCCGGACTCGGGCGCGGTGACGACGAACCCGAGGTCGGTGAACAGGGGGGCGGCGAGGGAGGACGCGGCGAGCAGCAGGAGCATGGGAGGGCCTCTACGGCAGCTTAGCGGCGGGGGCGCTCGCTCGCCCACGCGAAACCGCAAGAGCTAAGGAACATGACATTGCCTCCACGAACAATCAGTCACCGAGCTCGGCCGTCTCGATCCTCCCGTCGAGCAGGAAGGTCAGGGTCTGCCGGACGCCGCGCTCCGATTCCGCGCTGGCCCCGGTCAGGAACCCGTGCCCCTCGTCGAACTGGCTGAGGCCCGCGGTGACGAGCGCCCCGTCGGCCCCCTCCACGTTGTCGAACACCGGCATGGCGACGAGGGAGAGCCCGGTGATGGGCTCGAGCGAGGGGTCGAGCAGGGGCAGGCCCATCGATCGCGCCAGCAGCTCGGTGGTCTGGTTGACCACGGTGTCGTCGTGGATGGCCTCCTGCACGAGCACGGGCCGCGCCGGTGCCACGCCGAGGATGCGCGAGGCCACGACGGCGGGGTCGCCCGGGTCGACGATGATCTGCGCCATCGCGCTGAACAGCTCAATCTCCGCGGCCTGCTCCTCCTTGTCGAAGTAGATGTTCATCAAGGCCGCGTACGCCACGTTCGCGCGCACGATCTCGATTAGGCGCCCGCCGGGCACGTTGAGCACGCACCGGTCGAGCCCCGTGTCGAGCGCGCAGGTGCTCGCCCCGATGATGCCGCCGAGCGACTGCCCAACGTAGCTGGCGTTCTCGGCGTCGAGCGCGAACCCGTGAGCGGCGAACCCACCCGTGTCCGACACCATCGAGACGAGCGTGCGGAGGGCGAGGTGGTCCGCCGCGGTCTGCCGGATGTTGTCGCGCGCCCACGCCACCTGCCACTGCGCGAGATCGACGCCGAAGAAGGCGGTCGTGGTGTTCCCCTCCCGCGGGCGGTCGCCGTGGGCCACCGCGTCGATCGCCACCACCGCGAGCCCGCCGTCGGTCAGCTTCCGCCCGAGCGCCGTCATGTCCTCCGCGGAGCTGCCGAGCCCGTGTTGGAGCACCACCAACGGAACCGGCGCCGTGCGCCCCTCCTCCGGCACCATCAACCAATACGTTACGGGCTCGCCCCCCTGCGGCGCCGGCACCCCCTGCGAATCCGTCACGAACGCGCCCGTCGGCCCCTGCCACGTCGGGAGCGAGGCCACGCCGCGCACCACGAGCGCCACTCCGGTGCCACAATAAACATCCGCCGCCTCGGTGTCACAATCGGCGACGCTGTCGATGGTGAGGTCGCCTTGGGTGAGCAGGGCCGGGGTGGCAGCGGCGAGCGCGTTCATCGTCACCGCTTCGCTCGCGACGGACCGCGTCGTGAACGGGATGACCGCGGCCGCCCCGCTGATCCCGGCGCTGTCGAGCGCGGCGCGCGCGGCGCCCATCTCGTCGGCGAGGGCGTCCCCCGCCAGCTCGGCCGCGTCGATGGCGGGCCCGGCGGAGAAGCAGGAATCCGTCGGCAGGTCCTCCCGCAGCACGATGGCGTGGAGCGCGCCCGGGCGCAGCGCCACGTCGGGCCAGGCGGTGAGCGTGGTCCCATCCGCCGTGACGGCGAGCCGCGCGGCCACGAACACGCCGGCGTCGACATCGAGGATGCCGATGGGCGCCGCGGCATCGGAGACGACACCAAAGGCGGCGGGGTCAACCGGGGTGTCGAGTTGTACGACCACCGGCGCGACGCGCGAGAACCCGTCGAGGCCGGTGAGGTGCGTGACATCGAGCGAGACGACATCGTTGCGCGTCATCGGGACGAGCGACTCGTCGAGCGTGAGCGACACACCGGTCGGCGACGTGGTGTCACGTGTGACCAGCTTGTTCGACGGGAAGGGCCACGCGCCTTCCCAGATGGGGTGGACGCAGCCGTCGTCGACCAGGGCGGTGTCGTCGGGGGTGGCGCCGGTGCAGGCGAGGAGGGCGGGGAGGAGGAGCATGCGGGGGATGGTAGCAGGCGGGCAGACCGGCGCTCACGTCATGCATCGCGCGGTTCCACGATAGTGTTCCCTGTGACGAGAAGCGAGCTGATTAGCGCTGTTCGCCGAATCATGGACGCTGATGACTCGGAGGCCGAGATCAGCAACTTGATCGCCCAAGTCAGCCGCGCGGTCCCGCACCCCACCTGGACCGATCTCGTATACCACGACACACGGGAGCTCACGGCGGAGCAAGTGGTGGACGAGGCTCTCGCCTACGGTCCTGTCCTGCTGTAGGCTCCACTCCAGTGGGGGCCGCGTCGCGGTGCGGCGCCTCACGCAGGTCGACGTGCTGATCGTCGGGGGGGTGCATGTCCCGGGCAGATCGCAAGGTCCTGGCCATCCCAGGCACGTGGTCGACCACGCGAGAGGCAGGATCCCGACCCTTCGCGGCCGTGGTCGCCCCCCCCGAGAGGCAGGGTCCCGACCCCTTGCGGCCGTGGTCGACCCCCCCAGAGGCAGGGTCCCGACCCCTTGCGGCCGTGGTCGACCCCCCGAGCGGCAGGGTCCCGACCCTTCACGGCCGTGGTCGACCCCCCGAGCGGCAGGGTCCCGACCCTCCTGGGCACGTGGTCGACCACGCGAGAGCCAGGGTCCCGACCCCTTGCGGCCGTGGTCGACCCCCCGAGAGGCAGGGTCCCGACCCTTCACGGCCGTGGTCGACCCCCCGAGCGGCAGGGTCCCGACCGTCCTGGGCACGTGGTCGACCACCCGAAATGCAAGGTCCCGACCTTCCTGGGCACGGGGTCGACCACCCCGAGGCAAGGTCCCGACCTTCCCGGGCACGGGGTCGACCACCCCGAGGCAAGGTCCCGACCTTCCTGGGTACATGGTCGACCTCCCGAGGGGCAAGGTCCCTACCTTCCTGGGCACGTGGTCGACCACCCGAGGGGCAAGGTCCGGACCTTCCTGGCACGTGGTCGACCACCCGAGAGGCAAGGTCCCGACCTTCCCTGGAGCGCCCGCCGCGTGCCCTGAGTGACGACACGGTGGCGAGGCAGGGGAGCAGGTTGAGGAACCAGTACATGCGTCGTGGCAACTGCGCCGATGTTCGACGGGAGATGGCGTCCTGTCGAAGAACGCGACGACGGCTGCCGACGTGCGCAGGCGGCCTCCGCGCGCGTCCCCGCGCGCGGGCCATCTTGGCCCCGTCCCCCCGGCGTCTTCGACGGGGGGCGCATGTCCCGGGCGCGCCTCGACACCGTCGAGAACCGCGACTATGCTTGGCGCGCCCGGGCCGAAACTGGCGTCTTCGCCAGTTTCGAGCGGCACGTCGGCCAGTTCCATGAAGGTGCGCCGTGCCGATGCCGCTACTGCCGGCCGTCGAGCAAATGACCGACTTGCAGGCGAAAGCCGACCGCCGCTTGTCGAATGACGATGCCCAACGCGGCGTCAACCTCGCGTCCACAAATGGCGAGGACTTTCCGCACATCATCCTTGGGCCAGGGCCAAGGCTCGGGTGCGAGCGTCCGAGCCTGGGTAACTCCATACTCATTGAACACTTTGCGTTCGAGAAATAGCCAGCCAGGGTCGGAAATTTCGAAGTTAGCGGCGCCATTGGAGGTGAAAAATGACGTCCCGTTGTTCTGCGCGCCGTCGTGGACGAAGTGGTTCCGCAACGCGTACGAAACTGCGACGGGCAGTCCGTAACTATGACGAAGCAGAGCTGAGAAGTCGCTGGGAATACACTTTGTATCGCGAACAAAGTGCTCCCACAACTTCGGCGGATGAGCGTCGTTCTTACCCACACTCTCCAAGCACAAGAACCTACCCGCGACTGCGGTAACTAGGTCCGCGAGTGACCAGTATGAAGAGACGTAGGCCTGGAGCAGTAGGAAGCGTGCTTGATGGAAGGGGATGGACACGCCAAAGAACGGCACTTGATTGCCACCCTCGATAGTGGCTTCCAAGCCAGTCAGGGCCTGAAATGCCGCTTCGCGAGCTGCAATGATCGAGCCCGCGTGGGATAATGAACCTTCGAAGGCCGCGAGCTGACGTAGCTGTTCCGTGAGCTGGGCCGGTAGGGTCGGCCCTTTGTCGAGTGTCGCCGAAACCTCATTCAACGCTGCGCGAGCGGATGCAATCCGGTCCTCAAGTAGTATCATTCACCGCGTTCCTCTTTGGCGTGTTCTGTTTGCCAGGCGAGATCGGCCTCCGCTCGCTCAAGCTGCCATCGTCGGAACGGAATCAAGTCCGGCTCGCGCTCCCCCTCGAGGCGCTCTTTCGCGAGGGCAACAGTCTCAATGAAGAGGGGTGGAACCTCGCCGATTGCGGAACTCCAACCCTTTGGTGACGGGTCGAGTAACGCTTGGAACAACGAGCCTCGCTCCCGGTCGGGGGCGCCTGCTGCAAAGCGGCAAGCGGCTTTCGCAATCTTGTGCCAAGCGGCCGATTCCGACGGATATCCACCAATGCCGCTGACTTAGGAGGAATCCTGAGGTTGGCCGATCCTTTTCTTGGGGTA
>JAZKFH010000062.1:0-13012 GCA_040386535.1 Myxococcota bacterium | reverse complement strand
GCGTAGAACGTGCTTCGACCGGTGGCGCTCGCGTCGTCCGCGAGGCCGTCGCAGTTCTCGTCGGTGTTTGCCGCGTCGCACACCTCTGTTGCCGACGGGGAGATGGCGGGGTTGGTGTCGTCGCAGTCTCCGCTCTCCGTGACGTAGCCGGGGGGCATGTCACAATAGGACCCGGTCGTGTCACTCCCGTACCCGTCGCTGTCCAAATCGGTGTAGAACGTGCTCAGGCCGGCGGCGCTGAAGTCGTCCGCGAGGCCATCGCAATCCTCGTCGGTGTTGGCCGCGTCACACACTTCGGTGGCGGCGGGGTTGATCGCGGCGACCGCGTCGTCGCAATCCGTCGTGTCGACGACGTAGCCGGTCGGCGCCTCGCACGCGGAGACACTCGTGGCAGCGCTGCCGTAGCTATCGCCGTCCGCATCCGCGTAGAACGTGCTTTCCACGGTGACCGAGGCGTCGGTGTCGTCGCAGTCGTTCGTCGCGACGTAGCCGTCGCCGTCGGCGTCTTCGTACCCGTGGTGCACGTACACCCGGCCGGTGCCCGAGCTGTGCGCCCACGCCCCCACGATCACGTCGTCGTAGCCGTCGCCGTTCACGTCTCCCGCGCCGGACACCGAGCACCCGAAGTAGGCGTACGCGTCCACGCCGTTCAGCGTGGTGTCCGCGGTGGTCGCGAGCCCCGTGCCCGAGCCCCCGAACACGTACGCCCGGCCCGTGCCCGAGTTGTGATAGTACGCCCCCACGATCACGTCGTCGTAGCCGTCTCCGTTCACGTCTCCCGCGCCCGACACCGAAAGCCCAAAGTTGTCTGAAGCGGTCTCGCCGGTAAGCGTGGTGCTCGCCGCGGTCGAGAGCGCTGTCGCTACGCCCGTGGCCGAGCCTGCGAACACGGACGCCCGACCGGCGCCCGAGCCGTGAAAGGGCTCCCCCACGATCACGTCGTCGTACCCGTCTCCGTTCACGTCTCCGGCGCCCGATACCGTCCGCCCGAAGTAGTAAGAACGGGCCTCGCCGGTCAGCGTGGTGTCCGCCGTGGTCGTGCTCCGCGACGCCACCCCCGTGGCCGAGCCCTGGAAAACGTAGGCCCGACCGGTGCCCAGGCTGTACTGATACGCCCCCACGATCACGTCGTCGTAGCCATCTCCGTCCACGTCGCCCGCGCCCGACACCGAGTAGGCGAAGTTGTCGAACATGGCCCCGCCGGTGAGCGCAGTGTCCGCTGTGGTCGCGATCCCCGTCGCCACCCCCGTGGCGGAGCCCTCGAACACGTACGCCCGCCCGGTGGACGAGCTGTAATAGTCCGCCCCCACGATCACATCGTCGTAGCCGTCTCCGTTCACGTCGCCCGCGCCCGACACCGAGATCCCGAAGGAGTTGGGTCTGGCCTCGCCGGTCAACGTGGCGTCCGCCGTGGTGGCGCTCCCCGAGGCGACTCCCGTGGCCGAGCCCTCGAACACGTACGCCCGGCCGAGGTCCGAGCTGTACCCGGATGCCCCCACGATCACGTCGTCGTAGCCGTCTCCGTTCACGTCGCCCGCGCCCGACACCGAGAACCCGAAGTAGTTGCGCGTGGCCTCGCCGGTCAGCGTGGTGCTCGCCGTGGTCGAGATTCCTTCCGCGGATCCGAGGTACACGTACGCTTGGCCGGCGCCCGAGCCGTGGACGTACGCCCCCACGATCACGTCGTCGTAGCCATCCCCATTCACGTCCCCCGCGCCCGACACCGACCAGCCGAAGGAGCTCCCCGCCGACCCCGTCATCGTCGTGCTCGCCGTCGAGTAAACCGGATCGATCTCGATCGGATACCGCGCGCCCGCGTCGTCCACCGTGACCCGCAGCCCGCCCTCCGCCAACTCGAACCGCGCGTCGAGCGGCGTCCCATCGGCGTCCCACGCCACCAGGCCGGACACGATCCACAGCTCGCCGCCGTCGCCGTGCAGCCACACTTCGCCGTCGCCCACGGTCACGGTGGCGCCGTCGACGCCAACGTCGATCGCCACGGCGCCCGCCCCCGCGGGCGGCGCGTCGAGCGTCCAGCCCTGCTCGAAGCCGTCCTCCGTGGCCGTCCACCACTCGGTCAGGCCCGCGTCGGCGTACTCGAGGCGCGGGATGCAGTTGCCCTCGGGATCCTCCCGCCCGGCGACGCACGCGCCGAGCTGCGGCGGCGCCGCGGAGATGCGCTCCATCGCGTTGGCGCGGCCCCAGCGCGTGGAGCGCACCGCGATCCCCTCGTCCTCACGCTGGAGGAGCGCGCCCGCGCCGTCGAAGCGCCCGCTGATGCCGTGCCCCGGCGACTCGGCCGTGAACGTGTCGCCATCGGCCACGAAGGCGTGCGCGGCGTCGCGGATGCGGGCGGAGATCTCGTCGGTCCACGGGTCGGCAGGGGCCGAGTCCTGGGGCGCCGTGTCGCGGCCGGGCAGGCCGCATCCGGAGAGCACGAGCAGCGTGGTCGAGAATATGCGGCGGACGAACGGGGCGGGCAGGGACATCGGGAACCTCGGCGGGGCGGGACCATACGCGCGTCCCGGGCCACCCGCCGCACATCGGCCAAATGGACCCTCGAAAACGGAGGGGGATCGGCCGTACCCATGTCGCTGCAACGAGCCTGGGGACTACGTTGTGGGGGTGAACCCCGGTGCCCCTTGCAGTCCCTTGCAGTCCCGCGCGCTCTCTCGCCCGGCCACGCCGCCCCGCCCGCGCGATAAGCCTCCTTCTCCGCGGAGCACCGGCCATGTCCACGATCGACGGCGTCAACGTCCACGTCGAGGGCACCGGCGACACCACCATCGTGATGGTGCACGGCTGGCCCGACACCTGGCGCATGTGGGAGCCGCAGGTCGCCGCGTTCCGGGACCGCTACCGCTGCGTCCGGTTCAGCTTGCCCGGCTTCGAGCCGGGCTCCTCGCGCGCCGCCCACTCCCTCGACGAGATCGTGGCGCTCCTCCGTGACATCGTCGACCAGGTGAGCCCCGACTGGCCCGTGATCCTGATGCTCCACGATTGGGGCTGTGTCTTCGGCACCCAATTCTACGCGGCGCACCCCGACCGGGTCAGCCGCGTCGTGATGGTCGACATCGGCGATCCCCGGACGCTCATGGGCAGCTGGGGGCCCCGCGAGCTCTTCCTGGTCGGCGCCTACCAATCCGTGCTCGCGGCGGCGTGGGTGGTGGGCGGCCGCGCGGGCGACACGATGACCCGCGCCATGGCCCGCGTGTTGCGTTCCCCGGCGGACCAACGCGCGCTCGTCCACGCCGGCATGGACTACCCGTACTTCATCCAATTGACCGGCCGGCACGGCTCCTATTGGCGGCTCGCGCGATTCGAGCCCACGTGCCCGGTCTACTTCGCCTACGGCCGGCGCAAGCCCCTGCAATTCTTCGCCCCCGAGTGGGCGGACGCCCTGGCGAAGCGCCCGGGGAACCGCGTGGTCGGGTATGACACCGGCCACTGGGTGACGGTCGAGGCCGCGGAGGAATTCAACCGGTCTGTGTTGGAGTGGTCGGGGGGGTGATCGTGGGGGCCCTTGCGCCCCCCCGCCCCGCGCGATTAGTTCTCCCGCGGCACCCTGATGTAGCGACGTTCCCTGGCCACTCCCTCCCCCTTCCGGCACCACGCTGATCGAACAGCGTCGGCCCGCGGTGGGGACACGTGTACCTTCGGAACCCGCCCACGCGGTCACCACGACCGCCGGAATGCCCCATGTCCCGCCACAAGTACCCCCGTACACCGCACCTCCCGTGGTCGCCCGGCGCCGCCGCGGACGACGTGTATCTGCTCGACGTCTCCGCGTTCGTCGGGCGTGAAGTCGTCGTGACCGAGAAGATGGACGGCGAGAACACCTCGCTCTACGCCGACCATGTCCACGCCCGCTCGCTCGACTCCGCCCATCACCCCTCCCGCACCGCCGTCAAGCAGCTCCAGGCGCGCATCGGCGCCTCCCTGCCGGACGGGTGGCGGCTCTGCGGCGAGAACCTGCAGGCCGTGCACTCGCTCGCCTACACGGATCTCGACGCGTGGTTCCTGCTCTTCTCGGTGTGGGACGAGACCAACACCTGCCTCGCTTGGGATGCCACCGTCGAATGGGCCGCGCTCCTCGACGTGCCAACCGTCCCCGTACTGTGGCGAGGGGTGTGGGACGAAAAGGGCGTGCGCCGGCTCACCACGTCCCTCGATGCGACCCGCCAGGAGGGCGTCGTGGTGCGCCTCGCCGACCCGTTCGCCCACGCGGACTTCGGCGTGTCCGTCGCCAAGTGGGTGCGCAACGGGCATGTCACCACCGACGCCCATTGGCTCTCCCGTCCGGTCGTGCCGAACGGCCTCCGAGGTGCCAGATGACTCCGCAGGCTTGGATCGCCGCCGTCCGTGGCGGCGGCACCCTCGACATCGACGCCTGCATCGACGCGCTCGGCGACGATCTGCCGCTGCTCCACGCCTTCGCCGACACGCGCCAGGACCCGGGTTGGCACGCGGAGGGGGACGTGCGCGTCCACACCGGCATGGTGCTCGACGAGCTCTACGCCGACCTGGCGCGGCACCCCGTGTCGGGCGACGAGCGGCTCCTGCTCGTGCTCGGCGCCCTGCTCCACGACATCGCCAAGCCGCTCTCCACACGCGACGCCGAGGTGTTGGGTCGGATGCGGGTCGTGGCCCGTGGCCACGAGGCGCGGGGCCGGTCGTGGCTCGCGCCGCGCCTGCTCGGGTGGGGGCTCCCCTACGCGGCCGTCGAGGAGGTGCTGGGCATCGTCGGCTCCCACCACGAGCCGCGGTTGCTCGTGAAGCGGGACCACCCCGAGGGCGTGTGGCGGCGTGTCGCCCGCGGGGTGGACCCCGATCGGCTCGCCCGTGTCGAGCTCGCGGACATGCGCGGCCGCACGTGTCAGGACCGCCCCGCCCTGGTCGAGGACATCGAGCTGTTCCGCATGAACGCCGAGGAGCTCGGCGTTCGCGACTGGGAGCCCGCGTGGCGGGCCTTCTACGCCGACGCGTTCGGGCACCTCCCCGAGGCCGCGCGCGATCGTGCCTTCGGGGAGGCGATCCGCGGCGCCGAGGAGGGCCGGTGGCGCACCCCCGACGCCGCCCTCTGGCTCGGCCACGCGGCCACCGAGCGGCTCCCCGAGCTGGTGGTGCTCGTCGGGCCGAGCGGCGCGGGCAAGACCACGTTCGCGCACACGGTGCTGGGCCGGGAGCCGTGGCGGCACGACGTCGTCTCGCTCGACGCGTTGCGGGACGGGCTCGCTGGCGAACAATCCGACCAGTCCCTCAACGGGCAGGTCCGGCAGGCCGCGCGCGAGTTGCTCCGGGTCTCGCTCCGCGCGGATCGCCGCGTCGTGTGGGACGCCACGTCGCTCCGCCGCGACTTCCGCGCGCCGATCCTCCGGCTCGGCTTCGACTACGGCGCCCTCGTCACGATCGTGGCCTTCGCCGACGACCCCGCCGGCTGGGCGCGCCGCAACCGCGCGCGCGACACGGCGGTGCCACCCCACGTGCTCGAGACCCAACTCGACACGATGGAATGGCCCGAGCGCCACGAGGCCCACCGTTTGTTGGTGGTGGGCCCGAAGGGCGTCCTGGCGTGGCATGGGGGGCTGGAGGGGGGGCTGCCGTATGGGTTGGCGTGGGCGGGGGCTTGATGTCCTACCGCGCCCGGCCGACCGCAGCGCGCCGGGCGGCCGCGCGGGCGGCGCGATGACCCGCGCCATGGCCCGCGTGTTGCGTTCCCCGGCGGACCAACGCGCGCTCGTCCACGCCGGCATGGACCCCTACTTCAATCAACTCACCGGCGGGCACGGCTTCTATTGGCGGCTCAAACGTTTCGCGCCCACGTGCCCGGTGTACTTCGCGTACGGCCGGCGCAAGCCCCTGCAACTCATCGCCGCGGAGTGGGCGGACACCCTGGCGAAGCGCCCGGCGAACCGCGTGGTCGGGTGCGACACGGGCCACTGGGTCACGGTGGAGGCCGCGGAGGAATTCAACCGGTCCGTGTTGGAGTGGTTGGGGCGTGACGAATTGGGGCGCCCCTCGGTCACGTTGTAGAACCAGCGCAACTTGGCAGCGGTCTGCTGCAATTGGCCACCACGCGGCCAAGGTCGGGGGACCTTTGCCGAAAGGGGGTGCCCGGATGGCCACCACGCGGACAAGGTCGGGGGACCTTTGCCGAAAGGGGGTGCCCGGATGGCCGCCACGCGGCCAAGGTCGGGGGACCTTTGCCGAAAGGGGGTGCCCGCGTGGCCGCCAGGGTCAAACACACGCCTCACGGGTCACGACGCGCAGCGCCCGGCCGACCGCAGCGCGCCGGGCGTCGCGACCGGCGGTCCCGCCCGCCTCGGGCGGACGGAGCCCGAAGGGCGACCGCGCAGGGGGGCCTTGGGCGCCCGAGGGAACCCAACCCGCCCCTGCCGCGTGTAAAGCCCCCGCCAGGAGCATCCGTGCGCATCCCCCTCGTCCTGTTCCTGGCCCTCGCGGCGTGCGCGCCACACACGCCCCGGAACAATGCGCCCACGCAGCCCGTTGTCGCAGCCGCAGCTCCGATCGTGCGCGGGGAGGCCGGGCCGCTGGTGGACGACTACCTGCGGCGCCTGGAGGCGTACGGGATGGCGGGGTCCATGCTCGTCGCGTTGGGGGACGAGGTCGTGCTTCAGAAGGGGTACGGGCTCGCGGACCGTGCCGCCGCCGTGCCGATCGGGGTCGACACACCGTTCGTGATCGGCAGCCTGTCGAAGCAGTTCACCGCGGCCGCGGTGGTGAAGCTCGAATCGCAAGGCAAGCTCTCGGTCGATGATCGCCTGGAACGTTTCTTTCCAGACGCGCCGGCGGACAAACGTGGCATCACGGTCGCCCAGGTGCTGATGCACGCGTCGGGCCTGCCCTACCTGACCGACCAGGACATGATGGGCGAGGCGCCGCGGACCGAGATGTTCGCCGAGATGCTCCGCTTGCCCCTGGAGTTCGCGCCGGGCGCCCGGTACAGCTACTCGAGCCCCGGCTATTCGCTGCTGGCCGGCGTGATCGAGGCCGCCTCCGGCCGCACGTTCGAACAATACGTGGCGGAGGAGCTGTTCGCGCCCGCCGGGATGACCGCAACGGGCTTCATGGGCGAGCCGCGTTGGGACGCCGCCCCCACCCACAGCTATTCCGGAAGCTTCGACGAGGGGCCGATGCGCGAGTTCGGACGCATGGACCGCGGGGTCGGTGCGGGGACGGTCATCACCACGCCGGGCGACCTGTGGAAGTGGGTGCAGGCGCTGCGCAAGGACACCGTGTTGCCCGCCTCCGCCCGGGAGAAGTTGTGGACGGCCCACATTCCGATGGCGCAGCCGAACGTGTCACATGGGTACGGATGGAACGTGATCGACACACCCAAGGGGACCATCGTGGGGCACGCCGGAGATCTCGGTGGGTACAACGCCGACTGTCGCATCTACATCGAGCGTGACATGGTGCTCATCTTCGAATCCAACGGGCGGCCGTCGGGCCCCGGCTACCGCGACGCGGTGGTGAACAACGTGAGCCTGCTGCTCGGCGGCGACCCGCACCCCGAGCCGCCGTCCGTCCAGGACGTCGATGCCGCCGCGCTCGTCGGGCATGCGGGCACCTACACGCTCCCGTCGGGCGGGCACGTGGAGGTGCGCGTCGAGGGTGCGCGCGCCCAGATCAGCGCCGACTCGCAGGCCGGCATCGCGCTGCTGGCGGGCGCGGCCGCCGACGAGGGCCTCGCCGCTGAGCTCTCCGCGACCACCGCCGTCGTGGCCGACGCGACGGCGCGCAAGGACTACGCCCCGATGCAAACCAACCTGCATGCGAGCCTGCCGTTCGCGGGGATGCAAGCCGAGTTCGACGCGGCGATCGACGAGTTGTCCGGCCGCCTGGGCCCCTACCAGGGCACCGACGTGCTCGGCACCGCGGTGGTCTCGCCCCGGAGCGCGCGGACGTATTTCCGGCTGCGCTTCGAGCGCGGGTCCGACATCGGCGCGTACGGGTGGATCGGGGGAAAGATCATGGCGATCGACGCGGATCTCGGCCGCGCCGGCGAGACCGTGTTCGCGCCCGAGTCCGCCGACGTGCTCGCCGCGTACGACCTGTTCACGGGCCGGGCGGTCCGCGCGACGTTCGTGCGGGACGCCACCGGAAAGACAGTCGCGGTGCGGTTCAGCGGGCCGGGGGGCGAGGTCGAGGCGCGGAGGGGGTGAGAGGGGGCGGGCGGCCCTTGGGGGCGTCCAGCAACTCGCCACCTGACGGGCAGGTCCCGAGTTGTGAGACGGGGCGTCCAGCAACTCGCCACCTGACGGGCAGGTCCCGAGTTGTGAGACGGGGCGTCCAGCAACTCGCCACCTGACGGGCAGGTCCCGAGTTGTGAGACTCGGCGCGGCGACGGCCCAGCAGTGTGGGCCTTGGGCAACCAACGTTGGGCGCGGTTCCCGGCGCCCCGAGCGGCGCCGCCACGCCCGGTGGACAGTTGGGTGTGACCGTTGGGTGGGTGACGCCTCGGAGCCGCCGTCCGAGCCCCCCCCGCGCCCGGCCGACCCTCGGAGCCCGTAGTGCATTGCGGTCCTGCTGCGGGTCCCGATCCGCGGCGTATGCCCACCTCCTCGCCGGCCATCCGCTCGACGTACCCGAGGTACGCCTTCCCGGATGGCCGGCTGTAGGGGTGGCCCTCCGCTCGCGGCTCGTGCCCCGCGCCCGGCCGACCGGAGCGCGCCGGGCGCCGCGCCCGGCGGTCCCGCCCGCCTCGGGCGGACGGAGCCCGAAGGGCGACCGCGGAGGGGGGCCTCGGGCGCCCACCCTCACCCCGCCCAGCCTCACCCCGCCCCCCCTCATCCCGAGGCCGCGCGCACCTCCGCAAGACGACGGCCCAAGAACCGGCGCTCGGCCTCGTTCGTGGTGTGCTGCGCCGCGGCGACGTAGGCTGCTTCGGCCTCCTCGCGCCGCCCGAGCCTGCGGAGGAGGTCGGCCCGGGCCGCGTGCCAGAGGTGGTAGTCCCCGAGCGTGTCCAGCTCGTCGAGCAGGACCAGGCCCCGCGCGGGGCCCTCGGCCATCGCCACCGCGACGGCGCGGTTGAGCGCCACGACCGGCGAGGGCGTCAGCGCCAGGAGCCCATCGTAGAGCCGCACGATCGCCCACCAGCAGGTCTGATCGGCGGTCGCGGCGCGGGCGTGCACCGCGGCGATCGCGGCCTGCAGCTGGTAGGGCCCGGTGTGCCGGAGGGCGGCGGCGCGTTCGAGCACTTCGAGCCCCTCGGCGATGGCGGCGGCGTCCCAGCGCGTGCGATCCTGCGCGTCGAGGAGCACGAGCTCCCCTTCCGCGTCGGTGCGGGCGGCCCGGCGGGCGTGCTGAAGGCGGAGCAGCGCCAGCAGGCCGAGCACCTCGGGCTCGTCGGGGAGGAGCCGCGCGAGGACGGTCGCGAGGTGCAGCGCCTCCTCGCAGAGCTCGGTGCGGAGCAGGCCGCCGCCCGCGGTGGCGAAGTAGCCCTCGTTGAACACGAGATAGACGACGGCGAGCACGCCCGAGAGGCGCTCGGGGAGCTCGTCCGGACCGGGGACGCGGTAGGGCACGCCGGCGTCGCGGATCTTGCGCTTGGCGCGGACCAGCCGCTGCGCCATCGTGGGGCCCTGGACGAGAAAGGCGCTGGCGAGCTCGTCCGTGGTGAAGCCGCAGACGGCGCTCAGCGTGAGCGCCACGCGCGCCTCCATCGCGAGCGCGGGGTGGCAGCAGGTGAAGAGGAGCTCGAGCCGCTCGTCGGGGATCTCGCGCGGCTCGGCGTGGACGAGGCGGGTGAGCTCGGTGGCGGCGCGTACGTCGTCGGCGCCGGCCTCCCAGCGCTGCCGATGGCGCAGGCGGTCGAGCGCCTTGCGACGCGCCACCGTGGTGATCCAGGCGGTGGGGCTGCGGGGAACGCCGTGGGTGGGCCACCGGTCGAGCGCCGCGATCAGCGCGTCCTGCAGCGCGTCCTCCGCGAGCTCGACGTCGCGCAGGGTGCGCAGGAGCGCGGCCAGGACGCGGCCGTGCTCCCGGCGGAAGGTGATGGCGACGAGCTCGCGGGTGGTCATGGGTTCAGCCTACCGCCCGCGGGCGCACCTCAATCGAACTTGACGACCGGGCGGACCTCGCACGCGCCGTCGATGGCGCCGGGGCACCGCGCGGCCCACTTGAGCGCCTCGTCGAGGTCGGCGCACTCGATGAGGTAGTACCCGCCGAGCTGCTCCTTGGTCTCGGCGAAGGGGCCGTCCGTGTGCATCGTCTCGCCGCCGCGCACGCGCACGGTCGTGGCCGTGGGGGTGGGCTGAAGCGCCTCGCCGCTCACGAGGACGCCGGCCTCCTTCATCGCGTCGGTGTAGTCCATCCACGGCTTCATCATCGCGAGGCCCTCCTCCTCGGAGGTGGGGCAGGGCGCGTCGGTCTCGTTGCCGTAGATCAGGATCATGTACTGCATGGGGTCTCCGTCGGGGTGGCGAACGCTCGCTGCGTTCGTACCCTGACGTTCGGGGGGCGCCGAGATCGACAGGCGACTGAAAAAACCTACCGCGACGCATCCGCGCAGCTGGGCGCCCCGCTGATCGTCTCGATGTCGAGGCCCCCGCCGCAGCAGCCCGAGGCGTCTCCGACCGCGGGATCGTCGGCCCAGGTCGACTCACAGATCTGCCGCGTCTCGACGCACTCGTCTCCGTACGTGAGGTACAGGCCGGCGTCGTCACACGCTTCGCCCGCCGCCCACCCGGCCCAGTGCTCCGCGGGCAGCTCGAGGGTGCCGTCGTTCCAGCAGAGGCCGGCGCAATCGAACAGCGACACGTCGAGCGTGACGGATTCGGGCGCGGCGGGGCAGCCGAGGAGGGTGAGGAGAAACAGCAGGGTGGGCTCCGGGTACGGTTGCGGGCATCGCTACCCGGGAAATTACGCCACCGTCAAGCAGTTGTTTCGGGCACCACCGTCGGCGTCACCGGCTTCGCCGCCGCCGCGTCCGCGCGCATCCCGAGCGACTTGGCGAGCTCGAGCACCTCGATCGGAACCGCCAGGACCACGGTGTTGGACACGGAGGAGCCCAGCGCGTCGAGCGACTGGAGCGTGCGCAGCTGCATGGCGCCGGGGCTCGCCGCCATCGTGCCCGCCGCGTGCGCGAGGTTCACGGCGGCCTCGCGGTCGCCCTCGGCCTTGGTGATGGTGGCGCGCTTCTCGCGCTCGGCCGAGGCCTGCCGCGACATCATTCGCTTGAGATCCTCGGGCATGTTGATGTCGAGCAGGCGGATGCTGTCGATGTGGATGCCCCACGCCTTGGCGCGCACCTCGACCGCCTCGCCGATGCGCTGCTGGATCTCGTCGCGCTCGGAGAGCAGCGCGTCGAGCGACATGCTGCCGATGACATCGCGGAGGCTGGCCTGCGCGTACTGGCTGATGGCGTAGCGGTAGTCCTGCACGGAGATGACGGCGCGCTCGGGATCGTTGACCTGGAAGAACAACACGCCGTCGACCATGACGGGCACGTTGTCCTTGGTGATGACCTGTTGGTGCGGGATGTCGAGCGTGAGCAGCCGCGTGTCGACGAAGCGCACGTTGTCGAACACCGGGAACACGAAGATGACACCGGGCCCGGAGAGCTTGTGGAACTTGCCGAGGCGCAGGACGACGGCGCGCTCCCACTGCGCCGCGATGCGGACGATGCGGCTGACGTAGGCGCCCACGAGGAAGCCGATCCCGCCGACGACGACGGCGCCGGTCAACCCGCCGCCGAGATTGCCGAAGAGGCCGCCGAACAGGAACCCGAGGAGCGTGGCGCCGCCCCAGATCGCGAGGAAGAACACGAGCCGCAGGCCGGTGCCGAGCGACACGTGCTCGGTGGAGGGGGCCGCGATGCGGCGGCCGGAGGCGAGGGTCTGGGCCATGTTCTGGAGCTGGTCGGGCGTCATGGCGGCATCGTACCCCGCGGCCGCGACGCTTCGTGACGGCGCGCCGGTGATCCTCCCCGCCCCGCACCGCGTAGATTGCCCACGAGGTCAGCCGCGATGTCCATCCTGCTCTTCCTGTTCGCCTGCACCGTGGACGCCGCGCCGGGCGGCGCGGGCTCCAAGGCCGCCGACCCCGAGAAGGCCCCCGCCGCGATCCCCAAGGCCGGGCCGGGGCAAGCGGTGGCGGTGTTCGCCGGCGGGTGCTTCTGGTGCCTGGAGTCGGACTTCGACAAGCTCGACGGCATCGTCCACACCACCTCCGGCTATGCCGGCGGCCACGTGAAGAACCCGACCTACGGGGACGTGACCTCGGAGACCTCGGGCCACAAGGAGGTGGTGCGCGTGGTGTACGACACCTCGAAGCTCAGCTACGACCAGGTCCTCGATTATTTCTGGCATCACATCGATCCGTTGGACGTGGGCGGCCAATTCTGCGACCGCGGCGACTCCTACGAGAGCGCCGTGTACACCGCCGACGAGGCGCAGAAGAAGGCCGCGTTCGCGAGCAAGGCGGCGCTCGATTCCCGCAAGGTGCTCGCCAGCGCGATCGTGACGCCGATCCTGCCGCTCGACACGTTCTGGGCGGCCGAGAACTACCACCAGGACTTCCACGACAAGAGCCCCGGCCGGTACACGTCCTACCGGATGGGCTGTGGGCGGGACCTGCGGGTGGCCGAGGTGTGGGGGAACGAGAAGTAGGAGTGTCGTTTGGGCGACCGACGAGGCCGCGGTGCCCGGCGCGCGAACGGTGGTCTGATCGTCGGCCGGGACGCGGCGCCGACCGCGGCCCGGACGAGGGTGTGAGAGTTGTGGGAGGTAGCGCCGTTCGTGGCCCGGGGGGGGAGCCCTGGGGTGTCGGCCCTCTTCCCCTCGAGGGGCGCACTTGGCCGCGGAGCGCGTCATCTCGGCCCCCAGATACCGTATCTACCCCCCAAGGTGACGCGGCCCCGAAGGCGTCATCTCGGCGCTGGGCGTGATCCACTTCAGTCGGCCAGCCAGCGCCAAGCCCGCACCGCGGACCGGAGTCGAGAGATGCTCGGTCATCGGCCGACTGCGGTCCTCCCAGGCGGACCGCGGTC
>JAZKFH010000061.1:0-29019 GCA_040386535.1 Myxococcota bacterium | reverse complement strand
CCGCAGTCGGCCGATGACCGAGCATCTCTCGACTGCGGTCCGCCTGGGAGGACCGGGGTCGGCCGATCACCGAGCATCTCTCGACTCTGGTCCGCGGCGCGGGATTGGCGCTGGCCGGCCGACTGAAGTGGATCACACCCAACCCGCCCCCCTGCCCGACAGGTCCCCCGACTTCGTCCGCCCCACGGACGAAACCCGCCCCCCTGTCCGACAGGTCCCCCGACTTCGTCCGCCCCACGGACAAAACCCGCCCCGCGCCAGGGCTCCGAAGGGCGGCCGGCTCCGCCGGCCGGTCCGGCCGGGCGACCGGCCGACCAAGCCCGCCAGGGCGCGCCCGCAGGAGCCCGACCCGCCCGGCCCTGCGGGCGGGGGGCGCCCAGACCCAACCCCCCGAAACCCTACCCCACCCAAACCCGCGCATTCCGGAACATCCGCATCCACGGCCCGTCCTCGCCCCACCCCGGGGGGTGCCACGAGTTGGTGACCGTGCGGAACACGCGCTCCGGGTGCGGCATGAGCAGGGTCGCGCGGCCGTCGGTCGTCGTGACCGCGGTGATGCCGTCGGGCGAGCCGTTGGGGTTCTGGGGGTAACGCGAGGTGACCTCGCCGCGACGGTCGACGAACCGCGCCGACACGATCCCGGTCTGCCCCTCGGCGTAGAGCGCGCGCCCCTCGCCGTGCGCCACCGCGACGGGGATGTGGCTCCCCTCCATGCCGGTGAAGAACAGGCTGGGGCTCGCCTCGATGCGCAACATCGCCACGCGCGCCTCGAACTGCTCGGAGCGGTTCTTCACGAAGCGCGGCCAGCCCTCGGCCCCGGGAACCAACTCACGAAGCTGCGACATCATCTGGCATCCGTTGCACACGCCGAGCGAGAACGTGTCGCGCCGCTCGAAGAACGCCGCGAACAGGGCGCGGGTGCGCGCGTGGAACAGGATGTTCTTGGCCCAGCCGCCGCCGGCGCCGAGCACGTCGCCGTAGGAGAAGCCGCCGCACGCGGCCAGCCCCCGGTAGGCCGTCAGATCGTCGCGCCCGCCGAGGATGTCGGACATGTGCACGTCTACCGGCTCGAAGCCCGCGCGGTGGAACGCCGCGGCCATCTCCACGTGCCCGTTCACACCCTGCTCGCGGAGGATGGCGACGCGCGGACGCGCCCCCCGCCCGTGGGACGATTTGGCGAGGTACGGCGCCGCGATGTCCGCGGCCGGATCGAACGTGAGCGTCGCCGAGAGCCCCGGATCGTCGCGGTCGAGCAGCGCGTCGTACGCCTCGAGCGCACACGTCGGGTCGTCGCGCAGCGTCTGGATGCGCCACGAGGTCTCGCTCCACGCGCGGTGCAGCGCCACGCGATCCTCGCGGATCAGCACCCCGTCGGGATCGCGCACGGTCAGGTGATCGTCGGTCGCGACGCCGCCGATGTGGCGGGCGGGCACCCCGTAGGCCGCCAGATCGATCAACAACGCGTCCACGTCGGCCGCCGCCACCTGGATGACACCGCCCGGCTCCTCGGCGAACAGATCGCGGAAGCCGTCGCCGATGCGCACGTCCACGCCACAGTGCCCGGCGAACATCATCTCCACGAGCGTGATGGCGAGCCCGCCGTCGGACACGTCGTGCCACGCGAGGATGCGGTCGCGCCACGCGCCGACCACGTTCCAGAGCCCGATCAGCCGCGCCGGATCGTCGAGGTCCGCGGGCGCGCCGCCGAGCCCGCCGTACACCTGGCTGGCCGCCGAGCCGCCGAGCCGCCCCTTCCAGTCCGACAGGTCCACGTGCACCAGCGCGCTCGGCACGTCGGTGCGGAGCTGCGGCGTGAGCGTGCGGCGCACGTCCCGCACGGGCGCGAACGCCGTGATCACCAGCGTGAGCGGGGAGACGACCTTGTGGTCGCCCGCCTCGTCCTTCCACGCCGCGCGCATCGACATCGAGTCCTTGCCGACGGGGATCGCGATCCCGAGCGCCGGGCAGAGCTCCATCGCGACGGCGTGCACCGTGTCGACGAGCCGCCCGTCCTCGCCGGGGTGGCCGGCCGCGCACATCCAGTTGGCCGACAGCACCACGCGGGACAGCTCGCCGACGTCGGCTGCGAGCAGGTTGGTGAGCGCCTCGGTGACGGCCAGCCGCCCGCTCGCAGGGCCGTCCAACAACGCGACCGGGGGGCGCTCGCCCATCGCCATCGCCTCGCCGCGGTAGCCCACGTAGTCGGTGGCCGTGACCGCCACGTCCGCCACCGGTACCTGCCACGGCCCGACCATCTGGTCGCGCACGACGGTCCCGGTCACCGAGCGGTCGCCGATGGTGATGAGGAACTCCTTGCTCGCCACCGTCGGCAGCGCGAGGAGGCGGTAGAGCGCCTCGGTCACGTCCCGGCCGGCGCCGCCCGCGGGCTCCAGCTCGGCGTCCCGGGCGGGGCCGGTGCGCACCGCGTCGCGATGCATTTTCGGCGGCTTGCCGAACAGCAGATCGAGCGGGAGGTCGATCGGCGGCGCGTGGAGGAGCTTGTCGTCCAGGCGCAGCCAGCCCTCGGGCGTGGCGGTGCCGACCACCGCCCACACCGCGCGCTCGCGCTCGCACAGCGCCGCGAACGTGGGGATGTCGGCCGGCGCGATCGCCAGGACGTAGCGCTCCTGGGCCTCGTTGCACCAGAGCTCGAGCGGGGAGAGGCCCGGCTCGTCGGTCGGCACGTCGCGCAGCTCGAAGCGGGCGCCGCGGCCCGCGTCGTTCACCAGCTCGGGGAGCGCGTTGGAGAGCCCGCCCGCGCCCACGTCGTGCACCGAGCGGATCGGGTTCTTGTCGCCCATCGCCCAGCAACGGTCGATGACCTCCTGGGCGCGGCGCTGCATCTCGGGGTTGGCCCGCTGCACGCTGGCGAAGTCGAGGTCCGCATGCGCGAGATCGCCGGTTCCCACGCTGGACGCCGCGCCGCCGCCGAGCCCGATGAGCATCGCCGGCCCGCCAAGCACGACGATCGCGGCGTCCTCGGGCACCCGCTCCTTCAGGACGTGGCCGTCGCGCAGGTTTCCGTACCCGCCCGCCACCATCACCGGCTTGTGGAACCCGCGCACCTCGCGGCCCGCGTCCGTGTCGACCGCGAGGCAGAACGTGCGGAAGTAGCCGTTCAGGTTCGGCCGCCCGAACTCGTTGTTGAACGCGGCGCCGCCCAGCGGCCCCTCGATCATGATGTCGAGCGCGCTCGCCATGCGCGGCGACGTGCCGACGGTCGACTCCCATGGCCGCACCGCGCCCGGCAGGCGCAGGTCGCTCACGGTGAACCCGGTCAGGCCCGCCCGGGGCCGCGCGCCGCGCCCGGTGGCGCCCTCGTCGCGGATCTCGCCGCCCGCCCCGGTGGCCGCGCCCGCGTGGGGCGAGATGCCGGTGGGGTGGTTGTGCGTCTCCACCTTCATCAGCAGGTGCGCGGCCTCGGCATGCGCGCGGTACACACCGTCGGCATCGGCGAAGAACCGCTCCACCTCGTAGCCCTCGACCACCGCGGCGTTGTCGCTGTACGCGGAGAGCACCTTGCCGGGCGCCCCCGACGCTTCGTGGGACGCGTGGGTGTGGCGCACCATCTTGAACAACGAGCGGTCGACCGCCGCGCCGTCCAGCGTCCAGCTCGCGTTGAAGATCTTGTGGCGGCAATGCTCGCTGTTCGCCTGCGCGAACATCATGAGCTCCACGTCGGTGGGATCGCGCCCCAGCGCGCCGAACGCCCCCACGAGGTAGTCGATCTCGTCCGACGCGAGCGCCAACCCGAGGCGACGATCCGCGGCTTCGAGCGCCCCGCGCCCGCCTTCGAGCAGCGGCACCCGCGCGAACGGGCGCGGCGCCTCGCGCCGGAACAACACGTCGGCGTCGTCCACCGAGGGGAGCACCGCCTCCGTCATCCGGTCGTGCAGCAGCGGCAGGAGCGCGAGCCGCTCCTCGGGCGTGACCGTGCCGAGCAGCGCCCAGCCGACGCCGCGCTCCAGCCGCCCCACGTCCACGCCGCAGCCGCGGGCGATGTCGGTGGCCTTGGTCGACCACGGCGAGATCGTGCCGGGCCGCGGCACCACCACCACGTCCACGTGTGGGAGCAGCGCGGGGGCGTCGATCTCGTAGTCGAGCAGGCGGTCGAGCACGTCGCGCGCCGCGGCCGTCGGCAGCTCCGCCGCATCGACGAAGTGCAGCCAGCCGGCCTGCAGCCCCGTGAGGCCGGGCGCGAGCTTCCGGGCTGCGGCGAGCACCTTCTCGAGGCGGAAGGAGGAGCGCGCAGGACCACCGGCGAGCACGAACATGGGGCCTCCTGATCGGGGGCGGCTGTTATCCCGCCGGGAGCCTCCCGACGCGGGCCCCGGCTACCGAACGTGACGACCGCAGGAACGGAGGGGGTCTGACCCTGCGGGATGTCAAACCTCAGCCGCGCCGGGAGCGGATCGTGGGGATGCGAGCCTCGGGGAGGGGTCAGGCCCTGCGGAATGTCAGATCTCAGGGGAGAGCCAGACCCGTCGAGACGCCGAGCCCACGGGCCCCCCGCTCGCCCGCCCCCCCTCCGAGCACAACCGCCATCCGGTCGCCCACCCCCAACCAGGTGCTCGGGGCGGCGCTCGTGGGGGGCACCGGCGCTGCGGGGCTCGCGGCCGCGTACAACTTCCGGGCGGCGGGAAGGCCGCGGGAGGCGTGGGCGTGTGCGCTGATCGGCGTGGCGCTCGCCTCGCTCCTGGTGTTCTTCGACGCCTCGCTCCCCGCGCACGCGGCGAACGCCATCTCCATCGCGGTCGCCCTGGCCGCGCGCGTCCTGGTCGCCCGGCTCAATTCCCGACTGGTGGCGGCCCTGGGCGGCGCGGGGCAGGCGCCCTCGCGGGGCGTCGTGAGCGCGGTGGGCCTCGCCCTCGTCTCGCTCGTCGCGGTGCTGATCGTGCCGCTCACGGTCCTCGGACCGGACGCGCTGTTCCGCCAGGTCACGCTGAAGACCGGGCACATCGTCGAGTACCGCGGTGGCGCCACGCCCGCCCAGGCGCGGGCCACGGGCGAGGCGCTGCTCACGATGGGCGCGTTCGGAGACAACGGCGTCGCCATGGTGCGCCTGGAGCGCTTGGGCGAAGGGTACGGCCTCGGCGTCTTCCAGCGACCGCAGAGCACGCCCGCCGACGAGGCCCGACGGTGGCACCTCCTCGCGGGCCGGGTGGGCGACCACGCCCTGGAAGGGAGGCCGATGCGCCTGCGAACCTGCAGCATGCTCCTCGATCGCTGCGAGGACTGGCCGTAGGCGTGGAGGCTCCGCGGCGCAAGCCGACGAATGCACGCGGGCGGCCCGGCGGCCGAGCCCGCCGTCGGCCCCCTCCCGGCTCGCCCGTCCGGGCTCGGTCCGGCCCCGCTCCGAGGACGGAGCGGGGCCGGGACCGGCCGCTGCGCGGCCGCCGTCCGGTCGCCTGCCGCGGAGCCCGGTGCGCTGGGCATCTCGATGGTTCGATACCCCCCGCAGTCGAGAGACGCCGGCGCTATCGACGCGCGACCTCGGCGCGACCTCCCCGTCCGGGTGCCCCCTGCAGCCGCGCCATCTTGGAGCAGCCCGCCATCTCGGGCCCCAGATGCCCGAATCCCCCCTCCCAGATGACGCCAGCGCGGCCAAACGGCGTCATCTCGGGGCCCAGATACTTCAATACCTATGCACCTCGCTCAGCGCTTGAGTACGAGCGCATCGATGGCGGGGTCATGCCCGCCTCAACGCCGCTAAATCGGAGTCATGCCACCATGAACGCCGCTAAATCCAGTTCATTCCCGTCAAGTGAGGGCTTCCCACTGCTGCTACCACGGAACCAAGGGCTTTTTCGGCAGCCCGGGGGCGGCGCAGCCTGGACCCGAGCATTCAACCCGGCATGACTCCGTGCCGCGTGCATTCATAGGGACATGACCCATGACCCTGCGGTCGGGTCCCCGCGGCGGCCCGCGATTGGGGGGTCGGCGGTGGGCTCGGGAAACCTCGGGAGCGACGGCCTGCCGATCTGCACGGGCGCCTGAGGGAAGTGCATAGGCATTGATACTTCAACTCCCCCGGGATGACGCGCATCTGGGCCGGCGGCGTCGGGGGCGCAACGGCGCGGTGCCACGAGCGGCCACGAGTCGCGGATTTACAGCCAGACCCCCGACTCACGGCCGCCGCGCCCGCCGCCAACGCCACCGCCCGCACCCACCACCCACGTCCACCACCACGCCCGCGCCAAGGGCGCGGAGGGCAGCCGCCTCCGGCGGCTGGTCCGGCCGGGCGCACGCGAGCCTACCCTTCGCCTTCGATGCCCCTTGCCCGGCCGACCAAGCGGCTCCGCCGCGCGCCCGCAGCCGACCTGCCCCCCCTCACGCCTCGCTTTGCGCTCGGCTCCGGGGGCGGGCTGCGAGGCCTGCCCGGCTTGCCGCCGGGTGCGCTCGCAGCGCTCGCGCCGGCCCCTCCGCGACGGCTGCGCCGTCCGTCCGCGCGGGGCGCCCGCCGCCCCGCTCCATCGTCACCTGCGGAGCAGGCGCGGGCGACGACGGTCCGTCCACCGGGCGCGTGAGCCGCCCCTGTTCCTCAGAACACCACGCACCCCTCGTCCAGCGGCGTCTCGGTCCCCGCGTAGGACAACGTCACGCCCTCGGGGTCCTCGATGATCGGCGCCGCGCAGCGGGCCTGGACGATGCCGCAGTCGTCGGTGCACTCGTCACCCAGGCTCTCGATGACCGCCTCGGCGTGCACCACGAGCACGCCGTCGACCAGCTCCGCGGTGCAGCTGGCGCTGGTCACTGTGTCGCAGCTCGACGAGATGCAGCCAGGGAAGGTGACCACGATCTCGCCCGCGTCGCTCAGGCAGGCGGTGCCCTGGTCGGTGAGGGTGGTGACGGTCGGCTCGGTGGACGCGGGGCAGCCGGCGAGGAGGGCAAGGAGGAAGAGCGATCGGGTCATGGGACCTCCGGGCAAAAGAAACGGTGCGCCGACGCAACCATGGCACGATTCGCCATGGCGCTGTTCCCCATCTTCGACGGCCTCCGCTACGGCTACGCCGACGCCCGCGGCGCCGTCGTCATCGCGCCCCGCTTCACCTCGCTCCCCATCGGCGGGACCGCGCGCTTCGTCGACGGCCGCGCCCTGGCCCTCGACAAGAAGAAGGCCGGCTTCATCGACGACACCGGCGCCTGGATCGTGGAGCCGCGGTGGGACAGCGCGCGCCCCTTCTCGGAGGGACGCGCCGCGGTCGCCGTGAAGACGAAGGGCGTGCTGCGGTGGGGTTTCGTCGACCGGAACGGCGCCTCCGCGGGCGGCGGGCACTGGTACAAGGTGGGGGCCCTCGCGGGCGGGCGCGCGTTCGTCGAGCGCGAGCCCGGCGCCGGCCTGGAGCTGGTCGACAGCGCCGGCGAGCGAGTCGGCACCGCGGTCTTCGCGGGGTCCCGCAACGATCGTGACCTCACGATGCGCGCGTGCCCGTTCACCGAGGGCCTCGCGGCCGCCGCGGACGTGGACACGGGCCTGTGGGGCTTCGTCGACGCCGCCGGAACCTGGGCCCTGCCGCCGCGGTGGAAGGCCGCGGCGCCGTTCTCCGACGGGCTCGCGTGCGTCCAGGACGCCGACGACATCGTCTCGTTCGTCGACCGGGAGGGCCGCGAGGCGTTTCGTTGGGGGCTGCCCTACCTCGCGCTCGCCTCGTTCTCCGAGGGGCTCGTACGCGCGCCCGATCCGACAGACTCGCTCCAGAAGGCCTACCTCGGTCGCGACGGTGCCGTCGTCATCTCCGCGCGCCGCGAGCACGCCGGCGGCTTCTCGCACGGGCGCGCCGTCTACACGCTGCCGTCCGGCCACTCCGGGTTCATCGATCGCGCGGGAACCGTCGTGATCCCGCCGATCTACGCGCACGTGGAGGCCTTCGCCGACGGGCTCGCCCGCGTGGTGCCCGACGCGCGGAAGCCGGGGCGCTTCGGCTACGTGAACGTCGAAGGTGAGGTCGTGATCGGCCTCTGAACGTTCGCTAGCCCCTGGGCGGCCCGGCGCCTGGGCGGCGCGGCGGCAGCACACGGCCGCGCCCATGACGCGCGGGGACGCGCGCCACGGGACCCCGCGGCCTGTCGGGCCCCTCCGCGCTCCGCGCTCGGTTGGCGCGGTCGCCGCCTCCCGGCGTCGAGGCGCCGAACCGGCCAGCCCAGCCGGCCGCTCTCCGGGCGCCTGCCGCGATCTATTCGCGCACGATCCCTCCCTCCCCGATCACCCACCCCATCACCGCCCGCCCCCGCTCCAGCCGCCCATGGCCCTCCCGCCGCTCCGCCCGCCGCGTCGCCACCTGCACCGCGTTTGCTGCGACCACCCGCTCCACCAGACGCTCCTCCGCCAACCGACGGTTCTGCGCCTGGCTCCGCGTCTCGGAGACGCGCACCGCGATCCCGAGCTCTACCGACTCCGCCCGCACCGCCGTCGCCCGCTTGTTCACGTTCTGCCCGCCGGGCCCGCCCGCGCGCGCAGCCGTCATCCGCACGCGCCCCAGCGCCACCGTCGGCATCACCGACGCCTCCGCCCGCACCGAGGCGAACCACCGCCGCCGCGCGCCCCGCCCCCGCATCGTCGCCACCAGCACGTGCGTGCCGAGCCAGGGCCCCGCGTCCCCCGCCACCTCTACGATCACGGACGTCGGGGCATCCTCGGCCCCCTCCCACCCCACGATCCGCCCGTCGAGCCCCGCGTTCAGCGCCGCCACGAGCCACGCGACGAACCGCCGCACCTCGACCGGACCGCGTCCGGACGACACCACCAGGCGGGTCACCACTTCACCGTGATCACCGGGCGCACCTCGGCGACCCGGCGCGCGGCCCCGGCGGCCTCCAGCGCGTCCACCACGGGGACGATCGGCTTGTACGCGTCGGGGTGCTCCTCGTAGAGCAGCGCGGGGTCGTCGCAGAGCACGCGGCTCCCCAGCGTCGTGCGCGTCAGGCTCGCGCGGGTGTGTTTCGCGCGCACCTTCTCGCGCGCCTCCGTCCGCGTCATGCGCCGGCCCGCGCCGTGCGCCACCGACGAGAGCGCCGCCTCGCAGCCCAGCCCCTCCATCACGAACGACGGCGCGCCGCGGCTCCCGAGCACCACCGTGAGCTGCCCCGCGCCCGCCGGCGCGCACCCCTTGCGGTGCAGCCACGCGGGCGCCCCACCATGGTCCACCGTCTCGACCGTGTTGTGCACGATGTCGAGCGCCCCCGCGATCTTCCCGGGCCGGGCGGCCCCCACCGCGAGCAACATCCGCCACGCCAGCACCAGCCGGTTCGCCGCCGCGAACCGACACGCCCCGACCAGCTCCCCCTGCCACGCCGCGAGCCCCGCCCCCGTGAGCGTCTCGTGCGCCTCGCGCGGCCAGCGCGTCGCGAGGTGGTAGCCCAGGCCCCGCGACCCCGAGTGCGCGAGCACCACCAGCTCCCCCGCCGCCAGGCCCGCGCGCCCCGCCGCGTCGCGATCGACCACCCGCTCCACCTGCCCCAGCTCCAGGAAGTGGTTGCCCGCGCCCGTGGTGCCGAGCTGCTCGGCCAACGACGCGTCCTCCGGCACCGCACCCGACGGCGGTCCTCCGACATCGTCCACCCGCTCCGCAAGCTCCACGAGTGAGTCCGGAACGCCCGCCACCCCGGCGAGCCCACCCGGCCCGCGCGCCCACACCGCGGCCAGTAGCTCGCCCAGGTCCACACCGGGCAGCGCAGGCCCCTCCGTGTGCTCGCGCACCCGCCGCTCCAGCGCGTCGCCGCCGGCCTTCACCCCCCGGAGCGCCACCATTCGCACGCCGCAGCCCGCGTCCCCCCCGATCAGCGCCGGATGCGCCCCGTCCGAGAACGCAAACGCCGCCCCGATCGGCCCCGCCCCCGCGTGCAGGTCCGGCATTCCGGCCGCCGCGGCGCACCCCGGCAACGCGGCCACCCGCGCCAGCTGCTCCAGGGCCGAGCCCTCCATCCACACCCCGGGGCCGTCCAACAGCACCGTGTTCTCGTTGATCGTGCGCATCCGCGCCTCCCGCACCCCCCAATGGTTGCAGGCGGCGTGCCACCGCCAAAAGCCGCGTGGACCCGTCACGTGGCGCACTACCAACCATGTATCAGTGGTGTCTCGTGCACCAACCGGTACACCATGTTCCACACCTCCGAAACCTGAATCCTGGTTCATCACTCCTGCCTTCCTTGTTTCCTGCATTCCTGCTTCTCCGGAATTCCGAAGCCGGAAAGCGGCAAGCAGGCGGAGAGGAGGGCAGGAACGGCGACCCGAAAATCCTGGTATTCACTCCTGCTTTCCTTGTTTCCTGCATTCCTGCCTCTCCGGAATTCCGCCTCTTCCTCACCCCGCCCCGTGCATCTCCATCCGCTCACGACGTTACCCCCGTCCCACACCGGAATTCTCCATGCGGGTCCTCAAGCGAATCGGCGTCTTCTCCCTGGCCAAGCTGCTCGGGATGTCCATGGCCGCCATGTCCTTCGTCTTCGCGCTCTTCTACGCAGCCATCATCCTCATCATGTCGCTGCTCGGCATGGCCGGCGCGCTCGGCTCCGGGGGCGACAACGCCCTGCTCGGCGGCGGAGCGAGCCTCGGCATGGGCGTCGTAGTCGCGCTCGCCGTCGTCATCCTCGTGCCCATCTTCTACGGCGTCGTCGGCTTCCTGTTCGGCCTGCTCTACGGCCTCATCATCAACGTCGCGCTCGGGATGAGCGGGGGCCTGGAGTTCGAGACCGCCGAGGTCGCATAGCGGCCGATCCGTGCGCGCCCCCGGCCAGAGCGCCGGGGTCGTCCCCCGCCGGGGTCGGCCTCCGGCCTCCGTTGGCACGGCGGCGCCCGCGCCGGGTGCCGAACCGCGCGGCCGCGGCCGCGCGCCCTCCAGGCGTCTCGCGCCCCGACCCCACTGACACATGGCGCCCCACGCATCATGTATCACCGATGTATCATCCACCCCCATGTCCTCCCCCCCGCCGCGCCTCCTCCTGACCTGGTCCGACCGTGGGCTGGGGCGCCCGCTCCCCCACCACCGCCCGCGCGACGCCGCCGACATCGGCCCCGTGCTGCGCCTGCTCGATCACGCCGGCCCCTACGCCGAGGTGCGCATCCTCACGCTGCTGGACGGCGCCGAGGCCGCCGCGGTCCTGGCGGCCGAGGTGCGCGATCGCGGGCCGCGCGTCGAGCTCGTCGTCGTCCCCATCCGCGACCCGTCCGACCACGCCGCGCTCTTCGGCGCCCTCCCCGAGGTGCTCGACGCGCTCCCACCCCTCGCGGTCGACGTGTTGCTCTCCGCCGGCACACCCCAGGCGCAGACCACCTGGGTGTTGCTCGTGCAGGCCGAGATCCTCCGCGCGCGCATGCTCCAGGTCGTCCCGCCCGCGTTCGTGCCCGACCCGCACCCGAGCCCCGTGCGGGAGGTGCGCCTCGACTTCGCGGGGTTCCCCGAGATCCGCGCGCTCCGGGCCGAGGTGGGCCGGCTCCGCGCCGAGGCGCGCGTGGCGGGCGATCTCGTGGGCGAGAGCCCCCCGATCGTGGCGCTGCGGGCGCGCATCGCGCGGGTCGCCGCGGCGGACGTGCCCGTGCTCATCCACGGCGAGACCGGCACCGGCAAGGAGCTCGTGGCGCGCGCGATCCACGAGGCGAGCCCGCGTGCGAAGGGGCCCTACGTGGCCGAGAACTGCGCCGCCTTCGAGGAGGGCGTCCTCACCAGCGAGTTGTTCGGACACGAGCGCGGTGCGTTCACGGGCGCCGCGGGGCGGCGCCGCGGCCTGTTCGAGCAGGCCCACGGCGGCACCCTCCTGCTCGACGAGGTGGGCGAGATGCCGCCCCGCGTGCAGGTCATGCTGCTCCGCGTGCTCCAGGAGGGCGCGGTCCGGCGCGTCGGCGGCGAGCGCCCCGTGAAGGTCGACGTGCGCGTGATCGCCGCCACCCACCGCGACCTGCCCGCCATGGTCCGGGCGGGCACCTTCCGCGAGGATCTCTGGTATCGCCTCCGCGGCGCCACCCTCGAGGCGCCGCCGCTCCGCGACCGCCCCGGCGATCTCGAGCGCCTCGTCGCCACCTTCCTCGGCGGGCGTCCGCTCACGCCCACGCCGTCGGCCTGGGCGGCGCTCCGCGCGTGGCGCTGGCCCGGCAACGTGCGCGAGCTCCGCGCTGAGGTCCTGCGGTGGACGGTCTTCTGCGACACCACCGTCCGGATCGCCGATCTCGCCCCCGAGATCCGGGGCGACGCCGCGGAGCTGCCCGCCGCGGAAGCAGGCGCCGTGGAGCCGCTCGCCGTAGCCGTCGAGCGCGCCGAGCGCCGCGCGATCGCCGCCGCGCTGGCCGCCCATCCGGACAACCTCTCCGCGGCAGCGCGAGCGCTCGGCATCGATCGCCACACGCTGGCGCGCAAGCGGTAGCCGAGGCCCCGGCATACCACCGAGGCCCCAGAAGGTCACCGCACGTACGTCTCGGCGTAGACCACCTTGGTCTCGTAGGTGTAGCCGCTGCTCGCGTTCGTGAACTGCACGCCGTTGTCGTTGCACGGGTACTCGCCGGCCGTACAGGACACGACGGCGAGGCGGTCGGCCTGGAGGAGCGACAGATCGTAGTCGTCCCAGGTGGGGTAGCCGGACGGGGTGTTGCCCATGCCCGGCGTCCAGCAGCACTCGGTAAGCTGTACGCCGATGATCGCGTTCTCGTTGCCCATGGGGAAACACGTCGCGTTGTTGTCCCACGGGCGGACCACCCACGAGAACGCGCTCGCCTGCGCGGCGGTGATCCCTTCGAACCAGTCGGCGCCCGAGGCGAGGAAGTTCGTGTTGCAGGTGTCGCTCGTGTACTCGGCGGCCACGTGGTCCGAGAACGACTGCCCGCCCACCACGTTCGCGAACGCGAACGAGTACTCGTCGGTCACGACGAGCACGTCGTCTCCGGGGATGTCCGACCACGCCTCGCCCTTGTAGTCGGCGGTCAGGCGAGCGTCCGCGCTACCGAACGTCGTGGCGTCGGTCCACGCCGCGTAGGTGCCCCAGCTGCGAATGTGCGCGCCGGTCGTGAAGATGTCGTTGACGATCGAGCCCACGAGGGTCCACCCGCCGCCGTCGGTCGTCATGTCACACACCGCGCCGAACACCGCGCCGCTCTCCCCCTCGAGGAAGTAGGGGCCGTCGCCCGTCGAGGCGCCGGCGGCCAGGATGTCCGCGCACGACGACGCCGCACACTCCGCGCCCGCGCCGAGCAGGCCGGGGTCGACCGCGCCGTCGCAGTCGTCGTCCACCCGGTTGCACACCTCGGCAGCGCCGGGGTTCACGGCAGCGGCCGTGTCGTCGCAGTCGGACGCGTCGGCCACGGAGCCCTCGGGCACGACACAGGCCGCCGCGACGGAGCCGGGATCGCCGTATGTGTCGCCGTCGGAGTCGCTGTACCAGCTGGACCGCGTCGCGCCGTCGAGGCTCCCGTCCGCGTCGTCGACCGCGCCGTCGCAGTCGTCGTCCGTGCCGTTGCACACCTCGGTCGCGCCGGGGTTGATTGCGCTGCGGCCATCGTCGCAGTCGGTGGCGTCCACGACGGTGCCCGCGGGCTGGAGGCAGGCGAGCACCGTGGCGTCGGGATCGCCGTACGTGTCGCCGTCGCCATCGCCGTACCAGGTGGCGGCGGTCGAGGCGTCCAGGCTCCTGTCCGCGTCGTCGACCGCGCCGTCGCAGTCGTCGTCGGCGCCGTTGCACACCTCGGTGGCGGCGGGGTTCACGGCAGCGGCCGTGTCGTCACACTCGGCGCACGCGGCGAACCCGTCGCCATCGGCGTCCGCGTAGCCGACCGAGCCGTCGCAGTTGTAGTCGTTCGGATCGGTGCAGTCGTCCTCCACCACGCCCGGGTGCCAGGCCGCGTCGGTGTCGTCGCAGTCCCCCGCCGCGGCCACCGCGCCGCCGGGCGCCTCGCACGCGATCGTGGCGCTGGCGTCGTCGCCGTAGCCGTCCGCGTCCGCGTCGACGTACCAGGTCGCGGCGCCCGCGAGATCGACGCTCCCGTCCGCGTCGTCGATCGCGCCGTCGCAGTCGTCGTCGGCGCCGTTGCACACCTCGGTGGCGGCGGGGTTCACGGCAGCGGCCGTGTCGTCACACTCGGCGCACGCGGCGAACCCGTCGCCATCGGCGTCCGCGTAGCCGACCGAGCCGTCGCAGTTGTAGTCGTTCGGATCGGTGCAGTCGTCCTCCACCACGCCCGGGTGCCAGGCCGCGTCGGTGTCGTCGCAGTCCCCCGCCGCGGCCACCGCGCCGGCCGGCGCGACACACGCCGAGGTGGCGCTCGCTTCGTCGCCGTAGCCGTCGCCATCGGCGTCCGCGTACCAGGTCGCCTCGGCCACCCCCTCGTCCACCGCGCCGTCGCAGTTGTTGTCCGCGCCGTCGCACACCTCGGCGGCGTCGGGGTTCGTGGCCGCGTCCGCGTCGTCACAGTCGGACTCCTCGTCGAACCCGTCGCCGTCCACGTCCGCGAGCGTGACGACGGGATCCGTGTCCTTCACGTCGCCCTCCTCCTTGCGGCAGCCGGTGAACAGCACGGTGGCGAGGGACAAGGTGAGCAGGACGCGCATGGGGGGCTCTCGAAGGGCGGCCACTCTACTCGGACATCCCAGAAACGACGGCACGATCCGCCCCCGTGCTACCGTAAGTGCCCGGAGCGCCCATGCTCGCCCTCGCCCTGCTCGACACCGCGTCCGCGAGCGACAAGCCGCCCTACGACAAGCACGTCTCCATCACGTTCTCGCCGGTCCACGTGTTCCTCGCCACGGCCGAGGTCACCGGCGAGGGCCGGGTGCTCGACAAGCTCGGCGTGGCCGGCATCCTGGGGGTCGGCGTCCCCTCGGGGGTCACGACCGTCGAGGTGGGCGCGTCGGGCCGCTACTACGTCGTCGGCTCGTTCGATCACGGGATGCAGCTGGGTGCCGAGCTCCGCTACGCCCACGCGTCCCAGCAACGAGGCGACATCCTGGCGACCGGCGACAGCGCCGTCATCGGGCCCTTCGTCGGCTACAAGATCGCCGCGCGTTTCGGCCTCTCTTTCGAGGCGCAGCTGGGCGCGCAGCACCAGTCCACCCTCCTGACGGAAACGCGCGGCATCGAAAGGGCGACAGCGCGCAAAGCCCGCTTCATCCCCCTCCTCAACCTGAACCTCGGCTGGTCGTTCTAAACCGTGCTCCGCTGGCTCTTCCCGCTCCAGTCGCTGGTCCTCGCGCTCGCGCTCACCTGGCCCGCGCCCGCGCGGTTCTGGACCGAGGCCGTCGGCAGCGTCGAGGGTGACGGCGTCAAGCACCTCTGGAACCTCTGGTGGATGCGCGCGGAGGCGTTCAGCGGCCCCGCCGGCCTCCAGAGCGACCTGGTCAACTTCCCCACCGGCCTCGCGCTCTGGCCCATCGAGCCGCTCAACGGCCTGCTCTCGCTGGTGATCCCGCTCTCACCCGTCCCCTTGTCGAACGCGTTGGCCGTGCTCCACCTGTTCCTGCTCGGCCTGTGCGCGGGCTGGCTCGGCAAGCTGGTGAGCGAGCGGCCGCTCGGCGCCTTCGTCGCGGGCGCGCTCGCCCAGGGCTCCGCCTTCGCCGCGTTCACCCAGCACGTCGGCGTCGGCGAGCTCCGGCAGACCTGGTGGATCCCGCTCGGCCTCGCCTGCCTCGTCAAGGCGCGCACCACCCTCGCCCCCCGCTGGTTCGGCGCCCTCGCCCTCACCCTGGCCGGCGCCACCCTCTCGTGCTTCTACCACGGCTTCTTCCTCGCCACCGCCGTGTCGCTCTACGCGCTCGCCACCCTGCGCCCCTGGCCCAAGCTCCTCGGCGGCTACGCGGCGGCCGCGGTCCTCTCCCTCGCCATCGTCGTCCCCGTCATCCAGGGTTTCTCCGCCAACTACGCGCCTTCCGAGCAGCGTGGCGCCGACTCGTTCGGCCAGTGGATGACGATGCGGCACGATCTCGACACCTTCCGCGGCGCCGCGCTCGACCCCGTCGAGCTCCTCACCCCGCGCGAGGCCGGCACCGCCGACCGCCAGACCCTGTCCTACACCGGCGGCCGGTACCTCGGCTGGATCCCGCTCCTGCTCGCCGTGCTCGGCGTGGCGGCGGCCCCCCGCAAGGCCGTGCCCTGGCTGATCGTGGGGGCGGGCGGCCTCGTCCTCTCGCTGGGCACCGTGCTCTGGTGGGATGGCGCCCTCGTCGCCGCCGGCAGCGGGCGGGTGGTGTTGCCGCTCGCGACGATCAACCGCGCCCTCGCGTGGGTGGCCGAGCCGATGAACTTCCCCGCCCGCTTCGTCGTGGTGCCCACCCTGGCCCTCGCCGTGCTCGGCGCGCTCGCGGCGCGGTGGCCGTGGGTGCTGCTGCTGATCCCGGCCGCCGTCGTCGAGGTCGCGTGGGGGGATCTGGTGCCGTGGCCCCGCGCCACCATCGTGCTCCCGCGCGTCGCGGTCGACCCCGCCGCGCTCGCCGCCCTCCCCCCCGGCGCCGTAGCCGACCTCACCGTGTTCACACGCTCGGCGGTTCCTGGCGCCGACAACGTCGGCCAGTCCTGGCTCTCCCGCGTCGACCCCGAGAGCCGCACCCGCGGCATCGCCGCCCAGCTCGTCCTCGACCGCCCCTTCTCCACCGTCCCCATCGAGCGCGTCGACCACTGGGGCCCCGAGGGCCTCTACTGGACCGCCGCCCTCCCGCTCGCCACCGCCCTCTCCGGCGCCACCGTCTCCGACGACGATCTCCGCGCCAGCGCCTGGCTCCTGGCCGACGCCGGCTTCGGCGCCGTCCTGCTCACCCACGGCTGCGAGTACGGCCCCCCACGCGCCGCCGCGGCCCTCGATCAGGCGCTCGGCGCGCGCATCGTGGCGGGGTGCGCCACCGTCTGGCCCGTGCCCGCCGTCGCCACGCCCCCCTCCGACGCCGCCCGCTGGACCACCGACCAGGCCACCCGCGCCACCGCCATGGCCCCGCCCCGCATGGGCCCCCAGTTCGCGCCCCCCGAGGGCTCGCCCTGAGCCGAGGCGGGTCGTCACCGCCGCGTCGGCAGCATCCGGGCGCGTCCCCGCCCGCGGACGGTCGGGGCCAGGTGTCCTCCGAGGTCGGCCCAAGGGCCTCCGTCGTCCCGCTGCGCGCGGGCCGACCGCCACGGGCATCGTGCACCGTCTCGCCCTCCGGGCCCGGGATCTCCCGCGCCCGCGGCGCTCTCCGGCCCCCTTCGCGCGGCGTGCTCCTGTGTCGGCGCGGCCACCGAGGCCCCCCCTGGCGAGCAGGTACCCCCTCCATGGCCGCCCACCGGCCACCATCCCGGACGATCCCACCGCCATGACCGCCTCGCGGTCAGCGTGGGCGTACAGTTCAGCAGCGGTAGTGAAGGCGCGGCCGCAACGTGATCCGCGCATCACCCGGCACGTCGCCCCGCGGACGAAGTCCGGGACCTGTCCAACAGGTAGGCGGGTCTCGTCCGTGTGGCGGACGAAGGCCGGGGGGTGTGTTCCACTTCAGTCGGTTGCTGAGCCGGGCCATGGAAGCCGAGAGTTCTTCTGCGGGTGACGAACGGCCGGGGTGAGGCGCCACCCCTCGCGTTTGGCACCCTGCGGGTGACGAACGGCCGGGGTGAGGCGCCACCCCTCGCGTTTGCCACCGTGCGGGTGACCAACGGCCGAGGTGAGGCGCCACCCCTCGCGTTTGGCACCGTCCCAGTTGGCCTCCCCGCGCTCCCCGCTCTCCTCTCGGCCACGGAGGCACCCCCTGTCGAGCAGGTCCCCGCTCGGGAGCCGACGCCGGGTGAGCGACTGAAGTGGACCACACGAACTCCGGGGACCTGTCCAACAGGTAGGCGGGTTTCGTCCGTGGGGCGGACGAAGTCCGGGGACCTGTCCAACAGGTAGGCGGGTTTCGTCCGTATGGCGAAAGTTGGTCGGGCAACGCTCGACCTTACCTGGATGGCGCCGTTCCGGTCCGGCCGGCGGCTCCCTCGCGGGGATCGTCGCGCGTCGGGTCTGCGCTGGGGGCCGTGCGCCAAGGGCGCGGAGGGCAGCCGCCCCTGGCGGCTGGTCCGGCCGGGCGCGCCGGTGAACCCGAGCACGAGGATGACGGCCCGGCCGACCAAGCGGCGCCAGCCGCGCGCCCGGAGCCGACCTGCCCGCGTCCGCGCGGGGCGCCCCCACGTCGATGACCGCCTCGCCGCCAAGTCGGCGATCCTCCCGGATGATGCCTCCTCCATGGCCCGAGCGCGTGCGACTTCTCTCTCCACGCGCGCCGCGCCCGCTGCGCCCGCATGCGGTCGCCGCCTCGCTCGCCTCGCTCGCGATGCCCGCTCCCCACCGCTCGACCGCCCCCGCGCCCCAAAAACAAGGAGAGGGCGCCCGGTTTCCCGGACGCCCTCACCTTGTTGCTACCTCGCCGTCAGGCGAGGAAGCTGCCTACCAGCGGTTGTCGCCGCCGCGGCCACCGCCGCCGCCACCACCACCGAAGCCGCCGCCGCCGCCGCCACGGCCGCCACCACCGCCGCCGCCACCGCCACGGCCACCGCCGCCGCCACCGAAGCCACCACCGCCGCCGCTACGCTCTTCGCGGGGGCGGGCGATGTTCACCTGGATCTGGCGGCCACCGAGGCTCTGCCCGTCGAGGCTCTGCACCGCGGCCTGGGCCTCGGCGTCCGTCGCCATCTCGACGAAGGCGAAGCCGCGGGGGCGACCGGTCTCGCGATCGGTGACGATGGAGGTGCGGCTGACCTGGCCGACGCCGCCGAAGAGCTTGTTGAGCTCGGCTTCGGTTGCGCTGAAGGGGAGGTTGCCGACATAGAGCTTGTTGTTCATCACTGTTCCTGGTCTTTTGAACTTGCCCAAGAGCCTGTATCGACCATTCGATGAGGCCCTCGTGCGAGGGTCTTCCTGCTACTACCTAAGGTCGAACAAGGCTGGAACGGAATCAAATGAGACCGGATCAAGCGATCGAGCGAACGGAGCGTAACGGGAACGGCGGTTTTGCCGCCGCATCCGGAATACCCGATCGCCCTCCGGCAGGCAAGGAAGAAGATCGCCTCTTCGAAAGATCCATGCGGACCGTTCCGGGTGTAGACTTCGCGCCATGCTCATCCTGGTCGCCTCTGCCTACGCCTTCGAGTCCGAGCCCGTCGACGTCCTTCTGCGGGACGAAGCGGATCTCTTCACCAACGTCGAGGTCTCGACCGGCTTCATCCCCAGCGGCTCGCCGCTCCAGGTGGAATTCCGCATCGAGGCGAACGGCGGCGCGGGCGTGGAGATGGAAGGCGAGGGTTCGTTGTGGTGGCCCGAGGCGCTCACGCTCGACTTCACGGGCGAGCCGGGCAGCGGCATCTACCTGCTCGACGCGAGCATCGACGCCGTCGCCACCGTGCGGGTCGATCTCTGGGGCACCTACACCGACGAGTTCGAGATCGACCGCCGCTCCATCTTCATGGACGGCGCCACCTTCTTCGACCCCTTCGTGATGGACGGCGCGGCCGACGATCGGGTCGAGGTGGTCGACACGGCCGCCGGCACCGAGCTGCTCAACTACTCGTACCAGCTGTTCGGCGTGGTCGACTTCCAGTTCACGGCGGACATGACCCCCACCTTCACCGCCGGCTTCGAGGGCGTGCAGTGGGCGGTCAACGAGGGCACCATCCTCACCGAGGGCGCCCCCGCCACGATGGAGCCGGAGCGCGCGCCGGACTACCTCGTCGCCTCCGTGTTCACCGCGATGTGGGACGCCCGGTTCGATCTGGTGTTCACCCCCACCATCTCCGCCTGCGCCCCCGTGTTCGGTTGCGAGGACCTCTTCAGCTTCGACATCCCGCTCGAGCTGCTCTCCGACTCGTTCCAGCAGGACTTCGAGCCGGCGGTCTACTCCTTCCCGCTCCCGCTGCTCGAGCCCGGCCTGTCCTCGGGTGACCTCGGCACCATCGCCCCGGGCACCCTCGCGAACCTCGAGGTGCCGCTGGCCAACGTCGGCAACCTCCCCGTGTACGGTGACGCCACGATCGAGGGCTCCGGCGAGTTCACGGTCTACCCCACGCAGTTCAACGCGAACCCCGGCACCACCGACGGCCTGGTCATCACGTTCGCGCCCACGGTCGAGGGGCCCCAGACCGCCACCCTCGTGCTCACCAGCAACGACCCGTCCATCCCGAGCATGACCATCCCGCTCACCGGCAACGCGGAGAGCGCGGAGAACCCCGATGACGAGGATGTGTTGGGAGAGGACGAGGTCATCGTGACCGAAGAGATCGGCGGCTGCGGCTGCGACACCCCGGGATCTCCCGTCACGGGCGCGCTCGGCGCGATCGCGGCGGTGGCGCTCCTGGCTCGGCGGCGCCGGGCGTGAGCCACGTACCCACGCTGCCCTTGAGCGTGGGGGCGGCCTCCACCCGGATGGGGCGCAACCACGCCGAGAACGAGGACCGGTACCGCATCCTCGACGCCTCCCACCTCGGTGTCGCGGCCCTGCGCCGCGGCAGCCTGTACGCCGTGTGTGACGGCGTGAGCACGGTGCCGCGCGGCCGCTACGCCGCCGACGTCACCTGCGCGCGGATCGACGGCTTCTTCGACCGGTTCCAGGCGCCCCGCGTGGAGTCGCTCGTGCAGCTCGTCAGCGAGACCGACTGGGAGCTCCGCGCGCACGGCCGCGGCCAGTCCGCATGCACGCTGTCGATGTTGTGGCTCGCCTGGGGCACCGCCACCGTGCTGCACGTGGGCGACTCGCAGGTGTACCGGGTGCGCCACGGCGCGGCGGAGCGCATCACCAAGACCCACCGCGGCGGCCGCGCGCTCGGCGCCTACGTCGGCATGGGGCCGAACATCGCGGATGTGCTCCAGGTCTGGCAGGAGCCGCTGTTCGTGGGCGACCTGTTCCTGCTCGTGACGGACGGGGTCACCGAGGTGGTCGCGGTCGACGAGCTGCTCGACACCTGGTGGGCGTTCGGCGGCTCTCCCCAACGCGCCGCCGGCGCCATCATCGGCGAGGTGGACCAGCGTGGCGGGCGCGACGACGCCACCGCCCTGGTGGTCGACGTGCTCGCGCTCGAGGCCGACCCGGACGACGAGTCTACCTTCTCCGGCCGCACCGAGTTCAGCGGGACCCGGGGCGGCTGATTCGCGTGCGTTCCCGCGGACACTGGTAAAGATCTCCAAATTCATGTAAAGGGCGGCATCATGTCCCGGCCCCCCTTTCACGACGTGCGAATGACCCGCCGCGATGGCGGCATCGAGCACGTTTATTGCCCCGACGCGCCGGGGCGCCGCTGATGCTCCTCCTCCTCGCCCAGGCCCACGCGGAGGACGTGTTCGTCTCCTCCAACGAGCGCGGCGCCACGATCTTGATCAACGGGCTCGACAGCGGCCACACCACCCCCGCCACGGTGTCCGGCGTGAAGCCCGGGCCCACGTCGATCACCGTCGAGGGCGGCTGTTCACGCGGGGAGGCCGTGGTCACCGTGCTCCCCGGCACCGTGACCCGCGCGAACATCGTCGCGGACGAGCTGTTCGGCACGCTCACGCTGGTGCCCGTGCCCGCCAACGCTCGGCTCGAGCTCGACAACAAGCCGTTCATCGGCGCGCCCGGCACGCCGCTCGCGCTGTCCTGCGGTGACCACACGGTGCGGGCCACCCTCGAGGGGTACATCACCGCCGTGGTCACGATCGACCTGGACATGGGCCAGGACCTGACGGTCCCGCTCAGCCTCCAGAAGCTCGGCATCGGCACGCTCGAGCTCTCGGTCAAGCCCCGCACGGCCACGCTGTACGTCGACGGCAAGCCCGTCGGCACCGACGCCGTCACGCTTCCCTCGGTGTACCAGGGCGTCCACGTCATCTCCGCCGAGCTCGACGGATACCAGTCCGCCAAGAAGCAGGTGGTCGTAGAGGACGCGGGCAGCCAGGCCTTCCACTTCGAGCTCGCCCGCGCGTCCGGCCGCTTGCAGAGCACGGTCACGCGCCTGGGCGGAACGCCGGCGGAGTCCGAGACGGCTGCGGTCGCCACGCCGGAGATCGCGCCCGCGCCGGAGTCCCACGCCAAGCGCGAGGCGGAAGCGGCGCGTGACGCGGACGCAGCGCGCGAGGCCGATCGAAAGCGCGAGGCCGACGCGGACCGCGAGGCAACCGCGAAGCGCGAGGCCGACGCGGAGCGTGCCGCGGATACGAAGCGCGAGGCCGACGCGGACCGTGTAGCGGAGCGGGAGGCAGAAGCGGCGCGTGAAGCGGAGCGGAAGGCCGACGCCGAGCGCGAGGCGGCGGCCCAGCGAAAGGCAGACGCCCGCAAGCAGGCGGACTCGGACCGCAAGGAAGACAGCAAGACCGCCCGGAGCGGCCCCCCGATCGGAAAAACCGTGGCCGGGATCAGCCTGCTCGCCGCGGGCGCAGGTGCCGGCGTCTACGGCGTGATCGCCTACGACAGCGCCGCGCGCGCTTACGACGCGTACGTGACCAAGGTCAAGGGCGCGGGCATCGACAAGCAGCGGGAGCGGCTGGCCGACGAGTACTATGACGACTCCGTCGTGCCTCGTCGCAACCTCTTGTACGGAAGCACGATCGGAGCCGGGGTGTTCCTGGCCGGTGGCATCGTAGTGCTCGTGATCGACGAGCGTCTCCCCATCCTCGCGCCCGCCCCGGGCGGCGGGATGGTCCTCTGGAGCGGACGGTTCTGATGATGACCTTGCTCGCCTTGTTCACGTTCGTCACCTCCGCCTCGGCGGAGGACGGCGACTACACCTCCCTCCTCACCCAAGCCAAAGCGGCCTTGCTGGCGGATGACTACCGCACCGCGCGTGATCTGCTCACGACCGCTGAGCAGGTGGCGCCCGAGTCCTCCGCGCTGATCCCGCAGAAGGAGATCGCGCGGATGTACTTCTACCGGGGGGTGCTCTTCTGGCGCGCCAGCCCCGAGTCCGCCGCGCTCGAAGCGTGGCGGCAGACCCTGACCGTCTCCCCCGGCTTCCAGCCGGAGGCGGATCTGCTCGGAGACGCCGCCGAGCGCGACGTGTTCCTGGCCCTGGCGGACGAGGTCAAGGCCCTGGGCGAGGTCGAGGTCGCCCTCCCCGAGGATCCGGGCGAGGCCGTCATCTACATCGACGGGCGCACGCTCGAGCCGACCGACACGGTCGTGAACGGCAACCACCTCATCCAGATCCGCTGTGAAGACGGCGAGATCGAGGGGTCCTGGTACACCTACGGCACCGCGCCGAAGGATTACCTCGTGTTGTGCGAGGGCGGGGCCTACAAGTCCTCGTCCAGCAGCTCCTCGTCGTCGAAGTCGTCCAAGTCGAGCTCCAGCTCGAAGTCGTCCTCCTCCTCAAAGTCGTCCTCGTCGGCCGACCTCGACGAGAAGGAGCCGAAGAAGGGCGGCGGCGGGACCGCCACGAAGGTGGCCGGCATCTCGCTCATCGGCCTCGGCGTGGGCGGCGGCGTCGCCTCCGTGCTGCTGTACGATCAGGCCAGCCTGGCCTCCTCCGCCTACGACAAGAAGACCGAGGCGGCACGTGAGAACCCCGACGTGCGCGAAGCGGCGGACACCTACTACGACGAGGTGTTGCTCCCCCGGTACATGCGCTTCTACGGGGCCAGCATCGGCAGCGGCGTGCTGCTCGCCGGCGGCGTGGTCCTCGTCATCCTCGACGTGGACGGCCCCATGATCGCGCCTATCCCTGGTGGAGGGGTGTTCACATGGTCGGGTCGCTTCTAGCGTTCCTCGCCTGCGCGGCCCCGAGCGTCGAGCCCGGAGCCCCTCAGCAGGCGCCCCCGGCGGCGCCTCCCGCAGCGGCCACCCCCGCACCCGCCGCCGCGCCAGCTCCCCCTGCCAGCGCGACGCGCGGTTTGAGCTACGGTGGCCTGCTCGCCGGCCCGTGCGAGGCGAGCACGATCATCCCGTGGAACGGCGGCTGGCTGGTCGGCGACAACGAGGACAGCAAGAAGCTCTACGCTTTCTCCCTCGACTTTGCCCCGCTGGGCACGGTCCCGTTGGCCTCCGAGGTGGACGACATCGAGTCCATCGCCTTGAGCGGGCCCGGCTACGTGGTCGTCGGGTCGCACAGTACGAACAAGGACGGCAAGGTGCGCCCCGCGCGGGAGCGTTTCCTCTCGCCGGATGGCGTGCTGGTCCCCCTGGCGCTCGACGGGTGCCCCGCCTGCGTGGCCTCCCGCGGTCTTGGGCCCGAGCAGTCGGGCCTCAACATCGAGGGCGCCGCCACCTGGGGCGATCGCCTGTGGCTCGGCCTCCGCGCGCCGCTCTCCGCCTCGGGCAAGGCGCTCCTCCTCGCCGTCGACGCCGGCGGCGCCGTGGTCGAGACCGTCGAGCTCGACATGGGCGGGCTGGGCGTGCGCGAGATGATCCCCTACGGAGACGGCCTGCTCGTCATCGCAGGCCCCACGGCCGACGCGAACGCGGCGCACCAGCTCTACGAGCTCGCGGCGGACCGCACGCTCACGCACGTCGCCACGCTGCCGACCAGCACCGAGGGCATCGCGGTGGATCCCGCCACGCCGGGCACGCTCGTGTATGTCACCGATGGCGACGGCAAGCCGGGCAAGTGCAAGCAACCGGCGGCCTGGGGCCGGGTGACGATCACACCGTAGCGTCCGACGCTGCGTGGATTCGGGGGGCGTTGCGGGGGGCGGAGCCCCCTGCCCCAAGACTCTCCGAACCCTACAACGACCGCGGATCCACCAGCTTCCCGCTCACCGCCGAGGCCGCGGCGACCGCGGGGCTCACGAGGTAGACCGGCCCGGGCGCGCCCATGCGGCGGTCGAAGTTGCGGTTGGTGGTGCTCGCGGTGGTCTCGCCGGGGAGGGGGATGCCCGGCCCGTTGCCGATGCACGAGCCACAACCGGCCGGCGACACGACGGCCCCGAGGTCGCGGAACAACGTCAGGAGCCCCTCGGCCTCGGCGGCTTCGGCCACGTCGTGGCTCGACGGCGTCACGGTCACGCGCACGCCCGGCGCGATGGTGCGGCCGCGGAGCACGTCGGCGGCGGCGCGCAGGTCGGACAGGGATCCGCCCGTGCAGCTCGCGATGACGACGTTGTGGATGGCCGTGCCCGCGATCTCGGCGAGCGGGAGGCGGTTGCGGCTGTCGCCCGGGGTGGCGACGGTGAGCGGCACGTCCGCGAGGTCGACCGTGAGGGTGCGCTCGTAGGTGGCGCCCTCGTCGGGGTGCACCAGCTGGTCGGTCACGTCGATGCCGCGGCGCTCCTTCAGGAACTTCACGATCGGCGCGCAGGGCTCGACCACGCCGGTCATCAGGCCGCCCTCGACCGTCATGTTGGTGAGGACGGAGAGCTCGTCGACGTTCCACTGGTCGAGGCCGGGCCCGCCGAACTGCACGACGCACGTGTCGGTCGGGGAGCTGCGCCAGTGCTCCTCGCGGAAGTACGGATCACCGATGATGTGGAGGATCAGGTCCTTGGGGGACAGGCCGCCGGTGGCCGCGCCGGTGACGAGGACGCGCACGACCTTCGGCACGGTGACCGGGATGAGGCCGGTGCGGAACGCGAAGGCCATGGCGGTCGAGCCGACGCCGAACGCGAAGGCGTTGAGCACGCCCGCGGTGGGCGTGTGCGAGTCCGTCAACACGACGATCGTGCCGGGGAGCGCGTAGTCCTCGACCACGATGCGGTGGCACACGCCGCCGTGGAACGGGCGACCGGGCCCGTGCAGGCGGATGCCGTAGAGCTCGCAGGCCTCGACCATCTCCTTGGTGAGCTGCCGGGCGGGGGCGAGGCGCGCCTTCTTCACGTTGGCGGGCACCGTCGGCTCGTCGATGAGCACGAAGTGGTCCTCGAACGCGGCGATGAGGTCGGGGTCGGCCATGGGCGTGTCCCCGAAGGCCTCGCGGTAGAGCGCGACCACCATGCCCGCGGTGTACTCGTGCACGCCGCGGAAGCCCGCGCGGCACAACACCTGGTCGCCCGGGCGCACGTCGGCCACGCCGGTGGTGTCAGGACCCGTCCACGTCTTCTGCGCGATGATCTTCTCGACCGCGTTGAGGGGGCGCGCCTTCGGCGCCGTGTCGTACGTGGGCGCGATCGTGCCGCCGAGCAGGCCCTTGGCGTAGTCGAGCAGGCCGCCGGCCTCGGCCACGGCACGGAAGAAGTCGGGCAGGGCGGCGAAGAAGCCGCGCACGTCGACATCCTCGCCGTTGCGCAGGCGCGTCAACACGTCGAAGTCGGTGGTGAACGGCATGCCGCCGTACACCATGTTCTCCTGGAAGATCCGTTGGAACGAGCGGGCCACCACGAGCTGGATGCCGGCGCCCTGGTGGGCCACCACGGCCACCTCGCGGCTGGACCCGCTGCCGTAGGCGTCACCCCCGACGATCACCTGGAAGCCGCCGTCGAGCACGCTGTCCTTCTGGACGAGCTCCTTGAAGTTCTCGAGGAACCAGGGGCCGAGGACGGGACCGGTGTACCCGAGGGTGCACGCGGCGCCGCTGATCATCAGGTCGGTGTTCACCCCATAGTGGAGGGGCGCGGCGGAGAGCTCGAGCTCATCCCCCGCGAGCTGACGCCCGAGCAACCCGGCGTCGTCGGTGAGGAACAGGATCCGGCCGTTGAGCTTCATGCCCGCCTAAGTAGAACGGGGCGCCCGGACTGTCGAGCCCTGAGACGGGGCGGGGCCGTGCCCGGGACCACGCATGCACGGTTCTTGCACAAAGGGGACGCGCTCCCGCCACGGCAGGGCGCCGGGTTCGGCATGGCGGAGGCCTACGTTCAGGGTGTCTCCTGGAGCATTCGATGTTGGCCGCCCTCCCCGTCCTCTCCTCTCCCACGTCCGACGAGGTCGCGACGCCCTCTCACCCCGGTGAGCTGCCGCTCCCATCCCCCGCGGCGCTCGCGCGGGCGCTCCTCGGCTTCACGCTGCTCGGCGCCGTCGCCGCGCTCGGTACGGACGCCGGCGCCACGTCCCAGGCGCCCGTCGGCATCGTGTCCGCGGTGGGCGCCCTGGCGCTCACGGTGCCGGCGCTGCTCGTCGCGCACCCGTTCCTCACGTTGCGGGCCGCGCCTCAGGCGCTCGTGGCGGCGATCGCCCGCCCGTTCACCCGCACGGGTGACCTCGCGCTCGGCCTCGTCCCCACGCTCCTGTTGTTCCGGGCCACCAGCGGCCTGGCCCAGCTCCTGCTCGCGCTCATGCTGCTCGGCGCCGCGGGCCTCGGCTTCTCCCTGGCCGTCCGCAACCTCGTCGCCGCGGAGGCCGCCGCGAGCCCGGACGCATGGAGCGTCTGGAAGATGCGCCTGCTCGCCTGCGCGTGGTCGGGCCTCGCGGCGCTGGTCGGCGTCCGCCTCGGGATCGGCGTCCTCATGGGGGTCTGACCTTACGACTTATCACCTGGAACAGGCGAACGCCGACAACTCCCGGGTGGGGTCTGACCTTACGACTTATCACTTGCACCTCCCCTCCCGCTCCGGAGCCCCCATGCACCGCCCCTCGATCCTCACCCTGACCTCCCAGGTCCTCCGCGATCCCCACGCCGTCGTCAACGCGCACGACAGCGCGGCCGACCTCGGCTGGCTCGCCCCGCGCCTGCTCGCCATCAGCGGCGTGGGCGCCGCGCTGTTCGGCGCCGTCGTCGGCTCCTACCGCGGCGGCGAGCAGGTCCTCTACGCCGCGCTCAAGCTCCCGGTGCTGCTCTGGGCGCCGCCGCTGCTCGCCCTCCCCGCCATCCACGCGGCATGGCGCGCTTGCGACGTAGACGTGTCCTACCGCCGCCTCGCCATCGCCAGCCTCGCCGGCATGGCCCGCGCCGGCGTGCTCGCCTCCGCGCTCGCGCCCATCCTGTGGCTGCCCTACTCGGTCGAGGCCGACTACCACTTCTCCGTCCTGCTCTTCGCGGCCATGCTCGCCCTCGCCGGCCTGCCCGGGCTCACCGCGCTCGCAAGCGCAATCCCCGCGGGCGGGCACCGCCGCTGGATCGCCGCGACCGGCTCGCTCGCCCTGGTGGGCCTCATCCTCGCGCAGACCGGCTGGCTCCTGCGCCCCTTCGTGGCGCGCCCCACCACCGCCGTCGCCCTGTTCCGCCCCGTCGAGGGCGACATCCTCACCGGCCTCGCCGCCACCACCGCGTCGTCGCTCGGCTTCTACGGCGAGTGGGATGCCGGTCGCGACGGGCTGCTCTCCCGGGGCGCTCCGGAGAGCGGCTCCACGGACGCGCGATGAACGCCACCACGGCCACCCTCCTGCTGCTCGGCGCCTGGCTCCTCCTCGGCGGCGGCACCGCGCTGGTGCTCGCCCACCGCGGGCAGTCCGCCAGCACCGCGCTCTCCGCCCTCCTCGCGTGGCCCGTGCTGCTCCCGCTCCTCGGTGACACATCCCCCCGATACACGGGCCCGTTCGCGACACGTATCGATACATGTTTCACGGCCCTCCGCGGCGCGCTCTCCGATCCGTCGGTGACCGGCATCGTGACCCCCGAGGAGCTCGTGTCGCTGGAGCAGGCCCTGCGCCGCGCCGACGGCCGCATCGGCATGGTCGACCGCCTGCTCGCCGAGGAGGCCCTGCGCGCTGACCCCCTCGCGACCCAGCTCGACCGCGCGCGGGGCCTCGCCGCCGACGAGATCGAGTCCGTCCTGCGCGGCGTGGTGCAGCTGCGCGTCCAGGTCGGCCTCGTCGCGCTCGCGGGCGACACATTGCCGGTGCGCGAGCGGATGAAGGAGCTCGGGGCGCGGGTGCGGGCGATCGAGGAGATCTCGCTTGCGTGACACATCGCACGGAGCTGAACCGGAGTCTGGGCAGATGGACGGCGAGGACGCCGCCACTGCGGCGGCGGTGGAGGCGGGGCGAGCGGGGGTGGTGGTGGACGGGATCCTGGCGCGCAACGTCCAGGTGCTCGCCATCCGTAGCGACATGGACATCAGGGGCGGCCGTGGGGGCGATGTGTCAGCCTCCGCTCATGAACGTCGGCCGTGCGGCGGCGAGCGGCAACCTCCTCTGCGAGCGGAGGCGACGCGAGCGCCCTCCCGGGCGGAGGCCGGGCCGCCCGCGGCGGGCTGGAGGGGGACGGGGCGGACCTCCTCCTGCGAGTTCGGCGCGTCCCGCGCGCCGAACTCGTGGGATGGCGTCGCAGCCGGCGAGTTCGGCGCGT
>JAZKFH010000060.1:2538-27074 GCA_040386535.1 Myxococcota bacterium | reverse complement strand
TACCCCAAGAAAAGGATCGGCCAACCTCAGGATTCCTCCTAAGTCAGCGGCATTGAGTCATGCCCCTGCGAGTGAACGTATTTCCGAGTCATGCCACCCCGAGTGCGCGAACGTGGGCCTCTCGGGGGGGGTGACATCAAAATAGGGACGCTTGGTTCGTCGGGGTGCCACACAATACGGTCCCAACGGTCGTTCGCGGGGGCATGACTCCGATCTCGCCGCTTCAAGGGGGGCTTGGGTCCGAACGATCGACGCCACGCCACCGCGCCCGCCCCGCGACACCGTTCACCGGGCGCGGCGGCGCCGCCTCGGCGCCGGGCACCGCGCCCAGCGTCGGTCGCCCCTACAACAACCGCCGCCGCCGCCGCCCCAGCAGCCCACCCGGACGGACAGCGAAACCGTGGTGGCGGACGAAACCCACCCACCTGTTCGACAGGTGTACCGACTTCGTCCGGCACACGGCCGAAACCCACCCACCTGTTCGACAGGTGTCCCGACTTCGTCCGCCACACGGACCGCGACGTCCAACGCGGCCTGCGCCTCCCCGAGGGCGCGCTACCCTCCCGCGGGCCGCACCCGCGAGAGGTACTTCGCGAAGACCTCACGCAGCTCCGTGTCCTCCGGGAGGCGGTCGATCATCCGCTCGTAGAGCGCGGCCACCTCGGCGTTCCCAACGAAGCTGTCCAGCGCGTGCAGGACCATGTCGGCGTTCGTCGGCGTCATCCGGGACAACGACTCCTCGATCGTCACGAGGTGCTGGGCGCCGATCGTGCGGAGGCGATGGTACACGCCGTGGTGGATGCCCTCGAGCGCGTCCAGCTGGCCGCTCAATGCGTCGAGCGGCCCCACGTCGTCGGGGTGCGCCTCACGGAGCAGCTCCGCCACCTCGGCGAGCTCGATGGAGACGGCGAGGGTCAGCCCCGAACCCAGGAACAGGAACCCCGACGCGTCCCGACGCCCATCCAACACGCCGATGAGGAATTGGATCGAGCCCTGCAGGTCGTCCAGCGGCAGTGTCAACTTGTGCTTCACGTAGCGGTCCAGGCACGCGCGCGCGCCCACCAGCAGGTCGTCGAAGCCCGCCGTCTCGACGTACCAGATGCGGAGCATGCCCGCGACGTCCGCGTCGGTGAGCGGAAAGTCGGACGGCAACTCCTGGATCGCGGCGAGCAGGCGGCGGAGGGAGGGGCCACTGAGGTGGCGGTGAAGGGTCGCGTCGTCCAAGTCGGCTCCGGGGGCCGCCACCGTAGCACGACACGCGGGCGTCGCGACCCGACGAAAGCACCTCGCCGTAGATACACCCACGACATTCGCGAGGCGTCAAGCCGGAGGCCGGCCTCGGACTGCCGGCCCCCGCCCCACCGTTCACCGGGCGCGGCGGCGCCGCCTCGGCGCCGGGCACCGCGCCCAGCGGCGGTCGCCCAATCAGTCCTCCTCCTCCACCGCCACCCCGATCACCGCCTCCCAAATGAACACCAGCTCCCCCGGCAGGGTGCCCGCCTCGGCGTCCCACAGGGGTACCCATACGCCCGTATCGTACCAGTCCCACCACACACGCCCCTCGGCTTGCGCGTAGCCGAGGGTGCGCAGGTCACCGGTGTCGGGCAGCTCGGGGGTGCGGCAGGCGCCCTCGGTCGCCACGCGGGTGTGTTCGACGGCGAAGGTGAAGGCGCAGCCGGCGCAGTCGGTCTCGGCGCGCGCGCCGACCAGCGCCCAGGTCTCGACGCAGGCGGGGGCCTCCTCGTCGGCGTCGAGCAGCTCGGTCACGACCAGCAGGCCGGTCATCGAGGTCGGGTCGGCCTCGGCGCCGCCGAGGGTCCAGGTGCCGGCCTGGCGCATCGTGAGCCAGTGGGCGGGCGCCTCGTCGATGGGGGCGGTGTCTCCCGCGCTGTCGAAGGGGAACGAGCCGGTGTCCTCGTGCCAGCCGCTCGTGTCCAGCGGCGGGAGCTCGGCCGTGCCGGTGTCCCCGGCCGCGCCGGTGCAGCCCCCGGCGAACAGCGCGACCAGCGCCAGGCCCCCCACGTTCGGTGTCGTCCGCATGGTCATCACCGCCCCCTCTGCTTCCACTATAGTACGCAACCATGCTGTGGCTCCTCGTCGCCCTCCTCGCCTGCGCCCCCAAGGAGGACGCCGCCCCGGCGCTCTCCGTCACGCCCCTCGACCTCGATCTCGGCACCGTCGGCGTCGGTACGCTCGCCGAGGCCACGGTCACCCTGCGTAACGACGGAGGGGGCGCCGTCGAGATCCTCTCGGCGTCCCTGGTCGAAGGGGATGCCCGCGCGTGGGCCGTCGCGCGAGAGGGCTTCGAGCCGCTCGCCGGTGAAGCTGTCACGACCCTTACGATCACGTTCTCCCCGGACGACGAGGGCGCGAGCCCGGCGCAAGTCCAGATACGCTCCGACGACCCCGAGACCCCCTCGCTCTACGTCGCGCTCGCCGGGATCGGCGGCCCCTCCACCGCCGACAACGACGCGGACGGCTTCACGCCCGCCGACGGCGACTGTGACGACGGTCGGGCCGAGGTGTACCCGGGCGCGCCCGAGAGTTGTGACGGGCGCGACAGCGATTGTGACGGCACCACGCCCGCCGACGAGGCGGACGCCGACGGCGACGGCTACCGCCTGTGCGGAGACGACTGCGACGACGCGGATCCGTCCGTGCATCCCGACGCGCCGGAGATCTGCGACGACAAGGACTCCGACTGCGACGGGGCCACCCCCGACCGCGCGGACTCCGACGGCGACGGCTACGCCATCTGCGACGAGGACTGCGACGACGCCGACTGGCGCGTGTTCCCCGGCGGCGTGGAGGCCTGTGACGGCGCCGACAACGACTGCTCGGGCCTCGTGGACGATCTCGACGCCGACGGCGACGGCGCCAGCCTCTGCGGTGGGCTCCCCGACTGCGACGACGGCGACGCGAGCGCGTTCCCCGTGTTCGTCGACCCCGCGGCCGAGCCCGGCGGCATCGGCTCGGCGGCCGATCCGTTCGCCACGCTGGCCGACGCGCTGGCCGCGCTCGACACGTCGTGCCGCGAGGTGGGCCTCGCGTCCGGCACCTACGACGAGGCCACCGCCTGGGACAGCGGCGCGCTCACGCTCGTGGGCCTCGCCGGGGACCCCTCGGGCGTGACGTTCACCCCCGCCGAGGGCACCCGCGCGTTCACCGTCAGCGGCGGCGCCACGCTCACGCTCACGAACCTCACGCTCTTCGGCGGCCGTCCCACCGACGGCGACGGCGGCGCGGTGCTCGCCACGGGCGGGAACCTCACGCTGCGCGGGGTCGTCGCCTCGCTGAACACCTCGGCGGCCGACGGTGGCGCCGTGGCGCTCTCTTCGGGCGTGCTCACGCTGGAGGACGGCTGCGTGCTCGCGGAGAACGTCGCCGGGGACGACGGTGGCGCCGTGGCGCTCGTGTCGGGCCGCCTCGTCGACGACGGCACCACGACCTGGCTCGGCAACCGCGCGATCCAGGGCGGGGCGCTGCTCGCCGTGTCGTCCACGCTCACGATGGCGGGCGGCGCGTTCGACGACAACGCGGCGGCCGGGGACGGCGGGGCGATCGCCATCGAGGGGGCCTCCGACCTCGCGGTGGAGCGGCTCGTGCTCTCCAGCAACGGCGCCACCGGCCGGGGCGGCGCCATCGCGCTGAACGACGTGACCGACGCGAGCGGCTGGCTGCGCAACCTGCTCGTGGTCGGCAACGCGGCCGACGAGGGCGGCGGCCTCGCGCTCACCGGCGACGCGAGCGCGCTCCTGCTCGTGAACAACACCTTCGTGGGGAACGCCTCCACGGGGGACGGCGCCGCCGTGTTCCTCGACGCGAGTGACGCGTCCGGCCTCTACGTCTGGGCGAACGTGTTCGCCTGGAACGACGGCACCACCGGGCTCTGGGCGCGCACCGGGAGCCTCGCGTCGGTGGCCTGGAACCTCGGCTACGCGACCAACTCGGGCACTGACTTCTCGCTCGGCGTGGACGAGGACGGCGGGGAGAACCTCGTGGCAGACCCGCTGTTCGTCACGTTCACCAACGACGGCGATCCGAGCGACGACGACCTGGATTTGCGTGGCAGCTCCCCCGGGGCGGACAGTGGTCCGCCGGCGGACGCGGGCCCCGGCACCTATACGGGCTGGTCGGATCTCGACGGCTCCAGCAACGATCGCGGCCACACCGGTGGCCAGGGAGGGTGGTGATGATGTGGATGTCCGCTTGGGTCTCCGGCGCGCTCGCCGCGAGCGTCCAGCTCTCTCCCGGTGACGACGTCGCCGCGCTCACCGCGTCGCTCCAGCCCGGCGACGAGGTCGTCTTCTCCGCCGGCACCTACGCGCTGCCGGGGGCCGTCGAGTGGACCGGCCTCGGAACGGCGGCCGCGCCCATCGTGCTCCGCGGCGACGGAGAGGTGATCCTGGAGCTTCAGGCGGGTTGGGCCGTGGCCTCCGTGACCAACTCGACCTTCATCGAGGTGCGAAACCTGATATTCCGGGGCGCCGCGGGCAACTCGGACGGGTACACCGGGCTGTACATCGACGACTCCAGTGACATCACCGTCGAGGACGTGGAGATCGGCCCGGTCAACGGCACCGCGTTGTACCTGTCCGGAAACAACGCCCGGATCACGGTCGACCGCGCGCATCTGCACGACACCGCCGACGGAAACGGCGTCTACGCCGGCTGCGGCGACGCGAGCTGTTGGACCGAGGAGAGCACCTTCTCCAACCTCTGGATCCACGACATCGGCGGTGACAGCAACGGCTTCGAGCTCGACCCCGGGTGCCAAGGTGTCACGTTGGTCGACAGTGTTCTGTACCGTGTCAGCGCGTGGGGCATCGTGACGGATTCGGCCGAGTACGGCGAGCGCAACACGGTCGAGGGCAACGCCGTGTGGGAGACCACGAGCGGCGGCATCTACTCCCGCGGCAGCGCGCTCATCCGCAACAACGTGGTGTTCAACAGCGCGGGCATTGGCATCCGCTTGTCCGACGGCGACCGCGGCACCGCGCAGGACACCGTCGTGAGCTTCAACACCGTGGCCGACACGCTGGACGACGGGGTCGAGATCCACGACTGGGCCGGCTACACCGGCATGGTGTTCGCCAACAACGTGATCGCCAACCCGACGGGGCGGGCGCTGTATTTCAACGAGGCCGGCTACGACGACACCACGCTCATCAGCCACAACGTCGTGACCGGGCTGGTGGAGGGCCTCGCCGACACCTACGTCGGCGCCCCCGATCCGGTGTGGGACGGCGGCGGCTACCACGACTTCTCAGACGTGGAGGCGTGGGACTTCTACCCGGTGGGCGGCGCGGCGATGGTCGACGCCGGCGATCCCGCCGCCACCACCTACGTCCCCGAGGGCGACTTCAACGGGGCCCCGCGCGACGGGGACAAGCCCGACGCGGGCGCCTACGAGTGGGACGGTGGAACCAACCCGGGTTGGGCGCTCCAGGAGGGCTTCAAGGACCTCGATGCGTACGGCGCCTCGAACGACGACGTGCAGGGCGGGTGTTGCCAGGACAAGGAGCCCGCGGGGGGCGAGGCGGCGCTGATCGGGTTCGCGGGGTTGGGGTGGGTGTTGCGGCGGGGGAGGCGGCGGCGGGGGTGAGGCAACGGCGGTCGCCTGTCCCGCCCGCGCTAGAGCTACAGCCCGGCGGCCCCAGGCGCCACTCACACGCGGCGATGAGGATGCCGATCGAGCCGACCACCCGTATCCCCATTGCCTCGGCCGTCAGGCGCCCCCGCCGCTCATCGATGAGCAGTCGGTCCGCGCCAAGCTCGACGGCAACGCCAATGGCGTGCGCCTCACCGAGGTCGCTCCGGGTATGCGATAAAGGATGACATACCCGGCTGTGATCAAGGCGCCCCCGTCCTCCGCGTCCCATACGCCTTGAGCTTGCGGTAAAGCGTGGCGGTGCCGATCTGGAGCTGCTCGGCCGTGCGCGTCTGGTTCCCGCCGTTGAGCTCCAGCGCCGCGAGGATGTAGTCCCGCTCGACCTCGTCCAGGGGGCGCACGCCGCCCTTGGCCGCCACGGGGCGCGGAAAGGCCTGGCGCACCTCCTCGGGGAGGTCCTCGATCTCCACGCGGCTGCCGCGCGCGAGCGCCACGGCGCGCTCCATCGTGTTCTCGAGCTCGCGCACGTTGCCTGGCCAGTGGTAGCGCACGAGCTGATCCGCCACGTCGGGGGCGAGGCCCGCGATCTTGCGCTTCATGCGCAGGGCCGCGTCCGCGAGCAGCACACGGGCGAGCGGCAGGATGTCGTCCCGGCGCTCGCGGAGCGGCGGCACGTGCAGCTCGATGACCTTGAGCCGGTAGTAGAGGTCCTGGCGGAACTGGCCGCCGGACACCGCCAGCGCGAGGTCACGGTTGGTGGCGGCGAGCACGCGTACGTCGATCCGTCGGCTCTTGTTCTCGCCGACGCGCCGAATCTCGCGCTCCTGGAGCGCCCGTAGGAGCTTGACCTGCATGGCGGGCGACACCTCTCCGACCTCGTCCAGCAGCAGCGTGCCGGTGTTGGCGGCTTCGAACAGACCCGGGCGATCACTGGTCGCGCCGGTGAAGGCGCCGCGGGCGTGCCCGAACAGCTCGCTCTCGAGGAGGGTCTCGGTGATGGCGCCGCAGTTGACGGCGATGAAGGGACCCAACGCGCGGGTCGACTCGTCGTGCACGAGGCGAGCGATGCGCTCCTTGCCCGCGCCGCTCTCGCCGGTGATGAGGAGCGTGGAGTCGACCGTGGCGACGCGCCGCGCGAGGTCGACCAACACACGCATCGGGGCGCTCTTGGCGACGATACCCAGCGGCTCGTCGACGTCGGGGGCCACCCGCACGAGCGCCCGCCGGTGCTCCCGGAGCTTCCGCTCGGCCGCCTTGAGGGTCAAGGTGACCCGCTGGAGCGACGCGTCGAGCGTCTCCTGGAGGCGGTTCGGCTCGAAGTAGCGGATCTCCTCGGCGCGCGCCTCCCCCCACTGCTCGCGGGTGCGCCCGGCGAGATGGCAGGCGGCATCTCCCTTGCCCATGCAGCGGTCCTCCAGGACGTACAAGTCCTTGCCCTCGCTCCGGCTGAGGTAGCCGCTGACGAGGCCGCAGATGGTCCAGCACACCGCCACGTCCGAGCGCCCGAAGTGCAGCAGGTGCTGCTCCGCCTCGTAGGAGGCGACCAGCATCACGCCCTCCTTGGCGAGCGGACCCTTGCTCCCCGGCTCGATGCGGAACAGGCCCTGGAGCGCATGGATCCGGGTGCCGGCGCTGCGCCAATCCTCCTTGCTGTCCCACGTGAATTGGGACTGAATCGCCTCGGCCATGCGCCACCCGTGCGCGAAGCCGAACCGGGTGAGCACCGTGCGTGCGGCGGTGAGGCCGAAGTTCTCGACGAGGTACTTCCGCAGCAGGCCCATGGCCACCGCGTCGAGCAGGAGCGCGCGCTGGCCGGCGAAGCGGATCACCCCGCCCTCGGGGTCGAGCTCCAGGAGCTGCTTCAGATCGAGGTCTTCGGCGCGCATCGGCGGGCGGCTCCATCGCTTTGATGGGAAGCCTACATCATTTTGATGGAACCCGGCAAGGTGTCGCGACGCGGAAATCCGCAAGTAGCTGGATCGCTTGTGACACACCCCCTGGCGCGACACTTGCAACAGAAGGTCATTGAGATGGCAGTGCGCTCAAGCGGTGACAATCCCGGCCGATGACAGCGACTGACAATGGCACACAAACGATGACAGGGAGACGCAAATGTTACACAAATCACCACGCAGGAACAGGACCCGGCGGGCAGCTTTTCTGCCCGCCGGCCTCGCCCTGGCGCTGCTCGCGATCCCCACGGCCGCGCACGCCGTGGATGTCGCGTTCAAGCTCGAGCCCGACGTGATGGTCCCGCTCTCCGCGCCCCAGTCGGACCGCTTCGGCGTGGGCGGCGGCGAGGCGCTCAAGGTGCTGTTCGGCCTCACCCCGTGGCTCGACATCGGCCCGACCGCCTCGTTTCACCTGCTCCCCGGCGCCGAGGCCGACATGGACACCGGCGTGGTGTGGGGCTTCGGCGGCGGTCTGCGCCTGAAGCGGCCTCACGACGCCGAGAGCGTGGGCGGGATCTCGCCCTGGCTCGACGCGGACGCGCTCTACGTCCGCACCGGTGAGCTGGCCCGCCCCGGCTTCGACGCCGCGGTCGGCGTGTCCTTCCCCGTCGGCGCGTCCCGCACCTTCTGGATCGGCCCGTTCGTGCGCTACCTCCATGTCGGGCAGCCCGAGACCCGCGCTGGCTTCGACAACCACGACGCGAAGCTCCTGTCGTTCGGCATCAGCCTCGAGGCCGGCAACGGCATCAAGCGCGACGCGGTGCCTGCGGCGCCCACCGTCGTCACGCACACCGAGGTCGTGCCGTGCCCCACGTGCCCCGAGGTCGTGGCCTGCGCCGACACCGACAAGGACGGCATCCCCGACACGGTCGACCGCTGCCCGGACGTGGTCGGCAACGCGGACGACTACGGTTGCCCCACCTACAAGAAGGTCGTCGTCAAGAAGGACAAGCTCGAGCTCAAGGAGAAGTTGTACTTCGCCTACGACGCGGCCACCCTGGAGGCGGCCTCCTTCCCCGTGCTCGACGAGGTCGTCCAGGCGCTCGAGGACAACAAGGGCTTCCGCGTGCAGGTCGAGGGCCACACGGACTCGACCGGTGGGGACGCCCACAACCAGACCCTCTCCGAGGCCCGCGCCAAGGCGGTGCTGGACTACCTCGTGTCACACGGCATCGCGCAGGAGCGGCTCGTCTCGAAGGGCTTCAGCTCGTCCGTGCCGATCGACACCAATGCCACGGTCTCGGGCCGCGAGAACAATCGCCGCGTCGAGTTCATGGTGAACTTCATCCTCCTGAATGACGGAAGTGCCAAATGACTCACCTCAACGCAACCTCCCTGATCGCCTTGTTCCTCGGCCTCTCCGCCTGCTCCGGCAAGGTGGTCGAGTTCGGCGACACCGGCCTGGACAGCGGCGGTGAGACGGACGCCGACACCGATTCGGACACGGACACGGACACGGACACCGACACGGACACCGACACCGACACGGACACCGACACCGACACCGACACGGACACGGACACCGACACCGACACCGACACCGACACCGACACCGACACCGATACCGACACCGACACCGACGTCGACCTCCCGCCCATCGTCATCACCACGATCCCGTTGGAGGGCGAGAGCGCCTTCCCGCGTGACGAGCACCTGTTCGCCACGTTCAGCGAGGCGATGGACCCGGTCACGATCTCGTCGCTCACGTTCGTGGTGGAGCAGGACGCGATGCCGGTGTCCGGCGTCGTGACCTTCGACGACACGACCAACACCGCCATGTTCGATCCGGACGAGGACCTCGACGCCGGCCTCGTCTACACCGCCACGGTCACCACCGGCGTCACCGACGCGGGCGGCCTCGCGATGGAGGAGGATCACACCTGGGAGTTCACCACCGGGGCGGAGGCGCCGATGGTGATCTCCACCACCCCGCTCGACGGCGCGCTCGAGGTCTCGATCACCACGCGTCCCACCGCGACGTTCAACACGGCGATGGACCCCGCCACGATCACGAACCTGTCGTTCGTGCTCGAACAGGGATCGCTGCCGGTGCTGGGCGAGGTGACCTACGACGAGGCGACCGACACCGCGATGTTCACGCCGGACGACGCGCTGGAGCTCGGTTTGCTCTACACCGCCACGATCACCACCCTCGCGGCGGATCCGAGCGGCATGTCGATCGAGGAGGACTACACCTGGGAGTTCACCACCGGCGCGTGCAGCATGGACGACGTCGATCTCGGCTCCGCGGGCAACTTCGCGGTGCTGGCGGGCTCGACCGTCACCAGCACCGGACCGACCCTCATCACCGGCGACGTGGGCGTGAGCCCCGGCACCGAGGTCACGGGCTTTCCCCCGGGGTTGATCGTCGGATCGACCTTCGCGGGGGATCCCACCGCGGCGACCGGCATCGCGGATCTGACCACGGCCTACAACGACGCCGCGGGGCGGTCGTTGTGCGCGGTGACCGTGGCTGGCAACCTCGGCGGGACCACCCTGGCCCCGGGCCTGTACAAGTCGACCTCGTCGCTCGAGATCACCTCCGGTGACCTCACGCTCGACGCGGGCGGCGACAGCGACGCCATCTTCATCTTCCAGATGGCATCGACGTTGACCACCACGGCGGGGCGGCAGGTCATCCTGACGAACGGCGCCAACGCGGCCAACATCTACTGGCAGGTCGGCACCTCCGCGACCATCGGGACCACCTCCGTGTTCGCGGGGACCATCATGGCGGACCAGGCCGTGACCCTCGGCACGGGCGCCACCCTCGACGGCCGGGCGCTGGCGCGGATCGCGGCGGTGAGCCTCGACAGCAACATCATCGTGATGCCGGCGCCGTAGAGCAAGCCTCGGGTCCCGACGGCGTTCTCTGTCGGGACCCCGCGCCTCCACCCGGCGCCGATCTCGTCGCGACCACACGTGGCGCGTTCCCGAATGTTCCCAGTGGTCGCGAATCTGGTGCGACGGAACCCCAGCACTAGACGGTGGGCTATCGAGCGGGGACGGACCAAACGTCGCCGGGGTGGGCGCTCACACCGAGCCCCGCCCCCAACCCGCTTGCGACCTCGCGAGCGTTTCGGAGCCCCCATGTTCACCTTCTTCATGTTGCTCGCGTGTGTCGGCAAGGGCAAGTTCGACGCCCTCCAGGTCGACCTCGACCGCACCCGCTCCGAGCTCGCCACCGCCGCCGCGGAGCGCACCTCGCTGGCCGACGCGCTCGCTGCCGAGACCGCCAAGAGCGAGGCCCTCGCCGCCGAGCGGACCCGCCTGATCTCGGACGCGTCCGCGCTCAAGGGCTCCGTCACCGAGATGGAGTCCGCCCTCCGCGAGCTCGCCGAACGGAAGGCCGCTTCCGACGCGCGCATCGCCGAGTACAAGTCCCTCCTCGCGCGGTTCCAGCCGCTCATCGACTCGGGCAAGCTCAAGGTCAAGATCGTCAACGGCCGCATGGTCGTCGAGCTCGCGACCGACATCCTGTTCTCCTCGGGCTCCGCGGAGCTCTCCCCCGAGGGCAAGGCCGCCATCGTCGACGTGAGCAAGGTGCTCGCCACCATCCCGGACCGCGACTTCCAGGTCGAGGGCCACACGGACGACGTGCCGATCAAGACCGCGCAGTACCCCTCGAACTGGGAGCTCGCGGCGGGCCGTTCGCTCACGGTCGTCAAGACGATGATCGAGGCGGGCCTGCCCACGAAGCGGGTCAGCGTCGCCAGCTACGGTTCCGAGCGCCCGGTAACGCCCAATACGTCGGACACCACCCGCGCCTCGAACCGCCGCATCGAGATCGTCGTGGTTCCGGACCTCTCGACGCTGCCCGGCTTCGAAGAGCTCAAGCGCGCGGCCAACCCGTAGGCTAGAGAGCCGTCGCGGTCGGCCGCACCTAGAGAGCACACGATGTCAGCCAAGCCCCCCGCCGGTTCCGATACCCTGGCGCCTCAGCGCCGGCGGCGCGCAGTCATCGCGCCCGGCATCGACGCCGTCGCGATCGACGTGTACAACGGCGCGAGTTTTCTCAAGCGGTTCTTCGCCGAGGTGGTGCGCCCGCCGTACCACTTCCGCGAGCTGATCAACCAGTGCTACGTGGTCGGCTTCAAGTCGCTGCCGCTGGTGACCGTGACCGGGTTCATCACCGGCATCGTCTTCACCAAGAACTCGCGGCCCTCCCTCGCGGCGTTCGGCGCCACGTCCTGGCTGCCCTCGCTCATCACCATCGCGCTGGTGGGCTCATTGGCCCCGCTCATCACCGCGCTGATTTGTGCGGGCAAGCTGGGCTCGAGCATCGGCGCCGAGCTCGGCTCGATGAAGGTGACGGAGCAGATCGAGGCGATGGAGGTCTCGGCCATCAACCCGTTCAAGTTCCTGGTCGTCACGCGTACGCTCGCGACCACGTTCATGGTGCCGGCGTTGATGCTGTACTGCTGCTTCGTCGGCCTGTTCGGCTCCTACCTGAACGTGCACGGGAACGAGGCCACCAGCCTCGCGGCGTTCATGAAGGGCGGCTTCGGGAGCATCGGCTTTCTCGACGTGTGGTCGTCCGTCACGAAGTGTTTCGCGTTCGGCTTCACCGTCGGGATCATCGCCTGCTACCAGGGCTTCAACGCCACGTCGGGCACCGAGGGCGTGGGTCGTGCCGCGAACCGCGCGGTGGTCCTCTCCATGTTCGCCGTCTTCATCGAAGAAGTGCTCATCGTGCAGGTCATCCTCTGGATCCGGGGCTTCTGAGTGCCACCCACCCTGCCTCCGGCCGCCGAGCGCCCCACCGTCATCTCCGTACGCGGCCTGAAGAAGGCCTTCGGCGAGCGGGAGATCCTCCGCGGCGTCGATCTGGACGTGCACAAGGCCGAGAACGTGGTCGTGCTCGGGCGCTCCGGCACCGGTAAATCCGTCCTCATCAAGATCCTCGTGGGGCTGCTCACGCCCGACGCAGGCGACGTGGTCGTCCTGGAAAAGCACGTACACAAGCTGAACCGCAAGGATCTCGACGCGCTGCGCCGGCGCGTCGGCTTCTCGTTCCAGAACAGCGCGTTGTACGACAGCATGAAGGTGTCGCAGAACCTCGAGTTCCCGCTGCGCATGAACACCACCGGCCTCGGCGCGGGCGAGATCCGGGACCGCGTGATGGAGTCCCTCGAGGCGGTCGGGCTCGCGCAGGCGCGCGACCAGATGCCGTCCGAGCTCTCCGGCGGGCAGCGCAAGCGCATCGGCATCGCCCGCACCCTGATCCTCCGCCCCGAGATCATGTTGTACGACGAGCCCACGGCGGGCCTGGATCCGGTGACCAGCAACGAGATCAACGAGCTGATCAACCAGGTGCAGCAGACCTACCACACGGCCGCCATCATCATCACCCACGATCTGACGTGCGCGCGTTCGGTCGGGGAACGGGTGGCGATGCTGCTCGAGGGGGTGATGCTCCGGGTGGGGACGTTCGACGAGGTGTTCGCCTCGGACGACCCGCGGATCGCCGGCTTCTACGACTACAATTTCACGAACCCCGTCGGCCCGGCCTCCGAGCTGGACGCGGTCCCCAAGAGGCTCCCATGAGCGCGTCTCCCAATCGGCAAGCCGTCGTGGTCGGGCTCTTCGTCCTGACCGCCGTCGGCATCCTCACCGGTGGCATCCTCACCATCGGCGACCTGAACGACACCTTCACCAAGAAGCTCACCGTGACCGCGGTGTTCGACGAGGTGAACGGGCTCCAGGAAGGCGACAACATCTGGTTCTCCGGCGTGAAGGTGGGGATCGTCAAGGATCTCGCCTTCCAGGAGGGGAGCCGCGTCCTCATCGAGATGAAGGTCGACCGGAAGGCCTCCGAGTTCATCCGGGAGGACTCCCTCGCGAAGATCGGCAGCGACGGGCTCATCGGCAACAAGATCGTCGTGTTGTACGGCGGCACGCCCGGCGCCCCCCACCTCGAAGACGGCGACGTGCTGCTGACCGAGCCCGCCGTCTCGAGCGAGGCGCTCATGGCGATGTTGCAGGAGAACAACACCAACCTGCTCGCCATCACCACCGACCTCAAAGACATCAGCGGCAAGATCGCGAAGGGCGAGGGCACCGTCGGCAAGCTGTTGATGGACGAGACCCTCTACACCAACGTGAACGGCACCGTGACCACGTTGGGCGTCGCCTCGACCAACGCCCAGAACGCCACCGGGTCCCTCTCCGCGTTCGCCGGCAAGCTGAACAAGGAAGGGAGTCTGCCGAACCAGATCGTCACCGACAAGACGACCTACCCGGCCATCACCGGGGCGGTCGCCAAGCTGAACGACGCGAGCACGTCCGCGTCGGAGATGATGGCCGGCATCGCCAAGGGCGCCGCCAACCCCAACACGCCCATCGGCACCCTGGTCAACGACGAGCCGGCCGGCGCTGATCTGAAGAAGACCCTGGCGAACCTGAGCGAGGGCACCGTGCTCTTGAACCAGGACCTCGAGGCGCTCCAGCACAACTTCCTCACGCGCCCCTACTTCAAGAAGAAGGAGCGCGCCGCCAAGAAGGCCGAGGCCCAGGCGAAGCGCGACGCGAAGAACGCGGAGTAGCGGGCGGGGAAGGCGCCGGAGGCGTCTCAGCGCGGCGAGGCGACGACGTCGTTCCGGACGAGGAAGCGCCCGTCGAACGTCATCGGCGCGGCCTCGCCCAGGAACGCCACGGTGTCGAACTCCTCCTGGCGCCCACGGACGGCGTGCACGTGGAGGTGCGGCTCCGACGTGTTCCCCGTGTTGCCGACGCGCCCGAGCGCCGCTCCGACCTCCACCCGTTGCGTGGCAGTCACGGCGACGGTCCCTTGGCGAAAGTGGGCGAGCAACACGGTCACCCCCCGCCCGGCAACCGCCTCGCAGAACAACACGACGTGGTTGCCCGCGAGGTTCACGCGGTCCACCTGGCCCGGCGGAAGGTCGCTCAACCCGTCCGTCGCCGCAAGGATCTCGCCCGCGCACGGCGCCACCACCGCCGCGTCCCAGACGGCGTAGGCGTCGAGCTTGTCGGGGTAGAGCCCGCTTGCGCGCCAGCCCCATGGACCGAGCGCCTCGATATCCAACGCGTACCGCTGCGCCCGCACGTGCCCGTGCCCGTTGACCACCGGGGTGCGCCCGCCATTCCCCACCACGAAGCGGCCGCCTTCCAGGGGGAAAGACAACGCTACGGCCGCTCTGTCAGGAACCCGCCCCTTCAGCGCCTGGATTGCCTGCCAGCCGAACGCGGGGCCCAGGAGGAGGCCGACGAGCAGCCACACGAGCTCAGCACGGGCAGGTCGCCGGAGGCCCGTCCGCGCGAGCCGCCCTGCGCCGACCACCATGCAGCCGAGGCCACCGGCCAGCACGATCCACCGTGTGGGGAGGCCCACCCAGGGCCACGGCGCCGCGAGCACGAGCATCGGCAGCAGGCCGCCCAACGCGAGCAGGCCTCCGAGCCGCTCCCAGGGCCGGGCGCCAACGCGGACCACGGACGCGCCGAGGAGCGACGGGGTCACGAGCAGGGTCAGCGCGAGGACGATGGAGGACACACCCCGGCCATAGCCCGAGCGCGACCGTGGTCAGCCCCCCGCCACCGTTCAGGCGCGCGCCGGCCGGTCCGACGTGAGGTCCAGGTCTTCCGGGGCGGGCCGCGTCGGGTCGAAGATCACGTGGGTCACCTGCACCGAGGTGCTCGCGCGCAGCCGGTTCGGCAGGTCGAGGCCGAGCCAGACCGACACGGCGTGCGGGAGGGTGGACACGACGACCTCGTTGTAGGGGGAGGCCCGGAGCTCGTCCAGGATGGCGTCGTGGGCGTCGTTGTTGCCCACCTTGCCCTCCACGTCCGCGCCCAGCGTGCGCAACGTTGCGACGGCCTCGTGCATCCGCGCCTCGGCGGCGCTCCACACCTCGGACTCCTCCCAGGTCAGGCCCTCCGCGAGCGGCGCGGTGGCCGGGACGAGGAAGACGAACGAGACGGGGCCGCTGGCGATCCGCGCCCGGACGACTTGGAGAAGCGGCTCCTCGAGGGCCGTCTTGTGGGCGACGAGCAGGATTCTACGTGCGTCCATGGGAGCTCCGATGCCTCCGGATCTACGCACGGTGCCCGGGCAGGCAAGGGTGCCTGCGGACGACGAGCGCCCTGCGGGGCCCCAGCGGCCCTCCGGCGGCACACCCGCGCCCCCCGCACGCTAAGAGCCGCGCCATGCCCCGTCCCTGGACCATCCTCGATCGTGTCGACACCCCCGAAGGCCCCCTGGAGCTGTGCCAGCGCGGCCCGAAGGACTTCGTCATCGCCGTCGCCGGGCGCGTGCTGATGAGCAGCACCGCCGTCCGCACCGAGCGCGCGGTGGCCGCGGCCGCGTGCCAGCGCGTCACCACGTTTCCGGCGCCACGCGTGCTCATCGGCGGGCTCGGGATGGCGTTCACGCTCCGCGCGGCGCTCGACAGCCTCCCCAAGTCCGCGCAGGTCACGGTCGTGGAGATGAACCCCGTGGTCGAGCGCTGGTGCCGCGGGCCCCTGGCCGAGATGACGGGCCACCCCCTCGACGATCCGCGCACCACCCTGGTGATCGGGGATGTGGCGAAGGCGATCGAGGCGACGCGCGCCCCCGCCTTGTGGCACGCCATCGTCCTGGATCTGTACGAGGGCCCCCACGACGCGACCCAGGACCTGGACGATCCCTTCTACGGCCCGCGCGCCCTCGCGCTCAGCCGCCGCGCGTTGATGCCGGGCGGCGTGCTCGCGGTGTGGTCGGAAGACCCCGACAAGGCGTTCGAGGAGCGCCTCGCGACGGCCGGCTTCAAGACCGAGCGCGTCCCGCCGCCGCCGAGCGGCCCCAAGCACGTGGTGTACCTGGCGAAGGTGCCGGGCGCGCCCGCGGCCGCGGCGTCCGGGGGCAAGCCCGGTTCCAAGCCCGGGGCCCGCTCGGGCGGTCGGCCCGGAGCCAAGCCTGGGTCGAAGTCTGGCGGGTCGAAGCCGGGCGGTTCCAAGCCGGGCGGAAAGCGGTAACCTACCGCTCCACCCGCCAGATCTTGCCACGATAATCCCCCACGTACAGCCGCTGCTTGCGGTCGGTCCCAAACGTGGCGGGGTTCATCCCGGTGTTCCCGAGCAGGGCCGCGGCGCCGCCCTCGGTCGGGACCACCCACAGGTTTCCGCTGGCGAAGTCGGCGTAGACGTATTTCCCGTCGAGCGCCGGCACCGACGGGCCGCGGTACACCACCCCGCCGGTGACGCTCTGGCCGAGGTCACGCCCGTACTCCGCCACGGGGGCCACGAACTTCGCGCTGTCACACGTCTTCGCCTCGAAACAGTGGGTGGCCTCCATCACGTTCCACCCGTAGTTGCCGCCGGCCACGCCCCGGTTCACCTCCTCCCACTTGTCCTGGCCCACGTCCGCGAACCAGAGCGTGGCGCCGTCGAAATGCATGCCCCACGGGTTGCGCACGCCGTACGCCCAGATCTCGGGGAGCGCGCCGGACTTCGCGACGAACGGATTGTCCGCGGGGACGGTGTAGGGGGGGCGCGTCACGTCGATGCGGAGGATGCTGCCGAGCCAGGTGCCGAGGTCCTGGCCGTGGCCGTGTGGATCGCCGCCGGCGCCTCCGTCCCCCACGCCGACGTAGAGTTTCTTGTCGGGCCCGACCGCGAGCGCGCCGCTGTTGTGGTTGGAGTAGGGCTGGTCGAAGCCGAGCACCTCGGCCTCGCTCGCGGGGTCGAACGTCGCGCCGTCGGGGCTCACCCGGTAGGCGGCCACGCGGGTGCGCAGCTGGCCATCGCGCTTGTGGGTGTAGTTGAGGAAGGCGCGCGGGTCCGCGGGGTAGTCGGGCGCGAAGGCAAGGCCGAGCAGGCCCATCTCGCCGCCGGCGGTGACGCGGTCGCGCAGGTCGACCACGAGCGTCGGCTGCGACGGCTGCTCGGGATCGACGCGCCACACGCGGCCCTCCTGCTCCACGACGTAGAGCCCGTCGGGGCCGGACGCCGGCGTGACGATGGCGGTGGGCTGCTCGATCTCGGCGATCGAGACGAAGCGGAAGGGCAGCGCGGCGGACGAGGGCGGCGCGGCCTGGCACGCGAGAGCGAGGAGAAGGGGCAGCATCGGGGAGACGTATCCACCGGCGCGAGGCGAGACCGGCGCGAGGGCCCCGGCGGCCGCGGTCGGCGACATCCGAGCGTCCACCGCCGCGCGCGATCCCGGGAGCCGGGCACCGCGGCGCACGTCGGTCGCCCAGAGGGTCGCCCAGACGGTCGCCGTCCGACCCCCGCGCTGACCCGCGTCGGCGGCGTTAACTTCGGCGTGGGAGGCCCCGATGGCCAGCACGCCCGACGACCCGACCGACGAGAAGGACGCCGCCCCCGTGGGCGCGATCGAGGCATTGACGGACGAGGCACGCAAGCGCGCCGCGCGGGCCACCGTGGAGGCCACGGTCGAGGTCGCTGTCGCCACGGCGGGGCGCATGGCCACCGGCGTGCTCGACGGGCTGGAGACCCTGCTGTTCGGCCGTGTCGGCGCCGCCGAGGAGGCCGCCAAGGCGGACGACGGCGACCCGCTCGCCCGCGTGCGCAACCGCTACAACGCCGACGTCGCCGCGGTGAAGCGGGCATCGGGGGACGCGGCGCCCGCCGAGGACGCTGCTCCCGCGCCGGCCCCCCGCCCCGCCAAGCCCGATCCGGTCGCGCGGGCCCGCGCCGAGCTCGAAGCGCTCAAGGCCGCGCGCGACAAGCGCACCGAGACTCCCGACGCGCCGATCAAGAAGACCTTGTAAGGGAGCGGCGGGAGGGCACACTGTCCGCATCCCGGCGGTGTCCATGACGACCCTCTCGCGCCTCGCCCTCCTCGCCGCGCTCCTCGGCACCGGCTGCCCCATGCCGAAGGACGACACGAGCGCCACCAGCGAGCTCCGCTGGTTCACCTCGTGCGGCGACCCGGCCTGCGCCGACTACGACCCAACCCGCCACACCAACCCGGTGTGCGACGCGGAGGTCGAGGGCGCCACGTGCACGCCCGAGGGCGCCGGTTGTGACCTGCAGGCCGCCTGCAACGTCGAGCTGGTGTGCGCGACCGCGGATCCCAAGGGCGGGGAGGGCGGCTGCCCGATCAGCCTGCGCGCCGCGAAGACGGAGATCCGCTACCTCGACGACGCAGGAGCCACCGCGCTCCACGACGCGCTGATGGGCGTGCGCCTCGCCGACTACCGCTACAAGACCGAGCCCGTGGGCGCGAAGCACCACCTGGGCTTCCTCATCGACGACCAGCCCGCGGGCTCGCCGGCGGTGCTGCCGGACGGCGGCCGGGTCGACCTGTACGGCTACACGAGCATGGCCGTGGCGGCGCTCCAGGTGCAGGAGGCGCGGATCGTGGCGCAGGAGGCCGAGCTTGCGGCGCAACGTGCGCAGATCGCGGCATTGGAAGCGCGGCTCGGGGCGCTCGAAGGGGCACGGAACGCGGAGGCGAAGCGATAGGCGCCCCCTACTCCCCGTCTACGCCCACCTCTTCCGCCGCGCGCGCCGCGCCCTTCGCCTTGAGCCGCTCCTCACGCACGCGGTCGCGCTCGGCCTCGCGGGCGGCCTTGATGGCGGCGCGCTCCTCGGGGGTGCGGGGGCCGGGCCGGGCCTCGTCGGCGTCGGGGCCCAGCGAGATGACCGCGGGCTTCTCCTCGACCGGCACGCCCTCCCAGCACGCCTCGGGGAGCCGGGTGGGCAGGCGCCAGACGCCCTCGTCACGCGGGGTGCCGAACACGGTCATCAGCGCGCGCGTGGCCATGCCGCGGCCGTCCTGGGGGAGGAACTCGGTGCGGAGGTAGAGCGACGAGAAGCCGAGGTTGTGGAGCTGGATCGCGTCCTCCACCAGCGCGCACGGCTCGTAGCGCCCCTTGGGGACGGCGAACTTGTTGCGGAACAGCTCGGGATCGTTGGGGAGCGCGTCCTGGAAGTAGCGGAACAGGACGTGGTCCGGCATCAGCTTCCACAGATCGGGGCGGCCGGGGCCGTCCAGCCAGCGGCGGGCGCGCTCGATGCCGTCGATCGGGAGCACGATCAGGCGCTCGCCCGACTCCCGCATCGCGACCAGCCGCGGGGCCTCCTCGAAGGTCCACCACGAGCCGGGCTCGACGCGGCGCATCGCGGTCTCGCCGAGGCCGAGGCCCACGATCAGCACGGCCACCACGGCCTGCCCGCGCGCGAGGCCCGCCGCCGCGACCGCGAAGAACGGGATCGCGAAGGCGAACAGGCGGGTCCAGCCGCGCAGCCAGCCGATCGGGCCGGGCACGAGCTGGAACAGGGCGGCGGGGCCCCACGCCACGGTGTCGTTCACGGTGGGCGTCGGGCCCGCGGACACGAGGTAGAGCAAGAGGCCCGCGCCGATCGGCCAGGCGGCCGACCGACCGCGCAGGATCGCCGCCGCCGCCGCGAGCAGCGTGACGAGGCCCGCGAAGGGCGCCACCTCGTAGCCGGGCAGCTCCTGGAGCAGGTTCTCGCTGCCCTGGAACAGCACCGCGTACGCGACGGAGGGCGACGTGCTGCGCTGCCCCTCCCCCGCGAGGCCGATGTAGGGGTACTGCTGGAGCGCCCACAGGAGCGGCGCCGCGGCGAGCGCGGACACCACGGCCACCACGAGCAGGCCGCCGACGGTGCGCCGCCGATCGGGCGAGGCGGAGAGCGCCCAGAAGGCGAGGAGGGGCTCCGCGATCGCGAAGAACACGGTGCCGTAGCCCCCCGACCACACGATCGGCACGGCGGAGAGCGCGGCCCAGGCCCATGCCATCCGGCCGCCGCCGACCGGGCGCACGGCCGCGCGGAACAAGAGCCCGGCGTGCAGCGCGTAGAGCGGGTAGTTGCTGGCCTCGGTCCGGCCGACCTCGGGGGACAGGTGCAGGAACAACGAGCCCGACGCGAGCGCCATCGCGGTGCCGGCGCCCCAGCCGCCGGGATCCCGCGCCTCGCCCAGCCACGCGCGCGCCCACATCCAGGCGCCCACGCCGGTGCCGACGAGCACGAGCAGGTGCCACACGTTCCACGCCAGCGTGAACCCGCGCGTGCCGCCGCCCATCACCGCGTAGACCGGCCACAGCAACATCGTCGTGATCGGCTCGTACATCGCGCCGTTCACCTCTTCGGGGTGCAGCGGATGATCGGCCAGCACGAACGGCCCGTGGACGAACAGCCCTTCGAGCGCGGCCGCGAGCGCCGGGGCGTGCGTGGCGGTCTCGGACTGGAAGTTGCCGAGCACCCGGGTGGCCGGCGCGGTGGCGACGGGCGCAAACAGCAGGCCGGCGGAGACCACCATCGCGAGCAGGCCCAGCCAGAGCCCGCGCGGCACGGCCGCCAGCGCCGCCTTCAACCGCGCACCACCAGCACCGCGCCGCCGACGAGGAGGCCGATGCCGGCCACGCGCCCGGGGCTCATCAGGCGCAGCTCGGAGCCGAGGAGGCCGTAGTGGTCCATCACGCCGCTGATCACCAGCTGCATGGCGACGCTCACCGCGGTGAAGCCGGCCACGCCGATGCTGCCGACGGAGCGGTTGGCGAGCACCACCAGCAGGCTGCCGAGGATCCCGCCGAGGAAGGACCACCACGGGGCGCGGGCCACGCCGCCCACCCACTCACGGCCGAGGAAGGGGAGCACGCACAGGCAGACGAACACGGCGCCGGTGGCGTGCACGCTGGCCGAGGCCGCGACCGCGCCCACGCTGCGGCCGAGCACCTCGTTCATCTTCACGCACATCGGCAGGAGGAGCCCGAACACCAGGGCGTAGACCACGCGGACCTCGACGGCGCAAGGCGTAGCCCGTTGTGCGGGGGGCGCCATGGGAGGCGTCCCCCTGCTCGCGAGCGTGGTCGCCGCGGGGCTTTGTCAGCCCTCGCTGCCCGCGTCCGGGCGCTCGTCGCTCTCGTCGCGCTCGTCGCTCTCTTCCACGTCGTGCGGCGGCTCGGAGGGCTCGTCCGGGTGCCCCGGGCCGCCGCGCCCGATGACCACGGAGAGCTCGACCTCGCAGTCGGGCATCGAGACGAACAGGGAGCCCTCGGCCAGCTCCATGCCGAGGATGGTGGCGTCGATCAGCGCCGAGGCCCGCAGCTCGGGGCGGGGGTCCTCTTCGGGGCGGCCCTCGTGCTCCACGGCCTCGCGGCCGTCGTCCTCGCCTCCCGCTTCGACGCTGTCGGTATCGCCCTCGTCGCTGTCGCCCTCGTCGATCTCGTCCTCCTCTTCGACCTCGACGGGCTCGGGCTCGCCGGCCTCGACGTAGCCCTCGACGTGCAGGTTGCCGGGCTCCATCACACCGTGGAGCATCCAGCCGGCGAACGAGAAGCTGACCCCGTCGGCACCGATCAAGAGCTCGGCCGGAAGCACCTGCCCGCGCAGCACGCCGGGGTCCTCGCCGCACTCCACCGCTACGACGTCGCGCACGAGCAGATCGTAGCGCCCCTCGGCGAGCACGGGGCCGGCGGGGGGGCGAGGCTCGAGCTCGACCTCGTCACAGGCGGTGAGAAGGAGAAGGGCAAGCAGGGTCACGCGGCGGATGAGCATCGGATTCTCGGGGTTGCGACTACCCTTTCTTCAAGGACCGTGCCAACGGTGTAAGTGCTCGTAATTCTTACGTTTCGCTATTGAATGGCGTCTGGAGCCTGACATCCGCGCCCTGGAGCGAGATACGCTCGGGGCAGGACAGGAGCCTCCGAAATGGAAGAATCAGACGGTCAGGCAACGGAATCAGGCGGACGCCTGGGTGGTTGCCTGGTGCAGGTGGTGAGCCACGGTGCGGCCCTGGTGCTCGGCGCGGTCCTCGGCATCATGGGTGCGCGGGTCACCGAGTACTACCAGGACCCCGAGGTGCTCTCGCGCCCCGAGGGCGAGCTCTCCCGGGCCGAGCTCATCGCCAAGCTCGACGCGAGCGATCGTGCCTACGCCCAGCTCCTCGCCGAGAACGCGAAGAAGCAGGAGGCCGCCCAGACCGAGGTGACCGAGGCCACCAAGAAGGTGGTCGATCTCCAGGGCCAGGTGAACGCGAAGCAGGACGAGATCACCGTCCTCGAGCTCAAGGCCAAGAAGGGCGCCGGCAAGAGCGCCTCGCTCAAGAAGGAGCTCGCGGCCAAGACCGAGGAGCTCGAGTCCCTCCGCGCCCAGCTCAACACGGCCCTGGCGGAGAAGGTGCGCCTCGAGGAGGAGCTGGTGGTGTCCCGCGAGGAGACCCGCGTCGCCAAGGACGAGGTGCTCGTGGCCCAGGGCGAGACCCGCATCGCGCAGGGCCAGACGGTCGACGCGCGGTGGGACGGCTTCGTGTCCGACGCGATCGTGTCCATCTGCGAGAAGGGCAACCGCACCAAGCTCGGGAAGTGCAAGGAGGAGGTGCGCGCCAGCCTCACCGCCCAGCGCAGCGCCCAGTTCAAGCAGTGTGTCGGCTCCCAGCAGGCCCAGCCCCGCCTCGTCCGGATGGAGGACAAGGTCAAGGACCCCGTCATGCCGCGCTGGTCGGAGTGGCTCGACCAGGACTCCACCTTCACCAAGGACAAGTGGTACGTCACCTTCTGTGACCCGACCCTGCCCGAGGCCACGATCACCGAGCAGCCGAGCACCGTGCCGGCGGGCCTCGAGGACGAGGTTCTCGACGACCTGTAGGGCTACGGGGGCCCCGGTTTCTACGGGGGCCCCGGTTTCTACGGGGGCCCCGGAAGGGGCTCCCGGCTCATGCGCGCGAGCGCTTCGGTCCGGCGCACCAGCTCGTCCGCGTCGGCGCGGAGCAGCGTCAGCCGGCTGATCCGCCCGTCCTTCGCGATGTCGCCCGCCGTGTGCGCCAGTTGACGCGCGGCGGTGCCGACCTTGAGCGACGCGCCCTCGGCCATCCCGTCCCACACCGACGGTTCACGCGCTACGACGGCCGTCCCCGCGAGGAGCAGCGCCGTGACCCCCACGATTCGAAGCTGGCGTGCCGATGACCCGGTGCTCGACCACATCGCCGCCATCTATCGCGAATTCGGCCTCGTCTTCGACGCGGGCTTCGAGTCCGACCTGCTCGACATCGGCGCCGCGTTCGACGGCGGCGCGTTCTGGGTGGCCGAGGTCGAGGGCCGCATCGTCGCGACCGCCGGCGTGATGCCAAACGGCCCCGCCCGCCTCGTGAAGCGCATCTACGTCGCCGCGGACGCCCGCCGCCTCGGCCTCGCCCGCCGCATGTTGCGCGAGGCCGCCACCTTCGGCGACTTCGCCCGCACCGAGCTCTGGAGCGACGTGCGCTTCCGCGGCGCCCACCGCCTGTACCTCTCGGAGGGGTTCGTCGCCGGCCCCACGCGCGTGCTCGCGGACCCGGACCGGAGCGTGGAGCGGTATTTTTCGCGGCTGGGGTAGCGGCCGGGCGCCCTCCGCGAGATCACCTGGGCGGCGCGGCGCCCGTCCTCCGGATGCGGCGTGGGCGGCCCGGCGCCCGTCCTCCAGATGCGGCGTGGGCGGCCCGGCGCCCGTCCTCCAGATGCGGCGTGGGCGGCCCGGCGCCGAGGACGGCGCCGTCGGGTCGGCTCCGGGCTTCGCTGCGCTCGGTCCGTCCGCGCGCGGCGCGCGGCCGGGACCGGCCGCCCCTGGGGCGGCCGCCCTGCGCGCCCCTGCCGCGGAAGGAGCTCGCTACGGGGGTAGCGCCTCAGGCCGTTCATCACCGACAGGGTGCCAAACCCGAGGGGTGGCGTCTCACTCCGGCCGTTCGTCCCCTGCACGGTGCCGAACGCGAGGGGTGGCGCCTCACCCCGGCCGTTCATCACCGACAGGGTGCCGAACGCGAGGGGTGGCGCCTCACCTGGGCCGTTCGTCACCGACAGGGTGCCAAACGCGAGGGGTGCCGCCTCACCCCGGCCGTTCATCACCGGCAGGGTGCCGAACGCGAGGGGTGGCGCCTCACCCCGGCCGTTCGTCCCCTGCGGGGCCGAACGCGAGGGGTGGCGCCTCACCCGGGCCGTCCGTCACCGACAGGGTGCCAAACGCGAGGGGTGGCGCCTCACCCGGGCCGTTCATCACCGACAGGGTGCCGAACG
>JAZKFH010000060.1:0-2438 GCA_040386535.1 Myxococcota bacterium | reverse complement strand
AACGCGAGGGGTGGCGCCTCACCCGGGCCGTTCATCACCGACAGGGTGCCGAACGCGAGGGGTGGCGCCTCACCCGGGCCGTTCGTCACCGACAGGGTGCCAAACGCGAGGGGTGGCGTATCACCCGGGCCGTTCGTCACCGACAGGGTGCCGAGCGCGAGGGGTGGCGCCTCACCCGGGCCGTTCATCACCGACAGGGTGCCGAACGCGAGGGGTGGCGCCTCACCCGGGCCGTTCGTCACCGACAGGGTGCCAAACGCGAGGGGTGGCGCCTCACCCGGGCCGTTCGTCACCTGCGGAAGAATGCTCCCGGTTCTCCATGGGGACCTTCGCCCAAAGCGGGTGCCTGGATGGCCGCCATGTCGATCCGCCCCTCGTCGTCGGCCATCCAGGGGGGGACCTGCGCCAGGTCCCCCTCGATGTGGCCGATCCCCGCGTCGTCTCGGCCATCCAGGGGGGGACCTGCGCCAGGTCCCCCTCGATGTGGCCGATTCCCGCCTATTCATCGGCCATTCGTCGCGGTCCCGGGGCACCTACGTCACGTGCCCCCGCGAGATCCCGCCGATCCGGCAGTGCGGCGCCCCTCGCCGAGGCCGCACCACCGCCCCCCGCGAGGTGCCGGGAGGGCGGCCGGGTCCGCCCGGCCGGTCCGGCGCGCCCGCCGCGGGCGTGCCGACCGAGCGCAGCGAGCCCGTACGGGACCGGCCCTGGCGCCTCGCCAGGGACGCGGCCATCTCCCGACGCGAACAGGCAATCTTGACCGCGCCGGTAACGTTGCGCGCCGCCCGGACGTGGCAGGGGTGGAGGTCATCATGGATGTCATCATCGTCGGCGCGGGGCTCGCCGGGCTCGTCGCCGCCACCACGCTCGCGCGCGCGGGCCGCACCGTCACCGTGTTCGAGCGCGCCGGGGCGGCCGGTGGGCGCGCCATCACCACGCGGGTGGGGGGCGCGGACGGGGACTACGCGCTCAACCTCGGGCCGCACGCGCTCTACACCGGAGGCGCCGCCGCGCGCGTGCTCGCCGGGCTGGGCGTGCGCGCCGAGGGACGCGATCCGGGCAACGGCGGACACGTCCTCGCTCGCGACGCGCTCCACGCCCTGCCCGGCACGCCGTGGACCTTCCTCACCACGAGCCTGTTCGACACGACCGGGCGCGTGAAGGCGCTGGGCTTCGTGCGCCGGCTCCTGTTCGACGACGCCGACGCGCTCGACCGCGTGAGCGTCACCGACTGGCTCGCCCCGCTCACCGACCCCACCACGCAGGCGTGGGCGCGGGCCATGGTGCGCGTCTTCACCTACGCCAACGACCCCGACCGCCAGTCCGCGGGCGCCGTTCTCCGCCAGGCGCGGCTCGCGGTCCGCTCGGGAGTGCGCTACCTCGACGGCGGCTGGGGCACGCTCGTCGACGGCCTCACCGCCGCCGCCACCACCGCCGGCGTCACGCTCCGCACCGGCGCCGAGGTCGACGCCCTCGACACCACCGGCGCCTCGCCCCGCGTGCACGTCGACGGCGCCTGGCTCGACGCCCGCGCCGTGCTCGTCGCCACGCCCCTGCCCGCCGCCCGACGCCTGCTCCCCGAGCTGCCCACCGCACCCTCGATCCGCGCGGCCTGCCTCGACCTCGCCCTCGCCCGCCCCACGCCGGCCTCGCCCCCCGTGCGGTTCGTGCTCGGCGTCGACCGCCCGCTCTACCTCTCGGTCCACTCCGCGACCGCCCGGCTCGCGCCCGCCGGCGGGATGGTCGCGCACGTCGCGCACTACCTCGGCCCCGACGAGCACCCCGACCTCGCCGAGCTCGAGGCCCTCGCCGACCGCGCCTTGCCCGGCTGGCGCGCCCAGGTCGTGTCGCGGCGCTGGATGCCGGCGCTCACCGTCGCGAGCGGGTTCTCACTCGCCGCGGGGCCCCGGCCCGGCGTGGTCGCGCGCCCGGGCGTGTGGGTGGCGGGCGACTGGGTCGGCCCCGAGGGCGAGCTCGCCGACACCGCGGCGGCGAGCGCGGTGATGGCGGCGGCGGGGATCGTGGCGGCCGGCGCGGAGGTGGGGGGTCGGGCGGTGGAGTAGGGGGGTGGGCGCACGAGGGGGAGCGGTCGGCATCGCAGACGGGTGGGCGCACGAGGGGGCAGTACGTGGTTCGATGGGCGCGACCCAGGGCGCCCAGAGCGGCGCCCCGGGTCGGGCTCCTGTGGGCTCGCTCCGCTCGGTCGGCGCGGGCCCGCTGTCGCGGGCGGCGCCGGACCGTGCCGCCCCCGGGCGGCACGCCCGCCGGATCCCTCGCGCGCGTCCAGCAACGCCGGACCTGACCGTCAGGCGGCGCGTTGCTGGACGCAACAATGCCTATGCACTTCGTCAGCCCTCGGGTACGAGCGCATCGGCGGTGGGGTCATGCCCCAATGCCATTGACTTAGGAGGAATCCTGAGGTTGGCCGATCCTTTTCT
>JAZKFH010000059.1:0-39491 GCA_040386535.1 Myxococcota bacterium | reverse complement strand
TGCCTCGGGAGAGCCAACCGCCCGCGCCCGTCGGCCGGCCCGCAGCCGGCCGACGGAGGGCGGAGCCCGACCCCGGAGGACACCCGCCCCGCGTCCGCGCGGGGTGCGCCCGCATCCAAACAACGCAGTTCGCTCCTATCAGAACGCGCATGCGTACAGGTAGCCGACCTCGTGTTCCTCCGGTGTGGCGCCGAGCGTGAACACGCTGAAGTGGACGCCTTCGAAGCTGCCCCATGTGGCCGCCAGGACGACGCGGCCCTGCACCTCCCAACCTGCCACGACCTGGGGCACGAAGTGGTCGGAGCGCACGTCTACGGGCTGCAGCTCGGCGCCGGCCATGAGGCCCTCGCGGAGATCGATCGTCCGCAGCACGATCCGTTTGTCCCCCGCCCAGACGCGCGCGGTGTAGGTGCCGGTGCGGGTCACGCCGAGGCGCTCGCCGCCGACCGTCCACACGCGCTCCGCCTCGGTGTCCGCGACCGTGACGGGCAGGGCCGTCGCGACCGGGCCCTCGGCGGGCAGGACCCAGGCGAGGTCGTCGCTCGGCACGCCGTCGAACGCCGCCACGGTGAGCTCGGTCCCGCCGTCGCACCCGAAGCGGCCCCGCTGGACCCCGACGAACCGCACCGGCGCCACCCCCGCGCGGGTGACCATCCGGACCGGGGCGCCCGCGGGAACGCCGGCCCACTCGCCCTCGAGCACCACCAGGGCGGACGTGCCCGTGATGCCGGTCCAGTAGGGCTCTTCCGCCCCACCCGCGCGCAGGCCGAGCCAGCCGACGACCCCCGGCACAGAGGAGGCAGGCCACGCCGACGCGGCCATGGGCGCAGCGATGGGATCCGCGACCGGCGAAGGAGCGCTCGGCGCCGGGCGCGCGCACGCGAACAGACCACAGAGGGCGAGGAAGGCGACACGAGCGTACATCGGGCAAACGTAGCGCCAGGAGGCACCGACTGTCACGAACGCCGATCGGGATCCGCCACCAACAGCGCCGGGAGGGTGTATCCGGGCCGCGCGTCCCGGTCGGGAAACGCCGCGGGCAGCTCGAACCACGGCACGTCCGGGCGCGCGTGGTGCTCGCGGTGATAGGAGATGTGGTACGGCCACAACACGAGCCGGCCCAACCAACCCGGCGCCCACGAATACGAGAGGCCGTTCGCGCCGTGCTCCGCGAACGACCGCACCTTCTGGATCGCCTGTGTCAACGTGAGGAGGGGGACGACCCACACGAACGCCGCCCGCGCGGCCACCTCCGGGTTGGACCACGCGCCGAGGGCCACCACGCCCCAGAACCCCGCCGCGAGCAGGAAGAACTCGGGGTACACCACCGCGGGTGGCAGGCGGAGCCGTCCGGTCGGGGCGAGGCGCTCGCGCAGGTAGCGCAGGCCGGTGGCGAGGTTGTTCCACACCAACAAGTCGCCGAGCAGCTGCCGAACCAACGTGCGCGGCGGCAACGGCGCGTACGCCCAGGGCTGCCCGGCGTAGAGCAACAGCCGCTCCGGATCGCGCTCGGTGCCGAGGTGCTGGTGGTGGACCAGGTGGAGCGCGCGGTACACGTGGATGGGCAGGAGCTGCGGAATGCCCACGAACACGTTGATGAGCAGATCGTTGAGGCGCCGCGGGCGCGCGATCAGCCCGTGCACGGCGTCGTGGTAGAGGATGAACAGCGCGTGTTGGCGCGTGGCGATGACCAACATGCCCAGCACGGTGAGCGCCGGATGCCACACGGCGACCACCAGCGCCAGCGTGCCCCACGCCACCGCCGCCTCCAAAGCCAACGCGCGCACGCTTGGGAGCGCTACGTGCACACCAGGTCCATGTAGGAGGCGAAGCCGGCGATCGCCGGCACAATCACCGGCTGGCCCGCCACGAAGTCGGGCGAGAACCACGGTCCGCACGTGAAATCGCCGCCAGCGAACGTGACAGAATAACGGCCCGGCGGCAGGTTGAACACCCCGCCCGAGCCGCTGTCACTGGTGGCGGTCAACGCCGGATCGGGCATCCCGCCGCTGCCCTGGTAGAACGTGACGGCGTCCGGCGCGTCGATGGTGAACGTCACGTCGGGCACCCGGCCGAAGGTGTCGTAGTCGGGCCCGGCCCAGAGGATGAACAGCACGTGTCCCAACGTTGGATCGATGGTCGTGTCCACCCGGCTGGTCATGGAGTTCACGATGGCGTCGGGCATCAGCGTCTTGCGCCACTCCTGGGCCAACGCCGTGTGGTGCAGGTACGCGGTGGGCAGGTGGCCCTCCTTCACCATCGTCACCACCACGTCCGTCGCGAGCGGGAGCGGCTCGAGGAGGAAGTCGCCGTCACCCGCCGATTGGACGCACGGGATGGCGAGATCAAGGCCACAAACCGCCACGTCGCCGAGCCCGTCCCCCAACAGCGTGACCACCTTGCCGAACGCCGCCGCGCCCGCGTCGCCGGGGGCCGGGCCGTCATACGCTCCGGTGCATGCGACGAGGGCGAGGAGGGGCAACATCGATCCGACTGTAGCCGACCCGCGTGTGGCCGGCTCCCGCGTGGCCGACCGGCTGGTCCCCGCCGCGGTCCACGGCGCCTCGGCCGGCATCGTCCTCTGGACGCTCGAAGCCGGCGCGGTCGCCGTCCTCAACGCCGGGGTGGGCGGCCGGGCCGTGCTGGGCGCCGTGGCCGACGACCTGGCCCGCTGGGGCCTCGCCTACCTCATGGTGGGCGCCCTGTTCGGCCTCCTCGCGCCCTTCGGCCGCTGGGGCGTGGCCATCCCATGGCTGGTGCTCGTGGCCATGGCCGATCCGGGCGTGGCGCCGCGCGCGGCGTATGCCGGGCTGGTGATCCTGGCGGTGATCGGGGCCCGCCGGGCGGTCCTGCTCGCGGTCCTGGCGTGGGCCTGCGCGGCCATCGCGGGCCTCGCGCGGCCGGAGGTCGACGGTGGGGTGATGTCCGATCGGCCCAACGTCGTCCTCCTCGTGGTGGACACGCTGCGCGCCGACCACGTGGGCGCCTACGGATACGCGCGCGACACGACGCCCCACCTCGATCGGCTCGCGCGCGACGGCGTCCGCTTCACCCACGCGTGGTCCACCAGCTCGTGGACCCTGCCCGCCCACGCCAGCCTGTTCACCGGCCTGCTCCCCTCCTCCCACGGCGCCACCGAGTCCCACCCCCGGCTCGATCCCGGCCCGCAGACCCTCGCCGGCGCCCTGGCCGCGCGCGGGTACCGCACCGTCGGGTTGTCGGCCAACGCCTGGGTGTCCGGTGGCACCGGCCTCGACCGCGGGTTCCGCACCTTCCGCTTCCTCGGCGACGAGGGGCTCGCGAGCCAGCTGCTCCTGCCCTTGGTGTTCGCGCGCCCCGATGATCTCGGCGGCCGCGCGCTCGCCGACGCCGCGGTGCGTGAAATCGAGGCCACGCCGGGCCGCGCGCCGCTGTTCCTGTTCGTGAACTTCCTCGAGGCGCACGAGCCGCTGGGCACCGTGCCCGACGCCCACCGCTCGCGGTATTCGCCCACGCCGCTGGATGCCACGCTCGGGCGGGTGTGGATGCGGGACATGCCACGGGCGTGGGCGCGTTGCCACGGCGATGTCGACTTGGGCGCGGGTACCAACGACGGCGGGAACCTGGTGTGTCAGGACGGCCTGTACCGGGCGCCGCCCGAGCGGGTCCGCGGCACGGTCGACCGCTACGATGCCGGCATCGCCTACGTGGACGCGCGGATCGGCGAGGTGTGGGCCGCGGTGGAACGGGCCGGTCTCGCGGAGAACACGCTGTTCGTGGTGACCTCCGACCACGGCGAGCACCTGGGCGAGCAGGGCCGCCTCGGACACATGGTGTGGCTCGACGAGGCGCTCGTGTCGATCCCGCTCGTGGCGCGCTTTCCAGGGCGGTTGGATCCGGGCACGGTGGACGAGCGGGCGGTCGACCTCGCGTGGGTGCACGATTGGATCCTGGCCCTGGCCGGTGACACGCCGCCGCCGCCGGCGCGGGACGCCCGGGCGGAGGTGCACGCCCACGCGCCCAGCACGATCGCGACGTGGGAGAGGCTGTTCGGCGACGACTTCTCCCCCGCGGCCACCGAGCGGCGGGCGGTCACGGATGGCACGCGGGCAGTGTGGCGGGACGGCGAGACGGTGGGCGTCGAGACCGCGCGGCGAGCGCCCACCGGTGCGGACGTGGCGTGGGTGGACGGGGCGGCGGCCCCCGCGGCGACGACGGGCGCAGGCGTGGACCTCGATCCGGCGACGCTGCGGGCATTGCAGGCACTCGGGTACGTGCGGTGAGCGGGCCCGCCCCTAACTGAGCGCCATCTCGAACCCCGGCGCCCGGCTCGCAAAATCCCGCTCCTCCCAACGTCCGCCGCGGAGCACGACGGTGTACAGCGTCATCGCCGTGCGTTGCACCTGGAGGCCACGGAACGCGCCGGCGAGCGGGCTGCCGCGCGGGACCAGCGCGGAGAGGAAGTGTTGGCGCTGATCGTAGCGGCGCGCGTAGGCGGCGAGCACCAGGTCGCGGAGCACGGCCGGATCGTCGTTCACGACCTCGAGGTGGGTGAGGAACGCGAAGCGAAAGCATTCGCCCGGGGGTGGCAAGGGGGGGTAGCGCAACACGGCGGCGCCGAGATCGAAGGCCCGTTTCACCCAGGCCATGCCGCCGTGGTAGCCGAGCACGCGCGTCTGCTTGACGGCGCGCGTGTCCCACGGCGCGCAACAGCCGACGAGGCGGCCGCCGTCGCGCACGAGCAGGAAGTCTCCCAGGGAGAAGCCGGGCCAATCGGCGAGGCGGCGATCGAGCAGGTCGCCGGTGAAGTCCTCGCCCAACACGCGGGACTGACCGCGTGCGGCGAGGAAATCGCGGAGCTCGCCCAGGTCGGCGGCGGTGGCGGTCACGACGCGGGCGGGGGCGCGGCGGCGCCACGTGAATTGGACCGATGTCATCTCGAACGGGGTCATCGGGCGGTACACGGGCTGGCCGCGGCGGGCCGCTCCCTTGCCGGACAACACCTTCCGGGCCATCTCGTTGTCGTCGAAGATGACGGTGGTGAACACCTCGGCGCCCGTGGTGCGCGCGAGGTGGTCGAGCACCCTGGGGTAGCACGCGGCGAGGGCGAGGCCGCCGCGGAAGCCGGGACGCACGCGCAGATCACACAGGTAGCCGGTGCGGACGCGTGCGCCGTCGAGCCAGCCGTCGCGCACGATGACCGTGCCGATGGCGGCGGCGGTGCCGTCCGGCTCGCGGGCGAGCCACGTGGTGACGTGCGCATCGGTGCGATCGGGCCCGTGATGCATCCGCTGGAGGGCGAAGAAGTCGGGGTCCCGCTCCTGGTTCACCTCCAGCTCCCCGGACACGTGCACCTCGCGGAAGAGCGCGCAGATGTCGGCGTTGTCCTCCGGGCGAGCCAGGTCCAACGTGAAGCGGGGGTTCACGTACGGAAAGAAGCTCATCGGGGCTCGGGGTAGCCGGGTTGGTTGACACGGTACCAGGCGCGCAGGGCGGGCAGGTGCTCCAAGCCGACCTGGGGGTGCAGATGGTGGACGATGTGGTGGCCGATGTTGCGGGGCGCCAGGAGCCACGTGAACCAACCGGACAGGTGGTGGTCGCGCGTGGTAGCCAACGTGGTCTCAAGCCGACGGTCCGAGTTGGGTGTGTAGCGGTGCTCCTGGAGCAGGCGCCACGCGGCCAACACGCCCGCGGCGACCGCGGGTAGCACCAAGCCGTAGAGCACGGCGAAGGGGGCGAACACTGCAACGGTGGCGACGCCCACCTGGAACAGGACGAGCCCGACCTCGGCGCGCGCGCACGCGAGCACCTCGGCGCTGTCGGTCACGTCGGCGCCGGAGCGGTCCTGCAGGAAGACGCGGGCGTAGGGGGTGCGCAGCGCGGGGGAGGCCCAGGCGGCGAGGCCGAACCACGCACGGACCGACCAGAACGGCAACAGGGCGAGCCCGCGCACGACGTTGAGCGCGTACACCACGGGGCGGTCCTCGACCCCGGCCTTGAAGTACGGGTCCGTCGGCATGCCGTTGTCGCGGTGGTGGCGCAGGTGGTGGTAGCGCATCGCGTTCACGGTGGTCGCGAGGGGGTAGCCGCACAGCCCCTCCAAGAGGCGCACGCGCCAGGGTTTGCCGCGGAGCGGGAGGTGCGCCGCGTCGTGCAGGATGACGCCGAGCGCGTGGAACCGGCTCGCGACGATGACGCCGCACGCCACCCCCACCCAGACCGGCGCGAGGGCCATGCCGACCCACGCGAGGCCCACGATCGCCCAGTCGACGAGCGCGAGCCGAAGGAGGCGCCCCAGCGCGGCGGGCACGAGCAGCGCGCGCGGGGGGCGGGCCCGGGTGGCCGCCGGCTCCCGATCGGCATCGAGGGCGGCCTCGAGATCGTCCGCGAGGTGCTCGAGGGGGGGCGACATGGGGCGGAGTATGCCGCACCGCCCAGGAGCGGCAAAGCGTGCGCACGCGATCGGAGCTAAGGGAACCCAAGTGATGAGCTGACATGAGCGCCCCCCTTCGCTTCCGCCGGCTCGGCCGTGGCTGGCACCCGTGCATCGAGGACGGTCACGACCTCGCCGGCGTGCTCGATCTCGACGAGGCGTTGTGGATCGCCACCGCCGCGCCCGTCGGCAGCCTGCGCGCGGATCCGGTGTTCCTCGCCTGCCTCGACACCGACAAGGACGGCCGCATCCGCACCGACGAGGTGCGCGCGGGCATCCGGTGGCTCCTCGCCAACCTGCGCGATCCGGGTGACATCCGTACCGGCGACACGACGCTCCGGCTGGCGTCGCTTCCCGACGAGTCCCGCGACCTGCTCGCCTCGGCGCGCCTCGTCCTCGAGCGAACCGCAGCCCCCTCGTCTGAGCAGGTCACGCTGGACGCGGTGCGCGTCGTGCGTTCGGAGGAGGTCGCCCGGGGCCTCGCCGAGGCCGGCTGTGTCCACCCCTCCGCGGCCGCCGACCCCGACCTGGAGAGCTTCCTCACCCACATCGTCGAGACCACGGGCGGCGCCCCGCACCCCGAGCTCACGGTGACCGCCGCGTCGATGGCGCAATTCCTGGCCGAGGCCCGCGCGTGGACTCTCTGGCACGAACGCGGCGCGCCCGGCGCCGACGGTTCGCACGCCGTGGTCCTGCCGCTCGGCAGCGTCACGCCCGCGGCGTGGAACCTCTGCCAGTCGCTGTCCGCCAAGGTCGACCACTACTTCGTGCTCTGCGACGCCGTCCGGCTCGACGTCCGCCTCGCCAGCTACACCCTCCCGGACCCGACGGGCACCGACCTGCTCGACGCCGCCGCCACCAGCGCGCTGCTCTCCCGCGCCCCGATCGCGGTCCCGCGTGCCGACGGCCGCCTGTCCCTCGTGCACGGCATCAACCCCGCGTACGAGGCGCCCATCGCCTTCCTGCTCACCGAGGTGGTGTGGCCGATGCTGGGTGCCGACGTCGACACGCTCGATCGCGCCGCCTGGATCGGCCTGCTCGCACGGCTCTCGGCCTACGCGGGCTGGATGGCGGAGAAGCCGATCACGCGGGTGGGCCGGCGCAGCCCGGAAGAGATCAAGCGCCACAGCGCCGACGCCACGCTGGTCACGCGCGCCCAGGCGCTGATCGACGCGAGCCACGTGACCGCCGCGCGCATCGCCCGCCTCGAACAGCTCGAGCAGCTCATGCTCTACCAGGCGTGGATGTTGCCCTTCGTCAACAGCTTCGTCTCGTGTCGGGACCTCTACGACCCCGCTGCCCGCGCGTTGTTCGGCTGGGGCACCCTCGTGCTCGACGGGCGCTGGTTCAACCTCGCCGTCAAGGTGCCCGACGCCACGCGCCACGAGGGCTTCACGAAACGCGGCGCGTTGTGCGTGATGTACGTCGAGGTCGGCGATGTCGACGAGGACTGGGAGTACGAGGTGGCCGTGCCGGTCACCGCGGGCATGCGCGGGTTCCTGGTCGAGGGCATGTGGGGCGTGTTCGTGGAGCACGGCACGGGCCACGGGGCGGGAGAAGGCCGGGAGCGGCACGCGCGGGTGCGCAAGATCGTCGTGCACCCGATCAGCATGCGGGACGCGATCTTCAGCCCGTTCCGTCGGCTCATGGAGGCCTTCCAGGGCGCGGTCGACAAGGCCGGCGCGGCCGAAGAGGCCGCCGCGCTGGACAAGGTGCTCGCCAGCACCCGCTTGGACGCGTCGCCCGGTCCCGTCGCCGCCGCGCCGCCGCCCGACGCGCCCGTCGCCGCCGCCAGGCCGGCCGCGGCGGCGGGCGTGCTCGCGATCGCCGCGGGGGCGGGCATCGCCCTCGCCGCCATCAGCTCCGCGCTGGCCTACATCGGCGACCGTTTCGTCGCGGCGGCCTCGACCATCGGCGCGTGGATCATCGCCCTCCCCATGGTGAACGCGCTGCCGGCGAGCACCATCCATACGGTCGGGCTCGCGGCGTACCCCGCCGCGGTCGTCGTCGTGATCCTGGGCATGCTCGCCGTACCGATGCTGGTCTACCTGCTGCCCGTGTGCATCGCCGCGTGGCTCAAGCTGCGTCGGCGTGACCTCGGCTCGTTGCTCATCGGGTCCGGGTGGGCGGTCAACAGCCGGCTCTACATCTCCCGCAAGGTGGGGCACATGTTCACCGAACATCCCTCGGTTCCGCGGTCCCAGCGGCAGGGCTGACCCGACCGCGATCCCGTCACGGGCACTCCCAGACCTTGTCACACGCCGACGGAAAGCCGAAGTCCCCGTCCCACGTCTCGACGCCCGCCGTGTCCTCCCCGCCGGGGCAGCCGAGCTCCTCGAACCCGTTGACACACTCGCGGGCCTCGTCCGGGTCGTACTCGCAGGCGGGGTCGGCGTCCTGACGCGCCGATACCGCCGCCGCGAGGCACGCAGCCTCGTCCTCGGCGTAGCAGGTTGCCTTCCACGTGCACACCGCGGCGTCGAGATCCTCCTGGTAGGTCTCCACGCGGTAGCACCCGACGAACAGCAGGAGCACGCTCACCAGCGCCGCCGCCAGAACAGGAGCGGCAGGAGCAGGAGCGCCGCGGACGACCCGCCACACTTCTTGAAGTCGTCGTTCCGGACGGAGGTGCCGGCCTCGCCTTCCTGCTCCTTGCGCGCCCAATACTCGCTGGAGTAGCAGGCGGGCGCGTCGGCGGCGCCCTCGAGGGCGCCACACGTGGGCATGGCGGACTCGAGCTCCCAGGTGTGGGACACATACCGGAGCTGGGTGTTCTCGGTGACACGGCTCGCGTAGAACGAGATGTCCTCGGTGACCGCCTCCGGCGTGTACCGGAGGTGCAGGCGTGTGAGGTACCAGCCGTAGTGGGCGTCGAAGCCGAGGCCGGTCACGTCATCCTGCGTGAGGGGGCCGGTGTTGGTGCACGGGTCACAGGCGCCGGAGCCCCAGCCGTATTCGGTGGTCCACGCGAACCCCTGGCGGCCGCCCAGCGTCTCCGGGGTGGCAGGCAGGCCGGTGGTGAGCTCGAATTGGGTCTCGTACCAATCGAGGACGCTGCCGCCCTCCTCGATGTCGACGAGGCACTCCGCCGCGGGCGCCGGGGTCTCCACGTAGTTGGAGATGCCGACCCGGCCCGCGTCGGGCTCGGTCACGGCGTACACGACGAGGTCCTGCACGCCCGCCGAGGACGCCGCGCCCATGCGGATCGGCAGGCTCCACGCCTCGGTGTCGTAGCCGACCTGGAGCGGCGAGAGCCAATTGGTCGCGGGGGCCTCGTCGAGGTCGACCCGGAGCGCGAGGAAGTGGGAGCCGGCGGCGATGTACTCGTCGAACACGGCCGAGGTCGTGTCATCCACCGCGAAGCCGTTGGCCGAGAGCCACGCCATCAGCCCCTCGGAGCCCTCCGCCGCCACGACCCACGCGGTGTACTCGCCGAGATCGAACTCGTCGATCACGTGCACGCCGGTGTCCCCGCTGCTCCCCTCGCGAACCCCGCTGTCGTTCGTGTACCACCCGCCGCTGTCATTGCTGCTTCCGCCGCAGCCGCCGCCCGACGAGCGGCGGGCCAGCTGGCGCGCCTCCACGGCGGCCTCGGACACCCCGTACCAATCGTCACACGTGTAGGCGACCTGGCGCGGCTGGGAGTAGCCATCGAGCTTCTCCAGCAGCGTACGGTCGGCGAGCCGGACGTTGTCGGAGTCGACCCCCGCGGGCACCGGCACGACCAGGCCGAACGCCGCGAGGTCCCCCTCGTAGTCGTTGAACATCGTGAGCGTGGTCGACGTGCCCGACCGCGCGATGACGATCTGGCTGGCCCGGTTGGTCGGCGAGGACTCGCCGTTGCCGACGTAGGCTCCACAGAACGCATCGGCGTGGGGACTGGCCATCATCAGGGACAAGAACAACACGGGCTCCTCCGGGGGCGCGAGGATTATAGGCCTCGAACGTACCGCTGAACACCCCCGAAAAGCGCGACATCGGCGTCGTGGTCGGGGCGTTGGAAGCGCCGGGGGCGCGGCGATCCAAATCGGGCCGTCGCGCGGCGTCGCTACGGGATGCGGTAGCCCGCCACGTGCACCACCGGCTCTCCGCCGACCGGCGGCAAACGCGCCACCCCTCGCCGCAGCGCCCCACGCGGCAGGTAGTCGATCTCCTGCGATACGGGCTCGCCGTCCCCGAGTCGCACCTCGACCTGCACCCGCTCGACATCGTGGCTGCTCACGTTCTCGATGACCCAGGGGACCGCGCGCGCGGTACCGTCGTCCCACCCGGGGCCGTCCACGTGGGCCTCGAGCCGGGGATGGGGGTCCTCCGGGGCGGTGAGATCGAGGACGACGGCGGCGCCGGCCACGACGAGCACGACGACGGTGGAGAGCGCGTAGAGCGCCATCTCCAGGGTGCTGGTGGGCTCGGTCTCCGTCACAGGATCAGGCGCCCGGCGGCGGCGCCGATGGTGGTGGGCATGGCGAGCGTAACGATGATCGCGAGCATCTCGGGCACCGACCCCTCCCCACCGAGAAAGCCGAAGGCGCCGAGCATCAGCGCGGCGAGCGCCAGGCCGATGGCGTGCACCAGCATCACCTCGCCGCCCCGGTTCTGGTGAAGGCGCCGCACGTGCTGCCGGGGAAACGCGGCGACGAACAGGACCGCCCACGTGACTCCCAACGACACCGCGGTCATTCCCAGCAGGTGGGGCCAGGCCACGCGGGAGGCGATCATGCGGATCTCCTCCGTCGGCGCGGCGCTCATGCCGAGGAGCATCCCGCCCGCGATGGTGACGCCGAGGCGGTGGGAGAGGGCATGGACCGGGCCGGGATCGACGGGCGGCTCGTCCTTCGCGGTGAGCTGCGCGCGCGACACGGAGACCCCGAGGGAGACCGGGATGGCGAGCACCATGATCTGCCGGAGGACCACCACCCGCGAGGTGTCGGGCGAGAGCTCCCCGAGCGTCAGCAGCATGACCGCGGACACGACGATCCCGATCGCGAGGGACACGACGGCGTCGCCGAGATCGGTCGCGAAGGTGTCCTCCTCGCGGAACCCGGAGAGCGCGTTGAGGCCGAACAGGAACGCCAACGCGACGCCGAGATACGCGACGACGCGGAGGGTCGGGATGTCGTACCCGATCCACCACATCTCCATCGTGTAGATCAGCGGCAACGCGAACAGGCAGCCGCCACACAAGCCGCGCGTCACGTCGACGATCAGGGGGTGCGTGGGGGGGCGGCGCGGAGGCGCGGAGGCGGGAATTCGGAAAACCTGGGAGCCCCTCCTCTAACCCGACGGGCCACCTTCCAGGCCCTGACTTAAGGCAACGGGGTCCGGGCGGGAGGTTTCCCCCTTCGCTGGCGCCGGATGCGGAGGCGGCATGGGTTGGACGATGGACGGGCCCACGGTCGAGATTCACGCGCAGGGGGCGGAAGGATCGCTCCAGGTCACCTCCACCAGCACGGTCCAGCTGCTTCCGGCCGAGATCGGCGGCGGGGCCGCGCGGTTGCGCCTCTACGGCGTCGACGAGGACATGGTGGGCCGCGCCGTCCCCGCCGCGCGCGCGTGGGCCCGCCCGGGCGCGCCGAGCCCGTGTGGCGGGCGGGGCGGGTTCATCTCCTGGGTCGACTCCCAGCTGTTCGCGCCCTTCCGCTTCGTGATCGACCGCGCGGCCGCCATCACCGCGACCTGCGTGCCCTCGCGCCGCCAGAACGTCTCGTGGCCCGCGCGCGTCTCCGGCTCCCTGCGTTCGCTCGCGATGAACGTCGTCTACAAGGACCCCACCGTCCTGCGGCTCCCGGACGCGTCGTGGCTGATGGTCCTCGCGCGGTACCGCACCCTCGCCTCGGGCACCAACCAACCGATGGTCGGGTCCGCCGCGGGCGACGTGGTCGCGTGGCGCGCGAGCGACCCCGCGTTCACCCGCGACCTCACGGGCCCCCACTGGCTGGTGGACGGGCTTCAGGCCGTCCCCGGGCAGACCCAGTCGGCGTGGCTCGGGGTGCCGGGCGCGGTCGTCGCCGGCACGGGCGCGGACCTGCGGCTGGACGTGTACTACACGTTCCACGTCGACGCGCAGGACGGCCGCTCCTACCTCGAGGCCGCCACCGCGGGCGATCCGCGGTCCTCCACGAAGGCCCGCCCCGAGGGGCCGAAGGACCAGCAGGGCGTCGGCGTGAAGCGGTTCCGTTGGTCCGACCTCCAGGCCCAGCTCTCCCGGCCGGCCCCCACCGAGGACCGCTGGGAGGCGGCCGGCGCGCTCTCCGGCTCGCTGCTCGGGCGCGTCCGCGTGTGGGCGGCGTCGGATCTGCCGGGGCTCGCGCGCCCGTTCGACGACGCGTTCGCCCGCGTCAAGATCGTCGATCCCGCGCCGTTCGCGTGCACGGGGGCGGCCGATCTGTTCTTCGCCGCCATCCCGTCGGGCGGCCCCGGCGCGCCGCGCACCGCGCTCGATGCCCACGGCATCTGGCACGCCTCGGCCCTCCCGACCGGCGCGCTCGTCTGCTCGGGGGCCGACCCGACCCGGCCGTGCACCGTCACCCCCGCCGTCGAGGGCCTCGACTTCATCGTCGCCCCCGGTGGCGTGGCCTCGCGCAGCCGGCTCGCCGCCACCGCGCCCGGCGCGCTCTACCTCGACCCCGATCCCGTGCGCCTCCCGCTCGGCGGCCTGCGCGTCGCCGCCGGAAACGTCGAGAAGGGCGGCGGCCTCACCTCGTTGAGCAGCGCCGCGAGCGCGGTGTGCCAGCCGTGGGGAACGGCCTGGCAACGGTGATGGGATCGTGGGGGGGGCGCCCCGCCGGGCGGAGGCCGCCCGGCGGCGGTCCTCCTACGGGCTCGCGCAAGCGCTCGGTTCGCGGCGCCGAGCCGCCGCGGAACCGCCGGCGCGGCGCCGGCGCCCTCCGGCGGACCTGGCGCGGGGGACGCGGCGTTCTCGGCTACTCGGGCAGAAGGTCGACACACGCCTCGGCCGCCGCCTGCTCCGCCGCGGTCCACTCCTTCGTGGTGAGATCGGGTCCTGGGCACTCCTTCTCGTACGCCGTGATGCGGCACTGCTGGTACGCGGCAGATCCGGACTCCTCCACCTCCTCGATGAGGGCATGCACGGTCTCGCAGCCCTCCGAGTCCCACCGTTCGCTCTTCGGGTTGCAGCGGCGCAGGTCGTAGTCTTCACAGAGGGCGAGCTTGGTCTCGGGATCGTCCAGGTACTTGCATGCGGCCTCCGCATCCGAGCTGTTGTGGCTGTAGTCCCCGCACTTGCACGCCACCTCGTAGCTGCGCATGCACCGGTCGTAGTGCGAACCGCCTGGGGAGGCGCACCCGAGCACGAAGAAGAGCAGGACCATCATCACATCCCCAATCCGTTGGTTTACGCCGACGGAGGCCCGTTCGTCCAGCGCGACGGCCTCCCGATGGCCGAGCATCTCTCGACTCCGGTCCGCGGGGCCGCCGCGCGGTCATGGAGGGCACATCATCCCGCCCGCGCCAAGGGCGCGGAGGGCAGCCGCCCCCGGCGGCTGGTCCGGCCGGGCGCCAGAGGGCGCTCACCCCCACGGAAGTGCTCGTTCGCCCGGCCGACCAAGCGGCTCCGCCGCGCGCCCGCAGCCGACCTGCCCCGCGCCGCGCGGGGGCGCCCAACCGCCGCGCGTTGACCAACCGCTTCGCGTACACTCCCCCAATGGAAGCCTTCGGCCACGCAGCGAGCGGCGTCGCCCTCGCGCAAGTGCTCCGGCCCGCGGGACGCGAGGGGCGTTGGTTCTGGCCCGTGACCGGGGCGCTGTTCGCGCTCGCCCCCGACGTGGACGCCGTCACCTGGCTGATCGGCGGGCCCGCGCTGTTCCACGCGCACCACCAGTTCTACACACACAACCTGCTCGTCTTCGCGGTCCTGCCACCCCTGCTCGCGCTGGTGACACGCCGGTTCGCGCCACCGAGTACGCCCCTGGGCCCCGTGCTCGGGCTCGTGTGGGGCGCGTGGGCGCTGCACCTGCTCGGCGACACGATCGCGTCCTGGCCGGTCAAGCTGTTCTGGCCGTTCTCGCACGAGGGCGTGGCGTTCGATCTGCTCCAGCGCGACTTCTCGATGGGGCTGCCCGCGATCCTGATCGTCGGGACCGCACTATCGTTCGTGGACACCCTGGAGGCCCGGCGCCGCCTCCTCGCGGGGGCGGCGCTCGGCGTGGGCGTAGGGTACGTCCTGCTCGGGCCGGGTTGGTAGCCGGAGCCGCCCCTGTCATTCCCGCCCTACTCCCGGCAGATCTCGATGACACCAAAATAGTCCTCCGCGCCGTAGCAACCGCACGCGGGGTTTGGATCGCCGTCCAGGCAACACGTGATGGCGTGGTTTGAGACGTAGGCGGTGCCCCCCTCGCCGAGCGCGATAGTGGAGGGGTTGAGGAACGGCGTGTCGGCGTCGGTGCGGGTGTACCGCGCCACCTCGGTCACGGCGGCGCCGCCGAGGTCGAGCTCGGACACGGCGTTCTGGCCGCCGAGCACGACGAGGAGGTGGTTGGTCTCGGCGTCGTAGCGGAGCCCGTCCGCGATGGGCGGGACGACCACGCCCGGCGCGACCGCGATGCCGGAGTAGGTGTAGACGAGCTCGAGGGTCAGCGGATCCTCGCGATCGAGGCGGTAGATCGTGCTCGTGGGGCCCAGGGCGTCGAACGCGCCGAACGTAACGACGACGTACAGGTCGTCGCCCGCCACCGCGATGCCGTTGGCACCGAACAGGCCGAGGCCGCTGTCACCCGAGCCCTGCAGGGCGGCGCTGCAATAGAGCACCTCGGGCTCGACCGGCCCGCCGCCGTGCGCGTCCACGCGCCACACGATGCCCTGGAGCGAGTCGGTCACGTACACCACGCCGTCGCTCGCCACGGCGATGCCGTTCGGGAGCGGCGGGAGGCCGGCGCGCACGTCGTCGGGGCAGGCGTTGCTGTCGTCGTGGCAGGGGTACTCGCCCGTGACCGAGCAGAAGGGCGTCGAGACGCTCTCCTGCGTGGGGCTGTCGTGGTGCCCGTTGAACTTCCACCGGAGCACACCAAGCTGGGTGCTCGGCGCGTACGCGTAGTGGCCGCGCGTCGCGAGCTCGCTCAAGGCGTGCTCCTGGGAGAGGTCCTCTCCCACGACGGGCACCACCGCGCGTAGCGCGCCGGTGTCGAGGTCGAACACGGTGAGTTGGCTGGGGCTGCCGTTGCCCGCGGTGCCGAAGTTGGCCGGGCCCGACACGATCACGCGGTCGCCGACGATTGCCACGCCCTCGGGGTAGGTCGGCCCGGTGGGCTGGTAGGTCTCGGCGGCGACGGGCATCATCGCGAAGACCGAGGAGGCGCCGGGGTCGGCGCACACGTCCTCCTCGTTGCCGGCGAACGCGGGGAGCGCGGTGAGCAGCGCGAGCACGAGGACGGGGCGGGCACGGGTCATGGGAGCTCCGGGGGGTGGGCGGCGCGGCGACGGCTCGCGACCCACGGTGTCGTTGCAAACGCCGTGCCCGCCCGCGCCGCAAAGAGACGCCGGACCCGCGCCCGTTTTTGGTCCGGCGCCACCGGCCCGTCGATGCGCGCGCATCCGTACCGCGCATCCGGCGATGCGCGCGCATCGACCCGCGCGCATGCGGAGAAAGTGCGCGTGTAAGTGCCATCCCCAGGCCGCTCGCGCTAAGCGCCCGTATGCGACTCCTCCTCCTCCTCGCCGCCGGGCTGGCCCTCGCCCAAGCTCCCGCAACCCCCAGCGCGGCAACCCCCGGCAGCGCCGCGACCGCCAGCACCGCCAGCCCCAACATCGCCACCCCGGGCACGGCCGACGGCCCCCGGCCCGATCGCGCCGCGTTCGACGCCGCGGTCGTGCGCTCGCTCGACCTGCCGTTGACCGCCCGCAAGCTGCGGGACGCCGGCGTGCCCGAGGCCGACGTGCGCGGCTCGCTCGGCGCCATGCGCGACGCCGGCGTGTCCGCGGGCGACGCGACGAACGCCACCGAGGCCACCGTCGCCCACGTCAAGGAGAACGGGCCCGTCGACAACTTCGGCGCCTTCGTCCAGGAACGCCTCGCGTCCGGCCTCCGCGGCCAGGAGCTCGCCGCGGCCATCGCCGCCGAGCACCAGGCGCGCGGCAAGGGCAAGAAGGGCGGCGAGCACGGGGCCCACGGCAACGAGGGCCACGGCGACAAGGACCACGGCGACAAGGGCCACGACGACAAGGGCCACGACGACAAGGGCCACGGCGACAAGGGCCACGGCGACAAGGGCCACGGCGACAAGAGCGATGCCAAGGGCGCGCGTTCCTCCGCTCCCGGCGCCCCCCCCAGCGACGCCCCTCCCCGCGGCAAGTCCGACGAGAAGAAGGAAAAGTGACCATGACCTCCCTCCTGTTCTCGCTCCTCGTCGGCTGCGGCGAGCCCGAGCCCGTCGTGACCGCGCCCCCGGTCGAAACCACGGTCGCGCCCGAGGTGGCGCTGCCGCCCCAGGTGGCCCGCGCTGTCGAGCTCGCCAAGGCCGTTCTGGCCCAGCCGAACGACACGGAGGCCGCCCTCGCGTCGAAGGGCGGCACGCCCGCCGAGCTCGAGGGCCTGCTCTACGAGATCGCCGGAGAGCCCGCGCTGACCGAAGCGTACGCCACGGGGATGGCGCAGTAGATCGACGCGGGGCCCGCGCTACGGCGCGGCTCCAGGGTCGTTGTACGCCGCGAGGCGCGCGAGCTGCTGCGCCTTGCTCTCCCCATCGAGCAGGCTGACCTCGATGCTGTTGCGCGCCAGGGTGCGCAGCTCGGCCACGGTGAGCCCGAGCGCCTCCGTGATCGCGACGAAGTTGTCGAGGCACGTGCCGCCGAAGTAGGCGGGATCGTCGCCGTTGAGCGTCACCTTGAGCCCCGCGTCGAGCATGCGGCGCAGCGGGTGGTCGGCGAGGTCGGTCACGCCGCACAGACGAAGGTTCGAGAGCGGGCACACCGTGAGCCCGACGCCCTCGGCCGCGAGGCGGCGCACGAGCGCCGGATCCTCGAGCGCGCGGTTGCCGTGGTCGACGCGGTGCACCTTCAGCACGTCGAGCGCCGTGGTCACGTAGGCCGCGGGCCCCTCCTCGCCGGCGTGGGCCGTGCGGAACAGTCCGCGCGCGGCGGCCCACGCGTACGCACGCGTGAACAATTCCGGCGGGAAGTCGCGCTCGGACGAGTCGAGCCCGATGCCGTGGAGCCGCCCGTCGAGCAACCAGGGCTCGGCGACCGCGAGCGTCGCGAGCGCATCGTCTTCGGGGAGGTGGCGCAGCAGGTTCGGGATGAGCCGCCACGTCACCCCGAAGGATCGCTCGCCCTCCGCGAGCCCGTCCCGAAGGCCGGCTGTCACCACCTCGAACGGCACCCCGCGCGACGTGTGGCCCTGCGGATCGTAGAAGAACTCCGCGTGCACCACGCCGTCCGCCGCCGCCCGGCCCATGGCGGCCACCGCGAGGTCGACGTAGTCGGCGTGGGTGAGCAGCACCGCCATGCCCTGGTAGTACAGGTCCAGGAACTCCTGCAGGCTCCCGAACGAGTACGCCGCGCGAACGGCGGCGGCGTCCGACCACGGCAGCGGCACGCCGTTGCGACGCGCCAGCGCGAGCATCATCTCGGGCTCGAGGGTGCCCTCGAGGTGGACGTGCAGCTCGGCCTTCGGGAGGCCGCGCATCCAGGCGCGGGTCGGGAGGGTGGGCATCGGGGGCTCCTCGAACGAGGAGATCTACCCCAGTCGGCCCGTGGTGCGCAGGGGCGGGACCAAACGGCGCGTTCGGTGGCGCAAACGTCCTCGCCGCGCGGAAGGGGGGCCAGCGGTGCGGTGGCGCCTGCGGTTGCCGTGACGGCGCGATAACGGGCGCCGCGCGGGCCCACCGGCTCCGCTCGGAGATTTTTGACATGCGTGCCACCCTCCTCCTCGCACTTCTCACACTCGCGGCTTGCACCGGTACCGACAAGGCCGATGACACCGGCGTGGCGGCCGACACCGACACGGACACCGATACGGACACCGACACCGATACGGACACCGATGTCGCCGCCGTATCGTTCGCGAACGACGTGTACCCCCTGCTCCAGCACGACTGCGTGAGCTGCCACACGGTCGACACGTACCAGCCCGGCTTCAAGCTGGACACCGAGGCGAACGCCTACGCCTCGTTGACCACGGATGTCCCGAACGACGTCGCCACCGGTTTCAGCGCGTACGTCGTCCCCGGCGACGCCGCGGCCTCCCTCCTCGTCGACAAGCTCGCCACCGCGCCGGCCTACGGTGGCTACCAGATGCCGCTCGGCCCCGACTACACCACCCCGATGCCTTGGCCCGCCAAGAAGGTCCAGATCGTGACCGACTGGGTCAACCAGGGCGCCGCGAACAACTAAGGGTCCGCCCGGAACTAATGTCCAGCACCGAGGGCGACCCTGGGCCGCGGCCGCAAGGAGCGAGGAGGGAGCATGCCCGTAGGCATGTGACCGACGAGCGACGCCGCGGACGCGAGCCCAGGGGCGGCCGAATGCGGACATTATTGAGCAGCGGGCCCTACGCGTCGGCGCCCGACCCGGTTCAGCTGGGTCGGACGCACGTGCCGCCGCCTCGGAGGCCCGGCCGGCCTCCCACGGCATGCCCTGGCGGTCAGCCGGGCCTCCGAGGCCATGCCCCTCGGGACATTCCCGCGGCCGCACCCAAGCCACCTCAAAGGTTACTTCGACCGCGATCGAATCGCCTCGTCCGCTCGAAAATGCAGGTTGGATCGTCGACACCATGCCCCCTGCTCGCCGACGGGAATCTCTGAACCCCGTTGGGTCCCGCCGAGGGAAACATCCGCGGCACATGGGTCCCGCGCCGGCCGTGCCGCCCACTCCAACACGAGCGGAGGCGGCCGTAACGTCACCGGCCGCGCACCCCCGGCGCCCCGCGGATACACCTCGCCCGCCGGAGACCCGCCCCTCATGCTGCCACGTGATCCCTCCCTCCCCATCGCAGACCGTGTCGCCGGCGGGCTCGTCGGCTTGCTCGTGGGCGACGCGCTGGGTGTCCCCTTCGAGTTCCGCGCACCCGAGCGCATCCCGCCGCTCGCCGCCATCGAGTTCGCGCCGCCGCTCGGCTACGACCGCGCCCACATCGGCATCGCGCCCGGCACGTGGTCGGACGACGGGGCGCACGCGCTCGCCCTCGCCGACAGCCTGCTCACCCGCGGCACGCTCGACCTGGCCGATCTCGGCGCCCGCCTGCTCGCCTGGTACGACGGCGGCGCCTACGCGGTCGATGGGCGGGTGTTCGACGTGGGGATCCAAACGTCGCGCGCCTTGTCCAGCCTCGCCGCGGGCCGCCCCGCCCGGGAGTGTGGCCCCGCCGACGTATTCGACAATGGCAACGGCGCGCTCATGCGCGTGCTCCCCCTCGCGTTGTGGCACGACGGCCCGGATGCCGAGCTGGTGCACCTCGCGCACGAGCAGGGCCTCCCAACCCACGGCCACGTGCGCTCCCAAGTGAGTTGTGCCGCCTATTGCCTCTGGGCGCGCGCCGAGCTGCGCGGCGACCGGTCGGGCCTGGCCGGCGCGACGCGGCGGCTGGCCGAGCTCTACGCCGCCGATACCGCCCTCGCCACGCACCTCCACGAGCTGCACACCCACGTCGCCCCCGGCGACCGTGCCGCCGCGCCGAGGGGCACCGGCTACGTCGTGGACTGCCTGCGCTCGGCGTCGTGGGCGGTCGAGGGCGCCGACGGCTACGAGCTCGCCGTGCGGCGCGCCATCTCGCTCGGCAACGACACGGACACCACGGCCTGTGTCGCCGGCGGCATCGCGGGCGTGCGTTGGGGGCGCGGCGGCATCCCCGCGCGCTGGCGTGACACGTTGCGGGGCGCGGAGATCCTGGCGCCGGTGCTGGCGGGGTTGGTGGGGCGGGGCGGATGAGGAAGCGTCGCTGCACACTCTCTCGTCTCGCCAGGCGAGGGCGCCGAGCGACGAACACGTTCGGCGCGGAGGAATGGAGACTACTTCCCGTTTGGTTGTCTGGGCGACCGACGTGCGCGGCGGTGCCCGGCGCCCGAAGCGGCGCCGCCGCCGCGTGGGTGAAGTTCTCCTGCCTGGGAACGGCATCCGCCAAGCCGGAGCGAATAGGAAAGCGCACCCACCCAAGCCCCGCCGAGTGGGAATCTGACCCACGCGCATCGCACCCAAGCGCCCCACGCGTACGGTAGAAAGCCCATTTTTCCGCTCCGATTTCGTCGCACCCCAGGATGACACACGCGCACCACGTGTCGCACTCCCATTCGGTGCCGCTTGCCTCCGCGGCGTTCCTGTTCGACCCGGCTTGACCCGCCTCGACCCGCTGGAGCGACGCCACCGCGCCCCGCCGCCCGCCACCGCCCGACCGCACGCGGCGCGAGGGGCCTGGCGGGCGCCGCCGCGGGCGGCGGCGGTTCGGCGCCCCGGCGCGCAGCGCCGGCCGCGCCAACCAAGCGCGGAGCGCGCGCCCAGAAGGGCCCGACCCCGCCGTCTTCGGCGGGGGCGCGCCCCCCCGGATAAGCCCCTCCCCATGGAAGACGTCGATGCCATCGTCGTGGGCGCGGGGTTCGGCGGGCTCGGCGCGGCGCTGACGCTGGCCGAGCGGGGGGCGCGCGTCGTGGTGCTCGAGGCGCTCACCTACCCGGGCGGCTGCGCGAGCACGTTCACCAGGCACGGGCACCGGTTCGAGTCCGGCGCCACGTTGTTCGCCGGGTTCGACGATGGGCAACTGTTCGCGCGTTGGATCGCACGGCACGGCATGGACGTGCGGCTCGATCGCCTCGATCCGGTCATCTCGTTCCGCGCGCCCGGCCTCGCGATCGACGTGCCGCCCGACCGTGACGCCCTGGTGGAGCGGCTCTGCGCCCTCCCCGGCGCGCCGGTGCCGCGGGTGCGCGCGTTCTTCGCCGAGCAAGCCCGCGTCGCGAACCTCCTCTGGCCGTGCTTCGACGACCCGGGCCTGCTCCCGCCCTTCGCGCCCGGCGCCCTCGCGACACACCTGCGCAACCTCCCCGCGCTCACCGGCCTGCTCCGGTACGTTGGCCGTCCCCTCGCGGACATGCTCGCCCGCTACGGCCTGCTCGACTGGAAGCCACTGGTGGCCTGGCTCGACGCGTTGTGCCAGATCACGGTGCAGGTGGGCGTGCACGAGGCCGAGGCGCCGCTCGCGCTGTCCGCGATCGACTTCTGCTTTCGTGGCACCCGCCACGTACACGGTGGCATCGGTCGGCTTGCCACGGCGATGGGCGCGGCGGTGGAGCGATCCGGCGGCTCCGTCCGCTACGCGTGTCGCGCCCGCGGTCTCGCCCGTGACGGCGAGCGCTGGATCGTGCAGGGCCGCGAAGGGCCCCTCCGCGCGCCGATCGTCGTGGCAAACCTGCTCCCCCAAGCCCTCTCTACGCTGTTGGGAGGCGCGCCGGTGCCACGCTTGGATCGCCTCGCCATGCGTGTGGCGGAGGGGTGGAGCGCCACGATGTTGTACCTGGTGCTCGATCCCGCCTCGCTCTCCCGCACCGGGGCCCACCACCTGGAGCTGGTGCAGGACCTCGACCGCCCGTTCATGGACGGCAACCACCTGTTCTGCTCGGTGGGCGCCGCCGACGAGGCCACGGACGGCCGCGCGGGCCCCGCCGCCCGCACCGCCACGGTCTCGACACACATCGCCGTCTCTCGCCTGCGTGGCCTGCCCCAGGATCAGCGGGCCGTCGCCGTCCAAGCGGTACAGGACCACATGCGCGCCGGCCTCCGGGCCCTGGCCCCGGAGCTTGCGGCGAGCATCCGCGACGTGCTTCCGGCCAGCCCGCGCACGTTCGCCCGCTTCACGCGCCGCCCCGAGGGGCTCGTCGGTGGCATCCCACGCCGCGCCGGCCTCGGTCACTACCGCGATCTGTGGCCCACGCCCGTGCTCCCCGGCTTGTGGATGGTGGGGGACAGCGTGTTTCCCGGCCAGAGCACGCTGGCTACCGCGATCGGCGGGGTGAAGGTGGCGGAGGCGGCGCTGAGAGCCTGACTCCGAGGGCGCGTTAGTGGCAACGATGGAGTTCGAGCACGCCGCTACGGTCGCCGTCGCCGGGCTGCTGACGGTGGCTGGGCTGTACCCCGCCTACGGCTGGCTCGAGGACCGCCACGCTGCGCGCTCCGCCTGGCGCCACACCGACGCGGATGCCGACGGGCTCGCGCTCGTAGACGATCCCGACGCGGACGGCGACGGCCTGCCGGGGCGCCTCGATCCCGACGCCGATGGGGACGGCGTCGCCAACGTCCCCGACGTGGTCGCCGCAGCGCGCGCGCTCATCGGGCAGCGCTCCGACCCGCTGATGGGCAAGTACGGCAACCTGCTCGGCCGAATCGGCTTTCGGGTGTGCACCGACGTGGTGGTCGATGCCTGGCTCGCCGCCGGCTGGTCCTTGCCCGCCCAGCTCCGCGACGCCGCGCTCGCCTCCCCCTCCCAATTCGAGACCACGCCGGACAACCTCCCCGGCGACCCGTACTTCGTCCGCCGTGTGCGCAACTACGTGGACTTGTTCGAGCACGGTGCGGACCTCACGCTCGCGGAGACGCCCCGCCCGGGCGACCTCGCCTTCTACGGCCGGGCCCATGTGGCGCTGGTCGTGGAGCGCACCGCCGTGAGCTACCGCGTGGTCGAGGCGTACGGTGCGCGGGTCGCCGTGCGGGACGGCCAGGAGATCGAGGCGCGCGTCGGGGAGCGCGGCCGATTTGGGAGGGTACGGTGACGCGCGCCTACACCACCTCCAACGCAAACACCTCCACGTCCACCCCCGGCGACGCATGGACCAGGTCCGGCGGGCGCGCGGGCCCGGGGAGGCCGGCGGCGGCGATCAGGCCTTCCTCACAATGGAGTGAATCGGCGGCGAACGCCGGGTACGGCGTGTGGTGCACCTGCCCGCGGGAGAGCACCCCGTCACGCTCGACGTAGAGGAGGTAACGTTCGAGCAGGAACGCCTCGAGCGTGTCGGGCGGGGACGCGCCGAGGGGGGCTCCCAAACGACAGCGGACGTCGAGGCGCGCGCTGGCGTCCGAGCGCCGCGCGGAGGTATATCGGCGCTCGTCTCCGTCCGTCCGGGTATCACCCATCGTGGCGTAGTGGTACGGAAGGCCCCACCCGATCCGTGCGGCCTGCACGGCGAGCCACGACGAGGCTTCGAGGGAGAAGAAGTAGACGCCGGGCCCCTCCCCGTCGAGGTGCACGTAGGTGCGCAGGTTGGTCTCCAGGAAGTTCTGGGAGAACACCTGGGGCAGCCACGACGGGCGCACGTCCTCCATGCGGAACGGCACGATGCCCACGAGCGCGCGCCCCTCCCACAAGTCGAGGCCGAGCCGCGCGGGCACGAGCGGGCGCAACGCCTCGACCGGGACCCACCAGTGCAGGAACAGGAGCTCGCGCCAGTTCTGGGTGCCGGCGTTGGCGCCGGGGGGGCGACGGGTGGGGGCGATACGGTCCATGTCTGCTTCCTATCCCCCCAGCGGAAGCAAGCGCATCGGGCTGATGAGCAATGCGCGGAGCCGCTCGCGCATCGTGCCACGAATGCGCGCGCATGCGCGGCGAGAGGCCACTCCGCCACGCCACCCCCGAATTCAGCAGGTTCCGGTGTCCGCGGTGGGGTGAGGGCGCTGGCACGACGCTTGCATTTGGTCCAAGCAGCGACACAACGTCGCACCCCGGAGTCAACATGTTCAGCTTCCTCCTCCTCCCTCTCACCTCCCTCTGCCACGCCTCCGACCCCAGTTGGAACCTCGTGCAGACGAGCTACGGTGACCTCCTCCCGGCCGTGCTCGTCGCGGTCGACAGCCCCACGGAGGTCAGCCGCCCTACCTTCCTGAACGACGGCCGCGTGGCGACGGCGACGGTGTCCTACACCGGCGAGTCCGACCTCGCCGTGATCCTGGGCATCGGCGAGGCGCGCTCGACGGTCGCCGAGATCTGGTACGTCAGCGGCGACGAGCCGGTGCTGGTCAACGGGCGCGACGGGGTGTCCCGCTTCGTCGTCCCGGATGTCAGCATCCCCCCCGACCCGTACATCCCCCCGGACCCGTACATCCCGCCCGACCCGTACCTCGAGTTCGTGGCGATCTTCGCCGACGGCGCCGAGATGACCATCGGTGTCACCCTGTCTTCCCGGGGCATCGACACGGGGAACATCCTCGGGTTCGGCCTGCACAACCCGCCCGGTTACCTCGGCGAGCACAATCCGCCCGGCGACTACGGCGAGCACAATCCGCCCGGCTACTTCGGCGAGCACAATCCGCCCGGCTACCTGGAGATCGACCTGTCCGCGTACTCCCGCGGCGAGTCCCGCCTCTCGGTCGCGGTGACCCTGTCGGCCCGCGGCGAGGCGCTCCGGTTGTACTGACACGTGTCAGGTAGCCGCGACGCGCCCCAACTCGGGGCAGTACCGCTACCCGCACACCCCCGGCGCGAGCCGCTCGGCGTCCACGCATCGCCCCGCGCCGACCAGGGCCCGCACGAGATCGGCGCGCGTGGGGTGGTCCGCGGGGAGCAGCCCGCCCGCGACCAGCGCCGCGTCGAACGCTTCCACGCGCAGGGCCGCGCGTACGGCCAGCGGCGCGACCTGGGAGACATCGCCGCCCCGGGCCAACGCGGCTTGGGCGAAGCGGTGCGCGAGGTCGGGGCGGCCCGCCGTGATCGCGTCGACCCCGCCGTTGTAGTACACGCCCCAATGCACGTCCGCGCCGTCTCCGACGCGGGCGAGCGCCTCGATCTCGATGACACGCTCCCCGGCTTGGGAGGCCGCGACCGCCACGAGCACCAACGGCTCGTCCCGCAGCTCGGGCGGCGCCAACTCGACGGCGGCCCGCGCCTCCACCAGCGCGCCGGCGGCGTCCCCCGCCTGGAGCCGCGCCACGCCCGCGTTGTGTCGCTCGCGCCACGCGTTGACGAGCTGGCGCGCGTCGGTCGGGAGCGGCGTGGCCGCGGCCATCGCCTCGGGGGTCAACGCGGGCGCGACGACCACGGCTGTCACGTCGGGCACCACGTCGGCGCTCGGCGTAGGAACAGGAACATCCACGGCCGCCACCACGGCGGGCACTGGCGGCGCCGATTTGGGCGCACACGCGAACAAGGCGAGGAGGACGAGCACGGCGCGGAGTGTACGCCCCTCCGCACACGCCGCGGGGCCTCTACCCCAGCATGCGCTCTGCGTTGCGACGCGCGATCGCCAGAATGGTGCCCTGCGGGTTGATGCCGGGCGTGTCGGGCAGCAGGCTCGCGTCGTTCACCCACACGTTCTCGAGGCCGCGCAGCTTGCCGTACGCGTCGGCCGGGCAGCCCTTCTGCTCAGATCCCATCGGCACCGTGCTGTGCAGGTGGATGGCGCTGACGGGGGCCTTGCCGGCCTCGACGCCCGCCCGCAGCGTGGGGATGTCGTTCAGCGACCGGATGGCCGGCATGCCGGGCACCGGGCTCACGATCGAGCGCGCACCCGAGGCGAAGAGCACAGTGGCGAGCCGCTCGACGGCGAGGCCGAGCAGCGCGAGGTCGTCCTTGCCGAGGCGGAACGACACGAACGCCTCATCCACGATCGGCACGTTGCGCACCACGCCGCGCGCCTTCGCCATGACCTTTGCGTAGAAGACGCCGAGGCGCCACCACTCCGCGAGCAGCTTGTCCCGGTTCTCCGGGGCGCCGACCAACCAGAGCGCGAGGTGCGCGAGCGTGCCGTTGGAGCACCCAAGTGTCATCGCGGGCTTGAACGCCTCGATCTGCTGAACGGGCACGCCCACGGCGGGCTCGTTGATACAGTCGTCGAACTCGGCCGCCACGCGGATCATCGGGTTCATCGACAGGGTGTTGCCGATGCCACGGGTGACACCGCTGCGCCGCAAGATGAGCGCGGTCTGCACGGCGCCCCCACAAACGATCACGCGGTCCGCGCGGATCTCGACCCGGCGGCCGTCCCGATCCGTCGCGATCGCGCCCACGGCGCGCCGCCCTTCGAGCAGCAGGCGCTTGACCTTGAGCCCGTCCTGCACGCGCGCCCCGGCCTTCTGCGCGCGGGGCACGTAGGTCTCCGTCATCGACTGGCGGCGGCCCACGACCTCGGCGCCGTCGTACTTCCAGAAGCGCTTGACCGCCACGCTCTTCCACCCGAGTGACGACGCACCCGCCGCGAGCCGCTCCGACGCGATGCCCGGGCTGCCCGGAAACGGCGACACCGACGCCTCGCGCTCAACGGCCTCGATGTGGCGGGCCAACGCGTCCCCGCCGAAGTCGGCGATTCCGTAGTCCCGGGCCCACTGGTCGAGCACGGACGGCACGGGCGGGTGGTACAACGCGGCGTTGATCTCGCTCGCGCCGCCGACACACTTGCCTTCCACATACGTGACCTTCACCGGGCCGAACGCCGGGGTCAGCCCGCCGTTTCGCCACTTGCGGTCCATGTCCTCGAGCGAGTAGGGCTCGGTGGCGCCCACGGGCACGTGGTCCCCCTCCTCGACCAGGAGCACCTCGTGCCCGGCCTCGGCCAGCACACACGCGGTCATCGCGCCGCCCGGCCCCGAGCCGATCACGAGCACCTTCGCATCGAGACGGAGGGGCGCCTGCAAGGCAGCGCTAAGACTCGACATGGGCGGCCTTCTCGACGCGGGAGAAGTAGGTGAACGTGCTCATCTTCTCCCAGAACTCCACGAAGTCGCGTTGGAGGGAGATCGGCGACCTCCGCCAGCTCTCGATGCGCGCGACGCGACGCGCCTTTGGTAGCCGTGTGTAGCCGCTCGCGACGAACAGCACGGTGAGCGCGGCCATCCCGGCGCCCATGTACGTCGGCATGCCGCGCACCCGGCCCTTCATGTCCTGGGTGGCGCCGGCGAGGAAGGTGGGGTCGAGCCCCTCCCCGTGCGGATCGAGCAGGTCGTCGATGAGGGTGGAAACGGCGGCGTCGACAGTCACCGACGGCACGTATCCTGTGCGCGTCCCTGGCGAAGACGCCAGGGCCGGTCCCTTGCGGGCTCGCCTTCGGCTCGGTCGCCCACGCTCCCGAGCGAGCGCGGGCGGACCGGGGGCGCGCTCCGGCGGCCGGAGCACACCCCCGCCCTCCAGGCACCTCGCGCCCCCCTTGGTCGGGCGCCCAACGCGGTGCGCACCCCGACGCTCCACGAGTTGGCCCACGCGCTCGACCGCGAGGAGGCCATCACCGCGACCTTCCCCGGGTTGTTTCCGCCCGCCGAGGGGCTGGATCCGGAGATGTACCCCACTGAGGAGGACCGTCGGAACGAGACGTTCGCGCGAGCGTGTGAGGACGGCCCGACCGCCCAGGGGCTCGAACGGGCGTTCGAGTCGGCCTGCAACCTCCCGGTCCTCCCCTCCGCGGATCGGTACGTCGCCGACGCGGTGTTCATCGGGCACACCGACGTGCCCGTGCTCGTCGACGGCTTCACCGCTTCACCCGGCGCCCCGGTCGAGCTCCTCCTGCCCGAGCGCACCTACGTGGGGGGCGTGACCGGTGACGCCGACGGGCTCCTGCTGCTCACCGTCACCTACGTCGAGCTGGCGCGGGTCGCGTACGCGACGCTCCACCGGATCACGCTGCCCGACGGCGCGATCGTCGGGTCGTGGCGCCTGCCGCTCGAAGGGGTCTCGGAGCTGTCGGGGCAGGTGTACCGGCGCGACGGCGGCCCGCCGGTGGTCCGGCTGGTGAACGGGGCCGGCGAGACCGCCACCTACACGCTCGACGAGGCGTCCGGCACGTTCCGGGAGCTCCCGCTCGACGCCCCCGCGTCTGCGGACTCCGGTGGCGTCGTGACGCACGGCACGTTCTGGTACATCTCGAGCGCCACGGACACCGGGCTCGCGTTGCGTGGCGTGCGCGTGGCCGACGGCGCGCCGGTCGCCGCCCCCGCGCTCACCGGGAGCTGGTTCACGCTCTGGGACGCCACCCCCGCGGGCGACGCGCTGCTCGTCCTCGACGAGAACGAGCTCCTGCTCGTCGACCTCGCGAGCGGCGCCACCACGCCCGTCGATCGCCCCGGCAGCGTGCTCGATGTCGACCTCGTCGGCTGGCTCGATGACCAGCACCTCCTGTTCGGCGCGCGTGCGCACACGATCGGCTGGGCGCACCGGATGAACGGCTACGCACGCTACGACCGCGAGGCCGGGGCGTGGGCGCTCTCGGAGGACCCGTGCGGCGCCGACGCCCCGTGGCGCACGGTGCTCAGCGCCGGCGCCGCCTGGATCGTGAACGTGGAGGGTACGGACAGCGGCGGGCAGCAGGTCCTCCTCCGCCCGCTCACGCTCCCCGCGTAGATCGTCGCGACGGGTCTGGTTTGGTCATCGGTGGGCGAATTCCGAGAAGACGCGCGGCGCCCGGCCGAATGGGTGCGGCATGCGCCTCCACCTTCTCCTGCTCCCGCCCCTCCACCTCCTCCTTCTGTCCTCGCTGTTCACGCTGGCCGGGTGCCCGCCGACTGCCGGGGACACCGACACCGCGCGGCCGGCGATACCGGACCTCCCGAGCGAGAACCAGCGCCCGCCCGAGGACACGGCAGCGCCCGTCGAGCACATCGGCGACGCTACGGAGACCGGCCCCAAGGTCTTCGCACACCTGCCCGTGTTGCGCATCGAGGTCGAGAGCCCGCCGACGGACCACGACAAGACCGCCGGCACGCTCACGGTCATCGAGGACCACGACGGCACGTTGGAGGACCTCGACACCGCGCCCGTCGCGTTCGCGAGCCCCATCGGCTTGGAGCTGCACGGCTCCTCCTCGTTGGACCAACCCAAGCAGGGGTACAAGCTCGAGTGCCGTGACGCCGACGGCGAGGACACCGCCTGCTCGTTGCTCGGCTTGCCCGCCGGATCGGATTGGGTGCTCCACGCGCCCTACTCGGACAAGACGTACATGCGCAACGCGCTCGCCTACGGGATCGCGCGCGCCATGGCCGAGCCCACCGGGCGTTGGGAGCCCCGCACCCAATACGTCGAGCTGTTCCTGGGAGGCGACTACCGCGGTGTGTACCTCCTGGTCGAGCGGGTGTCCCGCGAGGCCGATCGCCTCGACATCCCGAGGACCACCGATCCGGTGACCGGGGCGGTCGCCGGCGGGTTCATCGTGAAGGTGGACCAGCATCGGAGCCAAGGGTTCGACAGTGCCATGGGAACCCCCATCGACTACGTGACACCCCGCGCGGCCGAGGTGACCCTCGGCGAGACCGCCTACATCAAGGCCTGGTTCGACGAGACCGAGCGCGCGCTGATGTCGCCCACGTTCACCGATCCGGTCGACGGGTACGCGGCCTACCTCGATGTCGACGCGTGGGTCGATCAGTGGCTGCTCAACGAGCTCACCGGCAATGTCGACGGGTACCGGCTCTCCGCCTACCTCTGGGCAGACGGCCCCCCGGGCCACGCCAAGCTCCGCGCCGGCCCCGCGTGGGACTACGATCGCGGCTTCGGCAACGTCAACTATTGCGTGTCATGGAACACCGACGGGTGGGTGTGGGACCACGTCAACCAATGTGGCTGGGCCGGCCAGATCCCCCTCTGGTGGCAACGCCTCCGCTCGGACCCCGCGTTCGAGGCGCGCCTGCGTACGCGGTGGGTGGAGCTGCGCGCCGACCTGCTCACGGACGAGGCGCTCTCGGGCCGGATCGCCGCCTTGCAGGCGGAGACCGCCGAAGCCGAGGTGCGGGACCACGACCGCTGGCGGGTCATCGGGACGTTCGTGTTCCCGAATTGGTACGTGGCCCCCACGTGGGAGGGCGAGGTGACCTGGCTCGAGGACTGGGTGCTCACCCGGGCGGAGTGGATGGACGCCCACGTCGGCGAGTAGCCGCGCCGCCCTCGATCTCCCACACCTCGGCGTCGAACGCCTCGAGATCCCGTTCGTCGTGTGTCACGAGCAGGATGGCGACCGCGTGTGCGCGCGCCCATCCCGCCACGTCCGCCGCGAGACGCGCGCGGAGGGGGCGGTCGAGCGCGGAGAACGGCTCGTCGAGCAGGAGGAGCCGGGGCGCCGTGCACAACGCCCGCCCGAGGGCCACACGTTGGCGCTCTCCCCCGGACAGGTGGCGGGGGCGCCGCGCGAGCAGCGATGCGACGCCGAGCAGCTCGGCCACGGGCTCCACGGGCATCCGCGCGGCGTAGGCGAGGTTCTCGCGCACGGACAGGTGCGGGAACAACACGCCGTCTTGCGGTACCCAGCCCACGCGGCGGAGGTGAGGCGGCACGAAGGGGGTGTCGGCCGGGCCCTGCCACACGTCGCCCGCGAACGAGACGCTGCCGACGGCCCCCCGCTCCAGCCCCGCGACGACGCGCAGCAGCGTGCTCTTCCCCACGCCGGACGGGCCCACGACGCCGATGGCGGCGGCACCGCTGCTGATGTCGAGCGTGAGCGCTGTCGCGCCGATCGTGAGCGTGACGGCCACGTGGAGCGTCGGGTCAGCGCCCATCGAGCTCCAGGCGGCGCCGCTGCCAGCGCGTCAGGCCCTCGAAGCCCACCAGGGCGGCCAGCGCGAGGGCGATGCTCGCGCCCACGAGCGCGGCCGTGCGCGGATCGTCGCCGGGGGCATCGAGCAGCGCGTAGACGGCCAGGGCGATCGTGCGGGTGCGCCCCTCCATGTTGCCCGCGATGATCGCGGTGGCGCCGAACTCGCCGAGGCCGCGCGCGAAGGCGAGCACGACGCCGCCCGCGATCCCGGGGAGGGCCAGCGGCAGCGTCACGCGCCACGCCGTCCGCATCGGGGGCACGCCGAGCGACAGGGACACCTCCTCGTAGCGGCGGTCGACCGCCTCGATCGCGCCGCGGATGGTCATCACGTAGATCGGGAAGCCCACCACGAGCGCCGCGACGACGGCGCCGAGGAGGGTGAAGGGTACGGGGAGGCCGATGGCGTCGAGCGCGCCGCCGATCACGGAGGCGCGCCCGAACACGCGCAGGAGCAGGAGCCCGGTCACGACGGGGGGCAGGACGAGCGGGGCGAGCACGAGCGCGGAGAGGAGCGACTTGCCGTGGAACCGGCCCCGCGCGAGGAGCCAGGCCACGGCGGTGGCGGGCACGAACCCGAGCGCGGCGGCGCCGAGGCCGACGAGGAGCGAGAGCCGGACCGCGCTGGCTACGTCGAGGGTCACGGCGCGGCGCCGGGGGCCCGGGTGAAGCCCGCCGCCGCGAAGATCGCCCCCGCCTCGGCGCCGGCGCAGAAGTCCAGGAACGCGGCGCCGTCGGGGTTGAGCGCGGCACCGGTGTAGACGATGGGCGGGTGGGTGCCGGCCGGGAACGCGAAGGCCTCCTTCACCCGCGGCTCCACCTTCGCGTCCGTGCGGTACACGATGCCGACGTCGGCCTCGCCCGTCGCGACCCACCCGAGCGCGGTGCGCACGTTGTCCCCGCTCACGACGCGGTCCTTCACGCTGTCCCAGGAGCCCGTGGCTTGCAGCGCGGCGCGCGCGTAGGCGCCGGCCGGCACGTTCTCGCCGGCGAGGGCGAGGCGCCGGACGGCGGGCGCGGCGAGATCGGCGGGGCGGGTCGGAGCCGAGGCGGCGCCGCCTGCGCGCACCACCGCGACGAGCGTGTTGCCGAGCAGATCGTAGCGCCGCTCGACGCGCACGCGCGTCGCCAGCCAGTCCACCCACGTCCGGTCGGCCGAGACGAACACGTCGGCCGGCGCGCCCGCCTCGATCTGCTTGGCGAGGCGCGACGACGCGTCGAAGCTGAACGTGACGGCCCCGCCGCCCCGCGCCTCCCACGCGGTGGCGACCGCCTGGAGCGACTCGGTGAGGCTCGACGCCGCGAAGACGGTGACGGGCGGGACGCGTTCGGAGGGCGGCGTGGGACGTGCGGCCACCAGGACGAGCGCCGCCGCGAGGCCCACCACGGCACTCCAGAGGGAACGGCGAGTCACTACAGGGAACATCCAGGCCTCCGGCAGCACTGTAGCCCGGCGGGGCGCTCGGACGCGCGAAAGAGGTTGTCCTGACCATCCGGGGCGGGCTGGCCTTCACGATTGAGGACGAGGGGTCGTTCCCCGAGCTCACGCGCCCGTATCCCAACACCGCTGGAACACTCGGAGAAGCGCTGCTCTCGGAGCATCGTGATCCCGAACGCGCTGAGGGCCCGCTCCTCAATCATGTCCGCATTCGGCCGCCCCTGGGCTCGCGTCCGCGGCGTCGCTCGTCGGTCACATGCCTACGGGCATGCTCCCTCCTCGCTCCTTGCGGCCGCGGCCCAAGGTCGCCCTCGGTGCTGGACATTATCTCCGGGCGGACCCTGAGCCGCCGGACCACACTATCCGTGGCAGCCGCCGGAGATTGGTGGACGTTGGAATACCGCTACGGCAAGTTGGTCTCGCCCTTCGCCCTCGGTGGACCTGCCACGGGCGGTGGTGTGCGTCTCGCCTTCGACTTGGATCCCGCCTTCTTCCCTGGCGCTCACGTCGATCATGGCGTGCTCTCTGCGGTGCTGGCCAAGGCGCACGCCCTGGTGCCGTGCGCGCGCGTGGTCCTGCGGGACGAGCGGGAGAACGCCGGGGTTGGGACCATCAGGCGGACGGGATGCCGACGGGCCGCCCGGCGAGGGGGAAGAGAATAGGAATCGTGTCGAAGAAGCTGACGATCGACTCCCCGGCTTCGGTCCCGTCATCCCACTGCTTTCGTACCTTCGAAAAGGGGAAAGCTGCGCGCTTCGGTCCGAAGCTGATGGCCCAGCCATCCGGGGTGGACGACCAACAGCCTCCGTGACAGGCGATGATGCACTCGCCCAGGTACGATCCCACATTCTGGATCATTCCTTCCCTGAACTCGGCGTCTCGATCGGGTCGCACCCGTTGCCGCTCGATGAACCCTTGGACCCACACCAACGAGGCTCGGTTGAAGCCGAAGGCAGGGTCGTGGCTGTGGGGCCCGAGCATGTCCACCACCAACTGTGCATTTGCTCGAAGCTTCTCTTCATTGGTCATGCCTGGCGAATACCTTTGTTTCGCGCCAAGCGCCATCCACACGTTGCCACAGAGGTGCACGCCCGCCCCCGCGCGACGGGCCCGGACGGCGCGGTGGCGCGGAGCGACGCCGCGGCTCGGCCGCGGGCCGCGGAGCGGGCCGCCCGCCAGCCGAGCGGCTCTGCCGCGAGCCGGGAGGAGACCGGACCGGCGGCTCTGCGCCGGTCGCGCCCAGCTGCCTCAAAGGTCCGGGCCGCGTGGCGTTAGACGTCGGCCGTGTCCGCCGAACCGCTCCTCACCACCGAAGACGTGGCCGCGCTCCTCCAGGTGCACCCCAAGCACGTGTACCGCCTGCTGCGACGTGGGCTGCCCGGGCACCGCATGGGTGGCGAGTGGCGTTTCGCTCGCGACGAGGTGCTGCGGTGGGTGGAGCGGCGGGCGATCGCCGCGCCCGTGGAGGGCGAGGACGCGGGCGAGGTGCCGGCGGGCACTACCATCGTTACCGCTCCGTCGCTCGTGGCGGCCAACGGCGACGTGGCGGTCGAGGTCCTCCTCGCCCAGGTGAACGCCGAGGCGCCGCCGCTGCTCGGCTTCGTGCAGGCCGACCGCGACGCCGCCATGGCCCTGCTCGCCGCCAGCCACGTGCTCGCGGCCGGCTGCCACGCGATGGGCCCGCCCTCGCACCTCGCGGGCGCGCGGCTCGCCCGCATCCACCTCGTCACGCGCACGATCGGCCTCGCCGGGCGCTGGCCCGACCGCTCCCTCGCCGCGCTCGCCACCCTGCGCCTCGCGGTCCGCCCGTCGACCGCGGGGGTGCGCGCCCACCTCGACGCGGCCCTGACGGACGCGGGGCTCGATCCCGCCGCGATCCTGGCGGGTGCGGCCCCCTACGACTCGCACCGGGACGCGCTCCTCGCGGTGGTGCGTGGCGACGCCGACGTGGCGCTGACCACCGAGGCGTGGGCCGCCCGCGTGGGCCTGCCGTTCCATGCCCTCACCACCGAGGCGTACGGGCTCGTCGTCCGCGCGGCCGACCTCGGTGATCCGCGCGTGGTGCGGCTCTGCGAGGTGGCCCAACGCGCGTCGTACCGGTCTGCCCTCGCGACGGTGCGGGGCTACGACGCGACGGGCGCCGGGGACATCCGGTACGACGGGACGGCGGCGGGGTGAGGGCGCCTCGCGCGCGGCCGTGCTCGAGCCGTGCCGCGCTACGCTGCCGGCATGCTGCCCGAGTTCCTCCTCGTCCTGACGCTCGTTGTGCTCGCGACCGGTGTCCGGTGGCTCCTCCGCCGTCGGGATGCGGCTCCACTCTACCGCGTGGGTGACACCCCCCTCGTGCCCACGCCGACGTGGCGCCCGGCGCCCCTGAAGGAGAGGTGGGCCGGCGACCCGGAGCAGCCGGTGTCGTTCGGATACAAGTGTTCGTGGTGGGCGATCCGGAGCGAGAGTCCCGCCCGTGTCATCGAGGCGCTGGGGCTGCGCGAGGCCCGACCGGTTGCTTGGCCCGAGGGCGTCGACCGGGCGCACGGGGGGCGCGGCGACGGCCCGGCGGAGGTGTTCGTGAGCCCGCCCATCGACGGTTGGGTGCTCGTGGTCGGTGCACCGGCCGACTTCGAGGAGGCGATCGAAGAACGACTCGGCGAGCTGGCCCGCGTCAGCGCCGCGCTCGACACGGTGGTGCAGGTGTTCGGGACCCACCGGGTGGTCGAGTACCACGCCTGGGCGTGGGCCGATCGTGGCACCATCGTCCGGGCGTTCGCCTTCGAGGGCGACGTGCTCGTGAGCCGGGGCGCGCCGACCGCCACGGAGGTCGACCTGGAAGTTCCACTCGAGCTCACCGAAGAGGACGCGCCCGGCGAGGATCACGTGATGGCTGTCGCCGGCGGGTGGAGCCTGGATCCCCAGACCCTCGATGAGCACGCGCCCGTCGGACGCGGGTGGATAGGTACGTGGCCGTGAGCCCCACCATGCGTGTCATCCGTATCCGCGAGCCCGGCGACCCCGATGTGCTCGAGCTCGCCGAACGCCCCGTCCCCGAGCCCGGCCCCGGTGAGGTGCGCGTGCGCGTCGCCGCGATGGGCGTGAACCGCGCCGACGCGTTGCAACGCCGTGGCGTGTACCCGGCGCCGCCGGGGGTGGCCGCCGACGTGCCGGGGCTCGAGGTGGCGGGCACCATCGACGCGCTCGGCCCGAACGCCGAGGGGCGGATCGGCGACCGGGTGATGTCACTCGTGGCGGGCGGGGGCTACGCCGAGCAGGTGATCGTGCACGGACGCGAGGCGATTGCCGTGCCGAACGGCTGGTCGATGACCGAGGCCGCCGCGGCGCTGGAGTCCTACCTCACCGCGTTCGACGCCCTGTTCGAGCGCGGCCAGGCCCGTGCGGGCGAACGTGTGCTCGTGCATGCCGTCGGCTCGGGCGTCGGGATCGCCGTGGTGCAGCTCGCGCGCGCCGCCGGGATGATCACCTTCGGTACGTCCCGCACCCCCGAGAAGCTCGACCGCGCCGTCGCGCTCGGGCTCCACCACCCCCTCGCGGCAGACGGCGTGCTCCCCGAGGTGGACGTCATCATCGACCTGGTCGGTGGCCGCGGGGTGGAGGCGAGCGTACGCGCGCTCGCGTTGCGCGGGCGCCTCGTGGTGGTGGGGATGCTCGCCGGCACGACCGCCACGTTGCCGCTCGGCGTGCTCCTCGCGAAGCGGCTCCGGGTGGAGGGCACGGTCCTGCGGAGCCGCCCGATCGAGGAGAAGATCGCGCTCGCGCAGGCGTTCCGGGCCCGCGGGCTCCCGCTGCTCGGCGACGCGCGCCCGGTCGTGGACACGGTCCTGCCCGCCACGTCCGCGGCCGAGGCGCACCGGCGGATGGAGGCCGACGCGACCTTCGGCCGGATCGTCCTGACCTGGTAGGATCAGCGGTGGCACACCGCTTCGACGTTGTTTCCGTCGGGATCGAGCACGAACGCGCCGTAGTATCCGGCGTGGTACTGCGGGCGCGGACCGGGCGCGCCGAAGTTGGTGCCGCCGGCGGACAGGGCGGCGGCGTGGAACGCATCGACCGCAGCCCGGTCGGGCGCCTCGAACGCGAAGTGGACCGGCGCGTTGCCGGCCTGGTGGCTGGCGGCCCAGTAGGTGCCGCGCGGGCCAGCGATCCAGAACGACGGCTTGCGGTCGCGGCCGAACCCGGCGACCTCGGGGTACTCCATCAGCACCGCGTACCCGAGCGGCGCGAAGGCGGCGGAGTAGAACGCGAGGGAGGTGGCAAAGTCGCGGACGTGGAGGGTGACGTGGTCGATCATTCGGGGTTCTAACAGGATTGTCGCGAAGGTGGCGGCCTCTACACCAGGCCGTCCAGATCCAGGTGCGCGTCCACGACATCCGCCAGCGCGTCGAAGCCCACGGTCTCTCCCGCGGCGACTGGATCGAGCCCCCGGCGCGCCCGCAGCGCCGCGATCAAGGTGGCGCGCACGTCGGCGTTGTCGAGCAGCCCGTGCACGTAGGTGCCGGCGACCATCCCGACCACGGCACCGTCAGGCCCGGCCTCCGTGTGCACCAGCCCCGCCGCGGCCGCGGTGCGCCCGGCGTGGATCTCGTAGCCCTCTACCGGCAGGCCCGCGGGGAGGAGCCACGCACCGGTGGTGACGCCGCGCACGGGCCGGACTTGTTTGGTCGGCGCATATTCCGTGTCAACGGGCAACAACCCCAGGCCGCGCTCGCCCCCCAGCCGCGCGCCGAGCATCTGGTAGCCGCCACACAACCCGAGAAGGGGGAGGCCGCGGGCGGCCGCGGCGAGGACCACGCGGTCGAGGCCGCGCGTCCGCATCCAGCGCAGGTCGGACTCGGTGTCGCGACTGCCGGGGAGCACGAGCAGGTCGGGGTTGCCCACGGCGCCCGCGTCGGCGACGTACCGCACCCCCACGCCCGGCTCGCGCGCCAACGCGCCGAAGTCGGTGGTGTTGGCGACGGTGGGGAGGTGCACGACACACACGTCGACCGTGCCCCCGCGGGTGCTTGCCAACGTGGCGGCGTCTTCGTCATCCACGTACACATCTCCCCGGTAGGGGATCACGCCGCGTACGGGGACGCCACACAAGTCTGCCAGGGGCGCCAGGCCCGGGCGCAACCGGTCGGGATCGCCGCGGAACCGGTTGACCACGAGGCCGGCGATCCGCGCGCGATCCTCCGGCGGAAGCAACATCACGGTGCCGTACAGGCTCGCGAACACGCCGCCCTTGTCGATGTCGCCGACCAGCAGCACCGCGGCGTTCGCATGCCGGGCCATCTCCATGTTCGCCATGTCGCCGCGGAGGTTGATTTCGGCGGGCGAGCCGGCGCCCTCGAGGACGATCACGTCGGCGGTGGCCGCCAGGCGCGCGTACGCGGCGGTGACCTCGGCCCAGAGCTCGTCGCGCGCGGCCTGGTACTCGGCGGAGAGCATCGGCCCGCGCGAGCGCCCGCACACGACCACGTCGGCGCCCGAGAGGCCCATCGGCTTGAGCAGGAGCGGGTTCATGTCGACCGTCGGCATGCGCCCGGCGGCCCGCGCCTGAACGGCCTGGGCGCGGCCGATCTCGCCCCACACTCGCGGGGCTCCGGAGATCAGCGCCGGCGCGGCGTTGTTGCTCATGTTCCACGCCTTGAAGGGCGCCACCGAGTGGCCCCGCCGCGCCAGGGCGGCGCAGATAGCGGTCGCCACCCAGGACTTGCCGACGCCGCTCGCGGTGCCCTGCACCATGAGCGCGCGGGTCACGGCGCTCCCCGGAACGCGCCGCACGCGCGTACGAGCGCCTCGGCGAGGCCGGCGTTGGAGCCGAAGTGCGCGTGGACGTAGGTGCCGAGGACGTTTCCGCTCGCCCAGCCCTCCACGCCCGCCCCGCCCCAGCCCGTGGTCGCGAACACCGGCGCCATCTCGTTCGCCGCGAGCTCCGAGTGGTGGAACTCGTGCCCCTTCCAGCGTGTCCCCGCCGGCCCGAACAACGTGGGCGCCGTCGTGACCACCTCGCGGTAGCCGAAGGACCGCAGGGACGGGGTCATGCGGGTCGTGAGGGGCAGGACCCCACACATCGCGTGGGCGGTGTCGGCCACGTGGAGCGTGCCACCCAGGTACATGAGCCCTCCACACTCGGCGTAGATCGGGCCCCCCGCCTCTGCGAAGCGCCGGATCGCCGCGCGCATCGCCACGTTGGCGGTCAACGCCGCGGCGTGCTCCTCCGGGTAGCCGCCGCCCAGGTACAGCCCGTCGACCGCGGGCAACGTGGTGTCGCCGAGGGGGGAGAACGGCACCAGGACGGCCCCCGCCTCCTCGAGGAGCTCGAGGTTGTCGGGGTAGTAGAAGTGGAAGGCGGCGTCGCGCGCGATGCCGATGCGCACGGGCGCCCCAGCGGGGAGCGGGGCCGACACGGGCGCGGCGGGGAGCGACACCGCCGCCAGCCGCACGAGCGCGTCGAGATCGAGGTGGGCCTCGGCCCAGGCGGCGATGCCCTCGACCCAGCCGGGTGCCGCGGCGAGATCGGCGGACACGAGGCCGAGGTGCCGCTCCGGCACGGCGAGATCGGGCCGCGCGGGGAGGCCGCCGAGCACGGTCACTCCCTGGTTGGCCGCGGGTTGACCGGCCATCGCCTCGCGCAGGATCCGGGTATGCCCCTCTCCGCCGACGCGGTTGAACACCACCCCGGCCACGCGCACCCGCGGCTCGAACGTAGCCAGCCCGTGCACCACCGCCGCCGCCGTGCGCGCCATCCCCGACGCGTCGACCACCAGCAGCACTGGCGCCCCGAGCAGCACGGCGAGCTCCGCGCCCGACCCCGTCAACGTGGTGGGGGACCACCCGTCGAACAGGCCCATCACGCCCTCGATGAGCGCGATGTCGCCACCCTGGGACCCACGCCGGTAGGACGCGACCACGCCGTCCGGGCCGGTCATCCACCCGTCGAGGTTTCGGGAGGGGCGACCGGTGACCTTCGCGTGCCACGTGGGGTCGAGGTAGTCGGGCCCTGCCTTGAACACCCGTACGTCGAGCCCGCGCGCCCGGAGGGCGGCGGCGATCGCGCACACCACGGTGGTCTTGCCCGAGCCGGTCGCCGGAGCGGCGACCACGAGCGCGGGGGTGGGAGCGAAGAGCATCGGACCTTCCATGGCGACAGCAGCGCCGAAAACGAAGAAAGCCCCTCTCGGTTTGAACCGAGAGGGGCTTCTTGTATAAGGCG
>JAZKFH010000058.1:0-39548 GCA_040386535.1 Myxococcota bacterium | reverse complement strand
CCAAAGTGGAATTTGGACGATCTCTTTCGCGCTAAGTCAACGGCATTGGGTCATGCCCCCCTCAACGCCGCTAAATCGGAGTCATGCCACCATGAACGCCGCTGAATCAGGTTGATGCCCCTCGAGTCAGGCCTGCCTACGGCTGCCACCACGGAGTAACGGCCCTTTTTCGGCATCTGCCGGGCGCTCGCAGCCTGGATCCGAGCATTCAACCCGGCATGACTCCGTGCCGCGTGCATTCATGGCGACATGACCTATGGCCCTGCGGGGGGGCCCCCGCCCGCGATTGGGGCGTCGGTGGCGAGCTCCTGGACTCCAGTCGTCCCGACCACCCCCCCGCCGGGCCCCCCTTCACTCGACCTCCGCGTCCCCCCACGTGCCACCCAGGAGCCCCGCTACGTGGGTGCCGCCCGCGTCGGTCCGGTGGTACCCGAGGTCGACCGCGCCGCCGGTCGGCGTGCCCCAGAGCCGGAAGCGCCAATTCGTGGCGGCGGGCCCCGGGAACCGGTCGTGCGCGACGGCATCGGCCTCGTCGGCGAAGTCAGCCGTGAGGGTCACGTCGGCGTGGTCCGACATGCCCCAGGTGACCTCGTCAAGCGACCAGGCGTCGATCTGCCCGGGGAACGTTGCGATGAGCCCGCCATCGAACGCGAAGACCGAGATGGACAGCGGCACGCGGAGCGAGGTGCCGAGGCGGCAGGCATCCGGAACGTCCCCCTCCTCCTTGTCGACGCGGAGCGGGTCACCCACGGGCGAGACCGCGACCGTGAACGTCTCCTCCGTGGGGCCATAGCTCTCCTCGTCCCACCGGACGGCGAGGCTCTGCTCGTCGGGGACCAACGCTCGCGCGTCGGCGGGCGAGAACCCGAGCGCCGAGCCGTCGGAGGGCGCGATCACCGCCGTGGTCTCGGGGCAGGTGATGGAGAACATCTGGTTCGAACCACAGGCCATCGCCAAGAAGAGCATGAGCAACCATAGTCCCGAACCGGCGAGTTCGTGAGGGTTCGTCGCGAGCCCCCCCGCGAGTGGCGGGAGGGCGACCGGCTTCGGCCGGCCCGCGCCGCCGCCCGGACGGGAAGTGAGCGGTGGCGGACATGCCGCCATCGGCCTGCGCGCGGGGCGGGCATGTCCGCCACCGGCCTGCGCGCGGGGCGCGACGCCGTGGGCGCACGACCCGACAGAACGGGCGTCGGGGCGGGTCGTGACGCCAATTCTGTCGGGTTTTTGGAGCCTGTGCCCCCGTGCGCGACCATGGCAGCGCCGCGCCGACACGGACGAACGCCATCTTTTCAGGTGTTCGCCCACCAGAGGGAGCGAGGAAGGCCCAGGCGGGCCCCACGGACCCGACAGAACGGGGCTCAGTGCGGGTAGTGAAGCCAATTCTGTCGGGTCCCACGGTGGCGACCCGCAGGAGTCCCTCACGTGGGGGTTCGTCCGGAGCGGCACCCACCAGACAGGCACGAGCTCTCGGCAACCGACCTCACGCCACAGCGTACAAGCGGGGGTTCCAACCGGCCGCGCGAAGCTACGCAGCCTCGGCCCCTCGGCCCCTCGGCCCTTCGGCCCCTCGGCACTGTGGCAGAGGGCGGCAGCGCGGTCTTCCAGGTTCGGCCGAAGGTTCCCACTCGGTCGCGCCGACGCAACCGCCGCGCCCACCCGCCGCCGAGAGACGGCGTCCGCCCGACCAATCGGGGCGGTGGGGGACCGCCGACACCGCCGCCGCGCGCACGCCCTCGTCGAGCGCGGCGTCGTCACCGAAGAGCGCAACGCGGCCCCACGTGCTCCCGAGCCGAACCGCCGCGCGCTCGCACGTCGCGAACACGTAGAAGCCTCGGCGCAACCCCCGCGAGGTGCCGGGAGGGCGGCCGGGTCCGCCCGGCCGGTCCGGCGTGCCCGCCGCGGGCGCGCCGACCGAGCGCAGCGAAGCCCGTACGGGACCGGCCCTGGCGCCGCGCCAGGGACGCGGCCGCGCCCCGAGGGCCCGCTTCTCAATGATGTCCGCATTGGACATTCTCTCCGCGCGGACCCCAAGCTCGATACCAGGGACCCGCCCGAGGCCCCCCGATGGAGACCGTCGCCGACGCCTTTGCCGCCCACGAGCGCCTGTTGTGGGGGCTCGGGTACCGCATGACCGGGCTGGCCTCGGACGCCGACGAGCTCGTGCAGGAGACGTTCCTGCGCGCCATCGAACATCCCGTACCTGACGACGGGCGCCCGCTGCGGCCGTGGCTCGTGCGGGTGTGCGCCAACCTCGCGCGGGACCGGCTGCGCGCGCGGCGCCGCAGAGGTGCTCAACGGCGGGACGGGGCGTGGCTGCCCTCGCCGGTGCCGAGCGAACGCCTCTACGATGCCGATGGCACCACGATCCCCGGCGCTGACAGCGCCGCGATCCTCGGCGCCACCACCCCCGACGCCGACACCCCCGAAGCCCGCTACACCCGCACCGAGACCGCCGGCCTCGCGTTCCTGCTCGCCCTCGAGGCGCTCACGCCCACGCAGCGCGCCGTGCTCCTGCTCCGCGACGTGTTCGAGCTCGACGCCGACGAGGTCGCCGCCGCGCTCGGGAGCACGCCCGGCGCCGTCCGCGTGGCCCACCACAAGGCGCGGCGCAGCCTGGAAGGGCGCGCACCGAACGGCCGCGCCCCCGACAACCACGCCGCCGCCACCTCCGAGGCCACCCTCGCGGCGCTCACGACGTTCCTCGGCGCGCTCGCGACGGGCGACGCCGCTGCGGCTCTCGCCCAGCTCGCCCCCGACGTGGTCCTCCGCAGCGACGGCGGCGGCGTGTTCTCGGCCGCGAAGGTGCCGGTGCTCGGCGCCGAGAAGGTGGTCAAGTTCCTGCTCCACGTGGCGTCGGCCGCGGGGCCCGAGAACCGCTGGGAGATCCGGTCGCTCAACGGCGCCCCGATGGCCGTGGTCGAGCTGATGGCCCCGGCGCCGGGGCGCGCCCCACGCTTCGTCGTGGGCGTCACGCTCGGGCCCACCGGGAAAATCGTCGCCATCCACTGGGTGCTCGACCCGGCGAAGCTCACGACGATCCCGCCGCTCGCCTGAGCGCCGCGTTCCCCTCTGAACGCCCACCTCGAACCTACCGCCGCCGCGGCCCCCACAGCAGCAGCCCGAACAGCGCCAGCTCGGCGATGAACTTGCTCTCGCGCAGGAGCACCCCCGCGTACGGCACCCCGCTCACGACGCCTTGGACCCCGCGGAGCCAGTCCAGCGGCCATGCGAGGAAGAAGCCCACGCAGAGCACCGCGAGGCCGGGCCGGAGCGTCGCCGCCGCGCCGACGGCGAGCAGCAGGAAGACGAGGTGGTGCTCGTAGGTGTAGACCGGGAGCATCACCATGAGCACCGAGAGCGCGCCGATCGCGGCGGGATCGGGGTGCGCGGGGGAGGGACCGCGGAAGCGGAAGGCCCATAGGCCGAGCAGGGCGACCGCGGTGAGGCTGCTCCCGAGCTGCGCCGCATCGGACAGGCGGAAGCGCGAGGGGCCCGCCCAGAGCTGGTTGAACAGGTCGGGGATGGAGTGGTTGGCGGGGAGCGCGATCGGGACGGTGAGGCCGTGGTAGTCGCCCGAGGAGAAGCCCGGGAGGATGTCGGTGTAGAAGCGGAGCTGCGCGTCGAGCCCGACCAGCGGCAGCGTCGCGACCGAGAGCAGCACGGCGGTCGCCACGGCGGCGGCCACCGGCTTCCAGCGGCCCTGGATCGCCCAGTAGAGCAGGAACAGGGCGGGGCTCATCTTGATCATGCCCGCGAGCCCGACCAGGACGCCGCCGAGCACGGGGCGGCGGGGCGCGGCGGCGAGGCCCGCGAGCGCGGGGACCAGCGCGAGCAGGTTCGCCTGGCCCATCCAGGCGTTGTCGGGGATGGGCGAGAACACGGCGAGCAGCAGCGCCACCGCCCACGGCGCCACGCCGAAGGGGCCGAGGCAGAGCGCGACGGTGGCGGCGAGCAGGGCCTCGTTCAGGACGAGCATGCCGAGGTAGGCCTTCGGCAGGGAGAGCGGCAGCGCCCAGGTCATCGTGAGTAAAAACGGCGGCGGGTAGAAGTAGGGGTGCACCTCCTTGCGGGTGCGCTCCTTGCGGGCCTTGGCGCCGAGGGCGCCGGTGTCGTAGGGGTCGCCGCCGTCGGCCGCCACCTGCACCGCGTAGTAGTAGCTGGCGTAGTCGCGGCCGCTCGGCGCGGAGGTGACGCGCTCGTACGCAGGGCGGAGCCCGAACCAGAGGTGGGCGAGGAGCCCGAGGAAGAGGAGGACGCGGCCCGACGACATGGCGGCGGGAGCATACGCCATGGTTAAGGCCCGGGCATGGTCTCCCTGTCGCGCTCGATCGTCGTCCTCGCCCTTCCGCTCACGCTGCTGACGCTCGCGGCCGGGTGCGCGCCCAAGGCCGGCGCCGCCCTCGGCACCCCGTCCGAGACACCCGCCCGGCGGTCCGTCCCGCAGGCCCTCACCGGCGAGCTCGCCGTCGACGGGCCCCTCGCCAAGCGTGTCTCCACGGCCCCGGCGGACCTCGTGATCTTCTACGGCGGCGAGCAGAAGGGGTCGCTCGAGACGTGCGGCTGCCCCAAGCGCCCGCGCGGCTCCTTCGCCCGGATGGACGCCTACGTGGACGCCTCGCGCGCCGCCAACCCCGACGTGCCGTCCGTGCTCGTGAACGCCGGCTACTGGCTCCAGGACGCGATGGGGTTCGACGGCAAGCTCCGAGACGACGTGACGCTCGGCAACGCGTGGATGGTCAAGGGCGTGCGCGCGACCGGCTGGGACGCGCTCAACGTCGGCTCGCCCGACATCGCCGGCCTCACCACGCTCCCGACGGACGGCGGCCCGCCGCTCCCGCTCGTGTCCGCGAACGTAGAGGGCCCCGGCGTGAACCGCTGGGTGATCGTAGAGCGCGGCGGCGTGAAGGTCGGCATCACCGGCATCACCAGCGCCGCGCAGACCCTCACCGACGTGCCCGGCTACACCGTCAACGATCCCGCCACCGCCGGCGCCGTGCTCGACGAGCTCGCCGCCCAGACCGACGTCATCGTGCTCCTCGCCTACCAGGCCACCGACGCCGCCGTGAAGCTCGCCGCCACGCACCCGAGCGTCGACGTGGTGGTCGACGCCGCGCTGCACCGCGAGTGGCAGGACCCCTTCTACACCCCCGCAAACGCCGTGTGGGTCGCGTCGCACCTCCAGACGATGCGCCTCGGCGAGCTACGCCTCGGCCTCGACGGCGGGCGGGTCACCGGGGGCCTGTCGCGCCAGATCGACCTCGATCCGGACATGCCCGACGATCCCGAGCTGCTCGCGATGCAGAAGCAGGCGCGCGCCGAGCTGGACGTGGCGCAACAAGCGATGTTCGGGCCGTGAGCGCGCGCTGGGCCCTGCTCGCCCTCCTCGCCGCGTGCGCCCCGCGCGTCGGCACCGACACGCCCATCGGCGCCCCGTCGTCACCGGTCGCCCCGTCTCCCGCCGAGCCGCTCCCCACCGACACCCACCGCGCCGCCGAGGCCGAAGCCGCCGCGCGTGTGCCCGATCCGGCCCGTGGCGGCCCGCCCGTCCGCGACGGCGCCTCGCCCCTGCCCGCCTTCCTCGGCGTGAGCCGCGCCGACACCGTGTACGTCGGCACTGCGACGTGCGCGGCCTGCCATCCCACCGCGGGTTCCACGTGGAACGCCTCGGCACACGCCCACGCGCTCGAGACGCTCCGCACCAACTCCTCGGCGTCCAACCCGTCGTGTCTACCGTGCCACGTCACCGGGCTCGGGCATCCAGGCGGCTGGGCCGGCGCCAAGACCGCGCCGCTGGACGACGTGGGCTGCGAGGCCTGTCATGGGCCCGGGAGCGCGCACGTGGCGGCGCCCGCAGCCGGCTACGGCGACCTCCCGCAGAGCGGCGCGGCGTGTGTCGCGTGCCACACGCACGACAACTCGCCCGACTTCCGCTTCGAGCGCTACTGGCCGAAGATCGCCCACGGGCAGGAGCCGGGGCGCACCGGAACGAACGAAGAAACCCCCGGGTGATCGCTCACGCGGGGGTGGTGCGGACCGGGGGCGGGCGGTGCGAGGGAGCCGTGGCCGCCCTCACGGAACGCCCGGATCCTCAGTTCCCGTTGTCGCCGATGGCCTCGACCGGGCAGTTCTCCATCGCCTCGTAGCACTGGGCCAGCTCCTCGCTGTTCTCCGGCTGCTTGAAGGTGATGTCGTGATCCTCGGCGTCCGACATGCGGAAGTTGTTCGGCGCGGCGTCGGAACACACGGAGCAGAGGATACACTCCTTGTCCACGAAGAAGCCGACCTTCTTGCCGCCGATGACCGCGGTGCCACCGACGTTGTCTTCCCACCGATTGTTCCAGTCAGCCACGGGTACTCCAGAGCGGGCCTACGTCTACCCCATCCCCGACTTGCCGCAAGCGGGGACCACTACAACGCAAGGCGTTAAACGAAGCCGATGTCTATCCTGAAGGTAGCCCACATGGGCCATCCCGTTCTGCGCGAGGTCGCGGTCGCCGTGCCGCCCGAGCGCTTCGCCACCCCCGAATTCCAGCGGTTCTGCGACGACCTGCTCGAGAGCATGTACGAGCTCGACGGCGCCGGCCTCGCCGCGCCCCAGGTGCACGTGAGCGAGCGCGTCGTGGTGTTCGAGCTCGAGGAGGAGGACGGGCCGATGTTCCTCGTCAACCCCGTCATCACGCCGCTCACCGAGGAGACCGTCGGCGGCTACGAGGGCTGCCTGTCCCTCCCGAACATGCGCGGCCGCGTCGAGCGCGTCACGTCGGTGCGCGTCGTCTGCCGCGATCGCCACGGCAAGCCCCTCTCGTTCGAGGCCCACGGCTGGGCCGCCCGCGTCGTCCAGCACGAGTGCGACCACCTCGACGGCGTCCTCTACATCGACCGCGCCGATCCCAAGTCGATGGCGTTCCTGCCCGAGTTCCGCCGCTACGGCCCGCTGGTGCCGACGGGGGATGGGGAGGAGTAGCACCTGAGGGGGCGCCGATCCGGGGGCGCCCCCCGCTGTCGCGGGGGTCGGCACCCTTCAGGCTCGCTGCGCTCGGTCCGCCTGCCGGCGGGACCGGCCGGCGCTGCCGGCCGCCTTCCGGTCGCCTCGCCCGGGTGGCGGTGGGCTTGTTCGCGGCATGAGGGTCGACGACGTGCGTCCGCAGTCCCCGCGCCAAGTGCCGGGAGGGGCGGCCGCGCGGGCGCGGCCGGCTCGGCGCCGCCGGGCGCCGGCAGGCGCCCGGCCCCGCCAGCGGAGGCCGAAGGCCGACCCCCGCACGGGACCGACCCGGTCGGGACGCGCGCGCGGCAGCGCGCGTGCCCCGACCGGGGGGCGCCCCGCCGAGGACCGAGACCCCTACCCCGTCACATCCCCCGGATCGATCCCCGCCGCCCGTGCCCGGCGGCCGAATTCGGCGCGGGTCTCCGAGTGGAGCCACTTGTCGAAGAACGCTGTCTGCGCCTCGGCGGACAGGTCGGCGCCGACCAGGGCGCGGCGGCGGTCGGTGATGGTGCGGAGCAGGATCGCCGCGGACACCGAGACGTTGAGCGAGCCGGTGAGGCCCACCATGGGGATCATCACGGCGCCGTCGCACAGGGCGCGCGCCTCGTCGCTCACGCCGCGCACCTCGCTGCCAAAGACGATGGCGACGGGGGTGTCGACCGGGACGGTCTCGGGGGTGAGCGCGCCGGGGAGCAGGTCGGCGACATAGATCTTGAAGCCGCGGGCCTTGAGCTCGGTCAGCGACGCGGTGGTCGTGTCGAAGCGGCGGCGCAACACCCAGCGCTCGGCCCCGCGGGCGGCGCCGGGGCTGGGGCGGAAGCCGGCGGTGACGAGGTGCACCTCGTGCACGCCGAAGGCCTCGCACGTGCGGAGGATGGCGCTCGCGTTGTGGCGGCGGCGCACGCTCTCGGCCACGGCCACCACGGAGCCGAGGCGCCGGGCGAGCATGGCCTCGACGCGGGCACGGCGGCCAGGGGTCACCCCGCGCTCGGCGGCAGGGTCGGCAGGGGCGGGAGGCGCGCGATCCAGGGGTTCGTCGGTCACGTCGGCCCGCTAACCCGCCGCCGCCGGGATAACGCGGCGCGATGGACCTCACCGGCAAGCAGAAACGTCACCTCCGCGGCCTCGGCCACGCCCTCTCCTCCACCGTGGCCGTCGGCAAGGAGGGCATGACCGAGCCCGTGCTGCGCAAGGCGCGCCTCGAGCTCGAGCACCACGAGCTCATCAAGGTCAAGGTGGGCGACGGCTGTCTGGAGCCCGCCGCCGAGGTCGGCACCTGGCTCGCCACCGAGCTCGACGCGAGCGTCGCCCAGGTGATCGGCCACACGGTGCTGCTCTACAAGCGCCGCAAGAAGGACCCGATCATCGTGCTCCCGAAGGCCGAGAAGGCTGTCGTCAAGCCCGCCAAGGTCACGCCGCCTACGGAATAGGCCGATCGGGGCGGGCCAGAAGACATTGATCTTTCGGCTCGGCCTCCGCCGCGGGTCCCAGCGTGCAAGGTTGATCCCATGCACGTGAACCCGCTCGCCGTCCTCTCGCTCCTGCTCGTGGGTTGTGGCACCGAGGCCGCGTCCACCACGCCCACCTGGCACGCCGACGTGGCGCCGATCGTGGTCGGAAAATGTGGGGGCTGCCACAGCGCCGGGAGCATCGCGCCCTTCGCGCTCGACGACTACGGCGCCGCCGGCCCCATGGCCGACGCCGCTCTGGCCGCGGTCGAGGCGGGCACGATGCCGCCGTTCGACGCGTACGAGACCGACGACTGCCAGCCGCCGCAGCCCTGGAAGAACGATCCGCGGCTCACCGAAGAAGAGAAGGCCACCCTGCGCGCCTGGGCCGAGGCCGGCGCCCCCGAGGGGGATCCCGCCACCGCGGCGCCCCTCCCCGAGCCCGCCGGCTACGCGCTGGAGGGGAACGTCCAGACGATCGAGCCCGGCGCCGCCCACACGACATCGGGCGACACGGACGAGTTCCTCTGCGTGTCGATGGACCCGGAGCTGCTCACCGACGGCTGGCTCACCGGCCTGGACGTGCTGCCCGGCAACTCCGAGGTGGTGCACCACGCGGTCGTCTTCAGCGATCCCGAGGGGACGTCCGCGAGCTGGGGCGACGACTACACCAGCTGCTTCGACGTGTCCGGCGGCCAGGTGCTGGGCGTGTGGGTGCCGGGGAGCCCGCCGTTGGAGTACCCGGAGGGCAGCGCAATCACGGTGGCCGCGGGGTCGCGCATCGTGATGCAGCTCCACTACCACGCGGGCGGGCGCGTGGCGGATCCCGACCTCACGCAGGTGGTCCTGCGGTGGACCGACACCGCCCCCGAGTGGACCGCGCTCGTGACCGCCATCGGCAACGCGTCCGACGAGACCGCCGGCCTGCTCCCCGGCGTCAACGACCGGATGGCGGGCGCCGAGTTCCGCATCCCCGCGAACAAGGCCGACCACGTCGAGACGATGGCGATCCCCATCCCCGAGGGCACGCAGGAGTTCTCGTTCTTCTCCATCGCGACGCACATGCACATGGTCGGCACCGACATGCAGATCCGCTGGCGGCGCGGCGTCCCCGAGGCGGACGAGGCCCCGGAGGACTGCCTGGTCCGCACCGGCTGGGACTTCGACTGGCAGCGCACCTACGCGTACGACGCGCCCATCGAGGAGCTCCCCAAGGGCCGCGGCGGCGACACGTTGTGGATGCAGTGCCACTACGACAACACCCTCGCCAACCCCGGCGTGCAGCGCGCGTTGGCGGACGCGGGGCTCGACGAGCCCATCGACGTCACGCTCGGCGAGGGCAGCCTGGACGAGATGTGCATCGGGATCGTGGGGCTGGTGTTGCGGTAGGGGATCGGATCCGGGGTCCGCACGGTCAGAGGCAGATGTACCCGCCCCACTCGTCGACGTTGTTGTCCTCGTGGCACTCGGCCACCACGCCCCCGGCCGTCTCGTCTCCGCCGTCGATGGTGACCCAGAGGTCCTCGAGCGGCGTCGGGACGCCGGTGAGCTCGATGGACACGGATGCCGTGCGCACGCCCGGCACGATGTCCGCCGTCCAGGTCGTGCTGCCGAGGAGCTGCGGGCCGGTGGACGTGTAGCCCCAGAAGGTGATCTCCACGTCGTCCTCGACCAGCGCGTGGCCCTGGTTCGCGACCGCGTACCACACGGTCACGTTGCCGAGCGCGCACTCGTCGACACACACGTCGAGGATGGTGACGGTGAGGTCGGGGCCGACGTAGCCGTGCACCGGCGTGATGTCCCCCGAGCGGAAGTTGTTGTAGGAGAGCCAGTTGGTCTCCTGGTAGCGGGGGATCGAGCCGTCCTCGTTCACGTTGGTGATGCTGTAGCCGTGCTGGTTCCAGATGCGACGGCCCGCGCGCCAGGACTGATCGGCGTCCTGGAACACCGTCACGCCGTTCAGGGCGTTGGTGTTGCACACCGCGATGTCGGCGCTGCCGTCCCCGTTGATGTCGGCGATGGTCGGGTACTCCAGCGAGGTGCCGTTCGTGTGGTAGCCGTCCTGCATCTTCACTGCGCCGTCGCGCCCGTCGAACACCCAGACCCAGCGCTCGTCGGCGTAGACCACGTCGGCCACCCCGTCTCCCTCGAAGTCGAACACGGCCGACCCGGTGTTGCCCGAGGAGGGATCGGTCGTGCCCGTGTACTGCCAGAGCACGCTGCAATCGGCCTCGTAGACGGTGTAGGTCGAGTTCGCGGCGACCCCGATCTCCGCCTCGCCGTCGCCGTCGAAGTCCGCCACGGTGGGCGGGCCGCCGTACACGGTGGTCGCCGCGGGGATGGGCGCCGAGCACAAGACGGTGCCGTCGTCGTCCTGGATGCGTAGCTCGGAGTCGCCCGTGACGACGATCTCGCCGAAGTCGTCCGCGTCGAAGTTGCCGACGGCGGGGTAGCCGTCGCGCTCGCCGTTCTCCCAGAGCGTGTTGCCGTCGATGTCGTAGAGGGCGTTGCCCGCCACGACCTCGAGCGCCCCGTCCTGGTTGATGTCGACCGCGAAGGCGCCCGAGCCCGCGTTCCCCGAGCTGCCCCATCCGTAGAGGCCGCGGCCGCGGAGAGCACCGTCCTTGTCGAGGATGCAGCTCCCGATGATGACCTCGGGCGCGCCGTCCGCGTCCATGTCGGCGATGCCGGGCGCGTCGGACGTGCCGTCGAGCGCGCCGCTGCACGCGGTGCTCGTCCACAGCGGGTTGCCCAGGCGATCGAACACCTCGACGCCGGTGGTCGTGGCGGCGACGATCTCCACCGCGCCGTCGCCATCGAGGTCTCCACACGCGGCCCCGCCCGTGTATTGGATCGTGCCGCCTCCGGACGTGCCCCACAGCTCGGCCCCGTCGGTGCCCGAGAGGGCGCGCAGCACGCCCGGGGAGTAGGTGATGAGCACGACGTCGGCGATGTCGTCCGCGTCCACGTCGCCATCGCCGTCGTCATCCGTGAGCGGGCACACGATCGGCTGCATCATGCAGCTGCTCGACCCGCTCTCGTAGCTGAAGGCCTGCTTGTCCCAGAGCACCTCCGGCGTGAACGTGCCCGTGGCCCCCGCGGCGGAGCACTCGTCCACCTGCGGAATGTCCTCGCCGGCGAAGGACCGGTCTTCACAGTCGGGCGGCGGCTCGCCCGTGTCCGGCGGCGTGTCGGTGTCGGTGTCCTCGGTCGGCGGGACCGCGGTGTCGGCCTCCTCCACGACCGGCTCGGCCGACTTCCCGTTGATGTCGTTCTCGTGGAGGCACCCGAGCAGGAAGACCGCGAGGAGAGGCAACCGGGGGACGAGGCGCAAGGCGGCTCCGGGGCTCCTGGAGAGCCCGCGGTACTCTACGCGCCCGATCGCCCGTCGCGACCTACTTCTTCTTCGCCGCGATGATCTTCGCGATCGACCCGTAGCTGCGGCTGCGCCCGTCCGCCGTCATGTCGCCGTACTGCACCTTGGCGCCGGGATCCCGCCCGTAGGTGCTGCTGCCGCCGCCGCTGGCGCCGATCTCGGTGGTGCCGCTGCCCGTGTACATCTCGATGTGCGAGACGCCGGACGAACCCGAATAGAAGATGAGGTCACCCTTGAGCGGGCTCGTGGTGCTCGGGACGCGGTTCTTGATGCCGCCGGCGGTGTCGTCGCCCCAACTCACCAACCCCGTGTCCTGGCGGAGCACGTAGAGGATGAAGCCGGAGCAGTCGAACATGCTCGGCCCGTCCGCGCCCCAGTAGTAGGGCGCCCCGAGGTGGGACTTGGCCGCCGCGAGCACGCTGGTGCGCATGTCGCCGTAGGCGTCGTTGCCCGCGAAGGGGGTGCCGCCGCCGCGCACCTTCGCCACGTCCTTGGACGAGGCGCTGTTGAGCAGCTTGGCGGTGGCCGGGCCCACGACGCCGTCGACCTCCAGGCCGTTGGCGGTCTGGAACCCGCGCACGGCGTTGTCGGTGCCCTGGCCGAAGCTCCCGTCGACGTCGATGCCGGCCTTCTTGGCGTTCAGCAGCTTCTGGAGCGCGGTCACGAGCGCGCCGGAGCTGCCCGTGCGCAACATCGGCTTGCCGGTCACGGTGTAGTCGCTGTCGTCCTTGTCGCCGCCGCCGCCGCCCGTGGCGGGCTTCGTCTCGGCGACCGCGCTCTTGTTCAGGGCCGCCGCGGTGGCGGGCCCGATCACGCCGTCGACCTCGAGGCCCCGGCGGCGCTGGAACGCGCGCACGGCGTTGTCGGTCTTGTCGCCGAAGCCGCCGTCGACCTCGAGCGAGGCGCCGTGGCGGTTGAGCAGGGTCTGGGCGATGCGGACGAGCGCGCCGCTACTGCCGTGGCGCACGAGCGGGTTGCCGGTGAGCGTGGTCTTGGCGACGCGGTGCACCGCGGCCTTGCCGCCCGTCGCCGGCGCCAGCTTGGGCGCGGGCCCCTCGAAGCCCGCCTTGGCCCAGGCGGCGAACGCCTCTCCCGCCACGTCGGCGGCGTGCTCTCCGGCGTCTCCCTCCTGGTCCAGCGCGGTCTCGCCCGAGCCGCCGCCGGCGAGCGCGTGGGCGGTCTCGTGCGCGATGGTCGCCATGGCGTCCGGATCCGCGGCGTCCTCCTTCACGCCCGCGCCGAACGACATCTTCGTGTCCTTCGTGTGCGCCTCGGCGCCGATGGCGTCGTTCTCCGCGGTCTCGCCGAAGCCCGCGTCCAGCCCGCCGATGTCCCGCCCGAACGCGGCCGAGAGCGCCCCGTTGAGCCACCCGCCGGCGAAGGGACCGCCCTTGGCGGCCGCGCTCTCCGCGGGGCCGCCCTTGCCCTCGGCGTCCTGCGCCGACCCTCCCCCCAGCCGCTCCTTCATGAACTCGTTGCCGAAGCGCGCCTGCCGCCCCCCGGCGCCCGAGGCCTGCTTGCCGGGGCCCGCGCCTTCGGGGCGCCCGCGGGGTGCTTGCTGCTGGGTGCGGGCGAGTGCGGCCATGCGACCTCCGAGTGGGAAGGACAGCGTCTGCACGCGCCGTGCCACGCGTATGTGGGCACTGTAGCGAGCCGACTGGGGCACCAGTGCACCAGCTTTGTGACTTCGTGGTGGGATCTGTGTGCGTCAGTGCACCGCGGTTCCACGTGAAACCACCTCGCCGCGACGGGCCCGCTCACGCCCGCCGCAGCAACCCCGCTGTCTGCACCAGCACGCTCACGATGAGCGCCGTGAGCGCGGCCCAGAACCACCCGCCGAGCGTGGCGGTGCCGAGCGCCTCCGGCTCCACCAACCCGAGGCGCATGCCGAACACCCAGAAGCCGAGCGCCCCCGCGGCGGCGCCGATGGTGATGTCCCGCAGCGCGTGGGACGTCGGCGGCCCGCGCCCCGCCCAGACGTGGACCATCCACGCCACACCCCCGCCGTAGATCAGCGCGAAGACCCATCCCATGCGATTCCCCGTGCGACTCCCGGGGTAGTCACGCGTCGGGGGCGAGGCAAACGCGGCCTAGCGGGCCTCGATCCCGACGATCACCGGCACCGGCGCCAGGTTGGCGACCGTCCGTGTGTGCCCGTCCACCCGGATCGCGAGGCCGGTGCTCGATCCACCGTCGAACGCCATCGCGTCCACACACCCGAGCCCGCCGAGCACGGTGGCGAGCTCCGCGAGGGAGAGGCCGTTGGTGAGCGTGTCGGTCACGAGCAGCACCACCGCGCCGTCGCGGAGAAGGCACGCGGCGGTGCGGCGGTCCACCCGCGACACGTCGAAGCCGCGGCCGCCGTAGCGCAGGTAGGTGTAGGTCAGGCCCGCGGTCATGATGGACGGGAAGCCCTGGAACCCCTGCTCCAACGTGCCGAGCACCGCGCCCTTCTCGTTGATGATGCGCGGGCCACGGTCCCCGGCGCGCTGGATGAAGTGTGCCGCGCGGTTGCGACCCTGGCGGCCCCGCGCGGCGCCGTCGCTCACGACGAGGCCGAGGGGGCCGTCGTCCGAGAAGTACGACGCGTTCACGGCGAGCGCTAGCCCGGCGCGCACGGCGAGGCCGCCCACGGGGCCCGGCGCGAACTCGGGGGTGCCCCACACGCGGAAGCGCCAGCGCGCCGGTTCGACACGCGCCAGGACCACGTCGAACACGTGCGGGTTGGGCGGGCGGCGCAGCGCGAGGTCGGCCACGGCGAGGCCCGGCGCGATCTCGTCCCACGCGGGCGTGAGGAAGGCGTCCTCCGGCGACCACTGGCGCCGCCGCGCGTCGGCCCGCGCGATCGCCACCCACCCGTCGGCACCCTCCCACTCCAGGGTGCCGAGCACGGCGAGCCGATGTCCGATCACCCGGGCCGCGTCGAGCGCGAGGTCGCTGCCGACCCCGAGCGCGAGGATGACGGCCACGAGCGCGACCAACGGCCAGCGGCGCCGTCGCGGCGGAGCTGGCGGCGGCGGCGCCGAATCGGCGGAGGGGGCGGATGAAGGGGGGTTCATGAGCGGTGTCGGTGCGTTCGGATCGTGCTAGTTGGGCAGTTCAATGAGCAGGCCACGCAACATCATCCTGCTCGTGGCGGACTCGCTCCGCTACGACTCCGTACACGGTCACGCCGATCAGGCGAGCGGCACGCGTCCGGGAAACGGCCTGCCATTCGCGACGGCGCACGCCACCCGCTTCACGCAGGCGCGGTCCGGCGGCTGTTGGACACTGCCGGCCACCGCCTCGTTGTTCACGGGGTTGATGCCGCATGAGCACGGGGCGGACAGCCAGTCGCGCGGCATGCGCAAGGACGTGCCGACCCTCGCCGAGGTCATGCGCGAGCAGGGGTTCCGCACCCACCAGATCACCGCGAACGTCGCGACCACCGAGATCTTCGGGCTCGACCGCGGCTATGACGAGGTGCTCCGCATCTGGAACCACGTCCCCTCGCAGCACCGCAAGATCCACGAGGCCCTGGTCCTCGTCGGCAAGCCCCGCCTGCGCAAGAAGATCCTCTCCGCCGACTTCGTGAGCGGCAAGCTCTCGGAGGATCTCGAGGCGTCCAAGGTGTGGCTGCAGGACACCGTGGGGGACGTGTTCAACGCGGCGCGCCAGCGCCTCGAGACCAACGAGAAGGACGGAAAACAATCGTTCCTCTTCCTCAACCTGATGGAGACCCACTTCCCCTACCACGTGGGCCCCACCTTCGAGACCACGGCCGACGGCCTCATCGGGAAGATGCGCGAGATCGTGAGCCTGTTCCACCTCGTGAACCAGACCTGGCTCACGCAGGACAGCCAGCCCATCCGCGACGACATGATGAAGCTGCTCCGGCAGCGCCAGCGCCTCGCCTGGGAGAGGCTCGCCCCCGTGGTCGACGCGTTCATCCAGGAGATGCACGCCCAGGGCAACCTCGTGGTGTTCGGCTCCGACCACGGCGACAACTTCGGCGAGCAGGGGTGGGTGTACCACTTCTCCAACGTGACCGACGCCGGCAACCGCGTGCCCCTCTACTGGATCGACCCGGCGGACGACACGCCGCGTGTCATCGACACCCCGGTGAGCGCGCGCGACGTGTACCACGGCCTCCTCACCGCCGTGGGCGATTCCCGGGCCACCTTCTCCCCGGTCACCGAGCCCGAGCGCTCGTACCCCATCATGCAGAGCTGTTGGTACAACAACCAGGGCAAGACCCTGGAGAAGTACCGGTACAACCAGATCTGCCTGCTCGAGGGCGGCACCCGCTGGATGCGCCGCCGCAACGAGTGGTTCTCGGCCCCGCCCGCCACCGACGGCACCGAGGTCGCGTTCACCCGCCTGCCCCCCGGCGTCGACCCGCTCCAGGAGGGCGTCATCGCGCCCGAACGTCGCAAGTACCTGAGCGGCGTCCTTCGCGACTTCGGTGACTTCTCGGCGCGCGTCGAGGAATGAGGCCGGGCCTGCTGGCCCTTGCGCTCTGTACCAGCGGCGGGCTGGTCGGCTGCGGGAATGGCGGGGCCGTGCCCGATGTCGAGGAGCCCGCCCCGCCGACGTTCTCGCCCGTCATCGTCGCGATCGACCGCGTCGCGTGCACCACCGACCCCTCCGCGGGCGAGGTGTGGCAGATGGACCTGACCGTCTCCGATCCGCAGGGCGCCGCCACCGTCGTCTCGGGCGACGTCTCGGTGCGCAACCGCGCCGGCGGCGAGATCGGGTCCTACACTCTCGCGTGCACCGACGAGACCTGCATCGGCAGCTTCCGCGCGGATTACGACAACGTCGACTGCGCGCTGGCGGGCACGATCGTCTTCGTGTTCACCGTGACGGACGAGACCGGCCTCGTGTCCGCCTCGATGACCTACGAGTCGTAGCAAGGAGCTGACATGGAACCGCTGAACCCCCAACTCCGGCCCCTCGGCATCGTGTGGGCGGTGTGGTCCGCCTTCACGGCCCTCATCGGCGTCGGCATCGGCCTCCTCGCGGCCGGCTTCGGCGGCCTGATGACCGTGCTCCCCGACTCCAACACCGGCGAGCCCGCCCCGTGGTGGATGGGCCTGTTCTTCGGCGGCCTCGGCCTCACGATCGCGGCCGTCTTCCTCTGCATGGGCCTGCTCGGCATGTTCGTGGGCCTCGCCGTCGGCAAGGGCCGCCGCTGGGCCCTCATCACCGCGTGCGTGCTCGGCTTCCTGCAGCTCTCCAACTTCCCGATCGGCACGTTGCTGGCGGTGTGGACGTTCGTGGTGGCGGGGCAGGAGCTGTCGAAGCCGAAGGGGTAGGGCGGCGGAGGGCAGCCGGAGGGCGTGCCCCCGCCAGGGGCGGGGTCGGCGCGCTGCGGGCGCGCGGCGGAGCCGCGCGGTCGTCCGGCCGCCCGAGCGCGCCCGGACGGACCGCCGCCGGAGGCGGCGCCCTCCGCGTGCCTCACGCGGGGCGTGCTGGGGTGGGGCGGGGGGTGCGGGCGCTGGGGGCGCGGTGTGGCTCTGGGGCGGCGGTGTGGCTCTGGGGGCGCGGGTGTGGCTCTGGGGGCGCGGTCGGCGCGGCGCAGGTGTATGCGATCCCTCGGTTTTCCTTGCGCCGGGCACCGCGGCCCGCGTCGGTTGCCCAAGAACCTTGAATCCGATGTGCGTCGTGGTCGGCGGGCTCCACGGCGGCGGGTTCGAGCGGGGCGAGCCGGTCGGGATCCAGCGCCGAGCGGCCAAGAGTGGCACCCCCTGCCGGCAGGGCCCCCTACTCTTGGCCGGTCGGAGGCCTAGTGCGCGGGCCGAACGCGACCACCCGACGGACGAACGCCGTCAATTGCGCCGCCCGGCGCGCGCGACGGTCGGAAATCGGCCCCAAAGCGGCCAAGAGTGGCACCCCTTGGCGGCAAGGCCCCCTACTCTTGGCCGGTCGGGGGATGGCGTGCCGGCGGCCAAGGGCGGGCGGCACCTCCCGCACCGCCGGCCCGCGGCTTCAAGCACCCCAGCGCGCACGACGCTCTCGCCTGCCTACCCCGCCTTGATCTCGGTCCAGATCTGATCCCAAACCCCCGACGCCCCCGCCAGGTCCGACTGGAACTCGAGCAGCTTCATCTGCTCGTCCGAGGGGAACGCCACCGGCGTCTTCATCTTGGCGGTGGCGGCCGCGTTGGGCGAGCCGTAGCCGGTGAAGTCGGAGATGGCGGCGCCGACCTCGGGGCGCAAGATGTAGTCGAGGAAGGCGTGGGCGGCGCGCTTGTTGGGAGCGCCCTTGGGGATCACCATCGAGTCGGCCCAGATGACGCCGCCCTCCTTGGGAAGGATCCAATCGATCTTGTCGTTCTCGACCTTGGCCTGGAGGGTGTCACCGTTCCAGAGCTGGGCGATCCAAACGTCGCCCGCCACGAGTTGGCCCTTGACGGGGGCGCTCACGTAGCTCTGGAGCAGCGCCTTGGCGGTCAGGGCGTCGGCCTTGGCGGCGGCGAGATCCTCGGCGACCGAGGAGTTGAGCGACTTGCCGCGGAACTTGAGCCACGCCCCGATGACGTCGCGCATGTCGTCCATCATCGTCATCTTGCCCTTGTACTGGGCGTCGTGGAACACGGCCCAGGAGTCGGGCGGCGCCTTGACCTTGTCGGCGCGGTAGGCGATGCCGGTCATGCCCCACTGCCAAGGCACGGTGTAGGCATCCGTGGGATCGAACGCCATCTTGCGGAACTGCGGGGCGACGTTGGTGAGGTTGGGGAGGTGCTTGGGGCGGAGCGGCTCGAGCAGGTCGAGCGCCAGGAGCACCTGCACGGCGTAGCCGGAGGGACACACCAGGTCGTAGCCGGACGCGCCCGCCTGGAGCTTGGCGACCAGCTCCTCGTTGGACTCGAACGTGTCGTAGGTGACCTTGATGCCGGTCTCCTTCTCGAAGTTCGCGACGGTGTCCTCGGCGATGTAGTCCGACCAGTTGTAGATCTTGAGCTCCTTGGTGAGCTCGCCGAGGTCGGGCGGGCCCGCGGGCTTGGCATCGGCGGCGGCCGCGCCTTCGGGGGGAGCCTTGGGCGCCTCCTCGGCGCCGCTGCACGCCTGGAGCACCGCGGCGATGCTGGGCAGGCCGAGGCCGAGCGCGAGGGCGCCGCGGACGAAGGCGCGCCGGTCGATGCGGCCCTCGGCGAGCGAGTCCGCGAGGGCGATGGTCTTCTTGGCGTCAGACATGAGAGAGAGCTCCCTTCCGTTGGGCAGTGGGCAGATCTACTGGGGCTTGGGCGTACGGGTGAGGCGGTCGGAGAAATAGATCATCGCGGTGGTGACCACGAGCACGATCGTACTGATGGCGTTGATGCTCGGCTCGATGTTCTTCCGCACCATGCCGTACACGACGATGGGGAGGGTGGACGTGCCCGGCCCCGACACGAGCGAGGTGATGACGAAGTCGTCGAACGACATGGTGAACGCGAGCAGGGCGCCGGAGAGGATGCCCGGCCACAGTTGGGGCACGGTGACACGCCAGAACGTGGTCCACTCGTCGGCGCCGAGGATGAGCGACGCCTCCTCCAACGAGCGGTCCATCCCTTCGAGCCGCGCGCGCACCACCACGGTGACGTAAGAGATGTTGAACGCCACGTGCGCCAGGATGATCGTGCCGGTTCCGAGCGGCACGCCCATCGCGACGAACAGCAGCAGCAGGGAGATGCCGCACACGATCTCGGGCGTGACCACGGGCACGTACACGAGGCCTTCGAGCACGGTGCGCGCGGCGAGGCGGTGCCGGGCGAGGCCCATCGCGAGCAGGGTGCCGAGCACGGTCGCGATCACGGTGGAGGTGCCCCCCACCACGAGGCTGCGCTGGAGCGCGGTGAGGATGTCGTCCCGCTCCAACAGGCGCGTGTACCAGTGGAACGTGAAGCCGGACCACTCGGTCGAGAACTTCGAATCGTTGAACGAGAACAGCACGAGCACGAGCATCGGCGCGTGCAGGAAGAAGTAGACCAGGCCGGTCACGGCCAGGACCCAGGCGGGGAGCCGACGCTGGCCGGTCACAGGCCACCTCCCGCGCGGTCACGCATACGCAGGTACAGCGTCACCGCCACCAGCACGCCCGACATCACGACGAAGCTCGCCGCCGCGCCGAACGGCCAGTTGCGCGCGGTGGTGAATTGGTTCTGCACGAGGTTCCCGATCATCATCTGCTTGGCGCCGCCGAGCAGATCGGAGGTGAGGTACGAGCCGAGCGCCGGGATGAACGTGAGCAGCGAGCCCGCCGCCACGCCCGGCAACGAGAGCGGCCACACCACCCGCCAGAACCGCGCGAACGGGCGCGCGCCGAGCACCTCGGCGGCTTCGAGCAAGGTGGGGTCGAGCTTCTCGAGCGACGTGTAGATCGGCAGGATCATGAACGGCAGAAAACCGTACACGAGCCCCGCCATCACCGCGCCGGGGGTGTAGAGCAGCTCCAGCGGCTCGGAGATGAGCCCCAGCGCGAGCAGCGCCGTGTTGATGAGGCCGCTGTCGCGCATGAGGAAGATCATCGCGAACGTACGCACGAGAAAGCTGGTCCAAAGCGGCACGATGACCAGGAAGACCATCACGTTCTTCCAGCGCCCGGCGTTCGCGAGCGCCCACGCCACCGGGTACCCCACGAGTAGACAGAACAGCGTCGCGCCGATCGACCACGCCACCGTCCGCAGCAGGATGGTGAGGTACAGCGGGTCCATGAAGCGTTGGTAGTGCTGGGTGGTGAACGCCCACTCGATGCCGCCGTACATGCCGCGGTCCATGAACGACGCGCCGAACATCATCGCGAGCGGCGCGAGGAAGAACACCACCAGGAACGTCAGCGCCGGGCCGATCTGGGCCCACCCGGCGGCGGACGAGCGGTTGGCGAGCGCCTTGAACACGCGACGGCGCGCGCGCACGAACAGGGAGAGTGGGGGCCGAGGATCGCGTGCCTTCGGGGGCGTTACGGGGGCAGAGCCCCCGTCCCAAACCGGCCCAGCATTCCCAGGAAGTCCGGCGCCCACCGGATCCGCCCCGCTCATGCCGGATCCGCCTCGAGGACCTGCACGTCCTCGGTGAACCACGTGGCGCGCACGGTGTCGCCCGGCTTGTAGGCCACGGGGCGCCGCAGCTGGCCCTCGTTGCGCGTCGCCACGACCAGCTCGCCGCCGCCCGCGACCGAGAGTTTCACGTGCAACATCTCGCCGCGGTAGATGACGTGGGAGATCGTGGCGGGCAGCGAATTGTCGCCTTCGCCGTCGATGTGGAGGCGCTCGGGGCGGAGCGCGACGTGCACACGCGTGCCGACGGTTCCGCCCTCCGCCGCGAACGACGCCGGCGTGGGCACCGTGAACATCCCGGCCGGATGGCAGATCGTGAGCCGCCCGCCCGCGCCGCCCTCACCGATCGCCTCGACCCCCCCTTCGAGGAAGTTCGACTCGCCGATGAACCGCGCCACGAACGGCGTGCGCGGGCGCTCGTAGATCTCGGCGGGGGTGCCGACCTGGGCGATGCGCGCGTCCGACATGACCGCGATGCGGTCGGACATCGTGAGCGCCTCCTCCTGGTCGTGCGTCACGTACACGAACGTGATGCCGAGACGTTTGTTGAGCACCTTGAGCTCCTGCTGCATCTCCTTGCGGAGCTTCAGGTCGAGCGCGCCGAGGGGCTCGTCGAGCAGCAGGATGGGCGGCTCCACGACCAGGGCGCGCGCGAGGGCCACGCGCTGGCGCTGCCCCCCGGAGAGCGCGGGCGGGAGCCGATCGCCGAAGGTGCGGCCGTCGAGCTGCACCAGCTCCATCGCCCGGCGCACGCGCTCGGCGATCTGCGTCTTTCCGACGCCGCGCTGCTCCAGCCCGAACGCGATGTTGCGCGCGACGGTGAGGTGCGGAAAAAGCGCGTAGCTCTGGAACACCATGCCGAGGTCGCGCTCGTAGGGGCGCAGGTGGTTGACGCGCTTGCCGTTCAGGCGCACCTCGCCGCCGTCGTCGTCCGGCTGCTCGAAGCCGGCGATCATGCGCAGCGTGGTGCTCTTGCCGCAGCCCGAGGGCCCCAGCAGCGAGAAGAACTCGCCCGGCTTGATGGAGAACGAGATGTCGCGCACGGCGGCGCGGCTGCCGTACGTCTTGCGCACCCGGGCGAATTCGACGGCGTAGTCAGGGCTGTTCAACGTGCGGCGAACCTCGCGGGGGATTCTGCCACGGATGGGGCGCCCCCGGATCCCGGCGCGCCACCTCATCGGCACCGGGGTAGCTTGCGGCCATGTTGCTCCTCCTCCTCTTCGCGTGTGCCGGTACGGACGGCGACACCGCGAAGGTGGCCGATCCGGCCGACACCGACACCGATACCGACGCGGACACCGACACCGACGTCGGCGCGCTCTACGGCACCCCGCCGGAGTCCCCGGTGTCCCTCCCCTCCTTCGCCGCGACCAACCAATACGGCGCGGCCCGCTCCGAGGCGGATCTGCTCGGCCACCCCACGGTGTTGTGGTTCTACCCGGCCGCCGGGACCTATGGTTGAACCATCGAAGGTTGCGGGTACCGCGACAACCAGACCGAATTCGACGCCCTGGGCGTCACCATCGTAGGCGTGGGCCTCGACAGCCCCGCCGACAACCTCGAGTGGTCCGACCGGGAGGGCTTCCTCTACGATCTCTGGACCGACGACGACGCCGTGCTCGGCGTCACCTACGGCGCGCTCACCGGCGAGCGCGACTCCTCCGTGACCCGCGTGACGATGCTGCTCGACGCGGACGGCGCCCTGGTGCTCGAATACGTCGACTCCATCGAGGTCGGCACGCATCCGGCCAAGGTGCTGGACGACTGCCGGGCGCTGTTCGGGGAGTAGCTGCGGAGAATGGGCGCGGGGCGCGACGGCGCGGACGCCTACGCCCCCCTCCGGGCTCGGCCTCCGGCCTCGGTCGGCGCCCAGGGCGGCGCCGGACCGCTCGCTGCGCTCGCGCCCTCCGAGCGGCGCGCGCGGAGGACCGGTGCGATAGGGCCCCCTCCTCCCAAGGCGAACCCGTGTCCGATCTGGCCCACCACGTGCGCACCTTCGCCGGCTGGGCCGACGTCGACGGGCTGCTCGATGCCTACGACGCGGCGGGGGGCCCGCTCACGTCCGAGGTGTGCGACCCGGTCGTGCTCTCGGGCCAGACCGGCATCCGCCTGCGCGAGGCGCTCGTGAGCGGCGACGCCCGCACCGCCGCCGCCCTGGCCCTGACGCTCGACGAGCCCCACCGCATCGAGCTCCTCCTCGGCGCCGCCCTCCGCGACGCACGCGGCGACTGGGCCGCGGCGCGGCTCTGGCTCGCGGCCGAGACGCACGGCGGCGCGGCCTCCGCGGATCCCGACCGCTGGTGGCCCACGTGCCGCCTGCTCGCCGAGCCCGGACCGGACCACGCGCTGGATCAGCTCGCCGCCGCCTATGTCGCGGAGGGGCGCATCCCCGAACACTGGCGCCCCGAGGGCCTGCCCCTCGACCGGGACGTGCACGTGCCCTATGCCGACGTTCCCGTCGCCGCGGCGCTGCTGGCGGGCGTGTCCGGCCTCGCGCTGCTCGACGCGTTCGCGGACCGGCCGCTCCACGCCGCGGTGGCGCACTACTACCGGCGCGGCACGATCCATGCGCTCGGGGCGCGGGCGCTGGTGATCCTGGCGGCTTCGGTGGGGTAGTCGGCGGCGCGCGCTACGGTACGAGGCCGCGTTGCTGGAGCTTCTTCGCGAGGTAACGCGCGGCGACGGGTGCGTACGCGGGCAGCCCGCTCGCGGTCGCCGTTATCGCCGTTCGGTACATGCCGCGGAGCGTCGCGGCGTCGTCCCGGTTCATCAACCGTTTTCGAAGCGCATCGACGACCGCCCCGCGGTTCTCGGTCAGGCGGTCGGCCGACAGGTTCAGCGTGCGAACGTCCGCGACAGCCCCCGGCGTGTTCCCGATGATGTTTCCCGCCTTGTCGTAGGTGAACACCGCCTGCGGATCCGGTAGGCGCCGCGCCGGATGGACATGCAACGGAGTGCTGCCCCGCGACGCGTCGCAATGCTTCACCGGGCCGTCTGGGCCGTTGTACACCCCGCCGCACACGCCGAGCAGATTGCCCCAGTCGTACATCTCTCGGGGGTGATCTTCGCGCGCAGCCCAGTGCTCGATCTTCATCCCGCCAAGGTGCGCCAGCTCTTCTCGGAAACCGTGCGGCTCGATCCGCCCCATGCAATAGGCGCAGAGCCCCTGTTGTTCGGTGACCAACGTCTTGCGGATGGCCTCGGCACACGACCCCGGGTTCCAATCATCGTTGACCGGGGGTTTTCCCGACTCCTTCTCGGTGAAGGACGCGTCCCGACGAAGCTGGGCCACGCACGGAGGCTCAGCCCCCTTCTCAATCCGGCGCACCGTTGACCTCCAGATCGTGCAGCTCCCACTCGAGCCCCAGCACGGCCTCGTCATCCGCTCCGAGATCCGCCTTGACCTCCGCGAGCAGCGCCGTGGCGCCGGCGACCTCCCCGGCTTCGATCAGATCGCTCACGCCGTCGAGCTTCTTCTGCATCCAAGCGGCGCGCGGAGGAACGCCCATCACGTCCCGCAAGATGGCGTTGCTGTCCCGACCATGGACCGGCGCGGCCGGGAACGCACGGTCGGCGCCGGGAACGAGCAGGCGAATCCAGGCCTGCTCGCAGGAGGCGATGACCTGCGGCGAATGGGTCGTGACGACGAACTGGAGCTTGGGAAAGGCCCGCCGGAGGTCGCCGATGACACGGCGCTGCCACGCCGGATGGAGGTGAAGCTCGATCTCGTCGATGAGCACCACGCCCGAGACGAGCTTGGGCGCGTCCTTTCCCAAGTGCGGATTGAGTTGGACGGCGCGCCACGCAATGTCGGCCGCCATCGCTACGAGGCTTCGTTGGCCGTCGGAGAGCGCGTGAAAGGGAAGGAGTGTTCCGTCCGCCATTTCCACGCGGAGCTCCTTGTAGTTCACGTTGTAGTAAAACCGCGAGGCCCCCTCGAGGCAGGCGCACGCCGCCGCCTCGACGGCCTGGAGGTGCGGGCTGCGCTCCACGGCAGCAAGGGGCCGCCCGGTCTCGGAGGCGCGAGCGATTCGTTGGAGGTAGTCCTCTTCGCGCCAGCGCATCCACGCTTCGAAGAGCTTTGGATCAGACGCCGGTTCGAGTGCCGAACGGTAGCCCTGGAAGCGGGAGGCCAGCTGTTCGCCACGCTCGGCACGCGCCCGCTTCTCGACCCAGAGCCGGCCGGTGCCGTAGTAGGCGAGGAGGAATAGATCGGCCGGTTCGGGGCTGGATGCCTTCTGCTCGGCGCCGATCGCGAGCTGGCGCAGGCGTTGGGTCTCGCCAGTCGTCGTGCGCCCCTGTCGATGGCGCAGCTCTCGCGCCCAGTCCACCCGCTCTGCTCCAACGACGCCCGAGGCACCCACACGAACGGGAAACACATATTCGAGTGTTGGAAACAACACTTCGCCGCGACGGACGAGACGGGCGTCCCCGCTGGTGAGGGTTCGGTCCTCCGCGCGCGCGTTCGCCATCCCGGACAACCACGCTCCCAACGCCACCGCCAACGCGTCGAGCAGCGCCGTCTTCCCGGTGGCGTTCTTCCCCACGAGCACCGTCACTTCGGGATGCAGGTCGAGCGTGAACTGCGCGAAGCCGCGGAAGTTCTCGAGCGTGAGGGAATCGATGCGCATGGGGCCGCGCAGAGCGTACCTCGATCCCACGGGCCGTGGGGGCCCACGCCCCGCACAAAGCAGGAGCCTCCTACGTCGTAGAGGGTCGGGATTCCAGCCATTCCCGGTGAAGCGGCTCGTGCTCCTTGCGACAAGGCGGTAGAAGGATCGTGCACACCAAGGAGAGCACCATGCCCAAGGGTCAAGACAAGGCGCAGACCAAGAACAAGGAGAAGCTCAGCATCCAGGAGAAGCAGAAGAAGAAGGCCGAGAAGAACGCGACCAAGGGCAAGTAGCCCGCCCGCGCTTCCGCGTCGCTGCGAACGGCCGGGTGGCCCCCGAGGGTGCGGGCCCGCCCCTCACCACCCGCCGTTCAACGCGTACAGGTCCTCCACCGGGGTCAGGTGCCCCGCGAGGTGGTTGTCCCAATCGATCTCCCACACGATCGTCGCCTCGGGTGACGCGTTGGTGAGGATCTCCTGCACCACGCCGTCCGTGCCGAAGTTCACGAGCGTGTTGCCGTTGGGGAGCCGCGTCGCCTCGCCCGCGTAGTCGCCGTAGTAGCCGGCGGCGGGTGTGTAGGTCCACGTCTGGCGGGCGGTGCCGGCGCCGAGGTCGAGGTCGAGCTCGCGGATCCGCTGCACGCCGCGCTCGCCGGGCACGTGGGTGGTCAGGAGCAGGGTGCCGTCGGGCGTCCAGTTGGGGTAGTGCTGGAGCTCCAGGCGCACGCTCGCGGGGTCGAACGTGAGGCCGCCGGGGTACTCCCCCAGCTCCCACAACAGCTCGCCGGTGGCGAGATCGATTCCCACGGCCGTGGAGGTCTGGAACATCGACCACACGACCACGTTGGAGTCGGGATCCCAGTGCACGGTGTTGGCCGCGCAGGCCCAGTAGCCGGCGTTGAACGAGTCCATCCACGGCGCGCAGCTCCAGATGCGTGCGCGGGTGCCGTCGGGGTATTGGCGTTCGAGGTGGTAGTCGTAGTCGGTCTCGGCGTAGTCGAACAGGAAGCTGCCATCGTCGAGCTCGTCGTACGTGAAGCCGATGCCGTCGACCTCGGTCTCGACCTCCTGGGAGAGCGAGAGCGTGGCGCGCGTGATCGAGCCCGGCACGCTGTCGGCGACGTAGTAGGTGGTCGCGTCCCAGAGGATGTGCGAGCCGTCCCGGGCGAGGCGCGGAAACAGGGTCAGGCGGCGATCGGACACCTGCCGGTACCAGACGATGCGGCCAGCACGATCCAACAGGACCACCCAACACGGGCCGAAGAAGTTGTTCGCCCCCATGTCGACGCTGGTGAGCAGGTAGGGCGAGGGATCGGCCTCGGTGGGATCCCAGGTGGTGAGCGTCGGATCGAAGAGGCCGCGGGGAAGCGGATCCGTGGCGGCGTCCGCGGAGAGCGTGCTGCCGCCCACGTTGAGGGTCACGGTCACGTCCGTGTCGGCGGGGAGCCCGAGCACCACCTCGGTCGCGTCGCCCGGCGCGAGCGCGCGCACCGGCGAGGAGAACCGCTCTCCGTCCACCTCCCAATAGAGCGACGTGTCCCCCGCCACGAGTTGGTTCCAGCGTGCCACGAGGATCGTGCTGATCTCGGGATGAACGGTGAGCGTGAAGCTCTCCGCGACCGGCACCACGGTATCGGTATCGGTGTCCGTATTGGTATCGGTGTCCGTATCCGTGTCAGTGTCGGTGTCGGTGTCCGTGTCCGTGTCCGCCTCGACCGGCGACGTGTCGCCGCCCAGCGTGATCGACGTGGGATCACACCCGCCGAAGAGGGTCGGCGCGAGGAGGACAAGCCCGAGGATCACGGCACCAGCGCGGGAGCGAGCGTCACGAAGCCGAAGGCGTAGCCCACGCCGGTGTTCACGCTCCACTCGAGCTGCCCGGCGTCGCTCACGCGGTCGAGCTGACCTGCGACCGACCACGCCACGAACGTGTCCCCGTCGTCCAGCCGGGTCACGTCTCCCAATACAAAGCTGTAGATCTTCGGATCGGGTGTGTAGTCCCACACCTGGGTGGCGGTCTTCGCGTCCCGATCGAGCGCGTACTCGATGGCGCGGCTGGCGTTCCCGCCGGCGCCGTCGTTGTCGAACACCACCAGGGTGTCGCCCTGCATGTCGAATTGGTGCTGGTGGCGGAACCGGCTGCCGTCGAACGTGTAGTCGGAGGGCTCGCCGCCGATGACATCGCCACACGCGCCCGTACGGTCGACCTCGAGGATGCTCGAGAAATTGCGCAGGCCGAGGTGGTAGCTGTCGGTCTCGGGGGCGTAGTCGAGCGCGTTGGCGAAGGTCCAGCCGAGCTCCACGTCGTCGCCGGTGTAGACGGCGGGATCGAAGCAGTCCCACGAGGTCCAGATGTCGGTCTGGGTGCCGTCCGGCGCGATCTCGACGATGCGGTCGCCGCGCACCTCCTGCCCCTCCGCGCCCAGGCCGAACTTCACGCCGATGGCGGCGAGGCTGCCGTCTCCGAGCTGGACGAAGTCGTGCGAGAGCAGCGGCACGGCCAGCTCGGTCGAGGTCGCGCCGTCCCACGACACCTTCACCAGCGCGCTGTCCTCGGCGGGATCGCCGGACACGGTCGCGGCGTTGTAGACGATGCCGGTGCCGTCGGCCGCGAGGCGCACGCGGTACACGTCGAGCCCCCGCGCGTCGATGTGGTACCAGACGATGTGCCCCTCGGGCGAGAGGACGATCGCCGCGGTGGTGGCACCGATGAGCGGCGTCAACATGAACTGGTCGTGCCCGCCGCCGGTCACGCTGAGCGAGGGCAACTCCGTCGGGAGCGAGCCGGTGGTGTACGTGCCGGTCTCCACGACCGTGCCGGCGTCGGCGTGGATGCTCCACGTGACCTCCGAGGCCGCGGGGACGCCGAGCAGGAGCGTTTCGTGCTCGGTCGACGAGGCGTCGAACGCGACGTCGAAGAACCGATCCTCGGTGCCGTAGCGCACGATCCCGGCAAAGGGCTCGGGGGAGGACCACACGAGCGTGGCGACCGTGGCGACGTCGGCGCTCGGGACCACCTCGGCGGTGATCGTGCTGCCACCGGTGCACGCTGCGAGGAGCGAGAGGGAGAGCGCGGTCATGTGGGGTCCATCACGGTGAGGAAGACGGGCGCGGGGTTGTAGCAGCGGCTGCATCGCAACGCGAGCATCCACGTACCGTCGCCCGAGAAGCCGGTGAACGCCCCGCTCGCGCCGGTGGCGTCGGCGAGATCGGCGGTGGTCTCCCCGGTGAGCGTGAGGTTGTAGAGCTCGGTCGCGTTGAGCTCGAGATCCAAGAGCTGGGTCTCGAGCGTGGCGGGAGTCTCCCCCTCGTAGAAGGCGATCATGAGCCCGTCGATGTCCTCGACGGCGATGGGGTTGCCCTGCCCGTCGATCGTCAACGTCGACCAGTCCACCAGGAACGGCCCGTCCGCCGGGAGCGGCACCGACGTGAGCGCCTCGAGATCGGCGTCGACCTCGAGCAGCCCGCAGCCGTCGCCCACGCTCACCTCGGTCGTGGTGTTGCCCTCTTCCGGCGACAGGAACGTGATCATCCGCGCGCCGACGCCCGCCACGACGCCCTCGGTCAGCAGCAGCATGTAGGTGCCGCCGGCGGCGGTGTACTCCTCAGCCACGTCGATCGTGGTGCCGAAGAAGCTGAAGTCCGCGAGGTTGGCGCAGGTGTTCGTGCCGTCCGTGCGCGCCTCGACGTAGCCCGAGATCGCGGACTGCTGGAGCGAGTTGGTGGACAGGGCGGCCTCGACCTCCACCTGCGAGTAGTTCGGGAACCGCACCAGGCCGATGTTCTGGATGCCCGCGACCGGATCGAGGTCGTGGCACTGCAGATCGTGGAGGACCTCGTCCCAGCACACGGTCACGTCGGTGGCGGACGCCGTCGTGATCGACGGCACGTCGAGCGCGCCGGTGAAGGCGTAGTTGTTCTCGTCGGCGAGGAGGCCGACGACGCGATCGTCCTTCGGGTCGCACCCCGAGAACACGAGCAGCGCGGCCAGGGCGGCGGACAGACGCATGGGGCTCCGGGAACGCTGCGGAAGCAGGCTGGCCAAAGAGGGAAATCAGTAGGGGAGATCAGTAGGGAAAGAAGCCGACCTCGAGGTCGTACGAGAGCGTATCCGTGGCGTCGTCGAACGCGGCGTACCCGGCGACCTGCCAGGCGGTGCCGTCATGCGTCATGAGCACCGCGGCGTGGCCGAAGTAGTCGGGGTCGTACCCGTAGGCGCGCGTGGTGCCGATGGCGGACTCCGGATCGCCCCAGCCCACCGCCGCACACTCCGTGTCGAGCTCGGTGACGACGTCGGTGATGGTGAGGGTGTACGCCCAGTCGCACGTCTCGCAGTCCGTGCGCGCCTCGGTCGAGGCGAACGTGACCGTGAGGCGGCACACGTCGTCCCCGTAGCCCTCGTCCGCTACGAACACGACGGACTCGGTGCCCGCATAGGCGCCGTTTACCGTGGCGCTCCCGACGAGGCGGAGGAGCCCGGTGAGCGCCTCCGTGTCGGTGTCCGTGTCGGTATCGGAGTCCGTGTCGGTGTCGGTGTCCGCGTCGGTGTCGGCGTCCGTATCGGTGTCCGTGTCGGCATCGGCGGAGGTGTCGGCCGCGCCCGTGTCGTCGACCTTGTCGGTGCTGGGGCAGCCGAGGCCGAGGACGACGGGCAGGGCGAGGAGGGCCAGGAGGTGGAGCTTCACGGGCGCCAATGTACCCCAGCCCCGCGGACATCCGCCGTTCTTTGCAGGAGCCTCACGGGTAGCCGTGACGGGACCGGGACAGCGGGCGGCCCGGAGCGGTGGCACACTGCCGCATGCCTGTCGTCGTGCTCGCGCTCACGTTGCTCCTCGCCTGTACCGGCGGTTCCGCCGACAAGGACACCTCCGATACGTACATCGCGGACACGGACATCGTGGACACCGACACCACCGCGACCTGCTCGGGCGCGGCGTGCGCGGCCGACGCGTACTGCCTCCACGTCATGCCCGGCGATGGCGGGGACACCGCCGAGCCGAGCGTGCCCGAATGCACCGCCGCGCCCGAGTCGTGCGGCATCCCGGTGACCTGCGCGTGCCTGCCGGAGTGCACCGAGTGTGACGACGGCGACGGCCTCGCGCGGTGCACGGTCGCGATGCCCTGACGCGAGGCCGCCCGCCCCTTCTCCCCCGTCGCCGCGGCGGCCGCGGCTCGGCGCGGTCCGTCCGCCCTGGCTTCGGGCCTGGCTCCGGCTCGCTCTCCGGGCCCCCTGGCGGTGCGTCCGGACCGGTCGCGCCATAAACGTTCCCCGTGGAACACTCGCTCGCCCGGAACCTCGACGACGTGGTGCGCAAGGCCCTCGGCCACGCCGCGCCGACCCCCGCCCTCGTGGTCTCCGACCGCCAATCGGCGCTCGCCCGCCTGCTCGCCGACGGCTACCGCGCCGCCCTGCCGCACGCCGCGTTCGTCGACTTCGACGCCGCGACCGTGCCCGACGTGATGGCCGCCGTGGGCGCGCTCCCGCCGGGCAGCTTGGTCGTCCTGGTGCAGTCGACCCGCTTCGAGATGGGAGACTTCAGGTTCCGGCTGGAGCTGTTCCGGCGCGGCCTGCACGTGGTCGAACACCCGCACGTGGGGCGGCTTCCGGAGGACGAGGCGGGCGTGTACGTCGACGCCCTGGCCTACGATCCGGCGTACTACCGCGGGCTCGGCGCGGCGCTCAAGGCGCGGATCGACGGGGCGGGGGCGATCGTCGTCGTCTCCGCGGCCGGCGTGCTCACCTACGGCGGCCCCTTCGAGGACGCCAAGCTCAACGTCGGCGACTATACCGGCTTCACGAACGTGGGCGGCCAGTTCCCGATCGGCGAGGTGTTCACCGAGCCGGTGGATCTCGAGGCGGTCAGCGGGACGGTCGGGATCGCGGCGTTCGGGGCCGGGGACTTCTCGGTCACGTTCATGGACACGCCGTTCGGCATCGTGATCGAGCGGGGTCGCGTGGTGGCGGCGCCCGACGCCCCCCCGGCGTTCCACGCGATCCTGCGCGAGATCGCCGCCGAGGAGGGCCAGGTGTGGGTGCGCGAGCTCGGCTTCGGCATCAACCGTGCCATGACTGCCACGCGCCGCGTGACCGATGTCAGCACCTACGAGCGGATGTGTGGCGTGCACATGTCACTTGGGGCCAAACACGCGGTGTACCCGAAAGCGGGGTTCAGCAAGCGAAAGACGCGGTTCCACGTGGACGTGTTCTGCGCGGCGGAGCGGGTGGAGGTGGATGGGGCGGTGGTGTTCGCGGGGGGTGGGTGGGTTTGGTGAGGTGACCCGTGGGATTGGTCGCCCGGCGCACCCAGGGGTGACCCGCGGGGGACGACCGGGTAACGGGCTGCATGGCTCGCAAAGACTCCATCTCCCATCTCGGGCGCCACTCGACGCCCTCCCCCACCCTCGTCCGCGAGGTCGTCGCCCTCGGCAAGGCGGCGCTACCGCGGCTGTGCGCCCTGGTGACCGACCGCGCCGGCTGGGCTCCCGAGGGCAGCTTCGCCAACAACGCGGCGCGCAGCGCGATCTACGTGCTGCGACTGATCCGCGATCCAGACGCGGTCCCCGCGCTCGTCGAGGCCTTCACCGAGGCCCCCGTCGACAGCGCCGTGGTCCGTTCGGCGGCGTGGGCGCTCCCCGCGTTCGGCGCGGCCGTCGTGGAGCCCATCCTGCCCCACGCGATGGAGGGCAGCCGCTGGATCGAGGCCACCGAGCTGCTCGCGGAGTGTGGCGTGCGCGACGAGCGCATCGTGCAGCGCATCCTGGCGGTGCTCGCCGTGGCGCCCCTCCCCGGCGCGGAGGCGGCGCGCTCCTATGGCGACCCGACGCTGATTGGCGCCCTCCAGGCGACCTTCGACGCCGCGGTCCCCTCCGGGGCCGGCACCGCCGAAGAGATGGACATCCTCCTCGCCCTGCTCGACGTCATCCTCGAGCTCGGCCACCCCGACGAGGCGCGCACGCATCGCCTCCAGATGGCGTTCAGCCGGTACAAGGCCACCGTGCAGAAGAAGGAGGAGATGCTCGCCGAGATGAAGGCGGTGCTCGGCGACCTCGGGGCGGCGGGGGTGGACGTGAGCAAGGACGGCACGCTCAACCGGGTGGCGGCGGAGGTGGTGCGGCGACGGGGGCGGTGAGGGTGCGGCTTGGAGGTTGAAGTTCCTCGCGCGGGAAGAGATCCTTCGCGTGCACTCGATGCTGATCGAACACTACGGCGGGGCCCGCGGCCTGCGTGAGGAGGGGTTGCTGCTCTCCGCGCTCGCCCAGCCGGAGACGAGCTTCGATGGCGCCTACCTGCACGTCGACTTCGCTGAGATGGCCGCTACCTACGGGTTCCACCTGGCACAGAACCGCCCCTTCCTGGACGGGAACAAGTGGATTGCCCTGGCCGCGATGCTGGTGTTCCTGGAGATCAACGGCCACCCGCTCCACGTCGGCCAGGAAGAGCTCTACGCGGTGATGTTGGGCGTCGCGGAGGGGCGAGTGACCAAGGGGGCGTTGGCGGGGTGGTTGAGGGAGCGGGCGGGGCGGTGAGGGCGACGGGAGTCGCTGATCAGCGCCCCGGCGCCACCGCAGGCGCCTCGGCCGGAGCCGCCGCGCCCGCCCCTGCTCCCGCGCTCGCAGGCGCCCCCGCAGCCACCAGCGGGCTTTGCCAGGTTAGGGCGGCGATCTGGCCCTGGCGGGCCAGGTCAGCGGACTCGCCGAGGATGCGCGCGGCCTCCTGCGGCGCGTGGAAGCCCATGGAGTTCTCGGCGGCGATGAAGTCGAGACGCCACTGGGCCTGGCGCTGCAGCTCGAGCGAGGCCGCGAGCTGGGCGTCGGTCGCGCCGGCGGCCTTCGCCGCGTTGACCGCGTCGAGCTGATCCATCAGCGCGTCGGCCGCCGACTGCATCAGCTCGTAGTTGCGGCTCTGAATCACGTCCACGCGGGCGAGGATCTCCTTCTCGTCGAACGAGTGGCAGGTCTGGCAGGCCCGGTTCACGTTGAGGAGCGGGCTGCGCACCCAGTGGTCCGTGATCTTCGAGGCGCCGTCGCGCATGTAGGGCATGTGGCAATCGGCGCACGCGACGCCGCTGCGCGCATGCACGCCCTGGCTCCAGAGCTCGAATTCGGGGTGCTGGGCCTTGAGGATCGGCGCCCCGCTCTCCTGGTGCTTGTAGTCGTAGAAGCGCTCACCGTCGGCGAAGGTGGTGTTGTTCCAGTGTTGCTCGATGTTCTCCACCTTGAGGCCCTCGCTCCAGGGGAAGGTGAGGGTCTGCTTGTTGCCACAATAATACTCGACGTGGCACTGCCCACAGACGAACGAGCGCAACTCCGTGCGGGTGGCGTCCGTATTCGGGTCGTAGGGCGTGGCCTTGTCCCCCTCGCGCCAACGCTCGATCGAGGGCATGGCCACCACCTCGGCGTCGCTCGCGGCGAGGGCCTGGATGCCCACGAGGAAGCCTGGACGCGTGACACGCAGCGCCATCGACTCGGGGTCGTGGCAATCCACGCACGACACGGGGTGCGCATTGCCGCTGTCGTGGAGCATCTTGCTCGTCTCGGCGTAGGACATCGTGGAGGTCTTCTCGAAGCCGGCCATCGCGTCGCCGTTGCCGAGCTCCCGGTAGAGCGGCATCACCGCCGCGTGGCAGTGCAGGCACGAGCCCGACTGCGGCTTGGTCTGCCGCTCGGTCTGCTCCTGGTCCTCGAGCATGTAGGCATGGCCGCGGCGATCCCGGTAGTCGATCGAGAACGCGTAGCCGAGGAACATCCGCTTGAGCCACGGGTCGCGCTCGATCTTCTCTTCGGGCAGGGCCTCGCTGCCGCCGTGGCCGCCGAACCGGGTCTTGGTGGACTCGGCGGTGAGCTTGTACAGGTCGTACTGCTTCGGCCAGTTCTTGCCCCACACCGCGGGATCGGTGGTGTCCTCCGTCACCTCGGCCACGCGCACGAAGGGCGTCCGCTCCTCGACCTTGTGGAGGTTCACGTCCAGCAAGAGCGCGGTGACCCCCGCCGCCGCCGCGGCGCAGACGAAGGCGAGGACGAAGTAGGGCCAGGTGCGTTGCGTGTTCATTTGAGCTCCTGGAGCGGATCGCCGTGGATGGGGCCGCCGAGGCCCACCCGCTCGCCGTGCCCCACGTCGTCGTGGCAATGGGTACAGGTCGGTGCGCCGCTCGCGGCGCTCGCGTCGTGTACGAGCGGGCCGTGGCAACGCTCGCAGTTCGCCTGAAGGATCGTGGCGTTCGGCGGCGTGATCCGGATGGGCTCGGGGAAGTCCTGCAACGTGAAGCCCTTCGAGTGGAACCAGCCGTTGCGGGCCTTGGCGAAGTATTTGTACGCGAACTCATCCGGCAGGTGACAGTCCACACACGTGGCGACCGTGTGGTGGCTGGCCTTCTGCCAACCATCGTACTGCGGCCGCATGATGTGACAGTTCACGCACGCCGTCGGGTCCTCGCTCATGTACGAGAGCCCGCCGGCGTAGTTGAACGTCGTGCCGCCGAGGCCCACGAGGAGCCCGAAGCTGGCGACGGCGAGGGCGGGGGCGAAGCGCATGGGAACGCTCCCGTAACGCACTGCGCGCGCGTGGCCCCAATTCCTTCATTCCTAGTTTCCACCCGTCTTTTGACGGGGCCCGGATCCCACAGGGGATGGGCCACGGGACACGGCGGCGGCGCCCGCTCCGGAGCACGCCCGGGGGAGGATCGCTTGGACACAGGCCACGTTTCACCCAAGCCCGCCAGCCGGCACGCAGGTTGCAATGAGAGCTCCACCCGTTCCTTGGAGGAAATCGTGCTTACCACGCTCTCGCTGCTCCTCGCCGCCCCCGCCTTCGCCGAAGATGCTGCTCCGATCGAGGTGCACGCGCAGGTCCGCCCCCGACTGGAGTTCAGCACCGGCAAGGACGGCGCCGCCGGCGCGGAGACCTTCTTCGTCTCCCAGCGCACCCGGCTCGGCGTCGGCGCCACCTTCCCCAAGGTGTCCCTCCGTGTCACGTTCCAGGACGTTCGCGTGTGGGGCAGCGAGGCGAACACCCTGCTCGATTTCACCGGTGACACAATCGACCTCCACGAGGGCTGGGCCCAGTGGACGCCCAACGAGCACGTCGGCGTCAAGGTCGGCCGCCAGGAGATCGTCGTCGAGGAGCAGCGGCTCATCGGCGCCGTGGACTGGACTCAACAGGGGCGGGCCTTCGACGCCGCCGTGGTGCGCGCCAACGGTGGCACGTTCAGCCTCGACGCGGGCGCCGCCGTGCTCGCCGACACCAGCTCCCCGGTGGCCCTCACCAACGCGCTGATGGGCTTCGTCCGCGCGGGCGTCGCCCCCACGAAGTCCTCGACCGTCGACGTGCTCGCCATCGTCGACACCGACGAGACGCTCGAGCGGACGCGGGTCACCGGCGGCGTGTACGCCCAGGCCGGCACGGGCGCGTTCTCGGGGCGCGTCGAGGCCTACGGCCAGGTCGGCTCCGTCGGCACGAGCGCGATCCAGTCCGGGATGGTGGGCGTGCGCGGCACGTGGGCGCCGCCGGGCGGGGTGGAGCCGAGCGTGACCGCCTGGTACGACCTCCTCAGCGGCGACGCCGACGCCACCGACGGCAAGCTCACCACGTTCGATACGCTGTACGCGACCAACCACAAGTTCTACGGCCTCATGGACATCGTCGCCTTCACGGTCGGCGGCGCCATCGACGGCCAGGGGCTGCACGACGGCGCCCTGAAGCTCGGCATCAAGCCGGTCGACGGCCTCGGCGTGAACCTCGACGCCCACGTCTTCGCCGCGGCGGCGCCCGCCCAGAAGGACACCCTGACCGGCGAGGAAGCCGATCTCTGGCTCAGCGGCAAGCTCGGCCAGCGGCTCTCGGTCGCCGGCGGAACCTCGGTGTTCCTCTGGGCGGCTGATAGGCAGCCGGACGCTTGGGTGTGGTTGCAGACGACGGTCGAGATCTGATCGACAGGGGGCGCCCGCCCGGAGGGGGATAGTACGGGTGCATGACGAGCTTCCCAGAGACCGTGGAGGATCATTTCGCGGCGCTGGGCCGGTTCGGCTTCAAGATGTCTGAACCTGGCCCGTACACTGTCACGTTCTGGCGGCATGACGTTCAGATCTCGGTCGTGTTCGACCCCCGCGGCGCGCTCGACTTGGAGATCGCGACAACAGGGCCAACGGCGCAACGTGTCACCGTGACTGAGGTCGAAGGGGCAGAGGGCAGGCGCTCGCTTTTCCTGCGACTCGACCGCCTCGACGCCTCCGTGGCGCGGTTGGCGGCGCTCCTCTTCGGAAAGTACGAGGCAGTCTTGCGCGGGGACATGAACCAGATTCAGGAGCTGGCAAAGCGCGACGCGCTCGCTTCGCGGGAGCTGAACTGGAACGCATCGAATGCACCCACGATTCGAGCCGCGGATGACGCGTGGAAGAGGCACGACTATCCGAACGTGGCCCGCCTACTTGGGCCCCTGGAGGCTGGGCTGGGTCCGACCGAATTGAGGCGCCTCGTTCATGCGCGCAAGCAGTCGATGTAGGGCGGAACGAAGGGTGCTCGTGCAGCGCGGCGTCGTGGGGTGGCGGAGGTGCCATCTCGACGATCTACGTGAGCCTCGAGGCACGAACCAAGTCGACGTCGATGCGGAGCAGTTGACCTGGGCCGGAACGCCGCGCTATGCTCTGGTGGTCGAGGGCCAACGGGGTGCATCACGCAATACGATACATGAAACGGGTTGTTCTGGCGCGCATCCTGTGCGACGAGCACATTCGGGTATTGTCGTGATCGTCGTCTCGCGCCCTGGACCGCTTGGAGTGGTCCTGGGGCTTACGGCGCTCGGATGCACCCCCGAGGTTCGTTGCCCGCTCCGGGACAGGCCGGAGCGGGTCGATGCGATCGACCTGTCCCAGGCCGCCAGCGAGCCTGCGCGGGCGTTGGCGTCACGCTGGGCGTTGCACGCGGGCACTGACACGGCGCTGGCCTCTCGCGTGGCACAAGCGATCGATCAGCAGGCGGTCTCGTTCCCCTTCTGGGAGCGTCTCTTGATCATCGCGCCACAGTACACCGAGGTAGCGCACCGCCTGTCCCGTCTCGGGATCCCGGAGGAGTTTGCAGCCGTCCCCCTCGGCCTGAGCGGCTATCGCGACGCCGCCCTCGGCCCGGACTGCCGCACCGGCCCCTGGCTCCTGGGACCCACCGACCAAGGGATTCGAGTGGCGGACTGTCAGCTGCGGGCGTCCGGGGAGTTCTGGTCCCCTCCTGCCGAGCCGGAGGGCGGCCTCACCTTCGACGGCGTGTGCCGCATCGCGCGGTGTGGAACGGATGAGCGCACGAGCTTCGCGCGCTCGACCGACGCGGCGCTCACGACAATCGAGCGACGATGGCGGGCCGCACCCGAGGCGCCGGGGAAGCTGCCCGCCCAGCTCGCAGAGGCGGCCGGCATGGACCCGGCGCTCGTGCTCGCGTGGCACGCCCTGGCCGTCTGCTTCTACGGCAGCGCCGAAGAGGGCTGGGGCGCGCGGTGGCGGCCACGGCCTGCCTGGTGTGGGGATGCGTTGCCCTTCGAGTTTGCTGAGGTCGCGCGATGCTCTGCGTTGCCGCCGCCAACTCCCTGACCCCCGAGGAACAAGAATGCCGGAGCATGAAAAATCGAAAGCCGAAGCGCAGACGCTGGCGAGAGCGGCCTCGATCGGTTGCGCCGCAACCTCATTCGGCAGCAGCAACTCCCTCGCCCAGGAGTCCCTGCGCCGGCAGGAGGGCATCGACTTGGATTGCGACCCCACCGGAGAGGACGACCTCGCCGAGTCGTTGACGCGCGACGCTCTCTATGCGACGACGTTTGAGGAGAAGGACTTCGAGCCGTCGACCGGACTTGGCCGGTTCGACGCGTCGTTCGACCCCAGCGCCGGATCGCTCGACATCGAGCTTCGACTTGCGTTCGACTTTACGCTTCCCGAGGGAGCTTCGTTCACGGAGCGCGCGGTGGCCGCCTGGACGGGAGAAACCGGGTGGACCCCGTCGGAAGAGGAGGAGTTCATCGCGAAGTACACACGGGTAGTCGAGTCGACGTGGAGCGGGGCCCACACGATCCGCTGCGTCCGCCCCGGTTGGGAGGGGCTGGTGGCGACTCCGCGGCTCCACCTTCGAATAGTGGACTCCGGCGCGGGTAATCCCCATTTCGTCGTGGCCGTACACGGAGAACCCGCAGGGGGCCGCCTGCAGAGAGATGAACAGCGACCGTCTGTCCGCGATCCCGGACCGCTGGGTGGGCCAGGGACTGCTGAGATGGACCACGACGACGTCGAGAGCCACCCACTCGGCAACAACGTCGTCCACGCAGAAGAAGCCCGCGTCGACGCTCTCCTCCCCAAGCCAGGCATCCGGGTGGAGACCCGAGGTGACCAAGCGCGGCTGGGTAGTGGGGAGCTGGCTCGCCTCGAGACGGTGGCCAAGGGACTCGCGCTGTCAGAGAAGCACCCCTCGGGGCCACAGTTCTCGTTGGAGCCGGTGGGTTGGGCCCAGGCCAGCGACACAGGGCAATTCGAGCCGAGCGCACTTGCGACCGCCGCGGTAGGGGAAGCGTTCAGTCATCTCGCTCCCGGACGAAGCGGTCGACCAATGGAGTGGGGCGATAGCGAAAGCGAGCGCGGCATCGTCACCCTGCGGATCCCCGAGTCAGAACGCGCGAACGCGAAGCTACCCGAGTTCTCTTACGCCGCTCACGAGACGGGCCATATGCTCGGACTCGAGGATGAATACCGCGGGGAGCCGGGTGAGGAGCACGCCTCCTCGCTGGCGCCCCTCGCGGACCAGGCGGGCGCTTCGTCGCCATGGCGAGGAGTTGACACCTCCAGCATGATGTCACAAGGCAAGGACATTCTGCCCGCACACTACGCCACGTTCTGGGAGGTGCTCACTCGAATGACCGCAGGGTACCTCCGGCCCTCGGATTGGAAGGTAGGGAGGTAGGATGGCTCGGCGCTTGGAGCGTGATCCCAACCCGGTCGAAGACGACGGTAACGCTCGAGCGTCGGGCGGCGCGATTGCCGGTACTTCTCCTGACCTCGCCGACGCCAACCGTCTGCGCGCAGCGGGCTAGAAGCGTTCGGGAAAATGTGATTCGGAACGTTCGTCGATCCCAATCGGCCAA
>JAZKFH010000057.1:0-77330 GCA_040386535.1 Myxococcota bacterium | reverse complement strand
AAGTAAATTGTTCGCAATAGGATTGGGTAATTGATGGATCCGCATCCCGTGGTAAGTCCCCTTCCTGCCTTCCTTCATTCCTGCCTTCCTGCTTTTCCGGCTCCGGATTTCCGGAGAGCAGGAATGCAGGAAACAAGGAAAGCAGGAGAACGAAGGAGAAGGAGGAGCGGAGGAACCAGGCTCCGGCGGAAACGCGTCGAGGTCCGCACACCCGCCGCTAGGGTCACGCTCTACCAGCGGGGTTCCCGCGCCAGCCATGCGGAGGGCGCGGCCCGCGCTCGGGCGGGCCGCGGTCCCGACGGCCGCTCGGGGCCGACGGACCGAGGCCGAAGGCCGAGCCCACAGCACGGCGACGCCGAGGCTCGGCGAGGCGGGGCGCCCCGATGTGTCGGTGTATCGGTGTGTCGGTGTATCGGTGTGTCGATGTATCAGATGTATCGGTGTATCCGCGCGGCTCACGCCTCGACCAGCACCCCCCAGTCCACCAGCCGCTGGACCACCGCGGCGTCGACCGGGGCGCCCTCCCGTTCGAGCTCGGCGCGGACGACCTCGGCGGGGCGGCCGTCGAAGCGGGCGAGCAGCGGGAGGAGCTTGCTCGGCACCTCGATGGGATCGTAGGCGCGATGCGTCACGATGGCGGTGGTGTCCGGCCCGATGTCCACGCTGCCGAGGCGGGTGAGCCGGAGCCGCGCCGGGGTCGACGCCCACACCAGCGCCTCCCAGGCGCGCACGACGACCAGGCCGTGCGCCTCGCCGAGGGGGCCGGCGGCGCGACGCACCTCGCTCCAGTTCATGCGCTCCACGCGGGCGGCGGTGGCGACGTACATCTCGCGCTCGTGCTCGACCCAGTGGCCCCAGACCCGCCGGCGCGCGCCGAGGCTCGGGCGGCCGTCGAGGGCGGGGCCGTCGACCGGGGGCGGGCCGTCGACGAGCTGGTCGAGCGCGGGGCCGTCGAGTCCCATGGCGAGCACGGCGTCGTAGGCGAGCGCGCGCTCGAGCACGCCTAAATATGCGCCGAGCGCCTCCCAGAACGCGAACCCGACGGCGCCTCGGTCGTTGCGGCAGTACCAGGTCGCGCACACGCCCTCGCGGTGTTTCCAGATGCCGCATTGCCCGTCGGGCAGAAAATGTGGGCACCGCAAGGAGCGGGTGCGCCCGAAGGCGGTGTCGGAGCGCACGACGCCGTGGCGATACACCAGATCCCACGCGGGCGGCCGCGCGAGGCCGAGCGGGCTGACACCCACCCCGGCGATGATGCGCCCCTCGATGGTGGCGCGGCCGGGGGCGCTGGCGGCGTCCTCGTCGGCGAGCACGGCGCCCACGAGGAAGTTGGGGAGGCGCGGCACGTAGGTGCAACACTTCGTGGTGGGGTCGAACTGGCCGGGCCCCATCGGCTCGCCCTGCGGCGGGGCCATGGCGCAGCTGGAGCAGGTGGCGCGGGTCTCTTCGGGGATGTGGCCGCCGAGATGGGCGTCCATCCAGCGGGCGTACAGCGGGGGGAGGGCGGGTACCGGCATGGCGGATACCTAGGCACCGTCCAGCTTCGAGGCGGTGAATCATGGTATGTATCAGGCGGCTGATACATGTATCGGTGATACATCACCCGGCCGGCGGAGTGGCCTCCTGGATGAGCGTCAGGGAGCAGCGCGTGCCGCCCGCGTCGCAAGCCTCGGTGAGGGTGCGTCGGTAGCTCCCCTTGACGAGGTGGAACACGAGGAGGCCCGGGGCCGCCGTGATGCGTGTGGCCGACCAGCCGGCCCAGTCGTGCTCGTCCAGCACGAGCGCGAGGTTGCCGCGTGCCCGGCTGCGCGGTGTTCCGGCGAGGCGACCGGTGGAATCGGTGGCGTTCCGACTGAACGTGTGGGTCACGGCGACGGCGGCGGCGCGCGCCTGCACCCACTGGATGTCCACCCGGACGTCCTCGAGCTCGGCGTCGAGCGATTCGATGCCCTGCCGGAGCCCACGAAACGGCACCCCCCAACCGCCGAACGCGGGCGTGCTCGCCTCGCCGAGCCGCTGGCCGCCGAGCTGGGCGCCGCCGAGATGTGTCGCCCGCGCGGTGGGCGCCACGGTCCAGGGCACGGCCAGGGTGGGCCGGGTCACGACGGCGGCGGGGTCGTACGGGGGGGCGTCGAACGCGGGGGTCTCGCGGCGCTCGCCGGGCTCGATCGGGTAGGCGCCGTCGTACTCGTAGCCCCCTATCCCCAAGAGCCGACCGCCCGTGTCGACCACCGCGCCACCGAGCGCGCCGGGTGCGTCGTGTGTCAGCCGGACCCCGGCCAACCACGTGACGCGCCCCGCCGCGACCGTGCCGTCGGCGCCCATCGCGAAGACGGGCTCGTCTACGGCGATTGTATCGGCACGGACGGGGAGGCCCGCGCACGGCTGGTCGAGGGCGAGCAGCGCGAGGTCCCGGCCGTGATCGACCCAGACCACGCCGACGTCCTGGCGCGGAACGCCGTCCGTGAACGTGAGCCGAAGCGTCTCCGCGTGCGCCACGAGGCGCGTGGGGACGAGCACGCGCCCCTCGGTTCCGACGACCACCCCGAGCCCCGTCCGCGCCCGACCGAGCCAGTCGACCGCCTCGACGCGCACCGTGGCGGCCAGCACGAGCGCCTCTTGCGGCTCGGCGGGGACGGTCACCCCACCACCTCCCACGTCATGCGCCCGAGCATCAACAACACGACGCCGAGGAACAAGCGGCGCACGAACGGCGCCCCGTTCGCGAGGGCGAGGCGGCTGCCGATCTGCGAGCCGGCGATGTTGCAGGCCGCCATGGGGAGCGCGAGCGCCCACCAGATGTGGCCCGCCCACGCGAACGCGAGGATGGCTGCGAGGTTGGTGGCGACGTTGACCACCTTGGACGCCGCGGAGGCACCGAGAAAATCGAGGCCGAGCAGGCCGATGAAGCCGAAGAGCAGGAAGGTGCCGGTGCCCGGGCCGAAGAAGCCATCGTAGGCGCCGAGCAGCGCCCCCATGAGGATCGCGGCGGGGACCGAGGCGGGGTGTGGCTCGCGCGCGAGGGCGCCGAAGTCCTTGCGGGCGAAGGTGAACACCGCGACCCCGGCGAACAGGACGACCACCACGGGCCGCATCCACTCCTTGGGGAGATGGGTCGCGAGGCGCGCGCCCGCGAAGCTGCCGGCGAACGCGGCGACGGCGGCGGGGGCGACGGCGCGCCACGGGATCGGCACCCGCGCGCGGATGTATCGATACAAGGCGGCGGTGGTGCCCGAGATACTCGCGACCTTGTTGGTGCCGAGCAGCGACGGCACGGGCGCGTCCGGGAACAACACGAGCAGCGCGGGGAGCTGGATGAGGCCCCCGCCGCCCGCGACGGCGTCGACCAGGCCCGCGAGGAAGGCGGCGGCGCACGCGAGCCCGGCCAGCAGCGGCGGCAGTGTTTCGGTCATGCGGGACCCTCGACGATCATGCGGGCTCCGTGGCGGCCGGCTCGGATGACGCCAGTATGCTGCACGTTCGGGGCGCGCGCCCGCACCCGCTCCACCTGCGCTACCATGCGCCCGCGATGTCCTTGTTCTTCGACGCGCTCGACTCTCTGAAGGCGGTCGAGGTGCCCCTGCGGCGCTGGATCCTCCCGGATCGGTTCCACCGCGTCGAGATCGAGACGAACAGCCGCTGCAACCGCGGCTGCCACTACTGCCCCGTGGCGGTCGACCCGCGCCCCGGCCACGAGATGAAGGAGGACCTGTTCTTCTCCATCCTCGACCAGCTCGCGGCCATCGGCTTTCGCGGGCGGCTGTCCCCCCACTTCTTCGGCGAGCCGCTGCTCGACCCGCGCCTGCCGCGCCTGATGGCCGAGGCGAAGAAGCGGCTGCCGGGCGCGCGTATCGTGATCTACTCGAACGGCGACGCGCTCACGCCGCAGAAGGCCCGCGCGCTGCTGGACGCGGGCGTGAGCCTGTTCGTCGTCACCTTCGAGTCCGCCGAGTCCGAGGCCTTCCGCAAGACCCGCGCGAGCCTCCCGTGGTGGACGTTCCGGCGCCATTTCCTCGTGCGGCACTTCCAGGACGACGTGAAGGCGCCGTTCAACCGGGGCGGCACCGTGCTGTTCGGCGCCCGGGAGCTGCACATGTCGAGCTGCCACGCCCCGGCGAGCACGCTGGTGGTCGACGCGTGGGGCAAGCTCAAGTTGTGCCCCAACGACTACTACGGGGTGGAGGACTGGGGCGACCTCGGCACCACCCGCCTCACCGAGCTCTGGGACCTTCCGAGCTTCCGCGCGACACGACGCGAGCTGCTCCGCGGCGAGTTCAAGAAGGACATCTGCCGCACGTGTGTCGGCAAGGTGCCCGTCACCCGGCCGCTCGCGGACCATGGCTAGCCTCCTCAAGCGCCTCGTCCTGCGCCACTACCGTCGCTTCGCGCCCGCGCTCGATCTCGCCGGCGAGGCCTACGCCCACGCGGTTGTCGGCTACGAGGGCTTCGACCGCCACAACGCCGCGGTGAAGGACGAGCTCGCCGCCGAGCTCTCGCGGGTGCTGGCGGCGCGGTCCACGTTCGAGCTCTGGCGGCTCGGCAAGCGGTGGGAGACGACGTTCGCGGGCTGGTGCGGGCGTCGCCACGGCGTCGGCACGGCGTCGGGCACGGCGGCGCTCCAGATCGCGCTGGTGGCCGCGGGCGTGGGCCCGGGCGACGAGGTCATCACCTCCGCGCACACCTTCCTCGCGACGGTGCTCGCCATCCGCAACACCGGCGCCCGCGCGGTGCTGGTGGACCCCGACCCGGCCGACCTGTGCCTGCGCGCGGCGCCGGTCATCGCGGCCATCACGCCGCGCACGCGGGCGATCGTGCCGGTGCACATGCACGGCCACCTCGCGGAGGTGGCGCCGCTGCTGACGCTGGGGATCCCCGTCATCGAGGACTGCGCCCAGGCCCATGGCGCCTCGCTCGCGGGCCGGCGCGTGCCGCTGGGGCCGACCGGGTGTTTCTCGTTCTTCGCGTCCAAGCCGCTCGGCGGGGCGGGGAACGGCGGCATGATCGTGACCGACGACGCGGCGCTGGCCGCCCGGTGCGACACGGCGCGCGATCCCGAGGGCGGCGATCCGGTCGTGCTGCGCGCGGCGCGAACGCCGTCGTACACGGACCCCCTCGGGGCGGCGGTGCTGACGGCGCGGTTGCCGCACCTGGAGGAGTGGCGGCTGAGGCGGGCGGCGAACGCGGCGTTTTATCTTGGAGTGTTCGCGGGTCGGGACGCGGTGTTGCCCGCGGCCGGGGTGCAGAGCGCGTGGTACAGCTTCGTCGTGCGCGTGCCCGATCGCGACGCGGTAAAGGCGCGGATGTTGCGCGCGGGCGTCGAGACGAAGGTCGAGTACGCCACGCCCGTGCACCTGTCGCCGACGTTCGCGGACGCGGGCTGGCGGCGGGGCCAGTTCCCGGTCGCGGAGGACGCGGCGGCGCGCGGGCTCTCGCTGCCCGTGCATCCGTTCCTCACGACGGAGGAGCGGGCGCGGGTGGTGCGGGCGTTGGGGGGTTGAGGGCGGGATGTCTGGGCGACCGGCGTGGGCCGCGGTGCCCGGCGAGGCGCCGACCGCGGCCGCCGGGGCGGGTGGGGTTCGGGTCGAGCCCGCGGGCGCCGAGGGGGACCTGGGGAGCAGGTGGGTGGCCGCCGGGCGGCTACCGAGGGGGGACCTGGGGAGCAGGTGCGTGGCCGCCGGGCGGCTACCGAGGGGGGACCTGGGGAGCAGGTGGGTGGCCGCCGGGCGGCTACCGAGGGGGGACCTGGGGAGCAGGTACCGCCTCCGCGCGCCGATCCGCCACTCATGAGGGGACCTGCGCCAGGTACCCCACCTTGTGGCCGATCGGCGCTTGGATCCGCGAATGCACGTGCAGAAGCAGGCCGTCGCTCCCGGATTTCCCGACCCAACAGCAGACGCCCCCCCAATCGCGGGCCGCCGCGGGGGCCCGACCGCAGGGTCATGTCAGCATGAATGCACGCGGCACGGAGTCATGCCGGGTTGAATGCTCGGATCCAGGCGACGACGGCCCGCGGGCTGTCAGAAAAAGCCCTTGGTTCCGTGGTAGCAGCCGCGGGCAGCCCTGAGTTGACGAGCATGGGCTGTGGTTGGCGGCGTTCATGGTGGCATGACCCAGATTTAGCGGCGTTGAAGGGGGCATGACCCGGACCTCGACGCGCTCGTACTCAAGGCGGAGCGCAGTCTGGCGCCTCGTCCGGCGAGTTCGGCGCGTCCTGACGTGGGGCCTGCTCGACTGGGGGCCGGTGTCCACGAGGCGGGCCACACATTGGCAGCGCTCGACCTCGTGGGTGGCGCCCGCCTCGGCGCATGGCGCACCGACACGCGGGTTCACCCCCCCTGGCCCCAACCAAGAGCCACCGAACACTAACGCCACACGATTGTCTACACACGATGTGCTGGACTCCAGGTGCCGTCGGACGTTCCGCGCGCCCCACCCGAACCGAGGAGCCCGCCGCCACGCCGCCCGCACCCGGCACTCCCGCCCCGCAGCGGGCGCGTCCTCGCGCTCCGTCTGCCCTGGGTCGGCTCCGGCGCTACTGGTTGGCGATCTTCTCGGACTTGATGACGCACGCGCCGCCGTCCTTGACGGTGCACGAGGGGTCCTCGACCAGTCGTCGATGTTGGAGCCGCACGTGAAGGGGACGCCGGGCACGGCGACCCCGGTGCCGCAGAAGAGTGTAGCGCGGGGGGCGGGAGGCCCCGATCTATCGACGATAGAGGCGGTGCAATCCAGGGCGGCGGTCGGCGCCGGCGCCGGGGGGCATGTATCAACACAATGCCGGAACAACGAGTATTTCCGGCCGTGGCACGCCCGATGCAATCGAGGGGCGCGAGGTCCACATGCTCCCTCTCCTGCTCGCCTCGCTCGCCTCGGCCGCCACCGTCCACGACCTGTCGCACGACTACGACCTGCCCGAGGGCACGGTCACGTGGACGGCCGGCGCGCTGGTCAACCTCCGCGCCAGCCTCGCGACGGACGCGCCGGTGATCCGGCGGCTCCCCGCGGGCACGCGGGTCACGGTCGTCGAGCAGTACGGCGACCGGGTCGAGGTGCGCATGGGCAGCACCACGGGGTTCGTGTCGCGCGAGCTGCTCTCGACGATGGGGCGCATCGCGGACCTCGACGGCGACGGCGTCGAGGAGCGCATCGTGGTGGCCCGGAACGCGGACGGCCACAGCGTGACCTGGCTGCGCGAGGGCGAACACGTGCAGCGCCTGACGATCGTGCCCTACGAGGACCCGTACCTGGGCGAGTGGTCGCTGGTCACGGCCGAGGTGGCCGGCGTGCCGCTGCTGCGCGTGGCGCTCGGGCAGGACAGCTGCGGGTCGTATCCCACGTCGTGGCTGTCGTACCAGGACGGCAAGCTGCGCGAGGCCATCGGCATCGTAGAGTGGACCGACGGCGCCTGGGGCGGGAGCGCGGAGGTGCGCTTCGAGGCCCCGGGCACCGCGATCGTGCACCAGGAGTCGCACGGCGAGGACGGCGAGGTGGTGGCCTCGACGGAGCTCACCTGCGCGCTGCGGGAGGGGACGTTTTCCTGCTCGTGAGGCGGCGGCGACGGGCGCTTCGGATAGGCTCGGCGCGCGATGAAGACGTGGTTCACCTACATCGTGGTGTCGCAGCTCACGGGCAGCCCGCTCCTCGGGATCGCCGTGGTGGCCGCGCTCTGGTTCGGCGGCGGCACGTTGTGGCTGGGGCGTGTGCCCGATCCGCGCGCGCCGTTCCGCACATGGGCGAGGATCCGCCGGCTCCGCGCCGAGATCGGCATGAACCCGCACCACGTGGACCACCGCACCGAGCTCGGCGGGCTCCTCGCGAAGCGGCGGCCGGCCGAGGCGAAGGTCGTGCTCGACGACGTGGTGCGTCGTCACCCCGAGCTCGCGTTGCCCCACTACCATCTCGGGGTGGCGCAGCTCGAGCTGGGGGAGACCGAGGCGGGACGGGCCTCGATCGAGCGCGCCCTGACGCTGCGGAAGGACCTGCGGTTCGGCGAGCCCCTGGTCCGGCTGGGCGACCACTACCTGGGCCAGGGCCAACACGCCGCCGCGCTCGCGGCCTACGAGCGGGCCACCGTGGTGCACAGCTCCAGCGCGGAGGCGTGGTTCAAGGCCGGGAAGGCCGCCGCGGGCACGGGTGACAAGAAGACGGCGCACGCGCACTGGGAGGAGGCCCTCGCCTCGACGGCGTACACGCCGGGGTTCAAGGCGCGGGTGGACCGGCCGTGGCGGTGGCGGTCGTGGTTGGCGCTGCGGGGGCTGTGAATCGGGGGGCGCGACGGCGGGGTGGGGGAAGGTCACGGGCGCCCCGGGGCCGCGAGGACGCGGCCCCGTCGGCCCCCTCCAGTCTCGCGGCGAAGCCGCTCGGTCCCGCCGCGGACGGCGGGGACCGGCCGCCCGAGGACGGGCGGCCGACCTCCGGGCGCCTGGCGCGGCGATGCGGGCGGCGGCGGGCGCCATGGCGGCGCCGTCGGGCGCCATGGGGGGCGGCACGTGCGGAAGAGGGGGCTCGGTGAGGACGAACTCGGGAGGGTCCGTCGTAATGCTTAAACACTTTAATCAGGCCCCGTGCAGATTAGCGGGCCGTCGCTCCCGAGGTTTCCGAGCCCACCGCCGATTCCCGGATCGCGGGCCGCCGTGAGCGTCCGACCGCAGGGTCGTAGGTCATGTCCCCATGAATGCATGCGGCACGGAGTCATGTCTGGTTGAATGCACGGATCCAGGCTGCGACGGCCCGCGGGCTGCCGAAAAACGCCCTTGGTTCTGTGGTGACCCGGTCGTCCATCGCGGAGAGGTCGCCCGTGCGCGTGGCGATGCCGACGCCGCCGGCCGTGATCGCCCCGACGACGATGAAGGCCACTACCGCGATGATCCCGACGGGGAACGCGAGGGTGAAGGGCTTGCCGTACCAGGCGGGAGAGCGAGCGGGATCGGGGTGCATGGGGGCCTCGAGCTACGGGGTGGCGGATGTCGAAAGAGCGCCCCGATGACTGCGAGGCTGTGCGGAACCATGCACGCAGCAACCCTTGCGGAGCACCGGGCGATCAGGGACCATGCGCGTCTGGAGGTTGCGTGCGCTCTTCAATCGCATTCGGAGGCGGAGTGGCGGTCACGATTGCGGCCGTTGCCGGAATGGCATTCGGGGCAGAAGGGAACTTCTTCCGCCCCCAGCCTGACGGCATCCAGTACGACTGCATGGCAGTGCCGCTCGCCTACCCGGTCTACAAGCAGGACGAGGTCACACGGGCCGCGCAGGACCATTCCAACCTGTCGCTCTACCCGACGCGCATGCCGCGGGGTTGGACGCCCATGGGAACGACCGAGGTCACCTCGATTTTCCAGGCCACCGCGTCGGCGATGGCGGGCCGCCCTTCGGACACGCAACCGGCGGTGGTGGTCTGCCGCCCGCTCGGCACCAAGGAGGCGCCGCCGGCTAAGCCCGTGCTCCGGGTGATGACGCCGACCGAGCAGCCTGCGGTGGACCCGTCCTTCTTCAAGTCCGAGGAGTAGGACCCGCCCCCTTGCTGAATCCATCCGGCCGTGGGAAGCCCTGACTTGACGGAAATGAACTACATTTAGCGGCGTTCATGGTGGCATGACTCCGATTTAGCCGCGTTGAGGGGGGTATGGACCCGCCCTGGATGCGCTCGCACTCGAGCGCTGACGAAGTGCATAGGCATGGCCGTCGCATCCGGCGCGTTCGACCCGGCCCGAACGGGCGGGTGTGGGGGGACCGTCCGAGGTCGACGGATGCGATCCCATCCCGTCACTTCGGACGGTATATCCGGCCGAAGTGAAGGGATTCCTGCCTTACCCCTCACCTCGGCCGGTATGTCCGTCCGAGGTCGACGGATGCGTTCACATCCCTTCACTTCGAACGGTTGTCCTTCCCGCCCGCTCGCCGACCGGCACGCGTGAAGCATCTCCGCTCGTCAGCGGTACACCATCCGGCGACCGGGTCCTGATCTCCCGGGGATGGAGCACCCGATGCCACAACCCGCCCACGCGTAACGACGCTGCACGCGGGCCCCCACCACCACCCCGTGCCAGCCGGACAGAGCGCGGCCGCCTCGGCCGGTCCGACCGCAGGGAGGACGGTGAGCGTGACCGTCATTCCCTCCCGTCGCCCGCTCACGTCTGCTGGGCGCGGCCGCACGGCCACAGGTCTCGACCGTCACCCCGTGCCAGCCGGACAGAGCGCGGCCGTCTTCGGCCGGTCCGACCGCAGGGAGGACGGAGGCGCGCCCCGCGCCGACCGCGGCGGAGGGCGACGGCGAAGCCGGGGCACCCCAGCCCGCCCAGAAATGACAATCGGCGTACCTCCTCGGCTCTAGCTTCACCAGCACGGATCGGGGTGGACCGTGGCGCTGCTGTGGATGTTGGGGATCGGATGCCAGGGCCCCTCCGGAGGGGATGGCGGGGGCGACGAGGGCGGTGGGGTGGAGTCCGTGGGAGACGCGCCCCGGCCCCGCTACGAGGGGGAGAAGCCGGCGGCAGACGCCGCGCTCGGGCCTTTCGAGGAGGGCGCGCCCGGGCCGGACGAGGACCCGGCGCTGTCGGAGTTCTTGTGGGAGGAGGGCAGCATCCACGAGCTGGGGCTCACGGTCGCGCCGGCCGACATGGCGGCGTTGGAGGCCGATCCGGACACGGACGTGCACGGGACGCTCACGTTCGGGGCGGAGAGCTGGAGCGTGGGGGTGCGGTTGAAAGGAAACCGGACGCTGCGGACGTTCGCGGGGAAACCGTCGCTCAAGATCGACGTGCACGAGTGGCGGCCGCACCAGCGGTTCTTCGGCCTGCGACGCCTGACGTTGAACAACATGCTGCAGGACAAGTCGATGGTGAAGGAGCACGTGGTGTACCACCTGTACCGGAGCCTCGGCGTGCCGACGCCGCGCCACGGCTATGTCCGCCTCACGATCAACGAGCAGGTGTACGGGCTCTACGGGCTGGTCGAGAGCATGGACCAACAGTTCATCGACCGGCACTGGGGGAACGACGACGAAGGAAACATGTACGAGGGCGGCTACGGCGCCGACCTGCACCACGGACACGGGGCGTTCGAAGTGCAGGAGGCGGGCGTGCCGACGGCGCCCACGGACATCGAGGCCATCATCGACGTGCTCGAGGAGAGCACGCCCGCGACGTTCCTCCCGGTGCTCGAGCAACACTTCGACGTGGACGGGCTCCTCACGGCGCTGGCGGTCGATCTGGTGGCTGGAAACTGGGACGCCTACACCCGCGCGGCCAACAACTACCTGCTGTACCACGCGCCCGAAGCAAACCGGTGGCACTTCGTGCCGTGGGGGCAGGACCAGGCGTTCACCGACGTGAACGTGCCGCTCGACGGGGGCTGGGAGGGCGAGCTGGTCGAGCGGTGCGGCGAGAGCCCGGCGTGCCGGATGCGACTGTATCAACACATCGAGGACGTGCTCACGGCGTGGTCGCAGGAGGATCTGCTGGGCTTCACGAACCGCACGGTGGCGGCCGTGGCGACGGACTGCCACGCCGATCTGCGCGCGGAGATCCCGTGCAGCGCGGACGACGTGCTCGATTTCCTCCTCGAACGGCCGGGGAAGGTGCGCGCGGAGCTCGACGGGCCCTGAAGAGGCGCTGACCGTTCCGGCGCGGATCGAAGGCCGCGTGGGTCAGTTCGCGAGGTGGTCGATCTTGGTGCGCACCGTGCCGCGCTCGGCGGTGCGGAGCAGCCACAACGGCGCCTGGACGAGCCAGCCGGGCCGCCAGAGATACCGCCCGAACGCCGCGACCTCGCAGTCACGCCGCGCGATCGCCGCGGGCTGCTGATCGGCGGGGAGGTGGGCCAGCCGCTCGGCGAACGCCCACGCCTGCTTACGCGCCTCGGCCATGGAGAAATTGACGATCGCGTCGTCCGTGGTGCCGATGGCGCGGTCGAGCTGGCCGAGCATGGGCCAGATGGCCTCGAGGTCTGACTTCACGCCGTCGAGCAGCGAGGCGAGGATGGCGTTGATGTGGTTGAAGTCCTTCTGGAACGACGGCAGCGCCTGGCCCGGGGCGGTCTCGACGGCGGCGATGCCGAGGTCGAGGTTGATGTGGGCGTTCATGCCGAGGAGCAGGTGCTGGAGCACGATGGGCGGCCAGGCGTGGGCGGCCTTGAACGACACCTTCCACGAATCGGTGGGCCCGCGCCCCAGCTCGCGCGCGGCGCAGGCGTCGAGGTAGCGGTTGGCGAAGATCACGTCCATCCGGTCCATCCGGGGGTTGTCCTCGAACTCGCCCTGCTCGACACCCACCTGGATGCGCCGGGTGACCTTGCGGTAGAGCGCCGGGAAGTAGCCCAGGGGCGACCCGGCCTCGTGCGCGACGGCGATCTGGTGGTCGAGCGCGGCGAGCACGCCGTCGATGGTGGTGGGGCGCACACGAGGCTCCGGTTGGCCGCACGCCTATCCACGTCGCGGGCGGTGCCGCAATAAGCCGGGCCCGGAGGTTTTCATGTGGTGGATCCTGCTCGCCTGCGCGCCGCCCGACGACACGGACGCCGAACCGCCGCCCGTGTACACCCCCGATGCGGTCGGGCCCCACATCGCGGGCACCGAGGAGGCCTCGTTCACCGGCGCGGCCACGGCCGCTGATCCCGAGGGCCTCGCCTACACGGTCCAGGTGTGGTTTCCCGCGTCCGCGGCGGACGAGGACGTGTACGCCTACGACGACTTTCTCGAAGGCACCGCGCGCGAGGACGGCGTACCGGATTGTTCGGCTCCGCGGCCGGTGCTCGTGTTCTCCCACGGCAACGGCGGGCTGCGCTACCAGAGCATCTTCCTGACCGAGCACCTCGCCACCCACGGCTGGATCGTGGTGGCGCCGGACCACCCGGGCAACACGTTCTTCGACCCGAGCAGCTCCCGCGCGGAGCTGATCGTGCGCCGCCCGGTCGACGCGGTGGCCGCCTACGACTGGCTGGTGGACGTGGCCGGCGCGCCGGGCGGCCTGTTGGAGGGGTGTGTCGATCCGGACGCGGGCTACGCGATCGCGGGGCACTCGTTCGGCGGGTACACCACGCTGGCCGTGGCCGGCGCCACGTTGGACGCGACCGCCTCGGCGGAGTGGTGCGCGACCGCCGACGACGCCTGGCTCTGCGACGACTTCGCCCAGGCGATGGCGGCCGCCGGGGAGACCGAGCTGCACCTCGGCGATCCACGCGTGTGGGCGGCCGTGCCGATGGCGCCGGCCGGCTACGAGGTGCTCGTGGGCGGGCTCGTGGACATCGCCGTCCCCACCCTGTTCCTCGGCGGCAGTCTGGACACGCTCACGCCGATGGCGAGCCAGGTGACGCCGCTGTACCAGGGGGTCGTCGCGACGCCACGCATGCTCGGCGAGCTCGAGGGCGCCGGCCACTTCTCGTTCTCGGACATCTGCCGGATGGTGTCGACCTACGAGGACTGCGACCCGCCGTTCCTCGACGACACCGTGTCGCATCCGATCATCGCGACCACCACGACCGCGTTCCTGCAGTGGGTGCAGGGCGACGAGGCGGCGGCGGCGTGGTTGCCCGACGCGGAGGAGGAGCTGTTGGGGTGGACGGAGGTGCGGTGACCGTCGCAGTGAAGAACCTGGGCTTCGAGTAGGCGCGGCCGGTGACCGGCCGCGTGACCAAACATGCGCGTCGAACTTGCAGAGAGACGCGTTCGGGGAGAGGATGTCCTTGCACCCGGACCGTTCGATGCGTCGCCTGCCCTTCCTGTTCGTCCTGCTCCTCCCGGCTTGTGGCACGGAGTCCGAGATCATCATTCGTTGCGACGTCGTCTCGGACGCCGAGGTGGCGGACGATGCCGCACCCTTCGGCTTCACGGCCGCCGAAGCCGTGGCCGCCGTGGACGGACGGGCCTGGGACGTGGCGTGGGTCTCGGACCACCCGGAGTCGTACGCCGGGTCGACCGTCGCGGCGCTGAGCATGACCGTCCGCCGCGGGTCCGACCCCGTGCACGCGGTGGAGCTGGCCGAGGGAGTTGCCGAGGGAGATGGCACCTGTGGCCGCATCGGAGCGTGGCTATCCATCCCCGTGGACGTCACGCTCACCGATCCCGACGGCACGTTCGTCGCCAGCGGAACGGCCTTGCTCAGCGCCACCGCGCTCTCCGACGACGCCATGGACTTCGGCTGGCTGCCCGAAACCCTGGCGCTGTCACCGGTTCCCGCCGACATCGCCGAGGCCGCGGACACGGCGCTGGCCGACCTCGGCACCACCGCCGGCGCGTTCTCCCTCGGCTTCGAAGGGCGGTTCGACGCGTTGTTCGTCGACGTGGGCGTCGAGGGGCAGGATGGCAGCGGGAACACCCCGGTGGCGCGCGGTCAGGTGACCGCGGCGGAGTAGCGGGCGGCGGAGGCCCGCGGCCACCGCCGGTTCCAGGGCACAGTCACCAGCTACGAGCAAACGAGGGGTTGCGTCGGTCGCGGAAGCCTGGCACGGTGCGGGCATGCTCTTCCTCATCGGCTGCGCGCAGGACCTCGACTCGAAGCCGGTGGGGGAGGCGCCGTTCTCGGATGGGGAGCCGGACGACACCGGCGCGAGGGACACCGACACGGCCACGCCCGACGACACGGGTACGCCCGACGACACGGGTACTCTCGACGACACGGGTACGCCCGACACCGACACGGGCCCGATCGTCGAGCCCTGCGTGTCACCGGGCTCCGTCTACACATTCGCGGTCGGCGGCCTCGTATCCCCCTACGCGACGCGCCTCACCGCCGACCTCGACGGGGGCGGGCGGCCCGACCTCCTCTACGAGTCCTGGCACGAGACGACGCGCGGGATCGCGCTCGTTCGCGGCGAAGACCTCGCTCGTGGCGACACGACGGCAGGAACCTGGTTCCCGGCCTGGGCGAACACGGCGCAAGCGGCTTTCGACGTCGGGTTCGGCGGAGATCTCGACCGTGACGGGAAGGCGGAGATCGTGGTCGCGCACGGCTACGCGCGCGCCGGCTCCCTGGCGGTGTGGTCCACCCTGAACAGCGACGCACCCCTCGCGACGATTGCCCTCGACGAGCGGCCCGACGACACGTTCGTTCAAATCTCGGAGACGGTGGGGCCCGACCTCGACGGCGATGGCATCCCCGAGATCCTCGCGACCGCCTACGCGCCCACCGCCGGATATGCGCGGACGCTCGTCTTCGCCGGCGCGATGCTCGGCGCCGGCGGGGCGTTCGGGGAAGCGGACACGCTGGTCGCCGTCGGCACGTCCGAGCAGCTCCACGGCAATCCGGTCGCCGACGCGGACTTCGACGGGGATGGCGTCCGCGACCTGCTCCTCCTGCACTCGCTGGAGGACCTCACGAGCGACCTGGTCGTGCTCCCCGCCGAGCTGGGTGCGCGGGGTGGCCTGCTGAACGCCGCGGATCTGGACGTGCTGTTGAGCTTCCAGGAACGCCCGAAGGCGCCGGTCCTCGTTGACCTCGACGACGACGGCCTTGCGGAGCTCTTCGAGATGCAGGGCCTCCGAGCCACCACCAGCGTGTACGGCTTCGCCGGGGACGAGCTCGCCGAGGCCGCGCGGGCCGGCCGGACCCTGGGTGTGGTGGACGCCGCGGTGACGCTGACGGCTGAGGGCCAGGATTACCTGGGCGCCCACATCGCTCCCATCACGGACGGAGACTGCGCGACGGGGCTCGCCCTGAGCGCCACGTTCGCGGACGAGGTTCGGCTCGTCTCCAACGCGGCGCTTCGGGCAGGCGGCACCGTTGTGACCGAAGACGGTCCGATTTTTCGCGGCGGAGACAACTTCGGGTACGCGATGGGCGGCGGCTACGATCTCGACGGCGACGGCACGCTCGACCTCGCCGCGGTCGATCAGGCAGGAAACGTCTCGCTCTACCTCGCGCCCTGGGACGCCGCGCCCTGATCCGACGGCTACCTGCGGGAAGGCGAGCGAGCGCTCACCGAAAGCGCCCCCGCGGCCGGTGACCGGCGGGCGGCCGGCTGGGCCGGCCGGCTCCGCGCCGCCGCCGGGAGGCGGCCGCGCGAGCGGAGGCCGAAGGCCGACCCCAGAGGGCGCCGATCAGCCGCCCAGCTGCTGACGATGGCTGGTCAACGGTGCCCGGGAAGCTCGCCCGCGAGCCGCTGGCGCGACCACCACCACCACTCGAGCCGCGCGGGGTCGGGCTCCGGCGTGCTGGCCGCGTAGACCGCGCACCGGAACGTGTCGAGCACGCACGGGTCCTGTGTGCTGCCGGAGAGCGCCTCGAGGCGGCGATACATCTCCATCGGGTCGGCGCCGACGAGATCCGGGGGGGCGCGGTAGCCGAGGAGCCACAGGTCCTGCGCGAGGCTGGGGCCGATGGCCGGGAGGGTGCGCAGCGCCGTGAGCGCGGCGCGGTGCTCGGGGGAGGTGGGCCTGGGTTTGGGGCGCGGCATGCGGGCGGAGTATCCGGACACTGAACAGGTGTCCAGCGAGAGAGCGCAATGCCTATGCACCTCGATCAGCGCTCGAGTACGAGCGTATCGAGGGCGGGGTCATGCCCCCCTCAACGCCGCTAAATCGGAGTCATGCCACCGTGAACGCCGCTGAATTCAGTTCATTCCCGTCAAGTCAGGGCTTCCCACGGCTGCCACCACGGAACCAAGCGCGTTTTTCGGCAGCCCGCCGGCCATCGCAGCCTGGATCCGAGCATTCAACTCGGCATGACTCCGTGCCGCGTGCATTCATGGGGACATGACCACCTCGGAAGCGACGGCCCGCGGATCTGCACGGGCGCCTGAGGGGAATGCATAGGCGTTGATTGCGCATGCCCCGACCTTGAACGGTCGGGCGGCCCCGCCCGTTCAGAGCCGCGTGACCCGGAGCCGCCCCGCCGCCCCAAAGCAGAAAGCCCGGCGCCCCACAAGCGGATACGCGGCGTCCATGTTGCTCGCCCTCCTGTTCGCCTGCTCGCCCGCCGCGCCTCCCACCGCGTCTTCCGGCCCGGTCGCCCCCACGCCGCCCGTCACCGAGGCGCCCGCCGCGCCCGCGTGGCACGTGGCGCTGGGCGAGACGTTCACCGCCGCCGAGATCGTGCCGGTCGACAAGGTGGTGGCCGACCCCGCCGCGTGGGACGGAAAGGACCTGGTCGTCGAAGGCGTGGTCAAGGAGGTGTGCCAGAAGAAGGGCTGCTGGCACACCATCGCCACCAGCGACGCGACGGTGAACGTGATGGTGAAGGACAAGGACTACAAGATCTTCCTGCCGAAGGACGCGGGCGGGAAGAAGGTGCTCGTGAAGGGCACGTTCGCCGTGGCCGAGCTGCCCGAGGCGGAGGCCCGCCACTACGCGGAGGACGCCGGGCGGGACCCCTCCACGATCGTGGGGCCGCAGAAGACGTTCGCGATCGATGTCGCGGGCGTGCAGTTCGTGGAGGGGTAGCGTCGTTACGCGGTAGCGGGGCGACCGGCGCGGGACACGCTCCAGGCGAGCGTTCCGATGGCGAGCCCCACGAAGAGGGCGCCGACGGCGTGCACCAGCCCGGCCACGGCGGCGAACGGACCGAGCCCGCCGAGCAGCGCGAATTGGGACCAGACGAGGAAGAGGGCCCAGGGCGCGGCCCGGATCCACCACCCGCCGACGATCGGCACGAGCGCGGTGCCCGCGTGGGCCAACAACGCGACCGCGAGCCACACGGGGGCGGGCAGCACGAGCACCGCGAGATCGGCGGGGCCCGAGACCGAGCCGTTGAGGACCAGGGCGAGGGCGACGACGAGGTTCGCGGCGACCAGCACCAGCAGGGCGCGGAGCCCGGCGATCCGGAGCTCCTGGACGTAGAGCGAGCGCGGCGCAATCGGGAGCCGCAACAACACGTAGACGCCGCTCTCCCTCGGCTTGCCCGCGACCCGCGGCAGGATGGACTGCATGGCGAAGACGACCGCGACCAGGCCCGGCAGCGCCAACTCGAACCCCGGCCCGGGGGGCAGGAGCTCGTTGATGCCGAGGCGGATCGCGCTCGCGATGCCGGCCAGGGGCTCGTCCTGGTCGACGAGACGGAACAGGCCCGGGGAGACGACGGCGAGCAGCCCGGCGCCCGCGCCAGCGGCGAGGGAGGACGCCCACCCTGCCCGCGCGAAGGGCCAGAGCGCCTGGTCCGCGGGGCGGGAGGGCGCACCCAGGGGCCCGCGATCGGGGAGCTCCGCGGGTGCCGATCGCCCGCGCCGTTCGTCCCAGATCAGGGCGGCCACGAGCCCCGCGGTGCTGATCGCCGCGCCCGGGAGCCCGTAGCGCCCCGCCACGATCGCGACGACGGTGAGGCCGAGGAAGGAGACCCAGCGGCCCTGCTCCTCCGGGCGGCGGCCGGCCACGTGCGAGCCGACCGCGGCCCCCGCCACGACCACGAGCCCGACGGAGAGCAGCGCGGCCACGAGGGTCTCGACGCCGTCCAGCCCGCGCACCCCGAGGCGAAAGGCGACCGCCGGCCCGACCACCACCACCACCAGCATCAGGAGGGAGCCGAGGCCCCGCTCTCCGCGCGTGACGGGCAGCCCCGGCAGCACCGTGGCGCCGCGCCAGGGGACCGGGAGGACCAACATCTGGGCGAGGACCGCGGTCATGTAGCCGAGCTGCACGCTGTTCATGAGGCTGAAGCTGCCCCGCGGACCCGGCTGGAGGATCAGCGCCGCCGCGAGCCCGGCACACAAGAGGACGAGCAGCCACGCCCGGCCCCCCCGAGCCGCGAGGGCCTGGGCCTGGAGCCGCGCGGCCAGGACGACGCGACCGGGTGCGAGGCGCCCGAGCGCGCTCACCGGGCACCGCCCGCGAGCACCTGCTCGAGCGTGCGGCCCTCACCCACGATGTCGGCGGTGGGCCCGTCTGCCACCACGCGCCCCTCGTGCAGCAGCACGACACGGTCGGCGATGCGCTCGACGTCCTCGGCCTGGTGGGAGGAGAAGAGCACGGTGCGCGCGGGGTCGCGCACGACATCCATCACCTCGGCCAGCATGGCGCGCCGCGACGGCACGTCGAGGCCGGTGCCCGGCTCGTCGAGCATCACGAGCTCGGGCCGCCACGCCAATGCGAGCACCAGCCGCAATCGGGTCCCCTCCCCCTTCGACAGCGAGCCTGCCTGCCTGCTCGCGGAGAGCTCGAAGCGCTCGAGGAGCTGGCCGGCCAGCGCCGGATCCCAGGTGGGGTAGAACGGCGCGACCGCGCGCAGCAGGGCGCCGATGGGCAGGGCGAACACGGGCGCGTCGTCCGTCATGTGGGCCACCCGGCGGCGGGCGGCGACCGGGTCGGCGAACGGATCGATCCCGAACACCCGCACCGTGCCCGCGTCGGGCCGGCAGAGGCCCCCGAGGAGCTCCATCAGCGTGGTCTTCCCCGCGCCGTTGCGGCCGACCAGCCCGACGATCGTGCCCGGCTCGACCGAGAGATCGTCGACGCTGAGCTGGAAGCCGCCGGCCCGGCGGACGCGGACGGTGTGGAGATGGAGGGGGCTGGACACGGGTGGCTCCGAAGTGTCTGCTGTGTATATTGACATATACAGCATGTCAAGCTATCCCTTCAGCATGCTCCACCTCCTCTCCCTCCTCCTGCTCGCCTGCGCCCCCGAAACCGGAGAGGCCGAGCTAGTCGGCTTCGTCCGCACCCCCGACGGCGCGCCCGTCGTCGGCGCCGCGATCTGGGCGCAGGCCCCGCCGACGCGCTCGTCCGGCGAGGCGACCACGCCCGTGACCACGGTGACCGGCCCCGACGGGGGCTACACGCTCCACCTCCCTGCGGACGGGCTCCAGACGTACAGCGTGTCGGTCACGGTGGGTGGGCATGACGAGCCCGCCGCGCGCCTCACCGTGCACGCCGGTCAGCACCTGACCAAACACTTCGCGGTCCGGAGCACCCGCGTGGTCGATCTGCGCTGCCTCGGCTTCGCGGAGGAGAGCTGCCAGGAGATCGCGGGGGTCCGGTGCTGGGTGCCCGACGGGGGGAAGGCGCCCACCCGGCAGGCCCCGGCATCGGTCGAAGGGGGCCACCGCTCGATCGAGTGCCCCGCGGGGGCGGACCTCGTGGTGGAGGTGGCCGGCCAGGAGGTGAAGCTGTCGGCCTCCGAGGACATCGCGCGGTTCGACTTCACCGGCCTCGGCGGAGCGGTCACGGGCAGCATCGCGAGCGACGCGCGGAGCTGCCTCGTGTCGGCGCGCCGGCCGTTCCTCGGCTCGTTCCTGGGCGCCTGGCCCGACGACACCCGCTACGTGCGCACGCCGCGCGGCGAGCCGTTCCGGGTGGACCACCTGCCCGCGGGCACCTGGGTGATCAAGGGCACGTGTGTCCCCGCCCAGACCGCCGACATCACGGTCGAGGTCGGCGACACGACGGTGGACCTCGGCGTGCTCGCGCTCGCCGGCGCGGAGGCGAACGAATGAAGCTCACGCTCTCCGAGGCGTCGGGCGTGCCGTACTACCGGCAGGTGCGCGACGCCATCGCCGACATGGTGCGATCGGGGCGGCTGTTGCCGGGCTCGCCGCTGCCGTCGATCCGCGAGCTCGCGGCGGACACGCTCGTGTCCGTCATCACGATCAAGAAGGCCTACGAGGAGCTCGAGGCGATGGGCCTCGTGGTGTCCCACCAGGGGCGCGGGACGTTCGTGGCGGCGCACGGGATCGAGGCGTCGCGGCAGAAGCTGGTGGAGGAGATCACCGCGGGCATCGCCGCGCTGGTGCGCAAGGCGGCGGAGTCGGGGGTGGCCGAGGCCGAGGTGGACGCGGCGATCGCGGCGGCGAAGCGGGAGGCCTACGGGATCACCCGAGATCGAAGCGCTTGAGCTTCTCGTAGAGGGTGCGCAGGCCGATGCCGAGCTGCTCCGCGGCCAAGCGCCGGTTGCCGCCCGCGGTCACGAGCGCGCGGCGGATGGCGTCCCGTTCGAGGGCCTCCATGCTGGTGGGGGCGTCGGGACGGTCGCGGTCGCCCGGGGGATCGCCGGAGACGGGCGCATCCGGCGCCTCCAGCCACCGCGCGTCGAGGACGAGGCCGTCCGAGAGGATGGCCGCCCGTTCGAGCGCGTTGCCGAGCTCGCGGACGTTGCCCGGCCACTCCCGCGCACGCAGGGCGCGGATCCCCGGCTCGTCGAGGCGGAGACCGGGGCGGCCGAGGTCGTGGGCGACCCGCGCGAGGAGCGCCTGGGCGAGCGGGACGAGATCCTCGGGGCGGTCGCGGAGGGCGGGGAGGCGGATGGGGAAGACGGCGAGCCGGTAGTAGAGGTCGGCGCGGAAGTGGCCGCTCGCGACGCGGGCCTGAAGGTCCTGGTTGGTCGCGGCGATCCAGCGCACGTCGGCGTGGACCAGCTGGGTGCCACCCACCCGCTCGAAGCGGCGCTCCTGGAGGACGCGCAGGAGCCGCGCCTGGAGATCCGGCTTGAGCTCACCCGCCTCGTCGAGGAAGAAGGTGCCGCCCTCGGCCAGCTCGAGCTTGCCGCGCTTGCGCGCCGCGGCGCCGGTGAAGGCGCCCTTCTCGTGGCCGAACAGCTCGCTCTCCAGCAGGTTCTCGGAGAGCGCGGCGCAGTTGATCGCCACGAACGGCCCCTTCCGACGGGCCGAGCGCGCGTGGATCGCGCGGGCCGCGACCTCCTTGCCCACGCCGGACTCGCCGAGCAGCAGCACGGTCGCGTCGGTCGCGGCGACGCGGCCGATCACGTCGACGACCGCCTTCATCGCGGGCGAGCCCCACGTGAGCGGGGGCACCTCGCCCGGCTCGCTGACCTCGACCCGGTCGCGCAGGTGGCGGCGCTCGGAGGCGCGGCGCACGAGCACGCGCAGCTCGGCGGGCCCGGAGAGCGGCTTCTGGAGGAAGTCCACGGCGCCGAGCTTCATCGCCTCGACCGCGCGGTCGACCGTGCCGTACGCGGTGAGCAGGATGACCTCGACCTCGGGAAACTCGGCGCGCACCCGGCGGAGCAGCTCGATGCCGTCCATCCCCGGCATCTTCAGGTCGGTGACGAGCACGTGGAACGCCTCGCGGCCGAGCGCTTCGAGCGCCTGCAGCCCGTCGGCGACCTCGACGACCTCGTGCCCGTCGAGCGACAAGGCGTCGGCGAGGAAGGAGCGCACGCCCTCCTCGTCGTCCGCGACCAGCACGCGGCTCACGACGCCGCCGGGAGGGAGACGCGGAACAGCGCGCCGCCGTCGGGGTGGGTGGACGCGTCGATCCGCCCGCGGTGGAGCTCGACGATGCGGCGCGCGACGGCGAGCCCGAGGCCGGTGCCGCGGGTGCGGTGCGTGTGGAACGGCTCGAAGATGGCGCCCTCCTCGCCCGGCGGCACGCCGGGACCCTGATCGCGGACCACGTACACCAGCCGGTCGGCCTCCTGGCGGACGCTGGCCTCGACCCGGCCCTCCGGCGCCGCCTGGAGCGCGTTCTGCAGCAGGTTCGCCAGCACCTGGCGCATCCGCGGCGCGTCGAGTGACCACGACGCCGGGGCGCCCGCCATGTCGAGCACGATTCGGTCGGCGGCGAGGTCGGCCACGGCCCCGCGGAGCGGCTCGCCGGGGTCGACGTCGGCACGTACGAGCGCGCCGGTGCGGGCGAAGGCGAGCAGGTCGTCCGTGAGCTGCTCCAGGCGGATGGCCTCGTTCACCACCCGTTCGGCGCGGGCGAGCGAGCGGTCTCCTGCCGGCAGCAGCTCGGTGAGGAGCTGGGCGTGGCCCTTGAGCGCGGCCAGCGGGTTGCGGATCTCGTGGGCGAGCACGGCGCTCATCTCGCCGAGGCCCGCGAGGTGCCGGTGGTGCGCGATCTCCCGCTCGGCCGCCTCCGCGCGGCGCTGCTGCCGGGAGAACAGGGCGGCCGCCCCGACCAGCAGCACGGCGCCGATCCCCGCGACTCCGAGCGCACGCGCCGACCGGGTGTGCAGATCGGCCGCGCCGAGGGGCACGTATTCGAGCACGAGGGCTGGCCGCGGGGGGCGCCCCGGCGGAGGCGGCGGCGGGCGCGCGAGGAAGCGCACGCGGTCCCCCACCTCGACCAGCAGCGTGTCCTCGTCGGGCATGGGGCCTCCGGGGTGCGCCGTCCCGGCCTCGGCCACGAGCGGGCCGGCCCGCTCCACCAGCCCGGCCCAGCGGAGCCCGTCCGCGCCCTTCGCCGCGACGAGCGCCTGGAGCGAGGCCTCGTCGGGTGGCCCGCGGCTCTCCGCCTGGAGCGCGAGCGCGAACACCTGCCCCTGCGCCAACGCCAGCTCTTGCGAGCGCGCAACCACGCCCGCGTAGAGCCAGCCGTTGGTCAGGAGCAGGAGCGCCGCCGCCAGCACGGCCACGCCGACGAGGCCATGGCGAGACACCGCACGGGCGAAACCGCGGGACGGGCCGGGGCGGGCGGGCGCGGGGGTCACGACGGAGCTCCTATCACCGGGGGCTCGGCTTCCTCGCGTCCGCATCACACGCGCCCGGCGCGGGCTTCGCGTCGGACCGCGGCGGCGGCAGGAGCGCCTCGGCCGCCGCCCACTGCGCTTCGGTGAGCTCGGCACGGATGTCGTCCATCAGCGCGCCCTCGGCCTCGACCAGCTGCGCGCGGGCCTCGGCGAAGCCTTCGTCTTCGGGGCGGAGCGACCGGGCCGCGGTGTGCAGGGCGTGGAGCTCGGGGCGCGCGGCGGCCGCGATCGCCTCGATGCGCGTGGTGGTGGCGTCGTCGAGGCCGAGCTCGTCGGCGTTGTCGAGGAGGATCACGTGCGGCGGCGGGCCGCGGTGGCGCCCTCCGGGGGGCCCCCCGTCGCCAGCGGACGCGAGGGTGGGGAGGGCGAGCAGGAAGAGCAGGACCAGTCGCATGGGGACTCCTCGGCGGGTGTGGATGTCAGCGGGCCAGGTGATCGGAGACGAGCGCGTCGCGGGTCTCCATCCAGTCGACGAGGTCGTCGACGGAGGTGTCGAAGGCGTCGGGATCGGTGAGGTGGGTGTAGGGGGCGGCCTCGGCCGCGACGTAGGGTGCGACCAGCGCGTGGAGCGTTTGGGCGCGGGCGGCGAACGCCTCGACGTTGACGACGCCCTGATGCTCCGCGAGCAACACGTCGTACCGGGCGGCGTAGGTCGGATCGTCCAGCAACGTGCGGATGAGGGGCCACTCGTCGCCCACGTCGCCGAGATCGAGCGAGATTAGCGGCTGCATGCCGTCCGCCAGTGACATGTTGTGGTCCCACGTGATCCAGGCGAGCTGGCCGTCCGCCGCAGGGTCTCCGTAGAGGAAGTAGTTGTGCGGCATGTTGCCGTAGCTGTCCCAGTTCCCCACCGCGGTGGAGAGCGCGAGCCACCGCAGGAAACCCTCCACGTCGAAGCGGGCTTCGAGCGCGGCGCGCCACGCCTCGGCATCGCCCTGGTCGGCGGCAAGCGCCTCGATGGCGGCCTCCACGTCGCTCCAGTCGGCCGCGTCCGCGTTGGTCTCCTTGGAGAAGTCCGCCTCCGCGAAGCAGGTCCAGTCGGCGCAGCCGTCCTCGGGCTGGTAGAGGTTGCCGTCGTCGTCACCGAAGGTGCGGTCGAGGAAGGCGGCGTTCTCGGGGTCTTCGACCACCGTGTAGAGCCCCCAGTAGGTAGGGCCCTCCCCCGCGTCGATCCACACTTCCACGAAGGCGCTGCGCGCCACGGGGATCCCCGCCGCCTCGAACAGCTCGCCCGCGAGCACCTCGCGCAGGAACGAGTCGTCGGCGTAGCCGGGCCCGAGCGAGAGCTTCTGGAACCCGTAGAAGCGCTGGTCTTCGGTGGCGGGGACGCTGTCCTCGTACTGGTCGAAGTCGAGGCGGAGGGGGAGCTTGGCGATCCCTTCCTGGTACGACGAGAGGAGCGAGGAGTTGCCCTTGAAGCGCATCCCGACGGCGGGCCACGTGCGCCCGTCGTACGCGACGGTCGCGGAGACCCACATCGGCTCGTCGAAGTCCATGCTGGGCCCCCCACCCTCGGGCGGTCCGCCGCCGCCGTCGGGCGGCCCCCCGTCGCCCGGGCCCCCCATGTCGCCCAGCAGGGTGTCGAGATCGTCCAGCATGGCGGCGTAGTCGGAGGCGCAGATCGTCAGGTCGAGGCGCTGCACGCGGTCGAGCGCGAACACCTGGTCGTAGTCGGCGTCGCCCTTGGCATGGGAGGCCTCGGACCACCCCACGGCGTCCGGGACGGCGCACGCGGCGGTGTCGTCGGTCGCGCCGGGGCCCGTGCAGGCGAGGAAGGACAGGAGGGAGAGGGGGGACATCGACGCTCCGGGGGGGTCGCTCCCTGACATTGCAGGAGGCGTGCCAGGGGGGCCGACCGGCGATCTACCGACCCTTTTGGCGCATCGTGCGGCGGCCGCACGCCCGGACGTGCGGATTCCGCATGCCGGGGGAGCGGATTCCGCAGGGGTCGGTCCCCTACTCCCCGAACCGCGCGCTCAGCTGGGCCAACCCCGGCACCTTCGCCACCGCGCCGAACACGCGGTCCATCGGGGCATCCTCGTAGCGGCAGGTGGCGCACACCTTGTCGGCGCAGCGCTTCTCGCGGAGCTGAGCGCGGAAGGCGCGCATGCGCGGGCCGTTCCAGATCTCCGCGAACGGCGTCTGGAGCGCGTTACCGACGCTGGTGCCACGGATCGAGTGGTAACAACAAGGGTACACCTCGCCGTCGGTCGAGACGAGGCAGGAGTACCAGGGCACGTAGCAGGGGGCGCTCTGCAGATCGCGTGTCAGTTGGACGATCGCGGCGTCGAGGGATCCCACCGTGCGGCGAAAGCCGTAGCCCTCCGCCAGGACCCGCGCGCGGCGCAATTCCGCGAGGGCGTCGGGGTCACCGAATGGGATGGTCTTCGCGACGAACCCCGGCTGCTCGCCGTAGGTGAACATCACGAGCAGGTTCGGCTCCACGTTGGGGAGCCGCGCATGACACAACTCGATGAGCTTGCACACCTGGTCGACGTTGTCACGGAACAGGACGAATTGGATCTCGACCATGGGGCCGGGCTTGCGGTTGGCGTCGCGCATCGCGAGGAGCTGGGTGATGTTGCGCAGCACCTTCTCCAGATCGCCGCCGGCGCGCACCTTGGCGTACACGTCGGGCTCGGCGGCGTCGATGGACACCTTCATCTTGGCGAGCCCGGCCTCGAGCAGCGCGTGGGCGCGCCCGGCGTCGAGCAGAGTGCCGTTGGTGACGATGTTGACGCGGGATCCGGCGGCCGTGGCGTGGGCGACCATCTGTGGGAGCTGCTTGTTGAGCAGGGTTTCGCCGTACCCGGAGAGCGAGAGATACGCGGGCCGGATGGGATCGTACAGGCGCACGAAGTCGTCGAGCTTGAGGATGGCGGTGTGACGCTTGTCCCAGTCCACCTCGCGCGAGCACACCGCGCACGCGATGTTGCACGCATCGGACACGTCGATGCCGACGGCGGAGGGGAGCGCGGCGACGTCGGCGGATTGGTAGGACGAGAGCAGGGTGCGCCCGACCTTCACGACGTTGGCGGGGGAGAGCGGCACCACGGAGAACGGGACGAGGTAGCGCCCGACCAGATCGCTCATGGGAGCCTGCTCATCGGAGCCTGCTCATAGAAGCCACGCGTCCTTGTGGTAGTAGACGTATTGGCTCAACGCCAGCTTGGCGTCGAGGTTGTCACGTTTGGCCTCGCGCCAGTACCGGGGGAACTCGGCCAACCAACCCGGCCCCTTCGCCTGGACCTGGCGTTTGATCGTGCGTGCCAGGAAATAACCGTTTGCGCGGAAGAACAAGGACTTGAGCTTGGCCTTGCCGAGCCCGCTCGCCTCTTCCGTGAGCTCGCCGCCCTGGTAGAAGGTCGCGCTCTTGTCCCGCTCCAGGTAGTTCACGGAGAGCCCCGCGTCCTCCATGATCTGGAGGTTCCACAGCGGCGTGAAGAAGAAGAACGCGGCGCGATCCAGGCCGCTGTCACGGGCGAGGCGATAGGAGATGTCGGCCTGCGCCGCGGACTCGCCGGGGGTGCCGATGAGGAAGTAGCCGAGGGTCTTGATGCCCGACTTCTTGATCATCGCGAGCTTCTCCACCAGCGTGTCCTGGTCGAGCTCCTTGTTGAGCAGGGTGTTGCGCACGGTGGGATCACCCGCCTCGATGCCGAGCCGCAGCTGCGCGCACCCCGCCGACTTCGCCAACTCCAGCTTCTCCTCGGTGATGTGGTCGACCCGCGAGTACACCGAAAACGGCAGCTTCGTGTGCAGCCCGCGCTCCCGGTACGCGGCCGCGAACGATTCGAGCCAGCCGCGGTGCATGAGGAAGTTCTGGTCGTAGAACGACAGGTACCGCAGGCCGTGGCGGGCGTGGCGGTCCCACTGGTACTGGGCCTCCTCCGCCACGCGCTCGGCGCTGCGCTTGCGTACGAACGGCCCGGCGTCCGCGAGGCGCTCGGCGAGCACCGGCGAGGAGCAGAACGAACACTTGTACGGACACCCGCGCACGCCGATGATCGGCACGTAGCCGGCGTGGAAGATCATCCGCTCGTGCTGCTCCCAGAGCTCCCAATCCATGTGCGGCACGTCGTCCAGGAGCTTGCCCTTCGGGAGCTGGGCGATGCCGGTCTCGACGTACTCGCCGCCCTCCATGAACCCCAACGACGGCACGGCTCGCACGTCGCCGCCGTCCTCGATCGTGTCACACAGGGCCTGGAAGCTGTACTCGCCCTCGCCGATCATGGCGTAGTCGACACAGTCCTGGCGCGCGGTGCCCTCGGTGTCGAGCGAGGCGTGGTGCCCGCCGAGCACGACCTTCACCGTCGGGTCCCACTTCTTGACCGCCCGCGCGATGCGGAGGATCGACGGCATGCGCGGCGTGACCGTGGAGATGCCGACGACGTGCGGCCGGAGCCGATCGAGGCGCTCGCGGAGGTAGTCCTCCCAGCGGTCCCAGTAGAACGTGAAGTCGATGACCTCGGCGCGATGGCGGCCCACGGCGTTGAGGAAGCTCGCGATGCCCGCCGTGCCGAGGTGGTACAGCTCGAGGTCGCGATCGATCGTGGGGTTGACGAGGAGAACGCGCATCGGGCGGGAGTATAGCGACTCCGGCGCGTGCTCACGGGCCGGAGCGTTTCACCATCGTGGTGCGGGACACGACGATGCCCTCCACCTCGGTCGTCACGAGCAGCGGCGGCCCCGGCATCGCCTGGGCGTAGTGATGCTCCGACACGGTCCTCCGGCCGTCCGTGGCAGACCGCACCGTCACCAGCCAGGTGTCGAAGCGGCCCCCGGGCACGTCGGCCCAGGACGCCACGATCCGGTTGCGCGCCGCGGGGAACCGGCCCGAGAGCTCGGTCCACTCCGCGCGCCACGTGCCCGTCCTCCGCTGGAACGCGGTGGCCTGCTCGGCGGTCAACGCCGCGCCGGTCGCGTCGTGCACGGTCGAGGTGATCGTGCAGCCGGCCTCGTCCACCGCGGTCCATGTCCACCACTCTTCGAGCGGCGGCTGGTTGTACCGCTCGATCCTGAAACGGAGGTGCGTTCCGACGGGATGCGCCGCGCGGAGCTGGGCGACGGTGAACGGCGGGGCGATCGTGGCTTCGGCGGCCGCGGGGGCGGGCGGAACCCCGACGCGCGGGGCGCAGGCGGACAGCCAGAGCAGGACGGGGAGCATGGGAGGACGAGTGTAGAGGGGGCGGGGGGCCGAGCGATACACTCCCGCCGTGTTCGCGCTCTCCGTCGTCCTGCCGCTCTACAACGAGGCCCGCCGCATCGAAGCCGCGCGCGCCGGCGTGGCGTGGTTGCGCGCGCGGTACGGCCGCGTCGAGGCGGTGTGGGTGGACGACGGCTCGACCGACAGCACCCTCGCGGCGTTGCGCGCGAGCGCCGAGGCCGACGACGTCGTGATCGCGGCGCCTCACCGCGGCAAGGGCGCCGCCCTGCGCGTCGGGGTGGCGGCCGCCCGGGGCGACCGGCTGCTCCTCACCGACGTGGACTGGAGCGTGGGCCCGCAAACCGTGCCCGAGCTGCTCGCGGTCGACGCGGACGTGGTGCTCGCCACCCGCGAGGGCCGCGACGCACGGCGCGTGGGCGAGCCGGTGCTGCGCCACTGGCTCGGCCGCGGCTTCAACCACGCGGTGCAGCTGCTCGTCCTCGCGGGCCACGAGGACACCCAGTGCGGCTGCAAGGTGCTCCGCGCCGAGGTTGCCAAGGCCCTGTTCGCGTCGGTCACGATCGACGGCTTCGCGTACGACGTGGAGCTGCTGTACCTCGCGCACGTACGCGGCCACAGCGTGCGCGAGGTGCCCGTGGTGTGGCGCTACGAGGCCGACTCGCGGGTGCGGCCCGTACACGATGCGCTCGCGATGCTACGGGACGTGTGGCGGGTACGCGGGAACGCAAGGCGCGGGGGGTACCGCAGAGGGTACTGAGGGGTTGGGGTACGGGGGGTTGGGCGACCGCGCGCGCGGCGGTGCCCGGCGCGAGGACGATCGCGGGACGTTTGGATCCGGGAGGCGCCGACCGCCGCGCCGGGGAGCGGGGGCCCCACAAACCGTGACAGTCGGGCGGCACCGCGGACCCTACTTCTCGGGGAGCCCGCCCCACCAGGCGGGAGGAGGGCCGCCTGCTACCAATCTTGTTGGTCATCGCCTGTGTCGGGCCCGAGGTGGACCTGCACGAGGAACCGGGCGGCGCCGGTCCCGGAGGCGCCGACGGCGGGGTGGAGCCGGCCCGCGATGCGCCCGAGCGCCCGGTCCGCTGGCTCGAAGGGGATCCGACCGGCACCGTGGACGACGCGCCGTGGATCGACGTGCCGGACGACCCGGAGGCCGACGCGTTCTACGCGGAGGGCACCCTCCACGACATCCACCTCACCCTGGGGGAGGCGGGCCGCGCTGGGCTGAACGCGAATCCGCGCGCGGACGTGGAGGCCACCTTCCGCACCGGGGGCCACACCTGGCCGGTGGGCGTACGCCTCAAGGGCACGACCACGTTCCGCACGCTCTCGGGCAAGGCCGCCTTCAAGGTCGACTTCCACCACATCGATCCCGAGGGCCGGTTCCGTGGGCGCAAGCGCCTCACGCTCAACAGCATGCTCCAGGACTCGTCGATGCTGCACGAGCACGCGGCGTATTGGTTGTACCGCGCGCGAGGCGTGCCCGCGCCGCGCCACACCTTCGCGCGGGTGTGGGTCGACGAGGAGTACTTCGGCCTCTACGGCGTGGTCGAGACGATGGACGAGCAGCTGCTCGACCAGGTGTTCCCCGATGACGACGACGGCAACCTGTACGAGGCCAACCTCGCCGACTTCCACGTCGGAGAGGAGCACAAGTACGAGCTCGAGGAGGCCGATCCGCTCGCGGTGCCCTATGCGGACCTCGAAGCGCTCACCGCCACCCTCGCGGCGGCGCCGGCCACCGGCTTCCTCGACGCGCTGGACGCCACGTTCGACCGCGACTCGCTCCTGCGCATGATCGCCATCGATCTGGTGAGTGGCAACGTCGACGGCTACAGCCGCCTCCGCAACAACTACATGGCCTACAACGCCGTCGGGGCCGGCCGTTGGTACCTGATGCCGTGGGGCCACGACCAGTCGATGCAGTGGCACGAATCGGTCGCGCCCTTCGACAAGTCGGTCGGGTACCTCCTGGAGCGGTGCGCGGCCGATCCCGCCTGCGTCTCCGCGCTCACGACACAGATGGAGGACCTGCTGGTCGTGTGGGAGGACGGCGCCTTCGCCGCGATGGTGTCGGACGCCACGAGCCTCGTGCAGGACGAGTGCCTCGCGGATCCGCGCGCGGAGTTCGCGTGCGATTCGGGCCACGTGCTCGCGTTCGTGCTCGCGCGGCCGGAGACGGTGCGGGAGGACATCGCCGATGCGGCGGCGGAGGCGGCGGCCGAGGTCGAGTAGGCACCCGGCGGCGACCTCAGCGCGCGCAGCGGTCCCCGTCGAGCGCGGCGGGGGCCGCCAGCCCGGCGGCGTCGGCGCTGCCCAGGAGCCCGGTGCGCCAGCGCCCCGAGGTGTGGAAGAGCCGCTCGGGGTCCGCGCCGCTGGCCGCGTGATCGCAGAGCGCCTCGGTGGCGGCGTCGTAGGCGTTGTCCCCGTCGAGATCCCGCCACGCCGCCACGAAGCCCGATTCGTACGGCGGGGTGGGGCTCGGCGCGCCGTCCAGGCACACCGTGAACACGCCCGCGTCACGGGCGAGCACGCGGGTGAGCGGGGCGGCGTCACCCAGGCGCCACGTCGCGCCGTCCAGCACGCCCGCCACGAGGTCGTCCGCCCCGGCGATCGCGCCGACCACCTCGACGATGAGCTGCTGCTCGACAGCGCAGGGATCCGGCGCGGGCGGCGTGGAGGGGTCGGGCTTCTCTCCCGTGCAGCCGAGGATCAGCCCCAGGACGAGCAGGCGGCTCAACGGGACGCCTCGAGCACGAGCGCGCCACGCGCCATCTCGAAGGTGGGGACGAGCGCGATGACCGCCTCGTCGATGCCGTGCTCGCGGAGGACGAAGTTGGGGAACGAGCGGTAGAGCAGCTCCGCGGTCACCGTGACCGGCCAGGCCGCGTCGGCGGGGAGGTGGCCGTCGAGCTCGTACTCCACCGTGCGCACCTCGCCGGACCCGAGCATGTTGTGCTCGGTAGTGACGACCCGCTCGTAGGTGCCGGGCACCTCGTCGCCGTCGGCGTCGTAGTTGTATTGCCGGAACACGGCGTCCCCGTTGGCGATCCAGGGATCGCCCCAGGGGTCGATCTCGCTGTATCCATCGCGCAGGTCGCCGTTGGCGTCGACGTCGCCACTCTCGAGGTACACGGTGCCGTCCGCACCCACGACCGTGAAGTGGATCCAGACCCGCCGGGTGTAGGACGAGCCGGTCGGGAGGTTGTGCCCGACGATGTGGTTGGTGACGAGCACCTGCGCGGTCTGCCCGTCGAACCCGAGGTCGACGCTGGCGGCGGACTGGAGCAGGTCCTGGACCGCGCGGTATTGCCGGTGGCTGTCGGGGAAAGGAACCATCGCCACGTCGCCGCCGACGAACTGGTGATTGTGCACCTCGCGCGGCGGGCCACCCACCGCGGCGGTTCCCGCGTAGGCCGGCATGTGGCAGTCCTGGCAGGTTTGGATCGCGGGGTCGGTGGCCGTCCCACCGGCCGCGTTGTTCGCGTCGGTCCACTCGGTGCCGGTGAACTCGATGCTGACCCCGTCGAACTCGGGGGTGTCGACCTGGTCGGCGGTGACGTTGTGACAGGACGTGCAGAAGGAGGACTGCTCGAACTCTGGGACGTAGGTGGAGCCGTGCGGGGCGCTGGAGAGGGGGTCGGCGATCGGCCCGAAGAACCAATCGGCGCAGGGAGTGTAGAAGTGGGTGTCCGCGCGGGACTCGAAGACGCGGTGACAGCCGTCGCAGCTCACGCCGTGCCGCGCGGGCTCGGCCAGGTCCTCGGGGCCGCGGGCGTGGGAGAGGCTTGCGTCCGCGGTTGTGAGGTTGGCGACGGGAGAGTGACAGCCGACACAGAAGAACTCCAGCTCGTGCGTCTCGAAGCTGTCCTCGTTGGCCGCCCAGAAGATCGGGTCGACCACCGAGTAGGCGTGGGCGGAGCCGCGCCACTCGTCGAAGTGTTGGGGGTGACACGCGGCGCACGTCGCGGGGTCGGAGAACGTGCTCGGATCGTACGCGCCCGGGGGGAGCTGGCGACAGTCGTCCGCGCTCGGCGCGGCCTCGACCCGCGGGCTCCCGAGCCATCCGGCCAGCAGGCCCACGACGCTGAAGAGGGCCAGCTTGCGGGCGCTGGGCGGCGGCGGGGGCGGGGGCGAGGCGGACATCTTCCCACTGTAGCAGCATGTCGCGCGGGCGGTGGCGGCGCGCGCCTCGCCGCGGGCTACGTCGCGCGAACGTGCCGAGGTGGAGGAGCGGGGCGGACGGAGCGGGGCCGTGGGCGCCATCGGCAGGCATCACGACTTCATCGGAATCATATCAGTCGCCTCGGCCGGCGGGCCCGGTCATATTCGCGGCATGACCGACGCCCCCGCCGCCGCCCCGTCCCCCAAGTTCAAGCACACCCGCGAGCTGGTCCGCCTCGCGCTGGACGACGGGATGACACAGGACGAGATCCGCCTGTTGTGCCGCGTCCAGCAGAGCGTCGTGAGCGGGTGGGCCACTGGAAAGAGCAAGGCCCGCGAGAGCGTGTTGGAGCCGCTCCTCAAGCGGTACGCCCACCGCCTGAACCGCACCACGTCGCGTTTCTACCTCGTGCAGGAGGAGCCGACGCCGCCGTGGGAGGAGACGGCGGAGGCGCGGCTGATCGCGCGGCTGACGGAGGACGCGGAGGCGTACGCCGCGGAACGACTCGATGCGGAGGCGATGCACGAGCTGGTGCTCCGGCACGTCCAACGCCGGTTGAAGCCGGAGTACCGGGAGACCAGGCGTGAGCGGGGGGGGCCGATTCCACCGCCGCCTACTCCGACTCCCATCGATGACGATGGCAATCCGCTGGACGAGGCGTACGAGCCGATCTCGGACGCCGACCTGCTCGCCGCGATGAAGCGCATCGATTGGACACAGAGCGCGCCGGTGGCGGACGCCTGGGCCGCGCTGAACGCCGCCCTCCCGCGCCCCGTCCCCCGCCACTGGGACAGGCTCAACCTGGATGCCGTCGAACGGGAGTACCAGTCCCTCTACAGGGCCCGCTTCGTTCGGTACGTGCGTCTGGAGGGGGCCGTGCTGTGGCGGCACACTCTCGGGACGCCGCGCGTGGTGTTCCGCCGGGAGGGCCGCACCGCCGAGCGCAAGGACATCGTGCTCGATCCCGTCGGGCGCTGGATCGTCCAGGCGGCGGGCAAAGGAACGTTCCGGCTGATCGTCCAGTCTGTTCGCCAGCTCACGGGCGCCGACGGGCTGGAGTGGGCGGGGGCGTGGGAAGGGACGGGCCAACACGTCCGCGCCGACGACGATGCCGCCCGGTGGAGCTCTACCCTGCACGGCCCCTTCGACGTGCCCGCGCTCGTCGCCGAGGTCGAGCGCCGCCTGCCCGGCGCCGGCCCGCACGATCGGGCCGTGGTACCGTTCAGCCTGCGAAAGGCGCTCGTCGAGCACGGCCACCCGGTCGCGGACGTGGCGTTCGTCGCGTCGACCTGACATCCTTGTTCCCAGCACTCCTGATTCCAGCTGTCCTGATTCCAGCTCTCTGACATCCACGAAAAACCCACCAAGCAAGGCCAAAGCCGCACAGGCTCGGTCTGCACGCGCTCCCACGAGGGGCGCTGGCCGTGCCCTCCCACGTGGCAACACGTGTGGAGGGCCGCCTCCCCGAAACCCGCCCGCCTGCCGGCGCGCGGCGGGGGCGCGAGCGGCCCCTGTCGGCTCACCGACAGCTCGACACGGGAGCGGAACCCGCGGTGACGAACCACGGATCCGCTCGCATACGGGAAAGGGGCGGGTAGGGCCCGGTGCCTCGCGCAAGCGACGCACCGGGCCCATTTTCCAACTGGGCGTTCCTGCGCGTGGATCGTCGCGTTGCTCAAGCGCAGGCGCGACACGCCCTGACGCTACCGCCCCGTCGCCGCCACGATCTTCTCCTCCAACGTGCACCCGTCCGCGAGCCCGAGCGTGCAGGCCCGGCGGGCGTCCTCGCGGGCCCCGGCGATGTCGCCGGTGCGGTAGCGGGCGTTCGCGCGGTCGCGGAGGGGCTTCGGGTTCTCGCCGTCGAGCGCGACGAGGCGATCGAGCGCGTCGACCGCCTCCGTGTCGCGCCCGCTCTGGGTGAGCACCCACGCGAGGCTCTCCCAACCCTCGCGGTTGGTGGGATCCTCGCGCGTGCTCTGGCGCAGGTCCTGCTCGGCGAGGTCGAGCCGCTCCAGGCGCGCGTAGCTGCGGCCGCGGCCGAGCCGGGCCTCGGCGGAGGACGGGTCGACCTCGAGGACGGCAGAGAACGCGTCGACCGCGCGCGTGTGGTCCCCGGCGAGGTAGGCGGCGCGGGCCTCGAGGAGGCCATCGGTGCGCGTGGCGTCCACCCGGCCCATCTCGGCGGCGGCCTCGGCGGCGCTCGCGGCCGCGGAGGCCTCGACGAGCAGCGCGGCCTCCCGGTCCGCCCGGTACCCGGTGTAGCCGTAGAAGCCCGCGCCGAGCAACCCTGCGCAGGCGACGAGCCCGACGAGCACCACCACCGCGACGACCACTTTCCACATGCGACCAGTGTACAGGAACGACCGGTTCAGAGGCTCGCGAGGAGGCCATCCACGGCCTCGAACGTGGGTTGGTTGTCCTGGGGGACATAGGCCGTGTGCCGGGGCGGGCTCGCGAGGAAGGCGGCGATGCGGTCCTCCTCGAAGCGCGGCGCCCAGTCGCCGTAGCCGAGCTCGGTGAGGTAGCGCGCGTTCAGCTCCTGCTCGTACTGCCCGTCGATCGGCACCGAGAAGAGCGGGACGCCGAGGTGCACACACTCGCTCATCAAGGAGAAGCCGCCGCCGGCCACCGCGGCCCGCGCCGTGCGCAGATCGTCGACGAAGCCCTGCTCGGAGAAGGGCCGCAACGACACGTTCCCGCGCTCGCCCTCCAGGCCCAGGCCGTACACGCGGAAGGAGCCCGGGAGGCGCTGCAGGAAGGGCACGAGGCCGGGGTTGTTGGTGCCGGTCTGGTAGACCAGCACGTGCTCGCCGGGCTCCCGCTTCGCCGCCAGGATCGGGGGCCGCAGCAAGGGCGGCACCAGCGTGGTCCGCTCCTTGCGCACCTCGGGGTAGAAAAACGTCGTGACGACGTAGTGCCACGCCATCGGCAGCTTGACCTTCACCGCCGCCTTCGCCACCTGGAAGCTCGGGTCCCGCGTGATCTCCTTCGGATGGGAGCAGCGGTTGATGATCTGCATGTTGTCGATGGAGATGACCGGCAGGCGCTGGTTGAGGCCGTAGAACCAGGCCCAGCTCTCGAAGTCGGAGATGACGACGTCCGGATCGAGGTCGCCGAGCACCGTGTCCAACCAGGTCGCGATGTTCCGGACGATGCCCTTCGGCGCCTCGCCGAGGTTGGAGACGAGGCTGCGGCCGACGGAGAGCACGTTGTCCTCGTAGTCGAGGTGCAGGCCGTGGATCTCCTGGATGGAGAAGCCCTCGCGGCCGGCGAACGTGTCGCGGAGGAAGGGAAAGCCGCGATCACTCGCGACGACGCCGACCCGGTGGCCGAGGGAGAGCAGGTGATCGATGACGACGCGGGAGCGGGTCGCGTGGCCCATGCCCTCGCCCACGACCCCGTAGAGGATTCGCATGCGCGAGGCTAACCGCTCGCCCTCACCGCCTCGGCGCGAGCGGGTAGATCCACCGCCCGCCCGCCCGGGTCGGCGGCCCGAACGGGGTGAGCAGCGTCTCGACCTGCCCGAGCAGCGCCGGCGAGGCGTACCCGCGCGGGTCCACGACGATGCCGACGAAGCCGTCCGTCGTGAGGCGAACGCGATCGGCCTCCACCTTGTCGGGCGCGGTGACCGTCACCCTGAGGCCGCCGGTGCGCTTCTCGATACCGAGGAGCTTCGCCGTGAACTGGTTCTCGGTGAGGTAGCGCGGCGCGAATCCGATGACCTCGTTGGCGATGGGCCGGCCGTGCAGGAGCTGGTGGAAGAAGTGCTCGCGGTAGAAGCGGTCGGAGCCGTGGTCGAAGTAGGGCAGCTCCAGGATCGGCCCGGGCGGCAGGTAGCGGTCGAGCTCGGTGTAGATCGTCGGGGCGTCGAGCGGGCCGGTCGGGACGGGCCAGGGCGTCGGCGACACCGCCGCGACCTCGACCAGCACGAGCAACGGGAGGACCACGCCGAGCGCGGGGCCGGCCACCCCGAGGCGCCGGGTGAGGGCGGCCGCGCCGTACGCGGAGGCCATGGCGAGCGCGAGCGAGGCGGCGAGCGCGTACCGGAACGGCTCGAGGATCACGTCGCCGCCGGGCAGCACGTGCTGGGTGAGGAGCCACGCCACGTTCACCGGCGTGTCGAACGCGAGCCTCCCTGTGACCGGCAGGAAGGGCCCGGTCGAGGCCACGGCGCAGAACAACGCCACGCCCGCCCAGCCCGCCGCCGCCCGCCGACGGGGCGCCACGAGCAGCCCGACCAACGCGAGCCCGATGGCGACGGCGCCCGGCGCGAACGCCCGGTAGAAGCGCGCGGCGGTGGTCCGCTCGATCAGCGCGCCCTTGTCGATCGCGACGTAGTCGGCGAGGTAGGCGACGTAACGATCCCGGTGGCCGGGGACTAGGTAGGGGTAGGGCGGCGCGTGGCGGGTGGCGGTGACCGCGGCCGCCGACATCTGGCTGTCCGGGGCGTCCATGATCCCCCGGATGTAGAGCGCACCCCCTCCGCCGACCACGGCGAGCGCAAGCCCCATCGCGACGATCGCCACGACTGCCGTCCGCCGAGTCGCGCTTTCAGTTTTCCAGAGCGCGAACGGAAGCAGCACCGCCGCCGGTAGGAGCATCGACGCGAAGACGACGAAGTTGTAGGGGCAGGTCACGAACCCGAGGCCCGCCATCGCACCACCGAACAGTCCCCAGGTGACGACGCGGTGGTGGTTCGTGGCCCGCACGGCGCGGAGGAAGCCGAGGATGGCGAGCGGGTACGGCCACAGGTTGAGGATGTCGGTGACGGCGCCGGTCACCGCGTAGGCGAGCACCAGCGGGGAGAGGCCGAACACGACGCCCGCGACGAGGGCGGCGGTGGCGTCGGAGACGAGCGCGCGGGCCAGCGCCCACGCCGCGAGCATGGACGCCGCGAGCTGGCCCACCACGAGCAGGTTGTACGCCATCACGCGGCCCACGAGCGGGCGCAGGACCATCGTGACGAGGGTGCCCGTCGGGTCGGGGTTGTTGAGCGGGCCGAGGTTCGGGTAGCCGGCGACGTCCATCGTCCCGCCGAGCAGGCCGATGCGGGCAAAACTTTCGAACACCCACACCTTCACCGGCAGCTCGCCGAGCGGATCGCCGATGAAGCTCCCGGGCTGCCCGAGCGTGCCGAGGAGCGGGAGGAAGGCGAGCGCGACGAGCAGGAGCGGCGGACCCATGCGGGCGATCCGGATCATGGGCGCGCCACCCGCTCGATGGCGGCCGCCCAGGCCCGCCCCTCCCCGATGCGCGTGGAGAGGCCGTCCTTGTCCGCGAGGATGGCGCCCACCCGCGCGGGGCCCAGCGCCTCTGCGATCGCGACAGCGTCGGCCTCCACGGCGAGGCGCAGCGTCCTCGCGCGGCGGGCGTGGGGCAGCACGGCCTGGTCCAGCACGCGCAGCTCGCCGAGCGCGGCCTGCTGGGCGGGGGTGCCGACGGCGCGCACGAGCGAGTCGACGGTCCCAGCGAGGCCGCGGAGGGGCGGGGGGCCGGGGGGATGGTTGCCCGGCGGGCCGGGGGGATGGTGGCCGTGGGCGCCCGGCGCGGCGCTGCTGACCGCGGACGCGCCGAGGACGGACTCGCCCATCTCCGGGATGTGCGTGAGCGGGGGCGCGACCGGGTGGATCCAGGCGAGCGCGGGGCGCGCCGGGACCAGCGCCAGGAGGACGTTGAGCGCGAGGGCGCCCACGAGCGCGGCGAGGCGGAGGCGGCTCAACGGCGGCTCACAGGCGGGCTCAATGGCGGGCTCATGGCGCGCCGAGCGCGAGCAGCTCGTCCCAGTAGGCCTGCTCGAGCTCGCCCACGCTCACGACGTCCCGTTGGGCGACGATCCAGGCGCGCTGCTCGGGTGTCAACGTCTCTGCGATCCGACGCGCGCGATCCTGCAGGCTCGCCTCGACCGCGGCGATCTCCCCCTCTACGGCGAGCAGCGCCAGCCGATCCTCGGCGGCCTGGCGCACCAGCGGCGCGAGGGCGGCACGCTCCGCGGCGGTGAGCGGCGCGGCGCCCGGGAGGGAGCCGTTCTCCAGCGCGAGCACCCCGCGCGCAAGGTCCTCGATGGTGACGAACTCGCCGACCACCGCGGCCTTGGCCGCCAGCGCGCGCGCCGCCCCGCCGTCGGCCTGGAGCTGGCCCGGCGGATCGTCGGCGCCCAGCAACGGAACGTACGCCCGCACCGTGCCGCCACCCGCCGCGAGCAGCACGGCCTGCGCCAGGGCGACGCCGAGCAGCGCCACCAGCACACCATCGAGCAGTTGTGCGCGTGTCATCGGGGGCCCGCCCGGGGGGGTCCGGGGGTCGTGGGCACTTTCGCGGCGGTCCAGAGAGCGGACCGGTCGGGTCCCAGCGCGCTGACGATCCCCGCCCCGTGGATCATCCAGGCCTCCCGCGCGGCGCGGCGCCGCCCTCGCAGCTCGCCGAGGCGGGCGCGCAGGTCCGCGCCCTCGCGCAGCAGGGGCCCGATCGTGGCGCGCTGCGGATCCGTGAGCGCGACCGCGCCCTCCACCGCCGCGAGGGCGTAGACGCCGCGCGCGATGTCGTCCGCCGTCATGTGGGCGAGGAACCCGGGCTCGACGCGCGTTTCCGCCACCGGTGCGAACGCGGCCACCCGCGTGACGGCGGGCGCGATGACGACGCCGGGGCCGGCCGTCGGGAGGCCTCGTTGCACGAGGAGGACACCCTCCGCGCACACGAGCGCGAGGACCAGCCCCGTGGAGACAGCGCGAACGGAAAGCACAGGAGCGGATCGTGCGCGGACGGCGGCCGAAGGTCAACCCGCGAGGGTGTGGCGCGCGGGCAAGCACCGCGAACACGGGCTCCCGACCCCTCCCCTCCCCCGCGCCGATCCGCTCGTCCCCCTGCCTGGGTTACGCGCGGCGAGATGTCCCGACACGCCCTCTCCCTCGCCGCGTTTGCCTCGTTCCTGAGCGCCCTGGCGCTCGCCGCGGGCCTCTCCGCGGGCACGGCCTCGGCGGACGCGCCGACGACCCGGGGTGTCCCGACCGCGCTCGAGGACCCGGGCAACCTGCGCCGCTACTACGAGGCCCTGCGCGAGGCCGCCGCGGGCAAGCGCGTGGCGCGGGCGCTGCACTACGGCGACTCCACGCTCGCGGCCGACGGCATCAGCCGCACCGTGCGCGCCCGGCTGGCCGCGCGTTTCGGCGACGCGGGGCCCGGCTTCGTGTCGGGCACCAACGACGGCCGGTGGAACCGCCGCAGCGATGTCGAGGCGACGCGGCGCGGCGAGTGGCTCTACCGGACCATCCTCCTCGGCGGGGCCGGGGGGCGCTACGGGCTCGGCGGCATCGTGGCGATCGCACCCGGCGGGGCCTCGATGGCCACCCGCGCCGTCGACACCGCCAAGGCCACCCGCCTGCAGAAGCGGCTCGAGCTCTGGTACCAGGCGGGCGCCGGCTACGGCACGGTGTGGGCGAAGGCGGACGACCGCGAGGTGCTGCGCGTCTCGGCCGTGTCCGCGACCACCGAGGACCGCCGCTTCACCCTGGATGTGCCCGCCGGCTTCTCCACGCTCACCGTGGGCGCGAGCGGCGGCGCCGTGCCGATGTACGGCGTCGTGCTCGAGTCGGGCGCGCCCGGCGCCACGTGGGAGTCGCTCGGCGTCATCGGCGTGAGCAGCAAGTCGTTCACCACGTTCGCGGGCGAGCACCTCGCCACGCAGATGGCCGCGCGCGCGCCCGACCTTGTGGTGGTCATGCTCGGCGGCAACGAGGCCGGCTACCCTGTGCTCACGACGAGCAAGGGCGCCGGCTACGTGCCGATCTACGCCGCCGCGCTCACGACGATCCGCGCGGGCGCCCCCACCGCGTCCTGCCTCGTCGTGACCCCGCTCGACCAGGGCTTCGTCGACGAGGCGGACGGCCTCGCGCGCTCCCGCCCCGGCATGGGCAACCTCGTCGCGGGTCAGCGCGCCGCCGCGAAGGCCGCGGGCTGCGCGTTCTGGAGCGCCTACGACGCGATGGGCGGCGCCGGCTCGGCCCTCACCTGGTCCAAGACCAGCCTCGGCTCGGGGGACCTGGTGCACCTCTCGCCCAGGGGGCTCGACGTCATCGGGAATCACCTCGCGGACGCGATCGTGGGCGGGTACGACGCCTGGGTGGCAGGCCGGTAAGGGCAGGCCGGTAGGGTCAGCCCGGGGTCGCGTACGGCCGCAGCGTGCTCTCCGGGCGGGGCGGCCGCTCGTTCATCACGATCCAGTAGTGGCCCAGCAGGCGCACGGTCTCGCGGTACACCTCGGGGTCGTCGGGCTTGCACACCACGCTGTTGACCTTGAGTCGGTAGCACTCGCTCACGAACGCGGGCTCGGACTCGCGCGCGAACACGACGATGAGGATGTGGTGATCGCACCGATAGCGGATGGCCTGGAGGAGATCCCGGCCGTCCCCGTCGGGGAGCGCGGGGTCCACGAACAGGAGGCGGGGGGTGCCCGGCTTGAGGCGCGGGGGCGGCCCTCCCGATTGTTGCAGCACCTGCGCAACCTCGCGGAAGGTCGAGAGGCCCACGATGGTCTCGGTCCCGACCACCTCTCGTAGCGCCCCGATCGTGGCGGCCCGGTCGGCCGCGGTCGCGTCCACCACGACGATCTCGGCACCCTGCACGGCGCCGTCCTTCCCGACGGAAGGCGTGCGCACGCGGGGCAGCGGACCGCGCTCCGATACCGCGCCCTCCGCGCGCGCGGGGACGTTCAGCCGCAACCACGAGGTCAGCAACACCGAGACGCCGGCGCGGAACGCGCCGAAGTCCAACGGCTTCTGCACGTAGGAGTTGGCCCCGAGGGTGTAGGCGTCGAGCACGTCCTGCTCGAGACGCGAGCTGCTCAGGATGACGACCGGCACGCGGGCGGTGCACGGGCTCCCGCGGAGCTCGGACAACACGGTGCGCCCGTCCAGAAACGGCAGGTTCATGTCGAGCAGCACGACGGCGGGGACCTCCGCGAACGTCTCGTCGCTGTGGAGGTACGCGACTGCCTCCTTCCCGTCGCGCACGATGCGGAGGCGATGCGGGTAGCCGCTCTCGCGGAGCGCCATCTGCGCCAGCTCGATGTCGTCCTCCCCGTCCTCGACGAGAAGGATGAGCGGATCCTGGGTCACGAGCCCCCCGAAGCCGCGGATCTAGCCACCGTGCGGCGGGGAGGCGCGCTCCGGGGAGAAAACCTACTTCAACCAGCCCGCCGGCTCGTGGAAGGCCTCGGTCACCGCGTGCCACAACATCGAGAGCGCCACGTCCGGGCGGTCCGCGATCGCGCGGACGCGGCGGGGCCCGATGCGCTCCAGGCCGGCCACCACGCCCATCCGCTCGGCCATCTCGCGCCGGTGCGTCTCGAGCTCGGCGACCACGGGCGTGCCGACGTGGAAGGGGGCGAAGTCGTCCGCGAGGTAGCGCTTCGCGGCGCGGAGGGCGGCGGCGCGGATGATGCCGTGCGTCGCCTTCGGCCCCCAACACTCCGCGATGTTGAAGCCCATCGCCTTCTTGGTGACGGCCACCTCGACGTTCCCGAGGTCGACCGTGGCCTCGCGCGCCACGTCGTCGGCGCCGCACACGAGCCCCACGGGCACGCCGAACGCGCCGCAGATCGCGGCGTTGATCGCCGTCTCCCCGAACACCTTCCCGTTGACGGTGATCTCGTGGACGATCGACCCCGCCCACGTGTGCGAGAGCAGCCCCCCGGGGGTGCCTGCGCGGCTGTGGAAGCCGAGGAAGAACGCGAGCTGGAACGACGCGTCGAGCCCCGCGATCTGGCAGAGCGGCTTGTTCACGAAGGTGGCGGGCCCGCGGATGAGGCGCGCGGCGGGGTGGAGCTCCTCCAGCACCACGTTGCGCATGTGCGCGTGCCCCTCGGAGATGACCACCTCGTCGAAGCCGGCCTCGATCGCGCCCTCGATGGCGGCGTTGATGTCGGCGGTGAGGCTCCGGCACCCCGCCACGTAGCGGGCGCCGCCCTCGTCGAGGAGCTGGTCGCGGTGCACGATGCCGGTGGCGCCTTCCATGTCGGCGCAGATGAAGAGCTTCATGCGGCAATGGTGCACCAGGCGGGCCGTCCGTGCAAAACGAAGAACGCCGCCCGGGGAGGGGCGGCGCTCGCGTCACGAGAGGGGGCTACTTCGGGGCCGGCGGCGGGGGCGGCGGGCGGCCCGGCGGCATCATTCCGGGGGCCCCACCGGGCGGCCCTCCGAGGGGGCCACCGTGGGGGCTGCCCATTCCGGGCGGCATGGCGCCACCAGCCTCGGCGGTGCCCGGGGCGGGCGGCGCGTCGGGCGGGGGCTCCTTGCCCTCGACCACGTCCTTCGCGTCCTCGGCGGCATCCTTGGCGGGGCCGCGCGACAGCTTCACGAGGCCGCGGGTGGACTCCGACTTGGCGTACCAGTCCTCGCCGCCCTGGAGCAGCTGGATGGTCTCCGGCTTCTGGCCGGCGGCGCGCACGGTCAGATCGAAGCCGGGCACCAGCTCCGCAGGGGCCTCGCCGTCCTGCACGTAGGCCGTGCTCTTGAGCTTGAGCGCCTTGTCGATCCAGTTGCCGAAGGTCTCGTCCTTGCCGGACGCAGCCGCGCCAGCAGCCTCGGTGCGCTCCCAGTACGCGGCGGCCTTGTCGTCCTTGTTCTTCTGCGTCCACGACGCGTTGGTCGCGCCGACGCCGAGGGACAGGCCCTCGATCTGCTCGACCTTGCTCGCGGTCAGGCCGCGCTCGGGCAGCCGGGTCGCGGCGAACTTGAGCGTCTTGAACGGCTCGTCGTCGATGACGTAGACCTTGCCGTCGCCCTGGTTCTTGGCGTAGCGGTCCTTCGTGCCGTAGGTCTCCCCGCCGAGCTCGAAGGTGGTGGTCTTGCCGCCGGCCGAGATGGTGACCGTGGTGTCGGACTCCTTGAGCCCGAACGACGTGAGCTGGGTGTCGTCGACGTTCTCGAGCTTGCGGAGCCCGACCATCGGCGCGAACGCCTCGACCACCTTGTCGGCCGCCACGCCCGTCTTGAAGCGGGTCACCTTGGCCTCGACCGGAATTGCGTCGTCCTTGCCCTTCTTCTTGCGATCCTCGACGGTGATCCAGCCGTAGCGGCCGAAGTCGTCGGTGCGCAGCTCGAACGTGACCGTGAGCTCTGGCGAGGTGTAGACCACCTTCTCGAGCTCGGTCGCCTTGGCGTCGATCAGCACGACGCCTTCCTTCTGGGTCTCTTCCCCGCCCGTGTAGCGCATCCAGGCGCCGCCCAGGGAGAGCACGAGCAATCCCGCGAAGACGATGACGGACTTGTTCATGCGTTCCCCTTGCGGCGGCGGCTGTTCACGCGGACCATGCCGCCGAAGAAGACCAGCGCGGGCACGAGCGCGCTCGTCCCGTAGAACCACACCGCCTCGCCTTCCTTGGTGTGCTGGATCTTCACGTCCTCCTCGTTCTCCACTTCACCGGAGAGCGCGGGGTCCTGGGTGAGCCAGCCGAGCGTGTCGACGAGGTAGTACGCGTTGGCCGCGTTGCGGATGAAGGTGTTGGACGCCCAGGTGGTGTCGGCCACCACGGCCGCGCGCCACTCCTTGTCGCCGCTGGACGGCCCGGCCACGACGGCCGCGAGGTCGTACCCGGCGCCGCGCTTCTCGGCGTCCTTGTCGAACTCGTAGTTGCCGTTGGTGTCCGCGAACCAGTCGGGCATGCCCTTCACGGTCACGGTCACCTTGCCGGCGTGCTCACCCTCGAGCTCCTTCACCGCGCCGGTCTGGGGCGTGATGAACGTGGCCTGGGCGGCGTTCTTGGAGAGCGTCGTGACCGACTCGTGCGAGCTGTACTTGTTGGTGCCGACGAACGCGCGGTCGGACAGGCCGCCGGTGACCCGGAGGAAGGCCTTGTCGGAGAGCACGGGGCTCGACGTGTACTGCACGCCGAACAGCGCGGCGAGCGCCGGATCCGGCGTGTCGCTCGGCTCGAGCATGAGGAACACGGCGCCGCCGCGATCCCGGTACTCCTTGAGCGCGTTGATCTCTTCGTCGAGGAAGGGGCGCTTGGGCCCCGTGATGAACACCACCGCCGCGTCGTCCGGGATGGCCTGGGCCAGGCCGTCGTCCACGCCGAGCTCCTTGACCTTGAAGTTGAGGCCTTCGATGGCCTTCTTCAAGGTGTCGGTGTTCTCCTCTTCGGAGGCGGCGCCCTTCCAGTAGGCCTCTTCGTGGCCCACGGTGAAGTACGCGGTGCGCTTGTCGCGCGAGAGCTTGAGCAGCGCGGTCTGCACCTTGCTGTCGAGCTTGCGGAGCTCCTTGCGGGCGCTGTCCAGCTTGTCGCCGAGCTTGAGGGTCTCCACGGCTTCCCCGCGCACGAACGCGACGCTGCCGTTGTCCTTGACCTTCCACTCCTTGGCGAGCTCCGGCGCCATCGCGTGATCCATGATCTCGACGCTGACGTTGGGGCCCTCGAGGCTGGAGAAGTACGGCTCGACCTCGCGCAGCACCTCGCTCGACGCGGGGAAGAACAACACGACGCGGATGGGCTCGGTCAGGTTGTCCACGATCGACCGGGTGGACTCGCCCACCGCGGTGGTCTTGAAGAACCCGTAGTCGAAGCGCTCGTTGTACTCCTTCGCCAGCCAGTTCATCGGGAACAACATGGCGAGGCCGAACGCCAGGATCAGGCCGCCTTCGATGGCGGTCTGGAGGCGGCGGGGGTGCACGCTCTGGGGGCTCGTGTTCAGCGTGCGGTCGATCGCGAGCGCCGGCAGCGCGCCGATGAACCACACGAGCGGCGCGAGCACCTGGAGCGCGGTGCGCATGTGCTCGGCGGACTCAGCGGAGAGTCCGAGCCCGTCCACCACGGCCTTGCCACCCGCGACGTAGAGCGCGAGCGACGAGAGCGAGAGGACGTAGAACCCGAGCGCGGTCTTGGTGGCCGCGGGGTGCTTGGAAAGGGTGGTGGCGCGCAGCGCGACGGCGCCGAGCGCGAGCAGGCCGCCGATGCCGAGGAGGGACCAGCGGACGACATCGTTCCCGCCGAACATGCGCTCGGCGAGGAAGATGGCGAAGAAGCCGATCAGGTACGAGATGCCGGACGGGCTCATTCCCACCTCCGGGCGATCAAGGAGCGGTTGGCGAGGAGGAGGAAGGCGAAGGTGATCGACACGAAGAAGAAGACCCCCGAGGTGTCGATCCGGCCGTCCTGGAAGGGCTGGAGCTGCTTGTCGTAGAAGGCGACGTAGCTGATGATCGCCTTGAAGGGCGGATCCACGACGCGGGCCAGCATCCAGCACATCACGAAGAAGACCGTGATGACGGTGGAGATGACGCCCGCGAGCAGCTGGTTGCGCGAGATCGAGCTCGCCCAGGTGCCGAGCGCGATGGCGGCCGAGCCCATGAGCAACAGGCCGAAGTAGCCCACGGCGATCTGCTCGATGCTCACCTTGCCGTTCACGAAGATCATCGCCGGCATGAAGCTGGTGCAGAGCGCAAAGACGGTGAGGAACGCCATCCCCGAGAGGTACTTGCCGAAGACGATCTGGCCCTCGGAGAGCGGCGAGCTGTCGAGCAGCACGATGGTGCCGGTCTGCCGCTCTTCGGCGAACAGGCGCATCGTGATGAAGATCGACACGGCGAGCACCACGCCGCCGGTGAGGTAGATGAACTGGTTCAGCACCTCGGCCGAGTAGCGGGCGGCGCCCGTGAGGCCGAAGACGTTGAACAGCAGGCCGTCGATGAGGAGCGCGAGCGCGAGGATCGCCCAGCCCCAGACCGTGTTGATGTAGGCCCAGAAGTCGCGCTTCGCGACGAGGAGGATGCCTTTCATGCCGATGCCCCCTGGGTCAGACCGAGGAAGATCTGCTCGAGCTCCGACTCGTCCTCCGTCATCTTGCGGATGCCGACGCCGGCCTTGACCAGATTGGTGACGAGCTCCTCCCGACCGTCCGTCGTGAGGGAAACGTGCAGGCGCCACAGACCGCCCGGCTCCTCGTGCTTGTCGTAGCGGAGGACGCCGGCGCCCGCGGTGAGCGCCGCGTCGATCGCCGCCGCGCTGCCGCGCACGACCAGGGTGAGCCGCGCGCCCACACCGCCCGCACGTGCGGCCAGCTCGGCCTCGGTGCCCTGCGCGACGATCTTGCCGCCGGCGAGCACGAGGATGCGGTCACAGGTCTCGGAGATCTCGCCGAGGATGTGGCTGGAGATGAGGACCGTGCAGTCCTTCGCCAGCTCGCGGATGACCTGGCGCATCTCGACGATCTGGCGGGGATCGAGGCCGCTGATCGGCTCGTCGAGGATGACCAGCTTCGGCTTGTGGATGATCGCCTGGGCGATGCCGCAGCGCTTCCGGTAGCCGTGCGAGAGCTCCTGGATGACGCGGTGCTGCACGTGCGTGAGCTGCGCGATCTTGAGCACGCCATCGAGGCGGCTGGTGACCGTGGCCGCGTCGAGCCCCTTGAGCTCGCCGCAGAAGGCGACGAACTCGCGGACGGTCATCTCCTTGTAGAGCGGCGGATCTTCGGGCAGGTACCCGATGCTCGCGCGGGAGATGGCGCCGGCGGACACGAGGTCCACGCCGTCGACCGTGATCGAGCCGGCGGAGGGGACGAGCAGGCCCGCGAGGATGCGGAGCGTCGTGCTCTTGCCCGCGCCGTTGAGCCCGAGGAACCCGACGATCTCGTTCTTCGAGATCTCGAACCGGATGTCCTCGATGGCGCGGCGCTCCCCGTAGTAGTGGGTGAGGCCTTCGACAGTGATCATCGATTGCTACCGTTGCTTGGAGGCGTGCCGCGGAGGGGCGCGGCTGGAAGGGTGAGGCAGGAAGGGCGGGCCACCTGTTATCACCGCGAGGCAAACGTCAAGGGGCAGCGCGCGTCAACGCGTGTCGCTTTCGGCGGCGGGAGCCGGTTCCCCGCCGGTCCACGTGCCCTACCCGAGGTGCCCGCCGACCTCGTGGGCGAGCGCGCGGAGCGCCCGGAGCCCCTCGCGGACGTGCCGCTCGGGTTCCTTGGGGTTGTACCAGCGAAAATGGTTGCCCCAGTCCTTCGGGCGGAACGGCGAGAGGCCCGACCGCGTGGTCTCGATCAGGAAGGACTTCGTGCCGTAGGTGCCGTAGAGGTGGTCGATCTCCATCCCGTGCCCGCGGAAGAAGAACCCCCACCGCGCCAGCTGCCGCGGCTTGTAGGCGTGCGCGCCCATGGCCGACTGCATCACCACCCCGAGCCGGTGCATCTCGGCCCAGTCGTCGGGCCGCTCCCACAGCCCGGCCCACGGGTAGTAGAGGAACCCGCCGAAGCTGTGCAGCGACACCGCCACGTCGAACCGCTCGGCCGCCGCGAGCGCGTCGAGCGCGCGGGACTCGGGCTGGGACAGCGGCGCCGGGCTGGTCGCGTACCGGCTCGGCAGGAGATGCCGCCACACCGCCTTCGCCTCGCGGTTCACCGGAAAGTCACGGTTCAAGTCGACATTCTCTGCGTTGCCCCGGCGGTACTTGTTCTCGCCCGCAAGCAGGTCGGCCTCGACCTTGGCGCGCCCGTCGGGGTTGAGCGAGGGGATCACCGTGATCTCGACGCCCTCGGGCGGATTCGCCACGATCTCCGTCAGGAACGCGACCGCGATCTCCGACGGCACCCACTCGAGCGCATGGATGTTGGCGAACACGAGGAGCTTCTTCGCCGGCGCCTCACCGGGGCGCGAGACGCGGAACCCCCAGATCGGGCGGTCCTGCGTGGTGGTCCCGACCCGGAACGGCCGGATCACGCCGGGGCGCGCGGCCACGAGGGGCGCGATCGCGTGGTGAAGCTCGGCCGCGAACTGGTAGGCGGGCTCGGGGTGCGCGACGACGGGCGCGGCGGCGGCCCAGGTGCCGTAGTCCTCGGTGGGTTCGAGGGGGGCCGCGATCGCGCGGGCGAGGGAGAGCAGGAGGAGCCACATGCGGGCGGGGTAGCCCGAGGGGGCGTCGGGAGCGAGGGGGAGCGCGGCGGTGGGCAATCGCGAGGACGAGCAGATTCCCTTCCCCCCTCCCCCTCCCCCCGTGTCAAACAGACCCCATGCTCCTCCTCCTCCTCGCCTGCACCGCCACGCCCATCGTCGGCGGCCACCCCGACGACGAGGACACCGCTCCCCCCGCGCCCGATGACGCCGCCGCGCTCTACGATCCCGACGTGCTCCACGAGGTCGCGATCACCCTCGATCCCGACGACTGGGACGCCCTCCGTGTGCAGGAGCGCAGCTACTACGATCTGCTCGGCGACGGCTGCTTCGAGGGGCCGTGGGAGAGCCCGTACACGTGGTTCGATGCCGAGGTCACGTTCGACGGCGAGGCGATGGGCACCGTCGGGGTGCGCAAGAAGGGGCTGATCGGCTCGCTCTCGACAGAGCGGCCCAGCCTCCGCATCAGCGTCGACCACGCCACGCCCGACGCGCGCTTCCACGGGCTGGAGAAGCTCGTGTTCAACAACAACAACCAGGATGCGAGCCGGCTCCGCACCTGCCTTGCGCACGGCTGGTTCGCGGACGCGGGGCTCGTGGCGCCGCGGTGCTCGCTCGCGCACGTGACCGTCAACGGCGTGGACATGGGCATCTACGACCACACCGAGGCCATCGACGAGGCCCTGGTGACGCGGGTGCGCGGGGCCGCGCCGGGTGTGATGTACGAGGGCGCGCTCTCCGATTTCCGCGCGGAGTGGGTCGAGACGTTCGAGGGCGAGAACGACGAGAGCCTCGGCGCGGAGCCCCGGGCGGTGCTCACCGCGCTCGAAGCCGACGATGACGAGCTCCTCGACGCGCTCGACGCGGTGCTCGACCTCGACGCGTACTTCACCTTCTGGGCCGCCGAGTCCGTGGCCGGCCATTGGGACGGGTACAACGGCAACACCAACAACTTCTACGTGTACGCGGCGCCGGAGGACGGCCGGCTCGAGTTCATCGCGAGCGGCCCCGACGCCGCGTTCGACCGCGCCGAGCCCTTCGGCCCCGGCGAGCCCGTGTGGGTCGCGACGGTGAGCGCGCTCGCGCACCGCCTCATCCAGCACCCCGAGGGCAAGGACCGCTACGAGGCCGCCCTCCAGCGGCTCCTGGACGAGGCGTGGGACGAGGACGCGCGTCTGGACCGCGTCGACGACTGGAAGGATCTGCTCCAGGGCGTCTCCACGCGAGAGCAGCGCCAGGCCATCGGGGATCTGCGCGACATCGTGGCCGACCGCCGCGCCGACATCGAGGCCGCCATCGGCGATCCCGTGTCCCCCGCCGCCCTGCGCGGCAACCCGTGCTGGACCAGCGTCGGCACCGTGCGTGTCGACTTCACGACGACCTGGGGCAGCTACCCCGGCGGCGACCTGCTCAACGAGGGCGACGTCACCGTCGACTACGTCATCCGCGACGTGCCGTACCCGACCACCGCCGACGGCGTGACCGCGGGCTGGGTGGGCGACGGCACCGCGCTCTGGCTGACCATCAGCACCCTCGCGGACAACACGTACCTGGCGCCTTACGTCACGCTCCAGCCCGAGGCGCTCGTGGCGGGCGTCGACATCCCGATGGACGGGGCGCTCGCCGAAGGGCTGCTGCTCTACAACTCGCCCGACACCGGCGGCCAGTGGAGCACCGCCGCCTGGCTCGGGTTCGGGAGCATCCGCTTCGACACGATCTCGCTCGAAGAGGGCGGGACCGTGTCGGGCACCCTCGAAGTCGCCGTGCTCGGGGGCCAGGAGTAGCCCCGCTCGTGGGTGGCTAGAAGACCACGCCCAGCTGCACGCCGCCGGGGGTGCTGATGCGCATCAGCAACGCGACGTCGTTGTTGAAGTGGTAGCGGGCGCCGATGCCGACGTCGGGCTCGGCGTAGACCCAGCCGTACCCGCGCCCGTGCTTGTCGTACCAGCTGTCGTTGCGAAACCCGATGTGCACCGCGATACCGACCTCGGGGAACACCGACCAATGGTCACCCAGGTAGAAGTTCCACTGCACCGCGCCGATGGGGATCACGTAGGCGCCGCCGCTGTAGTAGTCGTTGCCCCAGTAGAGCGGCACGAAGAAGATGTCGGCGCCGAAGCTCAACGCGAGCTCGTCGTTCACCCGGCTCCCGCCGATGAACCCGTCGGGGACGATGGCGAACTCGACGCGGCCACCCGCGCCGAACACGCTCCAGCGGTCGATGTTGCCGTGCAGATCGAAGCGGACGCCATCGATCTGGTTGTGGTCGGCGCCGTGGTGGCCATCGTGGGCCAGGGCGGGGGAGACGGTGAGGAGGCCGAGGAGGACGGCGAGGGAACGCAACATGGGACTCCAGGTCTCTCTTCGCGAGGAAGAGAGCCGAGTTGGGGGATACCAGACCGACCGGTGAACGTGAACCGCAAAGGTCGTTCACACCCCAACCCCTATGCGGTCACGTGTCCCACGCACCGGCTTGCGCCGTGCCGCTGCCAACTCCTAGCGGGCGGGGGGGTACTGACAAACTCCGCGACCCAGGCCAACGGGGGGGCGCGGTTCGGGACAAGACTTCACAGGGCCCCGCGTTCGCCGTGCCGAGCGCGCGTCCTCGTACGCGCCCGCCCGGTGACATGACGCAGACAACGGCGATCCCCGCGCCCCGTTAGAGGCGCCCGTGCTCTTCATCGTCCTCCTCGCCTGCACCCCCACCTTTGACGAGACCCGCAAGGATCTCGACGGGTTCCGGCTCGTCGGGTTGGCGGCCGACTCCGGCGCCCTGCGGGCCCTGGTGTGGTCGGGCGAAGGCGCGTTCCACCGCACCGCGCCGGTCGTCACCTGGAGCATCGACGGCGAGGTGGTCACCGAGGCGCCCGCGCCGCCCTTCACGGCGCGGGTCGTGGTCGAGGGCGCGGAGGCGACCGAGCAGGGCGAGCTCGTCGTGAGCGACGACGCCGTGGTTCCAGCGATGACCGGCTTCTCCCGCACGTTCGACGGTGCCACCGCCGCCCTCTCGCTCGCCGTCGGGACCGACGCCGTCACCCGCTGGATGGCCTCGGGCGGCACCTTCACGGAGACCGGCCCGAACGCCGCGGACTGGTCGATCCTGCCCGCGCCCGACGAGGACGGCGTCGTCGCGGACGCGGAGCCCGAGGACACCGGTCTGGTCACGATCGTAGGGCTCACGCTCGACGGGCGGGGCGGCAACACCTGGTCCTTCCTCGACGTCGGGACCGACGCCGGCCCCTACCTCGCGGTCGGCGGGCGCCTCCTCCCCATCGACGTCCAGGTGCCCGGCGAGGGCCGCTACCTCGCGACGCTCACCGCCGCCGAGAACCGCGCCGGCCTCGTGCTCACCGACGTGGTCGCCGCCGCCGACACCGACACCGGCGATGTCGTGTGTGGCCTCGATCCGTTCGACGCCGACGCCCTCGCGGACGGCCGGTGTGGCCTCGACGACGCGATCGGCGCGCGCGTGCTGCTCACGGGGGCGCCGTGGCCCTGATCGTGCTCGTCGCGCTGGCGTCCGCCGCCCCGCTCGAGGGCCGGGTCGTCGATCAGAGCACCGGCCTGCCCGTCGTCGGCGCCGAGGTGCTCGCCAACGGCGCTACGGTCACGACGGACCCCAAGGGCCGGTTCGCGCTCGATCTGCCCGTCGGCACGCCGGTCACCTTCCGTGCGCCCGGCTTCATGGACGCCACCTTCGCCCTCCCCGACGATGTCGACTGGCGCGTGCGCCTGTTCCCGGAGTCCGGCGCGCTCGAGATCGTGGTCGAGGCGCGGCGCGACGATCCCGTCGTGAGCGTCACCTCGCTCGACCGCGAGCGTGTCGAGCGCACGCCCGGCACCTTCGAGGATCCGGTGCGGCTCGTCCAGTCGCTCCCCGGCGTGTCCATCACGCCCGAGTACTCTCCCAAGGCCGGTGACATCTCGATCCGCGGCGCGGCCCCGGGCGAGAACCGCTTCCTGCTCGACGGCATCGATCTCCCCTACCTGTTCCACTTCAACGGCTACTCGTCGGTGTTCCACACCCGCATGCTGGACGAGCTGACGCTCTGGCCCAGCACCTACGGGGCGAATTGGGGCGGCGCGACCGGTGGCATCGTGGAGACCAAGTCGCGTTGGGACCGACCCGACGGCGTACGTGGCACCGTCAACCTCAACCTCGTGATGGGCGGTGCCGAGGTCCGGGTGCCGCTCGGCAAGAAGTGGGTCCTGCGCGCCAGCGGGCGGCGCTCCTACCTCGACGCGTTCTCGCGTGACGACGAGCAGTACACCGTCTTTCCGCAGTTCTGGGACTACTTCGCCCGCGCCGAGTACACCCCCGGCGAGGGGCGCCAGTGGGGCCTGCTCGCGTTCGGCGCCGGGGACGCCTACACACGCTACTCCGGCGAGCCGACCGAGTTGGTCGGTTGGGAGCAGGAGACCAACCCCAAGTTCGATTTCGACCAGCAGTACCACGTGGCCGCCGTCGTCCATCGCGAGCGCTTCGGCCGCACGCGCACCGACGGCGTGCTCGCCTTCGTCGACTACAACGTCACGGGCACGCTCCCCTCGGCGTCCGAGGTCCTCCACGAGCAGTCGCTCCAGCTCCGCGAGGACCTCGTCACCGCCCCGATCGACGCGGTCTCCATCGCCTACGGCCTGGAGGTCAAGGGGTCGAACACCCGCGTCCTCTCCGAGACCACCCAAGCATGGCCCGAGGTGGCACGCGAGGCCGCCCTGCTCGCTCGCGGCGTGAACACCAACGTCGAGCAGGCCCGGCTCACCGGCGGCGCCTACGTCGAGGGGCGCTTCGAGCTCGGCCCCGTGCGGCTCGTGCCGGGTGTGCGCGTCGGCTTCGACACGCTGACCGGCGGCGGCACGGGCGCCCCCACCGTCGACCCGCGCTTCCTCGCCCGGTGGACCGTCGGCCCCGACACCCGCGCCCGGTTCGGCATCGGCCAATACACCCAATATCCGACCGTCTCCCAACTCGCGCCCGACATCGGCGCCCCCGACGCCGGCCCCTCGCGCGCCCAGCAGATCGCGCTCGGCTTCGACCACGCCATCGCCGGCCGCTGGGAAGTGGGCGTAGACGGCTGGGCCAAGCGTATGGACGGCCTGTTCCTCACCGAGCTGGACGGCTCGCTCCGCAGCGATGTCATCGGCGCCGCCTGGGGCGTCGAGGTCACCAGCCGCTACCGCATCCGCGACCGCTTCTTCGCCAGCGTCGGCCTCGCGTTCGGCCATGCCACGCGCGACGGCGAGGTGTTCGACTACGACCAACCCTGGTCGGGAAACCTCGCCGCGAGCTGGACCTTCCACCCCACCTGGAACGTCGGCGTGCGCTACCGCCTCGCGGCAGGCCTGCCCTACACCCCGGTCGAGGACGGTCTGTACCAGGCCGCGTCCGACACCTACACACCCCTGTACGGCCCGCGCAACTCGGCGCGGTACGCCCCGTATCAGAAGGTCGACGCCCACCTGGAGAAAACCTTCCACACCCGCCTGATCCAAGTCACGGCGTACGCCGAGCTCTGGTGGGTGCCCGAGGTGAGCAACGTCATGTACCTCGCCTACCGCTACGACTACGACGCCAGCGCGCCCGTAGCGGGGCCGAGCTTCATCCCGCTCGTGGGTGTGCGGATCGAGCGGTAGGGCATCAACGCTTGGGCGCGCCCCGGCGAGGCGCCGGGTCGGCCCCCTCTGGACTCGGCGCGGAGCGCCTCGGTTGGCGCGGTCCGGGCGTGCGCCCGGAGGCGCCGAACCGCGCGCCCGCTCACGCGGGCACGCGCCCGCCGGGCGCCTCGCGCGGGCCGGCTGTTGTAGACTCGCGCTCGGTCCGCCACCGACCGGAGCACACGATGGCCAAGAACGACGTCCTCGCCACCTTCGACCCCAAGCTCAAGGTGTACCTGGTCCTCCAGATCGCCTTCGCGCTGACCGCCACGATGGTCGGCATCCTCGCGTTGCCAGTGTTGGTAGTGGTGGGGCCGATCTGGGCGAACCTGTACTTTCCCACCATCGAGGCCCGCCTCGGCGAGCGGAGCCTCGTCTACCGGCACGGGGTGTGGTTTCGCCGTGAGATGAACATCCCGCTCGACAAGATCCAGGATGTCTCCCTGCATTCCGGCCCCGTGCTCGACGCGCTGGGCATCTCGACGTTGAAGGTGGAGACCGCGGGAGGTGGGCAGACCGGGTCGAGCGCGATCCTCATCGGGGTCAAGGACGCGGAGGCGTTCCGCGGCGCGATCATCACGCGGCACGACGAGATCACCCTCGGCGCCAAACCGGCCGTCCCTGCGCCGGCGGACGATCAGCTGCTGCGCGAGATCCGCGACAGCCTGTTGCGGATCGAGGCGGCGTTGGCGGGGCGGGGCTGACATGTTCCTCCTGCTCGCCTGCGGGTTGGACAAGCCGCCGAACGACACCAACCTCACCAACGACTCGCGGGACACGGGGGATACCGACCTGCCCGCCGCTTGGGAGCCGCCCGCACTCGAGTGCAATCTCACGGATCCGCGGCACGTGGACGCCGCGACCTTGTCGTCCCTGACCAGCTTGTACGGGCCCAACCACCGCGACGTATTCATGCTGTCTCTCGACTTCAACGACTACGCCAGGGATTGGGGATGTCCTACCGCCGCCACCGGCGACGGGACCGAGACATGGTCGGGCGCGTGCGTGACGGACGGGGTCTCCTGGGAGGGGCGCTGGACCCACACCGAGGCGTATGGCGGCGACGGGAACGAGTACGAGGCCGAGGAGGGCGATTCCGTCCACTACGTGGACTCCTACCTGTCATGGTACGACGTAGCGTTCGACGGCATCTCGGCGTACACGCAGGACGCGAGCGGTGCGGCGTCGATCGATCGGCACTTCCGCCTCGACCTGCGCGGGTACCCGTTCCCGGAGCGTGGCGGCGTGTGGGATGTCCAGACGGTGGAGACGTTTGTGCCCGGCGTGTCCTATACGATGCATGGCAGGTACGACGCCACCCCCGACGAAGGCGAACCCGGTGAATACTGCCTGATTGCCGAGGCGTACCCCGACACGTCGTGCGCGGAGGAGCCCTGGGGCGGCTGGATGTTGGTGGGCGACGCGACGCTCGTGGTCACCTGGACGCCGCAGGTCTGCGACGGGTGCGGCACGGCCACATTGGATGGCGTGGCGATTGGTGAGGTGTGTGACAAGTTCTTGGCCCGGGTGTCACCCGCGTAGGGAAGCTCGGAAATCAGCTCGACGCCCACCAGAGGAGCCCGACCACCGGAAGCAGCAACACGCCCCACGCCATCACGTTCATCGCCAGGATGGCCCGCCGCGCGGTCACCCCGTCGTTTGCGTGGGGAAAGGGGCGTGACGGGACCGGCACGCCGAGGAAAGCACACAGCGGCGCCCAGCCATCACGCACATCGAACACCAGGAGCTTCTCGGGCGGCACGTCGCGTCGGGCGGCGTCGATGTGTTCCTGGTACACACGAATCGCGTGCGCCTTGTCTTCGAACCGGCCGCCGAACGTCTTCCGCCAGATGAGTTCCACCGCCATGCGCGACACCCGCCCCATGCCCGGAAGCCGTGGCAACACCACGCTCAACGGAAACAGGTGTCCCGGCAGGTAGATCGTGCTCCGGCAGCTCTGGTACCACCGCTCCGGATCGCGGACCCCGAGGACGACCTTCGCCTCGGGATGACTCGCCAGGATCTCGCCATGAAAGGCGCATGCGGGCCAGTCGACCGTGGCGCCCCACCCGTCGAACAACGCCGCCCAATCAACCGGCTCGCCCCGGGTCGCCGCCTCCCAAACCGGCACGTGCGACGGATGCGAGAACACCTCTGCCATGTGGTAGCACGGGCCGAAGCCGAGCTCCTCGAGGGCGAGCTTGAGCGTCAGGGTGCCCGTGCGACCGAATCCCGCGCCGATGACCTTCATGGGGGCGAGGCTACCTCAGCGCGCTCCGGGGTCGCAAGCAGGTGGGCCAGCGCGCAGGTGACACCCCGAGCTTGGGCGGGCGTCCGAAGTCGTTGGATGATGACACATCCCTGGAGTTCGGCGCGCTGGAGCGTCCGAAGTCGCTGGATGACGACACATCCCACGAGTTCGGCGCGCTGGAGCGTCCGAAGTCGCTGGATGATGACACATCCCACGAGTTCGGCGCGCACGGCGCACACTGGCTCTCGTTTGACGAGCTACAACCGAACTACGGTGGCCGGCCACACGGAGGGTTCGGATGTCGAAGAATACCGGGTCGGGTCTGTAGAGCTGACAGCGAGGCACTCGACCCGGCGGCATCGGTGCTGGTTGGGGAGGAACACCGTGTTCATCCCACCGGCTGACGAGCGACCGACGCCCGCGTCGTCTACGGCCGGGTCGGGCGGGTACCTCCGTTGGGAAGCTCGCGGCGGTCGACGCTCGGAGTTACGATGCGCGGGCGCGCAGGAACGCGGGAGGATCGATGGTAGCAACCAGACTCGAAGAGGTTCGCCGCTGCGTACCGGAGATGCCGATCGTGGTGCTCGCCACGCAGCCTGAACTGACCAGCAACGTGTTGGCCTTGCAAGACTACGTGGTAGGGGGCGAGCACATAATCCCCCTGTTCACCTCCGCGCAGGCGCTGAGCGCGTCGGTGGGCGCAGGGGGCCTCGGAATGCCCACCTATGCCATCCATCGCAGCCTTCTCGCGCAGATCTCTACGCCCGACATGGTGTTCCTCCTGGACCCGCAGCTGCCCTCCCAACTGCGTTTCACGGGCGCAGAGTTGAACGAGGCGTTTCCTGCGTAGCGCCGGCGGTGGACCACCGAGTGGCGTTCATCCGCGGGCTCCTGCGTGTGATCACAGACCGAACGGAAGGCCGCCCCCTCGCGCACGTCAGCGATCTTCACGCTCCACGAACTCCCGAAGCCGAGCAAGCGCATCGTCCCACTGCTGCGAAACCTCGTCGAGGTACGCGTGCGCGTCCGCCAGCCGGTCGGGATGAAGCTCCCACACGCGCTCGCGCCCGCGGCGCTCACTGCGCACGAGGCCGACGCCCTCCAGGACGCCGAGGTGTGTCACGATCGCCTGGCGTGACACCGCGGCGTGGGCGCTGAGCAGCGTCGCGGAGCCAGGGCCGCCGGCGGCGAGGCGTGCGACGAGCCGAAGTCGTGTGGTGTCGCCCAACGCGGCGAACAGAGGCGCCAACATGGCGGCGCGGGCCTCGACCTGCGAATCAACCGCCGACATGGGCCTGGACGTTGGCGAGCTGTGCTTCCCAGCCGCCCTCGTTCATCCGGAAGGCCTCGGCGCGTCGGGCCGCCGGGAGCCGGTCGAAGCCGGACTCGATGACGGTGAGCCGGGTGCCCTCCGGGACGGGCTCCAGGAGGAACTCGACCAGAGTGGTGGGCTCTGCAGCGTAGTCGGTGTCCGGGTTCACCGCGTACGGATGCCACTCCAGCGCGAATCGGCGCTCGGGCTCCACGGCGACGACCTGCACCTCCATCGTCAGGTGCTCGTAGCCCGGGTGGGTGATCCGTCCCAACGTTGGTTCGCCCACGCGAAACGGCGTCGTGAGCGCCACCCCGAACCAGGCGCCGAACTCGTCGGCATCGGTCAACGCACGCCAGACCCTGGCCGGAGGGACGCGGAGCAGGACGCTCTTTTCGATGCGGTCGGTGGACGATGTGGTCATGTGCAAGCTCCGGGTTGCACGTAGCCGCCCCCTGCCCGAGGTGCAACCCGCACGTTGCACCTCCCGGACGTCCCCATGTGGCTAAGAGTGCTTGGAGGTCCCCATGGAGCCGACGCTCACGCTGTACCACAACCCGATGTCCCGCGGCCGCATCGCGCACTGGATGCTGGAGGAGGTGGGGGTCCCCTACGACGTCGTCCTGATCGACTTCGCGAAGGGGGAGAACAAGGCGGCCGGCTTCCTGGCGCTCAACCCGATGGGGAAGATCCCGACCCTCGTGCACGGCGATGTCGTCGTCACGGAGGCCGCCGCCATCTGCACCTACCTCGCCGACCGGTTTCCGAGCGCGGGTCTCGCCCCCGCGCTGGACGATCCGAGGCGTGCGACGTGGCTCCGGTGGCTCTTCTTCGGAGCCGGGTGTGTGGAGCCGGCGCTCGTCGACCGGATGTTCGAGCGCCCGCCCCCCGAGCGGCCCGGCGCGCTGGGCTACGGCACCTACGCCGACACGCTGAACGCGCTCGAAGGGGCGCTCTCGCCGGGCCCGTTCATCCTGGGGGAGACGTTCTCCGCCGCCGACGTGTACATCGCCTCCGAGATCGGCTGGGGGCTGATCACCCGAAGCCTGGAGGCCAGGCCGCGGTTCGAAGCCTACTTCGCCCGTTGCGGCGAGCGGCCCGCGTTCAAGCGGTTCGTGGCTCGGGACGAGGCTTTCAACGAGGCCCTGGCAGCGAAGCTGAAGGGATAGGCGGCCTCCTACGCGGTCGTCTCCAAGGACGACTTGGGCTGAGCCGTCAGGGCCCTGGCCTCCACGGCGGCGAGGGCGCCCACGAACAGTCCCTCCGCGAGCAGATAGCCGGCGCCGAGCCAACTTCCAGGGCCGGCGAAGATCGCTGCGAGTGCCACACAAACGCCCGTCCACGCGAAGTTGGCCAGGACGAGCGCCCGCACGTGGCGACGCGGCGCCTCCGGTTGCCGGGCCAGCGAGTACGAGAACGCGCCGTAGGCCAGGTTGGCGAGCGCCGTGGTCACGAGCACGGCGTGCGGGATACCGAACAGCGGCGCGAGCAGGCCGGAGAGGGCGAGCATCACGACGCCGGCCACCCCGCCGGCGGCGCAGTCGAACCACAGGAGGGAGCGGATCGGGAGGCGGTTCGCCATGCGAGCCTTTATCCGAGCGCTTGGGACGTGGCGGGATTCGACGCCCCGGCGCGACGCGAGACGTCGTACACTCCCGCTCCCCACCGGAGCCCGATGTTCACCCGCGCCCTTGCTGCTGTCGCCTTTCTCGCCCTACTCACCCTCCCCTCCCGCTCCGACGCGGGCGCCATGGTCAAGGAGCTGCGCAACGGCGCCGCGCTCGGCGAGGGAGACGGGCCGAAGGACGACCAGGTGTCGTTCACGCTGCACTTCGGCACGGGCACGGAGCCCATCGTCGTGACCGGGCGCGACTACCAGAGCTTCGAGCTGTTCGAGCGGGACGGCGTGCCGACACAGCTCGAGCTGTACCACGGCAAGGGCGACGAGAAACACAACATCCTCATCAACCTCGAGGCCGCCAAGTATTACCGCCTGAATGTCGCGAAGAAGTACGACGAGTGGCACTACGAATTTGCGTTCTACTATTGAGCATGCTCGTCAACGCCGGAATCTGGGAAGCCACGGTCGAAGCCTCGTTCGACATCACGGATCGCGGCGTCGCGGTGGTGTTCGGGAGTGACAGGCGCGACCTGCCTTTCGGGCAGACCGTCATCGCGGAGGTGTCAACGCCAGGATGCGCACCGAGCTGCGTGAAAGCGACCCGGGAGTGGTTGCTGCGGACGTCCGCGACGCCCGACGAGCGTGCGGCGCTCCTTCTTTACGAGGCGACCAGACAGGACGCCCCCCCGGGCGCACGGATTCGTGTGGGAACGCGCGTCCAAACGAACGTGGATGCCGCCTTGGCCGGCCTCCGCGCGGCCCTCGCCGCCCTCACGGGCGCGCAACTGGCGCCGCCTTGGATAGCTGTGAGCCGCGGAAACCTGGAGGAGGAGCTGCGGCGGGAGGTTCCACCCGGCCACGCACTGCATGGCGTGCTGGTCCGGGCGGTGGGGAGGCGTGACGACGCGGACACCGTGCTGTTCGTCACGACGCGGGAAGACGCGCCGCTGGCGGTCGTGCACCTGACATGGCGCGCCGAGGCGGATCCCCGGTGGCCCGCGGTGGACCTGCTTCCCTCGATCGAGGCGTGGTGGGCCCGCCACGAGGAGGACGCCAACACATTCTCGCAGACGTAGGCTCATCGGGAAGCCGAACGGGACGACCGCCACGCTCAGCCAAAGCTGCACGGGCCGAACGTTCCCGGGTCCCCGATGTAGGTACACACGAACCAGCGGTAGTAGACGAGGTTGTCATGGTCGGCGGCGTCCGCCGACCCCTCGTTCGGCCACATCCGAACAGGGTCAACAGGAGCAGCACGCGAGGCGAGCTCACCCCTCTGTATCGAGCCCCGCGCCAGGCGCCCGGAAGGCGGCCGCGCCGCGCGGCCGGTCCCGGCCGTGCACCGTCCTCGGGGCGCGGACGGACCGAGCGCAGCGAGCCTGCAGGGGGCCGACCGCGAAGCGGGGGCGCCCACAGGATCGTTTGTCCAAGAAGCGTGAAGTCGTCTACGATGGGCCCGCCACCCGGAGCCCCCATGTACCGCCCCTTCCTCGTCACGCTCCTGCTCGCCGGCTGCGCCGTCGACAACACGATCACCAGCAAGGACAAGGAGCCGGAGTTCGAGGAGGGCGAGACCGCCGAGCCTCCCGACACGGACATCGAGGACACGGACGTCGAGGTGCCGGTCGAGGAGTGCAACGGTGTCGACGATGACGGGGACGGCACGGTCGACGAGGACTTTCCCGACGCGAACGGGAACGGGCGGGTGGATTGCCTCGACGTGGAGTGCCCGGTGCTCGACGTCGGCACGGCGCACGACGTCCCCGTCCTCGAGGAGTGCGCCGGCACCACGTCCAGCGAGGTGATCGACCCGTGGGACGCGGTGATCGAGTACCAGTACACGTCGGCCGGCAGCGGCGTCATCGTGATGCCCGCGGTCGGAAACCTGAACGACGACAACGGCGACGGGCAGGTGGACGAGAACGACGTGCCCGAGATCGTGTTCACCACGTGGTCGTCGAACACGCTGGTGGCGCTCGACGGCGCGACCGGCGCCGAGCTGTTCGAGGTGAGCGGCTACGACGGGCAGGGCGGGGTGACGATCGCGGACGTGGACGCCGACGGCGACCCCGAGATCATCGCCATCCAGTCGGGCTACCGCATCGCCGCGGTCGACGCGACGGGCACCGCCGAGTGGGTGTCCGCGAGCTTCGCGATGATGGCGTATCCGCAGCCGACGGTGGCCGACCTCGACAACGACGGGATGCCCGAGGTGATCGGCGACGTCGGCGTGGTCAACGGGGAGGACGGAACTACGGTCGCGACGCTCACCGGTATCACCAACTCGTGGCGCACGCCGATCGCCGCCGACCTCGACCAGGACGGGAGCCAGGAGATCATCCTCGGCAACAAGGTGTACAACAGCAGCGGGGTGGCCCTGTGGTCGAACCCGGGGGCGGGCGCGGGCAACTTCGGCGCGGTGGCCGATGTCGACGGGGACCCCGAGGGCGAGGTGTTCTTCGTGTCGGGCGGGATGGCCTACCTCCACGATGACGACGGCACGCTGATCACCTCGTTCACGGTGCCGGGCGGCAGCATCCCCGGCCCCCCGTGCATGGCCGACTTCGACGGCGACGGCGAGGTCGAGCTCGCGGTCCCCAACAGCACCCAGATCAGCGTGTTCGACACGGACGGCACGCGGCTGTGGAGCGCCACGATGCAGGACAACTCCGGCCTCGCGGGCTGCTCCGGCTTCGACGTGAACGGCGACGGCGCGTACGAGGTGTTGTTCGCCGACGAGATCGCGTTCCGCATCTACGACGGGGCGAGCGGCACGATCCTCTACGAGAACCGCGACCACGCGTCGGGCACGGTGTGGGAATACCCGGTCATCGCGGACGTGGACAACGACGGCTCCGCCGAGATCGTGGTCGCCGACAACGGCGGCACGTGGAAGGGCGTGACCGTTTTCGGCCACTCGGGCGACGGCTGGCCCAAGTCGGGCACCACATGGGCCACCCACGACTTCGCCGTGACCAACATCGAGCCGGACGGCCACGTGCCGAGCCCGCCGGAGCCCTCCTGGCAGGTCTACAACGTGTTCCGCGCGCGCCCCTCGGTCGATGACCCCTCGACCTCCGACCTGCTCGTCCACATCACCGACGTGTGTGTGGCCGACTGTGACTACGGCCCCGTACGCCTCGGGTTCCAGGTCACCAACCAGGGCGGAAAGGACGTGCCCGCCGGTACGTTGGTCGCCATCTACGCCGACGACGCCTCGCCCCGCTTCATCACCTCCGTGGTGCTCCCCGAGGTGCCGATGGGCATGTCGATCGACGGGATCGAGGTCGAGCTGTCGCCCGCGGACATCGGCGTGTACGGGTTCATCGTGCGGGTCGACGACGACGGCACCGGCGTGGACACCGAACGCGAGTGCGATGAGACGAACAACGAAGACGAGTACGGCGACGTGTTCTGCTTCTGACGTTCGCGCCGACCGATCCCGCTACAAGCCGCCCGCCGCCTGCATGTCGGCGCGGCACTCCGCGTCGAAGTCGGGCAAACCGCCGCCGAGCAGATCGCCGATCGCGTCGGTCTCGGCGGCCCAGTACATGATGCAGTCCTCGTTCTGGTCGTGGTGGCCGTGCTCGGTGTCCTGGTGGTCCTCCACCATGTCCACGCCGTTGTTCACCAGGCCGAGGAGGTGGCCGGCCTCGTGCACGAGCACCGTCGGCTCGACGTCCCCCCCGAGCCCCAGCAGGAGGCCGCCGCTCACGTCCGCCATCGTCTCGGCGAACATGATCAGGCTCGACCCGTGGTACGCGTACCCGAGGATGCGCCCCTCGTCGGTGTCGTTGTCGGAGTGCCCGTCGACGTAGAGGTAGTACATCACCGCGACGCCCGTGGCGGGGTCGTGGTAGCGGTCGCGCCACGCGATCTCCAGGTCCTCCGCGGCCTCGTAGGACCACGCGGGCCCGCCCTGATCGGGCAGCTCGTCGTCGAGGACGATCTCGATGCCCGCGGGCTTGTCGCACAGCCCCGCGAGGCTGGTCCGGAGCGTGTTGAGCGCGGCTTCGTCCGGCGGGTGGCCCTGGACCCAGTCCACCTCGACCTGGATCGAGCTGTAGCCGCCCGCGAGGTAGTCGACCGCGAAGTCGCCCGGCCCGGAGGCGAGGTTCTCCGCGCGCTGGTCGATGTCGATCGGCGGCTCGCCGGTGTCGTGACCCTCGGACGCGGTGTCGAGGGGGATGGAGTCCTTGGCGGGCTCGGCGCCGGTGCAGGCGAGCAGGAGGAGAAGGGTCATCGGGCGAACATAGCGCGCGTTCGGTTGGGGGCATGTCGGGCGGCTTTCAGGGGCGGTGAGCGGGCGGACCTTCGTTCTGCAATCCGGGACTGCTGTGCGTGATCTTTCGCGAGACGCACTTCCTGCTCTTCACCTTCGAGACCAAGACGATTAGCTCAAACGTACCTTCTCTCGTTTTTGCTCCGATCATAAGGGTTCGACCCTCGCGTTCGCCATTACGGTACAGGCCAAGTATAGTGATCGCGCAAGCCAAGGAGATCCCGCATGGGCGGTGAACACACGCGGAGCGATAGTCATGTCTGAACGAGAGATCACCGGACCCGAATCCACCGAGGTCGCAACTCGCCCGGCGGAGGGCGACCTCCCGACCAACACCCAACCGCGGACCGGCGCTGCCGGCTCAAAACCTGCGCCTCGTCCCGCGAAGACGCTTCGCGTCAAGTCCGCGGTCACGCCGCGGGCAGGCGCTTCCGGCACAGAACCTGCGCCTCGTCCCGAGAAGTCGCGTCGCCTCAAGTCCGGGGTCATGGAAGACCGCCCCATCGAGCGCGCCGTGCGTACGCTGCTCCGCGACACGATGTACGAGCGCGATCTCGCCTACCGCTCCTTCGCCGCGAAGATCAACGCACCGTACACAACGATCTATCGGATGCTGGCGACGGACGACAACCGGCTCACGCTGGACGTTATGTCCTGGCTCGCGAAGAGCCTCGACCTCAAGGTAGAGATCGCCATCACCGACACGGTGGACGGCTACCGCACCGTGTTCCTCCCCACGGAGGCCCCGACGGCACCGCCCGAGAAGCTGGCCGACTGGCGCCCGTCGGATCTGGCGCAGGTCGTGGGGGGGATGGACGAGCAGCGCCGGGCCGCGCTCTTCAAGATCGTAGCGGTCGCGAAGAAGGTCCCGCCCGACGTGCTCGACGCGATGGTCAAGACGCTCGAGGCCTGGGACCGGTAGCGGGCACGTCTTGTGCCGCCCAGCGGGGGCGTAGGGGTCTGCGCGCACGGGACACACGGCTGCTGCCGCCAGGGAATCGGCACGTGGATGCCGGCGCCGCAGGCGGCGGTTTCCCCCAAGACGGGGCCCCGCCCCACCCACCGCGATAGGCCCCTACCAAGCCGGAAAATCCCCATGCGCGACGAAGACACCCAGGCCCCCCTCCGCGCCGACGTGCGCCTGCTCGGCGACATCCTCGGGGAGGTGCTGCGCGCCCGGGGCGAGCCGGGGCTGTACGAGACCGTCGAGGAGGTGCGCGCCCTGTCCAAGGCGGCCCGTGGTGGCGACGAGGCCGCCAGCGCCGCGCTCGAAGCGCTCCTCGCCTCCTTGCCGCCCCGCCGCGCCAGCGAGGTGGCCCGCGCGTTCGCCCACTTCCTCGACCTCGCCAACGTGGCCGAGCAGCACCACCGCATCCGCCGTCGGCGCGCGTGGCTCTCGGAGCCCGCCTCGCCGGTGCTGGCCTCGCCCCAGCGCGGCTCCCCCGACGAGTCGTTCGGCCGGCTCCTCGCGGGCGGAGTGCCCCCGGAGAAGCTCTGGGAGACCGTCGACACGCTCTCCATCGAGCTCGTCCTGACCGCCCACCCCACGCAGTCCCAGCGGCGCACGCTCACCAAGAAGTACCAGCAGGTCGACGCGCTGCTCGACGCGCACGATCGCCTCACGATGGTGCCGACGGAGCGGGAGGCGTGGCGGGACGCGTTGACCCGCCTCGTGACGGCGGCGTGGGAGACGCCCGACGTACGCCGCGACCGGCCCACCCCCGAGGACGAGGCCCGCGCCGGGCTGGTCGTCATCGAGCAGGTGGTCTGGGACGCCGTTCCGACCACGCTCCGCAGCGTCGACCGTGCTCGCCGCGCCCACGGGGGCCCGCCCCTGCCGGACGACGCGGCGCCGATCCGCTTCGGATCGTGGATGGGGGGCGATCGGGACGGCAACCCGAACGTGACGCCGGAGAGCACGCGCCGGGTGACCCTGCTCGGGCGGTGGATGGCGGCGAACCTGTTGTACCGCGAGGTCGACGCCCTGCGGGACGAGCTCTCCGTGGGCGTCGCCACCGAGGAGCTGTGCGCCGCCGCCGGGGACGACTGGGAGCCCTACCGCGCGCTGCTCAAGCCGCTCCGCGAGCGCCTCGCCGCCACCCGCGACTGGGCGACCCGCGCCCTCGACGATCCGCTCGCCGCCTTGCCCGCGGACGTGCTCCTCGACGTCGGCGAGGTGCTGGCCCCGCTCACCCTGGCCCGCCGCTCGCTGCTCGAGACCGGCGACGACGTGCTGGCAGACGGCCGCGTGCGTGACCTGTTGTGGCAGGTCGCCGCCTTCGGCCTCACCCTCGTGCGGCTGGACCTTCGTCAGGAGTCCTCCCGCCACACCGAGGCGCTCGACACGATCACCCGCACCGTCGGCATCGGCTCCTACACCTCCTGGGACGAGGCCGCCCGTGTCGACTTCCTCACCCGCGAGCTCTCCGGCGCCCGCCCGCTCGTACCGCCGAACCTCTGGCACGACACGGCGCTCCCCGCCCCCGTGCGCGACGTGCTCGGCACCTTCGCCGTCGCCGCGCGCGAGCCTGCCGGATCGCTCGGCGCCTACGTCATCTCCATGGCCGGCGCCCCCTCGGACGTGCTCGCCGTCGAGCTCCTCCAGCGGGAGGCACGCCTGCGCTTCGCGACGGAGCGCTCCGGCGCGCCGATGCGCGTGGTGCCGCTCTTCGAGACGCTCGCGGACCTGGAGCACGCCGGCGCCGTCGTCACCGATCTGCTCGCCATCCCCTGGGTGCGCGCCCACGTCGAGGCCGATCTCGGCGGCCGCCACGAGGTGATGATCGGCTACTCCGACTCCGCGAAGGACGCGGGCCAGCTCGCGGCGGCGTGGGCGCTCTACCGGGCGCAGGAGGCCATCGTGGCGGCGAGCCGGGCCGCCGGGGTCAAGGTGACCTTGTTCCACGGGCGCGGCGGCACGGTGGGGCGCGGCGGCGGGCCGACCCACGCTGCGATCCGCGCGCAGCCGCCGGGCTCGGTGGACGGCGCCATCCGTGTCACCGAGCAGGGAGAGGTCATCCAGGCCCGCTTCGGCCTCGCCGGCATCGCCGTGCGCACGTTGGAGGTGTACACGACCGCCGTGCTCGAGGCGACGCTCACCCCGCCCGCGCCCCCCTCCCCCGGCTGGCGCGCCACGATGGATCGCCTGGGCGCCACCTCCTCGGACGCCTACCGCGCGGTGGTCCGCGGCGATCCCGCGTTCGTCCCCTACTTCCGCGCATGCACCCCGGTGGACGAGCTCGCCCGCCTCAACATCGGGAGCCGACCGGCGCGGCGGGGCGGCGGCGGAGGCGTCGAGACCCTCCGCGCGATCCCGTGGCAGTTCGCGTGGACGCAGGTGCGGCTCATGCTCCCCGCGTGGCTCGGCGTGGGCGAGGCGCTCCGCGCCGAGATCGAGGGCGGGTCGGGGCCCGACGGCGGCGAGCTGGGCCTGCACAAGATGCTCCACGCCTGGCCGTTCTTCGCCACCGCGCTCGATCTGATCGAGATGGTGCTCGCCAAGGCGCTCCCCGACGTGCACGCCCGCTACGAGGCCCTCCTCGTGCCGCCGGAGCTCTGGCCCCTCGGCGCGGATCTGCGGCGGCGCTTCGTCGAGACGCGGAGCCTCCTGCTCCAGCTCCGCGGCCGCACCGAGCTCCTCGCGGAGGATCCCGTGCTCCGCCGCTCGATCGCCGTGCGCAACCCCTACGTCGACCCGCTCAACCTCCTGCAGGCCGAGCTCTTGCGGCGCACCCGCGCGGGGGCCCAGGACCCCCACCTCGACGCCGCGCTGCTCACGACGCTCACCGGCGTCGCGGCGGGGATGCGGAACACGGGGTGACGGCGGGTCAGGGAGCGGCGGAGGGTGCGCCGGACGGTGTGGAGGGGGCGGACCCCGGCTGCACCAGCTCCCAGTAGCCGTTGTCCTTGAGCGCCTTGATCTGCTCGGGCGTCATGGCCGAGGGGGTCGCGCCGGCGACGGCCTCGCGTCGTGATGCGACCGTGTGGAGGAGCGGCGCGAGGAGCCCCGCGGCGACCTCCGGCTGCTCCGCCACGAGGTTGATCTGCTCGGTCGGATCGGCGACCAGGTCGTACAGCTCGAGGACCAGCTCGTCGGGCGAGGGCCCGCGCGCCTCGGGCTGGCCCGCGGTGCCGAGGACCCGCATCGACGAGCAGTCGGCGAGCGGCAAATCGGGCCCGTGGGCCGCCGCGAACGTGGAGAGCGGCACGATCACGGCGTTCCCGCCGCCCGCCGGCCGCATCACGTGGGTCGGCGGGCGCTTGTCGCGCAGGATGAGCTTGTGGGTGCGCGTGCGCAGCGACACGTGGCAGGGCTCGGAGAGGCTGAAGACGGGGCGCTCGACGTAGGACTCGGCGGGCGCGGCGCCTCCGCTGACGGCCACTCCGGGGACGCCGATGAGGTCGAGGAGCGAGCGGCCGTCCATCGTGCGATCGATCGGCACGCCGGCGCGGGCGAGCACGGTCGGCGCGAGGTCGACCGACTGGACCATCGTGTCCACGGTGCGGGCCGAGCCGGTGGGGTCGTAGACGATCAGCGGCACGTGCAGCGTCGTGTCGTGCAGCAGGCCGTGCTCCATCACCGAGTGTTCGAAGAAGTCCTCGCCATGGTCGGCGGTCACCACCACGACCGTGTGATCCGCGAGGCCCCGCTCCTCCAGCACCGCCAGGACGCGCCCGATGGCACGATCGTAGAGGTGCAGGACCCCATCGTAGCGGCTGGTCATCGCGTCCCGCGCCGCGGCCTCGCCCGAGGTCTTCAGCACCTGCGTGTAGGCGTTCCGGTAAAAGGGCTCGTCCTTCGGCATCGCCGGGTGGTCGAAGGGGATGCCCTCGGGGCCGGCCAGGAACGACTGGGGGTTGTGCAGATCGATCTCGTGCACGTAGGCGAAGAAGGGCTCCTTCGGCGCCTGCTCCAGGAACGCGATCACCTCGTGGGTCGGCGGGGCGGGCGCGAACGACCCCTCCACCCGCTTGGCGACCTGGAACGTGTCCGACACCGCGCCGCTCATCATGCCGGGGATCGTGTTCCCCCAGAACGCGATGGTCGTGTAGCCGTACAGGCCGAGGATCTCGGGTAGATCGCGAGCGTTGGGCGGGCGCCACGACACCTGCCCTTCCACCTTCGAGAACACGACGGGCAGGGTCCCGGTCAGGTTGCTGACGAGCGCCGGCATGGTCCAGCCGGACTGGCTGTAGGCGTGGGTGAAGCGGGCGCTGCGTGCGGACAACGCGTCGAGGTTCGGGGTGACCGCCACGCCCCCGCGGGTGGCGCCGACGCGGTCCGCCCGGAGCGTGTCGATGTCGATGATGAGGAAGTTGGGGCGCCCGTCGGGCTCGACCGGGGCGGGGCCGCGGAGGAGCCCGAACGCGACGGCGGCGCCGACGGCCGTGGCCGCGAGGCCGAGGAGCAGGGGCGCGCGACGGGGGGGCATCGCGGGTGACTATCGCGCGCGGATCGCCGACACGCCGCTGGGAACCCGATCGGCGCTCTGCCGCTCGATCATCCAGCCCGGGTACTCCGGCGGGAGCGCGCTCACCGCGTCCAACGCGGCCAGCTCCTCGGCGGCGAGGGTGAGATCCACCGCCGCGAGGTTGTCCGCGAGCTGGGCCTCGTCCTTCGCGCCGATGATCACCGAGGTCACGGACGGGCGGGCCAGCAGCCACGCCAGCGCCACCCGCGCGACGCTCACGCCGTGCGCCGCCGCGATGGGCGTCATCACGTCGATGCAGTCGAACGCGCGGTCCCGATTCACGGGCGGAAAGTCGAAGGTGGCGCGGCGGGTGCCCGCGGGCCCGGCCCCATCCCGCGGAAACTTGCCCGAGAGCAGGCCGCCGGCGAGCGGGCTCCACACGAGCATCCCCATCTGCTGATCCGCCAGCATCGGCACGATCTCGCGCTCCACGTCGCGACCGGCGAGCGTGTAGTAGGCCTGGACGCTCTCGAAGCGGGCCAGGTGCTCATGGGCCGCGATGCCGTTGGCCTTCATCATCTGCCAGGCCGCGAGGTTGGAGCAGCCGAGGTAGCGCACCTTGCCCGCACGCACGACATCGTCGAGCGCCCGCATCGTCTCGTCGAGCGGGGTCACCGGGTCCCAGCCGTGGATCTGGTAGAGGTCAATCCAGTCGGTGCCGAGGCGGCGCAGGCTCGCGTCGACTGCCGCGAGGATGTGGGCGCGGGACAGGCCGGTCTCGTTGGGGCCGGGCCCGGTGCGGCCGCGCACCTTGGTCGCGACCACCACGTCCTTGCGCTTCGCCCCGAGCGCCTTGCCGAGCAATTCCTCGCTGCCGCCCTCGGAGTACACGTCCGCCGTATCGAAGAAGTTGATGCCCGCGTCGATCGAGGTGGCGACGAGCCGATCGGCCCCCTCCTGCGGCAGCGCCCCGACGACCTGCCAGAAGCCGCGCCCGGCGAAGGTCATGGTGCCCAGGCAGATTTCGGAGACGAAAAGGCCGGTTCGGCCGAGGAGATGGTGACGCATGGAGCCTCGCGGAGAGGCGCCTCCGATAACCCGGTTCGAGGGGTCGAATCGGCCCGGCGCTATTCGCGGTTGCGGTCGCGTAGCGGGCGGGCGCGCCGGGGGCGGCGGCGCTCGTTCGCGGTGGAGGCTTCGGCGTTGGCGGCGTCTGCGGCGTCATCCGGGGCGTCCTCAGCAGCGTCGGCCACGATGGCGGCGGGCGGGAGGGCGACGGGGGAGACGGCGACGGGGGGCGGGGCGACGGGGGGCGGGGCGACGGGAAGCGGGGCTGTCGTCGTCAACGCGGCGGGGGTGCCGGCGGCGGGCGCCGTACCGATACACGCGAGCCCCTCGACCCTGTTGCGCACGACCACACCTGCCGCATCGGTCTGGAGCTCCGTGAAACAATCGAGCGGCACCCGGTTGAAGCCCGAGATGACGACGGTGTCCGTGCCTCGCTGCGCGTCGTGGCGCTCCTCCCCCACCATCGGGGTGCGCATCTCGCTCTTCTCCTCCCACACGTAGAGCCTGTGGCCCTCGGCCATGTCGACCACGCGCGTCGGCGCGCCGAGGTCCGCGATCGCGGTGTTCACCGACCTGCCGGTGAAGGAGTCGAGCCGCGCCTGGTAGCCGCCCGGAGTCGGGACCAGATCGGTGAAGGACCCGCCGCCGCCGCACCCGAGCGCGACGAAGAGGGAGAAGAGCGTGACGGGAGCGAGCGTGCGCACGGGAGCCTCGATGGGCGCGGAGTGTAGCAGTCGCGTCCTCCGGTGATGCGGCGGGCCCTTGTCCCATCCTCCCCCGGCGACTACCCTCCGCTCCCGATGTCCGACGCCCCTCCCGAGCCCGACGCCCCTCCCGCGGCCCCTCCGGACCCGTGGTCGTTGCGCTTCGACGGCGGCACGATCGTGCTCGACGGCGCCCCGCCCGACGCGCTGCCCGAGGGGTTCTCGTGGGACAGCCGCATCGGCCGCGCGCGCGCCCCCGCGATCCGCTACGGCAGCGTGGTCGAGAGCCGGCGGGGCCTGCCCTTCGAGGACCGCGCCCGCGCCTACGAGAAGCTCGACATCAAGCACCTCGGCACCCGCGTGGCCCGCCACTACCAGGAGGACGCGGTGACAGCGTGGCGGGCCGCCCGGTGGCGCGGCATCGTCGTGCTGCCGACCGGCGCGGGCAAGAGCTACGTCGCCGAGCGCGTGATCGCGGAGGCGCGGCGCTCCACCCTGGTGGTCGTGCCGACGTTGGATCTGTTGTCCCAATGGTACGGCGGGCTGCGCGCGGCGTTTGGATGTGACATCGGCTTGTTGGGCGGCGGCAGCCACGACATCCGGCCCATCACCGTGACCACCTACGACAGCGCCGCGCTCTACATGGAGCGCTACGGCAACCGCTTCGGGCTGCTCGTGTTCGACGAGGTCCACCACCTCCCCGCGCCCATGTACGCGCGCGCAGCCGAGAACTCGATCGCCCCGCTTCGATTGGGTCTGACTGCCACGTTGGAGCGCACGGACGGCTCCCACGAGTGGCTCGACACGTTGGTCGGTCCGGTGTGTTTCCGGCGTGAGATCACCGATCTCGCGGGGGAATTCCTCGCGGAGTACTACACCGAGGTCATCGCGGTGAGCCTCTCCCCCGAGGAGCAGGCCCAATATGACATGTTGCGCGCCCGCTACCGCGCGTTCGTGGACAGCAACAACATCCGCATGGGCTCGCCCGACGGGCTGCGGCAGTTCCTGATGTTGTCCGCGCGCAGCAAGGAGGGCCGCGCCGCCTTCCGCGCCATGCTCGACAGCAAGCGCATCGCGCACGGCACCGAGCGCAAGCTGGAGCTGGTCGAGTCCATCATCGCGGACGAGTGGGGGCGCCGCACCATCGTCTTCACCAACGACAACGACACGGCGTGGCGCATCTCCCGGCGCATCCTCGCGCCGTGCATCACCCACCACACCGACACCAAGGAGCGTCGCGCCTGGCTCGACGCGTTCGGGGCCGGCGAGATCACCACCCTGGTCACCTCGCGGGTGCTCAACGAGGGCGTCGATCTCCCCTCGGCCGAGGTCGCCATCGTCGTGAGCGGAACCGGCACGGTGCGCGAGTCCGTGCAGCGGCTGGGGCGCATCCTCCGGCCCGGCAAGGACAAGCAGGCGGTGCTCTACGAGCTGGTCACCGAGGGCACCACCGAGACCCGCACGTCCGAGCGCCGGAGAGAGCACGATGCTTACCGGTGACCTCATCCGCGTCAAAGCGCAGAAGGGCGAGCTCACGCCGAGCTTCGTCGATCCCGACGCGCAGAAGTTGATCGACCGCGCGGAGGAGCTCCTCACGCTGTTCCGCGAGGGGGTCGGGCACCGGCGCGTCGAGTTGGACGAGCAGATCGACACCCTCGTGGGCGACGGGACCGATCACAAGCTCGTGAAGGGGCTCGTGAAGGTGCTCACGGACAAGTCCGAGTTCGACGTGTCCGCGCCGATCCCGCCCGCCGAGATCCGCGCCAAGGTGTTTCGCCACGCGACGGCCCGGGGCCCGCTCTCCCCGCTCGCGATCGAGGGGGGCCGGCCCACCGCCGCGCAGATCTACGCCGAGGTGGCCGCCGAATTGGGCGTCGATCCCGCCGCGCTCGAAGGCGCGCTCTACGCCGATCACGCCGATCAGCAGGTGCTCACCACGGTCGCGGTGCCGAGCGCGCGCTGGTTGCTCGACCGCTACAACGTCGCGCTGGTGCAGTCCGTGCTGCTCAAGGCCTCCGAGCTGCGCGTGCGCCTCGTGAACCCCGAGCCCGCCCGCACGCGCCAACTCCTGCGCGCGGTCAAGTTCCACCAGCTCATCTGTGACGTGCGCGTGTTGCCCGACGGCTACGAGATCGTGCTCGACGGCCCCGCCTCGCTCTTCTCCCAGACCACCCGCTACGGCATGGCCCTGGCGCGGTTCTTCCCGGCGCTGCTCCTCCAACCCAGCGGTTGGGAGGCCACCGCCAAGGTGGATTGGCGTGGCAAGAAGACCATGAAGCTCACCCCCGCGATGGGCCTGCGCTCCCACTACCGCGACACCGGCGCGTACGAGACACGCGAGTCCCTCTGGTTCGAGGAGCGTTTCCTCGCGTTGGACAGCGGCTGGACCCTCGACCGCGAGGTCCACCCCCTGCACCAGGGCGGCGAGGGCGTGGTCGTGCCCGACTTCCGCTTCACCAAGGGCAACAAGGTCGCGTGGCTCGAGATCCTGGGCTTCTGGCGCAAGGGCTCGATCGACCGGCGCCTGACCCTGCTCAAGCGGCACGGGCCGACCAACCTTGTCGTCGCGGTGAGCAAGAAGCTCGCGGGAGAGGCCGGGGAGCTGCCCGATTCGGTCGTCCCCTTCGCGGAGGTGATCCCCGCGAAGGAGGTGCTCCGGCGGGTCGAGGCGATTGCGCGGTAGGGGGGCTACGATCGGGCCATGCACTGGATCTTCGCGATCACCGCGGCCTTCCTGGGCCTGCTGATCTGGATGCTCGCCGTCCCGTTGAAGAATGGCACGGTTGCGCGGAACCCGTTGTACGGCTTCCGGACGCCCGCCACGTTGGCGAGCGAATGGTTCCGTGTAGTGGCGCTGCTCCTCGTGGTGCAGGGGCCGCTCTTCTACGCGGTGGCGCGCGCCTTCGTCGGGTTGCGGCAAATCCAACGTGACATCGGGAGCAGGAAATGAGCGCTGACCCTTGGCGGCTCGATGGCCGCGTGGCCCTGGTGACCGGCGCCTCCCGCGGCATCGGCGCGGCCACGGCCCTGGCCCTCTCCGAGCGCGGCGCTGCCGTGATCCTCGTGGCCCGCGGCGCGGACGAGTTGGACACGCAGGTCGCGACGATTCAAGCCACGGGCGCGACCGCCCACGGCATCGCCGCCGACGTCGCCACCGCCGAAGGCCGCGCCGCGGTATTGGATCGCGTGCGCGCGCTGGGCGACCGCCTCGACATCCTCGTCAACAACGTCGGCATCAACCTTCGCCGCCCCACGCTGGAGGCCACCGTCGAGGATTGGGAGGCGTTGGTCCGGACGAATGTCACCTCGGCGTGGGAGCTCACGCGCGGTTGCCACGCCTGGCTCTTGGTGTCACCCGGCGCGAGCGTCGTGAACATGGGGTCGGTTGCGTCGGCACGCACGATCCGCACGAGCACCGCCATCTACGCGATGAGCAAAGGCGCGCTGGATGGCATGACACGCTTCTTCGCGACCGAGTGGGGCCCCCTCGGCATCCGTGTCAACGGCGTCGCGCCCTGGTACGTGCGCACCCCGCTCGCCGCCGCGGTCCTCGACGATCCACAAAAGGCCGCCGCCATCCTGTCCCGCACGCCCCTCGGCCGCCTCGGCGAACCCGAAGACATCGCGCGCGCAGTGGTGTTCCTCGCGCTGCCCGCGTCGGGGTGGATCACGGGGGTGAACCTCCCGGTCGACGGCGGGTTCCTGGCGCTCGGGTCCTGAGTGTGGGGGGGGTGGGCGCGTCTCCGGGCGCGGACGCCCGGAGGGCGGTCCCCTTCGGGGTCGGCGCGGGGCGCCTCCGTTCGCGCGGCGGCGGCATGGCCGCCGGGCGCGGAACCGCGCGCCCGCTGGGCGCGCGCCCGCCGGGCACCTCGCGCGGCGCGGAGTTGGGGTGGGCGCCGCCGGTTCACCCCGAGCCGAACGTCGCGACGACCTCGATGAGTCCGAGGATCGCGTCGTTGAACGCTTCGAGTTCTTCCGCTGGAATCCAGTACTCCTCGTGGTGGCGCGCTCCCACCACGTGCGGCTCGTAGCGCCCGAGGAAATCGGCGCGCACGGCGAAGCGCGTGATGTAGCCGAGGCCGCTCTCACGCACGTTCCAGCGCTCGGCGATCTCGCGGGCGTACGCCTCGTTCGTCACCGGGTAGAAGATCGGCTGCTCCGCGAGCCTCGGCGGCCAGCGGCGATAGCCGGACTCCGCCACGAGCGCGAGCTCGCCGGGGCCTGTCGGGCGAAAGAGCACCACGGTGTCGATCATTGCGCGAAGCTACCCTCCTGGGAGGTTCGCTGCCGGACAGCAACGGACCCACGGTAAATCGGCGCGAGCGGCTCCGTCCGGACAGTGGCGATCGCCGTCGCGTTCCCCGGCGGCCGGCACCGCGAGTTCATGCCACAGGGCAATGGCGGGGCCCTGGCCGCGATGCACGTGGCGACGGCCATTTGGGTGCGCAAGCGCGCGGCCGCCCCACGCTCGTTGCATCACGAGGCCGCACACGCTTCTTCCCGCTAGTGAACGATCACGCGCACGTCGTCGTCTGTGAGGAGGAGCGTCGGGGGCGGCGCGCGCGCCATCCTCTTGGCCCTTCGCCCGACAGCTAGGTGGGCGGCTTCTCGTCGGATTGCACTTGTCGTCGGACCGTTCGGTGCGCAAGCTCGCGGCCGCCATGCGCTCGTTCCATCTCACCTTCGCCGCCGTCAATCGCCACGTGCTCTTTCCCACCGAGCGTTCGCGGCGTGACGCCGTGCGCGCGCTCGGGCGTGTGGCCGGGGCGTGGATCACGCTCTTCGCGCTCGTGGACGATCACGTGCACGTCGTCGTCTTCCTGGAGGAGGAGCGGGTGGGGCGGCTCGCGCGCGCCATCCTCTTGGCCCTTCGCCCGGCGGCGGCCGTCGAACTGGGGCCAGCCTTCGTGCGGCCGGTGCGTGACCGCGGTCACCTCGAGTGGCTCGTGGGGTACCTGCTCACCCAGCAGGCGCATCATGGCCTGGCCGAACACGGCGCCCTGGCGACGGGGTCGTGCTACCGCGACCTCGTCGGCGCGCGGCTCGTACCGGGGCTCTCGCTCCAGCTCGCCCAGGCGCTGCCACGGTTCCGGTTGCGCGAGGCATGTCGCCACGTGGCTCTCCCGGAGGTCGAGTTGTTCCCGGTCACGCTCGACGGTGTCCGAGCGGCCGGCGCCTCGCGCCTCGTGAGCGCCTCCAGCGCCGCGCTCGCGGTGGGCCCCGATCTCGTGGGCAACGACGCCGCGGTGGTCGAGGCCCGCCGCGGCTCGGTACAGCTTGCGATCGCCTCGGGCATCCACCTTGCGGAGGTCGCCCACGCGCTGGGCATCGGCGTCCCCGCCGCGAGAAAGATCGCGACCCGCGAGGTGGGCGAGGCGATCCTCCGCGCCGTCCGTATGGAGCTCGCGCTGGAGGCGGCGGTGGGCGCGGCCGTGGGCTGCGTGGCGCCGCCGTATACGCGGGCGTGAGCGGGGCGCGCCCAGCGCGCCGAACTCGGGGGATGGCATCGCATCCGGTCAGTTCGGCGCGACCCGCGCGCCGAACTCGGGGGATGGCCGCGCATCCGGTCAGTTCGGCGCGCCCAGCGCGCCGAACTCGGGGGATGGCCGCGCATCCGGTCAGTTCGGCGCGCCCAGCGCGACGTCCGGGGGCTCATGTGTGGAGGGATTGACCACCTCACAGGAGAGCAACCTCAACACATCGTCCGGGTCATCGTGAGCTACGTCCCGCTCGAACAGACGTGGGCGAGGATCAGCTACCGGATCCTTGCTCCCGAGCCGGGGGTACCGCCTGTCGGCTCGGCGGCGTCGTCGGGAGACAATGTCGCGCCACCGTCCAGTGCAGCGGCAGCTCCAGCGAACCGCTCGGGCGCCGCGCCTGGGGACGCGGTGGCGGGCGGTGGGGGAAAGTTTGCTTTGTGTTCGGGGCGTTGTGGAGGCGCAGAAGGTCAGTTCGGCGCGCCCAGCGCGCCGAACTCGGGGGATGGCCCCACTGGATGCGGATCCATCATGTCTCCCTCGAACGCATGGAAATCCAGAGCGCAGCTGGCAGCGGAGGTTTCCGGCGGCACCCGCAGGCCCCCGACCCGGCGCCAGCCGCCACTCGGCTGCCTTCCGTCGTGCCCTCGAGCGCCGAACGGCTCGCCGGGCCCCGTGTGGGCCCGCCGGCAGCGTCCCGCTGCCGGCGTGCGACCTTCTCGGGCGGCGGCGCCAGAGCAGCGATCGCGGAAAATAGCCCGTTCCAACTCGGTATGGTGGATGCGGATCCAGTGGGATGGCCGCGCATCCGGTCAGTTCGGCGCGCCCAGCGCGCCGTCCGGGGGCTGCGTGGCGCCGCCGTATACGCGGGCGTGAGCGGGGCGCGCCCAGCGCGCCGAACTCGGGGGATGGCATCGCATCCGGTCAGTTCGGCGCGACCCGCGCGCCGAACTCGGGGGATGGCCGCGCATCCGGTCAGTTCGGCGCGCCCAGCGC
>JAZKFH010000056.1:0-11334 GCA_040386535.1 Myxococcota bacterium | reverse complement strand
AGAAAAGGATCGGCCAACCTCAGGATTCCTCCTAAGTCAATGGCATTGGGGCATGCCCCTTCGAGCGAGCGCTCGTCGCAGTCGACGCTTGGTAGACAACGCCTGTGCCTAGCGTGCAGCCCCACGTGGTCTGCAAGCGGGCGCGGTCGAGCCAGGACAGCACGCGTCCCGCCAGCGGCCCCGCCGAGCACGCCAGTGTCACAACGCCCCTGCCTCCGGGGCGTTGCGGGGGCGGAGCCCCCGCCCCAAGATCCAACGACCTCAGCGCACCAACGGCCGGTACTTGAGCCGGTGCGGACGATCGGCTTCCGCGCCCAGGCGGCGCTTGCGGTCCTTCTCGTAGTCCTGGTAGTTGCCCTCGAACCAGACCACCTGGGAGTCTCCCTCGAACGCCAGGATGTGCGTGGCGATACGGTCGAGGAACCAGCGATCGTGGGACGTGACGACCGCGCAGCCGGCGAACCCGAGCAGCGCGTCTTCCAACGCGCGGAGGGTGTCGATGTCGAGATCGTTGGTGGGCTCGTCCAGCAGGATGACGTTGCCACCCTCCTGCAACATGCGCGCGAGGTGCAAACGGTTGCGCTCGCCGCCGGACAGCGTGCCGACCTTCTGTTGTTGGTCGGTGCCACGGAAACCGAACGCCCCACAGTAGGCGCGGAAGTTGATCTCGCGGCCGCCGATCTTGATCGTGTCACGCCCGCCGCTGACCAGCTCGTACACGGACTTGTTCGGATCGAGCGAGTCGCGCGACTGATCGACGTACCCGAGCTTGACCGTTTCCCCGACGCGCAGCTCGCCGCCGTCCGCGGTCTCCGCGCCGGTGATCATGCGGAACAACGTGGACTTGCCCGCGCCGTTGGGCCCGATCACGCCGACGATGCCGCCGCGGGGGAGGTTGAAGTCGAGGTCTTCGAACAGGAGCTTGTCGCCGAAGGCCTTCTTCAGGTGGGAGGCCTGGATGACGAGGTTGCCGAGGCGCGGCCCCGGCGGCACGATGAGCTCGGCGCGGCTACGGCGCTCCTCGGGCTCGTCCGTCAACATCTCCTCGTAGGCGCTGATGCGGGCCTTGCTCTTGGCCTGCCGCGCGCGGGGCGACATGCGAATCCACTCGAGCTCGCGCTCGAGCGTCTTCTGGCGGGCCACGGTGCCCTTCTCCTCCTGGGCGAGCCGCTTCTGCTTCTGCTCGAGCCAACCGGTGTAGTTGCCCTCCCACGGAATACCGTGGCCCTGATCGAGCTCCAGGATCCAACCCGCGACGTTGTCGAGGAAGTAGCGATCGTGGGTGATGGCGACCACGGTGCCCGGGTAGTCGTGCAGCGTGCGCTCGAGCCAGGCGACGCTCTCGGCGTCGAGATGGTTGGTGGGCTCGTCCAGAAGGAGCAGGTCGGGCTGCTCCAGCAGCAGGCGGCACAGCGCGACGCGGCGCTTCTCACCGCCGGAGAGGGGGGCCACGAGGGCGTCGCCGGGGGGCACACGCAGGGCGTCCATCGCGATCTCGAGCTTGCGATCGAGGTCCCAGGCGCCGGCGGCGTCGATCTTGTCCTGGAGCTCGGCCTGCTCGGCGAGCAGGGCGTCGAAGTCGGCGTCCTCCTCACCCATCGCGTTGCCGATCTCTTCGTAACGGACGAGCAGCGCGCGGGTCTTGGCAACGGCGGGCTCGATGTTCTGGAGCACCGTCTTGGTGTCGTCCAGCTTCGGCTCCTGCGGCAGGTACCCGACCTTGACGCCGTTGGCGGCCCAGGCCTCCCCGGTGAAATCGGTGTCGACCCCCGCCATGATGCGCAGGAGCGTGGACTTGCCCGCGCCGTTGCCGCCGAGAACGCCGATCTTGGCGCCTGGGTAGAACGAGAGCCAGATCCCCTTGAGGACCTCCTTTCCGCCGGGCCAGGCCTTGCGGAGGTCCTTCATGACAAAAATGTACTGTGCGGCCATTGTTGGAATCCCGAAAGCCGGCTTCTCTATCCCGTCGCTCGCCCCCTGCCATTGGGGGACCCGGGCCATCCGGGGGGCCATCGGGGGGGAACCCCTGGTGGTGCACCTCGGCACCGGGAGTGTTACGCGCGGCCGTCCCTCGCTCGGAGAATCCTCATGTTCCGTCTTGCACTCCTTTCCCTCGCCCTCGTGGGCTGCGCTCAGAAGAGCGAAGTCGACGCCATGGACGCGCGCCTCAAGGCCATCGAAGAGAAGGTCGCCACGCTCGAGAAGGCTCCCCCGGGCAAGGCCGGCGCCGCTGTCGCCGCCAACCCCGAAGAGGAGGAGGCCGCCGGCAAGCTGATGACCGAGGTCCAGGACTCGATCAAGGCGAACGACTACGCCACCGCCAAGACCAAGCTCGCCGACCTCACCGGCAAGTACAGCGGCACGCGCGCCGGCAAGGCCGCCTCCCGCATGGCCGCCGAGATCAACCTGATCGGCACCGACGCCGCGCCGCTCGAGATGGAGAAGTGGTTCCAGGGCAAGGCGGATCTGTCCGGCTCCAAGGCCACCCTGCTCGTCTTCTGGGAAGTGTGGTGCCCGCACTGCAAGAAGGAGCTCCCCAAGCTCGCCGAAGAAGAAGGCAAGTACAAGGAGATGGGCGTCCAGGTCGTGGGCATCACCAAGGTGACCAAGTCCGCGACCGACGAGAAGGTCGAGGAGTTCATCAAGGAGTCCAAGGCCAAGTTCCCGATCGGCAAGGAGAAGGACGGCTCGCTGTCCAAGGCCTACTCGGTCAGCGGGATCCCGGCCGCCGCCCTCGTGAAGGACGGCAAGGTGATCTGGCGCGGCCACCCCGCCCGCCTCGACGACACCACGCTCGCCGCCCTCCTGAAGGGTTAGGCCATGCGTTGGGAGGTCGCCCCGAAGCTCCGCTTCGATCTCGTCGCCTTCGCCGGGCTCAATCTTGCCGGCGAGCGCCACGTGGTCGAGTTCCACACCATGGGCGGGCGCCAGGGTGACCTCCAAACGGCGGATCTGAAGTCCCTCGCCATCGTCGGCCCCCACGGGCTCCGCGTCATCCTCAAGACGAGCGAAGACCCGGAGAACTGGATGAAGCACAGCTGGCGCTGCGTGCGCCTGCTGGCGGGCCACACGTTCAACACGAAGGAGGGCCGGCCGTGCGTGCGCGTGCCCGACCTCGACCTGCTGAACGCGTTCGACGCGCGGCGCACCGACCCCGACTTCGAGGAGACCTTCGAGGAGGCCACCTCGTTGGACGCGCCGGGATGGACCTTCGGCCACCAGGGCAAGCTGCCCCTGAAGTGCCAGATCCGGTCGATCCAGATCGACCTGCTCTGAACCTGGGTTCGCCCGCTTGATTTCGTCCGCTTGATTTCGTCCGCTTGATTTCGTCCGCTACGGCGGCCGTGCTTCAGAGCGCGTCCAGCGCCGCCACGAACCGCGTCGCCAGCTCACGGTAGCCGGCGGCGGTGAAGTGGATGAGGTCCCCCGCGGCCAACGGCGGCGTGGTGCCCCACCAGCGCAGCATGCTGCCGGGTCCGCCGGACGCCTCCTGCAGGTCCCAGGTGGCGCAGCCGAACTCGGGGCCGATCTCGCGCTGGGTGCGGGCCACCCACGCGGTGTGGCTCCAGATCGCGTAGGTGGCGCCGGTGATCTTGCGGCCCCGGTCGCTGGGCCCGATGAGCACGCACGCCGCGTCGGGGAGCACCTTGCGCATGCGCGTGAGCACCTTGCGCAGGGTGGCACGGTATTCGTCCTCGGTCAGGCCGCGGTCGTTCGCCTCGTTGGTGCCGTATGCGAGCACCGCGAGGTCGACCGGGCGGCGGGCGAGGTAGGCGCCCTGCAGGTCGGCGTCCCAGGAGAGCCAGGAGGCGGCGGTGCGCCCGCTCACGCCCATGGCGTCGACCACGACACCGGGCACGTCGCGCTCCATGTAGGCGCCGAAGATGCGCACCGGGCCGTCGCCCACGGCGGACACGGCGAGGCGGTGGGGGCCCTCGGCGACGGAGAAGACGGCGGCGCCCGGGCCCTGTTCCGCCGCGGAGGCGACGCGGGTGGGGACCCGGATGGGATCCCCCGAGTCGACGTGCACGTTGATGCCGCCGCCGCCGGGTTGGCGCAGGTAGAGCAGCTCGAGCCGGGTCACCGCGCGGCCGTGGGGGTTGGTTTTCGTCGTCTGGACCCAGCCGTAGCTGGTGGGCGCGAGCGCCTCGACGCTCACGCCGGCGGGGCCGTACAACCCATCGTCCCGGCCGCCCTTGCGGTTGTGGAAGTCGCTGGTCCAGGCGCCGCCGGTGCAGAGGTTGACATCGCTGCCGCGGTAGCCGGTCCACGGGGCGGCGGGCATGACGAAGCCGTGCCCGGCGTCGCCGTAGCGGTCCTGGAGGATGCGGCGCAGCTCGCCGGTGAAGTACTCGCCCGCGACGTGGGAGGCGCCCCAGAACGAGAGGCGCGTGTGCCCCTCCTTCAGCGACGCCTTGGTGAGCACGGCGCGCACGCGCGCGAGATCCTCGGCGTTTCCGCGGAGCGGTTCGAGCGCGATGGTCGTCACGTCGAAGGGCGCGCCGAAGCCGAGCCGGGCGCGGAGGGGCTCGGGGAGCTGCTCGTTCTTGGCGCCCGCGGTCGTGTCGACCCGGATCATGCCGGCGGTCTCGGGCGGCGCGGGCGAGGACGCGGGCGGCGTGGAGGTGGGCGGGGTGGGGTGGGTGACGCCGGGCGACTCGATGGTGGCCTTGCTGGCGCACTCGTCGACCGGGAGGACCCCGGCGGGGACGGTGTACCGCACGACCCAGTCGGGCTCGGGCGGGCGTGCCACGCTCGTGACGGACGCACCCGCGCTCGGCGCCGTCGAGAGGGTCACGGGCGTGGCGGCCTCGCTCGGCTCGCCGCGCGTGCTCAACGCGAAGATGCAGGCGCCACCCAATACGAACACCGCGCCGAAGCGGGCGCCGCGCCGCGCGCGGGTCATGGCGTGGCCGGCTTTGGCGGGACGTCCGGAGCGGCGGGCGGGGTGGCCGCGACGGGGGGCGCGACCGGCGGCGCCGCGGCAACCTCCACGGGGGGGCCCGGCGGCAACGGCGGCGTGCGGGTGAGCCCGCCGGCGGCCATCCAGCCGTCGTACCCGTGCTCGATCGCGTCGGCGAGGAGGTCTCCGATGATCTTCTGCCCGTTGGTCGAGAGGTGCACGAGGTCCGTCCAGGCGAGCGTCGGCTTCATGGCGCCCCAGCGAACGATCGCGCCGGAGCCGCCCATGGCTTCATAGCCGCTCCAGAAGGCGCAGCCCTCCGTGGCGGCGGCCTTGCGCTGCGCCGCCACGAGCCGCGGCAGGTTGGGCTTGGTCGCGGGCGTGCCGCCTTCGCGGGTGGCCTGGTCGAGCGGCGTGATCAGCAGGCACGCGCTGTCGGGCGCGCCCGCACGGAGCCGGCGCACGGTCTCCTGGTAGTACGGGATGTAGGCCGCGCCCGAGCCCTGGCCGAGCACCGGCAGGCCGAGCTCGTTGCCGCCGAGCATCACCACGACGAGATCCGGGCGGCGCTGCGCAACCTGGCTGGCGAGGTGCTTCTTGTTGTGCTGGGTGAACGAACGAGAGCCCACGCCGACGACCCCGAGCGCATCCCATACGACGCCCGGGCCCTTGGTCTCCATCACCGCGCCATAAAACGTGACACCACCCGGGGGCGCTTCGCCCTCCGTGGCGGCGGCGGTGGCCCCCCCCGCGGCGGCCGCGGAGGTGCCGAAGGCGGCCCGGGTGTAGCCCTCGGGCACGTCGACCGGAAGGTGGCGATCGCCCGTGCCCTCCGCGAGCGCGCTGCCCTGGCCCACCCCCTTGCCGTCGAGGCTGGCCCACCACGCGCCCCGCTCGGCGCCGGCCTGGTACCAGAGCTCGAAGCGGTGCATGGGCGTCGGCTTGCCGTCGGCGCCCTTGGGCGAGGTGATGGTCAGGTAGGCGTCCGCTGCGGCGGTGCTCACGATCCCGCCGTAGCCGTAGCGACCGCCTCCACCGCCGAGGAGCAGGCTCACCGTCTCCCAGTCGCCCGTACGCTTGATGGTCACGTCATGGCGCATGTTCCAGCGGGGGTCCATGCCGGCGGACAGGTACCCGGGGCCGCCGTCGCCGAAGCGGGCCTGGAGGCGGGCGCGCACGGTGGACGTGATGCCGTCGGCGGCGATGGTCGAGTCGCCGTAGTGGGCGGCGCGCGCGAGCCCCTCGCCCTGGGTCGTGCGGTGGAGCGCGCGGTAGAAGGCGTCCATCCCGCGGTAGTCGGGGTCGACCAGCGGGGTGGGCACACCGGGGGGGCGTTTCGGGAGCCCGGCGGCGTCCGGCGGAGGGAGCACCGCGCCGCCCGAAACCCCCTCCGCTTGGGGTGTCACAGCCATGTCACCAACTGTGGCGCCCGCACCCTGAGTCATGGCGGCGGCGCCATGATCCGTGGCAGCGCCTGTAGCATCGGCCGTGCCACTGGCAATCGTGCCAGGAACAACGGTGACACCCCCCTCGACCACCGCCTCCGGCGTCGGCGGGAGAGGCGCGACCGTGAGGCCGTTCACGGCATCCTCGACCACCCGCACCTCGCGACCGGGCATGAGCGCGGCGAGCACGGGGATCGGATCTCCCGGCGTCCACGGCCGGTAGTCGGCGAGCGACGGATGGAGGTAGGTGAGCCCGACCAGGGCCAACCCCGTCGCGAACGCCGTCACCAGCGCGCGAACGCCCGCACGGGATCGTGTGTCAGAAGTCATAGTAGATGAAGGCAAGCGTGTCTCCGGGGCCCCAGCGCACGCACGCCCACCCCGCCACCACGAGCGCCGCTCCCCACACCGGGGCGGGGAGCGCGGCGAACCGTGTGCGTGCAAGCGAAGTCCAGCGCGTCGGGACGAAGTGGGCGAGGTACCCGAGCGCCAACACCGCCCACGCGTGGGGGGCGAACCGGGGCATCACGAGCGCCATGTTGCCGAGCGACTGCACCAGGGCCCACGCCTGGGTCAGATCGTCGGCGCGGAAAAGGATCCGTGCGAGCACCACGAAGTGGAAGGTGAGCGCCCACCTCCACGCGACGCCGACGGCGCCCGGCTCGCCGGCCGTGGCGCCGGGGCCCGACTTCTTCCACCACCGGTTGAGGCTCACCGCGGCGCCGTGGAGCAGGCCGTACACCAGGAAGGTCCAGTTCGCGCCGTGCCAGAACCCGAGGATGAGCAGGGTGATGAACGTGTTGCGGTACGGCGCCCACCCGCCGCCGCGGGACCCGCCCAGCGGGTAATAGACATAGTCGCGGACCCAATCCGAGAGCGTCATGTGCCAGCGGCGCCAGTAGCTCGCGACGGACAGGGCCTGGTACGGACGGTCGAAGTTCTCGGGGATGCGGAACCCGAACAACCGCGCGGAACCCACGGCGAAGTCGGTGTATCCCGAAAAGTCGCAGTAGATCTGGAGGCTGTAGGCGTACAAGGCGACGAGCACCTCGAGCCCCGTGAACGACCCGGGATCGGTGAACACCGAGTCGACCATGCCAAGCCGCAGCACGTCCGCAACCAACACTTTCTTGACAAGGCCGACGCCGAGCCGGGCCAGGCCCTCCCCAACGTCGGTGCGGGTGAGGGTCCGTTCGGCCCCGAGCTGCTCCAGGAGGTTCGACGCCCGGAGGATCGGCCCCGCGACAAGGTGCGGAAAGAACAGCAGGAAGGTGGTGAATCGAAGGGGGTCCTTCTCCGCGGCCTGCCCCCGCCGCACGTCGATGACATAGGCGAGGGCCTGGAAGCTGTAGAACGAGATCCCGATCGGGAGGTGGGTGGCCGGCGGGGTGGGCGCGTCCGGCCAGACGAGGCGGAGGTTCTCGAGGAGAAAGCCGGCGTACTTGTAGTAGAGCAGCGGCGCCAGCAAGAATAGCGCGGAGGCGCCCACCGCCTTGCCTCGCCCCGCCTCGTCCAGGCTACCGACCACACGCCCCATCGTGTAGGCCATGCCGATGATGACGAGCAGCAGCCCCGTGTCGAGCGGGTTCCAGGAGGCGTAGAACGCCAGACTGGCGAGCAACAACCACGCGGTGCGATGCCCGTTTGCGCGCAACACCCAGTGCGCCAGGGCCACCAGCGGCAGGAACAGGAAGTAGTCGAAGGTGGGGAAGAGCATCGGCGGGGTCGCAGCGGAGGGACGCGACGCCTGCAAGATGCGCGCCAGGAGGAGGTCGGCCGCGGTCGGGCGCTTCTACGGAGGGGACGGCCACCCATTCTACGCTTCGTAGACGCCGCGACATGCATCCGGATGCACGTCGAACGGCGGGCGTGCACCGCGTGCTCCAGCGACACGACGGCGGGAGCCGCTTCCGTGCTGCCTGAAGGGGAAGCTGCGCCCAACGTGAACATGTCAGGCCCGGGAGCGTGGCGCCCACCCGAACCAAGACAGCGGAGAGCGAGCCGGGCGGGGATGACGTTGCCGTTCCCAAATCTACCTGATATGTGCAGCGCGACGCAGCCGTACTGCCCCCCTCCGTGGAGTATCCCATGTCAACGCCCCTCGAGAATCGTCCTTGGTGGAATGATGTCGTTTCGAAGCTGAAGAGTCGGAAGCTTCGCGACATCGCCCGCGAGCACAACGTCGCCGTCGCGGACCTACAGAAGGCATTGGAGCGCACGGGCCTCCTACCCAAGCCTCCCGGCGAAGCGGCGCCTGCGGCGTCTGCTCCCAACGGCAAGTCGGCCCGCGCCGCCACGTCGGAACCCAAAGGTAAGGGCGCCGTAAAGGCCGCCGCCGCCCCGGCGCCCGCCGCCGCCCCCGCAGCGCCGGCGCCCGCCGCCCCCGTGGCAGCCAAGGCCGCCGACGCTTCCACCAAGGCCGCCGACACTTCCACCAAGGCCCCCGCCGCATCCGCCGCTTCTGCCAAGGGCGAGGGTGGCGGGCGCGCGAACGAGCGCCTCGAGGCGATCCGCCCGCTGCTCGGCACGATCTCCGACGGGGACGCCGCGGAGCAGGCCGGCGTGGCCCGCAAGACCGTGGTGGAGTTCCGCAAGCGCCACGGCATCGAACCCTACCGCGCCGCCGTCGGTGGCAAGGCGGAAGAGTCCGCGGCGCCCGCGGCCAAGGCGGCCCCCGCTGCCAAGGCGCCCGCAGCGAAGGCGGCCCCCGCCGCCAAGGCAGAGCCCGCGCCCAAGGCGCCCAAGGCCGCCAAGGCCGCCAAGGCCGCTCCCGCGGCGAAGGCGCCGAAGGCCGAGAAGGCTCCCAAGGCTGCCCCCGCCGAGAAGACCGTGGCACCCCCGGCGGCGGCCGGCGCCGCCGAAGCGGCGGAGGACGACGCGAGCAAGGGCACCGGCCGGGCCTCCAAGCTCGACGCGTTCCTCGACGTGGTGGGTGTGAAGCCCGACCGCGAAGTGGGCGAGCTCTCCGGCATGACCACCGAGAACGTGCGCATGTACCGGCTCCGCCGCGGCATCCCGGCGTGGTGGCGTGGGGAGGGTGGCGCCAAGGCGGCTCGAGGGGCGGCGCGCGCGTCCGCTCCCAAGCCCGCCGCGACGCCCAGCGCGGCGGCCCCCGAGGCCCCTACTGCGGCCCCCGCTGCAGCCCCTGCGGCCCCCGCCGAGGCCTCCGCCCCGGCGACCAAGGCACCCGCCGCCAAGGCGCCCGCCGCTCCGGCGGTCAAGGCTCCCGCGGCGCCTCCCGTCGAGGCGGCCGTCGCCCCGAAGGCCGCGCCGGCCCCCAAGGCCGCCGCCGCGCCCGCCGCCGCCCCTGCCAAGCGTGGCCGCCCCCGCGGCAGCACCGAGGGTGGCACCAAGGTCGACCGCGCGCTCGCGCCCTATGCCAGCCAGATCGGCAAGGTGCCGGACGCCGAGATCGCCGAGAAGGCCAACGTGTCGCGCAGCGCGGTCTCCGCGTTCCGCCAGCGCCACGCGATCCGGGCCTCGGGTCGTGGCGGCCGTCCGCCCGCCTCCGCGGCACGCGCCAAGGCCCCCGCGGCTCCGGTCGCGGCGCCCGCTCCGGTGGCGGCGCCCGCCAAGGCTCCCGCGGCTCCGGCCGGGGCGCCCGCTCCGGTCGCAGCGGCCAAGCCGGCCCCCGCGGCCGTCACGGCCCCCGCTGCGGCGGCCGCTCGTGCCCCCGCCGCGGCCCCTGCGGTCGGTGGTGGCTACGTGTACCGCGTGGTCGCCTCCCGCCCCGGCGAGAAGCGCACCTTCGGGCTCGTGGCGACCAACGCGGTCGATGCCGCGCGCGTGGCCTACGAGCGCCTCACCGGGCGCGACTCGGCCTGGGTGATCCAGAGCATCCGCCTCCTGGGTGACGCGCTCCCGTCGTAGTCCTGGGGCCTTCGGGCCGCTGCAGATGCGAAGACGCCGACGCCACCGTCGGCGTCTTCCGCTTTTCTGGGCAGCGGTAAGGCGGCAGTGGTGGGGCGGCAGCGGTGGGGCGCGGGCGCGGGAACCCCCGTCCGTGCTACGCGAGCGAGCGCCATGCCCTCCCCCCTCGCCCATGTCGGCGCCGCGTTGGCGCTCGTGATTGCGCTCGAGCCGTCCGGCGCGCGCGTGTCGTGGCGGGTGGCGCTCACGGCCGCGTTCGCGAGTGTGGCGCCCGATCTCGACATCCTCCTGGCGGTGGTGCATCCCGCGGGCCTCGCGTGGCACCGCGGCCCTTCCCACTCGTTGGTGGGCGCGGCGCTCATCGGCGCGGTGTGTGCCTGGGGCGCCCGCATGCGTGGTCGTGCGGCGTGGAGCGCGGTGATGGGCGCGGCGCTCCTGCACGTGGTGTTCGATTGGAGCACCGGCGAGCCGGGCGCGCCCGCCCACTACGGCGTGCCCTGGGCGTGGCCGATCGCGGGTGACAAGGTGATCGATCCGACGCCCTGGTTTGGGGCCTACAAGATTGACGAGGCGGGTTTCCTGGCCAACATGTGGGGGCCCCACGCCGCGCCGGTGTACCTCTGGGAGCTCGGCACGGTGGGGGCCCTGGTCGGGGCGGGGCTGGCCGTGCGGCGGGCGCGGCGGGGCTTCCAGCGAGCGGCTTGAGCGCGGCGTTCGGGCGCGGCCGGCGCGGGAGGCGTTCAGCGGGGTGTGGGCGCCCCGCGGACGCGGGCAGGTCGGCTCCGGGCGCGCGGCTGGCGCCGCTTGGTCGGCCGGGCCGATCATCCTCGTGCCCGGGTGACCGTGGCGCCCGGCCGGACCAGCCGCCCGAGGCGGCTGCCCTCCGCGCCCTTGGCGCAGGCTCCCCAGCGCAGGCCCCGACGCGCGACGAGCCCCGGCCGCTCGGCGCCATGCGGCCGAGGTCGGTCTTACCCAAGAGACTTCGTCCGCCACACGGACGAAACCCGCCCACCTGTTGGACAGGTCCCCCGACTGGGTGTGATCCACTGCAGTCGGCCGGGCAGCGCCAAGCCCGCCCCGCGGACCGCAGTCGAGAGATGCTCGGTCATCGGCCGA
>JAZKFH010000055.1:0-149342 GCA_040386535.1 Myxococcota bacterium | reverse complement strand
TCTACCGGTGGGCAGGACTGGGATTGGAGTGGGTGGAATTGATGGGACGGGACACTACGGAACGCGCACCGAAGAGCGCCAGAACAGCCGCAACGGCTACCGCGAGCGGGAACTCGAGACGCGGCTCGGCACCGTGCCACTCGAGATCCCGCGGGTTCGGCACGGGACGTACTTCCCGAGCTTCCTCGAGCCGCGCCGGCGCTGGGAGCCAGCGTTCAATTGGGCGTCGGACGATGCCAACAACCGGGACGAGTGGTTGGACACCTACTGTCCGTGACGCAAGACCCGGGAGAGGAGACAAACGCCCCCTCCCCCATGCGCTCCCCTACTCCAACGGAACCAGGTAGATCGCCGCATCGTCGTTGATCGCCTCGGTCGCGCCGGAGCCCGCACCCGCGAGGCCGACCATGGCGACGAAGCTCGCGTCGGGCGCCACGGCCGCGCTCCACAACATGTCAGAGATGCCACCGAAGTCGTGCAGCACGGGAGCGCCGCCGGCGAGGGTGCCGTCGGCCAGGAGGATGCCGTAGGCGGCGTCGAGGATGCTGTCCGCCGTCGAGGCGCCACCCACGATCAGCGCGTTGCCGTCGGGGAGGGTGGTGATGTAACGACCGTTGTCGGTGAAGCCGGCGTAGTCGACGCGCACCGCGCCGCGATCGCCCCAGGTGGTGTCGAGGACGCCCGCGGCGGAGAAGCGCAAGGACAACCAATCGAGGGACTCGGCCGTGGTGCTGCGGCCGTACCCGGCGGTCACCAGCTTGTCGCCCACCGCGGTCACGGCGTAGATCTCGGCGACCTCGGCGAGGACCTCCTCGTGGAACAGGCCGTCCGTGGCAAAGCTCTCGTCGAGCACGCCGGCGGGGGTGACCTTGTAGAGGACGGGCTGGACGGTGCCGTAGGTCGGGGTGTTGGCGTAGCCGCCGCCGAGGATGGAGCCGTCGGGGAGGACGGTCGCGTTGCGCGCGGAGCCGTTGGCCTGCTCGATGTCGAGGGTGAACACGCCGCCGTCACCGAAGGTGGTGTCATAGGCGCCGTTGGCCGTCAGACGCACGAGGGCGAAGTCGGTGTCGGAGCGCGGCGTCTCGCCGTCGACCTGGAGGCCCTCGGCGCGGGTGGCGCCGTGGATGACGAGCGCGTCGGCGTCCGCGAGGGACAGGCTCCAGAACGCGTCGGCGCCGGACCAGGCGGCGGTGCCGGAGCTGTCGAGCGTCTCGATGCCGGTGTTCAGGTCGAGGAGGAGGATGCCGCCGGTGCCGAAGCCGCTGTCGAGCGTCCCATCGGCGTTCAGGCGGACGACCGCGATGTCACGGTCGGAGGCGGCGGTGCCCGTGGCGGTCACGTCGTGCTCGACGGCGCCGGCGATGACGATCTTGCCGGTGGACTGCACGACCACGCCACGCGCGGACTCGCCCGTGGTGCCGGCGGCGACGTTCACGCGGGTGACACCGGCGGTGCCGAACGTGGTGTCCAAGTCACCGTCGACGGTGAACTTCGCCACGACCATGGCGCGGTCGGTGGTGGACTCGACGGTGTCGGCCACGAAACCGGCCGCGAAAAAGCTGCCGTCCGGCGCGAAGGCCACCGCGTAGAAGACGTCTCCACCGGTCGCCGAGAGCTGGACGACCTCGGCCCGGAGCACGCGGTCCGGGCCGGTGTCCGTGTCGGTATCGGTGTCCGTGTCGGTATCGGTGTCCGTATCGGTGTCGGTGTCCGTGTCGGTATCGGTGTCCGTGTCGGCGTCCGCCGCCTCACCGGTGTCGTCCTTGTCCGCGGCGTCCGTGCACGCGGACAGGCCGACGAGCGAGGTCAGGGCGCAGATCACGAAGAGCTTGTCGAAACGTTCCATGTGGGATCTCCCGGAGGTTTTGTTACCGCGCCCTACTATTGATAATGAACATCAATTTCAACAACAGACCGCGAAATTGTTTCACCTCGCCGGAGATCCCAATGTTCGCCGCGCCCTATTTGCGGCGCGGCGCGACCTTCACGCCCACGAGGATGGTGCGGGGGGCGCCGGGGCGGGCGCCGAAGGGGCGGAGGGACTCGAGCGTCACGGCGTCGGTCACGTTGCGGGCGACGAGGTAGGCGGTCACCTGGTCGGTGACACGTACGTCGGCGGCGATGTCGAAGACGACGGCGGTGGGGAGCAGCTCCTCGCGGGGGATGTCGCCCTGGCCGGCCACGTCGCGCATGGCGCCGCGGAGCGTGCTGGTGACGCCGAGGCTGGCCCGCGGCATGGTGAAGAGGACCTCGACCGCGCCCTGGTGTTCGGGCACGTACGGGAGACGATCGCCCTCCTGCACCGTGCCCCACTGGGGGAATTCCGAGACGAAGCCCGATTGGAAGGCCGACCATGTGTAGGTGTAAGTAGCGTTCCCGCGGAGCGACATGTCGCGTGGCAACAGGAGCTCGTGCGAGAGGATGGACTCGACGCCGCCCACGAGCGCCTCACCGCCCGCGAATTGGGAGTCCACCTGGTCGTCAGCGCACCCGGACGAGAGCGTGCATTGGCCGTACAGGTTCTGGTAGGCGCTGCCGAAGCCCACCACCTCGACGTAGGTCTGGCCGGGAAAGATTCGCGCGCCGAGCTCGGCGTTCCAGGCGGTCTCGGGCGGCACGTCCGCGGCCTCTCCCGGCGGCACCGGCGAGAAGCCGCGGTGCACCCCCGCGAACGCCATGAGCCAATGAGACGGTTCGACCGAGACCGCCAAACCGGGCAACACATGGGTGCGTGTGACCGGCTCCGTGGCGACGCTCACCTCCACGCGTCCGATGTCGAACGAGGTGGTGCGAATGTGCTCGATCCGCACGCCCGGCACCACGTGCACGGGCCCCACCTCCAGATCGTCGCGCAACCAACCGGACAGGGCGTGCGCGGTGGTGTCGGTGTCGAGGGTGACCGCGGTGTCACCCCCCGAGGGAACCAACGTGCCCGAAAACATCAGGCGCGGGTCCTCCGTGTGCAGGCGCGAGACCTGGTCCCCATGGAACCGGATGCCGAGCTCGGCGAGGTTGGAGACCTTGCCCCCGCCCGCCCACAACCGAGCTACCGACTGGACGCCGTAGTTGTGGAAGGTGCGGGCGTTGGTCCCGAGGAGGAGGCCCTGGTCGGCGGTGACGGAGTCCTCGTCGCCTCGAAGGATCGCGGCGTACGTGGCCGCCTGCCCAGCATCGGCGTTCAGGAGCAGGTCGTGGATGCTCGGGCCGCCGGCGAAGCGGTTCAGCTTGGTCCACGTGCGATCGAACCAACTGTGGTAGGCGACCGTACGCACCGTGAGCCGGTCGGCGGCCGCGACGCTCCACGACACCGACTCCTGGGTGTGTTGCCAGGACATCTCGTCCTGTTGCGAGGCCGCGTACCGGCGATACGGCGTGGCCTCGAAGTCCTCCAGGCTCAGGCCCAGGTAGGTCTCGTCCGAACGTTCGCGCCCGTAGCCGAGCTTGAGCTCGAGATCGTGCCGGACCGCGCCGTCAAAGGTCAGGCGCCCCTTCGCCATCAGGTCCTGCCGCTCGAAGCCGGTGGGCCCGCCGTTGTCGAGCTCCTTGAAGCCGCCGGAGGAGAGGTGCGAGCCCTCGATCAGCACGCCGGCGCGCGGGCCGCCGACGCCGCCCCAGCCGTGGGCCTTGAGCGTCGACCAGGCGCCGGCCGCCACGTCCAGCTCGCCGTCCAGCTCGGTCGGCACCCGGCGCGTGAGCAGGTTGACGGCGCCACCGATCGTCTGCGGCCCGTACGCGATCGCGGAGGGGCCCTTGAACACCTCCACCCCCACGAGCCTCGTCGTGAGGGGGAAGTAATAGGCGGCGGGCGCCGCGTAGGGCGCGGGGGACAGCGGCACGCCGTCTTCGAGCAGCGTGATCTTGGCGCTGCGGTCGCTGTTGGCGCCGCGCATGCCGATGTTGGGACGCAAGCCGAAGCCGTCTTCTCCGCGCACGTACACGCCGGGCACGCGGGCGAGCACCCGCTGGATGTCGTCGTGCTCGTACCGCTCCAAGGTCTCCTGGTCGACCTCGTGCGCGGCGCCCCCAACCGCCGGGGCCCGACGCGACCCCGACACGACGATCTCCTCCCCTTCCCCCGGCGCGGGCGGCGGCGGCTCGTCTTCGGGCGTGTCCCGCGCGGAGGCCTCGCGCGGCGCCACGACCAGCGCGCCGAGCAGCGCCACCTGGACGAGGGAGCGGCGGGCCCACCCGAACCGCGCGGCCGCGCCACGGAGCGGGCCGAGCAGCGCGGAGCCGAGGTCCTGGCCGTGGTTGGCCACCCCGGGCGCGAGCCCGAACGCCACCGGCGGGACAGGCCCGGCGAGACGGAGGGAGCCGGCGAGGCGGTCCCAACACGCCAACCACACGCCGAAGTTGCTGCCATTCTCGCGGCGGTCGGCGCCGTGATGGAGCTGGTGTTGGGCGGGGGAGAGCAACCAGCGCTCTACCCGTGGGCCGAACCCAATCCACACGTGGCTGTGTCGCAAGTTGCCGGTGAGGCCGCTCAGCACGAAGCCCACGGCGTCCACACCCAATACGGTCAGCGCCACCGCGTCGCCGCGCCAGAGCCAATAGGCGGAGCCGGCGAGCAGGCCGGTGACGAGCACGCCGCGGGCCTCGTAGAGGAGGGCCTCGACGGGGTGCACCCGGTGGAAGGTGAGCGGGGTCAACACCTCGGCCGAGTGGTGCACCTGGTGGAACTGCCACAACAATGGCGAGGCGTGCAGGGCCCGGTGCAGGACGTAGCGGCTCAGATCCCACACCACGAACAACACGAGGGTGTAGGCGACGGCGAGGAGCGGGCCCGGGGGCGCGACGAGGTCCGGGCGCCCGAAGCCGCGGTCGAGGCCGCGGACGAGGAACGTCGCGACTGCCCACGCCGTGCCGAGCCGCGGGAGCACGCCGAGGAGCGCCAGGAGCTGCCGCACGACCAGGAGCTGCACGTCGAGCACGGCCGACCGGCTGCGCCACGACTGGACGCCCAGCCCGCCCCGGATGTGCGAGAGGAGCCCGCGCCGCTCCGTCGGGAGCGCCCGCCAAACGTGCACGCCCACCGCGGTCACGCCGGCCACCAGCAGGAACGGCCACCACGTGCGGCTCGTGACCTCGGTGAAGGGCTCGGCCAGCACGGCGAGCACGCGCCCGCCGGTGGCGACCAGCTCAGTCATTGTCGCCCGCGGCTTCGGCGGGGATCTGCATGGCGAGCACGGTCGCGATGTCCCCCTTCAACAGGTCCGTCACGCCCTTCACCGCGGCGTAGAGCGCGTCGAGGGCGGCGGGATCCTCCACGGCGGCGACGTCGAACGGAACGGCCACCGCGAGCGCCGCGGCGTCCGCTGTGTCGAGCGCGGCGCCCAACGCGCCCGCGAGCTCGTCCTCGCCGAGGGACACGAGCAGGTCGTCCATCCCCGCGCCGGCGCCGCCCATGTACAGCGTGCGGAAAGCCCGCAGGTTGACGGCCACCCACGCGTGGGAGCCCCCGGCGATCGGCGACTCGATGTCGGCCATGCAGCTGGTCGTGGCACAGTCGCCCGCGCCCACCGCGTACCCGATCTTGCGGTCCTTGGTCCCCGTCTCCACGTAGAACAACGCGTCGAACACCGCGTTGAGCGCCTCCTCGCGGCTCTCGTAGACGGAGGCCCCCTCCCCCGCGCCCATCAGCTGGGCGCCGAAGTCACCCTGCGCGGGGTCCCAATGTGCCACGGCCGCGTCGACGACCTGGGCCGTGTGCGTCGCGAGCACCGCCGCGTATGCCGCGCGCTGGGCCTGCACGCCGTCCTCCCCCAACGCGGCCCACGAGCCGTCGGTGTTGATGGCCACGGTGGCGGCGCAGGCGTTCTCGCCGGCCGGCGAGTACAGGAGCACCTCGAGCGCCGCGAGCCCGTACACGTTGACGAGGCTCGTCTCGAAGAACGTGGGATCGGCCCAGTCGTCGTCGACCGTCTCCTGGTCCACGCGGCAGCGGTTGACCGTGGGCCACGAGTACACGTCGTCCCGCAGGTCCGCGCCGCCCACCGCGGTGAGCGAGGACGCCGCCGGGCCGAGCTGGAGCACCTCGACCTCCTGCCAGGCCGCCATCATCGCCCACCACGCGTCCTGCGCGGCGACCTGGGCCTCGTCCGCGCCGACCCCCGCGGCCTCGGCATCCCGCCACGCCGCCGTCGCGACCTGGAGGGTGTCCGCCGCGAGCGCCGCACGGTCGAGCGCAGGCCGCACGACCTCGGGCCCCACCGCCGCGAGCAGCGCCACCAGCGCGTCCCCCACCGGCGTCTCGTCCTTCGGGCCCTCGCCCCCGTCACACGCGGTCTTCAGCAGGGCCAGCGCGGCGATGCCGGCGAGGAGGCCCCAGGACGAGGTGGGGCTTGACGAGGGGGCCACGCGCATGTCCACCAACTCCACTGTTGATATTGACTTTCATTATTGATATAGAGGGCACGGTCGGCTGTCAAGGGTCGCGGCGAGCGCACCCCTGCCAAAACGCGCGTGCGACGCGACAAGAAGTATCGCGACACATCAGGGTCTACCCGCTCTTTGCCGCCCTCTGCCGTCGTCGTCAGAGGTACAGGTGGAGCGCCAGCTGCACGAAGGGGCTGAGCTTGAAGCCGCTGGTGGTCCCCACGGTGTCGTCCAGCCCGACCTCGAAGACGGTCTTGGAGGCCTCCCACACGTTGAAGCCCGCGTCCGCCGAGAGGGTCAGCTCGGGCCGCAGCCACACCTCGCCGGCGAACCCGACCCCCACGTTGCCACCGATGGATTGGTACCGCTGGGACACCTCGGGTGCCTCTTCGCCCTCCGGCGTGGTGGAGCTGGTGGACGACGCCACGCTCGCCACGTCCCCCGACAGCAGGCTCCCGCTGGCGAGCACCCAGGCGGAGGCGCGCTTGCCCTGCGCGACGCGGAACCGGAGCGCGAGCGCGCCGTAGGTGGTGGTCTCCCCCTCCGTCTCCGTCTGCTCCGCCCAGTACTCGGGGTCTTCGGAGATACGGGTCGTCGTGGTGAGCTCGGTGGTCGAGAGCAGCACGTAGGCCATCGGGTCGACCACGAACCAGGGCGTGACCCGAACGCGCACGGACGTGACGAAGCCCGCGGCGCTGGTGGCGCCCCGCAGACCGGCGCCGATGCCGACGACCGGGCGGCCGGGGCCGTCCGTGACGATGGGGGGCGCGGTGGTTTCGGCGGCGAGGGAGAGAGAGGCGAGCAGCATCAGCATCCCGACCCCTATCGGATCGCGACCGCCGACGCGAGCCCCTCCATCGGAACGCCAAGGTCCCGCGCGATGCGGGCGAACACGGTGAGCGCCTGGGCGACACACTGGTCCATGTTGTAATACCGATACGTGGCGAGCCGCCCTACGAAGTAGACGTCCGGCGTTTGTGCGACCAGCTCGGCGTATCGTTTGTACAGCGCCGCCGCCTCGGCGGTGGGCACCGGATAATACGGGTCGCCCTCGGCCTCGGGGTACTCGGTGACCGTGGTGCTACGCGGGTGATCCTGCCCGGTGAGCCACTTGAACTCGGTGATGCGGGTCCAGGCGTGTTCGTTGGGGTAGTTCACCACCGCGGCGGTCTGCGCGCGAGGCGTGTCGTGCTCGGTGAATTCGAAGCGCAAGGATCGATACGGGAGCTTGCCGAAACGATGACCGAACCAGGCGTCGACCGGGCCGGTGTACACGACCCGGCGGTACGGAACGAGCCCCTCGATCTCGTCGAACGTGGTGTTGAGCAGGATCTTGATGTTGGGATGGTCCAGCAGGTTCTCGAACAGGCGGGTGTAGCCGTGCAGCGGCATCGCCTGGTATCGGTCGGTGAAGTAGCGATCGTCACGGTTGAAGCGGATCGGGACACGCGCGATGACCGACGCGTCGAGCTCGCTCGGATCCAGGCCCCACTGCTTGCGGGTGTAGTTCTGGAAGAACTTCTTGTACAGCTCGCGCCCCACCTTGGACACCACCACGTCCTCGCTGGTGCGGCATGTCTCGATCGGCTCGGCCACGCTGGCGAAGAACTCCTGGAGCTGAAAACTGTCCAGGTGGGTGCCGTACAGCTGGTTGATGGTGTCGAGGTTGATCGGCATCGGCAGGAGCTGCCCATCCACGCTGGTGAGGACGCGGTGCTCGTACGGCCGCCACCGGGTGAACCGCGAGAGATAGTCGAAGACCTCCTTCGAGTTGGTGTGGAAGATGTGCGGGCCGTACCGGTGCACGAGGATGCCGGACGTGTCTGTGTGGTCGTACGCGTTGCCGCCCACGTGGTTGCGACGCTCGACGAGCAGCACCCGCTGGTCGAGGCTCGCGAGGCGCTCGGCGAGCACGGCGCCGGAGAACCCCGCGCCGACGATCAAGAAATCGAACGGACGAGCCTTCACTTGGCGCTCCGCACCAGCGTGCGGAGCTCCGCGGTCTCGATCAGCCGGTCCATCCGCGTCCACGTGTCGTCCCACGAGCTCTCGGCGAGCACGGCGTCCACCTTGTGCTGGCGCGCCGGATCGTGGCGCTCGGTGAGCGCCCGCTCGCACGCGGCCACGAACCCCGCCGCGTCGGTGGCGATGTGGACGAGGCCGCGGTCGGCGTAGTCTTGGACCACGTCACGCACCGCGGTGCTCACGACGGGGAGGCCCGCCGCGAGGTACTCCGGCGTCTTGGTCGGCGAGATGAACCGGGTGGCATCGTTGCGCGCGAACGGCATTATCGCCACGTCGAAGTGCGCGAGGTACGCGGGGAGCTCCCGATATTCACGCGATCCCAGAAGGTGTACGTTGGGGGCCTGGGGCACACTCCCCGCGTCGATCTTGACGACCGGCCCGATCAACGGCCACTCCCAATCGGGGCGGAGCTTGGCGACCTGCCCTAGCAGATCCAGATCCATCCGCTCGTCGATGACCCCGACCCAGCCGAGGCGCGGGCGCCGCAACGGGGCGAGCGTGGCGGGCTCGGGCGGGCCGGAGCGCGCGACACGGAAGTGGGAGACGTCCACCGACGATCGGAACAGGTGCACGTGCGCATGCGCGCCACGTTTGGCCTCCCAGAGGCTCGGCCCCCCCACGAACACGAGGTCGGCCCGGGCGAACAGGGCCCGCTCCCGGTACAGGATCTCGGGCGGCGCCGCCCGGAAAGCGGCGAGCTCGTCCATACAATCGTATACGACGAGGCTTGGATCCAACGCCTCCGCGAACGGGAGCATCATCGGTGTGTAGAGCCACGCCGCGGCTCCCCGGAGCCCCTCCGCCCGCGCGAGGTCGGCGACCAGGCCCGTCACCACGGTCTCCGCGCCGTCGATGCCGAGCCCAGCGGGCACCTCGGGCACGCACACGTGCACGCCCTCGGGGGTCACACGGCAACGGAGCAACGGGCGCGGCCCGGGGACCGGCTCCTCTACGAACCAGACCCGGCGGTTGCGCGCGGCGCGGGCCATGAGGTGCTGGGGACGCTGGAGCACGAACGCCCAACGCAGATGCGAAAAGCAGACGAGGTCACGCACACCGTTGTCCTCCCGCCAACAAGCTAGGCCCGAGACGGGCGCCAGACAGGCCCCGAGAGCGCACAGCCCCAGACACACCCACGATAAAAGCACGTCACAGTTGCTCTCTCGCGTTGTCCGGCTCGGTGGCACCGCTATCAATGGTGGGCGGAGGGCGGGACCGATGTGGGGGACGCCGTTGTTTCACGGGTGGGTCCTGGGCGGGTTCGAGTGCTCGATGCAGCGCCGGGCAGACGGGCGCCGCCTCGACCTCATCGCGGCCACGCGCCACGACCAGCTCGCCTACGAGGACTACCGCGCGCTCGCCACCCACGGCGTCCGCGGCGCGCGGGACGGCGTGCGGTGGCACCTCGTCGAGCGCGAGGGGCAGTGGGACTGGTCGAGCTTCCTCCCCATGTTGCGCGCGGCCGAGAAGGCGGGCGTGCGCGTGATCTGGGACCTGTGTCACTACGGCGTGCCCGACGGCGTGGACGTGTGGTCCTCCCGCTTCCCCGCGCGGTTTGCCCGGTTCGCCGCCGAGGCCGCGCGGATCGTGCGTGAGGAGAGCGCCGAGCCCGGTGTGTACTGCCCGATCAACGAGATCTCGTACTGGGCGTGGGCCGCGGGCGACAAGGCGCTGTTCCAGCCGCTCTCGCGGGGGCGCGGCGGCGAGCTCAAGCGGCAGCTCGTCCGCGCGGCGATCGCGGCGGTGGACGCCGTCCGGGAGGTCGACCGCCACGCCCGGTTCGTCCATGTCGACCCGATGATCCACGTCGTCCCCGCCCCCGGTCGGCCCCAGGACGTGCCGCACGCGGAGGGCGCCCGCCAGCTCATGTTCGAGTCGTGGGACCTGTTGTGCGGGCGGCGCGAGCCCGAGCTCGGCGGCCGTCCGGAGCACCTCGACATCGTCGGGGTCAACTACTACTGGGACAACCAGTGGATCCTGGACGGCGGGCCCATCGGCATCGGCCACCTGTTCCACCGGCCCCCGAGCGAGATCCTCGCCGAGATCTGGGAGCGGTACGGGCGCCCGATCCTGGTCGCCGAGACGGGCGCGGAGGGCGCGAACGGCCCCGCCTGGCTCCGATACGTCTGCAGCGAGACACGCGCCGCGGCCGCCGCCGGCGTGCCCGTGGGCGGCGTGTGTGTGTACCCCGTGCTCGACTACCCCGGCTGGGACAACGACCGGCACTGCCGATGCGGCCTGCTCAACGCCGGCGGCCCCGACGACTGGTCCACCCACCGCGTGTGCCCGGACATGGCCCGTACGCTCGCGGAGGAGCGCGCGCAGTTCCGGATGATGATGCCCTACCCGGCCATGACGGGCTGATGCACCCGCTGCCCGGCCCGGTGCCCCCGGAGCCGCCCTTCCCGACCCGTCCGGTCGCCTTCGTCCTGCACCGACTCGCGCGGCGTCCCCTCGTCCACGCGGGCATCCTCGCGCTCGTGCTCGTGGCCGTCGCCGCGTCGGTAGGCGCGCAGTACACGATGAAGCTCCTGGTCGACGCACTCTCCGGCAACGCCGCCGAGGCCGCCACCGCCGCGCTCGCCGGCTTCCTCACCCTGGTCGCCGCCGAGAACGCGCTCTGGCGCACCAGCGGTTTCCTCGGCGCCAACGCGATCCTCCGCGTGAAGAAGGAGCTGCGGCTCGACCTTTTCTCCCACCTCTCCGGGCACGCCCCGCGCTTCTTCGCCGAGCACCTCAGCGGCGCGCTGGCGAACCGGGTCACCGCCGCGGGCGATCTGTTGCACGGCATGCTCGGTGCCCTGTTGTGGAGCATCCTGCCGCCGCTCGCCGACTTCTGCGGCGCGGTCATCGTCCTCTCCACCGTCGACATCCGGATGGCGATGGTCCTCGCGATCGCCGTCGCGTTCATCGGCGGATCGCTCGCCTGGGCCGGGCTCCGCGGGCGGCCGCACCACGAGCGGTTCGCGCGCAACGCCGCGGCGGTCAACGGTGAGCTGGTCGACACGCTCGGCAACATCTGGACCGTCAAGGCCTTCGGCGCCCGGATGCGCGAGCGTACGCGGCTCGCGACGGGGCTGGAGGCCGAGCGGTCGGCTCAACGCAAGGCGTGGGGCTGGCTCGAGACCATGCGCGTGTTTCACGACACATGCCTGTGTGTCGCGGCCGGCGGCATCCTCGTCTGGTGCCTCGCCAAGTGGCGCGCGGGCGAGGTGACGGCGGGCGACATCGTCGTCGTGAGCGCGCTGACATTTAGGATCCTCCACGGCAGCAAGGATCTCGCCCTGGCGCTGGTCGGGTTGAGCCAGCAGGGCGCCCAGCTCGGCGACACGCTCGCGGTGGTCGGCGCGCCGCACGACATCCCCGACATCCCGACCGCGCGCGGCACCCCGCCTCGCCAGGGCGCGTTGAGCTACCGGGAGATCGGATTCGCCTGGCCGCGCCGCCCGCGGGTCTTCGACCGCTTCGAGCTCGACGTCCCCGCGGGCCAGCGCGTGGGGCTGGTGGGGCCCTCCGGCGCGGGCAAGAGCACGCTCGTAGGCCTGCTCCAGCGGCTCGAGGACGTGCAGGAGGGGCAGGTGCTCGTCGACGGCGCCGACGTGCGCGCCTACACCCAGGACGCGCTCCGCGCCGCGATCGCGGTCGTGCCCCAGGAGATCGCGCTGTTCCACCGCAGCGTGCGCGAGAACGTGCGCTACGGGCGCCCCGACGCCACCGACGCGGAGGTGGTCGCCGCCGCCCGCGTGGCACGGTGCGAGGCCTTCGTGGACGCGCTCCCGGAGGGCTGGGACACCGTGGTGGGCGAACGCGGTATCAAGCTCTCGGGCGGCCAGCGTCAACGCCTCGCCATCGCGCGCGCGGTGCTCAAGGACGCGCCCATCCTCGTGTTCGACGAGGCCACCTCCGCCCTCGACACCGAGTCGGAGCAGGCCATCCAGGAGGCGCTGGAGGAGCTAATGGCCGGCCGCACCGTGCTCGCCGTGGCGCACCGCCTCTCCACGCTCGTGCGGTTCGACCGCATCGTGGTCCTCGAGGGGGGCCTCATCGTCGAGGACGGCTCGCCCTGGGAGCTGCGGCGCCGCGGCGGTGTCTTCGACGCGATGTGTCGCCGGCAGGTGGACGGGCTGCTCGGCGACGTTCATTTCCTCGGACGCGGATAGTTCATGGGACGGGGCGCCGCCCCGTAACGCCCCGCCGGGGGGCCGCGGGCCCCCCGGACCCCCCGGGATGTGTCGAAGGTATCAGTGTGTCGGATGTATCAGCGTATCGGATGTATCAGTGTATCGGATGTATCAGATGTATCGAAGTATCAACCATGTATCAGCGACACATCGGCCTCACACCCGCGCCACGTTCCGCTGCCGCATCCACCGCCACGCGCTCTCCACGATGGTGTCGAGATCCTGGCGCTTCGGCGCCCAGCCGAGCTCGTGGCGGATGCGATCCGAGCTCGCGAGGAGCACCGCGGGATCCCCGGGGCGGCGAGGCCCGATCCGCACGGGGACGGCGCGGCCGGTCACGCGCTCCGCCACGGAGATGACCTCGCGCACGGTGTAGCCCTGCCCGCCGCAGCCGAGGTTGTAGACGGCGCTGGGTGTGCCGCGAGCCGGTGCCCCGCGAACCTGGCACAACGCGTCGAGCGCCGCGAGGTGCGCGTCGGCGAGGTCCTCGACGTGGATGTAGTCCCGGACGCAGGTGCCGTCGCGTGTGGGCCAGTCGTCGCCATACACGACGACCTCGGGGAGCTCACCCGCCGCGGCCGCGAGCACGAGCGGCACGAGGTGGGTCTCGGGGTGGTGGCGCTCGCCGCTCCGCGCGCTGGCGCCCGCCGCGTTGAAGTAGCGCAGGCTCACCGAGCCCAGGCCGTAGCCGCCCGCGTACCAGCGGAGCGCCTCCTCGAACGCCAGCTTGGTGGCGCCGTACGGGCTCGTGGGCGCGGTGGGATCGCCCTCCTCGATGGGCTGCTTCGCGGGCTCGCCGTACACCGCGGCCGTGGACGAGAACACGAGGCGGTCCACACGCCGCGCCCGCATCACGTCGAGCAGCGCGATGCCAGCGACCACGTTCTGGCGGTAGTAGCGCCCCGGATCCAGCACCGACTCGCCCACCAGCGACGCCGCCGCCATGTGGATCACCGCGTCGACCCCCGCCATCGCCACGTCGAGGCGCACGCCATCGAGCAGATCCCCCTGGACGAAGTGCGCCTGCGGCAGCACGGCGTCGCGGTGGCCCTTGGACAGGTCGTCGTAGACCACCACCTCGTCGCCCCGCGCGACGAGGGCCTCCGTCACGACGCTCCCGATGTATCCGGCCCCCCCTGTGACGAGTACGCGCATGTGCCCTACTCCTCCGCGCCCGACGGGCGCCACACCTCGAAGAAACGATCCAGGGCCCGGTCCAACGGGGGCAGCAACACGCCCCGCTCCGAACCCAACGCGCTGAACCGCGGCCGCCTCGCGGGCGCCAGGCGCGCCCCGGGCACCCCCTCCACCCGCCCCACGTCGAGCCCGGCGCGTTCGGCCACCCGGCGTGCGAGCTCGGCCCAGGTGACGGCGCCGGGGTTGGCGAGGTGCCACACGCCGGCCGCGCCGTCGATCAACAGATCGAGCGCGGCGTTGACGAGGTCCGGCACGAACGTCGGCGAGACGACCTGGTCGTCCGCCACGCGGAGCGGCCCCCGCGCGAGCCGATGCAGCGCCTGGCTCACGAAGTTGTGGGGATCCCAGGGCCCGAAGAAGGCGCTCGTGCGCACGATGAGCGCGCCGGGGTGCAGCCGGGCGACCTGCTCCTCCGCCTGGGCCTTGGTGAGCCCGTAGACGCTGAGTGGCCCGAGGATGTCGGACTCCACGTACGGTTCGGACCGCGCGCCGTCGAACACGAGATCGCTCGAGAACGTGACCAGCGGGAGCCCGCCCGCAGCGCACGCGCTCGCCAGGAACCCCGCCCCGAGCGTGTTGTCGCGGTAGCAGGCGTACCACTCGCGCTCGGCGTCGTCGACGCGCACGTACCCGGCCGCGTTCACGACCGCCCAGGGGCGCAGGCGCGCGAGGGCCGCCCGCACGGAGTCGGGCTCGGCGAGATCGAGCTCCTGCCGCGTCGCGACGACACACGCGAGCCCGCGCGTCGCGCAGATCCGCTCGAACGCGCGCCCCAGCGTGCCGCGGGCCCCCACCACGAGCAGCGGCGGCCCGGGGAGCGGCGGATCGGGCTCCGGGGGGCCTCCGACGGCGGGAAAGTGCAGCCGCTCGGCGCGGCGCCACCACCCGGGCGCGGCGAGCGCGGGGTGATCCGGCGCCTCCCCTGCCGCGAGCGCGCGGGCCAGCTCGGCGAGGGCGGTCGGGCGCGGCGGGCGGCAGCGGGTGTCGAAGGCGCCACACTCGTAGGAGCCGCGCACCTCGGTGACCAGCGAGTCCCAATCCGTCGCGCCGAACAAGGACCAGGCGGTCACCGCCCGCACGTCCGCGCCGGCCGCACGCGCGTCCTCGGCGCCACGCCACGCCTCCAGCAGCCAGCGGATCTGCTCCTCGCGGGTACACCCGAGGAACGCCTCGGTCACGGCCAGCGGGCGGCCGTAGCGCTCCCACAATGTCGTGAGTGCCATCGCGTGTCCAGTCAGCCCGGGGCCCGAGACGCGCACGGCCTCCACGTCGACGTAGCGCTGCCGCGCGTTCCCCCCGTGCATACACGCGGGGTACCGCTCCAGCTGCTCGTCGAGCACGCGGTCGCTCGTGACGTAGTAGTTCATCCCGATGAGATCGGGCGCGGCGTCCGCCGAGAACGTGAGCTCCTCCGGCGCGAAGCCGAGGGCACGGACCCATGCCCAGAGTCGGCTCTCGGGGCCGAACCGGCCGAAGGCGAGATCCAGGCCGAGGACCCGCCGCGCGTCGTCGTGATCGGCCTGGTACTGGAGCGTGGGCGTCGCGACCGTGCGGCCGTAGTCCTCCGTCTGGACGAGCCGCGCGCCCGGGATCACCGCCCGGACGGCGCCCATCGCGGCCTCGATGCCCCGGAGCTGCGTGAGGAGCGCGCGGACGAACGCGCCCTCGCTGCGCCGGTGGGGGTACCAGAAGCCGTAGAGCGCGGCGAAGCGCGCCGTCGTGAGCGGCTCGTTGACCGGCGTCCACGCCTCCACCCAGGGGTACCGCTCGGCGACGGCGGCGGCGTAGCGGGCCAGCTTGAGGGGAAAGGCGGGGTCGAGCAGGCTCGTGTAGCGCGGGCCGCTGCCATGGTGGACGAGGCCCACGATCGGCCGGATGCCGAGGTCGCGGAGGTGGTGGAGCCGCGCGTCGGTCCAGGCCCAGTCGTAGCGATCGGGCTCGTCGGGCGCCACCCGCTCCCACAACACCGGGTAGCGGAGCGTGCGGATGCCGAGGGCCGCGATGGCGTCGAGGTCACCCGGGCGGTCGTGATGGCCGCCGAGCCGGAGCTGATCGTGCCACCGCGAGCCCATCCGGTTCACGGTGCACTCGACCCCGCCCCAGAGCTCCATCGGCACGGTCACGACACCTCCCATGGAACGTGAACACGCGGCGTGCCGCCTGTCTCCCGCGCCCACCGCTCCGCGGTCGTCCGCGCCGCTTCCCGCTCGGCGCCCGCGCGACAGGCGAGCACGATCGAGCCGCCGAACCCGCCGCCCGTGAGCCGCGCGCCGAACACCGCGGGGTGCGCGGCCGCCACCTCCACGAGCCGATCGATGGGCGGCAGCGAGACGGCGAAGTCGTCGCGCATGGACGCGTGGGAGGCGAGGAAGAGCTGGCCGAGCCGAGGGAGATCCCCGCGTTCGATCGCCTCGACGGCCTCGAGCACCCGCGCATCCTCCGTGACCACGTGGCGGACGCGCCCATCCAGCGGCGGGGGCAGCCCCCCGGCGCCCGCGAGGTCCGCGTCCCGGAGCGCCGGCACCCCGAGGAGCGCGGCGGCACGGGTGCACTCGTCGCGTCGGAGGCGGTAGTCGCCGGTAGCGTGGGCGTGGGTGATGCCCGAGTCCACGACCGCGATGCCCAGCCCGGCCGGGAGCGGCACGGACCGCCACGCGAGCGTGCGGGTGTCGAGGAACAACGCCGTGCGCTCCCCGGCGAGGCTCGACGCCATCAGGTCGAGGATGCCGACGGGCGCGCCCACGAAGTCGTTCTCGGCGGCCTGACCCAGCCGGGCGAGATCGAGATCCGAGAGCGTGAGCGCGAACGTGTCCCGCAGCCCGCGGAGGAGCGCGATCGCGAGGGCGGCGCTCGACGAGAGGCCTGCCCCCACCGGCACGTCCGACTCGACCCGCACGTCGAAGCCGCCAAGCGGATGCCCGGCGCGCAGGAGGACGAACACGACGCCCTGCACGTAGTCGGACCACGCCCCCGTGGGCGCCTCGGCGCCGAGCTGCCACGTCACCGGGGCGTCGTCCGGGTTGGCGGAGGTCCAGGCGCGCACGGTCGCGTCGTTGCGCGGCCCGATCTCGACCCGCGTGCGCTGCGGGATCGCCAACGGGAGCACGAAGCCCTCGTTGTAGTCGGTGTGTTCGCCGATGAGGTTGACACGGCCGGGCGCATCGGCGCGGAAGCTCGAAGGGCGGCCGTACAAGCCCGAGAACGACGTGGTTCGGGGGGGCGTTGCGGGGGGCTCCCCCCCGCCCCATGTCGACCTACTCAAGCGACACCCCCACCGCCCGCAGCTCGGCGGCCTTCTCCTCCGGCAGCGTGTCCGCGGTGAACACGCCCGCGCCGATCTCGGTGCCCGCGAGGTACTTGAGGCGGCCGGGCATCCGATACGGGGGGTACAGTTGGATGTGCAGGTGCGCCTCGGGATGGGCGGCGCCGTCGGTGGGCGCCTGGTGGAACACGAGCAGGTACGGGAAGGGCTTCTGCCAGAGCCCGTCGTACTTGAGGAGCACGGTCTTGAGCGCGCGGGCCAGGTCGGCACGGTCGGCGTCGTCGAGGTCGGCGAGGGTCGGCGCCGGGCGGATCGGCGCCACCCACACCTCGTACGCGTAGCGCGCGAAGACGGGCACCCAAGCGAGCGCGCGGGGCCCCTCGTACAAGACCCGCGTGCCCTCGGCGCGTTCGGTCGCCATCAGGTCCTCCAGGAGCCCGCGGCCGTGCGCCTGGTAGTACGCCGACTGTTCGGCCAGCTGGCGCGCGGCGACGGGCGGCACGAAGGAGTAGGCGTAAATCTGGCCGTGGGGGTGGTGCAGGGTGACACCCACCTCGACGCCCCGGTTCTCGAACGGGAAGACGTATTGGATCTCGGGCCGGGCGCCCAACTCCCGCGTGCGGTCGCCCCAGACCTCGAACAGGAGCTCCATCACCGGCAGCGGGAGCCCGCCCAACGAGGCCGTCGGATCCTGCCCGAACACGACCACCTCACAGGCGCCGTCTCCCGGGCGGGTCTCCACGGCGAGGCGCGGGGCCTCCCCCACGCCGGTGCGGAGCGCGGGGAAGCGGTTGTCGAACACCGCGATCTCCCAGGGGCCGGGCGGCACCTCGGTGGGGATCGCGGGGTCCCGCGCGGGCGCGATCGGGTTGTAGTCGGCCGGCGGCAGGAAGGTGCGATCCTGGCGGTGCGCCGCGTAGATGATCCACTCGCCCCGCAGCGGATGCCAGCGGAGGTGGGAGCCCTTGGAGCCGGCGGGCGCCGCGAGAAGACTGGTGACGTCGACCGACTCGGGGAGCGGCGCGCGTGCGTACAGGTGCAACGAGCGGCCGTCGGGCTTGGGATACGTGCGTCGGAACATCAGGACTTGTCCTCCGGCGCCTTCGGTGAGGGTGTCGGGGCCGAGGGTGTGGGGATGGAGGCCACCTCCGCCACGTCACAGGGGGGCCCGGGCGGCAGGATGGGGCTGCCGTTCATGGCGCGGAGCTGCTCGAGCGGGACCTTGGGGCGCCTGTCGGCCGTGAGCAGGCCGTTCGCCTCCTGCCACGTGTCCGCGAATTGGGTGTAACAATAGCCCGCGAAGAAATCGAGCCGGCGGACCACGGCGAAGAGCGAGGCCAACACGTCGGCGAGGTCCTCGGGCGTGCGGACGCGGGAGTATCCCCACGTGCCGCCGCCGACCCCGAGGGTCACGCCCCCGAACTCCGAGAGGATGATGGGGTGGTCGCCGTGGGGGTGGCCCTCGATGACGAGCTGGCGCCCGCCGAAGCGCTCGCGACGGTAGAGGTGGGGCCGGACCTCGGGCGCCATGTACCGGCGCGCGATGCGCTCGGGGTCGGTGTCGTAATCGTGTACGCCGATGATGTCGGTCGCGACGCTCTCCCACCCGTCGTTCCCCACGACGGGGCGGGTCGGATCGAGCGTGTGGGTGAGGTGGTACAGGGCCTGGATGTAGTGCCGCTCGGCGGGGTTGGCCGGCAGGTTCGGCACACCCCAGGACTCGTTGAAGGGCACCCACGCGACGATGCAGGGGTGGCTGCTGTCCCGGGCGAGCACCTCGAGCCACTCCCGCGTGAGCCGCTCGACCGAGGTCGAGGTGAAACGATACGCGCTCGGCATCTCCTCCCACACGAGCAGCCCGAGGCGGTCGGCCCACCACAGGTAGCGCGGGCACTCGATCTTCTGGTGCTTGCGCACGCCGTTGAAGCCCATCGCCTTGGCCAGCTCGACGTCACGGCGGAGCGCGTCGTCGTCGGGCGCGGTCATGCCCGTGTCGGGCCAGTACCCTTGGTCGAGCACGAGCCGCAGCGGGTATGGGCGCCCGTTGAGCAGGATGCGGTCACCCTGGACGTGGATCGACCGGAGCGCCGTGTAGCTCCCGACGTGGTCGAGCACGGCGCCATCCGGCGCGAGCAGCCGTATGTCCGCCTCCATCAGCGTGGGAGTGGCGGGCGACCAGAGGAGCTCGTTGCGGCTGTCGTCGATGCCCGGATCGGAGAGCGCGATGCGACGGCTCACCTCGGGGTGGGTGAGCAGGTACGTGTCGTCCGCCAGGAGCTTGCCGACGCAGGTGATGCGCACGGCGAGTCGGAGCCCCGGGCTGAACTTCCCCGCCAGGCTCGCGATGAGACCCAGCTCCCAACGCTCGAGGTTGGGAGTCCACTGCAGCGCGCCGATGCGGGTCGGCGGCACCTCCTCCATCCACACGGTCTGCCAGATGCCGCTGGTGCGTGGATACCAGATGGAGTGGGGCTCGAGCTGCCAATCCTGTTTTCCGCGGGGCCGGGCGAGATCGTGGGGGTCGTCCAGGGCGCGCACGACGAGCTCGTGGTCGCCGGGAAGCGCGAGCAGCTCGGTGATGTCGCACGAGAACGGGGTGTAACCGCCCTGGTGGTGCGCCACGAGCAGGCCGTCGACCCACACGCTTGCGTCCCAGTCGACCGCCCCGAAGTGGAGGATGACACGTTTTCCATTTTCCGGGACGTGGGGGAGGCTCCGCCGGTACCAGACGGCCTCGAAGAACCCGGTGTCGCCGATGCCGCTCGCGACGGTCTCGGGCGCGAACGGCACGAGGATGCGCCGATCCCACCGCACCTCTCCGGGTGTCTGCCACCGCGCGGGTGGATCGAACGCGAAGTCCCACTCGCCGTCGAGCGAAGTCCAACCGTCCCGTGTCAGTTGTGGCCGCGGGTAGCGGTGCCCCATCGTACCCCCGTGTACCTACTTAGAGACGTCCGGCGTGGTGTCCATGGGCCCGCTGGAACAGGGCAGCGCTTCGGGGATCGCCCCGTAGCCGAGCGCCAGCTCGGTGCTTACCCGAGGACGACATGACTCCTCTTGCGCTCGGTTGGAACCGGCACTTCGCCGATGCCTGGTCCGTTCTATACACCCACGACCCCTTCGTTCTCCCGTCGGCGCTCGAATCGGGCAACACCGGGGCCCTCCCCCGCGCCGCCCGCGTGGTCGCGCTGCACCGCGGCGCCACGATCGTGCACGACACCTACAGCGAGGTGCACGTTCCCGATCCGGCCACGGCGCCTGAGGACGGGGGGCCTGCCGTGGGGGACTGGGTGGCCGTGTCGGGCACCCGCATCGTCGGGATCCTGCCGCGCCGCGGGGCCCTCACCCGCAAGGAGGCCGGGCGCGCCAGCCGCACCCAGGTGCTCGCCGCCAACCTGGATCGGGTGCTCATCGTCACCTCCGCCAACCAGGATCTGCAGCCGCGGCGGCTCGATCGCATGATCGCGGTCGCGTTCGAGGCCGGCGCGCAGCCGGTGATCGTGTTGTCCAAGGCCGACCTCGACCCCGACGTGGAATCCTACGTGGAGGCCCTCTCGGCGCGGCTCGCCGGGGTGCCCGTCGTCGCGGTCCACACGAAGGACGAGCAAGGCGTGGCGCCGCTCCTGCCGTACCTGCGCCCCGGGGAGACGGCGATGCTCCTCGGCACGTCCGGCGTCGGAAAGTCGACCCTGCTCAATCACCTCGCGGGGGAGGTCCGCCAGCACGTGCGGGAGATCCGCGCGCACGACGATCGCGGGCAACACACGACCACGCACCGCGAATTGTTCCTCCTCCCGGGGAACCGCGGCCTCCTGGTGGACGCGCCCGGGATCCGCGAGCTCGCGCTCGGCCTCGCGACTGAGGGGCTCGAGCGCACGTTCGCCGACATCCACGCCCTCGCGGACGGGTGCCGCTTCGAGGACTGCGGCCACAGCAACGAGCCCGCGTGCGCGGTCCAGGCCGCCGTGGCCGAGGGGACGCTCGATCCGGAGCGCCTCGCGAGCTTCCGCACCCTGCTGGTGGAGCAGGCGGTGGTCGTGCGCCGGGAGGACCCGCGGACGCGGCACGAGGGGCGGCGGAAGGCCCGGCGTCGCAAGTTGAACGCGCCGGGGTTCTGACCGGGCGCCTACCCCAAGAGCGACGGCGCCACGTCCCGCCGCCACGTGTCGTGCAGGGCGAACCACTCCTTGGAGTGGCTGCCGAGCCGCGCGACCTGGCGGGGATGGGCGACCGGGAGCACGAGGCGATCACGCGTGCCGATGCGGACGCGGTGCAGGCGCCCGTAGCTACTTGGGGTCGCTCCGAACGCGGCGAGGCGCGCCCGCCGCTCCCCGTCGAGCTCGCGCAGGAACCAACGCAGCGGCTGGTCGCCGAGGAGCACCACCACGTCGGCGCCGGAGGCCTCGATCTCCGTGAGGATCTCGGCGCGGCGCTCCGCGGTCGCGAGCACGGAAGGCACCGGCCCGACGGTGGGGGCCGGGAGGCCGTCGGCGACCAGCGGCAGGTATTCTCGCGCGAGCGCGGCGCCCTGCGCGGGGTTGACACAGCTGTAGGGCACCAGATCGCAGAGCCAAGCGTCGGCGCGCGCCAGCCCGAGCGGCTCGAGAAAACAGTCGTCCAGGGCCACGCCCGAGGGGCCGTTGAACTGGGGCGCCGCGGGCTCCAAGCGGCCGAACCGCGCCGGGACCTCGATCTCCGCGACGATCCGCGCCACGTCCTCCCCGCGCCAGAAGATCGACGGCTCGCTCGCGACGGCCAGCGCACGCACGCGAACGCGCTCGTCGGGGCCCCTCCATTGGGCGTGCACCGCGCTCGCGTAGACGCCGAGCACGAAGACACGTTTGGGAGCACGGTCGGCCTGGAGGACGGGGATCACCGGGCGGCCGAACGGAAAGGAGCCGAGCGAGGGGACGGGGGCCATGGGCATGGCGGGGAGTATGCTACCTTCCGCGCGCCCTTCGCAACGGACGCACCCATGCACCGCACCCCGCCCGTGGTCTCCGGCCTGCGGATCTCCGGCCCCCTCCGCGAGAAGAACACGATCAAGCTGCTCGTGGATCTGTCGCGCGAACACGGCGACACGATCCACTTCAAGTTCCTGCATCGTGAGGCCTGGTTCTTCTCCCACCCGGACGACATCCAGACGATCCTCCAGGATCGCCCCCTGAGCTTCCTCCGCGGCGACTCGCACCAGACCGTGCCGATCAAGCCGATCCTGGGAGATGGGCTGGTCACCACGGACGGGGAGATGTGGCAGCACCAACGCAAGGTGGTCCGGCCCGCTCTGGCCCAGGTCGCGTTGGGACGGATGGACGAGGTCATGGTGGCCGCGGCCGACCGCATGCTGGATCGGTGGGAGCTCCGCGCGCGGACCGGGCAGCCGATCGAGCTCTTGCAGGAGATCCAGGAGCTCACGCTGCGGATCACGTGCGAGGTGCTGTTCGGCTACACGCTGGAGGGGGCGGAGCTGGCGCGCACCCGCACGTCCCTGCTGTTGGCCCAGGACATCGTCGCCGAGAAGGTCTTCGCCGGGTTGCTGGTGCCCCATTCCGTGCCCACGCCCAAGCACCTCGCGCTCAAGCGGGAGATGGCCTGGCTCGGCGGGTTGGCGGAGCGGATGATCGCCCAGGCCCGCGAGCGCCAGGGAGAGAGCTTCCTGCAGCGGCTCCTGTCCCACACCGAGGCCGACGCGGAGCTGGCCATCACCGGGCAGCAGGTCCAGGACCACATCCTCACGATGCTGGTGGCCGCCAGCGAGAACACCGCCAACACCCTGGTGTGCGCCCTCCACGTGCTGGCGAGCCACCCGGCGGTGGAGGAGCGCCTGCGGAGCGAGATCGCCACGGTCCTCGGCGGGCGCGCGCCCGAGACCACGGATCTGGCGGCGCTCTCCTACGCGGACATGGTGATCCGGGAGACGCTGCGGGTGTACCCCGGGGCCTGGGGCCTGAACCGGCGGGCGCTGAAGGAGGAGGAGATCCGGGGCTGTGTCGTGCCGGCGGGCGCCCAGCTCATCTTCAGCGCGTGGATCACCCACCGCCACCCCGACTTCTGGCGGGATCCCGAGACCTTCGACCCCGAGCGGTTCGCCTCGCAGCGGCGCGCGGCCCTGCACCCGTTCGCGTGGTGGCCGTTCGGCGGCGGCCCGCGCACGTGTATCGGCCGGCACCTCGCGATGACTCAGACCATGCTGCTCCTCACCCGCATCGTCCAACGCACGCGCGTCCGGTTGCCCGCCGCGCCGCTGCCCATCGTGCCGCGCATGGTCATCCGCATCCAGGGCCCGCTGTGGGCGCGGCCGGAGCCCACGCCGATGGGCGCGGCCTGACACCGACGGAGCGCTGAGATGAACCTCATCATTCCTGCCATCCCCCTGTTCTTCCTGCTCGTCGGGGCCGAGATGGTGTACGCCCACCGCGGCGGCCGGCGGCTGCACCGGCTCTCGGACTCCGTCGCGAGCCTCGCCTCGGGCGTACTCGACCAGGTGGGCACGGCCCTGATCGCCGCGTTCGTGACCTTCACGCTCTACGCCTGGGTGCACGACACGTTCGCGGTCGCCCGTCTCGATCCGTCCCGCGCCTGGGTGTGGGTGGCGGCGTTCGTCGGGGCCGACTTCCTCTTCTATTGGTGGCACCGGTCCACGCATCGCGTCGGCGTGCTCTGGGCCGGGCACGTGGTGCACCACCAGAGCGACGAATTCAACCTCACGACCGCGCTGCGCCAGAATTGGGTCGCCGGCCTCTCGGCCGTCCCCTTCTACCTGCCCTTGGCGGTCCTGGGCGTGCCGCTGGCCGTGTTCGTGCCGATGAAGTCGCTGATGGTCATCTACCAATTCTGGATCCACACGCGAGTGATCGGGAAGCTGCCGCGGCCGGTCGAATGGGTGATGAACACCCCCTCCCACCACCGCGTGCACCACGCGATCAACCCGGTGTACGTCGACAAGAACTACGCCGGCACGTTCATCGTGTGGGACCGCCTGTTCGGCACCTTCGCCCCGGAGGCCGAGGCGCCGGAGTACGGGGTGCTCAAGCCGCTCCGGAGCTGGAACCCCGCGTGGGCCATGGTGGAGCCATGGGTGCACCTCGCGCGCACGTCTGCGAGCGCCCCGCGCCGGCAGGATCGCCTTTACGCCTGGATCGCGCCGCCCGAATGGGCCGCCGACCCGAACCGGCGTGCGGATCTGCAGGCGCTGTATCACCAAGCGAAGGCCGAACGGTACGCGGTGAGCATGGGCCCGAAGACGACGGCCTACGTGCTGATCCAATTCGGCATCACGGTCGCGGCCGCGTCGGCGTTCCTGTTCCTCGGCAAGCAGCTCCCGCTCGGATGGAAGGCGGTCTTCGGCGCGCTGGTCTTCTTCTCGCTGGCGAGCCTGGGAACCCTGGCGGATCGCCGGCCCGCGGCCTGGCGAATCGAGGTGCTCAGGCTCGCGTGTGTCGTGGCGGCGGGGGTTGGTTGGGTGTTGGGCTAGGCGCCCGCCCCTCCACCGCCTCCCGCAGCGCCGTCGCGAAGTCCCCCTCCGCCTCCAGCCGCACCAGCACGGCGCCCAGCCCCCACTGCACCCGCAGGAGCCAGATCCACGCGGGGGGCAAACCCTGGTGGCGCTGGTTCGGGTTGCCCGGCCCGGTCCAGCGGCGGCCCGCGACCCACCACGCGCGGTCGAAGCGGAAGCTAGTTCCCCCGTACGGCGCGTAGAGCCAGGAGAACATCTCCCAGCCCGCGTCGAAGTCGAACCTGTCGGGCCGGGGCGCGAGGCCGCAGGCCACGACCGCCTCGCGAAAACGGGCACGGTTCCCGTCCAGCACCGAGACGATCAGGGCACGGAAGGGCTCGACCTCGTCGGGAGCGAAGTGGCGCACGCTGCCCCAGTCGAGGACCGTCACCTCCCCTCCCCCGGGGAACAGGAAGTTGCCCGGGTGCGGGTCGGCGTGCAGGAATCCGTGCCCGAACAACGTGGTCCACGGAAAACGTGCCAGCGTCGCGGCGGCCCGATTGCGCGCCTCGGGCGGGCCTGCCAACAAGCCGGCGAAGGGCGCGCCGGGCATCCAGGCGGTGGTGAGCACGGCGTCGCCGCAGCGGTCGGGGAAGGTCGGCGGGACCCGGAGCGCGGTGTCCCCGGCGAGCGCGCGGGCCGCGGCCTCCTGGGCGCGCTGTTCGGTGCGGTAGTCGCACTCCTCGAGCAGGCGCTCGCGCAGCTCCTCGACGAGCGCGGCACCGTCGACGGCGGTGGTGAGAGATGCGAGCGCCGCGAGGGGGCGGACCTGGGCGAGGTCACCGGCGAGGGTGTCGCGGACGTGCGGATAGCGCACCTTGACCGCGACGGGCACGCCGCCGAGCCGCGCGCGGTGCACCTGTCCGATGGACGCCGCCGCGACGGGGGCACGCTCGAAGCCCTCGAACAGGTGGTCCACCGGGGCCCCGAGCGACGCGGCCACGACGGCCTCGACCTCGGCGAAGTCCATCCCCTTCACGCCGGTCTGGAGCCGGGCCAGCGCGGCAGTGGTCGCGTCGGGCAGGCCCACGTCCATGTAGGAAAGGATCTGGCCCACCTTCATGGCGAGGCCCTTGAGGCGGTCGAGGTCCGCCACGATCGCGTCGCCGAGGGCGCGCTCGCTCGCGACGTCCGGCGACACCGCGTGCCGCGCGAGGGTCCGCGCCAGCTGCCCGACCACTCGCCCGGTCGCGGCGGCCCGGGGCAGCCAACGGCGTGGGAGATCGCCCATCAGGCCCCCCTACGCATGCGTGGCCCTCTCCGCCTCGGCCGCCGAGCGGGCCGCTCCGGGCGAAGTCGGGCGCCGGAGGATCAGGCGGCCGGCGATGTACCCGAGCACCCCGGCGCAGAGGGACGCGGCGAGGATGCCGAGCTTGGCGGTCTCCAGCGCGGGGCCCGGCGGAAAGGCGAGCTGCGCGATGAACAGGGCCATGGTGAAGCCGATGCCGGCCACGAGCCCGACGACCGCCACCTCGGCCCAGCGCATGCCGCTCGGGACGGCGGCGATCCCGCTCGCGGCGGCGAGCCGGGAGAGGGCGAGCACGCCGAGGGGCTTGCCGACGAGCAGCCCGAGGAACACGCCCGCGAACACGCGCCACTCACCGGACAGATCGGCGTCGCCCAGCGCGACGCCCGCGTTGGCGAACGCGAACAGCGGCATGACGAGGTACGCGACCCAGCCGTGCAGCATGTGCTGCATCCGCTCCACGGGCGAGACCGCCTCGCGCGCGGCCTCGGCGAGGGCGCCGAAGTGGCCCTGGATGTCGGTCGCGCCCCGCTCGGTCGCCGCGCGCACCTCACTGGCCGCCCGCTCGGCCGCCTCCACGAAGTGGGTGGGGCCGAGCCACGCCGTCACCGGCGTGAGCAGCCCGATCGCCACCCCCGCGATCGTCGGGTGGACCCCGGAGGCGTACGCGCCGCCCCACGCCAGCAGCGCGCCCGGCAGGTAGAGCAGCGGGGACCGCGCGCCGAAGCGCTGGAGCACGGGGATGGTGAGCAGCCCCAGGCCAGAGAGGGCGAGCGCGGGGAACGAGATCCCGTCGGAGTAGAAGAAGGCGATGACGAGGATGGCGCCGAGATCGTCGATCACGGCGAGGGAGAGCAACAGGATGCGCAGCGAGGGCGCCACCCGATCCCCGAGCAGCGCGAGCACGCCCACGGCGAACGCGATGTCGGTCGCCATCGGGACGCCCCAGCCCACCGAGGAGGGCAGGCCCGCGTTCAGGCTGGTGTAGAGCAGCGCGGGGAGCAACATGCCGCCGAGCGCGGCGGCGAGCGGCAAGGCGGCGCGCCGGAGCTCCGAGAGCTCGCCGTGGTGGATCTCGCGGCGGATCTCCAGCCCGACGACGAAGAAGAAGATGGCCATCAGGCCGTCGTTCACCCACCAGCGCAGGTCCCGCTCGAACGAGAGGCTGCCGAGGCTCACGCCGAGCGGCGCGGTCCAGATCGCCTCGTACGCGTCGCGCCACGGGGAGTTGGCCCACAACAGGGCGAAGACGGCGGCGACCAGGAGCAGGATCCCGCTCGAGGCCTCGACGGCGAGGAAGCGCTCGACCGGCGCGGCGACGGCGCGCACGACACGTTGAGCGGGGGACCACGCCTCGGGGGGCGCGGGAAGACGCGGATCGACAGGGCGCACGGGAGCCTCGACACACACGGCTGGCGGCCCGACCAGCCCGGCACCTGCGGAGATCATCTCCGCACCCTGCACGCCGGGTACCCGGTTCGGGGCGGGGATGCCAGACAAATCGCCCCTCCCCGCGTGCAACGTCCGGTCACCTGGGCGGGCCCGACGCTCCGACGCGACCGGCGGTGCTCACACTGGGCAGTGTTCGAGGAGCAAACGTGGGCTTCATCCTCACCTGCGCGCTCGGCTGCGTCGCGATCGAGGGATGGCTGACGGCGGCGGATCCCCCGCTCGTCGATGTCCCGGGTCAAGTCGACCGGGAGGTTGCCCTTCCGCGGGTCCCGGAGCTTCCTTCGCAGCCCTGGTCGGGCGTCGAGGCGCCGGGCGAGCCGGGTGATCGGCTCTTCGCCGAGGGGACGATCCACGACTTGGCCCTCTCCCTCTCCGACGAGGCCTACCGCGCCCTCCGCGACCACCCGGACGAGCAGGTGCAAGGCGTGCTCACGTGGCACGGCGTGGCGTACGACGCGGGGATCAAGATCAAGGGGAGCAGCTCGTTCCGCTCGATCCGGCAGAAGGCCTCGTTCAAGATCGACGTGCACCAGTACGACCGGGAGCGGCGCATCGACGGGCTCAAGCGCCTGACCCTGAACAACATGATCCAGGACGCGACGATGCTCCGCGAGCACGCCTACTACTGGCTCGCCGGCGCGCTCGCGATCCCCGCGCCCCGCCACGGCTACGCCCGGGTGACGGTCAATGGCGAGCCGTTCGGCCTCTACGGGCTGGTCGAGACGATGGACGGCCGGCTGATGAAGCGCCTGTTCCCCGACGACAAGGACGGAAACCTCTACGAGGCCAGCGGCGCCGACTTCACCGAGGCGCGCAACTGGTTCGACCTGCAGGTGGACGGCGGCATCGTCCCCACGCCCGACGACATGGACGACCTGGTCCGTGCCCTCGAAGGCGCCGACAGCGACGCGTTCGCCGACGTGTTCGCCGAGCGCTTCGATCTGGAGCCGGTGCTCCGCTACCTCGCGCTGGACATCGTGACGGGGAACGACGACGGGTACGTGTTCAACCACCACAACTACCACGTGTACCACCAGGCCCTCTCCGACCGCTGGGTGCTCCTCCCCTGGGGAACCGACCGGTCGTTCACGCAGGAGGTCTCGCCCTACGGTGGGCACGCCACGCCCATCGTGGGCGAGCTCGTGCGCCGCTGCTGGGGCGACGACAGGTGCGCCGGCCAGCTCCGCGAGCAGATCGAGGTGGTGCTGCACATCTGGGAGGACGGGGGCTTTCTGGAGATGTTGGCCGCGAGCACCGAGCTGGTGACGGATGCGTGCGAGGCGGATCCCCGCCGGGAGAAGCGCTGCGATCAGGAGGAGATCGAGGCGTTCGTGGACGAGCGGGCCGCGTACGTGCGGGAGCACCTCGAGTAGCGGTGCGGCTCGGGCCCGACCATTTCGCCGTCCTTTCGCGCCGCCACCGTGGCCTGACATCTCCTTGACACGAAGGCGCCCCGCGTGGTCCCTTCCGGGCTTCACAGGATGATCGCCCGATGCTCGACCGCGCCCTCGCCCGGCTGCTCCTCACCCTCGCGCTCGTCGGCTGCACCGACGCGATGGACGGGAAGGACACGGGATCCGGCGGCACCGAGACGGACCTCGACTCGGAGACGGACACCGACACCGAGACAGACACGGAGCTCGACGCCGATGCGGACGGGTTCCTGGCGTCCGGCGACTGCGACGACACCGACCCGGCGGTGAACCCCGACGCCGACGAGCGCTGCAACGGCCGCGACGACGACTGTGACGGGGCCGTGGACGAGGGCGCGACCGACGCCGGGACCTGGTACGGCGACGGCGACGGCGACGGGTACGGCGTGGAGCAGGTGGCGGTGGCGGCGTGCGAGGCGCCCTCGACGTCGTTCGTGGCGGTCGCGGGCGACTGTGACGACGGGGACGCGGCGACCTACCCGGGCGCCGACGAGGCCTGCGGGGACACCGTGGACTTCAATTGTGACGGCTCGGTGGGCTACGCCGACGCCGACGGGGACGGCATCGTCGCGTGCGAGGACTGCGACGACGCGGACGCGACCGCCTACCCCGGCGCGACGGAGGCCTGTGACGGCGTCGACGACGACTGCGACGGCACCGTGGACGAGGACGCCCCGGACGCCCCGCTCTGGTACGCGGACGCGGACAGCGACACCTACGGCGATGACGCCACCGCCGTCGCGAGCTGCGACCAGCCCGCGGGCACGTCCGCCGTGGGTGGAGACTGCGACGACGCCGACGCCGCCTCGTTTCCCGGCGCCGCGGAGAGCTGCGCGGAGCGGGTGGACCACAACTGCGACGGCTCGGTCGGCGGCGACGACCTGGACGGGGATGGCACGGCCGCGTGCGACGACTGCGACGACACCGATCCCCTGGCGTTTCCCGGCGGCGCCGAGGTGTGTGGCGGGGCGGACGAGGACTGTGACGGCGAGACCGACGAGGCCGGCGCGAGCGGCGAGGTGCCCTGGTACGCGGATGCGGACGCGGACACGTACGGGGACGGCACCGTGGCCGTCCTGGCCTGCGGCGCGCTCGAGGGGTTCGTCGCCGACGCGACCGACTGCGACGACGGCAACGCCGCGATCCATCCCGGCGCCGCCGAGGTGTGCGACGACGCGGACACCGACGAGGACTGCGACGGCGACGTGAACGACGCGGATGGCAGCCTGGACGAGGCGAGCGCCTCCACCTGGCACATCGACTACGACGGCGATGGGTACGGCGCGGCCGGAGCGTTCGACACGCGCGCGTGCGAGTCGCCTCCCAACTACGTGGCGGACGCGACGGACTGCGACGACCGCGACGAGGCCATCAGCCCCGGCGCCGTCGAGGCGTGCGACGACGCGGACATCGACGAGGACTGTGACGGCCGCGCGGACGATGACGACACGAGCGCCACCGAGGTGGGCTCGTTCTACTACGACGGCGATGGCGACGGCTTCGGGGATCCCGCGGTCGCGGCGTCGGGCTGCGACGGGGGCGGCGTGTGGCTCTCCGACGCGACGGACTGCGACGACGGCGACGCGTCGGACCACGTCGGCGCGGTGGAGAGCGTCGGCAACGGCGACGACGAGGACTGCGACGGCGGCGAGATCTGCTACGCGGACGACGACGCGGATGGCTACCGGCCGAGCACCGGGCTCACCCTCCCCTCCGCGGACGCCGACTGCACCGACGCGGGCGAGGCGCTCGCGAGCGCGGCGATCGACTGCGACGACACGACGGCGGCGGTCTCCCCGGCGGCGACCGAGGCGTGCAACCGCGTGGACGACGATTGCGACGGCGCGACCGACGAGGGTGTGGAGGGCACCTGGTACGCCGACACGGACGGGGACGGCTACGGCGACGCCGGCGCGACGACCGTGGCGTGCACCCTCCCCGCCGGTCACGTCGCGAGCGGCGACGACTGCGACGACACCTCGGCACTCGTGTACCCGGGCGCCACGGAGGTGTGCGGCGACGGCGCCGACAACGACTGTGACGACGAGCCCGGCGACTGCGGGTACGGCGGCGACCAGGCCGCGGCGACGGCGGACTTCCGGCTCACCGGCACCAACGCCTACGATCAGCTCGGGCGCGGGGTCGCCCTCGGGGACTTCGACGGCGACGGCGACGGGGATGTCCTCGGCGGGATGCCCTACTACGACACCCCCACACCCACGACGGGGGCCGCCGTGTTGTGGTACGGCCCGCTCACGACCTCGGGCACGGTGTCGGAGACCGCGAGCGCGCTCCTGACGGGCTCGTCGGCCTTCTCCTACGTCGGCCAGCACGTGGCGGCCGGTGATCACGACGGCGACGGCGCCGACGACCTGGTCGTGGGCGCCGAGGGCATGTCCTCGTACGCCGGCGCGGCCTACGTCGTGTACGGCGGGAGCCGATACACGGGCTCGAGGCAACTCGCCGTGGTGCCGGGGATCGCCACGCTCACCGGCGGCACCGCCTCGGACTACCTCGGCCACAACGTGTCTTCGGGCGGCGACATGGATGGCGACGGCACCGAGGAGATCGTCGTAGGCGCCTACCTCCAGTCCGGCTCGGCCGCCTCCACCGGCGCCGCGTACCTGCTCTACGGCTCCCCCACGCGGCGCACCGGCACGAGCGCCGCGAGCGCCTCCGAGGCGATCATCCGCGGGATGTCCACGAGCGCCCACCTCGGCTACGCCGTCTCCCTGGTCGACGACATGAACGGGGACGGCCTCGACGAGCTCCTCATTGGAGCCTACGGAACGAGCTCGAGCACCGGGTCCGGGTACCTGTTCCTCGGCGACGCCACCCACCTCTCCGGCACGCTGTCGGCCAGCACCGCCGACACGACCTACGTCGGCTCCGCCACGTCGGACTACGCCGGCTACGGCGTCTACGACCTGAACGACCTCGACGGGGACGGCTACGCCGACGTGGGCGTGCACGGCTACGGGTACGACAGCACCGCGTTCTCCGTGGGCGCGCTCTGGGTGTACGCGGGGGGCACGTCCCTCTCCACCACCGCGACCGCCACGCTCTACGGCATGACCGCCACGGACGCGTTCGGCGAGGACGCGGTCTCCATCGGCGACCAGGACGGGGACGGTGCGGACGATCTGCTGGTGGGCGCGGGGAGCCAGGACACGGCCGCCAGCGGCGCGGGCGCGGCCTACCTGTTCTACGGGCCGGTCTCGGGCGCGATCCCGGCGTCGGCGGCGGACGCCACGTTCTTCGGCGACACGGGCGGCGACGGCTACTTCGGACGGCGGCTCCCCGACGAGCCGGGGGACGTGACGGGGGACGGCCTCCCCGACCTCGTCCTCGGGGCCTGGCTCGACGACGCGCACGTGCGCGATGCCGGCGCGGTCTACGTGTGGAGCGGCTCGGGCGGGGAGTGAGGGACGGGGACAGGCGGGCGGGGCGTGAGACACGCGGCGGGAGCGTCGGCGCGATAGCCGCTGTTCCCGCACCCGGAGTGCCCATGCCTTCCACGTTTGCCGAGCTCGAGCTCGTTCCGTCGCTGCAGGCCACGCTGGCCGCGCGCTCGCTCGTCACCCTGACCGACATCCAGGCGCGCGCGTTGCCGGCGATGCTCGCGCGGCAGTCCGTGGTCGCCATCGCCGAGACCGGCAGCGGGAAGACGCTCACCTACGTGCTCCCGATCCTCGACCGGCTCAAGCGGATGGAGGACGACGGCAACAAGGTGGAGGACCCGAGCGAGCCGCGCGCCGTGGTGATCGTGCCGACCCGCGAGCTGGGCGAGCAGGTCGGGCTGGTGTTCAAGAGCCTGACGCACGAGACGCGGCTGCGCGTCCGCATGGTCCTCGGCGGGCAGAAGCTGCGTATGAACCGGGAGACGGTCGCGGGTCCGTTCGAGGTGCTGGTGGCGACGCCGGGGCGGCTCGAGAAGCTCGTGTCGTCCGAGCAGCTGAGCCTCGCGGCCGTCCGCATCGTCGTGCTCGACGAGGCCGACCAGCTGCTCGACCTCGGCTTTCTGCCCCAGGTGCTCGAGGTGGTGCGCGGGTGTCCGTCGCAACGCCAGCTCGCGCTGTTCTCGGCCACGATGTCGCCCGGCGTCGAGGAGCTGGTGGACCGCATGTTCTCGGACGCGACGCGGATCGAGACGACGGGCCGCCAGAAGGTGGTGCCGACGCTCCGCACCCGCCACGTCGACGTGCCGGACGGAAAGCGCTTCGACGCGCTCCGCGAGATCCTCGACGAGCCCACGACCGGCGGCACCATGTTGTTCGCCAACACGCGCGACCAGTGCGAGAGCCTCGCGACGCAGCTCCGCGACAACGGGTGGCCCTGTGTCGTGCACCGCGGCGAGACGGACCCGGTCGAGCGGCGGGCCAACCTCAAGGCGTTCCGCGAGGGCAAGATCGAGCTGCTCCTCTCCACCGACCTCGGCGCGCGCGGGCTCGACATCGAGCACGTGGCCCGGGTGATCAACGTCCACCTCCCCCGGGAGCTCGACACCTACCTGCACCGCGTGGGGCGCACCGCGCGCGCGGGCAAGGAGGGGCTGGTGGTCAACCTCGTGACCCCGCGGGACGCGCCGCTGCTGGCCCTGCTGGCCGACGGGAGCGTGGCCCCGGCGCCCGTGCGTGGCGGGCGCGGGGGCCCCCGGTCGCGGACCGGCGGGCGCTGATACCGACCGACGCAGATTCGGATCGAGCGGCCCAGGAGCCGGCGCCCGCGACACTCCCCGCCTTGCGCCCGCACGCGCGCGGAGCGAAGATACGCGCCCCGGCCCGCGGAACCCGCGCTTGTTGTTCAATTCGCTCGCGTTCGTCGCCTTCTTCGCGGTCGTGTACCCGCTGTACCGCGCGCTGCCCCACCGCGGGCAGAACCACGTGTTGTTGTTGGCGTCGTGGTTCTTCTACGGCTGGTGGGACGTGCGCTTCCTCGGGTTGCTGCTGTTCACGACGGCCGTGGATTGGGCGATCGGGCTTCGTATCGAAGGGACCAGCAATCCAGAATTACGACGGCGGTGGCTGATCACGAGCGTCGTGGTGAACCTGGGCGTGCTCGCCACGTTCAAATATTTCGGCTTCTTTGCCCACGAGCTGGAGGTGGCGCTCCAGGGGCTCGGGCTGCCGCTGGTGGTGCCGTTCCCCGAGCTGGTGCTCCCCGTGGGCCTCTCGTTCTACACATTCCAGTCGATGGCCTACACCATCGACGTGTACCGGCGCCACGTGCCCGCCGTGCGGCGGCTCGCGGACTTCGCGCTGTTCGTGTCGTTCTTTCCGCAGCTCGTGGCGGGCCCCATCGAGCGCGCGCGCGACCTCATCCCCCAGCTCCAGGCGCCTCGCCGTGTCGACCGTGACCGCATGGCCGAGGGCACCTGGCTGATCCTGTGGGGCTTCTTCAAGAAGTTGTTCGTCGCCGACAACGCCGCCGCGCTGGTGGCGCGGGTGTTCGACGATCCGGCCCCGACCGCGGGGCTCGTGCTGCTCGGCGCGTACGCGTTCTGTTGGCAGATCTACGGCGACTTCTCCGGGTACAGCGACATCGCCCGGGGCCTCGGCAAGTGGATGGGCATCGAGCTGTCGGTGAACTTCCGGACGCCCTTTTTCGCGTCGAGCCCGCGGGATCTGTGGCGCCGCTGGCACATCACGCTGAGCCAATGGCTGCGCGACTACCTGTACATCCCGCTCGGCGGCAACCGCGGCGGCCGCGCCCGCACCACCGCGGCGCTCGTGACCACCATGGCGCTCGGCGGCTTGTGGCACGGCGCCAACTGGACCTACCTCGTGTGGGGCCTGTACCACGGCGCCGCGCTCGCGCTCCAACGGATCCTGCCGCCGCTGCCGCCGTCCCGCATCGTGCGCGCCGTCGCGATCGTGGCCATGTTCCACTTCACCGCGCTCGGGTTCCTCGTGTTCCGCGCCAACTCGATGACCCAGGCGTGGACGATGCTCGGCGCCTTCCTGCGCCCGACCGCGCCCGGGGGCGCCGAGGCAGTCCTCCTCGGGCAGCTGATCGTGATCGTCGCGCCGTTGCTGCTCGTGGACGCGGTGCAGTATCTTCGGGGCGAGGAGGGCTGGATGTTCCGCCTTCCGCGGCCCGCGCAGGCGGTGCTCAGCGCCGCGGTCTTCCTGGCGGTCGTCTTCCTCGGGGCCTCCTTTGAATCCCAGTTCATCTACTTCCAGTTCTAGGCCGCTCGGCACGGCCTGGGTCGTGGTGGCGATCACGATCGCCGTGACGGCGATGAACGCGTGGGTCGCCTACGCGGTCGAGCGCGCGCCCGACGTGGTGTACGAGCGGGTGTCACCCTACAAACGCGGCGTGGACGGCCCCCACATCGTAACGTTCGGCTCGTGTCACGGCGACGTGTTCCTCCCTGCCGAGATCGAGCCCGTCTGGGGCAACGGCGCGCGCGTGTGGAACCTCTCCTTCAAGGAGACCGCCCCGCTCGATTGGACGCTGCTGCTCTCCGGCTACGTGGCCGACAGCCCCGATCTGCTCGCTGTGGTCGTGCTGTTCACCAACCACGAGCTCCGCGCGTTCACCAACCCGTGGGAGAGCCAGACCATGGGCCTCGTGTCGTGGCAGGATCTGCCCGGCGTGGTGCGCACCAACTGTTTGGAGGTCGGCTGCGCCGGCGAGGCCGTCCTGCGCAAGGGCTGGGCCGCGTATCGACAACGCGCCTGGCTCGGGGGGCGCTTCTGGACCGCGCTCGGCGTGCGGATGCCGGGGATGCGCGGAGGGAGCCCGACGGAAGCGCCGCGCGGGGCGTATCGGCCTCCGCCGGGGGGCGACGCTCCACCCGTCGGCGCCGTTGCTCCCGGAAGCGCCGTTGCTTCCGGAAGCGCCGCTGCCCAGGGAGGCGCCGTCGCCCTTGGAAACCAGCGCGGCCCGAGTTGGTTCTCCGTCGGCGATGACCCCTATCATTGGACCCAGGCCTTCCTCGACGAGGCCAGGCGGCGCGGCATCCCGGCGTTGTTCGTGTCCCTCCCCTCGCGACCGGGCGCCGGCGTGCAGCCCGACAGCGAGGGCATCGCCTACGTGAAGGCCCACGGCGGCGAGGTCCTGGACATCGCGCCCGAGCCCCCCCTCACGGCCGCCGACTACACCGACGACGCCCACCTCGACTTCCCCGCGCAACCCAAGGTGGCGCGGGCGATTGGGGTGGCGTTGCGGGGGCGGTTTTCGGGTGGGGGGTGAGGGGGGCGGGAGGGGCATTGACGCCAGGCCGTTGTACGTATACTAATTCTCCATGGAGCACGTATGCGCGCCGCCAAGCTCACGCTGAGTGTCGACCCCAAGGTCATCGAGGCCGCGAAAGAGTACGCCTCGGAAACGGGTACGTCCGTCTCCCAGCTCGTAGAGGACTTCCTGGCCGCCGTCTCGTCGCGCAACGCGGCGTCGGTCTCTACTCCGGTGTTGAGCCGATTGCGTGGCTCGCTCCGTGGAGTCGAGGTCCAGGACCATCGTGACCACCTGGCGGAGAAGTACGAATGCGCCGAGCCCTCATCGACCTGAACGTCGTACTGGATGTGCTGATGGACCGCGAGCCGCATGCTGAAGCATCGGCCGCTCTGTGGGCGCACATCGAATCTGGGGAGGCCGAGGGGCTTCTCGCTGCCCACAGCGTTCCGACGCTCTACTACCTCGCGTCCAAGGCGCGGGGCCGCCCGTTCGCAGAGCGCTGCGTCGCGGATGTTCTGGGGGTGTTCGGCGTGGCTCCAGTGGGCCGAGATGTGGTGCGCGAAGCCCTCGCGCTCGGTTGGGCCGATTTCGAGGATGCCGTTTGTGCTACGGCTGGAGCTGCGGCGGGGTGTCAGGTGATCGCGACCCGGGATCCAAAGGGGTTCCATCGGGCCCCACTCCCCGCGCTTACCCCTGCCGCGGCGCTTGTGGCGCTCAAGATCCCGGCACGGTAGGGCGGCGGAAACAAGGGCTGTGGGTGAAGCCACGCCGGCGCTCGCCGCCCCTCAACCCTGCGCCAGCCCCGCGTAGATCCGCTCGACATCCTCCGGGCTGCAGAGCGCCGTGCCCGGGGTGAGCACCGCCGCCGCGCCGGCCGCCGCGCCGAAACGGACCGCCTCCGCCAGCGAGAGGCCGCGCACCAACGCGACCACGATGCCCGCCACCGTGCTGTCGCCGGCCCCCACGGCGCTCACCGCGTGCACGCGCGGCGCCGCGACGAACACCTCCTCCGTGGCGGTGACGAGGAGCAGCCCCTCGGCGCCGAGCGAGACGACCACCCCCTCGGCCGCACCGTCTGCCACCAGGGTGCGCGCCGCCTCGGCGACCGCCTCGCGGTCGGGCAAGGGCCGCCCCACCAGCTTCGCGAGCTCGTTCCGATTTGGCTTGATGAGGAACAGGCCGTGTCCGAGCGCGTGGCGGAGCGCGTCCCCGCTGGTGTCGAGGATCACGCGCGCACCTCTGGGCGCGGCGGCCACCACGCGGGTCCACGCGTCCGCGCCGAGGCCCGGCGGCACGCTGCCGCTCGCGACGACGAACGCGGCACCCTCTTCCGACGCGAGCCGCGCCAGGAGCGCGTCGAGATCGGCCTCGGTGACCACGCCCCCGGGGAGGTTGAAGCGGAACACCTTGTCGGTCTCGGTCTCCGTGACGTGCAGGTTGCGGCGGGTGTCACCGCTGACCGGGACCGGCACGTGCGTGACCCCCTCGGCGTCGAGCAGGGCGGCGATCCGGTTCCCCTCGGGGCCGCCGCAGGCCCAGAGCGCCCGCTCGTCCACGCCGAAACGATGCGCGACCCGCGCCACGTTGACGCCGCCGCCGCCGGGCTCGCGCGTGGGCGCCGAACACCTCAGCTTCACGTCGGGACGGATGCGGGGCACCGTCGAGCTCTCGTCCAGGGCGGGGTTGAGGGTGACGGTGACGATGGGGCCGAGGGACATGCGGAGGTCCGGGTGGAGTGGGAGTCATCACGCGAGGCGCCGGGACTGGCAACACGCCGCGGCGCCCTGCGATGACATCGTTCGCACCGGCGCGGTCGGGGGAACCGTTGGCTCGGACGCTGCCGGTCGTGATGGCGTTGCGTGCCAGCGCCGGTTCGGGCGCCCCGGGCCCGCGGGGACGCGGGCCCGTCGGCCCCTACTGGGCGCGCGGCGGAGCCGCTTGGTCCGCCCGGACTCCGCGCGGACGCGGAGCCCGGGCGGGACCGGCCGCCGAGCCGGCCGCCCTCCAGGCGCCTGGCGCGGGCGGTGACAGGCGCGGATCGCATCGTGCGAGAACGGCGTCGATGGCCGGCCGGGCGGCGGCGCGCCGAATTGGGAGGGGAGGACCGGGGCGAGCGTCCAAGGTCGGGGGATGCGCACCCATCCGGTCACTTCTGACGGTATATCCGTCCGAAGTCGCGGGATGCGCGCCCATCCCCTCACTCCGGACGCTATGTCCGCTCGAGGTCAGGGGATGCGTCGTCATCCAACGACTTCGGCCGCTCCTACAAGCAATACGCTCCCCACTCGACCGCGTCACATGAATCCGCGCCGTCGCGCGAGGGCTCCGGAGGGCGCCCGGCCGGGGCCGGGCGGTTCGGCACCCGGCGGCGCGGCGCCGACGTGCCAACCAAGGGCGGAGCCCGCGCCCGCAGGAGACCGACCCCGGCGTCCGCGCTGGGGTCGCGCCCAACATGGCAAACCAAGTCAGGCCCGACCCTACCCACCCCGCTCCGCCCGCAAGAACGCGAACAACTCGCGCCGCGTCCGGGGCCCGTACGTGCGGAACGAGGGTGACGGCGCCTGCTCGTACACGCGCTTCGCGTTGGCCAGGGCGTCCCAGGCGAGGGCGCGGCGCATCTCGTCGGGGTCGACGTCGTAGACCCGTGCGGCGTTCAGGCCGAAGATCTTTGCCTTCGCGACGGGGGTGAGCGCGGGGTAGCCGTAGCGCTCCTGGAATTCGGGGGTGATCTCGAACGCGCGGAAGGCCTGGATCTGGTCCTGGGGCGAGCCGTACCAGATGGAGTCGGTGCCCCAGAGGATGCGGTCCTCGCCGACGTGGGTGAGCAGCTTGCCGAGCACGTGCGCGGCCTGGTCGGGGTCGGTCATGACGTTGCGCCACAACGAGCCGAGCTCGGCGTACACGTTGCCGTCCTTGCCGATGCCGGCCTCCGCGAGGCTGCGGATCAACGCGTCGACACCGCGGTCGGCGCGCGGATCGTAGGGGCCCTCGCGCCGGTCGGACTCGTAGCCGGAGTGGTAGATGAGCAGGACCGCGTCGGGGTACGCCTTGGCGGCCGGCCCAACGTCGAGCGGGCTCGTGTAGTCCGGCGCCATGCCCGGGAGCGGCAATCCTTTGTGGATGGCGAAGCGGTTCTTTCCGAGGGAGATCCCCTTCTCGAACACGCGCGCGGCGAGCTCGTCGGTGAGGCGATACCCCTCCCCGTCGGGGCCCCACACCGGGTAGAGCTTCCACGCCGCCACATCCCACGCCTCCGCGAGCGCGGGCATGGCCTCGTCGGTCAGCTCGGGGGAGCGGGCGTTGGGCTCGACGATGCCGTGGATGCGCAACCGCGGGGCGCCCTCCATCCGGGCGATGCGGTCCCGGGCGCGCGCGGCCTCCTGCACGAGCAGCGGGTTGGCCTCGAGGTCACCCCACAACGCGGAGAGCACGGCCATTTTCGTGTCACTGTCGAGGAACACCTCCTTGATGAAGGGATCCTCGGTGAAACACTGTACCCAGTCGGGCTCGCCGCACTGGGAAGAGGGTTGGGTGCGCAAGAAATCGCCGAGGTTGGGCTCCTCGGCGCGCCACCACGGGCGGTCGCCCGCGACGAGGTGGGTCTGGACGTCGAAGATGAACTCGTCGCCCGCGAGCACGTCGGCGGCCGCGGCCTCGTGAGCGGCCTCGGGCGGGAGCCGGTAACGCCCGCCGCCACACCCGAGCGAGTTGAGGCCGAGCAGCACCGTGGCGGACGCACAGGTGGTGCCGAGGAACACGCGGCGGTCGATCCCGGCGCGGTCGGCGTTCGTGTCGACGCGGGCCACGGCCTCTCGGCGCACCCGCGCGAGCGCCGGCGGGAGCGGCACCGGCAGGTACTCCCCGTTGGAGACGGGCTCGATCTTGATGGGCAGCGGGGGCAGGGCGAGGGGCGTGCGGCGGGCCAGGAGAGCTCCGGTGGAAGGCTCTCCGTAGGCACGGGACCGGGGCCCTGATCGGAAATACACCCCATGAACGGCCGGTTCAGCGGGCGCCGACCGCCTCCGGCGCGCGGTTGAGCTCCGCGATCACGCCGCCCATCTGGTACAGCGCGTCCGCGACCGGCTGGGTCTGCCGGAGCAGCGGACGGTCCACGTCGATCGTGTCGATCGTGGCGCGGATCGTCGTGAGGCGGGTCGCCATGTCCGCCGCGCCGACGTCGCCCACCAAGGCGGTGAGCGCCTCGGCGCCCTGCTGGAGCGCGAGCCGCGCCCAGTCGGTGTGGTCGGGCGACATCGGATCCGACTCGGTGATCTGCCGCGAGAAGTCGAGCATCCGTGTCACCGGGGCGCGCACGTTCTCCGCGGCGGAGAGGGCGACCATCGCGTCGGCGAGGTGCTGGAAGGCGCTACCGAGGTCGTGGTGGCGTAGATCCTGGGACACCCGCACCTCGTCGATGCGCGTGGCGAGGCCGGCGAGCGCCTCGTCGACCCGCTGGCGATCGGCGTCGGCCCGCTCCACACCCGGGATCTGGGTTGCCATCTCCGGCGCCTCCGGTCCCGTGGTCTCCACCCCCGCCGCCCGCGCCGCCTCCGTCGAAGCCTCCTTGGCCGCCGCCGCCTGCGCCGCCGCCGCCCGCGCCGCCTCCTGGGCCGCCGCCGCATTGGCCGCCGCGTTCCGCGCCGCATCGTCGGCGTCCGCGGCCCACTCACGCGCTTCGTCGAGCGCGCGATCCTCCTCAGCGGTGCCATCCGTGCCGGTGCCATCGGTTCCCGCGCCATCCGCGCCGTTCGTCCCGAGCTGCGGCCCCAGCGGGGGCTGGCCACCGGGCGCCGGGCCTCCGGGCCCCTCCCCTTCCCGCTCCGGAGGCCACTCCTGCCACCCTTCCGGCGCCTGCGACGCGCCCGATTGTTCGATCGGTTGCCCGCGCCGGCCGCCACATCCCCCGGCCACCACTCCCGCCGTCACCAACAGTATCACCCAGGTTCCACGTCGCATGTCGTCTCCATCGATCATCCTGCGTAGGCGCAAACAGGCGTCGAACAAGCCGGACCGCGTCGGCACGAGCCAGGCGTGGCGCGAGCCCCGCCACGCGACACGGTCGTCGTTTGTCACGCCCGCGCCGAGAGAACCCGAGAAGGCAGGAGACAAGCCGCTGATCGACGGGCGTGTGGCTAGTGAGCTAGCATGTTCTTCCCAGCCGATCTATTGGACCTCAGCAGGTGGGCGCTCACCTTGCCGACAGGTGTCGACGACGAACCAACCGAGATCTTCCCCGCGGATCTCTCCACCTTCACCCACCCCCCCTACTTCCAGGTCAACCGCTCCGGTACCGCGGTGTGGTTCCGGGCCAACGCCGGGGGCGTGACGACCGCCGGATCGGGCTACGCGCGCACCGAGCTGCGCGAGATGACCGCCATGGGCGAGCGCGCCGCGTGGTCGACCAACGTGGGCGAGCACACGATGACGATCACCCAGGCGATCACCCACGTCCCCGAGGTCAAGCCCCACGTCGTGGCCGGTCAGGTCCACGACGGCTCCGACGACGTGGTGGTGTTTCGCCTCGAAGGTGAGCGCCTCATGGTCGAGACCGAGGGCGATCCGCTCGTGGAGCTCGATCCCAGCTACACCCTGGGCGAGGTGTTCACGGTGCGGTTCGTCGCCGCGAACGGGCAGGTGGCCGTGTACTACGAGGACATGACCGTGCCCGTGGCGCGCATCCCGGTCGACGCGGACACCTGCTATTTCAAGGCCGGCGCGTACACCCAATCCAACGAGGAGATGGGGGATCGCCCCGACGCGTACGGCGAGGTCGCGATCTACGACCTCGTCGTGACGCACCGATGATTGCGGCTCCGTCTACTCGTGCCCGTGTCCGTGCGGACTGTGCTCGTACCCCTTGGCGGGTGGCGGCGACGCCGCGTTGAACCCCAGCGAGAAGGTGGTCTCGCCCACCTTCACGTCGACCATCACCGGCCGGGTCCCGGCGCCGTCGGCCTTGCCCGCGAGTTTGCCCGTGGCGGGGTCGAACGTGAGCGGGACCGCGGTCTCGCCGTCTGTCAACGAGCCGGTCACGCCCGCGACCGGCACGCGCTTGGCGTCCGTGACCCACACCCGGTGCTCCCCGTCGATGGGTGCGTACTCGAGGTGATAGTCGCCCCACATGCCGACCTGGCCGCCGTGGAGCGAGGTGTGGTCGTGCTCCTGGAGGCCGACCGCGTTGGTCTCGAATGACACGCTCTCGGCCTTGCCGCTGCTCGTCAGTGTGAGCACCGCCGTGGCCGGCTCACCCTGGGCGAGCTTCGCGACGGCGTGCAAGTGATCGCCCATCGGCGCGAGCGTGACCGTCTCGACGCCGCCAGGCCCCTTCACCACGGCGGAGCCGGTGATGCCGTCGAGAGGGAGCGGCTTCTCGGCCGTGTCGGTGAGCCAGACCATGATGCCGCCCGGCATGAACAGCGCCTCGACGTGGCGGTTCCCGACGGTCTTGATCTCGCCGCCGTGCGGGCTCGCGTGGGCGTGCTCGCCGTCGGCGTGATCGGCGGCGGGCGCTGGAGCGGCGGGCGCTGGAGCGGCGGGCGCCGGCTCGGTAGCCGTGGGCTCGGTGGAACAGGCGGCGAGGAGGACGAAAGGGAGCAGGAAACGCATGGCAGAGGTCCTGGGTGGGAGTTGGAAACGGGGATGTGTCACGTCGTCTCGAGCGGGTCGGTGGCGTCGGCGCCGGACACGAGCGAGCGGAGCGCGTCGCCGCCGTAGCGGAGGAACACCGTGGGGGTCACCACCATGTCCAGCAGCGTGGAGGAGAGGAGGCCGCCGAGGATGACCTGGGCGACCGGGGTGAGGATCTCCTTGCCCGGCGTGCCACCCGCGAACGCGAGCGGGATCAGCGCGATGCCGGCGCACAACGCGGTCATCGCGACGGGCACCAGCCGCTCGAGCGAGCCGCGGACGACCATCGCGGGCCCGAACACCTCGCCCTCGTGGCGGACGAGGTGGATGTAGTGGGAGAGCATCAGGATGGTGTTGCGCGAGGCGATGCCACACAAGGTGATGAAGCCGACCAACGTTGCGACCGAGAGGGGCTGGCCCGAGATCCAGATGGCCGCGACGGAGCCGATCAGCGCGAGCGGGATGTTGAGGAGCACCTGGAGCGTGAGCGCGTGCGAGCGGAAGTGCGCGAACAGCACGGCGTACATGCCCGCGAGCGACAGGAGCGAGAGCAGGCCGATGGTGCGGCTCGCCGACTGCTGGCTCTCGAATTGGCCGCCGATGGTCCAGTAGTAGCCGGTCGGCAGGGTGAGCCCTTCCAAGGCGACTTGGATGTCACCCACCACGCTTCCCACGTCCCGCCCCGCCGTGTTCGCGGAGATGGCGATGCGGCGCTGGCCGTCCTCGTGGACCACCTGGTTGGGCCCGGTCCCGGCCGACACCTCGGCGAGCTGGCCCAGGGTGACGGTGCGGCCCCCCTCCAGTGACACGGGCGTGATGCCGATGCGCTCGATGTCGCCGCGCCACTCGGGCGCGTAGCGGGTCACGAGATCCAGGGTCCGCACGCCGTCGAGCACCTGCGCGACCCGCACGCCGCCGAGCGCGGTCTCGAGATCCTCGGCGAGGTGTCCAGGCGCTACGCCGAAACGTTTGGCCGCGTCGCGGTCGACGCGCACCTGCACCTGCGGGATGAGCACCTGGCGCTCGACCTGAAGGTCGACCAGCCCCGGGATGGGCGCGAGCCGCTCCTCGATCCGCGCCGCCTCGCCGCGGAGCGTGGCGAGATCGGGCCCGAACACCTTGATGGCGATCTGCGCGCGCACGCCCGAGAGCAGGTGGTCGAGGCGGTGGCCGATGGGCTGGCCGATGTTGGTGACCACGCCCGGGATCCGCGCGAGCTTGCCACGAATCTCGGCGAGGACCTCCTCGCGCGGGCGCCCTCCCCTCACGGCGGCCTCGAAGTCGACGTCGATCTCGGTGTAATGCACGCCCTCGGCGTGCTCGTCCATCTCGGCGCGACCGGTGCGGCGGCCCGTGCTCTTGACCTCGGGGACCTCGAGCAGGAGCCGCTCGGCGAGCGTGCCGAGCTTGTCGGACTCGGTGAGGCTCGTGCCCGGGGTGGCGAGCAGGTTGACCGTGGCCGTGCCCTCGTTGAAGGGCGGGAGGAAGCTGGTACCGAGGAACGGGACGCTCAGCGCGGCGACCAGCACGGCACCACCGACGGCGAACAGGATTGTCTTCGGACGGGGGAGCGCCCACTCCAACGCCCGGCGGTCGAGGCCCTTGAGCTTGCGCACCAACCAACCGTCCCCGCGCTCCTGTTTCTGTGTCATCCGCGGCAGCAGGTACGACGCGAGCACCGGCGTGACCGTCAGCGACACGACCATCGAGGCCACGATCGAGGCGATGTAGGCGACGCCGAGCGGCGCGAACAGGCGGCCCTCGATGCCCGAGAGCGCGAACAGCGGGATGAACACGAGGATGACGAGGAGCGTGGAGAAGACGATGGAGCTGCGCACCTCCACGCTCGCGTCGAGGATGACACGGAGCGGCGCGCGGGGAGTTGGGAGCGCGCGGTTCTCCCGCAGGCGGCGATACACGTTCTCCACGTCTACGATCGCGTCGTCCACGAGCTCGCCGATGGCGACCGCGAGGCCGCCGAGCGTCATCGTGTTGAGGGTGAGGCCGAACGCCTGGAGCGCGAGCGCCGCGACGACCATCGAGAGGGGAATCGCGGTGAGGGTGATCGCGGTGGTGCGGACGTTGAGCAGGAACAGGACGAGGATGATGGTGACGAGGATCGCGCCGTCGCGGAGCGCCTCCTCGACGTTGGACACGGAGGCCTCGATGAAGTCGGCCTGGCGGAACAGCGGCACCACCTCGACCCCCGCGGGCAGGCCGCGACGAAGCTCGTCCAGCGCGTGCTCGACCTGCTCGGTGAGCACGATGGTGTCGGTGCCCGGCTGCTTCTGCACCGAGAGGACCACGGCGGGCTGGCCGTTCACGCCCGCGTCGCCGCGTTGGGTGCCGATGCCCCGGCGCACGTCCGCCACGTCCGCGAGCGTGATGGGGACGCCGTCCCGCGTGGCGACCACGGTGTCCCCGATCGCGGCGGGGTCGGCCGTGCGGGCGAGGTTGCGGACGACATACTCCTGGCTCTGCTGCTCCAGGAACCCGCCGGTGGTGCTCCCCTGCGCGCCGGCGGCGGCCTCGCGCACGTCGCGGAGGGTCAGGCCGCGCTGGGCGAGCCGATCCGGGTGGACCTCGACGTGGAGCTGCTCGACACCGCCGCCGATGGCGATGACCTGGGAGATCCCACCGATGGCGAGCAGCCGCGGCCGGAGCGTCCAATCGGCGAGCGCGCGGAGCTCCGGCCCCGGCACCGTGCCATCCGGGGACACGACACCGACGAGCAGGATCTCGCCCATGATCGAGCTCACCGGCCCCATCGTCGGAACCACCCCCTCGGGCAGCGATTCCGCCACCTGCGCGGTCCGCTCGGCCACCTGCTGGCGGGCCCGGTAGATGTCGACGTCCCAATCGAATTCCACCCACACGACCGAGAGCCCGACCGCGGATTGGGAGCGGACGCGCTCGACGCCGGGCGCGCCGTTCATCGCCGTCTCGACCGGGCGGGTGACGAGGAGCTCGACCTCCTCGGGGGACAGGCCGCCGGCCTCGGTGAGGAGGGTCACGGTCGGGCGGTTCAGGTCGGGGAACACGTCGACCGGGAGCCGCGCGGCGGTCCACCCGCCCCAGGCGAGCACGACCGCGGCCACGACGAGCACGAAGAGGCGGTTCTGGAGCGAGAAGCGGATGAGCGTGTTGAACATGGCTCAGCGCCCCGCGATGCTGCGGAGCGTGTACGTGCCGTCCACGACGACGCGCTCGCCGGGCGCGAGCCCCCCGAGCACCTCCCAGGCGCCGCCGGCGCGGCCGCCGAGGCGCAGATCGCGGGCCTCGAACGACTCGGGGCCGGTCTTCACGAACGCGAGGCGCGCGCCGTTGCTGTCCACGACGGCGGCGGCGGGCACCACCAGCGCGTCGCGAGGGGCGCCGCGCCCGATCCAGGCCGTGGCGCCCATGCCGAGCCGCAGCCCGAGGTCGCCGGCCTGCACCGCGAGCGTGACCGTGACCATGCCGGTGGCGGGGTCGGCCTCCTGGCCCGCGTCGAGCACGACGGCCTCGAGCGTGTGGCCGGGCAGGGCGGAGGGGGTGACCAGCGCGGAGGCGCCGGCGACCAGACCGAGCGCGAGCCGCTCGGGCACGTGGGCCTCCATCCACAGGCCGCCTCCCCGAGGATCCACGATGCGGAAGAGCGTCGTGCCGGCCGCGACCTGGTCGCCCGGCCGCGCGTTGACCGCGCCGACGCGCCCGTCGACCGGCGCGCGGATCGCCACCGTGGCCCCTCCGGAGAGGGCCGCGAGCGCCCGTTCGGCCTCCTGGAGCGTGACCCGCGCGACCTCGACCGCGTTGCGACGGGCGGTGCGCTCGCGCTCGGAGATCGCGTCGGCGAGCACGTCGAGCGAGGCGGCGTCGCGCTGCGCGAGGGCGAGCGCGCTCTTCGCCTCGGCCACACGGGTGGCGGCGCCGCCCCTCTCCTGCGCGATCGCGGCGCGGTCGGCGGTGCCCGGCACCTCCTGCAGGAACGCGAGCGTGTCGCCGGCCTTCACGACCTGGCCGGGGTGCGGAAAGCCGCGTGGGGGCGCGACCACCACGCCGTCCACGGGGGCGCCGAGGGTGGCGGCCTCGCCCGGCCTTGCGACGAAGCGGCCGAGGGCGGGCACGCGGTCGACGAAGGCGTCGCGGGCGAGCACGGCCGTCCGCAGGCCGACGAGGAACTGGCTGTCCATCGGGAGGGCGAGCGCGGCGCCGGCGGGGGCGGTGGGCGCGGTGGACGCCTCGCCGTGGTCCTCCCCGCCGTGCGCGGACACGCGGCGGCTGGAGAGGCCGACGCCGAGGGCGAGCAGGGTTGCGACGGCCGCGGCCGCGCGGCGGCGACCGAGCAGGAACCCGAGGCCGAGGAACACCACCGCCACCACGCCGAGCAGCGCGAGCAGGCCCGCGCCGGCGAGGGCCACGGTGCCGGCGCCCATCCCCTCCCCGCTCGTGACGGCGGGCGGGTCGTAGTGGAGGCCGGAGACGGCGAGCAGATCGCTCGCGCCGGGCGCGGTGACGACGAGCGCGCCGGCGTAGTCGCCGTAGGCCGGCAGCGTGAGGGCGCCGTGGTAGGCGCCGGGGGAGCCAGCCGCCCCGAGCTCCGCCTGCGCCGACCCGGGCCCGCTCAACGTGAGGGATCCCGTGGCTCCCTCGACCGGGGCGCTCGTCGCGTAGTCCGCGAGGAGGAGCGAGACGTCGGTCGCGACGCCCGGAGCCGCCCGGGGCGCCCGGAGGACCGCCTCGAAGGTGGTCGAGGCCGCGCTCACCGAGACGGAGTCCGCCGTGACGACCGTGTAGGTGGCGCTCGCGATGGGAGGGCCGTGGTCGTGGTCGTCTCCCCCACCCGCGCGTGCGAGCGTGGCGACGAGGAGCAGGGACATCAACGTTCCTCCAACGGCAACTGCCCGGCGAGCTCCCAGAGCGCGAGCCGGGCGCGCTCCAGGCGCCAGCGGGCGTCGATGGCGCCGCCGAGCGCGGCGAGGGCCAGGTCCCGCTCGGCGACGAAGGTGGTGAGCGAGGCCTCGCCGACCTCGTAGCGGCGCCCAGCGGCGTCGAGCGCGGCGTCGAGCCCGGGAATGTCCCACGCGGCGGACACCCGCTCGGCGATCGCGAGCTCGGCGCGCGCGTCCGCGATCGAGGCGCGCACGTCGAGGACCTCGCGGGAAGCTTGCGCGTCGGCGATGTCGGCCTCCGCCCGCGCGACCCGGACCTTGGCAGCGCCGGGCGCGAAGAGCGGGATCTCGATGGCGGCGCCGTACACGGGGCCCACGTGCTCCCCGAACGACCACCCGCCGCGCAGGTGCAGGTCGGGCACCCGATCGAGCCTCTCCGCGGTCAGGCGGGCGAGGGCCGCGCGCGTCTCCAACCCCGCGGCGACGATGGTGGGGAGCTCGGCGGGCTCGACCGACGGCGGCTCCGGGAGCGTGGGCCACCCGCCCACCGCGGGCGCGGCGTCCTGGCCGGTCAACACGCCGAGGCGACGGAGGGCGGCCTCGGCGTCCCGCTGGAGCGACAACACCGTGTCGAGCGCGCGGGCGCCCTCTGCCTGAAGCAGCGCCGACTCGACGCGGGAGATGTCCCCGCTCTCGGCGCGGCGCACGGCGGCGTCGCGGAGGCGGGTCGCGAGGGCCTCGGCCGCGCCGGCGAGTTCCGCCTGTTCGTGGGCCCGCACCGCGTCGAGGTAGCTGGCGCCCGCGGCGGCGCCGACGGCAGCCCGCCCGGCCTCGGCGCGCAGGTCGGTGGCCTCGCGGGAGCGGCGCGCGGCGCTCGCCCGCACGATTGGCTGGCCGGCGAGCTCGACGAGCACGGTCACCGAGAGGGTGGTCTCGCCGGGGAGGTGCTCGACGTCGAGCTCCGGGTTGCCCTGCCACGCGGCGTACCCGCGGGCCTCGGCGCGCGCGCGATCGGCTTCGGCGGAGACGATGCGAGCGTCGGCACCCTGGTCGACCGCCGCGCGGACCGCCGCCTCGAAGTCGAGCGTCTCGGCGGAGGCGAACGCGGGGGTCCACCCGAGCACGAGCAGACTCGCGATGAACAACCTCCGCCGCGGCGAAGACCTCGGCAAAGACATCGGCGACCTCCCGGCGACCTCGGGAGCAAGGCGCGTGCCAGGGGCCGGGTGGCTGTCAAAGACTCGAAAGGACTCGCGTCTCCGTTCCGAGGCGGGGCGTGATCCGTGACCGTCTCGGTCACACCCCGCTCGGGTACGTCACGGTGCGCGGATTCGCTCGTGCTACTCCGCGCGCACGGTCAGGTCGATTTCGGCGGAGGCGCCGACGCCGAGCGTGCCGATCTGCCACGTGAGGGTGCCGGCCACCTGGGTGCTCGGGGCGGGCGTGGCGCTCTGGAACGTCACGCTCTGGAGCACGTCCTGGACGACCACGGCGCTCGCCGCGGCGTCGCCGGTGTTGCTGACGGTGATCGTGTACGCCACGTCCGTCGCCCCCACCGCGGTCACGGCCTCGGCGCTGGCCTGCACGGGGGCCGTCTCGGCGCTGTCCGCGGACGCGCTGTTCGCCACGGTGACCTCCACCGGGGTCGTCCCGTTGGCGACCTTGGTGATCGTGAGGAGCGGGGCGGCGGCGACACAAATCGTCTCGCTGTCCTCCTCGATGCCGAAGTCGCTCTCCACGGTCACGTTGTTGAGCACGTCGTTGAACGTGCCGACACAGTCGGCCGGATCGAAGGCGCCCGCGGCCAGCAGGACCGCGTCGTAGGTGAGCACGATCGACTCGCCCGCGAGCAGCGACGGGACGGTCCAGGTGATGAGACCCGCCGCGAACACGCCGCCGTCGCTGATGGCGCCGAACTCCTGGAAGCTCGCCTCGTCGACATCGTCGCTCACGGCGAGGTTCTCGAGGTCGACCGTGCCCGTGTTGGTCACGGTGATCGAGTAGGTGACCGTTTCGCCCGGGGAGAACACCTCCGCGTTGGCCTCCTTGTCCACGGTGAAGCTCGGCACCAGCACGTCGTAGGGGCAGGTCTCGGCGGTGTCGGCGCTCACCTCGGTCCCGGTCTCGGCGCCCACGCCGCTCGCCGTGGCGCCGTCGTTCGTGAGGGCGGGGTTGGGGTCGCCATCCGCCGTGACGGCCACCACGAAGGGCAGGTCGACACACTCGCCGGCCGCGAGGGTCCCAATCTCCCACGTCACGGTGTGGGCGACGTTGTCACACACCCCGTCGGGGATCGTCGCGTCGCCCGACTCGGCGGACACACACTCCACCTCTTCGACCGGGAGCGTGTCCACGACGATGACGTCCGCGGCGTCGCCGGCGCCCTCGTTACACACGGTCAGGCTGTGGGTGAGCATGGTCTCGGCGCCCGCCACGACGGCTTCGGCGGGGTCACACTCCTTGAGGATCGTGAGTGAGGCGGGGTTGAGGACCACCGCCTCGCCGAAGCCGGAGTCGACCTTGTAGTTGCTGGTGGAGGAGGCGCGCGTGACCCAGTACGGCGAGAAGAACGTGCTGCCGGAGCCCACCACGGTGAAGCAGAACTCGCTCACCCAGTGATCGCCGCTCGAGAGGTCGTCCCCGCCGTTGCCGAGGCTGTCCAGCGCCGCGGCGTCGAAGTACACCTGGTCGAAGAAGGTGTCCTCGGGGGTGACACCCGGCGCGGTGACACCGGGGATGCCGGTCGCGATGGAGCCCGGGTCCGCGCCGTTGGTGTCGTAGTAGAACAGGTTGACGTGGTCGAGCCGGAGGACGTTGGCGTTGTAGAACGCGTTGCCGATGAGCTCGAACAGGCCCTGGGCGCTCGACTGGCGGTACTTGGACCGGATGCAGAACTCCCCGCCGGGCGCGAGGCCGATCGAGTCGGGCGCGGTGTCGAGCCAGTCGAGATCGTTCTGCTTGACGCCCGCGCTCCCCAACATCACCACGGTCAGGTCGTCGGTGGCGCCCGCCACCGCGGTGGTGCCCGACCGGAGGGTCAGGGTGTACTTCTCGCGGTCGTTGGTGAAGGAGCGGCCCGCGCAGTTGGTCGACGTGGTCGGGGTCGCGCCCTGCACGTAGTCCGTCTTGTCTAGGTTGAAGTACACGTCGTACGTGCCGGGCGCGAGCTGCCCGTCGTCCAGCCCGTCGAGGTAGTCGAGATCACGCACCACCCCCGCGGTGCTCGCCGTGCCCGTGGTGGGATCGTCGAGCGTGAGGTCGTCGATGCTGTCGGTTCCGGGGTTGTTGGTGTCTACGACGAGCACGTTGGGATCGATGATCGTCGCCGTGACCACGATCCGCGCGTGGAGCGTGCCCTCCTCGGGATCGGCGTTGGACGACACCGGCGGGCAACCATCCTTGTCCCCCGGCGTCTTGCCGGTGGTGGGCTCGAGGAACGCGGGTGTGGAGAGCACCTCGACGGTGCTGGCATGGGCGGCCGGCACGAGCCCATAGATCAGGAGCGACGACGCGAACAGAGAGACGGACCGACTGGATCTCGACATTTTCTTCCCCCCACGAGAGGAATAGTTACCAACCGTGGCCGGCGCGGGACATGGGGGGCGCGGACGCGGGTTGGCAGGGGATTGACACGATGGGGGGTGGCGGGGGCGGGTTGGGTGTGTAGAGTGGCACCCCCGCGAGCGGGCGAGCCCCCCTGGCCCGCGCCTTGCTTACTCTGTTGCCATGCTGCTGCTCTCCCTCCTCGCCTGTGAGCCCGAGCCCACCCCCGAACCCCTGACCGTCCGGGAGACGATCGAGCTGGCGCCCGCCGACTTCGGCGGCTTCGACGAATGGAACGGCGTCGCGGCGGGCTGGGCCGTCGATACGACCGCCGGCCTCGCGCTGGTCGCCGGGGTCGCCTACGAGATGGGGAGCCCGAGCTTCGACCTGACGCTCGACCCCGACGGCGCGCGCACGGCCCAGGCCTGGGACGTCGACATGCCCCCGGCGTTCACGGACGCGGTCGCGACGTGGCCCCTGCTCGCCACGCTCGTGACCGACGCCGCGGGCGTCCGCCTGCTGCCGGTCGACTTTGCCGTGGTGCTCGCGCGCGGCGATCCCAGCGGCGCCGCCGCGACGTCGTTCTGGGTGGCCGTGGACGGCGCAGGGTGGTTTCAGCGCACCGACAGCCCGGGCGACGAGCTCGCGGCGGACCTCGTGTTCGTCGAGGTCAGCGGCTTCGGCGCTGGTGCCGAGGTGCTCGACCCGTCCTACGGCCTCGCGGTCGAGGAGGTGGCAATCTCGTTCTGATTCTGGCGCGGGTGGGCGCGTTCACACACGGGGTGGGTGGGTTGGCGCGTTGGGGGCGCCCGAGCGCGTGAGCGCGTATTTCGGGCACGGGGGTGAGGATCTACGGCAGGACCGGAGCCCGGCGAACGACGGCGGCGTGCTCGTTCAGCTCGGCGGCCGGGGGAGTTATCGGGCGGACGACAAGCACTTGTCCACCCTCACCATCCGCGAAGACGGTGTCGAGATCGTAGGCGAGGAAGGCTTGGCGGCGCTCCCAGATGATGCTCCAATAGGGGCTCTCGTTGTCTCCCATGCGGCTCCCGTCACTGATGGCCCTGCATCGCAGGACAGAAGAGAGGCGCCTCGCGAGGACGAGCCCGGCGAGAACGGCCTGATCGTCCGGTCCGGGGAAGCAGGCGAAGTCGACCACGTAGGGGAAGTCTTCGACCTTAGGACTGTGATCCACCTCGAAGACGATCGATGGCCAACGGGCGCGCTTCGATGCGTCGGCGATGCCACGGGTCATGATCTCCACCCGCGGGAACCAACGCATGAGGTGGCGTTGGATCGTGTCCTCGGTTGCGCGGGCGGAGAGTCCTATCCAAAGGCCAACCATGGGGTGGGATAACGCAGACGGGCGGCGGCTCAGGGTCCGCCCGGAAACAATGTCCAGCACCGAGGGCGACCCTGGGCCGCGGCCGCAAGGAGCGAGGAGGGAGCATGCCCGTAGGCATGTGACCGACGAGCGACGCCGCGGACGCGAGCCCAGGGGCGGCCGAATGCGGACATTATTGAGGAGCGGGCCCTCAGGCGCGCCGGCGCGTCCGGAACGGCCACACCATCATGCCGACCCAGCTCCGCGGGTAGGGCTCGTTCACCCCGAACCGCGCGGGCTCGCCGACGGGGCCGTGGGTGCCGAAGAGCACGTCCAGCCAGGGCGCGAGGTTGGCGTAGTGCCCCACGTGCCGATCGCGGTCGTGGTGGGCGCGGTGGAACTCCGGCGCGCCGAAGATCCAGCGGAGCGGGCCGAGCGGCAGCCGCACGTCGCTGTGGACGAGGATCGCCCAGGAGCCGCGCAGCACGACGAGCCCGAGCCAGGCGCGCAGATCGAAGCCCAGGAGCAGCACGGGCACGTTGACGAGCGCCTGGGTGTAGAGCGTGTCGCCTGGGTGCTCGCGGTAAGCGGCCAGCCAGTCGACATGCTCGGCGGTGTGGTGGATCGCGTGGAAGCGCCAGAGCGGCTCCCACGCGTGCTGCGCCCGGTGGCCCCAGTACGCGAAGAGGTCGGCGCCGACGAGCACTACGACCACCTGGAAGAACACGGGCAGCGTCACGAACGCGGCCTGCGCGGGCGCGAGGATCGCAGCGTTCCTGAGCGGGGCGGCGGCGGTGTGGATCACCCACGCGACGGCGGGCGTGAACAGGAGGCCCTGCGCGGCGTAGAACACGAGGTCCGTGCGCCACGCCGGACGCAAACCGGCGGGCTCCCCGCGGGCCGGCCACATGCGCTCCAGGGGGGTGAAGACCGCGGCCACCCACACGAGGTGGAGGAGCACCGCGCCGAGCAGGTCGATCACCGCTCCTTCGCCTCTTGCTGCTGGTCTTGCGTTTGGGGTTCGGTCTCGCCGAGCCCGCTCCCGCGGGCGCCGAGGCCGCCTGACCCGATCTGGGTGCCCCTGGCCGGACGGAGCCCGCCGATCCCGTCCAGCATGCTGGACTTGGTGCTGGGGAGCAGCGCGGGTTGGTCCTGCTCGGGGCGGGGAGGAACCGCGGCGGACTTGGTGGCGGGGAGCAGCGGCGCCGCGCCCTCCGTCGTGGGAGCCGGCTCGGCGAGCTTCTGGAGCGCCTCGGCTTCGCGGCGCTCCCGCTGGAGGCGAGCCTTTTTGCGGCGTTCCTTCTCGACGACGACGCTCTCGCCCGCGTCGCTCTTCGTCGCGCGGAGCAGGGGCCGGTCGCCGGTGTCCTCCGAGCGCGTGAGCTCCTTGCTCGCCTCGGCCCCCACCCAGCCCTGCGCCGCGGCGACGGCCCAACCGACGAGGCCCACGGCCCACAGGACACCCAGGATCTTCAGCGCGCGTTTCAACGGGACCTCCGCCGTGCATGCGGCAGACCTACGGTACACGAATGCCGGCGGAGAGCGAGTGCCTCAGCGTCTGTAGAGCAGCAGGGCGAACCCGAGATGGTCGCGGCCGCCACCCCAATAGCGGTCACGAACGGCGCGGAAGCGTACACGCATCTCTGCATGGTCGGGATCGTCGGGATGCTCTCGGAGCCAGGCGTCGATCGATTGGTGGTACAGGCCTTCGTAGGCGTCCCACTCGCTTTCCGAGCTCGTCTGTCCGCGGATGAACGTGAAGCCGCTCCGCTCGCCGCTCCAGGCGGTGGAGGCAAGGTCCATGAACGCATCCCGCGGCGCACCCAGAAGCTCCAAGAAGGCCTGTGTGGGCGGCGATTTCCAGTACAGTTCGCCGAGGAGGACGTGACCACCGGGGGCGACCAAATCGGCGAAGCGATCCAGCGTAGGGCCAATGCCGCCCCACGCGTGGGTGGAGCCGATGCACATCGCGAGTGCGAAGCCCGGAACGAGTTCGGCATCCTGGGCGTCTCCCGGAACGACCTCCATGGGGGCCCCCGCGTCGATCCGCCGCCGGATCTCCGGAATCAGGAAGGGGCTGCGCTCCAGTCCCAGCCCTCGCGCGCCGGCGGCTCGCGTCACGTGTGCGAGCATCTCGCCGTTGCCGCAGCCAACGTCGAGGACCCTGTCATCCGCGCCGAGAGGGACGTGGGCGAGCAGCTCGTCGAGTCGCAGCGGATCGATGGGAGAGCAGAAGCGATGAAACCGGTGTGCGATCCAGGAAAGTCTCGCCTGGTCCATATCTGTGTCTCCGTCGCGCGCCTGCTAACCCACCTGCTTCTCGCGGCCGAGCGCGCTGGGCATCTTGCAGGGGCATCCCGGGATTCTGGGGTAGACTAAGGCCACTGGTTGGAGTGTGGATGCGCCTCTCGATCGCCACGGTGTTTCTGGTTGCTGGTGTCCCGGGCGTCCAGGGATGTTCGGGCCTGTTCCTGTCGTGCCCGGAGCCAGAGCCGAACGCCGTGCGGACCGAGGAGGTCCAGCAGTGGTTGTTGGATCAGCGCGCGCTGGAAGCAGGCGAGCAGACCTTGGAGTTGTGCCGGGAAATATGCAGCTTCGAGCGCGGGGCGATCGAGGACCCCACCGCGTGCACCATCGAGGGTGTACCCAGCGACACGGCAGACACCGGCACCGGGCTCACGCTCACCTGCGAGGGCACGTTCATCACGTATTGCGAGGGCGGCCGACGTCCCCCGGGCCTCCAGCCCTCGCGCGCTCGCAGCCGTCTCGCCCGGGCGGCGGCCATGGAGGCGGCGTCTGTCCCCGCCTTCGTACGCCTGCACCACGAACTGACGCTCCATGGCGCCCCCCCGGAGCTCGCGGCGCGATGCCTGGCCGCGGCGCGGGACGAGGCACGTCACGCGAGGGAGGTGGCGGCGCTGGCCGGGATCCCCGTACCCCGGCCCGAGGTGGAGCGACGCCCGGTCCGCGACCTCGACGCCCTGGCACTCGACAATGCGGTCGAAGGGTGTGTCCACGAGACATGGGCCGCGGTGGAGGCGCACATCCGTGCCACTCGCGGTCGCCGCGCTCACCGCGCTGTCTGGGCTCGCATCGCGATGGATGAGACACGGCACGCGCAGCTGGCCTGGGACATCGACGCGTGGCTCGCCGAGCGGGGTGCGGTCCGGCCGGATGCACGCCGCCGGGCGGGAGAGCGGTTGATGCGCTCGGTGGCGCCATCGCGGAGGGCGCTGGCCGCGCGGTTGGGGGAGAGGCTGTGGGCGTGAGGCTGGGCTTCGGATCAGCGTCATCGCCGCCGTGCTGCGTGGGGAGCGCGAGGCGGACGCCGCTGGGGGATGGGAATCCTGTGATTCAGCGCGCGCGGCGGTAGTGCATGGCCACCGCGCCGTTGCGGAGCGGCTTCGCCGAGAGCAGCTCGAGCTGGCGCGTGCCGGGCAGCCCGCCCTGGTACAGCGTCGGGCCGTGGCCGGCGATCCTGGGATGGACGAGCAGCTTGTATTCGTCGATCAGGTCGAGCCGGTCGAGCTCGGTCGCGAGCTTGCCGCTGCCGAGGAGCACCCCGGCCGGCGTGGCGTCCTTGAGCTTCTGCACGGCCTCGCGCAGATCGCCGGCGATGTGGTGGCTGTTGGTCCACGGGAAGTCCTTGCGCGTCGACGACACCACGTACTTGGGCTTCGCCTCCAGCTTGACCGCCCACTCGCGTAAGGCCGGCGGCGCCTCCTCGTCGCCGCGGGCGACTGCCGGCCAGTAGCTCTCCATCATCTCGTAGGTGACGCGACCCCACAGCATCGCCCCGCCCTCGTCCATGAGACGGGTGAAGAAGGCGTGCGTCTCGTCATCGGCGATCCCCTCCTGGTGGTCGACGCAACCGTCCAGGGTGACATTGAGGCTGAAGGTGAGGAGTCCCATGGCCGGAGTCTAACGGCACCCGGCTACGGCGTCGCGGGTGTCCACCTGCAGTTCGGCCCCCACAGGAAGGCGCCCTCGCGCGCCGGATTGAGGAAGGTCGAGCGCACGATCAGTGGCTCGGTCTCCTGGCCGACCGGCGCGCCGCCGACGAAGGCGCGCACGCGGATCTCGCCCCGGGCATTCGCAACTTCCGAACCGGCGCGAACCCAACCGCCGCTCGTGCCTTTCGGCGCAGTGCGTCCCTCGAAGTTCGCGCCTCGCCCCTTGAACTTCGAGGCCACACGCCGCTTCAGGCTCCATGTTGCCGGATGTGCTGAGACGAGGCCTGCCGCCGTACAGCTGAGGGCGGCGTACCGCAGCAGGCCCTGGTGGTACGCCGCCCTCGTGGGGCTCCCGAGCGGGACCAAAGCCTACCGCGTTGGGCTACTCCAAGGTCGCCGTGAAGCTGACCGTGGCGGGGTCGGTCGAGCGCGGAAAGATGAGGACGGCATCGTCGTTCTGAAAAGTGAACGAGTAGGTCCTCCGGAACGCCACTGTTAGGGCCTCGTGCCCGTGGCCGTCGCGGAAAGTCTCTACCCAGCGCTCATGGTGCCAGTTCTCCAGCCACTGCTCAAAGAGCCACGATTCGGCGCTGCCGGCGTCGCGCCCGTCTGTCGTCGCGGCCCCCTCTCCTTCTCGCCGAGACCTGACCGTATGGGTGTAAACCCCGTCCGGGGCCTTCCTCAGGAATCCCTTGTCCACCGCCCCCTGAGAAAAGGTGGCGCCTATCCAGGTGGTGGTGCAGCCAGGCGGGACGAAGAACAGCGTGCCACCGCCCTCGTTGCGCCCCTCCTCGGTGATCGTGAGCTTCGTGCCCTTCGGAGCTTTGAAGCAGAGGCCGGCGAGCGATCCGCTGTTTGAGGCTTCATCGTCATTGGTCTTCACCTGCGCGTTGCTGTACGGAACCGGGCAACTGGTCACGGTGAGGTTTGGCGGCTTCTCCAACGATTTGCGCTCTGCCAGGACGTCGCCAAACGCCCGCTTCACTCGATCCAGAGCAGCCCCACACGAATCCTGTACGGCCTTGGCGGAACGGGTGATCGCGACCGTGACGACGAATTCACCCTTGTTGTTGCCGAGCGCTCCTTTGTGGTCGTTGAAGTGGAAGCACAGCCGACCGGAGTCCGTCACCGAGTGTGAGATCTGGAATCCCACGACGAACGGGTCGCCGTCACCCACCCGCCCGATCAGGCTGAAGGTCACGAGATCCGGGAACACGAACGCGCCGGATCGGTCGGTGACGCCCTCCTGCCTATTGGCGCTGGTCCCATCCGGGTTCCAGAGATCATTCGCCCCCAGACTCTGGTGATGCCCTACCTGCCCGGACGCGCTCAACTCGACCACGTCGCCAACGGCAAGGTCGATCCCGGAGTCGACCTCTCCCGCATCGCCCTGGACGGTGACTACTACGGTTTCCATGAAGTCTTGCTCCCTATCGTGACCCATCGTGATGCGGCTTCTCGGTTAGAGCTGTAACGCGAAGACGACTGCTGACGTGCGAGGGGCCTCCGCGCGCGTCCCCGCGCGCGGGCCATCTTGGCCCCGTCCCCCCGGCGTCTCTTCGACGGGGGGCGCATGTCCCGGGCGCACCTCGACACCATCGAGAACCACCGCTATGCTTCGGGCGCCCGGGCCAGTTCCGCCGTCCCCGGCGGAACTGAGCGGCACATCGGCCAGTTCCACGAAGGTGGGCGGTTTCGAGCCGGGTGGCCGAGAATCGCGATCTTCCGCTCGGCATCACGCGAGCGCCGCGAGCGGACCTTCGGCCATCCGGGACGGGAAAGCTAGAAGCTCACAATACCCGGAGGCAGCGTGTCCAAGGCAGCGCGAAGCTGATCGCTGGTCCCGCCGAGTTGCTTGACCAAATCCACCGAGGAAAGCGCAAGCACCCGGACGTCAGGCGCCATCGGCAGATTCATCATGATGGAGACCCTACCCGGCCATTGCACGCGCTTAAGTTCGGAGGCAGCGCGCAGTGGCTCATGGATCACGAAGCACGGCCACCGCGGGTAAACGTTGTCGGTGATCTCGGGACCGGAAAACCGGCACGCGTCCAAAACGGATTGCGAGAAATCACAGCCTTGAACGGAGCCGGTCTCGCCCGCCTGACCTACGCGCTGCCCAAAATCGTTTCCCGAATACCTACCCGCGAAAGTGCTCTCCTTGATCCGAGCGCCGTGCCAAGCGAAGTTGCTCAGCTTGCGCGTGGTCCTCACACGGCAGCGCAGCATCTCTACCTCGGTGACGGTGAGGTTCTGGGCGGAAGCTTGGATGATGATCTCGCCGTCGACGATGCGGAGTTTAGGCCCAAGATAATTGTACACGCCCGCCGGCAAGAGGACATGAGCACCTGCGATGGTCTGTTCTCGAAGCTGGTTCATTTGCTGGCCCTTAAAAGAATGCTAACCTGCCGACGAGTCCGCTACTCGGCTCTGACCGCCCGGCGAATCGGAGGTATGTTCAGTCCTGCTGGGTGATACCCTCTCGGTCCCGGCAGTGACTACGTCACGCCAGTCGCCATTCGGGCCTCTGCAGTGGCACAGATGAGCGCGCAGGGGGAAAGACAATGGTTGCCCGACCCGCCCCAAGGGCTCGCCGAGGAACTGCCCACTTTCGGAGAACGCCCGAACTTCCGCCAACCACTCCCGCCCCCCTCCCAACACCCCGCGCAAGGGCACCTGAAGGGTGGCGCGGGCCACGGAAAAGCCAAGGGCCGAAGGCCCTCCCCCCGCCCCAAGCCCGCGCCAGTCGGCCGGCCCGCAGCCGGCCGACTGCGAGCGCGACCGCCATTCCCTCCCGTCGCCCGCTCGCGTCTGCTGGGCGAGGCCGCGCGGCTTCCTCGGTCACAGGTCTCGACCTGCTCCCTCGTCAGCCGCGCAGCCGCGCCTCAGCAGCCACTTCGCGTGCTCGGTCCGGGAATGACGGCCGCGCTCGAGGGCGCCAGCCCGACCCCGCAAGGCGCCCGCCCCGCGTCCTCGCGGGGTGCGCCCAGCCCACCCAAACAAACGCCCCTACCCCGGCCGCGCCGACTCACACCCCTCGTAGTATTGGATCTCGGGCGCGAACACGTGGTCGTACACACCCTCGCAGGCGTGTGTGTGGTAGCGGTCCTCGAAGTAGAGGGTGCCGTCCTCGCCGAGCAGATCGTGCACGTGGCCGCCTTGCGCGTCGAAGTCGGCGGCGTCGGGCTCCGCGCCGTTCAGCTCGGTGCAGCCGAGGAACACGGTGCCGTCACACATGATGCCGAACACCTCGACCTCGGCCAAGCCAAGCTCGCTGGTGGTGGCCCAACCGGCGTCCACGAGCACCTCGAGGGGGCCCGGGGTGGGGCTGTGGTAGTGGTACACGCCGGTGTTCTGCGGGTGAGCCTGGTACAGGTCGAAGGTGAACTCCTCCTGGGTGATGTCGTCGCCGGGGGCGGCCATCGCGGCGAACAGGAGGGTGCCGTCGAGCGCCACACCGTTGCCGCCCGGGTATTCCTCGGGGCTGGTCGTGGCTTCGAGGTCGACCATGTCGTCGGTGATCGTGATGCCCTTCGGGGTGGGAACGAGCGGGATGGTGACCGTCATCGCCTGCTCGGAGAGCATGTTCGGGTTGGCGTGGTAATCGCCGCCACGGTCGTCGAACGCCACCCAGTTGGGGTGGGTCTCCTCGTAGTAGGGGCTGGGGTGTGGCGGGAGATCGGTGGTCGAGATCGCCACGTCGTCGCCCGCGAGCACGATGTCCACGCAGCGGTAGAGCTCCTGGAAGAAGGCCGGCACGTCGTCGGCCACCGAGGTCTCGCAGGTGGAGAGCGTGCGCGCGACATCGTTGTCGCCGGTGCCAGGGGTGCAGGCAGACAGGAGAAGGAGCGGCAGGAACACGCGCATGGAAACCTCGGGGTCGGCGGGGAGCGGCATTTGACACGAGAGCGGGGAGGTTTGGGAGGGGTGGGACAAAAAATCTTGAACATCTGAATAATTCATCATATGATGAATCCATCAAGAGTAGCCGATGCCCCACGGCGCCCCGCTCCCCTCCCCCGTCGTCCACCCCTCCGACCTCGCGGTCGAGCGCGCGGTCGATCTGCTCGCCACCATGGCGCACCCCGCCCGGTTGTCCGTGCTCTCGTGGCTCCACCGGCGCGGGCCGACTTCCGTGGGCGAGCTCGTGGAGGCCCTCGGCGTCGAACAGACCGCGATGTCCCACCACCTCCGCCACCTGCGCGAGGCGCGCCTCGTCGAGACGGAGCGGCAGGGCAAACGGGTCGTCTACCGGCTGGTGGACGACCACGTCGGGTGCATCGTGGAGGACGCCCTCCGGCACGCGGACGAGGTGCCGGCGCCGCCAGTCGTGGAGGAGCGATGAGCGAGGAGAAGCACGGGTGTGGTTGCGACGCGGCGCCTGTGACACCGATGGCGCCGGCCTCGTTTCGTGGAGCGACGGCGCTCGACTTCCGCATCCACGGGATGGACTGCGCGGAGGAGGTCGGCATCCTGCGGCGCGCGCTCCGGCCGCTCGTGCAGGAGGACGCGCTCGAGTTCGACGCGATCAACGGTCGGATGCGCGTGCGCGCGGACGTTTCCGCGGCCGCCGTCGTGTCGGCCGTCGCCGCGACCGGCATGCGCGCGGAGCCCTGGGTCGATGCGAGGGGCGCCGCCCCCGAGACGCACGCCTGGGGCCTCCGTGACGCCCTCGTCGTCGTGAGCGCACTGGGCACGGCGCTCGGCTTCGGGGTGCACGTCGCGCTCGCCGGGCTCACGGCCGCCGTCGGCTCGGAGGGCGCGGGGCTCGCGGAGACCGTACCCTGGCCCGCGCGCGCGGCCTACCTCGTCGCCATCCTGGCCGGGGTGTGGATCGTGCTCCCGAAGGCCTGGTACGCCGTTCGCACGCTCCGACCGGACATGAACCTGCTCATGACGATCGCCGTGGCCGGCGCGCTCGTGCTGGGCGAGTGGTTCGAGGCCGCGACGGTCTCCTTCCTGTTCGCGCTCTCCCTCGCGCTCGAGGCCTGGAGCGTCGGGAGGGCCCGGCGTTCGGTGGCCGCGCTTCTCCGCCTCGCCCCGGAGCAGGCGCGCGTGGTGCGCGGCGGCGTCGAGGCCGAGGTGGATCCCGCCAGCGTGGCGCCCGGAACCATCTTCCACGTCCACCCCGGCGAACGCTTCCCCCTCGACGGCCGCGTGGACGCCGGCACCAGCAGCGTGAACCAGGCCCCGATCACCGGCGAGAGCGTGCCCGTGACGAAGGGCCCGGGCGACGAGGTGTTCGCCGGCACCATCAACGGGAGCGGCTCCCTCGCGGTCGTCTCGACACGCGCCGCGACCGACACGACGCTCGCGCGCATCGTGCGCCTGGTGGCGGACAGCCAGGGCAAACGCGCGGAGGCCGAGCAGTGGGTCGACCGCTTCGCGCGGATCTACACGCCGGTGGTGCTCGGCGTCGCGATCGCGGTCGCGATGCTGCCGCCGCTGCTCGTGGGCGCGCCGTGGGAGGACTGGATCTACCGCGCGCTGGTGCTGCTCGTCATCGGCTGCCCGTGCGCGCTGGTCATCGCGACGCCCGTGAGCATCGTCGCCGCGCTCACCGCCGCCGCGGGCCACGGCGTGCTGCTCAAGGGCGGCCGCCTCGTCGAGATCCCGGCCTCGCTGCGGGCGCTGGCGATCGACAAGACCGGCACGCTCACCGAGGGGCGCCCGCGCGTGGTGGAGGTGGTGCCCCTCGCGGAGCACGACGAGCGCGGCGTCCTCGCGCGTGCGGCGGCCATCGAGGCGCGCTCCGAGCACCCGATCGCGATGGCGGTGCTCGACCACGCGCGGGGCCTGGGGGTGGTCCCGGTCGCCGCGAGTGACGTGCGCTCGGTCGCCGGGAAGGGTGCGGAGGGCCGGATCGATGGGCGCAGCTTCTGGGTGGGCTCGCACCGGTGGTTGGTGGAGCGCGGCCAGGAGACCCCCGAGGTCCGCGCGCGGCTCGTGGCGCTCTCGTCGGCGGGCCGGACAGTCGTGGTGGTCGGCAACGAGACCCACGTGTGTGGCCTGCTCGCCATCGCCGACGCGGTGCGCCCCGACGCCGCGGCCGCGGTGGCCGCGCTGAAGCGCGAGATCGGCCACGTCGTGCTCCTGACCGGCGACAACCGCGCCACCGCCGAGGCCGTGGCCCGCGCGGTCGGCATCGACGACGTCCGCGCCGAGCTCCTGCCGGCCGACAAGGTCCGCGCGATCGAGGAACTGGAGCAGCGCTACGGCACCGTGGCGATGGTGGGCGACGGCGTGAACGACGCCCCCGCCCTGGCCCGCGCGTCGTTCGGCATCGCGATGGGCGCCGCCGGCACCGACGTGGCGATCGAGACCGCCGACGTGGCCCTGATGGGCGACGATCTGACCCGGATCGCCTGGCTCGTCCGGCATTCGCGGCGCACGGTGGCGGTCATCCGCGCGAACGCCGCCTTCGCGCTCGGCATCAAGGCGGTGTTCGTCCTCTTGACGTTCGCCGGCGTAGCGTCGCTCTGGGGCGCGATCGCCGCGGACATGGGCGCGTCGCTGCTCGTCGTGTTCAACGCGCTCCGCCTCTTGCGGTCGCCGGAAGGGCCGCCCGCCGCCGCGGTTGCCCTCCCCTCGAAAGCCGCATAGGCCCAGGTCGCTTGTTCCGCCTCCTCCGCCTCCTCGTCGCGCTCCTGGTCCTCGTCGGGTTGATCCCCGGCGGCGCGGAGGTGCTCGAGAACCTGGAGCACCTTGCCCACGACGGGCACTTTGCGCACGCCGAGGCGCACGCCGACGCGCAGGGGGAAGCGCTCCTCGAAGAAGAGGGCCACGGCGACGAGAACGACGAGCACGGCTGCACGCCGATGATGCACGTGTGCGGCTGCCACACGTCGCTGAACGCGTTGACCGGGCTCGACGCCTTGACGATCCGGGCGCCCGCCTACGACGAGGCGCCCGCTCCCCTCCTCCGCGATGGTCGCCCCCTCGCCCGCGCCATCGCGCCGCCGACCCCGCCCCCCAACGCCTGACCCGAACCGGAATCCCCAGGTCCGCGCCGTCGCCTGACGTGCGCGCTGCTCCTCCCCTTCCGTTCGAGGTCCCCTCGTGCTCCTTTCCCTGTCGCGCGGCGCCGCCGCCGCGTTGGTCCTCGCGTCCGCCGTCCTCCTCCCCCTCCTCGACCCCGGGACGGCGACCGCCGCTCCCCTCTCCCCCGACGACGCCGTGCGCGCGGCCCTCCGGCACGATCCCACCCTGGCCCGTGCGGAAGCAGATCTGCTCGCCGCCCAGGGAGCGCTGCGTGCCGCGAGCGGACCGCGGCACAACCCCCACGTCGAGGCCCGGGTCGCGGCGGCCTATGTCGAGCTCGAAGCGGTGCAGCCGCTCTCGGTGACCGGCGAGGGCTTCGCCGCCGCCCGGAGCGCCCGTGGCGAGCGGGATGCCGCCGCTTCTGACTTACGACGGGCACGCCTGGAGGCCGCCGCCCGCGCGCGCCTCGCCTGGGCCGACGCCGCGGTCGCCTCCGGACGGGCCCAACTCGCCGCCCAGGCGCTCGACCTCGCCACCCACCTGCGCGAGGCCACCGGGGCCCGGGTAGACGCCGGAGAGGCGCCGGCGCTCGATCTCCGGCTCGCCCGGCTCGAGGCGGCGCACGCCGCGGCCAACCACCTGCAAGCTCAGGCCGCCGCGATCCAGGCGCTGCGCGCGCTCGCGGAGATCACCGGCTTCGGCCCGGACACGTTCGACGCCGGGGCCGATCCCCTCGTGGCGGCGCCGGCCTTCGAGGCGGCAGGCCCCAAGGAGACCACGGGCTCCACGCCCGATCGCTCCGACGTGATCGCCGCGGACCGCCGGGTGGACGCGGCCCGCGCCGCCGTCGCACGCGAGCGCGCCGCGATCCTGCCCGCCGTGGAGCTGGGCGCGTTCTACGAGCGCGACGGCGACGTTGCGCAGGTGGGGCCGATCGTAGGGGTGGAGGTGCCGCTCTGGCAGCACAACCGCGGCGGCGTCACGGCCGCGCGCGGCGAGCTCCTCGTCGCGGAGCGCGCGGCCGAGGCGACACGGGCGCGGGCCGAGACCGAGCGGCTGACGAGCGAACGGCGGTACGCGACGCTGGACGCGACGAGCGCGGCGCTGGGCGACGGCCTCGGCGCGGAGGCGAGCGCGGCGCTGTCGAGCATCGAGGCCGGCTACCGCGCGGGCGAGCTCGATCTGCTCCAGACGGTCCTGCTCCGCGCCGAGGTCGTGGACGGCCTGGGCGCCTACCTCGACGCGCGCGGCGCGATCGCGGCGGCGCGCATCGACTTTCTGCTCACGTCCGAGAGTGACGCGCTGATCCCCGGGGGTGCGGAATGAGGCCGCTCGGGATGGTGCTGGCGTTCGCGGTCGGTTGCTCCCGGGTCGGCGGGGAGCCCGCGCACGAGGAAGCGGGTCACGAGGAGCACGAGGAGCACGAGGAGCACGAGGGGGCCGCCCACGCCGAGTCGGTGACGCTCTCCGCGGAGGGCCTCGTGGTCGCCGCCCTTCGCATCGCCCCCGCGTCGACCCGCGCGGCGTCGGGCGCGTTCACGACGAGCGCGCGGGTGACGCTCGATCCGCGGCGCGAGGCGCAGGTGAGCGCGCTCGCCGCGGGCCAGGTCGACCGCATCCTCGTGCGCGCCGGCGACCGGGTGACGAACGGCCAGACCCTCGCGACGGTCGTCTCCGCGGAGCTCGGGGAGGCGGTCGCGGCGTTCCACACGGCCGGGGCGCGGAGCGAGGTCGCGGACGCCCGCGCCGAGCGCCTCCGCGGGCTCGAGGGCCAGGGGGTCTCCTCCCGCGCGGAGGTGGCGCAGGCCGAGGCCGAGCTGAAGGTGGCGGCGAGCGAGCTGGAGGCCGCCGAGGAGCGGCTCCGCGTCCTGGGCGTACGTCCGGACGCCGGGCGCGACGGCCACTTCCCCTCCCGGTTCCCACTCCGGGCGCCGATCGCGGGCGAGATCCTCGCCGCGGACGCGCGGGTCGGCCAGGCCGTGGAGCCCGGCGCGGGCCTGTTCCACATCGGGGACCTCGACGAGGTGTGGCTCCTCGTCGACGTGTACGAGCGCGACCTCGCCACCGTCGCGAAGGGCCAGCCGGTGCGCTTCGGCGTGGACGCGTGGCCCGGCGAGGTGTTCACCGGCACGGTCGACTGGGTGGGCGGCGTGGTCCAGCCCGCGAGCCGCACGGTCGAGCTGCGGGTGGTGGTGCCGAACGCCGACCATCGGCTCAAGCCAGGAATGTTCGCGCGGGCGGATCTCGGACTCGCGGTCGCCGACGCCGGAACTCCGGCGCTCGTGGTGGTGCCCGCCGAGGCCCTCCAGGACGTCGAGGGCCGCACGATCGTGTTCGTCCAGACCGCGCCCGACACCTTCACCACGCGCACCGTGCGCGTCGCGTCGCGGCACGGAAGTGACGTCCACCTCGCGGAGGGCCTGACCCCCGGCGAGCCGGTCGTCGTCGAGGGCGCCTTCACCCTCAAGAGCGAGCTGGCGAAGAGCGAGCTGGGGGAAGGCCATGCGCACTGATCCACCGCGGATCGAGCAAGAGGACGTCGGCACCGGCGACCTGCTCGGCACGAGCGGCCCCACCTTCATCGACCGCGTGCTCGCCGCGTCCATCCGCGACCGCCTCCTCGTCCTGCTCGGCGTGGTCCTCCTCGTCGCCGCGGGCGTCCACAGCGCGCTCTCCCTCCCCATCGACGCCATCCCCGACGTCACCAACGTGCAGGTGCAGATCTTGACGAACGCGCCGGGGCTCGGCCCCGAGGAGATCGAGCGCTTCGTCACCACGCCCGTCGAGGCCTCCATGGGCGGCGTGCCCGACGTCGTGGAGCTGCGCTCGTTGTCGCGCTTCGGCCTCTCCGTCGTCACCGTGGTGTTCGAGGAGGGCACCGAGATCTGGTGGGCGCGGCAGGCCATCGGCGAGCGGCTGGTCGAGGCGCGCGAGGCCATCCCGGAGGGCTACGGCGAGCCCGAGATGGGCCCGATCTCCTCGGGCCTCGGAGAAATCTACCAGTTCGAGGTGAGGGGGGACGGCCTCTCCGCCATGGAGCTCCGCGACGTCCTCGACTGGCAGATCGCCCCGCGCCTGCGCGGCGTCCCCGGCGTGGTCGAGGTCAACGCGTTCGGCGGCGAGCTCCGCACCTACGAGGTGAGCGTGCGCCCCGACACGCTGGCCGCGCACGGGCTCGTCCTGGCCGACGTGTACGAGGCGCTCGAGCGCAACAACGCGGCGGCCGGCGGCGGGTACCTCCAGAAGGGCCGCGAGCAGGTGCTCGTGCGCGGCGAGGCGCTGCTCGGCTCGTTGGAGGACATCGCGGCGGTCGTCGTCGCCACCACGGACGCGGGCACGCCCGTCACCATCGGCACGCTCGGCGACGTCCGCTTCGCGCCAATGCTCCGGCAGGGCGCGGTGACGCGCGACGGGCGCGGCGAGGCCGTCACCGGCATCGTCATGATGCTGCTCGGAGAGAACTCGCGGACCGTCGTGGAGCAGGTCAAGGCGCGCATGGCGCAGATCGAGCCGACCCTCCCCGAGGGCGTCACCATCGACGTCTTCTACGATCGCGCCGATCTGATCGCGCGTGCCATCGGCACCGTGGAGAAGAACCTCCTGGAGGGCGGCCTCCTCGTGGTCGGGGTGCTGCTGTTGACGCTGGGGAACCTGCGCGGCGGCCTGATCGTCGCGACCGCGATCCCGCTCTCGATGCTCGCGGCGTTCATCGGGATGCGGGCCATGGGCGTCTCGGGCAACCTGATGAGCCTCGGCGCCATCGATTTCGGGCTGCTCGTCGACGGCTCGGTCGTGATGATCGAGAACATCGTCCGCGTCGTCGGCCAGCGCCGCAAGCAGGGGCTCCCGGTGGACCGCGGCACCGTGCTCGAGGCCGCCCGGGAGGTCGGCCGGCCCATCGTCTTCGCGGTCGGGATCATCATCCTCGTGTACCTGCCGCTCCTGACGCTCACGGGCATCGAGGGGAAGATGTTCCGCCCGATGGCCACCACGGTGGTGTTCGCGCTGCTCGGCTCGCTCGTGCTGGCGCTCACGCTCATGCCGGTGCTCGCGACGTTCTTCCTGATGCGGTCGGAGGAGAAGGAGACGGCGCTGATGCGCGCGGTCCACGGCGCCTACGTGCCGCTGCTCGGCCGGGCGATGGCGTGGCGGCGCCTCACGGTCGGCGCGGCGATCGCCGTGTTCGCCGCGAGCCTCGCGGTCATCCCGTTCCTCGGCGCCGAGTTCGTGCCGCGCCTCGACGAGGGCGCCATCGCCTTGCAGATCGCGCGGCTCCCCTCCGTCTCGCTGGAAGAATCCATCCGCCAGGCGGGGGAGGCCGAGCGCGTGATCCTCGCGGCGTACCCGGACGAGGTGGCGACGGTCGTGTCGAAGACCGGGCGCGCGGAGATCGCGACGGACCCGATGGGCGTCGACTTCTCCGACGTGTTCGTGATGCTCGATCCCATCGACCAGTGGACGAAGGTGCAGGACAAGGCCGCGCTGGTCGAGGGCCTCCAGGTGCTGCTCGCCGGGTCCGTGCCGGGCGCGAACTTCTCGTTCTCCCAGCCCATCGAGCTGCGCGTGAACGAGCTCATCGAGGGCGTCCGCTCCGATGTCGCCGTGCAGATCTACGGCGACGACACCGCGGAGCTCGCGCGAATCGGCGCCGCTGCGGCCGCGGTGCTGCGGCAGGTGCCGGGCGCCGAGGACGTGAAGGTGGAGCAGGTCGCCGGGCTCCCCGTGCTCCGCATCGTCGCGGATCGCCCCGCCCTGGCCCGTCTCGGGATGGACGCGCGGGCGGTGTTGGACGCGGTCGAGGCGCTCGGCGGGCGCCCGGTGGGCGTCGTCATCGACGGTCCGCGCCGCTATGACATCCAGGTGCGCTTCCCCGAAGAGGTGCGCGCGAATGTCGACCGCATCGGCGAGATCGTCGTCGGCAACCCCGCCGGCGCCCGCGTGCCGCTCAAGGAGGTGGCGACGCTCTCGGAGGAGCCCGGCCCCGCGCAGGTGAGCCACGAGAACCTTCGGCGAAAGCTCACTGTCGAGTTGAACGTGCGCGGGCGGGACATCGCGAGCTTCGTGGCAGAGGCGCAGGATCGCCTCGACGCCGGCGTCGAGATCCCCGCCGGCTACGAGGTCGCCTGGGGCGGCCAGTTCGAGAACCTCCGCGAGGCCTCGGCCCGGCTGGCGATCGTCGTCCCGCTCGTGCTGCTGCTGATCTTCGTGCTGCTCCAGGCCGCGTTCGGCTCGGTGCGGCTCGCGGGGCTCGTGTTCGCGAACGTGCCGCTGGCGATCAGCGGCGGCGTGGTCGCCTTGGCGGTGCGCGGCCTCCCCTTCTCGATCTCGGCCGGCGTCGGCTTCATCGCGCTGTTCGGCATCGCCGTGATGAACGGCGTGGTGCTCGTCACCTACATCCGCAAGCTGCACGAAGAGGGCGGTGTCACCGCGGCGGAGGCGGCGCGGGCGGGCGCGGCGGTGCGGCTCCGCCCGGTGCTCATGACCGCGCTCGTGGCGGCGCTCGGGTTCCTCCCGATGGCGCTCGCGACCTCGGCCGGCGCCGAGGTCCAACGGCCGCTCGCCACCGTGGTCATCGGCGGGCTGGTGACGAGCACGTTTCTCACGCTGGTCGTGTTGCCGGTGTTGTATGGGTGGACGCATCACCAGCCGCGGCGCCTCCCCCATCGCGACATCCGCGCTTAGTTTGGGACGGAGGTGCCGTGCGCGGCGACACCCTGGCGACCAAGCTCCTGGCGTCCGCGGTCGTAGCGGCAGGGGCGGCGTTCGCGTCGGGTGCGCCGGCCAGCGGGACGCCCGCGCTGACCCTCACCGTGGTCTTCGCCGCACCGCTCGTCCTCGGCCCCTGGGGGTTCGTGGGTGCGCTCGTCGGCGTGCTCGCCAGCAACCTCGCGGGCCCCCTGCCCCTCGCGTGGGCGCTGCTGCACGCTGTCGCGGCGACGGTCCCAGCGGCGGCCGGAGCGGCACTCCTCCGGCTCGATGCGCCCCTCCGGGCGGGCCGCTCGTTCGTCCGTGCGATGGGGTGCACGTTGGCGGTCGCGGCCACGGCGACGATCACGTTCGCCCTGCGAGGAGAGCCCATGGCCTGGGCCGACGCGGTGCGCGCGTTCCCCGGGCTGTTGGTCGCGGCGGGCATCCCGGTGGCCACGGTCCTGGCGACACGGGCGGGCGCGTCGGCCGAGGAGGATCGCGGCCGCTTCCTGGCTACCATCCTCGAAAACCTCCCCGCGGTGGTGTTCATGAAGGACACGCGCGGGCGCTACTCCGTCGTGAACCGTTCGTTCGAGGTGTTCGTGGGCCGGGGGCGGGAGGAGATCCTCGGGCGCACGGACGAGGAGCTCTTCTCGGCGGAGATCGCGGAGAGGTTCAAACGGGAGGACGGCAAGGTGTTCGCGACGCGGAGCGTCGTCGAGGTCGAGCAGATGATCCCGCGGGACGATCGACCCCACACCTTCCTCGTGTCCAAGTTTCCGCTCATCGGACCCGATGGTGTGCCCCGCTCCGTCGGCGGTGTCGCGTCCGACATCACGGAGATCCATCGCCTGACCCGGGCGGTGCAGGACAGCGAGGCGCGGCTCCGGGACGTCATCGAGCACAGCACCAACATGTTCTACGCCCACGACCTGGAGCAGGTGTTCACGTACATGAGCCCCCAGTCCAGGCACTTCTTCGGGTGTGACCCCGACGAGGCGAAGGTCCGCTGGACGGATTTCGTGCCCGATTCCGCGAGCAACCGACTCGCGATGGAGGCCACCGAGCGCGCGATCCGGACGAGGCAGCGCCAGCCAGCCTACGAGATCGAGGTGCGCAGCCGGTCCGGGGATCCGCTGTGGGTGGAGGTCAACGAGGCCCCCGTGGTGCGCGATGGCCGCGTCGTGGCAATTGTCGGGGCGCTCACCGACATCGACGAGCGCAGGCGGGCGGAGCACGGCCGCCTACGCGCGCTTTCTCTCCTGGAGGCCACCCTGGAGGCGAGCGGAGAGGGCCTGGTCGTGGTCGACCGCGCACGCCGCCTCGCCGGTTTCAACCAGCGCTACATCGCCATGTGGCGGATCCCCGCCGAGGTCCTCGAGACCGGCGACCACGAGCTCGGCGTGCAGCACGCCGAGGACCAGCTCCTCGATCCGGAGGGCTTCGCCGTGCGCATCCGCGAAATCTACACACGGCCCGAGGAGGACAGCTTCGACGTGCTGCACCTGCAAGACGGGCGCATCCTCGAGCGGTACTCGCGGCCGCAACGCCTCGACGCCGAGGTTGTCGGCCGGGTCTGGAGTTTTCGTGACGTTACGGCGCAGCGCAGAGCCGAGGAGGAGCTCCTCCAGCACCGGGACCACCTCGCGGAGCTCGTCTCCGAGCGCACCCGGGAGCTCTCGCAAACCAACCGGGACCTGGAGACGTTCTGCTACACGGTCTCCCACGACTTGCGGGCGCCCCTTCGGGCCATCGACGGCTTCAGCCAGATCCTCGTTCAAGACGAGCAGGACGCGCTCAGCGCCTCTTCGCGTAAAAACCTCGGCCGCATCCGCGCCGCGGTGGGCCGCATGGCCCAACTGATCGACGACCTCCTTCGTCTCTCGCGCGTCTCGCGTTGCGCGCTCCGTTGCGAACGGGTCGACCTCGGCGCCCTCGCGAGCTCCATCGTGGCCGACCTGCGCGTGGCAGACCCCACTCGCGACGTGGTCGTCACCGTGGAGACGGCACTGACGGCCGAAGGGGACGGGACGCTCCTCCGGAGCGCGCTGCAGAACCTGCTGGAGAACGCCTGGAAGTTCTCCTCCGGTCGCAGGCCTGCGCACATCACGTTCGGCGCGCGGACCGAGGGGGGCGAGCGCGTGTTCTTCGTCCGTGACGACGGCGCCGGCTTCGACATGGCCCACGCGGTCCGCCTCTTCGCCCCCTTCGAGCGGCTACACGGAACGCACGAATTCGAGGGGACCGGCATCGGGCTCGCGACGGTACAGCGGATCGTCCAACGGCACGGCGGGCGGATCTGGGCCCAGGGTATGGTCGGCCACGGAGCCACCTTTTTCTTCACCCTCGCGCCGGATGCGGTCGCCGTGGGATGAATGCGCAGCCTCACCCCACCCCAAGCGTCACGAGCGCCGCCCGATCGGCTTCCCGTTGGGCGAACCGACGTTCGTAGGACCGTCGATTCTTCACACACACCAGCGTGTGCGGGCTCCCCTTCCGTTCGGTCCGGATATCGACGTCGGCGCCGGACAGCTGGGACTCGACGTGTGTGCGCCGGCCCTGCACGGCCTTGAGCTCCCAACGCTGCTCCCGCGGGCTCACGAGGAAGGCGCGGAACGTGACACAATCGGCGCACCTGCATGTCCCGTGCGCTTCGCGCGTCCAATCGGTCGGGGCCTCACACGGCTCTGCCACGCGTCGGCGAAGGTGGGTGACACACAACGTGTGGAGCGGTGCCAACGCGGCGGCAGCGTTGGTTGCGGCTCCGTCGCGCCAGAGGTCGAGCACCGCGGGAAGCACGATGGCGTCGAGGTGCTGGGGGGCGAGGCAGTCGCGTGTGTAGGCGACCGCGCGGTCGAGGAGCGGAGGGTCGGAGAGGCGAAGCAGGACGTCCAGGAGGCGGGTCAGCCACCCAGCGTCGGGCCGGGCGCGGAGGTGCTCGGGGATGTTTCCCTCCGCCGTCGGATCGCCGGGGAGGCGGGCGAGCAGCACCGGCGCGGCCGTGCGTGCCGCGGAGGGGTCTATCGTGACGAGCCGGTCGAGCAGATCGAGGCACACGGGTGCCCGCGCGGGGGCGTTGGTCTCGAAGATGGAGGCCACGAGCGCCGCCAACACGGCGCCTCCGAGCAGCCCGTGGCACGCCAGGAGCGTGTCGATCTCGGTGGGGGCGAAGCCGTGCTGGAGGTGAGCACGGACGTAGCGGGCCACCAGCGCGGGATCGCCGAGGCGAAGGAGGACGCTCAGCAGGTCGACCCGTCCCGTCCCGCTCCCGGACGGGGGCCCCTCGATGATCCTCGTCGCGAGCGCCTGGCCGCGGAGGCGCTCTCCTGGATCGGTCGAGGTGACGAGGGGCAGGAGCATCCCGACGAGCGACGCGAGCGGCGCCTGCGCCACGACCGCGAGCTCCAGGCTTCGGGGCCAGACCACGAGCGCCGCGCGGCGGTAGGTGCGCTCGAAGCTGGCGCCGCCGTTGCCGGTGGCCTCGTGGAGGTGCTTCTCGTCGGGCTCCTCGTCGTCGAGCGCGTCGGGCGGGAAGAGCTCGTCCTCGTCGATGGGGAGCGCACCGAGAGTGACCTCTTGCTCGTCGGCCCGCACCCAGCCGCTCACCGTTTCAACACGCTCGAAGATCTCGTGGATCTCGAAGTCCTGGTCCTCGTCCTCGTCCTCGTAGCGCCCCCAGTGCCCGTGTCGCCGCTCGTCGTACAGCGGCTCCGCTGATCCGGACTCCTCGATCGAGACCATGGCGAGGTGGACGACGGCGTCGCCGAGCTCCGCGGCGGCGAGGAGCACGGAGGCGAGCGCGGCGTCGCGGTTCTTGAGCGTGTCGAAGGAGAGCTCGGCGGGTGTGTAGTGGTGCTCGAGGAGGTGGACGAGCTTGTTCGGGTACACGGGCGGCTCGTCGTACCCCTCCTCGTCGTCCTCGAGCTGCTCGGAGGCGTCCGTGCTCCGCGCCCACTCCTCGAGGAAGGCCGCCACGCCCTCGACCTCGCGGGAGTGGTCGGGTGCCACCGGCCGCGACGTGCCGATGCGCAGAAGATTGTAGACGAGGCACAACCGATATCCGTTGGTGATGGGGCGGAGCTCGTGCACACAGTCCGCGTAGAACGCGCCCCACGACACGCGCGCCACGTCCTCGCCGGGGAGCGTCAGCACGGCCTCGCGCCCACCATGGCGCACGACGAGATCGCCGCCCCGGTACGTGGACGGCAGGACGATCACCAGCGTCCCGAACATGCTCGGCGCCTTCTCGGTGTCGCGGTGCGGCACGAAGAAGCCGCCTGCGTCGTAGACGAGCATCTTGTACAGCTCGGCCGTCACGTCGCCGTCGACCCCGAGGCCGGCCGCGGCGCTCGCCACGATGCTCGCGAGCGTCTTGTCCCACTGCCGATCGTCCAGCCGCACGCGCCCGGGCGAGATCTGCCAGGCGCGCCGCACGTCGGGGTCCACGAGGGTGTCGGCGCCGCGGCCATACGGAGCCGCCTCGGCCGCCGCGAGGAGCTGCTCGGCCTGGAACGGCGGCAACGGGAACGCGATCGTGCCGACGCCCCCGACGTCGATGCGGGGAATGGGCGTGACGACGGTGCCATGCGCGCAGAAGTCGCCGGGGCGGCTGACGTTGGCGAGGACGGCGGCGAGCGGTGCGAAGGGGGTGGCGGACGCGTCGTCGTGTTCGGGAGCGGGCATGCGGGCGGGTAACCAGTCGCGCGCGCCTCCGGAATACCGTCGCAAGTCGGGAGACGCACTCCACCCGCCGTCCGAGGAGCGGTTGGCGGGGGCGCGCTCGACGTTACACTGGGGGCCCCCCGATGCTCTCACCGCCCAGAAACGACGAAGCGCACGACGCTACGTGGGTCGCCGCGATCGGCAGCACCGCGGTCGCGTTCGGGGTGCGCGCCGCGTGGCTGATCCATTTCCAGCGGCCGGCGGACGGCGTGTTCTCGGACATGAAGGGCTACATCGGGCGCGCCCGGGACCTGCTCGAAGGCAGCGATGCCGAGGTCTGCTTCGCCCCGGGCGCACACTGGCTCTACGCGGCGGAGATGACGGTCTTCGGTCCCGATGGTCTCGACGCGATGGGGTGGGTACACGTTGCGCTCGGCACGCTCGTCGCCCCGATCGCGGTCCTGCTCGCCCGGCGCTGCCTCGGGAGCGTCGCAGCGGCCGCGATCGTAGGCCTCACCGTCGCGCTCTGGTACCCGCTCGTGACGTACGGCGGGTACTTCTCGTCGGAGCTCCCCTATACGCTCGCCCTGGTGACGAGCGCGTGGGCGTGGGTGCGCTACGTCCAGACGGGGCGCGGGGCGGGGCTCGCGGGCGTCGTGACCGGCCTCGCCTATCTGCTCCGCCCGCCGATCCTGCTCGCCGTCCCGCTCCTCGTCGGGTGGGCGCTTTGGCGTCGCGCGGGGACCTGGCGCGGGCTCCTCGCCTTCCTCGTGCCCGTGGCGTGCGCGGTGGCGCTCGGGGCCGCGCGGTACCACGATCGGACTGGCCGCGTCGGCCTCATTGCGGACAACGGCGCGGTGATGAGCCTGTTCGCCTTCAGCGAGTACTCGGGGCTGGAGGCCAAGCCGCCCCCGGGGGTGGTGACCGAGTACAACGGGTTCCACCCGCCCGCGCGAGGCAGGACGAGCGGGTTCGATCCGGACTTCCGGTTCGAGGGCCTCCGCTGTGATCCGCGGCCGCTGAACGCGGAGCGGGACCGCGTATTCAGGGCGTCCTCGTGGTCGGACATCGCCGGGCGGCTCAATCGCAATGTGCGCTTCCTCTACGCCGACAACGTGATGTGGCCCGAGCGGAAGCAGGCTGGGGAGGGGGTGAGGAAAGAGCTCCTCGACGCGTGGCCTCGGATCGTCGCGTCTGGGCTCCTGCCCCTGGCGGCCCTTGGGATGCTCGGCACGGCGGTCAGCCTGTGGGCGCGTCGAGGCCTCCCCGGGCGGCCGCGGGCTGGGGCGGTCGACGCGGACGCGCTCGTGGTGCCCATCCTCCATCTCGTGGTGATGGTGCTCGCCGCGCTCGCCTACACCGGCGAGATCCGGTACCGGGTGCCCTACGATCCACTGCTGATCGTGCTCGCCGTGGCGGGGCCCGTCTGGGTCGTGCGGTTCGTGTGGGCACACATCAGGGCGCGGAGCTGATCGTCCCGCGGGCGACCCGGATTTCCGTCACGCATCGAAGACGCAGAAACGCCCGCCCCAGATTTCTCCAGGGCGGGCGCTTCTTTATCTGATGGAGCCGAAGATCGGACTTGAACCGACGACCTGCTGATTACGAATCACACTTGCATGGCGTAAACATCGGTACTTTGCGGATCATTCACTGGTCAGCGTGGGGAGGTGCGGGGGTGTGGAGGGGGGTGTTGGGAGGTGTTCGCTGACCAACGGCTGACCAGGGGCACAGCTGGGCGCGTGTGCGTCACGACTCCGCACGTTCCCGCCCTCTCCGCGCCCGCGCCCGCGCCGCTCCCCGCTCCCTCGCCCCCTCGACCCGCGCCGTGATCACCGTGGCGCCGAGCCGTCACAACCCCTCGACAAGCCCGTCCAGCACCACCTCGGGGACCCAGCGCGCCCAGTCAATAGCGACCACCGGGTGAGCGCGCGAGGCGCTCCCGGTGACCACGCCGCTCGCGACGAGGATGGCGCGAGGCCACGCGCGGAGGCGATCTGCGTACTCGTAGGCGTACAGGAGGGCCTCCTCGTAGCCGGAAGCCACGTACTCCGGCTTGTCTGACAGCTTGACCTCGACCACGGTGTGGAGCGGCGCAGACCCGGGCCGCTCGTAGCGGAGGGTGATGTCGGGCCGCATGGAGGCGCCGCTGCTGAAGTAGTGCCGGAGCCCGCGCTCCCGCTGCCCGGGCTCGAAGAGGGACTGGTTGTGGAAGAAGCGGACGGCGACGCCGTCGTCGCGGAGCAGCGCCGCCACGTCCGCGCGCCCCTTCTGGAACGCTGCGCGCTCGAGCCTCCACCGCCCCGGCTGTGTCCGGTCGAGTCGCGCGTGCATCGCTTGGACGAGCCGAAGGAGCACCGCAACCTCGAAGCGAGTCCAGTCCTTGAGCGGCACCAGCGCCCCCTCCGCGAGGAGCGCGGCGACCCGCGCGGGATCCCGAGCGTCCAGCGTGTCGCGGATGCGTCCGTAGAGGGAGGCCGCGCGCCGGTAGGCGGGGTGACGCGCGTGCGCGGCGGCGGCGAGATCCGGGGCGTCGAGGTGGCCGTCCGGCACCTGGCGGAGCGCGCTGGCGTGGAGCGCGGTGCGGAGCGGGAGGTCACACCCACGGGCGCGGACCCCCCAATCGGAGCCACCTGACACGCCAGCGGCGTCGAGCGACACCAGGGTGGCGAGGAGCTTCCCTGCCACGTGCCGGAGCACGCGGTTCTCCGGGAGGGCGAAGTGGCGGCGACGCGCGCGCGTGATGAAGGCGGTCTCGGCGCCCATGAGGTTCAACGCCTGCGTCGCGGGCGCATCGAGACGTCCCTGAAAGCCTCCCTCCCAGCGACGCGGGCGAGCCTCCGTCGTGCTGGGGAGGCCCCGCACGAGGTCGGGCAGCTCGCGGACGGCGAGGGCCTCGATCGCGTCGAGATTGCCAGCGACGAGGGCGGCGGCGCGCACGAGCAGGAGCGCGTGCGGACGGTCGGCCATGCGAGCGAGGAAGAGGGCTGCCTCGTCGGGATCGATGCGAGAGACGCGCGTCTCCGGGAGCAGGTAGCCCGGGAAGTGCTCCCGCAGGAAGCCCTCCCAGGGCGCCGTCATGCTCGGTCCAGTGCAAACATCGGGAAGAGCTCTCGATAGCGTTCGACGAGCTCGGCTCGGGCCTCGTCCGAAGCGGAGGCCGCGATCCCGACGCGGAGCATGCGGAGCACTTCGGCCGCGGGCTCCTCCGGCAAGCCTTCCAGCTGCGGGAGCAGGAAGAGCGCCACCGCTTCGACGAGGGCGTCTGCGCCGGGGCCCCGTCGGCGCAGGTAGCGGATCATGTCGAGCGGGACGGCCGGGCCGACAGGTCGGCACGAGAGGAGGCGGTCGCTCCGGAAGAGGTCCTGGAGCGCGTGTAGCGAGGCGATGCCGAGCACCGGGTCGTCATAGTGCACCCGTGTGGCCGCATCGGCGAGGATCGACGCGTAGGCCGCATCGTCGGGCACGCCGAGGTGGAGCACCGCAAAGCGGCGCTGCACCGCGAAGGACAGCCGGAACAGGGAGGTCTTGTCCCAGGTGTTCATCGTCGCGAGCACACGGAAGCTCCCGGGGACGACGTGGCTGTGGCCGGCGCCGGGAGCCCCGATCGAGACGGCGCGCCCATCCTCCAGAGTGAACGGCGTGCGCGAGGGTTTGCCCGAGAGCACGGTCATCAGCTCGCCGAAGGATCGGTCGACGTCCGCGCGGTTGAGCTCGTCGACGAGCAGCCAGCGTTGCTCTTCCAGGGCCGCGAGGAAGACGCCCGGGCGGAAGCGCAGCTCGCGGGACTGGGTGAGCATGTAGCCGCCGATCGTGTCGAAGCTCGTCCAGTCCGCAGAGGCGGTCGAGAGGAGCGGCGGCGCGCAGTAGCCCTCGGTGGCGGCTGCGTTCGCGAGCGCGATGGCGAGTTCGGTCTTCCCTGTGCCCGGTGGGCCCACGAGCAGGAGGTGCTTCCCGGCGGTCAGCGCCGCGCACGCCTGTTCGAGCAGCCGGTCCGGCACCTGGAGCGTCCCGAGGTGTGGGTGCACCATTGACGGGCGGAGCACCGGGCGTCCGGAGAGCCAGGCGTCGGTCGGGGCGGAGGGGGCGGCCTCGGGCACGATCAGGGGCTCGACTGGGTCGTCCGCGTCGTCGTCGCCGGGCTCCGGGGAGCCGGCGGCGGCCAGGAACGCGATCACGCGGGGGCGGAGGGCGGCGGCATCTGTAGCGTGCCGCTCGACCAGCGCCCGGCCGAGGGGCGTGAGGACGTCGCCGCCCGGAGTCCGATCCGTCGCACCGACCGAGAGCAGCCAGTTGCGGCGGAATTCCGACTGATTCGAGCTCTCCCAGCTCGTCGAGAGCAGGTGGTTGAGCATCGCCTGCGTCCCCGAGCGCGTCGCCGCGCCGGCCACCTCGGCGAGCACGAGGATGTCGAGAATGCCCGTGAGCGAACGGTGGATGTGGTCGAACAACACGGTCGGATCGTTGCCGCCGTCCACGTAGGCCCGCCCAGCCGCGGTGAGAACCACCCGGCCATCGACGCGCGCGGAGAAGCCAAGCCTCACCGGCACCGCCCGGTAGCCGTTCACGGCGGTGGTCCCTTCGAGATTGAATCGCTCCCGGAACCAATCGCGGAGCTCCGCGTCGGTGAGAGGCTCCTCGGCGAGGTCGGCGAGGAGCGCGTCGAGTGTCGTCTTGTAGCCGCGCACGCCGCCCGGGAGCGGCCAGAACGCGCCCTTCCGGGTGGAAGGGTCAGGAGGAGGTGGGGGCGCAAGCGGGGCTCCCAACGGTACGTCGAACGGCGGCGCGCCATCGATGCCGGGAATGCCGCCGCGCAGCAGGTATGGGACCTTGATCAGGGTGACCGTCGTGAGGCGACGGAAGACAGTTGCAGCGTCCGGGTGGAGGACCGGTCCGGGCACCGACGCCTCGCCAAGCATTACGCGCGCGGGCGTCGGACCCACCAGGCCCTCCGATGCGACCCGGGCTCGAAGGTGCTCGGCGAGCGCCGCCAACTGCCCGTCCGGCGCGGCCTCCTTCCGCGGGAAGAGAGCCGTGCTCGCCCAGATCAGCGCGGTGCCGCCGTCGGGCACCTCGTGGAACATCGGGTAGAGCGTGATGGACACAAGCTCCCGATCGGTGGCGTCGATGGCCACCCGCAAGGTCACCTGTCCGTCGTGGGGCCCGCCCCGCCAGAAGCTGGCCATCACGCGGAGCGTCGTGGCGCCGCCCGGCCAGGTGCATCGCACGCGCACCGGCGTCGGCCAAGGCCCGTCTGCCTGCGCATCCAACGCCATCATGTTCGGGCGCGGCCACGTCGGCGCCGGGAGCCGCTCGACCTCCACATGTACGTGCTGCCCGGCAACGGTCATCTCGAACGACGCCGCGGCGTCCAGCACCGCGCGCACCGTGCGCAGCGAGATGGCGTTTGCATCGCTTCGTGGCATTCCGTTCTCCGGGGCGGGAGCAGAGCAGAGACCGGTGGGGGCGTCAAGCGGAGCGCCTGGGCGTGCTCACGACCAGCCGCCGGCCGCCCCCGCGCCCGACGACGAGGTCCCCGGCCACCCCGTAGGACGTCGCCCCCCGCGGACGGCATCCCCGTCCCCGAGACGCATCGTCCTCGGTGGTGCCCGTGCTACTGTGCGCGCCCATGCTTCCTGTCGGCACAATTCTCGATGGACGCTACACCATAACTGGCACGCTCGGAGAAGGCGGCTTCGCGACGGTCTACCGGACACGCCACCAGTTCCTCCACAGCACGCACGCCATCAAGGTGCTGCTCCCGCACCTCGCCAACGACCCCGAGATGCGGAGCCGCTTCCTGTCGGAAGGGCGCATCCAGGCCGGCCTTCGGCATCCCAACATCATCGCGGTGACGGACATCGTCACCGACCCCGTGGCCGGGCTCGTGATGGAGCTCATCGAGGGTCCGACGCTCACCCAGCTCCTCGCCGAGCGGGTCGCCGCCCTCGAACCGCGGGAGATCGCTGTCATCATGCTCCCGCTGCTCGACGCGGTGGGTGCCGCGCATGCCGCTGGGGTCGTCCACCGCGATCTCAAGCCCGACAACGTGTTGGTGACGCGCCGAGGCACCGACCTGTGGCCGGTAGTGGGTGACTTCGGGATCGCCAAGGTGCTCGAAGCGAGCGCGCTCGACGCGGGGAAACAGAGGACGCGCACGGGCATGCGCATGGGCACCCTGCACTACATGAGCCCAGAGCAGATCCGGGGCTCGAGCAACGTCGACGCCCGCGCGGACATCTTCGCGCTGGGCGCCATCCTCTACGAGTGTGCGACCGGGCGCCCGGCCTTCGCGGGCGACAGCGAGTTCGACACGATGCGCAACATCGTGGACGGCCGCTTCGACCCGCCCGCGCGCGTCGCGGCCGGGGTCAGTCCTGCGCTGGCGGAGTGCATCCAGACAGCGCTCGCGCCAGCCGCGGACGCTCGGTTCCAGGATTGCGGGGCGTTTGTGACGGCGTTGGGGGGGGCGCTCGCCCCTTCTTCGGTTGCTGGCTCGGCGGTAGTGCGGCGTCCGGCGGCCGATCCGCGCGCGGCACCGGAGAGGGCGACAGGATCTCTAAGTCCGGCGCTCGAGCGCGAGCTCATCGAGGCACGAGAGCGGGGCGCCTCCTCGTGTTGGTTCTGCGGAGGGCCACCCGCTGGCGACACGCCTCCGTACATCCTCCCGCTGTGCAGGCAGGAGCAGGGACGTTGGGAGACGAGTCAGCTCCGTATTCCCTACTGCGGGGATTGTCGTGGGGCGCATCGTCGAACATCCGCCCTGAACACGTTTGGCACGTTGGGCGCGATCCTCGGTGCGCTCGCCCTCTCCCAGGCGCTGGCGGACGGGGAGTTCGGGGGAGTCGTCTGTGGACTTCTGTGCTTTCTATTCGCCTATGGCATCGTTCGGGCCGCCACCACGAGCCGCCTTCGAAAGCCATTGTCCCACTACAAAGAGTACCCAATCTTGCGATGGCGCCAGGAATCCGGCTGGAAGCATGCGACTCCACCCAAGCAGGCCGGCGGCTGATTTCCACGACCGTGTCCGCGCGGTGAACTCCGCACCGGAGCACGGGGTATGCTCGACGCCGTGTTGCCCGCCGGACAAATCATCGATCGCTACGTCGTGGAGGAACTCCTCGGGGGCGGGGGCATGGCCGCGGTGTACCGGGTGCGCCATCGAACGCTGAACACGCTGCATGCGCTCAAGGTGCTCACCACGGCGGCGCCACAGGTGCGCGACCGGCTGGTGTTGGAAGGACGGATCCAGGCGGGCCTCCGGCATCCGAACCTCGTCGCCGTGACCGACGTGTTGGACGTGGACGGGGCGCCCGCGCTGCTCATGGAATTCGTCGACGGGCCGACGCTGGAGGCGTGGATCGGACAGCGCGGGCCGCTGCCCGTCGCGGAAGTCGAGGCGATCTTCCGGGGGATCCTTTCCGGAGTGGGGGCGGCGCACGCGCGCGGGCTGGTGCACCGCGATCTGAAGCCGGCCAACGTGCTCCTCGACGTGTCGGGGTCCGTGCCGGTGCCGCGGGTGAGCGACTTCGGCATCGCGAAGGTGCTCGCCGACGACGACACGCCGAAGGGGCGCACCCGCACCGGGATGATGATGGGCACGCCGCAGTACATGTCGCCGGAGCAATACGACGACGCGAAGGGGGTCGACGCCCGCGCGGACGTGTTCGCGCTCGGCTGCATCCTCTACGAGATGCTGATGGGGCGGGCGGCGTTTGATTACCCGAGCATGTTCACGACGTACTCGGCGATCCAGGCGGGGCGGTGGGCGCGGGTGGAGACGGAGCGCGCGGACGTGCCCGGAGCCTGGCGCGCCGCGATCGCGGGGTGCCTGGAGCCGGATCGGGACGCGCGGATCGGGAGCTGTGCGGAGTTGGCCGCCGTGCTCGGGGGGACGCCAAAAACGCGAGCGACTGCCCCTACGTCCGAGGTGACGGCGGTGCCCGCATCGAGGCCAGTCCGTCCTGTTGCCCCAACGATTGTCGAGCGGGTCCAAGGTGCCGCGGTCGCGTCCGCGGTGGATACCCGTCGCGGCTACCCCGGAACTGCTACCATACGCACCGTTGACCCCAAGCCGGAAACCGCTTCGGCCTACGCGAGGCTGCTGCACACATCGGGGCAACATGGCGGGGCACTCGCGGCTTCTCCTGAAGCCCCGCCCGCGGCCCCCGAGGCGACCGACCCCTACGTGCACACCACGACCTCGGCCGACTTCTGGGCGTCCGTCGCCCGCGTGCTCCCCCCCCGGGTGACGACGCCGAGCCAGGTGGCCGAGTTCATCAACAAAGCACCGCGGGCGAAGGCTCGCGCCCCGAACGGACGCCATTGGACGGGCAAGGACGTCACCGCGCGTTGGATAGGGATGCCCGTAGCGTTTGGTGGGATGGGACCGGTGAGCTCGCCCACCTCCAACGCTTCGCGTGACAAGTCCGGCGGCGCCGCCCCGACGCTTGCCGGAGTGGCCACGCTCGTGGGGTTCCTGGTCTGCCTCGGGTCAGGCGTTTCCTCGCTGTACGGGTACCCCGACGCCCCAGTGGTCCCCGCGACGGCGCCCTCGATCATGCCGGCCCGGCCAAAGGCGCCGAGCCCTGCTGCCCCCGCGGTCGAGCCCGCCGCGCCGGCCCCGAGGGAGAAACCCCCGCTCACCCGGCCCCGGGAGAAAACGAGACCAGCCGGACAGGGCAGCGATCCGCCGATTCGCGTGGTTCCCGGGCCCGCACCGCGGGAAGACCACCCACCGACGGGGGGCCTCACGGACAACGACGAGATCATTGCCATGGCAAAGGCCGTGATCAACGCATCCTCGCCGCAGCTCCAGGGCTGCTACAACGAGCGGTTGAAACAGGTGGAGGGCCTGAAGGGCGCCTGGGAGGTGTCCTTCACGATCGCCAAGGACGGAGCCACGACGTCGGTGCACGTGTCGGGCGTGAACGGGTCCGACGCCGAGCTCGAAGCCTGCATGGCCAGACAAGTCACCGCCTGGCAGTTTCAGCCGATCGTGAAGGCACAGCCCATCAAGAAGACCTATCGCTTCGGTGGAGGGAGCTGGTAGCCCCTCCCCCAGTGGTACAGTGGCCGCCCCTCATGCTCCCCCCCGGCACCCTCCTCGAGAACCGCTACGAGATCGTCCGACCCATCGGCCGCGGCGCGATGGCGTCCGTGTACCTCGTGCGGCATGTCGCGCTGCTGAGCCAGCACGCGTTGAAGGTGCTCGACGACACGCTCGCCGCCGATCCGGACCTGCGGAACCGCTTCCTCGCGGAGGGCCGCATCCAGGCGCAGCTGCGCCACCCGAACATCGTGCCGGTGACCGACATCGTCACGCAGCCCGTGGCGGGCCTGGTGATGGAGTACGTCGAGGGGCCGACGCTCGACGGCTTCGTGCAGGCGCACGGGGGCCCGCCGCCCCTGCCCCTGGTGCTCGACCTCCTTCTGCCGGTTCTCGACGCCGTCGGCGCCGCGCACGCGCTCGGGATCGTTCACCGTGACCTGAAACCCGAGAACATCATCGTCAGCCAGGACAGCCGGGGCCGCCCGCGCCCGATGGTGGCCGACTTCGGCATCGCGAAGATCACCGGCGCCGACGCCGCGCGCTTCGGGAAGCGCAAGACCGAGGCGGGGATGCGCATGGGGACGCTCCTCTACATGAGCCCCGAGCAGGTGCGCGGGAGCGTCGACCTCGACGCGCGCTCGGACATCTTCGCGCTGGGCGCCATCCTGTACGAGGTCGTCACGGGCCGCGTCGCGTTCGCCGCGGACTCGGAGTTCGACACGATGAAGAACATCGTGGAGGGCCAGTTCGCGCCGCCGGAGCGCCTCATCGGCGGGCTTCCCCCCGTGGTGGCCGCGTGCATCCGCAAGGCGCTCGCGGTCGACCCCGGCGAGCGATTCGCCACTTGCGACGACTTCCGGAAGGCCCTGGCGCTCGCCACCACTCCTGGCGCCCCGCTCCCGGAGCGGCCGTCGCTGTCCGTCGCGGTGACGCGCCTCCCAGAGCCGGTGGGGGTGGTGCCGGTCGGCGCAGCGCCGGTCGCATCCACCGCCGCGAGAGTCCCCGTCACGGCGCCTACGCTCCGACCCGACAGGACCTCGTCGCCGTTGCTCGCCGCGCTTCTGGGGCTGGTCTGCATCCCGGGGGTTGGTCAGCTCTACAATGGGCAGGCCGGAAAGGGGCTCGTGCTCATGGCGCTGGTGTCGACGGTCACCTGCGCCAGCGGCGGCTTGAGTTGGTTCGTCAGCGCGCCGCTCCTGGCGGCCGATGGATGGGGCGTAGCGGTTCGTCGCAAGCGTGGTACGCCGGTCGGCGCGTGGACGTCGTTCTGACTCTGCTGACCCCCGGCGCTCTCCTGGAAGGACGATACGAGGTGATCGAGCTCGTCGGCAGTGGCACGTTTGCACGCGTCTACAGTGTTCGTCACGTTGCGCTCCGAAGCCTTCACGCGGTGAAGGTGCTCGATGAACGCTACGCGCAAATCGAGGATGTTCGGGCTCGGTTCCTGGCCGAGGGTCGCATTCAGGCCCAGCTCCGCCACCCACACCTCGTCGGCGCCACCGACATCCTCACCACTCCCGTGTCCGGGCTCGTGATGGAGTTGGTAGAGGGCCCGTCGCTGCGAGGCCACCTCGAGACGCTGGGCCGCCGGATGACCCTCTCCGAGGCCCTCGAGGTGCTGCTCCCCGTCCTCGACGCCGTGGACGTTGCGCATCGCGCCGGCATCATTCACAGAGACCTGAAGCCGGAGAACGTGCTGCTCGCGCGGGACGCGGCCACGTCCAGGGGGCCAGGGCGCCTGCGCCCGATGGTCACGGACTTCGGCATTGCCAAGGTCATCGTGGGGAGCGCCCTGGCGACGGGAAAGCAACGCATGGACGACGGACTTCGCGTCGGCACGTTGCACTACATGAGCCCCGAGCAGGTGCGCGGAGGCGACGACGTGGGCCCGGAGACCGACACCTGGGCCATCGGCGTCCTGCTCTACGAGCTCCTCACCGGGCACCTCCCGTTCGAGGCCGACACCGAGTACGACACGATGCGCAACATCGTCTCGGGCGCATTTCACCCCCCCGAAGCCCACATCCCCGGCCTCTCGCCCGGCGTATGCGATCTCCTCCGCCGCGCGCTCGCGCTCTCGCCCTCCGCGCGATTTCCCTCGTGCGGCTCGCTGCACATTGCGCTCGAGAGAGCGCTCGTCGCCGCGGATGACCTCTCGGACGACGAAGCCACGGATCCCGGGCGCGGACCGTCGGTCGTGCCGGAACCTCCCGCGCCCATCGTGGCACCAACTCCGCCGGTCGCGACCCAGGCCACACCCGTCAAGTCGCAAGCGCCGCCCATCGCGAAACCGGCGGTGATGGGGAAGGCGTCGCCAAGCCGATCCGCGGTCTACTACCTTCTCCTCGGCGCGGTGGCGCTCGGCGCAGTCGGAATCGTCGCGACTTTCCTCTATCTCGCGGCCCTCGGCTCCGACACCAACCCGGTCGTCGCGACGCCTCTCCCAAGCGTGGAAGTACCCGTCTCGACCGCCGCCCTGACCCCGTCTGCTCCACTCACCGCGCGCTACCCCATGGTGTCGCTCTCCCCGCGCCGCTTCACCATGGGGTCGCCTCCGGCCGAAGCCGAGCGTTGGAAGGACGAGACGCCGCATCCGGTCGCGCTCACCGGCTCCCTGCTCGTCGGCGTCCACGAGGTCGATCAGGCCCTCTGGGCCGACGTGATGGGCACCAACCCGAGTGCCCACGTCGCGGCCGACCGACCCGTCGAGGGAGTCACCTGGTACGAGGCCGTCGACTTCTGCAACCGCCTCTCCACGCGCGAGGGGCTCGTTCCTGCGTACGTGCTGGGGCCCCCGGTGGTCCTGCGACCAAACGCCGACGGTTATCGATTGCCCACCGAAGCCGAGTGGGAGGCGGCGGCCCGGGCCGATGCCACTGGGGGCAGCGCACCGGACGCGTTCGCCGGGTCGACGCAGGTCGGAGAGGTCGCCTGGTACGACCGCACGTCAGCCGGAGCGGCGCACCCCGTCGGCGCGCTTCGACCAAATGGACTCGGACTGTACGACATGAGCGGCAACGTCAGCGAGTGGACCTGGGACGCCTACGCGGACTACCCTGCGGACCTCGCCACCGATCCGGTGGGTGCCAACGACGGCGAGACCCGGATCCACCGTGGCGGCAGTTGGAACGCCACAGCGCGCGCCCAGCGGGTGGCCTACCGTCGAGCCGCGCTCCCGACGACGCGCAGCTCGAGCATCGGGCTGCGGCTCGTCCGCCCCGTCAGCTCGGCAACACCACCTGGTCGTTGACCTCGATGAGGTTCGGGTTCGGGAACCGGGACTTGTTGAGCGCCCAGATGTCCTTCCAACGCTTGGCCCCCCCGAGCTCGCGTGCCGCGATCTTGCTCAGGGTGTCCCCCTTCTGCACGGTGTAGACGCGGCCCTTGTCCTTGGGTGCCTCGCTCTTGTCCCCCCCGGAGAGGTAGCTGCGAACGGCGGTCGCGTAGTCGTCCGAGCTGCGGAAACGCGCCAGGCCCTCGTTCACCGCGGCGAGCAGCTCCGGCTCACTCGCACGCACACCCGCGGCGTAGGTCGAGTCCGTCAGGTTGTACTGGGCGATACGAAACGTGCCCGCCTTCTTTGGGTTGTCCCCGTACCACTCCGCGAGCTCCGCCACGGCGTATGGGTAGTCGTAGATGAAGCCGGCGACCTTTCCGGCCGAAAGGGCGTCCCAATACCCGTCCTCCATACGCACCAGGCTCGTGTACCCCTTGGCCATGGTCTCCACCGCCTCCGCCGCGGCATCATCGTCGAAGATACCCACGTCCTTGCCCCACAAGTCGGCAACGGTCCGTACGTCCGATTTGGAGGGCACCACCAGGCAGAGCCCGAAGTCGAGGTAGCCGTCCGACCAGGCGACCCCGTCGGTCGGCGCGGGCGTGTAACCCGACACGATGAGGTCGAACTGCTGCTTGTCCACGAGCAACTCGGGCAGCTCCGAATACTTCCCGTGGACGACGCGCACGTTGGGCACCCCAATCGCGGTCGCGACCCAACGTGCCACCTGGTAGTCGAACCCATCCGGCTTGCCGGCGGCGTCGAGGAAGTACATCGGCGGCGTGCCGGCGCCCGCGGGCTCCCCAGTGTCCATCCCGACGAGGATCTCGCCACGCTGCCGGATCCGATCGATCGCAGGCCCCGCAGGCGCGACCGGCGCTACGGCGGGGGCCACGGTCGAGGTCGGCGCGACCACCGGGACGTTCGCAGCGGGCACGGCAGGCGTCATCGTGGGATCGGGCGTGCCGCCACCCGAGCAGGCCAGGATCGCGAGAACGGGCGGCACCCACAGGGCGCGGTGGGAAACGGAGGCGGGCAGAAGCGACATCGACGGGGCCCCAAGGACTGGCCGCGCGTATCACGGGACCCACCACCTCCCTACATTTCGTCCAGATAGCACGCCCGCCCCGACACCTTCCCCCCGATCCTGAACCAAGGCTGCTCAGGGTACATCGCCGTATTCGAAGCGACCACGAGCGCGGCCGACCCGTCGCAGCCCAACGCCAGGAGCCCCGCCGCGTAGCAGAATTGGCTGGAGCCGGTGTTGTCGGTCTCCGGGAGGCTCTTGCGGCGGCGATTCCTCTTGGAGACGACGAGCTTGCCGCAGGCGGGGAGCGCACCCCGGTAAATGCGCTCCACGTTGAAGGTGGACAGCTTGCCGTCGGCGGCGCGGTCGTCGTCCTGGAGCCAGCCCGACCACCAGAGGTAGGCGTCGATGTCGCCGGCGCCCCCCGCGAGGGGGACACACTCCTGCCCCAGCTCCGAGTCGTTGACCGGGGCCTCGAAGAGGTCCGAGCGGGCGCGCTCGCAGACCGCGAGGCCGTCGACCCGGGCGGCATGGGCCGCGGCGGCGTCGTCCCGTACGACGGCCTCGAGCGCGCGCTGGCCGTGCATCGCGGCGAGCGACCACCAGAGCTCGAACCGGAGCCAGCCGCGGGGGTCGGCCTCCAGGAGGGTGCGGGCCTGTGCGTAGTCGCGCTCGGCGGCGGCGCAGAGCGCGGGGCGCCGGACGTCGGCGATTGGGAGGATCTTGCAGGCGTTCGCGGAAAGGAGGCCGTGCGCGAAGACACCCTCCGCGCGGCCCGTCGCGGCGGCGGCGCGGACGACCTCGCTCGTCGCGAGGAATTTCTGCTCGTCCCAGGTCGCGTTGGCGTGGTGCCAACCCTCGTCCCAGACGCGCGCGAGGCCGTTCGCTGCGAGCGCCTCAGGCGTATCGGCGTGCTCCACGGCGCGGGCGGCGGTGCGAGCGGCACGGTCCACGACGTCGGGGTCCGCGTTCGCGGCAGGGTCGGTCTTGTAGTGCTGTAGAGCCGCCATCCCCTCGGCCGCGACCCGACGGGACTCGCCCGCCTGCCAGGACTGCCAGCCGACGACCGCGGCGACCGATGCCAGGAACCCGAAGCCGATGAGCCCGCCGAGGAGCAGCAGCGGCAGACCGCGTCCTGTCGCGCGCGTCGGGCGCCGGGGAACCGTGACGGTGGTAGCGGCGGTCGCTTCGACGGGAGCCACAGTGGGCGCGGCAGTCGGGACCGCGGAGAGACCAGAGGCGACAGCAGGTGTCGAGCCCCCCGCGGCGGCCGGCCCCGCCTCCTCACCGTTCCCAAGCGAGGCCCCAATTGGCGCCGGCACCAGCGTGTCGGCGCGCGTCGCTCCTCCCCCCGTCCGCTCGACGAACCGCTGCAACGCCGCGGCGAGGCCCGCCGCCGTGGGGGTGCGATGGATGACACGCTCCCCCATCGCCGCGCGCAGGATTGCCGCGAGGGCGGCATCTCCCCCCCAAGCCGCCGGCGCCGCGCCGTCGAGCCGGCGTTGCAAGGCAGCCTCGCGCGCCTCCATCGGGAACGGAGGCGCGCCGGTCAGCAGAAAGTGGAGGAGGGCTCCCAGCGCGAAGACGTCCGCCCGCGCGTCGCCATCGCCCGGTCGTAGGAGCTCCTCGGGGCTCGCGAACGGGATCGCCGGCCCGTCGTGCGTCGTGACGTAGCGCGCGCTGAAGTGCGCAAGGCGCGCCGGACTGCCGTCGGTAGGGAACAGCACGAGCCCGGGATGGAGCTCGTGGTGCACCACCCCGGCCGCGTGCGCCACCTCCAGGGCATCGGCCAGCTCGGCGACCACGGCGGCGGCGTGCACTGGCGCGAGCGGACCGTCGCGGGCGACGCGGGTACGGGCGTCCTCGCTGGAGATGTAGTCGACGGCGAGCGCGAGCATCTCGGGGCTGTCGAACACATTGTGCACGCGCACGACGGCGGGGTGGCGCACGGACGCCTGGGCTTGGGCACGCTCCCGGAACCGCGCACGGTCGGCGTCGCGCTCCCCGACGGCTGCGTGGAGCACCCGGAGCACGTGGTCGGCGCCCAGGACGCGGTGACGGGCGCGGTAGAGCGTCGTCGCGCCGGCGACCTCGAGTACGTCGATGGACTCATAACGATCGTCGAGCTCTGGGGTAAGCGGCGGCACGCAGGGACTCTACCGCGCGGCACGTCCGGGATGGTGTAGTCTTCCGCCGCCGGCCCGATGGAGTGCGTGTGCGCTGCTCGAATTGTATGAATGACAACGCCCCCGACCGCGTGGTCTGCGAGATGTGCGGGTACCCGCTCTCCTCTGCGACGAAGCGCGCCACACAGTTCGAGGGATCTGCCGTCCCCGCCGGCGGGCAAGCGCCCTCCCAGAAGCGTCACACCCAGTACGAGCCCGGCCCGGCGCGCCCGCCGCCCACTGCGGCGCTCCCGCCGCCGCCGCCCGTGAACCAGGCGGCCGCGCCTTCCTCGAACCCGACGGCCGCGCCCCCGCTGTCGAGCGGGCAGAAGCGCCACACCGAGTACGCGCCGCCGCCGGGCCTGCCGTCCCCGAGTGAGCCTGACTTTTTCGCAGCTCCCCTCCCGCCGCGCCCGCCGATCAACAACGGCGACGACCCATTCGGCCAGGCCGTCCGCCCCCGCCCGGCGCCTCCAAACGCGGCACCTCACGCGTCGCCTCCCCCGGCTCCGCCTCGCAAGCACGGCACGATCATCGAGTCGACGGGTCCCGCCGCCGCCAGCCCCCAGATCCGCGGCGTGCTCATCGAGCACCGCGGCCCATCGGACCCCGGTCGCGTCCACCCCCTCCGCGCTGGCCGCAACAAGATCGGGCGCGGGCCCGAGTGCGACGTGTCGGTGGACGACGGGCGCGTCAGCGGCGACCACGGCTTCCTCTTCATCAAGCCGGACCGCGCGACGTTCATCGACCACTCGACCAACGGCAGCGTGCTGGATGGGCAGGCCATCCACGGGGAGCAGGTGGACGTGCGCCATGGCTCGGTCCTGCAGCTCGGGGGCTCGCGGCTCGTGCTTCTGCTGATCCCGAACGGGACGTAGCGTGTCTCCCTCCGAGCACGACTACGCCTCGCGTGCCGGGCGCCCCATCGTCTCAAGTATGCTTGTGCTCCTCATGCTCACGGGCCCCGCGTGGGCGTCCGGGCAGGGTGTGGCGGTCACCACCCTCACGCCCGCCCGCCACGGCGCGGCCCGCGTGTCGGTCGACATTCGTGACCCCGCGCTGCTCGCCCGCATCACGACGCCGCAGCTCGAGCCATCCTCGTTCGGCGTCGTGCTCGGACCGGGACGTGGCCGCGCGACGGTGCACAAGGTCACGCGCGCCGAACAGGAGCCTGTCTACACGATCCTGGCGTTCGACGCTTCGGGTTCGTTCGCGCCGAACACGCTGGACGCCGTGGCCCTCGCGCGCCGGTACGCCAACGCGGTTCCGCCGAATGGGCGGCACACGACCGAAGTGGTGACCTTCGGAACCACGCTGAATGTCGTTGGCAAGGCAACGGACGGACCCGGCATCGGCGGCCTCCTCGACGCCGTGACCCCCGGGAAGGAAGCCGTCACCCGGCTGAAGTCGCTGGTCGAGGAGTGCGTGGAGCACGCCGCCGCCGGGCAGCCGGTAGCGGCGGGTGGGCTCCGGCAAGTCGTCGTCTTCACCGACGCGGGCGAGGAGTCGACCGCCTACAGCATCGAGGACCTCGTCACCTCCGCGCGTTCGCGGGGCGTCGAGGTGCACGTGGTCGTGTTCCCCCCCACCCGCGGCAAGAACCTCGCGCAGCGCCTCGACGAGATGCGGCGCCTCGCGGATGAGACCGGCGGCATCAGCGTCACCGGCGGGGACGCCGCCGCCCCGGCCCAGCTCGTCTCGATCGCGGAGAGCGCCCGCCGCACGGTCTGGCTCGACCTCTCGTTCTGCGGCGTGCCCGCGGCGTCAGGCGCCACCCCCTCCGATGCGCTCTCCGTCGAGATCGTGGAGGGCGGTCAGCGTCGGGCGTGGTCGGACCGGGTGCCGTTCGATCAGGACGGCCTCGGCCCCGCAGCGGCGGCCTGCCCCGACGACGCCGCAACGGCCACGGTCACGCCACCTGCGGCTGACCCGGTGGTGCCCGTGACCACCCCTGGGCCGGCCGCGTCGCCCCCTTGGGGCTGGTGGATCCTCGGCGCGAGCGCGCTCGTAGCGACCGCCCTCGGCCTCGGCCTCCTCGCCTTCCTGCTCGGCCGGAAGCGTGGACCGGCCGCCGGTCCTCCACCCAGGTCCGCCGGGTCGTCCGTTGTACCTCCCGCTCCGGTTCCGCCTCCCAGCCCTCCCAGGGCCGCGCCGTCCGTCGAGCCCGCGCATGACTACGTGGCTCCGGCCGCGCCGCTCCCGACGCACGACGACTTCGCCATCGCTGGCCTCCCCGAGACCCGGTTGCTCCTGGTGACGGCGCCTTCCGGGTCCGGGCTCCGTCCCATGTACCGGATGCACAAGCAGAGCCTGACCCTCGGCGCGCGGGCGGAAGGCGACGTCGACCTCGTGTTCGACGTCGCCCAGGTCAGCGGGCGCCACGCGAAGCTGGAGCTCTACAAGCTCGGTACTGTCTTCGTGACCGACCTCGAGTCGACCAACGGCACGTACGTGAACGGCCGGTTGCTCCAGAAGAACGAGCGCGTCGCCCTCAAACACGGAGATGTGCTCGGCCTCTCCCGGCAGCTCGAGCTGCGGATCGACCAGCCTGGGCTGGCCCCGCCGGTCGAGGCGAACCCGGCGCCCGCCCAGCTCCCCCAGACCGCGGCGGGCTCCGTCGTGAACCTTGGCGGGTCGGAAGCGGCGCCCCCGAGGAAGCGCTCACAGACAGTCTTCGCGCCCGTGAAGCCGCCCGGGGAGGAACAATGAGGCCGCCACTGCAGGTCGCCGCGCTCTCGCACGTCGGGATGGAGCGCTCGCTCAACGAGGACAACTTCCGTGTCGAGGGGCGCGACGACGACTGGATCCTGCTCGTGTGCGACGGCATGGGCGGCCACGAGGGCGGAGAGGTGGCGAGCGAAGTGGCCTCGGAGTTCATCCTGGCGTCGCTCCGCGCGGACCGGACGGCGAACCCGACCGTCGTCATCTTCAATGCGCTCGTGGGCGCGAACGCCGCGGTGGTGGCGGAGGCCGAGCGGCGCGGCATGCCGGACATGGGGACCACGGCTGTCGTCGCGCGGGTGACCGGGGACCGCTGCTGGATCGGCTGGGTGGGTGACAGCCGGCTGTACCAGCTGCGCGACGGTGTGCGCGTGTCCGGTTCGGAGGACCACACGCGGGTGGCCGAGATGGTGCGCCGCGGCATCCTCTCCGCGCCGGAGGCAAAATCGCATCCCGACGCCCACATCTTGACGCAAGCGCTCGGCGGCGGGGCTGGCGTGCGCGACACGTTCAAGCCGACCTCGTGGAACGAGCCGCTGGAGCTCCAGCCGCGCGACGTGCTCCTCCTGTGCAGCGACGGCCTCTACGATCTCCTCAGTGACGAGGAGATCGCGGCTCTCATGGCCGGCACCGATCCGGCCACCGCGGCGCAGCGCCTGGTCGACGCCGCGAACGCCCGCGGTGGCCACGACAACATCACGGTGATCGTGGCGCTCTACGAGGCGGACCAGATCCCCGCGCGCCGAACCGAGCCCGCCTCCCCGTTCCTGCCCGGGACCCGCCTCACCGAGCCGCCGATGCGGCCGATCGCGCCGGTCCCGGAGCCAGCGGCTCCCGTCCCATCCCGGAGCGAACCACCGCACGTTCCCCAGGACCCGTACGTCTCCGAGGGCACGCTGCCCGACGGGGTGGCGCCTCGCCCCGCTCCACGCGCTGAGGTCTCGCCGATGTACGGCCGGCCAGCGGACGAGCCCACCGTCTCCGAGGCGGCCCCACGACGCGGCTCCAAGCCCGCGCGCGCGGCCGTGGAGCGACGGGTCATGGACCTCCCGATGCTGGCGGTGTTGCTCGGCGCGGCGTTTGGCGCGGGAATGGTCACGATGCTGGTCGTCACCATGGCGCTCGGACTCACTCACTTCGGAGCCGCCGAGGTCCCCGCGCGCGCCGAGACCACCGGCGCCGAAGCCGCGGGAGCGGAGGCGAAGGAGCCGCCGAAGCCCTCACTTGGAACCCCAGCTCCGGCTGAAGAAGCACCGGAGAAGGAACCCACCGCTCCGGCCCCCGACGCCGCTCCGGCCCCCACTCCTTCGCCCACGCCCTGATGTCCGCCACCCCGCTCCTCATCGGGCTGCTTGCCACGGCGCCGCCCGCGCACGCCGGGCCATTGGACGCCCTCTTCCAGCTCGGCGTGACCTACTGTGTCGGTGGTTACGACGGAACACCGCCGAACAACGCCGATGCCTGCGGCCAGCCCGCCCAGAGCAACGTGCACGGGGCATGGCACCATCACAACTTCGTGACGGACGGCACACGATGCTGGAGCTGCTGGGACGAGCAGGACAGCACGTGCCAGTCGTCGTTCCTCTCCCGCAACCCGACCTGGCGGGCGCTCGACCCAGAGTCGCCGCTGTGCGCAAAACACGCCAAGGCCGACACAATCTTCCAGCACGTTGTGGACGGGCAGGATCGCGTCGCGCCGCCTCCAGCCCCGACCGTGCTGCGCCCGACGATCGACCACGTCTCGCCGGGGCCCTACAGCGTAGACGACACCGTCACCATCGAGGCGAGCCTGCGCGACGACCAGGGCGCCGTGCACCCCATCGCGGGCGGACACTTCGTCGTCGATGACGGCGTGGGCCCCGCGAGGATCGTCCCCGCCCGCATCCGGCCCGACGGCAGGGTCGTTGCCGACATCGTCCTCCCCGCCTCCGCGGCCCCCACCGTCACGTTCGTCCCGGACACCCCCACCCTCGCGAAGAACGAGACGATGGGCGGGCCCACCTCCGCGCCACTGGCCTTCACCGTCGACGTCTGCGCCTTCCGCGCCCGCGTCCTCGCCCCCGCCGCCGGCGCGGCCCTCGCGAGCGGGCAGCCTACCTCGTTGAGCGCCGCCCTCTTCGACAAGGCCGACCAGGTGCCGGTCCCCTCCAGCACTGCCGGGTCCCCCTCGCTCACGTTCACGGTGAGCCTTGCCGGCACCCCAGACGTGACCCTGCCCGCCGACGCGAACCTCCAGGCCACGTGGACACCGCCCCCCTCCCCCACCCCTCGCGCCCTCACCATCCGGGCGGGCGGCAACGCGGGGGGGCGCGTGGTCTGCCCCGGCAAGGCCGTTGCCCAGGCGACGGTCAGCGACATCGGCATCGGCTTCGACGTCTCCGACCTGCCCGGCGTCTGCTACGTCGGCCTGCCCTGCGGCGGGGTGGTGAGCCTCGTCCGCCCCGAGAGCGGCGCGGCCCGCCAGCGCGTGGACGCGCTCCTCGCCGACCCCGCCACCGCCGTAATCCTCTACGACAACGGCGCCGAGCTCGCCCGTTCGTCTACGCATTCTGATGACCGGTACCGCTTCGACGGCGTGTACACGAGCGTCGGCAGCCACTCCTGGCGCCTGGAGATCGTGCCCGCGTCGGTAGGCGGCACCGCCGGCACACCCGTCGTGATGCCGCCGGTAGAGGTACGCGTGCGCCTCCCGCTGAAGCTCGTGCTGGACGACGTGCTGGACTTCGGCACGGTCGCCGCAGGGACGCCCTGGAGCGAGACCTGCAAGCCGCTCGACATGAGCCGGTCACAGGCGGCAATGGAGCACGGTTGGGAGCTTGAGGCCGTCGGCAGCGGCACGTGCGAGGCGCGGCCCGTCTTCGGGTACCGAAACGCGAACGGCGACAATGACAAGATGGACCTCGGCACCGTCCGGCAGGTGGCGGCGCTCGATCCGTTGAACCCGTTCTTCCTCCTCTGCCTGGACGTGCCGCGCTGCGCGGCCGATCGCTCGCCGCCCGACGCCGGCTTGCGCGTGATGCCGCTCACGCCCCAATTCGCCGCTGAACAGAAGACTGTCGCGCTCCGGTGGCAGGTCACCGGTCTTCCCTGGTACCGCTGTCACGGCGTCTGGCTCGGCCCGTCCGCGGTGCTGTCCCTGCTCGGCCTCCTCCTGCTCGGCGTCCTCCGGCCCGCGCGCTTCTCCCCGTCCGCGACGGTGAAGGTCGCCGGCTCGGAGAAGGGCCTGAAGAAGTCCAGCGCGCTCGTGTTGGTCGAGTGCCCCGGCGCGTCCTCGGGCTTCTACCGGGACGCCGCGCTCGGCCTGCACGCCGACGGGGACGTGAACGGCCGCACGCGCAACGCGCTGGTCCGCCTGCGGGCGACGCGCGGGCCCAATCGCCTGATCCTCCTGGCGTCGGTCCCCGTCGAGGTCTACGACCCGCGCACCCGCTCCTGGAAGGACGTGCCCGACGGCCGTACCGGCCACGCCCCGTCGCCGCGCGCGATCTACCGCGCCGGCAGCACCTGTTTCCAGGTGGACCCCGGATGATTCCGTCCCTTCTCGCGCTACTCGCGGGCCCCGCCCACGCCTCGCCCGGCGTCGAGATGGCGCTCGTCCTCGACACCTCGTGCTCGATGGCGGCCGGCGCCCGTGTCGACGGTACGAACCAAGTGCTTCCCCCCAACGACCCCGAGCGCGCCGCGGTCCTCGGCACCCTCGTCGTCGAGGGACTCGCGCGCGGCTCGACCGATCGGGTCACCGTCATCGGCTTCGGCGTCGACGAAAAGGCGGCGCCGCCCGTCGTCACCGACGCCGCCGCCATCCGCGCCCTCCCCTACAGCGGCGGCACGTTCTTTCGCCGCCCGCTCGAGGAGGCCCGACGCCGCCTCGAAGCCTCCGACCGCGAGAAGAAGCTCCTCCTCTTCTTCACGGACGGCGCTCCGAGCGACGTGCAGCCTGACGAGTCGCCGCGGATCGCCGGGCTGGAGACGAACGACGCGCTCGACACCGTGATCCTCGGCCTGTTCGGCAGCGACGACGCGCGCGCCCAGGGCGAGATCTTCCTGCGGCCGATGGCGCGCACGCCCGACGCGCTGACCTTCATGAACGACGCGAACCAGGTGCTGCGCGCGTTCACCAACGGCTACGCGCGGGCGCTCGGCTCCCGCCCTGAGGTCGGCACCCTCGCGAGCGGTGGCTCGAAGACCTTCGCGGTGCCCCGCTTCGTGGTCGAGGTGCTCGCGATGACCGCCTCCACGGAGCCCGGTCCCGCCTACACCGCGGCGCTCGCCGGGCCTAAGGGGAGCGTGCCGGTGCAGGCGTCCGGCGACAACGGCTGTCCGCGTGACGTGGCGCTGGCGAACGCTCCGAAGATCTGCGACGATCCGCGCCGCCACTACGTCGTCTTCCGCGCGCCGAACGACCCGACCGTTCCGAGCCAGTGGACGCTCTCCGTGCCGGCCGCCCCCGGCGACGTGGAGTACGGCGTCATCCTCCGCTACGACCTCGTCCCCTCCCTCGTCATCCCGCCGCGCGCCCAGGTCGGCGACACCGTGCCGATCGAGGCCGAGCTGCTCTTCCGAGGGCAGACCTTCGATGACGCCGCGTTCTTTGCCGCCGACGGGTTCCGCGCGGTGTTGGAGGTCGACGGGCAGGAGGTCCTCCTCACCCACAGCGGCGACGGTCACTTCCGCGGCGCTTGGTCGCCTACCGGCCCCTCCGTGGACGGACGCCCGGTGCAAGCCCAGGTCCGCTTCACCAACACATGGCTCGATCTGTCGGCCCGCCGGCCCGTGACCGTGGAGGGGTTCCTCGACCTCACCCTCGCCGTCAACCCCAACCCCATCGACCTCGGCCAGTGGAGAGGCGAACGGGGGGGCACCCGGCGCTGCGCCACGCTGGATCTATCGGGGTCGAAGAACGCCGATCGGGTGCCGATCACCTGCACGCCGGCAGGGTTCGAAGGCCAGGGCGAGGGCCCCTTGGTGGCGACGTGCACGCCTGTCGCCGGCTCGGAGGCCACGGTCGGGGCCAATCGTGGCCAGCCCCAGCGGTGGGAGGTGTGCGTCGAGGCACCAGGCTGTTGCGACGCCGCATCCTCTACCGGGGCCCCGTCCGTCACGCTCGTCGGGGCGAACCCCCACTACGCGCCCGGCGCGGTGCGCGTCCCCGTCTCCTTCGCCATCGACGCCACTGGTTTTTTCCGCTGCTGGTGGCCGTGGATCGCGGGCACCGTCGGCACGTTCACCGGGCTGTGGCTCGTCGTGGGTTTCCTGCGGCCCCATGATTTCGACCCCGCCGCCACCGTTCGAATCGCCGGGAGTGAAGCCGGCTTGAAGCGTGGCACAGCGCTGGTCCTCCGCGAACAGCCGGGCGGGCGGCGAGGCTTTTACCGCGACGGCCGTGCCTGCCTCTCCGCGGACGGCGACTTCCTCCGCAAGCCCGGGCTCGCGATCCTCGTGCTCGAGGCCGGCGCGGGCGGGAGCACCCGGTTCAAGAAGACGAACGGCCTGGAGAAGAAGAATCGCCGGACCGCCAAATGGGAGCCGGTCGAGACGGGCGAGCTCTCCCTGGGCTACACACCCGGCGTGGTATACCGCGTCGGCAATCTCCACGTGAGATTCGACTAATCGTATTTCGAGTAGAGGGGCGGCAGATGGGAATTATCGCCAAGGACAAGTTCAAGCCGACGCTGTTCGTCGGGCTCGGCGGGAACGGGGGGAAGATCGTCAACCTCCTCGCCGGCAAGCTCCGTCGCCACCCGAATTGGGACCGCATCTCCGCGATGACCCACTTCATCGCGATCGACACGAACAAGGACGACCTCGACAAGCAGCGGAACGTCCCGGGCGAGAACCGTTTCCTGGTCTCCGCGTTCGATCGCCAGGCCTTCGTGGCCCGCAAGCGCGGCGAGCTGGAGGAGCGTGAGGACACGATGGTCACCCAGTGGATCCCCCAGAACTACAAGTTCCGCGGGGCCCAGGGAGCCGGCGCCGGCCAGATCCGCATCGAGAGCCGCCTCGGCCTGTACTACAACCTCGAAGACGACAACCGCGCCCGCATCCGCAAGAAGCTCGCCGAGGTGCTCGACGAGGCGACCCGCCGAGACAACCCCTGGCGCGACAACGCCGACCGCGTGGTGCAGGTCGTCCTCTACGCCTCCATCGCGGGTGGCACCGGCTCGGGCGGCTTCATCCCGATGGCGTACCTGCTTCGTGATGTCGTGCTCGACAACGGCTGGGGCCGCCCGAACGTGGTGGGCGTGCTGTCGATGCCGACCACGTTCCTCGACAAGGTGAAGCCCGAGCTCCAGGCCGACATCATGGCGAACGGCTACGCGGCCCTCAAAGAGCTGGAATACCTCACCCGCCAGCTCGGCTACGAGGGCGGCCAGGAGGAGATCGAATTCCACTACGACCCGGGCAAGCCCGAACACCGCATGGTGAAGGATCGCCCCTTCAGCCTCACCTACATCGTCGACCGCCCCGATCGCGTATCCATCGAGCGCTACGAGCACGCCGTCGCCGACGCCTCGTTCCTGCAGATCTTCTCGCCGCTCCTCGGGGCCCAGGCCGGCGAGTATGACAATTACGACAAGCACCAGAAGAAGCTCGCCAACGGGCACTTCTCCGTGCACTACGCGGCGTTTGGCACGGCGATCCTCCACCTGCCGCGTCGCGACATCGTGAAGTACGCGAGCCTGCGCTACGTCGCGCGGGCCTTCCGCGACTACCTGTGCTTCGGCGGGGACGATCCGGCGTTCCGCGTCAACTATGGGGACCCCGCCTTCGAACAGCAGGATCGCGCGGTCAAGGACCGCCAGATCGACGACAAGTTCCTGGCCTACGTCGCGTGGCGCGCCCAGGACGAGGAGCGCTCCAACATCAAGGGCGTCTTCTCGGCGATCCAGGCGCAGACGGCCAAGGACGCGCGGAGCATCCCCGTCGCGTTCCGGGCGAAGCTCGCCCAGATCTACGAGCGGCTCACGGAGCTCATCGCCGTGAACGACATCGAGCCGCAGATGATCAGCCCGGGGAACCCCTCGATCGAGCGGCCGATCGCGAACCTCCGCAAGGACTTCGCCGAGTCGCAGACGAAGGTTCGCGGCTACCTCGAGGCACAGGTGGCCGACCTCACGAACGGCCGCACGTTCGGGGGCTTCTTCAACGACATGGAGGTGAACCCGATCGCCCAGCGCTACTTCCTCATCCAGCTCCTGCGCGAGGCCTTCATCGCGCCGACCGAGGACGAGGAGGAGGGCTTCCTCAAGCAGGAGGCGGGCGGCAGGCGGGACATCGACGGGCAGGGCGTGCAGGACGAGAAGGCCAGGCTCCAGACGGACCTCGCCACCCACGCGAACCCTGGCTTCTTCACCAAGATCGTCGACCGTGAGAACGCCGCGTTCCGCGCCGCAAAGCAGCGCGCGATCGGCTTCTACCAGGACCTCGCCCAGGAGCACCGCGAAGACCTGAAGCGGACGTTCTGGCGGACCTTCGAGGGCAAGCTGCGCGAGGTCGGCGGCACGCTGCTCTCGGCGTTCCGGAACGTCTCCCAAGTGGCCGAATTCACGGCCCGGGAAACCGAGGCTGCGACCGAGCGCTTTCGCAAGGACCCGGGGGCCGATCCCACCTCCGACGTCGCCCAGTACTACCTCGACGCGGAGGCCCTCCGCGACGACCGGCGCCGCGAGCGGCTCTGGAACGTGTTCTACGCCCACCGCCTCGACCGTGCCTCGCTCTTCGACACGAAGAAGATCTTCGCGGAGGTGACGACCGCGTTCGCCCCGGCACGTGACGCGGACGGCCGTCTCCGGGAGCGCGACGCGAGCGAGATCGTGGCGGTCGTGAAGGACCGCCTCGGCGCCCAGGCGAACGACGTCTACGCCCGCGCCCTGGAGTCGATGAACCTGGATCTCGGCTCCGCCCTTGAGCTCGAGCAGCGCTACATTGCGTGCCTGGACGACGGCGTCGACTTCGACGCATTGCGACGCGAAGGCAAGCTCGACGACACGATCGCCGCCGTGGACGCCCGCCGCGTCGAGCGCGGCCTCGAGGACCGCCTGAAGCGCGTCACCGACGACTGCGTGCTGCTCGCGCAGATGGACCACAGCAAGCGCGGCGATACCACCGTGCGCCCCGCGGACGTGTTCCTAGCGGGCCTGCATTCCCGCTTCGCGACGGACGAGGCCGGGGCGCTCGGCAGCATCCTCCGCCGCGTCGCGAGCGGAGTGCAGCTCCTGCCGGACTGGGAGGAGCGCGACTCGCTGGTCCTGTACCGTGCGCAGCTCGGCGTGCCGGTCTACTGGTTCAAGAACGTGGCCTCGGTCCTGTACCCGGCCTACCGCAAGGTCCGCGATGACAAGACCCGCTCCTACCCCCTCCACATCGAGGCCGCGTGGGAGTCCGAGCCCGGGCTGCCCGACCTCGATCCGCTGGAGATCCGGCGGGCCGAGGAGCGGCGCGTGCAGGAGGACGAGGTGCGCCGGCAGCGAGACGAGCGTGCCCGCCGGGTACGGGCGTTCACCCTGGTGAACCTCTTCGGTGGTATCCTCGAGGAGGACGGCGTCCTCTCCTGGTCGTCGTCGGGTGCCCGGGGCACCCTCGGCAAGGAGCGCGCCGTGGCATTCCAGGGCTACGAGGCGCTGAAGCCCGGGCTCCGCACCGACATCGAGGAGGACGCCGTCCGGCAATGGGGCCAGCTCCGCGTCGACACCGGCGGCCGCGGCCGGCTGCGCGCCGAGCTCGGCGCTCTGCAGGAGCGCCTGAAGCGGGCCTACGGCAAGGCGAACGCCGAGGGCCGGGATGCTGAGGTCCGCTTCATCGAAGAAGAGCGGGAGGCCGCTCGCGGCCTCGACGCCGAGGTGAGCGGCTAGTGCCGGTCATGAGCAACCCCACCGTTCTCGTGGGAGTGGGCGCGTTCGGCGGGAGCGTGCTGCAGCGGATCGAGTCGTCTCTCTCGGGCGAAGACGAGCTGATCTGCCGTGTGGCGACGCCCGTCGCGGGCGAGGCCGGCGAGCGGCTGGGGCCTGTCCTGAAGGAGCTCCTCCAGGCCGGTAGGTTCGCCACTGAGCAGTCGGAGCGACGGCTCGATCTGCTCGCGTTCCAACACGTCCTCGCGGGCGGTGACGACGATCTGGTGGTGCTCGCCGAGCAGATCACGCGGGTGGTTCACGACCGTTACCGGGTCATGTTCGACCTGTCGCGGCCCCCCGAGCAGCGCAACGCCGCGCTCCACGTCGTGCTCGTCCTACCTCCGCTCGGCGATACTGACGTGGCCCGCCGCGCCCTCGACCGCGTTTACAAGCTCGAGCGGTGGGTGGAGAGCGGGTCCGCGCCGCCACTCCTGGCGCGGATCTGGCTGCTCTCGCAAATGACCCTCGCCGGGCCGCTCGCCGCGAGCGTGGTGCTCGCGAGTTGTGCCTCCTTCGCCGTCGCGCTGGTGGGATCGGGGCTGCGCCAGAGCGACCCGGTGAGCCGCCGTCTCGCCCACCTCCCCGCCGGGGAGCCGAAGGTGGCGTTCTTCTCGGTCGCGTCTCTGGATGTTCCCGAGGCCCGGATCCGCGACTATGCCGTGCAGCGCGCCGCCTACGATGCGCTCTCCACGCTGGTCGCGCGCGTGCAAGCCCGCCCGGTGACCGATCCCGCCGAAGGACTCGCCGCGGTGCGGAGCCTCGAGCATGTGGAGTGGGTGCGCCCGTTCGAGGACACCTCCGAGGCCGCCCAGCGCTGCCGCCAGCTCGCCGCGACGCTCGCAGGGGCAGCGTCGGGGTTGCCGGACAGAGTACGGGTGGGCGCGTTCGAGGAGGGCGCGCGGATCCGTGAACGGTACGCGGTCCTCTTCGCGCCTGCCACCCAGGACCGCACGCTCACGGGCGTCGACCAGGGCCAGCTGGAGGCACTCCTCCGCCACCTCGACAACGAGGAGGCGCAGCTCGTGCGCGGGATCCATGGTCGTATCGCGGGCTTGTTCGGCGGGCATCTGCGCCGCGAGTCGCTGAAGCCGCTGCTGGAGATCGAGCTCGGCCTGAAGCAGGTCGCCGCGCAGCTCCGCGACCAGCAGACTCGCGTGGGCCTCCTCGGCGCGGGGCCCGACGGACCGCCGCCGGATCCGCACCGGGTCGAGCTCGAGGCCGCTGTCGCAGCGCTGCCGGCCCCGGGGCTCGTTCGGACGGGCGCGGCCGCAGTGGGGATCGCGGTGGGCGGGCTGGCAACGGTGGTCATCGCCGGGCTCGGCCACGCTACGACCTCCGCCGCGGGCGCGCCCGTCATGCCCTCCCCCACGATGGTCGCGCCTGTCGTGACCGCAGCTGCTGCGATGGCACCGTTCCCGTGGCAAGACCTCCTCCCGTGGGCCGCCGGCGCCGCCATCGGCCTGCTCGTCGCCATCGGCTGGGGCTGGCTCGCCGGAAATCTCGCCCGCCAAAGGGTCCGCGAGCTCCTGACCGCGCGGACCCAAGCGCTGCGCGCGATCTGGAGCAAGGGCGGCGGCGGCCGCACGTCCCGGCAAGCGGACGACCAGCTGGAGCTCCGTCGCCACCGGGTCCGTCGCGCCGCGCTGCTGGCCGTCGAAGGCGCCCTGGCCCGCGTCACCGCCATGCAGCTCACCATCGCCAGCGCCCGCGACCGCGCGCGCCAGGCTCTTGTCGCCATGGGCGTCCCCCCCGCCGCGGACGCCGCCCTGGACGATCTCGGCGGCCTCGTCGGCGAGCCCGACCTCTTGCACGGCCCGCTGCTCCCGTCCCACTACGTGAGTCAGTGGGTCGGCCGCTGCCGCGAGGCGAGCGATCCGGACGTGTGGGCCTCCCGCCTCCTGGCCGCGGCGTGGCCGCCGGACAACGGGGAGCCCGACGTGCCCTGCGGCGACGCCGTCCCCATCGACGGCGCGAGCCGCGAACAGGTCCGCTCCCTCGGCACCCGCAGCCTGCTCGCCGACGAGCCCGCCCAGACAGCCGCCGGTCGGGCGATCGCCGACTTCCTGGGTCGGGCCGCCGCCGCGCTCGCGGCCCCCGTCGCCGCCCGGGACGAGAATGGGGATCCCGTCGGCGGCCTGCGCGCCGGGGAGGCGCTGGCCGTTGCCCCCGGCATCGCCAAGGATCCCATCGAACGGGCCCTCCAAAAGGCCCCGCTCACCCTCACCCCCCTCTGGACCGACCGGCAGGCGCCCCGCGCAATCTTTCTCCGTACCTGGGAGGGCTACCGTGTGCTCGACGTCGGCCGAGGAGCAGGTATCGTGCCCCTCGGTCGTCGCGACGGAGGTGCCGCGTAATGGCCTTCTCCCTCCCCGGCTGGGGCAAGGCCCTGCTCGGCCTGATAGCGATCGGCGGGCCGTTGCTCGCGTGGCTCACGGCGATGCTGATTGTCGGCCCGGGCACCCGCGCCCGCCGCGCCGCCATCGCCCTCGGCTGGGCCGTCCCCGTGCTCCTCGGGTGGGCCGTCCTCGCCCGGCTCCTCGGGCTCGTGACCGGCTCCGGCGCCGATCCCGCCGCGTGGATCGTGTCCTTCGCCGCCTGGGTGAACGGGCCGGTCGCGGTCCCCGCGGTTCCCGGCGCGCCGGTGGCCCTCGATCTCACCAGGACGCTCCCCGCCGACCTCGTCTTTCCGCTCGCGGCGTTCAATGGCTCGCTTGTCGTCCCTTTCGCGGCCATCGCCGCCTTCCGGCTCCGCGGGGACGAGGGCCGGCCCGCCTTCCGCATCCCCCTCGCCGGGCCGGCCGGGATCGTCGTCGTCGTCGCGACGCTCCTCACCCTCCTCGGGCTCGACCACGCCTACGTCGTCGGCCAGATCCAGCCCGCCACACGCGTCCTGCTCGACGGCGCGGCCCTCCTCCCCGTCGCGATGGCCTGCCTCGCCATCTGGACCCTGGCCGGACGCGCCCTCCCCCCAGCCGCCGCACCTGAAGCCGAGGTCGAGGCGTTCCGCCCCGACCGCGTCGACATCCCGGCGCTTTGGCGCGAGCGAGGAGCGCTCGACGTAGCCGCACCTCCCCTCATGGAGATCCCCGCCGTCCGCGGCGCCGGCGGGCCCGGCTTCGCGGCCGACGCGTGGCGGCACGTCGGCGCCATCGGAGCGCCCCCGCTCGCGCTGGAGCAGATCGCGCGCCTCGCGGACAAGCCCGGCCAGGGCTGGCTCGTGGGCGATCTCCCCGATCCCACCGAGGCCACCTTCCTCGCGGCGAGCATCCTCCTCGCGGCCCAGGGCGCCGGCATCCCCTGCCTCGTCGTAACTGAGCAGCCACGCGTCCTCCGCGAAACGGTCGCTGCGGCCCTCGTGCTGAGCGGCGCTTGGAGCGGCGGTCCGCTCGTCGTCGGCGAGGAGGAACTCCGGCTCGCCCTCGGCCAGCGCCGCATGCCAGCCGTGGCGTTCCTCGACACGAACGAGCTCTCCTCGCGTGGCATCCGCGCCCTCTGGAACAGCACCGTCGGCGACGGCGTCCCGTGGGCACGCACCGTCGGCCTCGTCGTCCTCTCCCAGGTCGACCGCGGCTCGCCACTCGTCGCCACCCACCGCTTCTTCACGCTCCGTCGTCTCGCGCTTGCGCTTGGCGCCGCCGGCGCGCGCTTCTCGGTCCTCGCTACCGGCCTCGGCGGCTCGGGCACCATCGGCCTCGTGGAGAGGCTCTTCCCCCCCATCCGCGTCTCCGCCGTCCCGTTCGCGCCCCGCTCCTCCGCGGCCGTGAAGGTCTGGCCCGCCGCCGAGCGCTTCGTCACGAAGCCAGGGGACCCCTGGCCCCGCCGCGCCGCCGAGCCTCTCGCCCAGCGCGCGCTCGCCGTCGCCGTGGGCGATCCCACCGGCGCGTTCGACGCCGGCGTGCAGGTATGGGGGGCCGACGTACGCCTGCATCGTGGCGCCACGCTCGGCGGGGACGCATCCATCAGCCAGCTTGACGAGACCTGGCTCGTCGGCGCGTGGCGCACCTTGGCGAACCGCCTCCCCCTCGAACACGGCGGCACCCACCACGCGCTCTGGGCCTGGCCCACGAGCCCCATCACCCGGCTCCTCACCGGGCCCGACAACCTGCGCGCCTCCGCCGCCCAGGGCCGCCTCCCCGCGCCGCGCCCCCTCGTCGGCTATGCCAACACGCACCTCGCGCGTACCCACCTCGTCGCCGCGTTGCGCGAGGGCCGCCAGGACATCGACTCGCTGTCCGGGCTCTTCGGCCGCTCCCTCACCGACCAGTACGCGCACCCCACCGCGGAGGCCGACGCCTTCGTGTTGCGACGTACTCCCTCGCGCGAAGGCCTCTGGCGCGTCGCGCTGGCGCCGGCCCAGACCGGGGACCTCGACGGGACCCTGCGCGACACGGTCACCGAGGACGTGGTCGAGATCCGTGATCGGAACGACGGGCGCCTCCTCGGACGCTGCGATCGCGCGGTCGTCGAGACCCGCTTCTACCCCCAGCGCGTGTTCGCGGACTGCGACCTCCGGTACGAGGTGCCCCTCCACGCCTTCGACGCCAAGCGCAACCGCGTGGACGTCAACCGCGTGGCGCCCGACCGCGCCATGACCAGCCCGGCGCTCGCCGTGGCCGTGCGCGACGCCGTCGTGGTCGAGGACCCCCATACCGTCCGCAGGGAGCGCCGCGTCTACACGCTCGCCTCGTTCGACGTGGACGTGCTGGAGACCGTCGCCGGCATCCGCGTCGGCGAGGGCTCGGTCGCCTACGCTCCCGTCACCAGCCGCTACCGCACCCGGGCACGCGGCGTGTTCTTCCCCCAGCCCTCCGCCCTCCCCGCGCGCCGCCACCTCGCCGCGTGCCTCGACCATGTGCTCCTCGTGCACCTGCTCGCCGGCGACGACGACGTCCACGTCATCCCCGTCGACGCTGGCCTCCACGGCGAGCTCCCCGCCGGCATCGTGGCAGTGGACCGTTACGTCGGCGGCATGGGCATGGCCGAGGCCCTCGACGCCGACGTGGTCGACAACGCCCTCGTCTGGGTGCGGCGCCTGCTCCAGGGGTGCCCGTGTGACCATGGGTGTCCCCGGTGCACCCCCGCGGACGTGCTGGCGCAAGGGCCCGACAAGAGCGGCGTTCTGCGGCTCTTGGGGGCGTAGGTGCCGGCTCCCGGCGAAAGGTACGGCACGTACGAGGTGCTGGAGCTTCTGGGCGGGGGCGCGTTCGCGGAGGTGTACCGCGCCCGCCACGTCACGCTCGGGAGCGAGCACGCCATCAAGTTCCTGCGTGCCGAACGGGTGACCAGCCCCGAGATCCGGGGCCGCTTCCTCGACGAAGCGCGCGTGCAGGCCCAGCTCCAGCACCCGAACATCGTGCGCGTCACCGACATCCTCTCCGAGCCCGGCGCCGCCGGTATCGTCATGGATCTGGTCCGTGGTGGCACGCTCGCGGATTGGATCGCCGCCCGCGTGGCCTCCGGATCGGGACCGCCCACGGGGGTCACCGTCCGGGCCATCGCCCTCCCCCTGCTCGATGCCATGGCGTATGCGCACGAACGCGGCGTCGTGCACCGGGACATCAAGCCTGAAAACGTGCTGCTGGTGGCGCGACCGGGCGGCGCGTTGTTCCCCTACGTGGTGGATTTCGGCGTCGCGAAGGTGCGCGGCGAGCTTGCGAGGGCCAACAACCACTCGACGGTCGCGGGCGGCCAGATGGGCACGTACGCGTACATGAGCCCGGAGCAGGTCCGCTCGGCCCACGACGTGGACGCCCGCTCCGACGTGTTCTCCCTCGGCGCCGTGCTCTTCGAGGTCGCGACGCTGACTCCCGCGTTCGCGCGCGACAACGAGTTCGACACGATGAACGCCATCGTGACGGGCGATGTCACGGTGCCCGCGGCGTTGGTGGCGGCGGACCCGGTCTTGGCGGCGGCGATCGCGCGCGCGCTGGCGGTCAAGCGGGAAGCGCGGTTTCCTGGGTGTGAGGCGTTCGCGCTCGGAATCTCGGGTGCGCCGATGAAGCCTGCCGCTTCACCCATCCCGCCTCCGGCGGCCAAGGCACCACGCGCTGGGGCCACGGCCCCGCCCGCACCGCCGCCATCGGCGCCGGCCAAGATCGTGCCCGCGGTCGCGTCTACTTCGCCGCCCAAGCGGGAGGGCCGCGGCTTCTTCGCTACCCTGTGGAGCTGCTTCACCACGCTGCTGATGCTCGGCGGGTTGGCCCTCGCGGCGGTGATTTGTTGGGTTGTGTGGTTGGATAGCCACGACGCTCCTCGGCCGGCCTCCGCCCCTGTCGTCGAGGCCGCTGAACGCGACGTTGCCCCGCGCCCTGTCTCCCCCTTCCGGGCATCCGGCGAGGATCCCGAGCTGATCGTCGCCATCGGGACCAGGCTCCCGCCGATGTTCGACTTTACCGCCGGCGCCGAGCCCACCGGCTTCGACGTTCGCCTCGCCCAGGAGCTTGCCCGCCGGCTCGGCAAACAGGGCGTGCGCTTCGATCACGCGGGCAACGTCCGTACCCGGGCCAGCCGCGGCGAGGTCGACCTCGCAATTGGCGCCATCTCGATCACGCCCGAACGCGAGCTCGAGCAGCTCTACTCGATCCCCTACCTGGAGCCTGAGGTGCGGGCGCTCGTGCCCCGCGACCGCCCCGACCCCGACCCCACTTGGTTCGCCGTCCGCTGCGCCGCCGCCCACGCGATCTATGCGCCCATGGTGGCAACGACCCCCTGCATCCTCGTCGACGTCACATCCACCGCCAAGGCGACCGCCGCCGTCGAGGCCGGCAGCGCCGACGTTGTCGTCCTCGACACCATCGAGGCCGGCCAGCTCTCCGAGGGCTGGCGTGTCACCGGCCCGCCCATCGCGCGCGACCGGTACGGCATCGCCATGCAGCTTGGTAACGAGGCGTTGAAACAACGGGTCGACGATGCGCTCCGCGCCATGGTCGCCGACGGCACGATCCTGCGGTTGCAGGAGGAGGCGGGGGTGGTCACGGCGGTGGAGGCGGAGGTCGCCGGGCCGGCGGAGGGGGACGTTGAGTTGGGGGTGGAGGAGGGGGTGGAGGAAGGCATGGCGATCCCGGAGCCGGATGCGCCGGTGCGGATCACGCCCATCGTTCGATAAGCACAGCTGGGTCGGGGTCACACGCAACTTCGGGGTCGAGGCCGTGTGCTACCATGCGCCCCCCGAGAGCCGACGCATGGACATTGACGATCAGCCGGATCCGCTTGAATTGCTCCTCGACAAGCAAACTCTTCCCAAGCCGATCGCGGTCGAGATTCGAGAGATCACCAACGCTACGGAGGCTCGCCGCAAGAACTGGCAGGCGATGCGGGCGTCCTTCGTCACCCTCCAGTACCTCTCCTGGATGGGATGGTGGGACTACGTCGCGAGCGACGCCAAGGTGGAGACCGTGGAGCGGGCCATCCGCGCCACGAACGACAAGGCCTCCATGGGGCACTGGCTCACCCTCCTCCGGGCGCTTGCGGACCAAGACTTCGGGGAACGCGGGGCTGGTGTGCTCGACCTCGACATGCGTGTCAGGGTGGCCTCCGAGTCGCTCCCCAAGGCAGCGCTCTTCGGGCGCGCCTGGTGCTACCTGTCCGACCAGATCGCCTCTGGCCGTCCTCCTGGCAAGGTCGTCGGCGGACTCGCCGCGAAGCTGGCCGAAAAGGACCAGGGCAAGCTGAGCCTCGACGAGTTCTTCGGGCACGTGCTCGCCTATCGCAACCACGTTTCTCACTCCGTCGAGAAGAACTTCCCTGCGGAGGACGACGATCTCAACACTGCCATCGCCGGGGTTCTGCTTCCGGCGCTGGCCGAGGTTTTGAGCAGCCCCAAGGTGCTGGAAACGCTCACCAGATACGTCTGGGTGACGCCGGGCGCACCGGCCACCCGGGCCACTGATGGTACCTTCCAAATGGAGTGCCAGGCCCAATACGAGAATCCGGTGAAGGTCACCGCAGTCTTTCGCGAGTGGTTCGACAAGGGAGAGTACCTCGTCAAATTGACCGGAAAGCGTCGTGGTGACCGCCTCTTTCCATTCAACTACAACGCGACGCCGTGGCCGCGGGACCCCTCCCCCAGCTCCCCAGCGGCTGTGTCCGTCCAGGTTCGGGCGAAGGAGGTCTACGAGCGTGTCCTAGACCTCGCCGCCCTCGAGGGGGTTTCTTCCGCCGAGCGGGAACGGCTCGACGGCATCCGCGCGCTGCTCGGGTTGAACGAAGAAGACGTATCGGAGATGCACGGACGATACCTCGCGGCGCACTCGACTCAGGCACACCCGGTCCCCCCAATCGGGAGGCCAGCGGCGCCAACCGAAGCCGAGGTTGCACCCGGGCGCCCGGAAGCCTCCGAGCACGGGCAGACCGCTCGCTCGGTTCCGAGCGCTGCGCCCCCCATCTGGGAGGCCTGGCCGGTTGATCTCACCGATCGCCCGCCGCTGAAGGCGGTGCAGATCGGCGATGCCCCATCTCTTCCCATCAGGCACTACAACGAAGTGCTCGCGGCGGCCGTTGAGTACCTCGGGGCAAGCGGGTACCATCTCCCGTTCGACGCACCCGCAACTTCCGGCGGCGCCGTTCTGCTCTCCCGCACCCCGTTCAAGCAACCGCACAAGCCAGTGCCGGGAGGCTACGTAAACGTCAACTGGAACGCTTCGAAGCTCTGCGCGCTCGCGGTCGAATTGCTGGCCCGCGTCGCCGGCAAACCCATTTCCATGGCCCTGCGCTTTGAAGCGCGGGATGATGCGCCGAATCTCCGGACGCCGCAAGAGGCCAGGACGAAGGAAGGCGTGCTCGCTCCCCAGAGCGTCGGCGCGTCTTCGGTCGCGGCAATGGGCCCGGCGACTCGTGGACGAGAGGAAGAAGGAGACGAGTCCGCACTCACGGCCGTCCCCCAGGGAGAGCAAACCATCTGGTACCTGAACACTGGCGGGCGCTCCTGGCCGGACATGCGAACTCATGGGCTTTGGTGTGCGGGCGGGGCCGTCCGATACCGAAAGTGCGCCGAGAACCTGAAGGCGGGAGATACGGTCTACGCCTACGAGTCCGGCAAGGGGTACGTCGGGCTAGGCACCGTCGTTACGGGCACCGCAGTCCGCTTAGACGCGTTCGTAACGGAGGATGGTCAGCCGCTATCGCAGCAGAGCATCAGCCCCACTACACGCCTTGCGATGCTCAAGAACGACATGGTGCATGCGGACGAGGCGGAGTACGGCCGCGCGATCCGGTGGCAGACCACCTTCCCGTCGGAGGAAGCCATCACGAAGGCAGGGATGTTCGCATCGCCGCTCACGGCGTGCAGGTTGAGGGATGCGGACACGCTCGCGTTTCTCGCCGAGAGGTTCGTCGAACGGGCGGTGGACGACGCCGCCTCTGTCGCCGGGTCCGAGGCGTCGCTGCAGAAGGGAGAGGTGCCGGGTAAACGGTCCTGGGATGAAGGCACCTATTTCGCCGAACTGGAGACACGGGCGTTGTCACCGGCGCTTGTCGCGCTTCATCGCACCCTCTTCAACGTGGGTCGCGACCTGGTCGCTAGCGCGTGGCTGAAGCAGGCCTGGGGTCGCGGACAACAGTCGGGGAGCTTCACGCTGAAGTCGACTTCGGGGTCGCCGTCCCTGTTGACCGCATACTCCAGCGGAGGTGTCGTGCTGAACGTCGGATTCTGGAGCACGCTGCCTCCCACGGAGCGCTCGGAGCTCTTGGCGGGAGCGGCCGCGGCGCTCCACCTGCCACCGGGACACCCCAAGATCTCCGGGGCGGCGCAGTTCCCGAATATCGCCGACGAAATGCTTCGCGTCGACCCAGCGTGCGTGGCGATCGCGGGCTGGCTGCGCGCCGCAGTTGGTGCTCCCCCGTTGGCGGCCACGGCAGCTGCCCCCCAGCTTGTCACTCCGCAGGCCGCCACCCCGCTGGACATCGCCGAGAGCGAACACACCGCTGCTGGCCAGGGCGCGCCCGCGCTTGACTGGCCCGAAGCCGGCCGAGTGCTCCTCCGCCAGTTGCGCCAGCGGCTCCCCAAGCAGCTCTACTACGCGCCACGGGAGATCAGCTCGCCCGAGGAGATCGATCTGGTCGAAAACAACGACGGCGAGCTGTGGCTCCCCGCGGACGACCGCCACGGGATCTCCATTTGGTTTACCTCGAAGTATGGGAAGAAGGTGAAGGTCGTGGTCGGCTTCTACTCCACCCACGCGACCAAGGGCCCCGAATATCGCGAGGCACGCCGACAGATCGCCGAGTCGTGCAATCCCGCGCTCGGCCACGGGTGGACACCGCTGGCCGACTCGGAATGGAAAGCTCTCGGATACGAGGCGCTCCTTCCCGTGACAATCGACGAGCTCGGGACGGACGGCGTGGCCAGGAGCGTGACCTCCGCCGTCATCCAGCTGAGCACCTACGTGAGCCGGCACCTCACCAGCGCGCAAGCGCAGGTTCCGGAAGCGAGCTGACGCAGCCGCGTGCACCGGGATGGCCCTTCAGCCCCCGGTGCCCGCGTCCCGTCGCCAGATCAACCCGATCGCGATGAGGACGGGAACCAACGTCAAGCCCCAGAACATCATCCAGAAGGGTGACGTCCGCTGCTCCGCGGACATGGCGAACACGGCCGCGACGGTCTGAGCAACGCCGGCCACGCCGATCAGCACGGCGAGGCCCTCGAACACCTTCTGGTTGAGTTGGCCCTCGATGCCCGCCAGTTCGTCCAGGTTCTCCTTCGTGTGCTCGGCTCTCTCGCGCAGCCGCAGCCGCTCTGCCAGCGCGATGGCTGCAGGATCCCAGCGCGAGCTCCCGCCATCCGCGGTGTCGAGCTTACTCACCCGGAAGTCGAGGAAATCTCGGCGTAGTTGGGCCAAGCCTCTCCCGGTCCCCATGGCCAGGTTCCTGAGGGCGATCACCCGGTCGCGTGCGCCCTTGGCAGGCCGTTTGGAGACCGCGCGGCGCATCTCCAAGGCGAATTCCTCCAATCGGATGTCGAGCCGCGCGACCTCCGCGAAGGCCGCTTCTTTTGCGGCCGAACCGGAAACCTGCCCTTCCCGCGGCACCGCCCACAGGACCCCACTCCCCAGATACACGGACTGCGCGTCGAGCTCGTGCGGAGCGCCGAAGCGGCGGGCCAGCCGGTTGAGCACCGAGTCCACTGGCCAGAACGGGTTGATGTGGCGAGCGGCGACCCGAATGGGAGAATGGCCGGCCTCGATAGCGACGGTCAGCCACTTTTCGAGGGCGTCGAGGGTCACCACCGTCTGGGTAAGTGTCACGACCTCGTGGACCCCGACACGCAGGGTGTCCAGCTTGCTCCCTGAGAGGGGAGGCAAAGTCTCGCCCAATGCGCGGCGAACGACGGTAATCCTCACATCATGGATGGGCGGCTCCCAGAACGGCGAACAGGCGATCTCCCGGACTTTCGAGTAGGGAAGCCGGGTTCCCTCGCGGGGAGCGTCGACGATGGTGTGGCCGTGGGCGCGCCCGTCGTACCAGGGATCGTCGTTGTCGCAGGAGCCGTCCGCATACCGGGGGATCGGGATGCGCTCATCGCGTCCCTGCGCCTCGCGGTGTTTTCGCTCCTCGCGCTCCAGCGCGAAGCCAAGGCCGAGCAGACTTGGCTTCGCTCCCGCGTCGTCCCATAGCGGATCCAAGGAAAGGACCACCTTCGGATAGGTGGGATTCGAACCATCAACCCCGGCTCCATAGGGACATACGAAATACACAAACCCGAAGCTTCGTGCCCAATATTTGTTGAGTCGCGACTCGGGAGGGCGCGCGAGGAGCAGCGCGCTGACTTGGAGGGACCGGCCATCAGTAGCTGGTAGTGGAATTGCCAGCTTCTCGGCGTCCTCGAAATCCGCCTTCCATCGCCCGGGTTCCTCGTCCAGCATCGTAGACAGCTTTGCGTTTCCGGGGTCTCGCTTCCAGGCGTCAGCACCCGGTTGGAAGGCGTAGAAGCTCGACCCCGTCAACGCTCCTGCCTTCTCTTTTGCCACCGCCTCGGCCACCCTGCGTACCAGCGCCAGCCCGCTGGTGAGCGCCCATTCGTGGTCGCGTTTCTCCTCCATCGCGAGCCACTGGACGGCCAGGAAGGCGGCATGCACAGGGGACAGCAGCGCCGCTGCCACGTCTGTCGGGGTGGGCTCCCTCCCTGCCCGCGCCAGCACCTCCCGCGGGCGATACCGCCCCTGATCCACCTCCGCGGCATACGCCGCCAGCGCCGGGGCCCACCATGGAAGCTCCCCGTCCTCGATGAGCGCCTGCACGAACAGCGTTGCCACGACCGCGTCAAAATCGGGGGCGACGTGGGTGAGCACGACGGGCGCGAACTCCTTACCGGAGAGGTCCTCACCGTTATCAGCGCGGTCCAGGTATGCGCCGAGCAGATGCTCGTATACCAGCTCAGGGTGGGCGATGACGAGTTGGGCCGTGCTGTCCGCCCGCGTGCCGCCCCCATGGGTGTCCAACACGCCCGCCAGCAGCGCGTTCCCTACGTCCAGGCATACACACCCACGAATTGGCGCCAACGTGGACCCTGGCCCCACGAAGGAGTAGCGCCAGGTGACGTGAAGCCCGAGCTTCTTGGAGCCGGTTCGGGCGGACGCCATAATCGGGCGTGGGGCGGGCGACGGGGCCGCGGGAGGGGTCGGGAGGGTTGATGCGGTCATGAGTTCTCAGCGCACGATGGGCTAACCCACCAACGTCATCCCGAGACGTTGGCGGCGAGTCCGGAGGAGGCTTTCCGGCGGACCACCACCCCGACAGCGTGACGGCCAAGACCTGGAAGCGACGGAATGCCGGCCTACCGGCCGGCATTCCGTGCGTCAGGCGAGCGCGGCTGCGACCTGGTTCTCCCCGAGGCCGACTTCGTGCGCGGTCCGGACAACGAACGCGCGCTCCGAGTCCTTCAGGCTCCCGTCCCTCTTGGCCATGGCCGCGAGGTCAATGAGGAGGCCGATCGCCTCGTCCCGATCGGCCCGGAAAGGAGCGAGGTCCACCACTCTGGGGGACGGCTCATCAAAGCGTTTGATCAGGAGCATCCGGCTTTCGGGCCCGAGTCCGCTGCGACTGAGCAGTTCGTTGATGAATGCGTGTTCCGCAGGCGCCGCTTCGCCGTCGCACTTCATGAGATCATCGAGCAGAAGAAGCTTGGCGACCATGAGCGCTTCTAACGACGACGCGGTCCCAACGGCGTCCCCAACTACGACAGACTCCTCATCGGCGTCGCCTTCAGGGAGGATCTCGATTTCGTGGGCGAAGATCTCTTTGGCCTTCCGTCCGATTTCGGCCGTGCTGTAGCGGGTCCACACCGCAATCCCCGCGGCGCCGATGATCGGTAACCACAGGGCAATCGACTTCTTCAGTACCTGCTGAGTGACCTTGCCGGCGAACATCGCAACGAGCTTCTGGAACACGCGGACCGAAGAGCGCCGCACCAAGATCTTGCTTCCGTGCATGGTCAGAAGGCTCATGCCACTGACTCCGGAGGCGGAGAGCGCGATGCTCAGGATGAGCTCCCGGGTGAGGACGCTCTGCTTCCCGCTCGCTACGCCGATGTCGTAGATCATCTTGACCTGATTCTGGATCACCAACACCATCTGCGGGATGATGGCGACGAGTCCCCACGGGCCCGGAAGGAGACTGAGTCCACCTGAAATCACGGCGTTGGTGTTCGCACAGGCGGAGATGATCGAATCGATCTCCCGGGTCGACGGCACCTTGTCCGGGTTGGCCTCGTAGAAGCCTCTGCGGCTCTCGACCCCGGAATCGAACACGGCCAGCAGCTTGCCGGTCAGACCAGATTGAAGTTCGGACTCGGCTGTGGGCTTGTCACTCATGTCATTCTCGCTGAAGTAGATTCATCGGATGGATCGCTGGCTATCACCAGCAGGTCCGCACCGCCGTGCCTTCTTCTACCATAGCTCCGTCCGGTGGTGCGGCTTGACCCCGCGATGTCCTCCGACCCCGGCCACCAAAACGGCCTCAGGTCCGCGGCCAGCCGGTGCGCCGCCTCGCCGCGCGGGGCACCCGCACGCCGTCCGGTGGGCCCGAGATTTTTCGATCGCGGCTGCGAGCCGGCCGGTACGGTCATGCGGCTGATCTCGCCGCATGGCTTCCCAGAGCGCAACGCCCGAAGATCATCACCAACTGGTCCACATTGATCCTGGTGGACCCTTCCGAGTTGAGGGGCGCGCGGCGCGGCCGGGCCTCTCGCGGCACCCGAACGACCGTCCGTACGAGGCGAGTCCACATGAATACCGACGTCTCCGCCCGATCCCGCCCCACCATCAGCCCGTGGTACCGTGCGCCCGCCATGATCGGGCCCAAGGAGCAACCTCGGTGGCCAGTACGAGCCCCACGGGGGCTCAGCCACCTCCTCGACGATCCCCCGCTTTCTACACGCCCCGCTACGCAGCGCGCCCGACGTTGGGAAGCGCTTCGTGTCTGAGACTCGCACCGTGTCCACGCCAAGCGAGCGCTCCGTCGAGATACCTCTCCCCGCTCCCAGGTAGTCAATGCTCGCGATCGGAGACATCGTCGGCGCCTACGTCGTCGAGGGCTTGCTCGGCGAAGGCGGGATGTCCATCGTGTACGCCGTGCGCCACCACGTTCTCGGGGCACCAGGCGCGCTGAAGGTGCTGCGCCCGGAGCACGTGGTGAACGTCGAGGTGCGGCGCCGGTTCCTCGACGAGGCACGCCTGCTCGCGACGATCCGCCTGCCCGGTGTCGTCGAGGTGACCGACATCGTGGTGGAGCCGGGCGTGGCCGGCTTCGTGATGCGCCGCGTGCCCGGCGACACCCTGGACGTGTGGGCCGAGGGGGTGAACGTCGCGGCGCGGCTTGGCCTGTTCCGTGCGCTGCTCGCGGTGGTGGGGACGGTCCACGACCGCGGCGTGGTGCACCGTGATCTGAAGCCCGCCAACGTGCTCATCGAGCTCGGGCCGGCGGGGCCGCGGCCCATGCTCGTAGACTTCGGGATCGCAAAGATCGGGCGCCCCGCCGAAGCCGGCCCAGCCCGTACGCGCGTCGGCACCCGCATGGGAACGCCCGCGTACATGAGCCCCGAGCAGCTGCGCGATCCGTCCTCGGTCGATGCGCGCTCCGATGTCTGGTCGCTCGGCGTGATGCTGTACGAGTTGGTCAGCGGCCGGCTGCCCTTCGAGGGTGAGACCGACATGGACGTCTATGTCGCGGTCGCCGACGGCCGACACATCCCCATCGAGCGCCACGTGCCCGACGCGCCGGTCGCCGTTCGGCGAGTGCTGCGTTCGGCTCTCAGCGTCGATCCCCTCGCCCGGCCCGCCGACGCCACCCAGCTGCTCGCCGCCCTGCTGGACGGCGGCGGCCCCGTGCCCCGCATCGACCGGTGGCGGGACCTGCTTCTCGACCTCTCCCTCCGCAACCGTCTGCTGCATTTCCGTGCCGACGGCCGCAGCCTCGTCTGCCTCGACCAGACCGACCTCGGCGCGTTCGAGGACATGCTGGCCCGCGGTACCTCGCTACGTCTCGTGGGCCAACAGCCGCGAGCCAAGACCCTCGATGTCGCCGAGGCCGAGGCCGCCCAGGCGGACGCACTGCGCAAAGGGTGGGTACAGTGTTCCCTGACGACGACCGAGCTCGATCGCCGGCTGGTGACACTTGCCCGAAACGCTCGTATCGCCATCGAGGACGCAGGCTTCAACATCCTGTTCTGCGCCGTGGGCGCGCTCGCGTGGCGTGAGCGACCTGGGAGCGAAGTTCGGCTCGCTCCGTTGATCTTGTACCCGGCCCGGCTCGAGCAGGCGCGCGCCGGAGCGCCCTGGCAGCTGCGCCGAAGCGACGAGGATCCCCTCCCCAACCACGCGCTCGTGGAGAAGCTCGCGCGGGACTTCGGCATCGACGTCAGCGCGCTGCTCGACCCGCCCGCGGACGGCAGCGGCATCGACGTCGCCTGGATCTGCGCGCGTGTCCGCGCCGCCATTGCGGCGCAGTCGGGGTGGGAGGTGCGCGAGCAGGCCTGGCTCGGCCCCTTCACCTTCTCGCGCTTCACCCTATGGCGGGACCTGAACGACAACGCCGCGGTGCTGCTGGAGAGCCCGGTGCTGCGTCTGCTCGCGCTCGGCGATCCGACCGCAGCGCGCCACACCGGCCAGCTCGCGCCGACGCACCTGCCGCTGGTGCTGGACGCCGACCAGAGCCAGCTCGACGCCGTTCGCGCCGCCGCCGAGGGGCGCTCCTTCGTGTTGCAGGGGCCGCCGGGCACGGGCAAGTCGCAGACCATCGCCAACATCATCGCCACCGCCCTCGCCGGTGGCAGGACCGTACTCTTCGTCGCCGAGAAGCTCGCCGCGCTCGAGGTGGTGCAGCGCCGGCTCGATCAGGCGGGCGTGGGCGACGCCTGCCTGGAGCTGCACTCCAACAAGGCCAACAAGCGCGCCGTGACGCAACAGTTCGCCGCCGCCATGCGCCGCGGCGAGCCGGGCGCCGGCGGGTTCTACGAGGCCGCGACCCGCTCGGTCACGACGCTCGCCGGAGCGCTCGACGCGCACGCTGCCGCCTTGCACCGTGCCCGCCCGTCCGGAGACAGCGTGTTCGCGGTCTGCGCCGCCCTGCTCGATCTGCGCGACGCGCCCGCGACAGCCTGGCGCATCCCGCCGGCCACCTCGCCAGAAGCCGCGAGGGCTGCGGCCGACGCCATCGCCGACCTCGTGGAGGCCGGTGCGCGGGTCGAGCCGGTCGGTGTACATCCGTGGCGCGCGCTCTGCCCGCACGCCGACATCCTCAGCGCGTGGACACCACGCGATACCGTCGAGGCGGTCGCGGCCGTCGACACCCTGCGCCACGCGGCCGAGACGCTCGGGGCAGCCGGCGAGGCGCTCTCCCGGGCGCTCGGCGTCGCGTCGACCGGCGACCCGAGCGCCATCGAGCGGATGACACGGCTCGGCGCTCACGCGGCGACCCCGGTACCGCTCGACGCCGAGGTCGCCGGCGGCGCCGTTGCTGACCCCGGCTTCCCCGCCGCGCGGACGGCAGCGCATCGGCTGGCAGAAGCGCTGGTCCGGCGGCGAGAGGCCCGTGCCGACCTCGGTCAGCGCTACCTCCCCGTACTAACACAGCTGCCGCTCGCTCGGCTTGCTGGCCGATTCGCACGGTGGGCCGGCACCGTCCCGTTGTTCAGGTTCTTTCTGCTCTACGGGGCCCGCGCCGTCGTGCGACGCGCCTGCGTCGGTGCGCTGCCCCCGGATCGCCAGATCGCCACAGACCTCGCCACCGCGCTCGCGCTCGAGAAGGAGACGGCGGAAGTCGACCAGCTGTCGAAGTGGTGGTGCCACACATTTCCGGGCGGTGCGCCCGAAACTGCCGGAGCGCTCGTCCCCGACGAATCCACCCGTATCGGCGTAGTACTCGCCTGGATCGAACACGCCCGCGCTCTGCACGCGGAGCTGCCGGCGATGGAGGCATGGACTGCGCGCGGCCGGGCGCAGCTCGGTCCGGTGGTCGTGGCGGCGCAGGGCGCCCTGGCCGCGTACGAAGTCGCGCTCGCCGGCCTGGAGGCACGGCTCCCGTTCGCACCCTCGCCCTGGCCGCCCGCGGGCGATCCCGGTCACCTCGATGGGCTCGTCATCGCGCTAGACCGCCTGGTGCGGCGGCCGCCGACCACGGATGCGGCCCGACTCGGCGACCTAGCCCGGCTCAACGATTGGATCGCCTACCAGCGCGCGGCGGGCCGCGCTGTCGACACGGGCAGTGCCGACGCTGTCCACGCGCACCGGGTCGCGGCGGTGAGCGCGTCCGGGCTCTCGGCCACATTCATGCGAGCGCGGGCCGAGCGCTGGCTCGAACACACGATCGCCGGCGACGCGGCGCTCCGCGGCTTCGCCACCACCTCACGCGACCGGTTCGCCGACCGCTTCGCTGCTGAGGATCGTGCGCTGATGGCGCTGGCCCAACGGTTCGTCGCGCAGACCGTCGCAGCGCGCCGCCCGGACGGCATCGCCGACGGCAACGCGAGCCAGGGCTCGGAGGTGGCTTTCCTGCTCCGGGAGACCCGCAAACAGCGGGCCCACGTGCCCATCCGTGCGCTGCTCGCGGGCATCCCGAACCTGCTCGGGCGTCTCAAGCCCTGCCTGCTGATGAGCCCGCTGTCGGTCGCCCAATATCTGCCGGCCGGGAAGATGAGGTTCGACCTCGTCGTATTCGACGAGGCATCACAAATCTGTACCCAGGACGCAATCGGCGCGCTCGCGCGGGGCACCCAGGCGATCATTGTAGGCGACTCGCGGCAGCTCCCGCCCACCTCCTTCTTCCGCCGCCAGGTGGAGGCGCCCGACCAGACAGGCGACGAGGACACGCCCGCGGAGCTCGAGAGCGTGCTCGACGAGGCGATCGCCGCCGGCATCCCCCAGCGCTCGCTGCTCTGGCACTACCGCAGCCGCCATGAGTCGCTCATCGCGTTCTCCAACGGCGCCTATTACGAAGGGCGGCTCTGCACCTTCCCGAGCGCGCGCCGAGCGGAGCCCGGGCTGGGCGTACACGGCGTACACGTGGTCGACGGAGTCTACGACAGGGCGGCCACCCGCACGAATCGACGGGAGGCGGAGACGCTCGTCGCGGCCCTGGTGGCACGGCTCCGGCTGGCAGCGCCCGCCGATCGCAGCTTCGGCATCGTGACCTTCAGCCTGCCACAGCAGGCGCTCATCGAGGACCTGCTCGACCAGGCGCGGCGTAGCTCGCCCGAGATCGAAAGCCACTTCGGCGCGAGCACCGCCGAACCGGTGTTCGTCAAAAACCTCGAGAACGTACAGGGCGACGAGCGGGACACCATCCTCTTCTCGATCTGCTACGGGCCCGATGCCACCGGTGCGATCGCGATGAACTTCGGGCCGCTCAACCTCGAGGGGGGCGAGCGGCGGCTCAACGTGGCGGTCACCCGCGCCCGACAGGAGTTGATCGTCTACACCTCCCTACGGCCCGAGCAGATCGACCTCGGCCGCACCCAGGCCGCGGGCGTGCACGACCTGAGGCGCTTCCTGGCCTACGTGACGAGCGATCTCGCCGGCGTGGACCAGCCGGGCGCCGTCGAGCCCACCGCGATCGCCGCCGACGTCGCCGCGGTGCTGCGCGCCCACGGCTGCGCGGTGCGGCTCGACGTCGGCCGGTCCGGCCAACGCGTCGACGTTGCCGTGCTCGCCCCCGATGGGCGCAGCTTTCTGCTCGGCGTGCAGATCGACGGACCGGGCTACCACTCGCTCCGTACGGCCCGCGAGCGCGATCGGCTGCGACAGGAAGTGCTTCGCGGGCTCGGCTGGGTACACTTGCATCGCGTCTGGACGCTCGATTGGTTGCAGTCCCGGGACCACGAGTCACAGCGCCTGCTCGATGCGCTAGCGCGCGCCGAGGCCGGCGAGGTCCCACTGCCGCCGGTCCCCGCACCGCCCGCCCCGGTCCCGCCTCCCTGGGCCCTGCCGGCGCCGTCCCCAGGGGTCTCGACGCCCACGCTCTCGGCCTCCGCCCCGGGCCCGCACACCCCGGTGCCCTGGGTGCGTGCCACCCTGCCCGCGGTGACCGGTGACTTTCACGCCTCGCCCGAGCGGATCAGGGCGCAGATCCTCCAGATCGTTAGCGTAGAGGCGCCAGTGGACGGCGGCGCGACTTTCCGTCGCGTCGCAGCCGCGTGGGGCTTCGCGCGGACCGGCGCGCGGCTGAACGGCACGCTGGACCAGGTTTTGCGCGGCATGGTGACCCGACGAGAGGTGATCCGGCGCGGCGGCTTCTTGTGGCGGCCCGACCAGGATCCCCGCACCTGGCCGACGGTTCGCGGGGCGGCGGAGGACGGAACGCGTCGTGACGCAGACGAACTCCCTCCCGAGGAGGTGGCCAATGCGATGGCCTACGTTCTCCTGCGCGAGGTCTCGCTGCCCGCCGCCGACCTCCACCGCGCGGGCGCGCGCATCTTCGAGCTGCATCGCCTCGGGTCGGGCGTGATCACCGCGATGGAGCACGGCCTTGCCGAGCTGCTTGCTCGTGGAGGGGCGACGGTGCAGGACGAGGTGGTGGTTGGGGTGGGGTGAGGTTTGGGTCCCGGGGTCTGACGGGCGATCAGGTTCGGTTCGGCCCGCGGTTCCAGCTCAATTCTACCCTCTCACCATCTCCAAGTACGACGCCCCTCGTGGATAGCAGCGCCTCACGACGCAACGGCGCCCGGGCAGTCCGCGGCTCGATGTGCGCGGTTGCTCGGCTCGGGCGGCGTCCTCATCGGGCAGCCGCGTCCGCCTCTGGCCGCTCCTTCCCGCCTCGGCGGATGGTTCGATGCTCCCCTGCGACAGTCGCACCGACAAGAGGGCGTCGCCTCCTCCGAGCGGGTCCAATGAGTCCTCCGGACCGAGGAGTGGAGCGGGCCGTGTAGGCCCCCTCGGCCGACGCAGTCGACGTCGACGCCTGGGTACGAGTTCGTCGAGCTGTTGGTCGGGCGCGACGCGTGTGTGAAGGAAATGGCTGTGTGGGACGCGTCTATCGCTTGGCGCCGAACGCTCGTGCTCGTCCTCGAAATCGGGCGCGTTCTCGTCGTCACTCTCCGGCCCTAGAAGGCGCCGCCCGCGGTATGCTGCACCCCGATGACGATCCCGCTTGCTTCGCGCAGAGTCCGCAGCCTTGACGATGCTGAGACGAGGATGGTGCAACGCCTAACGGGACTGGAGAAGCACCACGTCACCCAGCGCCTGAACACGTCTCCTGCCGCCACGGTGGCCGAGGCATTCGAACAAGAGTGGCCGGTCTCGGCGGAGCGGCTGCGCCAAGTGCGCGTCGACCTGGCGCGGCGCGCCCACCTCGACGCGGCGATCGCCGCCGCCACACGGCTGGACGTCGCGACGGTCCGCTCGCGACTCGGGGCGGCCCCGGACGGAGGCCTGGGGGACCTGTTCCCCGAGCTCGCGGCCGCGGCCTTCCGCCGCCGCACCGCACCTGACGTGTCGGCTGCGGAGATACTGCAGCAGAATGCGCCAAGTCCAGAGGGGCCCAGGGCGGTAGCGTCGGAGCCCGATTCGTCGGGTTCCACGATTCAACCTCAGCCCCTCCAGAAGGGACAGCTCGTGGGCCATCGGTGGCGCGTGGTCGGCCCCCTTGGGGAGGGCGGCTTCTCCACCGCGTACGCCGTGGAGGAGGAAGGCTCCGGACAACCACGCGTGCTCAAGGTGGCGACACGCCAGGAGCACCGCGTGCGATTGAAGGACGAGTACCTTCTCGCGACCAGGCTCCGCCACAGCAACATTTGCGGCTACCTGCTCCTTGAGCAGCAACCGGAGGTGGGGCTCTACGCGGTGCTGCATCACGGCGGCCTCTCCCTTGACAACCACCTCCGCGCCCCCTGGGCGCCTGCGGAGGCGGTTGAGATGGTGCGACAGATAGCAGCGGGGCTGGATCACGCCCACGCGAAGCACGTGCTCCATCTCGACGTCAAGCCGGCAAACATCCTGCGGTCGACGGGAGATGGCGCCCCGGAGTACTGCATCACCGACTTCGGAATCTCCATCCGGGGAGAGGTCGGTCCGCGGGCCGACGGCGGAATCACGCTCAGCGGCAGTGAATTTCATGGGCTGTCCCCACCTTATGCCGCCCCGGAGCAGCGCGAGAGGCTCTCCCGCCAGGCCTCCGATCAGTTCAGCCTCGCGCGGGTGTTTCTCGCCGTGGTCCTTGGCCGGGAGCTCGAAGACGACGAGCAGGCCCCATCGGTCATTCCGGGCCTTGGCTCCTCGCAGAACGCCGCCATCCAGCGTGCGCTCTCCGTGGACCCGGAGAAGCGCTTTGCCTCCTGCACGGAGTTCGCGCATGCGCTACGACCGCGTGGCCCCCTCCAGCGCGCGTCGCACCCGGACCCGCGGCTCCACGTCATCGAGCAGGCCATCATCCGGGTCCAGCACTACCTCTCGCCAGCCCGCTCCCCGGAAGCCTCGGAGACGACGCGCAGAGGGCAACTCGTGGAGCTAAACAACGCCATGGAAGGGCTCTACAAGGCCGTTCTCCAGCACGTGGCCACCGCACGCGGGACGACCGCCGAGGACTTGTGGAAGCTCAAGCATGGGGACTCCTCGTTTGGCATGGCGGGGGCACACAAGGTTTTCACGCTCCTGCGGGGCCTTGATGAAGGACCCGGGATGAACGATCCGTACGTGCGCCTCTTCCTGGCGGACTTGCGCCGGCCCAAGGATCAGGTCCCGTTCTGGGTGAACGCCCTTCGCAATCGGGCGGTACACACCAACTCCACTCTACCCGCGCTGGACCGCGGCTTGGCGGCGTTGGACTCGCTCCTCGACCTACAGCTGTCGGAGGCCTCACGTGCCCGGGAGGGACGGACACCATGAGGGGGACCCCGAAACTGCCACGCACGCGCTCTGAGCTCGAAGCTCTGCCAACGATTTTGCTCGTGGCGCCGCGCCGCTGCGGCAAGTCGCGGACGCTGGAGCGGTGGAAGGACTACCAGGGCAGCCGCCTCGTGCGCCGCAACCCAGACGGAAGCATCACCCTGGAGGAGCGGCCGAGCGCCGCAAGCCCCACGCAAGGCGTCGACGAGTGGCTGCTGTTCATGCCGCGGAGGAAGGTGTTCCGGGTGATCGACCTGCCAGGGGACGTGGTTCGGCCGAGGTTGAACGTCGCCGTGGCGACACCCGCCGAGGAGCCCGCCGCGGCGTCGGAGGTGGCCCATCGGGAGGTCGAGGAGGCCCGCCGCGCGGCGCGAGACCAGCTCCACGAGATCCTGCAGGGGGCCCGGATGGCGGGCGTGGTCGTGTTCCTGAGACCCGTCGGGGGAGACCGTGAGGTGGTGGGCCGGGGCCGGGTGAACGCCTCCACCGAACGCACGGCCTACGAGCGGGCCATTCGGCAGTCGGCCCCCGGCCTGCACGAAGTCCGGCAAGACCTTCGCGACAGCGCCAACTTTGTCGACGCCCTCCTCTCCCGGTGTGGAGCGGACTGCTCCGGACTCGCCTCGTCCATCCAGATCGGCTTCGCGGACCTCCTGAGCTTCGGCGCCGACCCCGACGAGGGAGATAGCGCTCAGCAGGAGCTGAGGGACGCCTACGAAGCGCTCCGGCGCGCGGAGACCGGCGGCGAGGAGGCACGCGCTCGGGCGTACTTCCGGGTCGACGCGTGCACGCGCGCAGTATGCGCTGACCTCCTGGTGGACCTCGAAGGCCTCCGGCTCCCGCGCCCCCTGGTTTATCTGCAGACCTCCCTCGAGCACAGTCCCCTCGATCTCCCGGCGCGTCACTGTCTCGTCGGCATGCGGTACCTCGCGGACGAGGCCCGACGAACGGCGGCGATGGCGGCCAGCGTGCGGATGCGGAGCTCCCTGATGACGGGAGTGGCTGCGTCCGCGGTGATAGGGATGCTGGGCGCCACATTCGGCCTGATGGGGTGGGCCTTCTGGAAACCCGAGACGCTCGGCGGCTTGGCCCAAGCCGCATGCGCGAGCCTCGGAGCGAGCGGATTCGGCCGGTGCGGATGCCTCCCGATTGCGGCCGCCGAGCTTCACGTCGACCAGCCGCTCGCGGAGAGGGTGGCGTCCCTGCGGCCGCACGTCGCCGAGTGTGCCGACGACAGGGGGACGAGCGAGCGGATCTCCCTTGCGCTCGGGGAGGCGCTCCTGGAGCCTGCCCGCTTCTGCAGCGAGGTGCTCCCCGCTGTGACCTGGCGGAGCGCCGACCGCACGCGGCTCGGTGCTCCGCTGATCACAGGATCCGAGCGCGCCTTCGGGGGATGGCTGCTCGACGCCGTCCGCGGGCAACCGGGCGACGTGCCCACTGTGCGCGCCGCCCTCTCTGACAGCGGTTGGTATCCCGAAGTGGTGGCCCGAATCCTCGGTGCCGAGCTGGCGCGCGGGTGCCTGTCCGCCTGGCGAGAGGCGAGGGAGCAACCCGAGCGGTGGCCGGAAGCCCACGCTACCTGCCGGGACCAGCCCGTCTGGGTGGCGCTCGCACCCGATCTGCGCGCGCGGTTCGCCGCCGACACACCTCCCTTCGTGGACGAACCCGGCCGGGCCGTGCTGCGCTGGGAGGTCGACCTCCCGTCGAACGCGGTCTGCCCACAGGGGCGGACGTTCGATGAAGTCGTCGTCGGTTCCGCACCCCCGATCGACTGGCGGACGGCAACCAACCTCGCCGCGTTGTCGACCGTCCCCGGGGGGCATGCGGCATGGGCCCGGCTGGCGACGGGCGCCCCCGCGGGGGTGAGGGACTGGCTCGCAGTCAGCGATCCAGCGCTCACGGCCGATGAACAGGTGGCGCGGTTGAGGGAGGCCGACATCGTCGCGCTCCAGACCCTGTTCTCGCAGGCCTGGGTTGTGGTGGAGACAGGAGAGGAGCGCCCGAGAGGGAACCCCGGTCGAGTCGCCGAAGCGCCCCGTCTGCGGACGGCGAACGCTACGGCGCTCGGATGCTCGCTCGTGCCGCCACTCCTGGCCGAAAGCCCCGTCCTTGCGCCCGTCGCGGACAATTCCGCCGCGCTGGCAACGGTTGCGCACGCGCTGCTCACGGCGAGGCCAGAGCCGCTCGACCCGGAGTGGCTGGCCTGCGTAGCGAGCGCGGAGCTGGCGCTTCTTCACGCCGAGCCGGGGCGCCCAGTGGACACTCTCCACGCGCGCCTCACGGCCCTCGCTCGCACGGAGGGCCCCCATCGCGGGGCCGCCGTGCTCCTGGCATGTCACACCGCCGCGGAGATTGGTGCACAAGACGCACTCCTTGGCCAGATGGGTCACCTGACCAGCATCGACCGCACGGCCGCTGAGAGGTGCGTCGTGCGCGCGAGCCTCGTCTTGGCGGCTGACGGGCAGACGGAGCGGCTGGAGGTGGTGCTGCAGGCCGCGCCGTTGTCTGGACCGAGGATGGGCCAGCTCCGGACCGCGGCGCTCGCGGTTCAACTCTGTCGAGGCGCCGCGCCGCCGACGTCTGCGGCGGTCTGGGGCGCGGCGTCCTCAGGCCCATCTCGCGAGGAGCTCCGCGCCGAGGTGGCGATGGCCTCCGCTCCCCTCGCGCAGATCTACCGTGGGCCGGACCTTGCGCGCCACTTCGAGCGCCTGCGCACAGCGTGCGACTGAGGGCGCCAAACGAGGCGTCCGCTTCTCCCAGGCGGCGAAGAAGAGCCAGCATCGGAACAAGGTCGTCGAAAGCTCTACATTGCGACCTCCTGCTGCGCGGCAGGACAGCGATGGACCGTGAATCGCGCCCGGAGGGCTGTCACCCAATCCCCTCCTCCACCAACCCAACAACCGTATCGATCGACAGCCTCGACCCATAGTTCCACGGCGAGCCCCCGACCTCACGCCGCCCGCCCCAGTTCTCGGAGGCGGCCCCCGGCCTTGCGAGCTCTGCCGGGGGCCCATGCGCGAATTCCGCCTTCGCGAGCGCGGCGAGCACCGGTCCGATGTCTCGGAGTGCCGCGGGGTTGAGCGGGTTGCGCCCCACAGTGTAGGCGGTGCCGCCAACGCGGTGGTCCGAGACAAACACCGCCGCGATGCAGGTAGGATGGGCCGCGTAAAGCGCATCGGGCGCTGGAACGCGCTCGGGCGGCAAGCCTCGCAGGTCGGCCACGAACAAGGGTCCCCGAACGCGCACCCGGGCGTCCTCTGCGAGGAGCCGGAGGGCGCGCTTCCACGATGGCGGGCTGGCGCCAGGCAGGCTCCGGCCGGCCATCACGCGCCGCGCGACGAGACGGCAGAGGCGGGCGAACTCCGAGCCGCGCGCCTGAACGGGCTGGCGCGCGAGGCTGGCGCTCACGAACGCGTGGAGCCGCGCACCCAGTCGGTCGGTGTGACCGTCATAGTCGGGCTGCCGCAACAGGTGGTCACAGCGGTGACTGGCGGCCTCGAGCACCGCCCGGGCCCGTGGAGGCAAATAGGCGCGCCCCCCGAGCAGCACCGCGACCACGCTGGCGAGCGCGTCGGTGTCGGCGAGGGTGGTGCCCACACCATCGATGCCGGTCAGATCGATGCTGTCCGGCATCGCGTCGAGGTTGATGTCCTCTCCGGTGACATGGTGATCCCACGTGCAGAGTGCGCCCGGGACCGACCCATCGACGGACAGATACCGACGGCAGGCGGCCGATACGTCTACGGCCCGGGTCGCGACGAACACACGGAGCGCGGGGACGCGAGGAGGCATGGTAGCTCCGAAGTAACGGTGTAATCGCCCGTGCGCGGTGTGCGCCCAACTTCGCCGCGGCCGCTTCCTGGTCTTCCTCGTCGAGCCGGAGGGCGTTGGCCTCGATGCGCGCTGAAGCCTCGTCGTCCTCGGGCCCGACGAGGGTCCTCGACTGACAGGTTCGATCAAACCCCCGCGACCCGCGGCGCCACCTCGATGACGCGGGGCCTCGCCCTGCACGGATGGCACACCACTCGGGACCTCCCGACCTGGTAGTCCAACGCCCGGTGGGTGTGCCCATGCACGACGAGGCGAAACCGACCGAGGTGAGGTTCCAGGTCGTGCACGAAATACGCGTTCAGGGCCGCATCACGGAGGCGGCGGGATGCGCTGCGCCAGGTAGGGAGGTGATGGGTCACCAGGATGTCGGCGTCCGCGTTCGCGACGAACGAGGCGGCGCGGGCAGCCTCCTCGTGAACCCAGGGAGCGAGATCCCGGACGAACAGAGCATCGGGCGCGACCGCGTCGAGCAGACGCCCGCTCCACGCGCGCCGCGGATACCACAACGTCGTGCCGGCGAAGCGCAAGCCGGCCACGTCCACGACGGAACAATCGAGCCAGCGGAGGTTCCCCAGACGGGCTGCCGCACGGGCTAGCCGCTCGCTGGTCTCCGCTGGGCCCGCCCCGTAGTACTCGTGGTTGCCCGCGACGTATACGACCACCGGCGCCCTGTCGGACAAGGCAGCGAGTGCATCCTCGACGTGGCGTGCGTCGCCGAGATCACCGGCGACGACGAGCACGTCGGCGTCGACCTCGCCTGGCAGTTCGCCCCCGCGTTCGACGTGGAGGTCGGAGACGATGGCCACGCGCGCCCCGTCGCCCTCACCCGAACAACGCCTCACCGATCCAACTGCCCGCCTTGTAGATCCCGTAGCCGACGGCCGCCACGCCCCCCACGACCGCGGCCGCCGCGATAAGCGGCCCGCCCACAGCAGCGACCACCGCCGACGTGGCGGCCGCGCCGGCGAGGGGCGCGCCCGTGGCCGCGGTGAGCCCCGCCACCGATGCGATCGTCGTGGTGGCGCCACCCAGACCGAGGGTCGAGACGCCCGTGGCGAGCCCGGCGTACCCGGTGAGGCTGCCGGCCCCGGCCAGCGCCGCGCCGGCGGTCCCCGCGCCCAGGACCCCGACGGCGCGCATGCCGTGCCTCACCGCGGTGGCGCCCGAGCGGTCCACGCCGTTGGCGCCGTCCCGGAGTCCTTCCGCGAAGGGGCCGACCGCCGAGGAGCCGGAGAAGAACCCGGTCCGCGCCATCGTGACGGCGGAGACCGAGTCCGGGCTTGGCGGGGGGGCGCCCCGCCGCTGGACGATGAGCTTGCCGGTCGAGGGGTCGAAGACGAGCTCGTCGTCGCTCTCATCGGTGATCCGCTCGAGGCGATGGAGGACCGCGCGGTTTTCCCCCGAAACGTTCTCCGCGAAGAAGCCCGTGCGGGCCATCTCCGTGGCGGGGACCTCGTCGGCGGTGGCCTCGTCCGGACGGTGCACGACGAGGCGGCCGCTGCCCCGGTCGAAGAACAGCTCCTCCCGCCGACCGTCGGCGTCAGGGTGCGACAGGATGGCGTCGGGGACGACGCGGGGGACGGGGTCCATGGCGGGCTCCAAAAACGGGAGGGAGGGACGGCTGCGGTCGGTCAATGGGGACTCCAATCAGGACGGGGATTGGGGGTCGCACACCCCCTCGCTCTCGAGCAGGGTCGCGAGGAAGGCGTCCTCGTTGCAGGTCGGGCACCGGGGATTGCGTGGGGCCGAGAGGCCATACCAGCGGTGCACCGCGAAGCCGCGATGGCCGAAGCGCATGGGCGCCCACTCGGCGAACTGCCCCTCGCGCCGGTTGGCCCAGAGGAAGAGCGCGCCGGGGAAGTCCTCGTCGAGGCTCTCCAGCGAGGAGCCGCGGCCGCGCACGAGCTCCTGCACCGCCAACCGTGCGCACATGAGCGCGATGGGGAGGATGTCGAGCGCCAGGCCGGGCTCCGCGAGCACGGGGGTGTCGGCGTAGGCAGGCGCGCCCGCGGAGCGCGATGACGCCACCTCTTCGTCGGCCACGAACCCCGCGTACAGACAGTCGTAGCAGGGGCCCCCAGGTGCCACGCGCGCGACATCGCCGCCGGAGGCGCGGGTGTATGCGCGGCCGAAGATGGCCGGCCGCCCGGTCTCGACCGCGAGCCGGTTCACGACGCGGCGGCTCGCGTTCCCGTCCGTTGCGCCGATGAGCACGGCGCAGCCCTCGACCGCGGCCCGGAGGGCGTCGGGCTCCTCGAGCACGTCGAGGTCGAAGGTGTCGACGCGCAGCGCCGGGTTCCGCGAGCGCACCCGATCCGCCACGGCGGCGGTCTTGCGGCGGCCGAGGTCCGTGAGGTCGCAGAGGTGGCGACCGACGTTCTCGACCTCGATGCGGTCGCGGTCGACGAGCACCAAGCGCCCCACCCCAGCCCTTGCGAGCTGGTCAGCGATGATGGCGCCTCCGCTCCCGAGCCCAATGACGGCGACCGACGCATCGGCGAGCAGGGAGCTCTCGAGCACGCCGGCGTTGCGCGCCAGCACGCCCGCGGCCGTGCCGATCGTGGGGAGCGCGACCCACCCCTCGGAGCGGCGGACCCAAGCCACGCCACCCGCGACAGCGAATGGCACGTTCACATCCGGTGGCGTAGCATCGTCGGTGACGACAACGTTCCCAAGCGGGTGGGCCTCGTCAAGATGCACCTGGAGGACATCGTCGCGGTCGCGTAGCGTGCCGCGTACATGCAGGCGGTCGCTGGGCCCGAGCGCGGGGAAGGAACCGAGGAGGGCGGCGATACGGGGTGTTTGCATGGTGAAGGAACGCTCCTGAGGGTTGGGTTCGGACGGTCAAGTCAGGCGTGCGGGAGGAATCGATCCAGGGAATCGCCAGTGGCGGCGTGGCGCTCCCAGGCCTCGAGCCAAATCCGGACCTTCATCACCACCTGGTACACGGTGTACTCGGGCAGCCAATGTTCCCGACGCCAGTGACACACCTGGGGATTGCCCGCGGCGTCGGCCGCCAACACGTGCATCGTGCTGCTGCCGTTGATCGCGGAGAGCGGGACGCCGTTATGCATCAACAGCCGAGGCCACGTGATGTAGGCCTGCGGAAGTCGATGCGGGAAACCGGTGAGGTCGATCCGGACCGCGTACGCGGTGCCGCTGTTGGACCGGAGCGTCCCGCGCGCGCTGGACGCGTCGATGGTGAAGCCGGGGAAGTACTTGTCGAGGATCTTCCGCTCTACGGTAGGACGTTTTGTAAGGTCCATCAGCGGTGCTCCTGAAGGTAGGGCGTTGCGGGCTCGCTCTCGAGACGCGCTGGTGCGTGCGCATCGGACACCCGCGCGAGGTACTCCTCGATGAAGTCGTGGCTCGGTGCCACGGGAGTGGCGTCCCCACCCGCCGTTGCGAGCCACCCATCGGGCGAGGAGGGCTTCGGAAGCGGGAAAACCAGCGCGAGGTCTGCGACCGGCTCTTGTCGCAGCACGACGGCGTAGAGGCCGGAAACCGGCACGACGACGGGAATCTCGACCGGCTCATGGACGCTGTCAACCACCGCGACCGTGGGCTCCGGCTGTTCCACGGGAGACGCGCTCTCCACGGCAGGGCCCTCCTCCTCGGCCTCCACGTTCGCGCTGGCGCCCTCGGAGGCGTCTGCCCTCGCGGCCTCCTCGGCGGCCTCGACCGCGCCGCATACCCAGTCCGCCAGGCTGCCCTCTGCGTACCACGGGCCCTGGAGCCAATCGGTCGTAGTCACGGGGGGCCGGTGAGGGAAGCCTGCGAGGAGCTCGATGCAGGCGGTGCGGGCGCCCGAGAGCTCGACGACCACCCGATCGCCGTCGGGCTTCACGCTGTGCTCGATGCCGAGCTCCGTGAGGAGTTGGAGCGACCGAATCTCTCGTGCGACGCGCTTCTGCGCGGCAGGCTCGGTGTACCAGGCAGCGGGCAGCGCCTCGGCGAGCGAACGGGGATCGCGGATCGCCCAGCGCGGGCACGGTTTCTTCCAGCGCTGCGCCTGCCGCAGCGGGCTCGCCCCGGGGAGGATGCGCGCCGGCACGTGCGCGAACGAGTCGCGGGCCTGATCGAAAAGGAAGACGCCGAACGTGCAGGCGCGCTCGTCCCCGTGCGGGAAGTTGCCGATGCCGAGCAGGAACCGGCCCCAGCCGGCGGAGGCCATGCCGCCCCACACCGAGGCGATGTCACCGCCGCTCGGCTCGGCGAGGCCGATGTGGTGATGGCTGTGCCAGTTCCCCAGGTCCACGAGCCCGTGCCCCTCCCAGACGCGCCGGTGCTCGGTCTCCAGGTAGGTGGTGTCCTGGTAGAACGAGGTCGCATTGTGTCGGGCCCGGGGGCCGGGGCCGATCGCCAGCATCACGACGGGTGCGCCGGTGTGGGTCCAGAGGCCGAACAGCTCTCCGCCGGTCTCCACCCGGGGAAAGTCGGCCATCCAGGCGGACATGGCTTCGACCTCAGACTCGTAGATCAGCGCTTCCATGCGGACTCCGGACGTGGGGTGGTGGAGCGGATGACACGGCTTGGCAGCGGCGCCCCAGGCTCCAGGTCCGAGAGCGCAGGCCAATGCGCCACGACCCAGCGCTTGTGATCCGGCATCCCTCGCTCCGTTGGTTCACAGACGAACGGGAGACGGACGATCGGACAGCCCCGTGGAAACTCAGGCCTCCACCCGCGCGTCATCCTCGGACCGGCCCAGGGCCCCCAACGCACGAACGCACGGTTTGGCGTCCCACCTGTCCACGACAGGTTCGGCAGTGCCAGGTGGCGGATGGGCGAGCTTAGGCCTGCCCCGCTGTCGCTTCATGCGATCGCTTGGCCTCTCCTCCCCTACCCCCCCAGCCCATCCTCCAACCCCGAGCTCCGCTCCACTCGCGCTTCCACTGCCGCCCGAACCACTTCGGCGGAGCCGAGCACCACTACCGCCGTCTTCGCGCGGGTGACTCCTGTGTAGAGCAGCTCGCGGGTGAGCACCGGTGACACCTCCTCGGGCAACACGAGCAGGACGCGGTCGAACTCGGAGCCCTGGCTCTTGTGCACGGTCATGGCGTACACGGTCTCGTGGGCGGGCAGCCGCGTGGGCGAGAAGGTGCGGGGCGGGCCGTTCGACACGGGGAAGTGCACGAGCAGGGTGCCGTCCGCGGCGGGCCAGGCGAGCCCGACGTCGCCGTTGTAGAGGCGCTGGCCCGCGTCGTTTTGCGTGACCATCACCGGGCGGCCCTGGTACCACACGCGGCCCTCGGGAAAGAGCCCGACGCGCGCGAGGTGCGCCTCGATGGCCCGGTTCAGGCCCTCCACGCCCGCGGCGCCGCGGCGGTGGGCACACAGGATGCGGAACTGCGCGAAGGCGTCGAGCGCCTCCTCGACGGTCGGGGCCCCGAGGTAGGCGCGATAGCCGGCCTCCGCGGCCGCGCAGACGGCGGTGGTGAGCTGCCTGGCTCCGCCGGGATCCACCCGCGTGACGGCGGGAAACGTGGGGTGGGCGAGGACGGTGAGCACGGCGGTGGCGTCGCCGGCGATGGTGTGGCGGGCCACGGCCCCGATGCCGGGGCTGTCGGCGAAGCGGAAGTTGCGCTGGAGCTGAACCACGGTGTCCCCGATGCCCGTGGGCCCGGTGCGCACCTCGTCGGCGGGGAGCACGCCGCCGGTGACGCGGCGGAGCTGGTCGGCGAGCGCGGGGGAGTAGCCGCGCGCGCGGGCGAGGCGACAGATGTCCCCGAGCGCGGCGCCGGCCTGCACGCTCGCGAGCTGGTCGCGGTCGCCGAGCAGGACCAGCCGCGCGCCGTCCTCCAGCGCGGCAAGGAGCCGGGACATCAGCGGCACGTCGACCATCGACGCTTCGTCGACCACCACGACATCGTAGGGGATGGGGTTGTCGGGTCCGTAGCGGAAGCCGGTGCCGAACGCGCCGAGGCGGCGGTGGAGGGTGCTCGCCTCCGTCGGGAGCGCGTCGCGCACGGCCTCGGGGAGCGCGAGCTTCTCCCTCTGGGCGGCGACCGACTCGCCGAGCCGAGCGGCCGCCTTGCCGGTCGGCGCGACGAGAGCGATGCGCGGGGCCCGCCCCGCGGCGAGCCCCTGCTCCACGAGCAGCGCGAGCAGCTTGAACACGGCTGTGGTCTTGCCGGTGCCGGGCCCGCCGGAGATCACGGTGAAGCGGCGCCCGAGCACGGCGAGGGCCGCGAGCTTGCGCCAGTCCACCTCGTGGGGCGGCGGCCGCTCCCCGGCCTCGGGGGGGAAGAGCGCGTCGAGACGGGCGGACAGCCAGGCCTCGTCCAATGTGTGCGGCGCCTCGGCGGCGCGGGCGGCGATCCAGCGGATGAGCCGCTGCTCGTGCTCCCAGTAGCGATGCAGGTAGAGCCGGTCCGACGCGTCGAGCACCAGCGGCGTCGGCGTGGTGCCGTCTCCCACCACCGGGCTGCGGCGCAGCGCCGACACCCAGGCGTCCCGTTCGGGCCAGACCAAGCCGGCGAGCGGGTCCGGCGCGTCGTTCGGATCGGCGGTCTCCGCCTCGGTTGGGCGACCCGGCGTCGGATCGGCGGCGGGGTGGCCCGCGACGCTCCCCAGCTCGAGGCACAGGTTGCCGCGCGCGGTCGCCGCGCTCGTGAGGGCCGCGGCGCCGGCGAGGCTCGCGCGGGCGTCATCGTCGAGCCCCGCGCCGCCGAGACGCACGCAGAGGTTGGCGAAGTGCAGATCGAGCGCGCCGATCCGCGCCGCGTCGTGCAGCCGTTCGAGGTCGGGGATCACGCCGCACCTCCACCACGGGGCGCCGCGCCGGCGCGCAGCAGGGCATCCAGCCCGGTCACCAGGGCCTCGGTGGGCGTGTCCGCGTGCACGCCGCGCGCCGCCCCCGTGGCCGGCGTCATGCCGCGCACGAACAGGTAGCGCACCCCGCCGAAGTGCTCGGCGAAGGTGTACCCGGGCACGCGCAGCCGGAGGTAGCGGTGCAGGGCCACGGCGTACACGAGGTACTGCAGGTCGTAGAGGTGCCGTCGCATCTCCTCCTCCATTCGGGCGCGGGTGTAGTGCCCGAGCCGCTCGCCGAGGAAGTTCGACTTGTAGTCGACGATCCAGTAGCGGCCGTGCGCCTCGAACACGAGGTCGACGAACCCGCCGAGGTGCCCGCGGAGCCGCGCGAATTCGAGGCTGCCGACCCGCAGGGCCAGGTCCGGCCGCCCGTGCGCGGCCAGGAGCGCGCAGAGGGCCGACTTCGTCACGCTCGGCGCGGTCGGGCCGCTCGCCGAGATGGGGAAGGTGAAGGCGAGCTCGTCGAGGCGCCGGGCGCGGGGCAGCTGACCGAGGGAGAAGTCGCCCAGGCCGCCCCCGAGCGGGGTGGCGAGCACGCTCCGCAGCGCCGCGGCGGTGGGGGCCGTCAACGCGCTAACGTCGTAACGCGCATGCGCGAGATGCTCGGCCACTAGGTCGTGGAGCTCCGCGCCTGAGCGGGTGAAGTCCGCGTGCTCGAAGATGGCGTGAAGCGCCGTACCGGCGTTCTTGCCGCGGGGAAAGGCGGTGAAGAGGCAGGGCGCGGCGTCGGCGGCGTTGTCCGCCGGGTCGGGCATCGCGGGCCCGCCCTCGATCTCGTCCAGCTCGTCGTCGTGATCTGCAGCGGCGCTCGGCATGGCGATCGCGTGGCCGCGGATCAGGCCCGAATACGAGGTGCGCCGCCAGCCCGTCCGCACGCGGCCGGTGAATGTCGCGAGGCGCATCGGCTCGGAGGGGGCGTGATCGTCGGCCCAGTCGGAGGCCGGCCCCTCGTCCACCCAGCTCGCCGCGATCGTGCCCCCGGAGGACACCGCGAGCGCCTCCAGCTCCGCCATGCGCGCGTCCTCATCGAGGTTCTCGAGCCGCGCGACGGTGTCGCGGATCAGCGCGCCCGGCGCGGCGGCGGCGGGCCCGGCCGGCGGATGGAGGAGCGCCGCGAGCGCGCTCCGATCGCCGTCCCACCACACGCCCCAGTAGACGGTCAGGCGATGCACGGCGCGGGTGAGCGCGACGTAGAGGATGCGACGCTCCTGGGCAGCAGCCTCCACTTCCGCGCCCGTTGCCGGATCCTCCCACTTGCCCGGTTCCAGGTCGACGGTGGCGCGCTCGTCGGGCGCGGGATGGTAGAGCGGGCGCACCTTGTCGGCGCCAAACGCGATGTGCCCGTAGGGGAGCCACACGGCGGCGAACTGTAGGCCCTTCGCCTTGAAAACGGTCAGGATCGTCGCGGCGTTCCCGTCGCTCTCCAGCCGCAGCTCCTCGTCGCCGGCGCTCTCGCCCCGGCCGGCGCGGCGATTCTCGAAAAAGCGCATCACGCCGACCGGCCCGAGCGAGGCCCGCTGCTCCTCGCGTTGCAACAGCTCCCCGACGTGAAGCAGGTTCGTCATCGCCCGCTCGCCACCGGGAGCGGCGACGAGGCGCCCCTGCACCGTGCCCGCCCCGACAGAGATCTCGGCCGCGAGCAGCTCGCGGAGCAGAGGGGCGAAGCCGCGCGCCTGCCAGGTGTCGCGCCACTCCTGGAAGCGCCCCGCCCAGGCGGCCCAGGCGGCGTCGTCCTCGACGAGGCGGCCGAGCTCGGACGCACCCACCGCGAGGAGCGATGTCGCCGCCGCCGCGCGGAGGTGGCGGTCGGACGCGGGAGACAGCACCGCCTGCAGCACCGTCCACAGCTCGCCGCTCTCGGCGCTCTGGAACACCGAGTCCTCGGTGGAGACGACGCTGTGAACGCCGAGGTGACGCAGCGCGGCCTGCATCCGCATGGCATCCACGTTCTTGCGCACCAGCACCGCCACGTCGGACGGACGCGGCCCCGTCCACGACAACGCGCCGGTGACGGGGTCCTTGCGCTCGATGCGCGCGTCCGAGGCGAGGAAGGCCACGATGTCGCCGGCGACGAGGGCGGGGAGGTGGTGGGTGGCCCACCCCGACGTGATCGCGTCCTGCTTGCCCTTGCCCGCCTGCCGAAGCATTCGCAGCTGGAGCGGCGCGGGGGCGGCGGTCGGCCCGGCGATGCGGACGCCGTGCGCGGCCTTCACGGGGAGGAAGGGGATGCGGTCTTCGAGGAAGGGGTTGGGCCCGCCCGAGTAGAGCGTCGCCACGGCGGCGACGAGCGTGGGGTCCGAGCGGAAGTTGGTGTCGAGCGTGGCGTGCCGCGTGTCCTTGACGGCGCCGAGGTAGGCGTAGATGTCGCCGCCGCGGAACGCGAAGATGGCCTGCTTCGGATCCCCGATGAGGAAGAGCGAGCCGCGGCCCGCCGCGTACACCCGGCGGAACACCGAGAACTGCACCGGATCGGTGTCCTGGAACTCGTCGATCAGCGCGGCGGGGAACCGGGCGAACATCGCGTCCGCGAGCCCGGCGCCGCGGGGGCCCGCCAACGCGCGGGAGAGGCGGACGAGCAGGTCGCCGTAGGTGCGTTCGTTCCGCGCCTGTTTCCATCGCTCGAGCGTCTCGCCGGCGTGGGTGTGGAACGTCCGCTGCAGCTCGATGGTGGTGTGCACCCTCCACGCCCGCGCCGCCGCCGCCCACGCCGCCCACGCCGTGAAGAACGGGTGGGAAGGCGTGACCTTTTTCACCTTGGTGGCGGCGGCGAGGGTCTCGGGGAGGAACAGGTGGCTCCCCGCGGGCATGTGGGGCACCGCGGGCATGGAGGCCGAGAACAAGGCCTCGAAAGCGACGATCACTGGAGCGACACACTCCGGCTTGTAGGCCACCTTGAGCACCCCGGCGCCGCAGTCGACGAGCGCCACGATCGCGGCCCGGTCGCTCCGCCAGAGCGCCGCGGCGGCGTCGAAGCGGACGCGCAGCGCCTCCGGGGAGCACTCCAACGGTGCCCGCCCAGTCACCGGGAGCAGGTCCAGATCGGGGCGCTCCGCCGCCTTCTTCGCGAGGTCGTCGAGGGCGCCCGGGCCGCCGTACACGTCCTCCATGGCGTCGAGCCAGGCGCGCTCGGCGGGGTACGCGGTCTTCGCCCAGAAGTCGAGCCCGAGCTCGCGGTACAGGTCACCCGCCGATTCGAGGAACGTGAAGGCGAAGGGCTCGCCGGACTCGAACGCGAACGACACGAGCGCCCGCTGGCAGAAGCTGTGGATGGTGTAGATCGCCGCTTGATCGAAGTCGCGCACGGCCGCGGCGAGGCGGGGCTCGGCGTCCGCGCGCGCGTGCTTCACGACGAGGGCCGCGAGCGTGGGGTCCGAGCTCGCGCCCGCCCGGAACGCCGCGAGCGCCTGCGCCAGCCGCGCCCGCACCCGCCCGGTGAGCTCGGCGGTGGCGGCCTTGGTGAACGTTACGACGAGGATCTGGTCGATGCGGAGCCCGGTCTCGAGCAGGAGCCGCACCACGAGCGTGGTGATGTTGTAGGTCTTGCCCGTGCCGGCGCTGGCCTCGACGAGGTGGGCGCCGCCGAGCGGGTGGGCGAGGACGTCGAAGGGGGTGGCGGTGCTCATGGCGTGTTCCTCCGCTGGCGCACGAGCGGGCCGAACACGGCGAGCGCGGTGTCGTGGAAGCACGCCTGGTCCACGACGGTGGCGTCGAAGCACCGGGCAACGGCGGGGTCGTCGCCCTCGCCGCTGTTGCTCCATCCCCCCTCCCACGCCCCGCGGGCGGCGTCCCGTGCACACTCGTGCGCATCGGCGTCCCCGAGGCCCTTCCCCTCGGCCTTGTCGAGGGCCTCCACGTAGGCCATCGACGCCGCCGGCATGAACGGGAGCGGCGTGCATTGCCCGTCGAGGTACAGCCCCACCAGCGTGGCGAGGTGGGTCCTGGCCTCCGGCACCGGGCCCCACGCCGCCACCGCCGCGCTCCCGCCCTTGCGCCCGACGAGCCAGGCGCTGGCCGAAGCATGGCCGGAGCCCACGTTGGCGAGGTGCCGGATCCACGACGCGAGCGCGCGCTTCGCCACGAGGCTCCCGTACGTGACCGTGCGCAGGCCGGCGGCGTGCGTGTCGTCGACCCGCCCGACGAGGTGCACCGGCGTCGCGACCGAGGGCACGTCGAGCGCGAGGTCGACATCGAGCGCCGGGCGGGCGGGGCCCGCGGGACAGGCGAGAGCGCACGCGGCGATGGTCGCCGCGACGGCGGCGATGTCGTCGTAGGCGCGCACCCCGGGGGTGCCGAGGGGGAGCGTTCCCGTGGCGAGGAGCACCGGCCGCAGCGTGTCCACGTCGCCGCCCGCGAGGAGCGCCGTCACGAGGCGCTCGCCCACCGCGTAGGACGCGAGGCGGTCGAGCGACATCGTCTCGCGGTCCTCCACCCCGTCGGGCTCCTGCTCGAACACCAGCCCGAGGCGGGCCCGGAGCAGCGCGGCCGCGGGGTTGCGGAAGAAGTGGATCAGGCTGGCGAGGGCGACGGGCTCTCCCGGCGCGGGCGGCGCGAGCGGCTCGGTGAAGAAGCACGCGGCGGTGAGCTTCTCGCCGGTGAGCGCGACAGCGCCCGCGTGCCAGGGCCGGCTGTACGACGGATGTCGCGGCTCGCGGAACGCGGCGGGGCTGAACGGCTGCATGGGATGGGTGATCGTGAGGGCGCGGCGGGCCTCGGCGGCGAGGCCGTCGAACAGCTCCGCTACGAGCACGGACGGGGGCCGCTCGGCGTTGCTGCGGATGTCGTGCCCCACGTGGGACAGGTGCAGGTGCTCGCCGGCCGCGCGCACCGCCGCTCGGAACGCGAGGCGGTCCTCGGTGCGCGGGTTGGTGTCGCCGGGGAGCGGCTCGACCTCCACGCGGTCGAACGCGAGGCGCGCGGGGTCACGGGGCAGCCGATCGTGGTCGAGGCCGAGCAGGCACACCACGCGCGCGGGGACCGTCCGGCCGGCCCGGAGCGCGGCGAAGGTGATGCCGCCCGCGTAGAACGCCGAAGTGGTCTCGGTGAGCTCGATCCGACCGTCGAGCCACGCGCGCACCCCGGCGAGCCCCACGACGGTGTCGCCGTCCATCCCGTCGAGCACGCGGACGATCACGGCGCGGGCGCGGGCGTGCGGGCCGCGCGCGTCCACCAGGGCGTCGTACGCGTCGAGCAGCACCGACGGCCATTCGTAGGCCGGGCGGAGGGCCTCGAGCTTGGCGAGATGGGTGAACAGCGTGTCGCAGAACGTGCAGAGCGCGCCGAGCGGCTGGGCGCCCGGCCCCTCGATGCCGTCGACCGGGAGCAGGCCGCCGAACAGGCGCGTGCCCTCGCCCTCCATCGCGTAGCCGAGCAGCAGGCGATCGAGGCCCCAGCGCCACGTGGTCTCCGGCAGCGGCGGGTTGTCGAAGCGCTCGCGGAACGCCGCGTCCTCCCCCCAGCGCACCGCCGCCGCCACGAGCCAGGCGCGCACCGCGAGCAGCTCACCGTCGGCGACGCCGAAGCGGCGGTACACCGGCTCCGTGGCGAACAGATCCGCCACCTCGGAGAGTCCCCGCCGCGAGCCTACGATCGCGAGGATCCGCTGGAACGCCACGATCCCGGGCGCGTCGACGGCCGAGGCGCTGTCGGCGAGGCTCACCGGGAACCACGCGCGGGCGCCGGGCCCGGTGGACACGTCCGCCGCGGTCCCGAACACCCCGCGCACGGCGGGCGCGTACAGATCCATGTCGGGCGCGAGCACGAGCACGTCCTCCGGTTGCAGCGTGGGGTCCGCGTCGAAGCGCTGGAGCAGCGCGTCGCGGAGCACCTCGACCTCGCGCAGGGGGCTGTGGCACACGTGCAGGCGCACGCTCGCGTCGGCCTGGCCGATGACGCCGCCGCGTTGGGCCTGTCGGAGCGCGGTGTCCGCACCCGCGGGGCCGTCGAGGCGCACCACCGTCACGCCAGACGCCGCGAGGGCCGCGACGAGCGGCGCGTCGTCCAGCGCGTACACGGCCACGTCGATCCGGGCCGCCACCGCGTGCAGCAGCTCGAGCTCGAGCGGCGCGAGCACGTCGACCGCGAACACCGAGAGCCGCTCGGGCAGGGCCTGCCGCTCCACGTTGGCGACGAAGTCGGCGACCGCTGCCGGCACGTCGCCGCCGCCCGCGGTCACCTCCCGCCAGAGCGCCGCCTGCCAGCGCTCGCCTGCCGTCTCGCCGCCCGTCCGCCCGTCTCCCGCCCGCCAACGGCGCAGCATGTCCGGACGCCAGCGCGCGTACCGGTCGAACAAGGCTGCGACCCGGCCCGCGAGCTGCACCGTGCGCAGCCCGTCGGCATCGTCGGCCACGTAGCCGGCGGGCCCGTCCGCGCCGACGGCGGCGGGGAGTTTGCGCAGCGCGCCCACGATCGCCCACGTACCGGGTGTGGCGGCGCTTTCTCCGCCCAGCGCCTCGAGCAGCCCGGCCGGCGTGTACACGGAGTGGTTGGCCCACACGCCGAGGCGGTCGGACAGCGCGGCGGCCAGCCAGTGGGACGTGGCCCGCGCCGGCACCACGACGTGCTCCGCCACGAACGGCGACGAGAGCGGCACGCGCACCCGCGCCGCGAGGTGCTCGAGGAGCGGCGGCAGGTGGGGGGCGACGGTGAGGTGCAGGGGTCCTTCCGGAGCAGGGGTCGGAGCCGCGGGAGGGTAGCACCGGGCTCGCGGTTCTCGGTCTCCCCGACGAGACGCGCCCACGAGCCTCTTCCGGACAGTGACCCAACCCGTCAGGCGATCTCGGCCTCCACCCGAATCACCCCCTGCCCCCGGGTCGTCCCCTTCCCTACCCCGATTGCCTCCGCAAGCGCGAGCCAGACGGACTGCGCGGGCGTGGGGCGGATCCGCCAGCTCCCAACCCATCCGCGAACCTCGTAGTCGCGTTGCTGGGCCTGGGAGTGGTGCTTGAGCTGGACGTAGCGCCCGCCGATCGGCCTGGCCGCCAGCTCGGGCTCAGCCCAGGGAAGACCAGGACTCATCGCGCCGGCCTGCTTCAAGCGACCGCGTAGCGCCGAGAACAGGTCGCTTGGGTTGGGTGTGTCGTCCCAGGTCGGCGTCCGAAGCCAGGTGGGTGTGACCAGCCGGAGCACGCCCCCCTCCGCGATCACCCCGGCGCGCGCGACGAGGTCGATCGCGCTCGACGTTTCCTCCTGAACTGCAAAGCGGACTCGATTTTCGCTCGGCCCCAGCCCCTGCGGGAGCGCGAGACGGAGCGCGGCGAGGAGGGACTCCGAGGCACCGGGGTGCCAGGTCACCAGCGAAAGCGGACGGATCTCGCGGGGCGCGAGCGGCGTGTCGAGCGCGGATGCGTCGAGACGCCAAGGAGGCTCGCCCCCGGCAACGAAGTAGTCCTGGTAGGCACAGCCAGGGCCCCGGGCACACTCCTCCACGCATTCGCGATCGCACGCGAGCTCGTGAAGCGCCTTCCCGAGGACCGACCGTACGATCGTCCCGGAGAATGTTGGATCCCAACCGACGTCCAACGGGCGGACGAGGAGGGTGTGGCGGGTGAGGGAGTCGAGCATGGGGGCGGGGTACCATGAAGCGAGGGGTCGTGTCGCGGGACGAGGGAGCGGGGCGCCAGGGGACCGGACGCGCGCGGCGGGGTGGGCGATCGGGGAGTGCGGCGGCGCGGCCCCCGATCCGAATCAGGAATAGCTCTTTTCAATCATTGAACGCCGACTGTCCGACAACCCCCGCCGCCGCGTCTCCTCCCCGGAGGCCACCGATGCCCGATCCGAAAGCCCTGTTCCTCGACGGCGACCTCGTCGCGGCGCGCACCGCGTTGCTCGAAGCCCTCGCCTCCCCTGCCCCCGCCGATCCCGCCGGCCTCGCGCGCGTGGCCGAAGGCCTGGGTGAAGCGACCCTCGCGATGCGCGCGTGGCAGCTGGTCCTGCGGCAGGCCCCCGACGACGCGGTTGCCTGGAGCGCCCTGGCCGAGCTGCACCAGGAGCGCGGGGACAGGGAGCGGGCGGCCGTGTGCCGCAAGCGGGCGGGCCTGGTGGTACCGGATGCGGTCGAGCCGGAAGAACCACCCGCGGATCCACACGCGGACGAGCCCTCCGACTCGGATCTCGTCCGCTACTGCCACCTCTACTCGGGGCGCGAGGACCTGCACGCGCGCATGTGGCGGAACGGCGCCGAGGTCGGGTACAGCCCCGTGGAGGCGCCGCTCACGCCCGAGCTGGTCCGCGCACACCTCGCGGGCTCCATGACGCTCGGCTTGTACCTGGTGCGCGCCGACGACACCTGTAGCGTCGTGTGCTTCGACATCGACGCCACCAAGGCGGCCATCGCGGCGGTCGCCACGGATCCGGCGGCGGCACGGTCGTTGCGGCAGGAGCTGGCCGCGGAAGGGGCACGATGGCTCACCGAGCTGCGGGCGCTCGGGCTCGACCCGATCCTGGAGGACTCGGGGTGGAAGGGGCGGCACCTGTGGTGCTTCCTGCCCGCGCCCGTGCCTGCGGAGGCGGTGTGTGCGTGGGGCAAGGCGGTCGCGAGCGCGCTCCGGCCGGGGTCTCCGCGCCTGGCCATCGAGTCGTTCCCCAAGCAGGGCAAGCTGCGCGCGGGCGGCGTCGGCAACCTGGTCAAGCTGCCGCTCGGCCTCCACCTCCGGAGCGGGCGGCGTTCGGTCCTGCTCGACGACGCCGGTGATCCCCTCCCCTCACCGATGGCGCGGCTCCGCCAAGTGCGCCGCATCCCACTGCCTACCGTGCCCGTGTCACCTCCGTCGGGGGCGGCTCCCCCGGCCACCGTTCGGGCGGACTCCGAGCCCCCCGTGGTGCCGATGGCCCTGCCGGGAGCCTGGTCCGAGGCGGACTTCGACGCCTCGCCCCACGTCGGGCCGGTCATGCGCGGGTGCGCCGTGATCCGCGCAACCATCGAGGGGGCGCTCGCCGAGCGTCGTCTCTCGCGCGACGCCGCGGTGGTGCTCGCTCACTCGCTCGGCCACCTCCCCGACGGCGTGCGCGCGGTGAACTACGCGTACGAGCGCGTCCCCGGTTTTCCAACCGAGCTGCGCATGGGCGCGCCCCATCGCGGGAGCCCGGTGTCCTGTGCCCGCGTGCGCCAGCGGCTGCACGACGTCGCCACGCGCGTCGGCTGCGATTGCGTGCTACCCGTGCGGCCCGGTCAGTACGCACACCCCCTCCTCCACACCGATCTCGAGGCGGCCCGGAAGCCCGCCGCCCGGTCGCTCGAGGAGACGCTCGAGGCCCTGGCACGCGCCCAGGACCGGCTGCGGCAGGTACAGGAGGAGCTCGGCCGGCTGCGCGCCGAGGCGGTCGAGGGCCTCGGACGGGTGCCCGGCGGGCGGTGGGCAGTGAGCGGCGGCGAGTGGGTGCTGGAGGACGACGAGGGCGTGCCCTCGCTGCGTTGGGAGGGCTGATGTCGCTCCTGGCGCTGATCGAGCAGGATTGCGAGCTCTCCGCGCGCGGCAGCTCAATCGTCGTGCTGCGCCGGGGGATTGTCACCCGTACCGTGCCGGCGCACGAGGTGGACGAGGTGCATCTGTACGGAGGCGCGGACCTCACGATCGCGGGTCGCAACTTCCTCCTCGCCCGGAACATCGACACGCTGTTCCTGACGCTCGATGGGCGGGTGCGCGGGCGGCTGGTGGGGTGGGAGAGCCCCCAGGCCGACCGTCGGGTCGAGCAGTACCGGCTGCTGTGCGACGGGGCCCGCGCGCTCGTGCTCGGCCGCTCCTTCATCGCGCGCAAGCTCGAGAACCAGCGTTCCCTCCTGCTCTTGCGGCAGCGTCACCTCCGTGACGAAGGCATCGCCGACACCCTCGCCTGGCTCCGCGGCGCCCGGACTCGGCTGGAGACGGCCCCGGATCTCGACACCGTGCGGGGGATCGAGGGCATGGCCGCCCAGCGCTACTTCGGCTGCTTCGCCGCGCTGCTCACCAACCCCGCCTTCACGTGGACGGGCCGCAATCGCAGGCCCCCGCGCGACCCGGTCAACGCCTGCCTCTCGTATGGGTATACGCTCCTTTGCGCACGCGCGGAGCAGGCGATCCGGACGGCGGGCCTCGACCCTTCGCTCGGGATCGTCCACGGTCTGTCGCGGGGCAGCCCCTCCTTTGCGCTCGACTTCGCGGAGGCGTTCCGCCCCCTCGTGGACAACTTCGTCCTCACGTTGCTCAACCGGCGCCAGCTCGGCCCCGAGGACTTCGCGCCGCCCGAGGCCGGGCGTGACGTGAACGACGAGGGCGAGGTGGAGCCCGGCGCCACCTATCTGGGGCCGGTCGGGCGCAAGGTGTTCCTACGCGCCTGGTCGCGGCGCCTCTCCGAGCGTTCCCACCACCCCGTGCTCGAAGGCGACTGGACGCTCGCTGGCCTGTTTCCCTCCCAGGCGCAGCAGCTCCGGCGCGTCGTGGAGGGCGAGGCGAGCGCGTTCGTCCCCGCGGCGGTTGGGTAGATCATGGTTCTCGTGCTCTGTTACGACGTGGTGGACGATACCCGACGCGGACGCCTGTTCAAGCGCCTCAAGGGATTCCTGCGCCCCGTACAGAAGAGCGTGTTCGAGGGGCACCTCCCCGACCGACGCTGGGGCGAATTGACTCGGATGGTCGGAGACACCATCGATCCCGTGGTCGATTCGGTGCGGATCTACCAACTCTGCCGCGGGTGCGCGGGGATCACGGCGCTGATCGGTTGCTCGCCCGTCGTCGGCGATCACGCGGATCCGATCCTGATTTGATGTCCGTTCCGATGGTTCCACCGCGTCTTCTCGATATGCAACCACCCACCCGTGACTGTTCCACCATCATCCACGCGGCCGCCGCCGCCAGCGCCGGGGTCGGCGCCGGGTTCGCCCAGGTGCCCGGCGCCGACGCCCCCGTGCTCACCGGAATCCAAGCGGCGATGGTCATTTCCATCGCGGACACCTACGGCGTGAGCCTCACCCAGGCCATGGCGACCCAGTTCGTGCTCGGGTTCGTGGCGACGGTCGCTGGGCGAGGCGTGTCACAGTGGCTCGTCGGCTGGATTCTCGGCTGGGGAAACACCATCAACGCAAGCACCGCCGCCGCGCTGACCGAGGCGGTCGGCTGGGCTGCCAGGCGGCACTTCGAGCGGATCTCGTGACCTTCGCGGAACGGTGGACGGCCGAGCTGCTCACGCGTGCGGGGGATCCCACCGGGCGCCTGCATCGGGAGGTGCTCGCACGCACCTACGCACCCTCGCCCCTACGACGGTACAAGCTGCGCGTGGGCGACAAGGTGCGGGACATCGGGGAACCCGCCCCGCGCGACCGCGTGGTGATGGACGCCTGGCGCGCCCTGGCCGACCCAGACTTGGAAGCGCGACTTGCGAAGCATGTGTGGGGCTACCGTGTGGGGAAGGATCGTCATGGCGCGGTGGAGAGCCTCGGGGCGGCACTACCGAGGCAATTCACGTTGCTGCGATGCGATGTCGCGGATATGTTTGATTCGTTGGATCATGGGGTTCTCATGCGGGCGTTGGGGTGGGCTTGGCCGGTGCGCTGGAGTCCCGGCGGGGCGCCGCGGGGCGGCCTGCCGTGGGGGGCGCTGCTTGGTGGGGTGCCGTGGCGCGCGCGCGCGTGGGAGGCCTTGCCGTGGGGCGGGCCGCCGTGGGCCTCGGTCCCGTGGGGAACGAGCGCGGTTCGGCCGATCACACCAGCCCAGGGCGCCGGGGTCGCCGACGAGCTCTGTTCGTGGCTGGTGGGGCGCTGGCTACGCGCCTGGCAGTCGGGGGTGGGGGTGCCCACCGGCACCTCGGTGTCGCCGGCCCTGTCCAACGCCTACTTCGGCGCGAGCGTCGACCCGTGGATCGTCTCGGAGCTGCGGCGGGGACGGATCGCCGCCGCCGTCCGGTACGCCGACGACTTCGCGCTGCTCGTGCCAGGGGATGGCGTACAGGCGCTCGCGGGGATCGAGCAGGTGTTGGCCGGAGTGGGGCTCCGTCTCAACCACTCGAAAACCCGGATGCACCGAGCGGACGGGCCCTGGCCTGCCACGGTGCTCGGCGTAGACTTGGCGCCATCAGGGGGGAGGCTGCGTGGGTGCGTCTGATCAACGCGGCGCTCTCCTCAAAAGCCGGCGTTCAGTCGTCGAGATTGGACGGGCGTCGCCGCGCGGAGTAAAGGACCGCGGATCTTTGACAATCTGGGAGGGCGTGGTATTGTCGGTGCTGACGGAACGCTTCCCTCTTGCGACGGAGCGGGGAGGTTGGTCTTTTCAGCTTGAATACGTGGCCTCGGACGGTGGTGGTTTGGGGCCGGAGGTTCGCGATGGGTCCCCGTGCGGAGGGGATTGAAACTTAACGTCGACGTGAATCGACGCACGTTCCCCGGGGTTCGCGATGGGTCCCCGTGCGGAGGGGATTGAAACGTCTGCTGGTCCGTCAGGGTCATCGTCTCCGCCGGTTCGCGATGGGTCCCCGTGCGGAGGGGATTGAAACGTGGCGGGCTCCTGCGCGTCGCAAGCGATACCGAGGAAGGTTCGCGATGGGTCCCCGTGCGGAGGGGATTGAAACGTCGCCCACCCCCCATCCCCCCGCCCCTTGCCCCCCCCGGTTCGCGATGGGTCCCCGTGCGGAGGGGATTGAAACATCTGCTGCCCGTCCGCGTCGTCGCCGGCCGCGATGAGGTTCGCGATGGGTCCCCGTGCGGAGGGGATTGAAACATGACGTGCGGATCGAGTTCGAGCTTGATGAGCGCGAAGGTTCGCGATGGGTCCCCGTGCGGAGGGGATTGAAACTTGTTCCCGGGTGAGGTGATTTGAAAGTTCAATGTGGTTCGCGATGGGTCCCCGTGCGGAGGGGATTGAAACCCTGCTCGCGCAGCTTCTCGAGGATCTGCGCCTGAACGGTTCGCGATGGGTCCCCGTGCGGAGGGGATTGAAACCTGCACTACCACCTTCCATTGCTCACGCTGATCGCGGTTCGCGATGGGTCCCCGTGCGGAGGGGATTGAAACCTGGCATACCGCAGCAACTTTGCGCCGTTGCCGTTATGGTTCGCGATGGGTCCCCGTGCGGAGGGGATTGAAACGTGTACACGTAGCTCGGCGAGTCTTCGTCGCGCATCGGTTCGCGATAGGTCCCCGTGCGGAGGGGATTGAAACGTGATCTCGATGTTGTCGCGCTCGATGGTGAACTCGGGTTCGCGATGGGTCCCCGTGCGGAGGGGATTGAAACGACAACCATCCTTATTCGGTCATCAACTCACGGTTCGCGATGGGTCCCCGTGCGGAGGGGATTGAAACGTCACCACGTCACTCTCGGTGACGAACGTGATGCCGTGGTTCGCGATGGGTCCCCGTGCGGAGGGGATTGAAACCGAACCCGACGAACTTCGTCTGCGAGGTGGCGCCGCCGTCGGTTCGCGATGGGTCCCCGTGCGGAGGGGATTGAAACTTCTTGCCGACCGTGCCCTGGAAGGCGTGGTCGAGCGGTTCGCGATGGGTCCCCGTGCGGAGGGGATTGAAACACGGGCATGTCGTTTGCCGTCAACCTGTAGACGACCAAGGTTCGCGATGGGTCCCCGTGCGGAGGGGATTGAAACCAAATTCGGCGCCAGCGATCGTGGCCAGAGCGACGAGGTTCGCGATGGGTCCCCGTGCGGAGGGGATTGAAACTCAGCATATGAAGGGCATCGACCTTGTCTTCCGCGGGGTTCGCGATGGGTCCCCGTGCGGAGGGGATTGAAACTTGCCCACGTTGATCTCGTTGCCCTGGAACACCGCAGGTTCGCGATGGGTCCCCGTGCGGAGGGGATTGAAACTTCGATGCTGGCTGTTGTGACGCCGTTGCCGTCGTGTAGGCGCTCACGCTCAACCCGGCCCACCAGCCGTTCCCTGCGCACGTCCGACGCGGCTGGGGGCCGTTTCCGACCGCGCCGCCCGTGCGCGCTGCCCGGCTACTCGATGGCCTCCTCCCAGGAGTCCATGTGCCAACACGTTCCCGCTCCGCTGGCCGCTGCCAAAGCGAGCCTGCATGCCTTGTCCGTCGCTCCTCCCGTCGCGGCCGTCCGTCCTGCCTTCTGTCCTCACTGCGCCGCGATCGGCCGCCAACTCGACGGGACTGTCGTCCTCGAAGGAAACGGGCTGAGGACGCGAGAGGTGGTCGTGGCCGTCTTCGACGGAGGGCCCCGCTTCGTCCGCGTCAGCTGTTGGTCGCGGCGCTTCCTCTGCCGGTCGTGCGGCAAGAGCACCCTGGTGCGCCCGCCCGGCGTGCTCCCTGGCTGCCTCTACAGCGTCGGCGCCATCGTCGCGGCCTGGTGGTCGAGCTGGTCGCTGATGCGGAAGGAGGAGCACGCCCGCACGGCGGTCTGCGCCCCCGAGGGCGCGGACCGCCCCGAGGGGGACAAGCCTCGATGGCGCACACCCTACCGGTGGGCCTCGCGCCTCTCGGGCCTCTTCCCGGGCCACCTCCCCCTGGCCGGAGGCTGGCGGCAAGAGGTCGAGCGCGCGCTGATGATGATCGGCGTCCAAGGGAGGGACTTCTCTCCCGAAGGCATGGCCGGCCACGCCACCCGCGTACACGTTCGCCACGGCGCGGTCGCGTGACCGGAGCGGCCGGAATCGCCCACCATCCGTGATCCCGCATACTTGCGACATGGATGGCGACAGCGGATCTCCCGCTTCCGAGCTGGATGGGGTCCGACCCTCTCAAGCTACCGGGCGGAGGCGGAGGCTCGGGAACGAGCTGCGCCGTCGTTCCGTTCCGCCCCCAGGGAGCGTCGGGAACGGAACGCCAAGCGTGCCCTTGCCTACATTCCCGCGAGGCGAGGAGCCGCGAGAAACGTGCGTGCTGCGACCGTGCCAGACGTGCGCGGTTACACAATCCCCTCCGCACGGGGACCCATCGCGAACCCCAGGACAACTGGGCGTCGCTCGACGACATCCAGGAGAAGTTTCAATCCCCTCCGCACGGGGACCCATCGCGAACCTGCGATCTACTCGAGCATGGGATCCGTTCTGTTCGAGTTTCAATCCCCTCCGCACGGGGACCCATCGCGAACCTGTGGCTGTACCTCCTGTTGTGGCACGCCGCCCACGTTTCAATCCCCTCCGCACGGGGACCCATCGCGAACCTGGCACTCTCGTGTTCCTCGACAAGGTCGGTGGTTTCAATCCCCTCCGCACGGGGACCCATCGCGAACCCAGGCATCGGCCACCAAGCCAACGCCGACGCCGCCATGTTTCAATCCCCTCCGCACGGGGACCCATCGCGAACCCGCAGAACATCGGCCTGGAGAAGGGCCCCGTCACCCTCGTTTCAATCCCCTCCGCACGGGGACCCATCGCGAACCCTGGTGGCGGCAGTGTTCGGTTACCGCGTCCTGTTTCAATCCCCTCCGCACGGGGACCCATCGCGAACCCGACCACGAGGAGGCCGCTACCGCACGCCTCCGGTTTCAATCCCCTCCGCACGGGGACCCATCGCGAACCTGGCGGCATGAGCGCTGGCGCCATGTGCTGGGGTTTCAATCCCCTCCGCACGGGGACCGATCGCGAACCCAACCCTCCCCTTAGCTACGACGATCCGGAACATGGTGAGGTTTCAATCCCCTCCGCACGGGGACCCATCGCGAACCGAAGCCGGGCATTTCCGCCACTGTGCCTGTCGCGAGGTTTCAATCCCCTCCGCACGGGGACCCATCGCGAACCCGAGACCCCGGAGACGGGCAGCGACGACACCTCCGTGTTTCAATCCCCTCCGCACGGGGACCCATCGCGAACCAAGACCCTGGCGGATCGC